>NZ_JYCN01000001.1 GCF_000876655.1 Arthrobacter sp. SPG23
GAAGGAGGGCCTGCACACCGTGTGTGAGGAAGCAGGCTGCCCGAACATCTTCGAGTGCTGGGAAGACAAGGAAGCCACGTTCCTGATCGGCGGCTCCGAGTGCACCCGGCGCTGCGATTTCTGCCAGATCGACACCGGCAAGCCCTCCCCGGTGGACATGTTCGAACCCACCAAGGTGGCCCGCTCGGTCCAGGCCATGCAGCTGCGCTACGCCACCGTCACCGGGGTGGCCCGGGACGACCTCGCCGACGAAGGCGTGTGGCTCTACGCCGAAACGGTCCGGAAGATCCACGAACTGAACCCGGGCACCGGCGTCGAACTGCTGATCCCGGACTTCTCCGGCAAACCCGAACACATCGCCGCGATCTGCGACTCCAAGCCCGAGGTCTTCGCGCACAACGTCGAAACCGTGCCGCGGATCTTCAAGCGCATCCGCCCCGCGTTCCGCTACGAGCGGTCCCTGGACGTCATCACGCAGGGCCGGAACCTCGGCATGGTCACCAAGTCCAACCTGATCCTGGGCATGGGCGAGACCCGCGAGGAAATCTCCGAGGCCCTCCGGGACCTGCACGAGGCCGGCTGCGACCTGATCACCATCACCCAGTACCTGCGCCCGTCCGAACGGCACCTCCCCGTGGACCGCTGGGTCAAGCCGCAGGAATTCGTGGACCTCGCCACGGAGGCCGAGGAGATCGGCTTCCTCGGCGTCATGTCCGGGCCGCTGGTCCGCTCCTCCTACCGTGCCGGCCGGCTCTGGGCCACCGCGATGCGCAAGAAGGGCTGGGACATCCCGGCCGAACTCGCCCACATCGAGAGCTCCGGCAGCACCCGCCAGGAAGCCAGCTCCCTCATCGCAGCACATTCCTGACAACCATTTGATAGCCAGAGAGGACCAATGATGTTCCCCATCAGGACCGAAATCATCCCTTCAGAGGGAATCGTTGACCGGGTCAGGGCCCACGTGCCTCTGACCACGGCGCTCACCGTGACGTGCCTGCCCCACCATGGCATTGAGCGGACCATGCGAGCCGCCGTACAGCTGGGTTTGCTCGGCTATTCGGTCATCCCGCACATTGCGGCGCGGAGCCTTCCCGGCCGTTCCGAGCTCACCGGCATCCTGCGCGACTGCGATGTTGCCGGCATCGGTGAAGTGTTTGTGATCGGCGGAGACCGGAAGCAGCCGGCAGGCCCCTACGGCTCGGCCCTCCCGGTACTGGAAGACATCGCCCAGTACACCGGGGGCAGGATGCGGGTTGGCATTGCGGGCTACCCGGAGGGCCACCCGTTGGTGGGCCCGGTGGACCTGCTGGACGCCCTGCTGGAAAAGCAGCACCTGGCATCGAACGTTGTCACGCAAATGTGCTTCTCCGCGCCGAAAATCCTCGACTTCGCGGCGCTCCTGCGCCGGGAAGGGGTGCAGCTGCCAGTGTGGGCCGGCGTGGCCGGGGCGGTTCCGCGGACCAAGCTGGTCTCCCTGGCGACGCAGATCGGCGTCGGAAGTTCGCTCAAGTTCCTCAGCCGCAAGGGGCCGCTGGCGCGCAAGCTGCTGAGCGGTGACCGCTACTCGCCGCAGAGCCTGGTGGCCGGGCTGGAAAGCCAGCCGGGGAACATCGCAGGCATCCATCTGTACAGCTTCAACAACCTTGATCCGGCCCCCGGCGGGCCGGATCAGGCGACCACCTCAGCAGCACTCCAGTCCGCTTTGATCCGAGGAGCAGCACGTGACAACTAAGACCCTGACCGCCCACCAGGAGCCGCATCTTGAGCGGCAGCTGAGCAACCGGCACATTCAGCTGATCGCCATTGGCGGCGCCATCGGCACCGGGCTCTTCATGGGCTCCGGCAAAACCATCTCGGCGGCCGGTCCGTCCGTCATCTTCGTCTACATGATCATCGGCTTCATGCTGTTCTTCGTGATGCGGGCCATGGGCGAGCTCCTGCTGTCCAACTTGAATTACAAGTCCTTCAGCGACTTCGCGGCGGACCTGCTGGGCCCCTGGGCCGGCTTCTTCACCGGCTGGACCTACTGGTTCTGCTGGGTGATCACCGGAATCGCGGACGTCATCGCCATTGCCGGCTACTCAAAGGAACTCTGGCCGGGGCTTCCCCTGTGGATCCCGGGCCTGGCCACGATCGCCATCCTCCTGCTGCTGAACCTCACCACGGTGAGGGCCTTCGGCGAGACGGAGTTCTGGTTCGCACTGATCAAGATCATCGCCATCGCGGCGCTGATCCTGGTGGGCCTGTTCATGATTTTCAGCGGATTCCAGTCCGACGCCGGCCCGGCCACCTTCTCGAACCTGTGGAGCCACGGAGGGTTCTTCCCGAACGAGTTCATGGGTTTTGTGGCCGGCTTCCAGATCGCAGTGTTCGCCTTTGTGGGCATTGAGCTGGTGGGCACCACGGCCGCGGAGGCCAAGGACCCGGAGAAGAACCTGCCCAAGGCCATCAACTCCATCCCCATTCGCGTGCTGCTCTTCTACGTGGGCGCCCTCATCATCCTGATGTCCGTCACGCCCTGGACCCAGTTCCAGGCCGGCCACAGCCCGTTCATCGCCATGTTCTCCCTGGCCGGACTCGGCGCCGCCGCCACCGTGGTGAACCTGGTGGTGCTCAGCTCCGCGATGTCCTCGGCGAACTCCGGTATATATTCCACATCGCGCATGGTTTACGGCCTGGCCCAGGAAGGTGACGCACCGTCCGTGTTCAGCCGCCTGTCCCGCCGCAAGGTCCCGCAGAATGCATTGTTCCTCTCCTGCGTCCTGCTGCTCTCCGGCGTGATCCTGATGTATGCCGGCTCGGACATCGGCAAGGCCTTCGACATGGTGACCACCGTCTCCGCCGTCTGCTTCGTCTTTGTCTGGTCCATCATCCTGGCCAGCTACATCGCGTTCCGCAGGCGCCGCCCGCAGCTGCACGAGGCGTCAAAGTACCGGATGCCCGGCGGCGTCCCCATGGTGTGGGTGGTCTTCGCCTTCTTCGCCTTCGTCCTGTGGGCGCTCACCACGCAGCCGGACACGCTGCTGGCGCTCCTGGTGACGCCGGTGTGGTTCATCCTGCTCGGCGCCGCCTGGCTGGTACTGCGCCGCCGCCCCGCGCACCTGGCCCGCTACGCCACGTTCCAGGCTGAACTCAGCCAGGACATGGAGCCCGAATCCGCCGCGGAGGAACTGGGGAACGTGAAGAAATGAGCACCGCACAGACGCTGAACCAATCTGCCCCGGAGCCGGCGGAACCCTCCGCCGAGGCCGAGCATGTGCTGACCCTCGACTGCGCCGAGTCGCTCGGCATTGTCCACGCGATTTCGGGATTCCTGCTGGACCACGGCTGCGACATCATCGACAACAAGCAGTACGGGGACCGCAAGGAAGGGCACTTCTTCATGCGGGTCCACTTCTCCTCGCAGCAGGAGGCCTTCAGCACCGAGGAGCTCCGCCGGGACTTCACCGCCCTCGCGGAACAGTGGCAGATGAACTGGCAGCTGGAGCCGCACGGCCGCAAACGCCGCGTCCTGGTGATGGTGTCCAAGATGGGGCACTGCCTCAATGACCTGCTGTTCCGGGCGCGCACCGGGGACATCCCGGTGGAGATCGTCGCCGTCGTCTCCAACCACCGCGAGCAGGAGGCGCTGGTCCAGTGGCACGGCATCCCCTTCTTCCACCTGCCGGTGACGAAGGAGACGAAACCGGAAGCCGAAGCACGGCTGATGGAACTCGTGGACGAGCTTGATGTGGAACTGGTGGTGCTTGCCCGCTACATGCAGGTCCTGAGCGATGAACTCTCGGCCAGGCTCGCGGGCCGGACCATCAACATCCACCACTCGTTCCTGCCCAGCTTCAAGGGTGCCAAGCCGTACCACCAGGCTTATGACCGCGGCGTGAAGACCGTGGGCGCAACGGCCCACTACGTCAACGCTGAACTCGACGAGGGCCCGATCATTTCGCAGCAGGTCATCGAGGTGGACCACACCTACACGGCGGACGACCTGGTGGCCGTTGGCCGGGACGCCGAATGCGCCGCCCTGCGCAATGCCGTGCGCTGGCACTGCGAAGGCAGGATCCTGCTGCTCGGCAACCGCACGGTGATTCTGCGGTAGGTCCGCCTCCCGCCCCCCGTGACGTCGGACTCGTCGGCAGCTTCGGGGGAATAACAGGAGCCTTGATGCGACTTGTTATCACTGGGGCGCCGACCACCGGTTGCCTCGTGAGAGGACCTCTTTTGCCTACTTCCTTTATCCCGTTCACCGTTCGTGCCACCGTCCGTGAGGACCACAAGCGCTCTTTCCGCACGGACATTGAGCGACTCACCTCCAGCCACCGTGGCTGGGCGCCGCTGGACGTGGTCAAGTCCACTGACACGCAGGCGCTTTTGCGGGGAGCGGTGCCGAATAGCATTCACACCGCCACCGATGCGAGCCTGGCGCGTTACCTCCAGGACCGCCTTGTGGCCGACAGTGACATTCACCTGGATCTCGCCGTCAGCATCGAGCGGTAACGGGCCCCAAAGCCCCGGACCATTAGGTCCGGGGCTTTTTTGGCGCCAAAAATCGGCGCCAGCCGGTCCTCCGGGGTTGCGCCGCCGTCGGGAGGGGAAGCAAGGGGAAGATGGTGTAAGTTGCTCCCGGCTAAACAAAACACCGGAAATGAGAACCGCCACGTCCATGCTCCGCCTCAAGCGCCTTGCCGTCTTCTGCCTTTTCGCGACCTGCGTCATCACGGGGCTCCTGTTCTGGGTGCTCCGCCCGTCCGGCACGGCAGGGCCTTGGGATCCGTCGGCACCGCCGCAATCAGGGGCGAAACTCGCGACGCTGACCGCTTTCAGCTCCAGGGCCGTGGACATTACGGACAGCACGATTGACGCGGAATGGCTCACCCGGACCGCGGCGCAGACGGGCATTCCCGCCCGGGCACTCCAGGCCTACGCAGCTGCTGCGGAGCTCGCCAACGCCGCCACGCCCGAGTGCCGGATCGGGTGGAATACCGTGGCCGCCATCGGCTTCGTGGAGTCCGCGCACGGGAGTCACGGAGGCGGCAGCCTGTCGAACACCGGGCAGGTGAGCGGGCCGATTATCGGCCCCAGCCTCGACGGCGGCAGTTTCGCCGCCATCCCGGACACGGACGACGGCGTGCTCGACGGCGACGCCCTCTGGGACCGCGCCGTCGGACCCATGCAGTTCATTCCCTCCACGTGGGAACAGGCGGGACGGGACGGAAACGGCGACGGCGTCGCCGACCCGCTGAACATCGACGATGCCGCACTCAGCGCCGCCACCTACCTGTGCGGGGGCGGCCGTGACCTCACCACCGCCAGGGGGTGGACCGGTGCGGTGCTCGCCTACAACCAGTCCGACTCCTATGTTCGCCAGGTGCGCGACCAGGCCAGCGCCTACGCGGAACAGTCGGGGTCTGCCGGGTAGGTCCGGAATAGTGTCCGGAAGATATCGGTTGAGGCCTGCATGAAGGCAATTACTTACAGCGAATACGGAAGTCCGAACGTCCTTGGGTTGACGGAGGAGCCCCTGCCGAAGGTCGGGCCGGGGATGGTCCTGGTCAAGGTCAAGGCGGCGGCGGTGAATCCGGTCGATTGGAAAATCATGGCCGGCTACCTCGACGCAGCCATGGACCTGCAGTTCCCGGCCATCCCCGGGTGGGATGTGGCCGGCGTCGTAGAGTCGGTCGGCATCGATGCGCCGCATTTCCAGCCCGGCGATGAAGTCATTTCCTATGGCCGCAAAGACTATGTCCACGGCGGCAGTTTCGCCGAGTACATCGCATTGCCGGAACGGCTCCTGGCCCGCAAGCCCGCCTCCCTGACCTGGAACGAGGCCGCAGGCCTTCCGCTGGCGGGACTGACGGCATATCAGGTCCTCAACCGCCTGGGCCTCAAGGCGGGGGAGACCGTGTTGATCCATGGCGGCGCCGGCGGCGTCGGGTCCCTGGGTATCCAGATTGCCGCGGCGCGCGGCGCCAAAGTGATTGCGACCGCGTCAGAAAAGAACCACGACTTCATCCGGTCGCTCGGTGCCGAGCCCGTCAGCTACGGCGAAGGACTCGAAGACAGGGTCCGCGCCTTGCGTCCTGAAGGCGTCGACGTGGTCGCGGACTTCGTGGGCGGCAACCTCGAATCCACGCTGGCTGTCCTGGCTGACGGAGGCAGGCACGCCTCCATCGCGGACAGCGAGGTGGAGCAGCACGGCGGTACCTGGATGTGGGTGAACCCCGTAGGCGCCGAGCTGCAGGAACTGGCCGATCTGGTCGATGAGCGCAAGCTCCGGGTTGAGGTGGCACAAACCTTCCCGCTGGCGCAGGCGGCAGATGCCTTCCGCCTCAACATGGAGGGGCACACCCGCGGCAAGATTGTGGTTACAGTCGACGCCGAGTGATGCCGAGGGGCGGCCGGATTCCGGCCGCCCCTTTCTTCGTTGGGCCGTAGGCTGGGACCCAGCGGGTGAATGACCGGGAGGTTGGAATGTCCGAGACGACAGTTGCCGAGTTGAAAGCCGAACTGGCCGAGCTCGAAGACCCAGGAATGCGCTCAGTCAACGAGAAGCACGGCGATGATCACGGCGTGAACCTCTCCAAGCTGCGTGCCATCGCCAAACGGCTCAAGGCCCAGCAGGCCCTGGCCCGCGAGCTGTGGGCGACGGACGACACCGCGGCCCGGCTGCTCGGGCTGTTGATCTGCCGGCCCAAGGAGTTCGAACGCGGGGAACTGGATGCCATGCTGCGCCAGGCGCGGGCGCCCAAGGTGCAGGACTGGCTGGTGAACTACGTGGTCAAGCGCAGCCCGCATGCCGAAGGGCTGCGCGTGGCCTGGACTGCGGATTCAGATCCGGTGGTGGCCAGCGCCGGCTGGGCGCTCACCAGCGAACGGGTCGCGAAGAACCCTGAAGGGCTGGACCTGCCGGGGCTGCTGGATACCATCGAGGCGCAGATGAAGGAGGCACCCGACCGCCTGCAATGGGCGATGAACACCTGCCTGGCGCAGATCGGGATTCACCATGCCGCGTACCGTGCCCGGGCGATCGACATCGGTGAACGGCTCGAGGTGCTCAAGGACTACCCGACGCCGCCGAACTGCACCTCCCCGTTCGCGCCGGTCTGGATCAACGAGATCGTGCGACGGCAGGCCGCGGGCTGATTCCCTGAATCCGGCGGGACAGCAGCCGGGAGCCGCGTGGACGGGACGATGAGTACCCGCCCACGCGGGGTGCTCAGGGGAAGTTCGCCACGTAGCTGGGCACTCCGACGGCATCCGTCGATACCGGCGCGCCGGTGTCGTTGATGACGTGGTCCAGGGTTCCGGCGCCAAGGTTGACCGTGAGCAGGCCGTGCAGCTTCACGCCTGGCGTTACGGGCACTTCAAAGCCCCGGGTGGCGTGGATGGTGGGGTCCACGTTGTTATAGACGTAGCTGCCCCCGCCCCAGAGTTCGTGGGTCCTGACGGAATCGGCGATCTTGTAGCCTGCCCAGCCCAGGATGCCGTCATGCTGCCAAGCGGCCTGGTTGGGCGCGTCGTAGGGCAGTTCGTTCTGGAAGAAGACAGTCCTGCCGTGTTCGCCGTTCCAGATGACGTTGTACTCCTGGTAGTGCTCCACGAACAGGCCGGTGGCCGTGACGTGGTCGCCGTTGATGATGACGCCGTTGTCCCCGGTGTTGCTTGTCCAGCCGACGCCGTTGCCGTGGTCCGCACGCCAGGCCCAGATGTGGTCGAGCAGCACGTTGTCGCTGTTGACTTCCAGGCTGACTGACGCCTTGCCCACATGCGGGCCGCCGATGCGGAAGAACACATCGTGGAGCGTGGTGGGATTGCCGGGGTCGGTGTGGACCGCTGAGTTGGCGGGCCCGCCGCCCTCGCCCTGTGCGGCCTTGCCGATCCTCATCAGCGCGGGTGAATTCACCTCGCCGGCATCGACCGTCACCGCCGCAATATCGACGCCGGGAACATCCGCGACGGTTAAGGGAACGGCGCCATTGACTGCGGTGAGAGTGGCCATTCCGAGGCCGAGCACCACCGTGTTGGCTCGTTTTACTTCAATGCTTTCGTCGATGCCGTAGACCCCCGGTGTGAGCAGCAGATTCTTGCCGCGCGCCAGCTGGGAGTTGATGGTTTTGACCGAGTCGGAGGGCCTGGCCACATAGAAGTCGGACAGCGGAATGCTGCGGCCCGCCGTCGGACCGTCTTCCCAGGTGGTCCCGGCGGAGTCCTGGCGGACCGCCGGAACGAAAACGCTGTACTGGCCGTCGGCGTCGAGGGTGAGGTACGGCTTCTCACGGCTGATCGGGGTGCTCGCCAGGTTGGTGTACGGCGGATTGGGGAAGGACTGCGCCGGGGCTCCGTCCACACCGGAGAAGACCTGGTTCCAGACTCCGTTGGACCAGTCGCCGATGCTGCTGTCACGTACGAAGTACTGCTGCTGCGAGCCGTTGATGACGGCCCCGGTCTTCGAATCTGAGATGAAGCCGCCGCTGGCGTACTGCGGCCCGGCAGTGCAGTAGTCCATCAGGGACAGGTTGCCGCCGGTGATGTTGACCCGCCGCATGGGGGAGGCCTGGGAGGCGGCCCAGAAGTTGGCCGAACTCCGGCAGCCGTCGAGGCCGGTGACGTTGATGGTGAGGTTGGACAACGAGCGCCAGAAGTTATTCAGGGCGATGCAGTTGTCCGCGGTCAGGCACCGGTTGTAGACGTCGACGTGCCCGTTGATGGTGACATCCGTGGGCGATGCCCCGAGGCCGGCGACCTCCGTGGAGTAGCCAACCTGGACGATCAGCGGCTCCTCGGCACTGCCGTAGGTGCCGGGCTTGAACAGCAGGGAGTACCGGTTGGTACCCATTTCGTCGTCGACCTGGGTGGCCGCAATGGCGTCCACCTCGGCCTGGATCTCGGCCACAGGCATGCTCGGGTCGAAGATCCGGACGTTGGGACCGAACTCCGGCGCCGGCGCTGTCTTGGCTTTCGCGGGCTGGGGCGCGGGCTGCGGCTGTCCCGGGGCCGGCTTCGCCGGTGCGGCGGGCTCGGCCGCCGTTGCGGGACCGGCACCTGTGGCCAGCGCGCCCAGCAGGACGGCGATGCTGCCCGCGAACAGCCGGGTGTGGAGACGCAGAGGCCTCCGGAGGCGGGGCTGCGGCGCCCCTGGTCGGAGGCGGAAGTGGGCTAGCGGCATTGCTGGTCCTGCTCTCTGTTGGGACGGATTTCCCTTCGGCCGCTCACGGGGGCTGCCGGGGAACTGGAGCCCTGCTCCCGGTGCCCGCGGAGGTGTGGGAGCGCTCCCGCCGGGAAGCGTAACACCGCATCCAGCTCCGGGCAAGGGTTCGAAATGGGCAGGTATGGCGCTGTTGACAATACGGCGTGATGTACGACACCATGCTGGTGAGAGCGCTCCCATGATCGATCTGGGAGCGCTCTCATGTACCGATCCGGGGCGGCCGGCCCCTTACCCTTCCGGTCCCCACACCCTGACAAAGGAGTCCCCGCGTGAAATTCCCCCGCAAACTTGCCGCCCTGTCGGCATCGGCCGCCTGCCTCACACTCGCTCTGAGTGGCTGCGGCGCGGATGCCCCCAAGAACGCCGGGCCCACCGGTGAAACAGGCAAGGAGCCGGTCACCCTCAGCCTCGCGACGTTCAACGAGTTCGGCTACGAGAACCTGCTCAAGGAATACGAGACCCTCAACCCGAACGTGACGATCCAGCACAAAAAGGCCGCCACCACGAACGAAGCGCGCGACAACCTGACCACGCGCCTGGCGGCGGGATCGGGCCTCTCGGACATCGAGGCCATCGAGGTCGACTGGCTGTCCGAACTCAAGGAGTACCCGGACCAGTTCGTGGATCTGAAGGACCCTGCCGTGGAAGGGCGCTGGCTGGAATGGAAGACCGAGGCAGCCACCACCCAGGACGGGCACCTCATCGGCTACGGAACGGACTCCGGGCCTGAGGCTGTCTGCTACAACGGGGCACTGCTTGAAGCCGCCGGGATGCCGTCGGACCGCGAATCTGTCGCCAAGATGCTCGGCACCACCTGGGACAGCTACTTCGACGCCGGCAAGAAGTTCGCCGCCGCAGGGACGGGCCCGGCATGGTTTGATTCCGCCGGCGCCATCTACCAAGGCATGAGCAACCAGATGTCGAAGGCCTACGAGAACGAGGACGGCACGGTCATCGCCGCCGACAACCCGGAGGTCAAGGAGGTCTACACCAAGGTCCTGAACGCCTCGACGAAGGACAACCTCTCGGCGCACCTGGGCCAGTGGAGCAACGACTGGGTGGCCGGTTTCCAGTCCCAGAAGTTCGCCACGACTCTCTGCCCCGGCTGGATGCTCGGTGTCATTGAAGGCAACGCTGCCGGCGTCGCGGGCTGGGACGTCGCCAACGTCTTCCCGGGTGGCGGCGGCAACTGGGGCGGTTCGTACCTGACCGTCCCGTCGCAGGGCAAGAACCAGGCTGAGGCCAAGAAGCTCGCAGCCTGGCTGACCGCCCCGGAGCAGCAGATCAAGGCGTTCACCGCCAAGGGCACGTTCCCGAGCCAGGTTGAGGCGCTGACCAGTGAGGAACTGCTGGGCCAGACCAACGCGTTCTTCAACAACGCCCCCACCGGCAAGATTTTCGCAGAGCGTGCCAAGGCCGTCGGTGACTCCCCGTTCAAGGGACCGAAGTTCTTCGCCATCAACGACGCTATGCAGCAGGCTCTCACCCGCGTTGACGTGGACAAGTCGGACGACGCCGAGTCCTCCTGGGCGAAGTTCCTCACGGCTGTGAAGTCGCTCTAAGCCATGTCAGTAACGGACCGGGTCAGGCCCCAAGGCCAATCAATTGACGAGGAAAAACCCGGCAACAGGGACGTCCGGCGGCTCGCGTTTTCGCAACAGGTATCGAAGTGGGACGTCAAGCTGTCGCCCTACCTCTACATCTCGCCGTTCTTCCTGCTGTTTGCGCTCACGGGACTGTTTCCGCTGCTCTACACAGGCTGGGTGTCACTGCACAACTGGAACCTGATCGGCGGCCAAGGCAAGTTCATCGGTTTCGAGAACTTCAGTTTTGTCCTTGGGCAGCCGTACTTCTGGAACGCAGTGGGCAACACGTTAAGCATCTTCCTGCTCTCTTCCGTGCCGCAAGTGGTGCTGGCGCTGCTGATCGCAGCGGTGCTGGACGCCAACCTGCGGGCCAAGACGTTCTGGCGGATGGGGGTGCTGGTGCCCTTCGTTGTGGCTCCCGTGGCGGTTGGACTGATCTTCAACAATCTCTTTGCCGACCAGTTCGGCCTCGTCAATGAATTCCTTGGCCTCCTGGGCCTCGACCCGGTCCGCTGGCATTCCGACCAGCTTGCCAGCCACGTTGCCATCGCCACGATGGTGAACTTCCGCTGGATCGGCTACAACGCACTGATCTTCCTGGCGGCGATGCAGGCCATCCCGCGCGATGTCTTCGAGGCGGCCACCATCGACGGCGCCGGCCGCGTCCGACAGTTCCTGTCAGTGACGGTTCCGATGCTCCGGCCCACCGTGATTTTCGTGGCCATCACGTCCACCATCGGCGGGCTGCAGATCTTCGATGAGCCGCGGGTGTTTGACCAGTCCGGACTCGGCGGCGCCGACCGGCAGTGGCAAACACTGACCATGTACATCTGGGAGCTTGGCTGGGGCCAGCGCAACTTTGGCAGGGCATCCGCGGTGGCGTGGCTGCTGTTCCTGATGATTGTGCTGATCGCCCTCGTGAATTTCCTTCTCACCCGGCGCATCGCTAACCAGGGAGGCCGCAAATGAGCTCCATCCCCATGATCCGACAGACCGCCGGAAAAGGGGCCGCCAAGGCAGCCGCCAAGCGCCCGAACCCGCGGGCGGGGCGGCCCCGGAACCGCGGCGGCGCCGGGGACATCCGGCGTCCCGGACCCTTGACCTACGGTGCCCTGGGCGCCGTCCTGCTGGCCTCCCTGTTCCCGCTGTACTGGTCCTTCCTGGTGGGCAGCCACGACAGCACTGCGCTGAGCCGGGGCATCCCGCTCCTTCCGGGCGGGAACTTCCTGGCCAACGCCGCAAAGGTCTTTGACAGCATTCCTTTCTGGAAAGCCATGGGCAACAGCATCCTGGTCTCCACCGTCACGTCCGCCTCCGTGGTGATTTTCTCGACCCTCGCCGGATTCGCGTTCGCCAAACTTCGCTTCCGCGGGAGCAAGGGACTGTTGGTCTTCGTGATAGCCACCATGGCGGTGCCCACGCAGCTCGGCGTGGTGCCGCTGTTCATCGTGATGGCCAAGCTGGGCTGGACCGGCACCCTCTGGGCCGTCATCATCCCCGGAATTGTCACGGCCTTCGGCGTGTTCTGGATGACGCAGTACCTCCGCGACGCCCTGCCGGATGAACTCATCGAGGCTGTCCGGATGGACGGGGCCTCCATGATCCAGGCCTTCTGGTACGTGGGATTCCCCGCGGCCCGACCGGCCGCCGCCATGCTGGCGCTCTTCACGTTTGTCGCCACCTGGACCAACTTCTTCTGGCCCTTCATTGTGCTGGACCCCTCAAATCCGACCCTGCCGGTAGCGCTGCAGCTGCTGCAGGCCGCACACTTTGTGGACTACTCGGTGGTGCTGGCCGGTGCAGTACTGGCCACCGTCCCGCTGCTGCTGCTCTTCATCGCGGCAGGGCGCCAACTCGTTTCAGGAATTATGCAAGGAGCAGTCAAAGGATGAGCACCACCCCGCTTACATTCCCCGAAGGTTTTCTGTGGGGCGCGGCCACAGCCGCATATCAGATCGAAGGCGCCGCACATGTTGACGGCCGGCAGGACTCGATCTGGGATACCTTCGCGCGGCTGCCCGGCGCGGTGGCCGACGGACACAACGGTGACGAGGCATGCGACCACTACCGGCGCTACGCGGAGGACGTCACCCTCATGAAACACCTGAATATGAAGGCCTACCGCTTTTCCACGTCATGGGCGCGCTGCATGCCGGATGGCGTGACGCCGAACGCCGAAGGTATCCGCTTCTACTCCCGGCTGGTGGACGAGTTGTTGGACGCCGGAATCACGCCGTGGCTGACCCTGTACCACTGGGACCTGCCCCAGGCGCTGGAGGACAACGGCGGCTGGACCAACCGGGACACCGCCTACCGCTTCGCGGAATACGCGGCCACCATTCATGCGGCGCTTGGGGACCGGGTCAGGATCTGGACCACCCTCAACGAACCGTGGTGCTCGGCGTTCCTGGGGTATGCCGCCGGAATCCACGCACCCGGAAGGCAGGACCCCCGGGCGGGACTGGCCGCCGCCCACCATCTGCTGCTCGGCCACGGACTGGCGGCCCGCGAACTGCGCCACCTTGACCCGGAGGCCACCCTGGGCATCACCTTGAACCTGACCGTCGCCGACCCCCGGGACCCGGCCAGCGACAGTGATCGCGACGCCGCCAGGCGGATCGACGGCCAGTTCAACAGGATCTTCCTTGACCCGGTGTTGAGGGGGGAATATCCATCGGATCTCCTGGCGGACGTGGCGCACCTGGGTCTGGCCGAACGCATCCACGACGGCGACCTGGCGATCATCTCGACGCCGCTCGATCTGCTGGGCGTCAACTACTATCACGGGGAATCCGTCACCAAGGACCCGGCGGAGCACCCGGAGCCGGCAGGTGCGGAGGTGGCGGCGGTGCGCCCCGTCTCCTCCCCGTTTGTCGCCGCCGACGGCGCCCGCTCTGTTTCCCGCGGGCTGCCGGTTACCGGCATGGGCTGGGAGGTCCAGCCCGAGGGGCTGCGCCGGCTGCTCAACCGCCTGCAGCTCGAATACACTGGCCCCGCAGGCATCCCGGTATTCATTACGGAAAACGGGGCAGCCTACGATGACGTCCCGAATGAAGCCGGTTTCGTGGACGACCAGGACCGGATCGGGTTCTTCGCTGCCCACCTTCGCGCGGTGCACGACGCGATCCGAGACGGAGTTGACGTCCGCGGGTACCTCGCCTGGTCCTTGCTGGACAACTTCGAATGGTCCTTCGGCTATCACCAGCGCTTTGGCCTGGTCCGGGTGGACTACCGAACCCAGCTGCGCATCCCGAAGGCCAGCGCCCTCTGGTATTCCTCGGTGGCGGCGGAGAATGCAGTTCCGGCCGCCGGCACCCTCGCATCCGCTTCAGCGTCAGGTGTCGTATTGTCGGTGTAATGAAGGAACAGACGCGCCAGCTCGGCCGCCCTCCGGCAGGGCGGCCGAGCCCCACGCTTGAAGATCTTGCGACGGCGGCCGGGGTGTCCCGCTCCACGGCGTCCAGGGCGATCAACGGCGGCCTCAAAGTGAGCCCGCAAGCCCAGGCCGCCGTCGACGCCGCGATCGTCGCGTTGGGGTACACACCGAATCGTGCGGCGCGCAGTCTGGTGACCAAACGCACCGCATCGATTGCGTTGGTCATTCCGGAGCCGGATGCCCGGGTCATGATGGACCCCTTCTTCGCCGCCGTCATCACCGGCGTCAACGAAGCCCTCCGGGGGACAGACATGCAACTGGTGCTGCTGATGTCCCGCGCGGGTGACGACTCTGCAAGGACCATGCGCTATCTGCGCGGCGGCCACGTGGACGGTGCCATTGTGGTGTCCCACCACCGCGCCGACGACTGGGCCGAGACGCTCGCCAGGACCGGCCTCCCCACTGTCCTGATCGGCAGGCCGTGGGACACAGGGCTCGGCGTCCCGTTCGTGGACCTGGACAACTTCGAGGGCGGCCGTTTGGCGGCGCGGCATCTTGCCTCCATAGGACGCAGCAACCTCGGAACCGTAGCCGGTCCGGCCGACATGACCGCCGCCGCGGACCGGCTGGAAGGGTGGAAGCAGGGACTGCGTGAGGCCGGCCTTCGTCCCGGACCAGTCAGCCACGGGGATTTCACGACGGCGGGCGGCGCCGACGCCGCCCGGAACCTGCTGGCCGAGGTGCCGGAGCTGGATGGGGTGTTCGCCGCATCGGACCTTATGGCCCTGGGCGTCATCGAGACGCTACGAAGCCTGGGCCGGGAGGTACCCCGGGATGTCGCCGTCGTAGGTTTTGATAACCACGGGCTCACGGCCGGCAACGGCCTGGACCTGACCACAGTCACGCAGCCGATGGTAGATATGGCAGTCACGGCAGGCCGGCTCTTGGTCCGCCGAATTGAAGATCCCGAGACGTCAACGGAACCGGTCATTTATCCGGCGGAACTGGTGGTGCGGGCCAGCACCGCAGGCCTGCCGCCCAAGCGTAGGGAGGGCAGTTCCTGAAGGCCGAGGGCGTGCCATGACCCGGCCCGCCCTCAAGGCACAATGGAAGGCATGACCCTTACGACGTTCGCCCTTGTCCGCCATGGCCAGACTGACTGGAATGCGCAGCGCCGGCTGCAGGGATCCACGGACATTCCGCTCAACGACGTCGGCCGCGAACAGGCGCGCGACGCCGCCGCTGCTCTGTCCGGCCACGAGTGGGACGCGATCGTGTCCTCGCCGCTGAGCCGTGCCGCCGAAACCGCCAAGCTGATTGCCGACGGGCTGGGGCTCAGCGTGGACCGGCACGTGCCGGAGCTCACCGAGCGCAGCTTCGGACCGGCTGAGGGCCTGCAGGCCGGCCCCGAACTTGAAGCGCTGCGCATCCCCGGCGGTTTTCGCGGCGCGGAAAGTGAGGACGAGGCAGCCTCCCGCGGGCTGGCCGCGCTGGAAACACTGGCCGAGGAATTTCGCGGCCGCCGTGTCCTGGTGGTGGCCCACGGCACGCTCATCCGCGTGAGCCTCAGCCGCGCGATCGGCCGCACGCTGCAAAGCGTCGACAACGCCGTTCTGAACCTCGCCCACCACCACGCCGTTGACGGCTGGCAGCTGGAATACTTCAACGGCGAACGGTTCGCAGCTCCCGTCGAAGCCTGAGCCGGACCTATGTGTGGTAGTACGTTTCCGTCGGCGTGAACCCCACCCGGTCCACTTTCCGATGGTAATGAACTCCAACCATGCCGCCCAGGACGGAGCCCAGCAGGGCCAGCGCGGCGACGGCGATGGCCGCGATAATGCTTCCCGTGCCCAGCGGGACCTCGTCCACGGGAAGGCGAAGTAATTCGTTGAGCATGTTCCGGACGTTCAGCTGGCCGCCGCCAACAATCCCACTCACCATGGCGACGACGGCCGCTGCCGCGGCCACAATCACCGCCCACAGCCACACCATGAGTCCCTGTCCGACGCCGTTGAACCGCGCCATCCGTCCCGCGACGTAACCGCCCGAAAAATAGGCGAGGAGCGGGATCACCAGCAGCAGCGCCGCGCCGGTGACATCACCGGGCCATGACCATGCCAGGCTGGATGCTGTCATGTCCGCGCCAGCCAGAAGGCCCGCCCGTGCGGCCGCCATGACAAAGACGGCCAGCACGACAGTCACAGCGGTCGCCGTCAGCCAGCCGAAGAAAGCCGCACCTATCTTGATGCCGCCGAACCGTTCCTCTTCGCGGGCAACCACCGTTTCCCGGGTGGTAGCGGCCGGACCTCCCGGCAAGGAACCTTCTTCCGGGGCACCCACATCGTCCAAATAGCCCCGGTCCTCCTCGTAGGGGACGTCGCCGTCGTAAGGCACAGGCCCGGTGTAGGGGACAACACCGTCGGGGACAACACCGTCGGCAACAGCCCCGTCGGCAACAGCCCCGTCGGGGACAACACCGTCGGCAACAGCCCCGTCGGGTTCGTCGTCGCGGCCGCGTCCGCCATCAGGATCCCTTGCGCCACCCATCACGCATCCCCGCTTTCAATGACCTAACGGTGGGTATGCGTTAAAGCTAATCCCACTCAGGCGCGTCCCACGAGAGGCTTTGGGCCCGGCCCGGCTTCGTCGGTTGAGCAGGGACGCTGTCCGGTAAACCCAGGCGTCAGGCCGCCTGACGGTTACCGTCCGAAAGGGACGGCGGCGGAGAGCTTGCCGACGCCCTGGTCCTGGCCGGGAGGCGGCTGCCTTGGGCGACCTTGCTGTCGCCGTGGAGGCGGACTCCGTGACCTATCACGGCGCCCGCGCCGATCTTGGAGTGGCTGCCGATACGGGCCCGGTGGCCGATCACCGCTCCCTGCCCCACGTACACAGCATCACCGATCACCACCCTGTGGCCGACGCGAGCATGCCTGTCGATCCAGCTGCCGCCGCCCACCCGGCATCCGGGGCCCACCTGGGCGCCGGCCTCCACATAGGCGGTTGGACTGATGAAGGACGACTCGTCCACCTCGGCGCCACGGCCGATCAGGCCCCCGCCGTTGGGGTGCCGGCGGTAGCTGATGACCTTCCCGGTGTCGGTTTCCACTGTTTCGATTTTCCTGCTCATTACCTTCCCGTCAGTCCGGTGTTACCCATAACAGCGGACACTCGTTTTAACGCCCGGCGAGCAGCAAGCATTCCATTCACAAACACGGCATTCCGCCAGGTTTTCGGAACATGTGGACCCCTTCCGTGGTTAATCAGAGAAAGGGCGCAGGCTTCCCACGAGGAGGTGTGTGGTGACAATTAATGACAAGGATCTGTCAGGACGCCAGGCCCAGGGTGGCGTGCGCAGCTCGGGTTATCCGGCCGCTGCAGGCGGGCATCCGTGGCGCCGGTATGTGGCATTGGGGGACTCGTTCACCGAAGGAGTGGGCGACCCCGACCCCCGGCGTCCGGGCGGGGTCCGCGGTTGGGCCGACCGGGTGGCGGAGGAACTGAGTGCAGGGCATACGGACTTCGCGTACGCGAATCTGGCCGTGCGCGGCCTGCTGCTGGAGCAGATCCTGGCCCGGCAGGCCGGTCCTGCGCTGGTCCTCCAGCCGGATCTGATCACGCTTTCCGCCGGAGGCAACGACATGGTTTTCCACGGCAGTGATCCGGACAAGCTCGCTGACAGGCTCGACGACGGCGTGGCGCTGCTCAGGTCTTGCGGCGCCACCCTGGTGCTCTTCACCGGGCCGGACTGGGGGTCAACGCCGGTGCTCGGCCGCAACCGGAGCAGGGTTGCAGTCTTCAACGAAAACATCCGTGAGATCGCCTCCCGGCATGACGCCGTGATCGCCGACCTGTGGGGCCTGCGGGAGCTCCGGGACCGGCGGATGTGGGACCAGGACAGGCTGCACTTGTCCCCGCTGGGACACTACGCCGTGGCGATGAGGGTGCTGGATGCGCTCAGGGTGCCGCACCCCCTGCCGCCCCTGCAGGCCGGTGACCTGCCGCGGGGCGACTGGCGCCGGGCCAGGGCCGAGGACCTTGTGTGGGCCCGCCAGTACCTGTTGCCCTGGGCTTGGCGACGGGTCCACAGGCCTGCCGGTGTTACGGAACCGACCGCGAAGCGGCCGGCCGCCGCCCCGGTTAACAGTTCCGGGGAACCGGCCGTAGCCATGGAGGGCCAGGCTTAGGCGGAGTTCAGCGCACCCGTAGCTCAGCTGGGAGAGCAGGGGACTTTTAATCCTCGGGTCGTGGGTTCGAGCCCCACCGGGTGCACGCTGGAGTGTCGCCCCCGCGGCGTCGGTGCCCTGCCATAAACTCACCCAGTGGCAGATTCAAGTACCGAAGGCAGTGCAAACGTGGCGGTGATCCCGGTGCTGGAGGGTCAGACCTGCATTGGCGAGCTGCTTCCGGACGTTAAATACATGGTGGGAATGAGCTCACCCGAAGGTCCGCTGGCCGACCCCGATGGATCAGCAGACGGCCAGCTGACGCTTTTCTGACCGCCGGCCGCGCGCCGGTCACGGCTGCAGCGGAAGGAACAGTACGGTGTAAATCCCCAGCAGGGCGAGGACGACGACGCTCGCGGCCACCGCCGCCGTCGACCCTATGTGCGGGTCCATGGTTTCGTGCTTAATGCCCCGAACGGCGCGGTGGAAGCGGTGTTTCTGCGTAAGGTTAATGGCCAGCGCGGTGACGACGGCGGCACCCACGAGCGTTCCCACGAACCAGCCGTGGTGGGGCAGCCAGCGCAGGAAAACGGCGGCGGCGATCACCATGGACAGGGTGGTGCGGCTCCAGGCGAGATCGGTGCGTTCCGGCTGGAGGCCGGCGTCGCCGTGCCAGGGGGCCTCGCGGCGGGAAGCCATGCTCAGGCCGGCCGGGCGATCACGAACACCACCATGATGGCGGCCACGAGCGCTCCGCCGATGGCCAAGACCGGGGCCATGAGGGGGAGCGGCATTGGTGCTTTTGACCGCATGGCGCGTTCCACATTCACCCACCGGAAGAACGATCCGCCGCCAATCACGAGCGCAAGGACCAGCAGCAGTACCGAAATGGTCTTGCGAAGTTCAGGGCCCAGGAGCTCGGCCATAAACGCCTCGACGGCGACGCCGCCGGCAAGCAGGGCGAGGGACGTTCGGATCCACGCGAGGAAGGTGCGCTCGTTCGCCAAGGTGAACCGCGGATCGGGTTCGGTGCCGCCGCGGAGGATTCGGGACGTGAGCCGGCCCCTCGGGTCCGGCGCTCCGGTACTCGAATCTTCTGACAACGTGAATCCCTCCGCGTGCGGCAGGTCGCAGGCATGCTTCCCTCTACTGCCTACACGTTACCGGCCGCGGGTCAGGCTGCCCCCGACCAGTGCGGAGTCCGGCGGGCCGCGGCATGCTTGCGGAAGCCGTCAACCGGCAACCGCCGGGTGTCGCAGGCGGCCGGGGCCGGCATGGCAGCAGCCGGTGCCTGCGCGGGTGGCAGAGCCGAACTGCCGGCAGGGCAGAGGTCGCTGATCAGTCCCATACCCGCGCACTCGCGGACTGCATCGATAGCCGCAACGGCCGACGGCTTGTCGCGGTACGCGCCTGACACAGCCAGCTCGGTTCCCTCCGGCGTCGTCAGCCGGAACCGGTACTGCAACTCTGCATCAACAAAAACTTCGAACTTGCCGGCCATAACTAATCCTTCCGGTCTGCGGAGCCGGCCCGCCGGCAGCTTCGCCGCGAAACGGGCCGAACGCATCTCTGCGAACAACTTCCGCTGGTCTGGTCGAACGATCAGAATTGATCGGTTCATCAAGTGCTTTAAGTCTGTCGCTGCCTCTTGTAGGCTCACAAGACCGATCAAGTTAAGCCCACGTAAAATGCATGCAACGGACTGCCACTTCATGGCCGTCGCATGTCCGGCAAACACTGAGGAGCCCGTCATGACCACACTGTCGGATCGACCCAACACCGCCTTGCTGGTGATCGACGTCCAGAACGGAGTGGTGTCCGATGTCCACCAGCGCGACGCCGTCGTCGCCAACATCTCCACCCTCGTGGACAAGGCCCGGGGCGAAGGAGTGCCAGTGGTCTGGGTCCAGCACTCGAGTGGTCAACTGGCGAAGGGAAGCGATGCCTGGGAGCTCGTGCCGGAACTGAAGCGCCAGGACGGGGAACCGCTGGTGCACAAGACCTTTGCGGACTCCTTCGAGGACACCGACCTGGAAGACGTTCTGGCCCGGGAAGGCGTGGGCCGGCTGGTCGTCTCCGGCGCCCAGACCGATGAGTGCATCCGCTCCACGATCCACGGAGCCTTCGTCCGCGGCTACGACGTGACGCTCGTTGGTGATGCACACACCACGGAGGACCAGAGCGAGTGGGGTGCCCCGCCGCCGGACAAGGTCATCGCGCACACCAACCTCTACTGGAAGTACCATACGGCTCCCGGCCGCACCGCTGCCGTGGAGGGCACCAGCGATGTAACCTTCGCAGGCTGAACCGCGCCATCCGGAAGAATGGGTCCCGGCAACAGGCCTCGTGACGAGGCCGCGGGACTGAGTTGGGTGGAGCTGTGGTGGAAGTTGACGTCGTTGTAGTCGGCGGAGGGGCGATGGGATCCGCTGCCGCGTGGCAACTGGCCCGCCGCGGCAGGTCCGTTGTCCTGCTCGAGCAGTTCGAACAGGGGCATCACATCGGCGCCTCCCACGGCTCGACCCGCAATTTCAACATGGCGTACGCCGAGCCCGACTATCTGGACCTGGTCACCGAGGCCAAAGACCTCTGGAACGAGCTCGAGAGTGAAACGGGCACGCAGCTCCTGGACCTCGTGGGGTTGGTGAACCACGGCAACGTCCGGCGACTGCGGGAGGTCCGTTCGTCGCACGCGGAGCGGGGCATTGCGAGCCACTTCATCCCGGCCGCAGAGGCGGCGGAGCGCTGGCGGGGCATGAACTTCCGGGGCGAGGTCCTGGTGGTGCCCGGCTCGGGACGGGTCCGCGCCGCCGACGCGCTGGTGGCGCTGCGCCAGGCGGCCGAAGCGCACGGCGCCCGCTTTGAATATTCGACGCCGGTCCGGGACATCCGCGTTGACGGCGACCGCGCCGCCGTCGTTATTGACTCCGGCGAGATCACCGCGCATCGCGTAGTGGTCACCGCCGGCGCGTGGACCGGCAAGCTCCTCGGTGGCCGCGTCCCGCTCCCGGAACTTGTTGTCACGCAGGAGCAGCCTGCCCACTTCACGCCCTTGGACGACTCGCTGGAGTGGCCCAGCTTCAACCACAACCCGGACCCGGACGATCCCCGCGACGCCTACTGGTACAGCCCCGTCTATGGCATGCTCACCCCGGGCGAAGGCATCAAGGCCGGCTGGCACGGAGTGGGTCCGGTGACCGACCCGGACGCGCGCAGCTTCACCCCCGAACCTGTCCAGCTGGAGGCGCTGGTGCGGTACGTCCGGGAGTGGCTGCCCGGCGTGGATGCGGGGTCGGCGGTTCCCATCAGTTGCACGTACACCAGCACCGCCAATGAGGACTTTGTGCTGGACCGTTCTGGTCCGGTGGTGGTCGGGGCCGGCTTCTCCGGCCACGGGTTCAAGTTCACCCCTGCCGTTGGCCGGGTGCTCGCAGACCTGGCCGACGGCGGCGCCGCACCCGCCCGTTTCACCGCCCGGCGCTAGGGTCTGCCTGCCCGCCGGCAGAGCGAATTCGCGGGAGCGGGTAGCGTAGGGTGACATGCGCAACGGTCGGCTGGTTCCCTGCATCCTGGCGGTGCTGTCCGTCGTCGCCGCCTTCTTCCTGGCTTTCGCCGGACCCGCCAGTGCCGAACCCTGCCCGGACAAGCAGGTTCCGGCTGCCGCTGGCGGCTTCTGCGTTTCCGGCGGGCCGCCGTCCCCGGCGCCTACTTCGTCATCAACTGCCCCGGCCGGTGCAGTCAGCCCCGGACCCGCGCGGGGCGGAGCCGGTCCCGTCGACACGCAGCCCCTGCTCCCCGGTTCCGGCGCGGAAGACGTGCCGCCGCAGGGAAACATGGCAGGCCAGGAATCAGGGGCCGCCCCGCCAGCGTCCGCTGAACCGCCGTCGGCCACTCAGCCCGCCACGCCTCCTGCAAAGGCTGTATCGCCGTCGCCGTCCCGGTCGGCCCGGACGTTGACGGCGGCGCCGCCGGATTCCGGCAGGAGCGGCGCCGGGGGCGTTCCCTTGGCCGGCTATCTGGTGGCCGTCGGCGGAGGGATGCTCCTGCTCTCCTCAGCCTTCGGTTTCATGAGGTTCCGTCCCGCAGCCCGCTGAGGGACGCGGGTTTTTCCTGGCGCCCAAGAGGCTTCGGCTAGGCTGGCAGCGATAGGCCGTCGACTGCCGTTGCCCCCTGTGGCCGGTGTTGACGGTGCGTCCGGCCAACGAGGGGTATGCATCCGTGCGGCAAAAACCTGACCTAAGGCGGGCCCAGCCATGATGCCCGCAAACGCCGTGGACGAGCTCACGGGAATAGCCGGCTTCGCCGCGCGCGGCATCGATGCGCTGGGGGAGTGGGGCGTGGGACTCTTCACCTTTGCCGAAACCATCATCCCGCCCATCCCGAGCGAGGTCATCCTGCCGCTGGCGGGCTTCCTCACCAAGCAGGGGAGCATGAGCCTGGTCCTGGTGTTCGTCACAAGCACGCTCGGCGCCTACGCCGGTGCCTTGCTGCTGTACTGGATTGGCGCGAAGCTGGGCCTGGAGCGGGCCATCCGCGGGCTGTCCAGGCTTCCGCTGATGGACCGCGAGGACTTCGAGAAGGCGGCGGACTGGTTCCAGCGCCACGGCAAGTCGGCGGTGTTCTTCGGCCGGTTCCTGCCCGGGGTGCGGAGCCTGATTTCCCTGCCCGCCGGTGCGGAGAAAATGAACCTGGCCACCTTCAGCATCTTCACGATTGCCGGGAGCGGGCTCTGGAACGCCCTGCTGATCGGTCTGGGTGTGCTCCTCGGAGCGCAGTACCGGCTCATCGAGGAGTACTCCAAGTACCTCAATTACGCCGTCTATGCAGCGATTGCGGCCACCCTTGCGTGGTTGTCCGTGAGGGCCTACCGGCGGCAGCGCGAACGCGTGGACCAGAACCAGGGCTAGGGAGTGGCTGGAATGAGCACTGAAGCGCACGGCCGGATCGTCGTCGTCGGCTCCTTGAATGCCGACCTGACCATCTATTGCGACCGGCTCCCGCTGCCGGGTGAGACGGTCCACGGCACCGGATTCGCCGTGAATCCCGGCGGCAAAAGCGCCAACCAGGCCGTGGCGGCAAGCCTGCTGGGCGGGGCCGTCAGCCTCGTCGGCGCCGTGGGGGACGACTCCAACGGCGAGATGCTCCTCGCCTCCACCGCCGGCGCAGGCGTGGACATCTCGCACGTGCGCACCTCGGAGTCTGCCGCCACGGGAGTCGCCGTGATCGCGGTGGATGCGCGCGGCGAGAACAACATCATCATTTCCGCGGGGGCCAACGGAACCCTCGCTCCCGCCGATGTCGCGGCGTCCGCGGATGCGTTCGACGGCGCGTCCGTGGTCTGCCTCTGCCTCGAGGTCAGCCTCGATACTGTAGCGGCGGCAGCCCGGTTGGGGCACGACGCCGGCGCGACAGTCCTGCTCAACCTCTCGCCTTACGGCGAGATCCCGCAGAGCCTGGCGGATCTCACGGACATCCTGCTGGTCAACGCGCACGAGGCGTCACTGTTCCTGGGTTCAGATGAGATTCCCGGCGCCGATGCGGACGACGCCGCCTGGAACCAGGTCCGGGAGCGTTTCGCCGGGCGCGGGCTGCAGCGGGTCCTGGTCACTCTGGGTTCCAGCGGCTCTGTTGTCCTGGATTCGCTGGTTTCAGGGACGGGGCGGGTCACCCGGATCGCGCCGGTCAAGGTCCATGCAGTGGACACCACCGGCGCCGGCGACGCGTTCACCGGCGCCGTGGCCGCACGGCTCGCTGCCGGGCAGGCGCTGGCCGAAGCCGCTGCCTTCGCCTCCGTGGCGGCGGCACTCGCCGTCACCCGGAGGGGCACGCAGGCCGCCTACGCCGGGGTTTTGGATGTGGAGCGGATGCGGGGCACGGGCATTTAGCCCGGGCGGGCTCAGAAGGACCGTCCGGGCTTCTTCCTCTGGACTTCCGTATCGAGTGTGTTGCCAAGGTATGCGCCACGCCCTAGGATGCGACCAAGGCGCCCTGCGAAGTCGTTTATCGGAGGCTGGGCGGCCCTCGGAAGAGGTATTGAGGCAGCATATGGTCGGCTTGAAAATCTTGCGCAGTTGCAGCAATGCCTGCCGT
Source organism: Arthrobacter sp. SPG23 (assembly GCF_000876655.1). Taxonomy (GTDB): domain Bacteria; phylum Actinomycetota; class Actinomycetes; order Actinomycetales; family Micrococcaceae; genus Arthrobacter. The sequence continues at coordinate 24,421 of NZ_JYCN01000001.1, forward strand.
TCTCAGCGGAGCGTTGTAATTGGTGACGCTAGGGCGCCCGGTGATCTTCACGCTCGCTCACGCCTGTGCACGGTGCGCCATGCCTGAGTTTGAGGAAGCGCCAGAAGAGGGACCGAATCCGGTTAAAAACTCCGGAACAGGAAAACGCGGTCCAGCGTGGGAGATAGATCCCCGCAACGACCAACTGGCCTATGAGATGCTAACCGCTCGTTTTCTCGCGCACGACGAGTTGTTATGGCAGACGCCAGTCCTCGCCCTCACCGCGCAGTCTTTCCTGATGACGATCTCTCTGAGTCGTGACGTGGCCAATCTGGCGGCAGCAACGGCGGCTGCATTGGGCACAATCTTGATATTGATGTCCATGCACTTGCTCGGCAGGCATCGATTCCTGGAGCTTATCGAGAAACACAAACTCAGGCAGCTTGAAGAAGCTCTGCAAATTGAACCGCTGAGTACCCATTCATGGGCATGGCAGTATCGGCCAACACCCAAGCTGGGCAGTGCATTCAAGCGCCGGGACTATGGACTGGAAAACCCACGGTATCTATGGATATTTTCTGTTCCGAGTTATGTCATATGGCAGATTGGCCTATCCTTCTTTGCCGTCGCCAATACAGCAATATGCATTTTCCGGCTGAGCCAAATGGGACAGGCCTGAATCGGCGGCACCGTATTCATCGTTTCCCCAGCCTGATGTGGCCCCTCGTCTCACGGCGCACTACTCCCCGTGCACTTCGGCCTGCTTCTCTTCCGAGCGGTCGAGGTAGGCCAGCAGCAGCTCGGCGGCCCGCTCCAGCTCGCCCGCCTCCAGCGCCTCGCAGATTTCCTCGTTGTCCTTGAGGTAGCCGCTGTAGAAGTGCGCATCCATCGTGGCCTTGTGGAAGAACAGCCGCATCTCGGCCAGGACCTGGGACATGATGGTGTTCAGCCGGCGGCTGCCGGCCAGGGCAACGATCGCCCCGTGAAAGTGCTGGTTCGCGGTCCCCAGCCCCTCGTCGTCGTTCGCTGCGGCCGCGAGCTTGCCTTCCTCCACCGCCGCCCGGACGGCGGCCACGGCTTCCGGGCTGCCGCCGCCACGGATAGCGCTGACTTCGATGGTCCGGCGCACGGTGTAGACGTCGTGGATATCCCCGGCTTCCAGGCTCGCCACGAAGACCCCTCGGTTGGGGTGGCGGACCACCAGCCGTTCGCTCGCGAGCTCGGCGAAAGCTTCGCGCACGGTGTTGCGGGAGACGCCAAGGTCCTCGGCAATCGTGGATTCGGTCAGCCGTGTGCCCGGGAGGAGGACCCCTTCAGCCAGCTGCAGGCGCAGTTCATCAGCCACCCTGTCGGCCACCGAAGGCACGATGACGCGCAGCCGGGCTGCTGCCGTTGATGCGCTTGAGACTGCTGCGGAGGTGCCCCGGGTTGCTGCTGATGAAGTGGCCATACTCCAGAATTTACACGATCGTCACATCGTTGAATCGAAGGATTGTTGAACAATCGATAAATTTGGTGCATCCTAGTAAGACCAAATCAATGAGACGAGGATCACAATGGTGTACATGGACCTGAACAGCGACGTAGGCGAGTCCTTCGGTCGCTGGACCTTGGGCGACGACACGGCGATGTTCCAATCCGTGTCCAGTGCCAATGTGGCCTGCGGTTTCCACGCCGGCGATCCCACCGTCATCCGCCGCACCTGCCGCGAAGCCGTGCAAGCCGGCGTGATGATCGGCGCCCACGTGGGCTACCGTGACCTCTCCGGATTCGGCCGCCGCTTCGTGGACATCGATCCCAACGAACTGGCTGACGACATCGTCTACCAGATCGGCGCGCTGCAGGCGCTGGCCGCCACCGAAGGCGCCCGCGTCCGCTACGTCAAGCCGCACGGCGGCCTGTACAACGCGATCGTCTCCCACACCGCCCAGGCACGCGCCGTCGTCGACGCCGTCAGGTCCATCGATCCTGGACTGCCCATCCTTGGCCTTCCAGGCTCAGAGGTGCTGCGCCTTGCAGAAGCAGCCGGACTGCGCGCCGTTTCCGAAGCCTTTGCCGACCGCGCCTACAACCCTGACGGCACGCTCGTCTCCCGCTCGCTCCCCGGAGCCGTCCTGCATGACCCGGCCCAGGTGGCCGAACACGTCCTGCGTATGGCTGCCGACTCTGCCATCCGCACCGTGGACGGCTCCATCCTGAGAATCAATGCAGACAGCATCTGCGTCCATGGCGATTCCCCCGGGGCTGTTGCCATGGCTGTCGCAGTGAGGGCTGCGCTTTCCGACGCCGGCATCGCCATCAAAGCTTTTGCCTAAGACGGCGTTCGCTTAAAACCTTTCGCCTCACCCCTGAAGGAAAGACCATGACCACACACCACTCGGCCGCCCGTACCGGCCGGAAGATCCCGCCCGGCGCCCTGAAGGCGTACATTGCCAGCCTCACCGGCACCTCGCTGGAGTACTACGACTTCGCCATCTACTCGGTGGCCTCGGCATTGGTCTTCCCCAAGATCTTCTTCCCGGGCAACGACGAATTCGTGGGCCTGCTGCTTTCCTTCTCGGCTTTTGCCGTGGGTTACCTGGCACGGCCCATCGGCGGCGTGATCTTCGGCCGCCTGGGCGACAAGATCGGCCGCAAGCACGTCCTCGTGGTCACCCTGATGCTGATCGGCGTCGCCACAGTCCTCATCGGCCTGCTTCCCGACTACTCCGTGATCGGCGTTGCGGCCCCCACCATCCTGGTGCTCCTGCGCCTGGCCCAGGGCATCGGCGTCGGCGGCGAATGGGGCGGTGCCGTCCTGCTCTCCAGCGAATTCGGTAACGCCAACAAGCGCGGCTTCTGGTCTTCCGCAGCACAGATCGGCCCGCCCGCCGGCAACCTGATGGCCAACGGCGTCCTGGCCGTGCTGGCGGCCACGCTCAGCACCGAAGCCTTCCTCTCCTGGGGCTGGCGCGTGGCCTTCCTCGCCTCCGCACTGCTGGTGGTCTTCGGGCTGATCATCCGGCTCAAGCTCGAGGAAACCCCGGTGTTCAAGGCCATTGCGGCCCACGGCGAACAGCCCAAGGCACCCATCACCGAGGTCTTCACCAGGGAACCGCGCGCGCTGATTGCCGCCGCCCTGTCCCGGGTCTGCCCCGACGTCCTCTACGCCCTGTTCACCGTGTTCGTGGCCGTCTACGCCACCAAGGAACTCGGCCTGACCACCGGCAACGTCCTCACCGCCATCCTGATCGGCTCGGCCTTCCAGCTGTTCCTGATCCCGCTGGCCGGCGCCCTCACGGACCGCTTCAACCGCCGCCTGGTCTACGGCATCGCCGCGGTGGGCACCGCCCTCTACATCCCGCTGTTCTTCCTCATGATCGAGGGCAGATCCGTGCTGATGCTCATTATCGGCGTGGTGATCGGCCTGGCCTTCCACGCCTTCATGTACGGCCCGCAGGCCGCCTACATCACCGAGCAGTTCCCGGCGCGGCTGCGTTACGCCGGCAGCTCGCTGGCCTACACCCTGGCCGGCGTGATCGGCGGGGCTGTGGCACCCCTGATCTTCACCGCGCTCTACGCCGTCTCAGGTGACTGGTTCCTGATTGCGGCCTATCTCCTGGTGGCCGCGGCAGTTACCGTGGTGGGCCTGGCCCTCGGCCGGAACCCGCAGACCGCTGAAGAAGAGCGCCTCCTGGCGGACTCCCACGCCTAGCCGGCGCGGGAAACCTATCCGGCTCCAACCCGTTCAAGCCACCGGCAACGATGAAAGCAGCAGCTATGGAAACCCTGACCGTGCACAAGGTCCTCTCCGTGCGGCCCGTGGGAACACGTGCGGTGCTCGCGGAGCTACCCGGAACACAGGACGTCCTCGCCCTCCAGACCCTGCTCCTGGAATCGCCGTTGCCGGGCCAGGTGGACGTACTGGCGGCCGCGCAGACCGTCATGGTCCGCGCGGATTCGCCGGCGGCTGCCCGCCGCATGGGCGCGCTCCTGCTGGAACTGGACCTCACCGCTCCGGCCAAGCAGGACGGCGGCCTGGTGTTCATCGATACCGTGTACGACGGCGAGGACCTCGCCGAGGTGGGGCGGCTCACCGGCCTGGGCACGGAGGGTGTTATCGAGGCCCATTCCGGCCAGGTCTGGACGGTGGCTTTTGCCGGGTTCGCGCCCGGGTTCGGTTACATGGTGGGGGAGAACCAGGCCCTGGAAGTGCCGCGCCGGAGCTCACCGCGCACCGCCGTGCCCGCCGGGTCGGTGGCACTGGCAGGCAATTACTCGGCAGTGTATCCGCGCCGGTCCCCGGGCGGCTGGCAGCTGATCGGCCGCACCGGGGCCCGCATGTGGGACCTCAGCCGGGCCGAGCCTGCCCTGGCCAGCCCGGGCCACCGCGTCCAGTTCCGAGCCGTCCGCGACGTTGTGACCATGGCGCCGGAGCACGCGGGACCAGCACCCGCACCCGCGGCCGGTACGCCGGCCGACACGCCGGACCGGGAAACACGTTCCGGGCTGCGGATCGTTGCACCCGGGCTGCAAAGCCTCATCCAGGACCTCGGCCGGCACGGCCACTCCGCCCTCGGCGTTTCGGCCGCCGGTGCGCTGGACCGGGCCTCGCTCCGCCGGGCCAACCGGCTCGTGGGCAACAGCCCGTCCGCCGCAGCCATCGAAAGCGTGGCCGGCGGACTTCGGATCCAAGCCGTCGGGGACCAGGTCCTGGCCGTCGCCGGGGCGCCGTCGGCACTGACCATTGACCCGCCGTCGGACGCTGAGTCCGACGGCGAAGGCAACCAGAGGCGGCAGCGCTCCGTTCCCATGGCCACTCCGTTTGCCCTGCTCGACGGCGAAATCCTCACCCTCGGCGCACCGGAGTCCGGGTTCCGCAGCTACCTGGCCGTCCGCGGCGGGGTGGACGCTGCGCCGGTGCTGGGCAGCCGTTCCACCGACACCATGTCCGGCATCGGGCCGGCGCCGCTTGCCGCGGGCCAGCTGTTGGCATCCGGCGACGTCACCGAGTCCGGTGTGGTGGGCAGTCCCGAACTCCAGCCGGAGTTCCCCGGGGACGGCGTCACCGTACTGGACATTGTCCTGGGTCCGCGGGCCGACTGGTTCGACGAGGCCGCCCTGGACTCCCTGTGCGGGCAGGAGTGGGTAGTGAAGCCGCAGTCCAACCGGGTGGGCATGCGGCTGGACGGCACACCCTTGCAGCGCAGCCGGCAGGGCGAACTGCCCAGCGAAGGCACTGTGGCCGGGGCCATCCAGGTCCCGCCCGAGGGCCTCCCGGTCCTCTTCCTGGCGGACCACCCGATTACAGGCGGCTACCCGGTGATCGGCGTGGTGGTGGACCACCAGCTGGACCTTGCCGCCCAGGTGCCGATCGGCGGCAGCATCCGCTTCCGCCGCGTTACCGAGCAAACATCCCCCGAACGAAATTCTTCCGAACAGACTTCCCAAGAAAAAGTGAGTAACTGATGCGCAAGGTCCTGATCGCCAACCGTGGTGAAATCGCCGTCCGGATTGCCCGAGCCTGCGACGACGCCCGGCTGGAATCCGTCGCCGTGTACGCGGACATCGACGCCGATGCCATGCACGTGGGTACTGCCAGCGAAGCCTTCAGCCTGGACGGCAACTCCCCGGCGGACACGTACCTGAACATCCCCAAGCTGCTGGGTGTGGCTGCCAGGTCAGGTGCCGACGCCGTCCACCCCGGCTACGGGTTCCTGTCCGAGAACGCCGATTTTGCCCAGGCAGTGCTCGACGCCGGGCTGGCGTGGATCGGCCCCGCGCCGGAGGCCATCCGGCAGCTTGGCAACAAGATCACTGCCCGCGAAATCGCCGTCCGTGCCGGTGCCCCGCTCGTGGCCGGCAGTGACGGTCCTGTGGATTCCGCGGCGGAGGCCCGTGCCTTCGCCGAACAGCACGGCCTGCCCATCGCCATCAAGGCGGCCTTCGGCGGCGGCGGGCGCGGGCTGAAGGTGGTCCGGAACATGGACGAGATCGAGGAATCCTTCGACTCCGCAGTGCGTGAAGCCGTGGCAGCCTTCGGCCGCGGCGAATGCTTCGTGGAGCGCTACCTGGACCGTCCGCGCCACGTCGAAGCGCAGGTCCTGGCGGATACCCACGGCAACGTGGTGGTGGTCGGAACCCGCGACTGCTCTTTGCAGCGCCGGCACCAGAAGCTTGTGGAGGAAGCACCCGCACCGTTCCTCAGCGACGATCAGCGGCAGCAGATCTACAGCGCCGCCAAGGCAGTCTGCCGGGAAGCCGGCTACTCCGGCGCCGGAACCGTGGAGTTCCTGGTTGCCGCGGACGGCACCGTGGCGTTCCTGGAAGTGAACACCCGGCTGCAGGTGGAGCACCCCATCACCGAGGAAACCACCGGGATCGACCTGGTCCAGGAACAGTTCCGGATCGCTGACGGGGAGGCCCTGCGCATCACCGCGGACCCCGAGCCCCGCGGCCACTCCTTCGAGTTCCGCCTTAACGCCGAGGACGTGGGGCGCGGCTTCCTGCCCTCGCCCGGAACCATCGCCGGCTTCCACGGCCCCACCGGCCCGGGCATCCGCCTGGACACCGGCGTCCGCTCCGGGTCCTTCGTGGCGCCGCAGTTCGACTCGCTCCTCGCCAAGCTGATCGTCACCGGCGCGGACCGCCAGCAGGCACTGCGCCGCGCCCGCCGCGCGCTCGCCGAAATCGAGATCACCGGCGTGGCCACCGTGCTGCCGTTCCACCGCGCAGTGCTTGAATCGCCGGACTTCACCTCCGAGACCGGCCTGGGCATCCACACCCGCTGGATTGAAACGGACTTCGCGGACCGGATCCCTGCGGATCCGGGCTACAGCACCACCGCCCCCGAGGGCGCACGCCGCACCGTCACCGTCGAGGTGGACGGCCGTCGCCTGGCAGTCGGACTGCCCGCTGATCTGCTGGACGGCTGGGCACGCTCGGGCGGAGCCCTCCCCGCCGGTGTTTCGGTTGGCGACGCGTCCGACGGCGGAGCTGCCGCCGGTTCGGGCGCAGCCGATCCGGGTGAGCTGCGCGCTGACATGGCCGGAACCGTAGTGAAGTGGCTCGTGGAGCCGGGTGCCGAAGTGGCGGCGGGGGACGCCGTCGTCGTTCTTGAAGCGATGAAGATGGAAACACAGGTGACGGCGCACCGCGACGGAACGGTGACCGGCATCCGCGCCGAAGCCGGCGGCGTAGTGGCTGCGGGGGCGGTGCTCGCGCTGATCGGCTAGCTGCCGCCCGGGGACCAAAGGCCGCCGTGAAAGGGAACCCTCGGCGGATTAGGTGCGCGCCACGTGAACACCCGCGACCGCCAGGGCTGCAAGGCACCGCTCCTGGCGGTCCACTGATCCAAGGCTCAGCAGGTATCCCCTCCCGGCGTCTAGCTGGACGGCCGGCCCCGTATCCTGGATGATTCCCAGGCCGAAGGCACCGAACCGCAGCCCGAAGCCGTAACGCAGGCCGTGGACTGTTGCCGGAGCCGCCGAACGGATGGCCGCCACGGGAATGCGGCGGCGGTAGAACGGAAACCAACGCAACCGCACTTCGTTTTCGAGGACTTGGATCTTGGAGAAGCCGAACGCCAGGAAAGTGATCAGGATGAGGGCGCATGCAATGGAAATACATGCCACGGGTTCCGACTGCAGCGCGCCGGTGAGGAAGACGGCCAGCAGGATTCCTGCCAACAGTAAGACGCTGCCGGCGAGGATTGCGCGCGGCAGGCGGCCGTAGAACATCCGGCCGGAATCGAACAACATACCGGCGGGGCTAGCCGCCCACTGCTTCCTTCGCGGACCCGTCCACGGAGTTCAATGTCAGGCGTGTCGACTGCAGGACGGTGCCCAGCAGTGAGCGCGCTGAGAGGAGGAGGCTGCTCACTTCGGGGCAGGACAGTTCATAAAACAGCCGGCCGTCCTGGCGCGAGGGGATGACCAGGCGCTGGCGGCGGAGCACGCCGAGGTGCTGGGAAAGATTCGAGGCCTCAAGCCCCGTGTCATCCCGCAACCGGCTGACGGCCACGGGGCCTTCGGAGAGCATCTCCAGAACCTGGATGCGTGCGGGGTGTCCCATGGACTTGAAAAGTTCGGCCTTCACGTCACTCAGGACCAGGCCTGCGGGCAACTCGTCCTTCATCGGGCCTCCCTTCCAACATCCACTATTCGGCGATTACCATAACGCTTGTTCAACGAATACAGCTTATGACAGACAGAAAAGTCTGTCTCGCCCGCACCGCCAGTTGGCGTGATGTGCACCTATATCGTAGCCCCGGCCGGTTTGGGATGATCGCTGGATTTAGTCCGTGGGCACCCCTTGCGCGGACGGCTTGAGTAGTTCAGAATTTCATGAATTCATCAATTCGAACCGGCCGCTCAGCTGCGGCCGGCCACACATGGATGGATTCAGGCTGCTCCTGCTGACAACGGCGTCACGGGAGTGGCGTGATCCCAAGTTCCAGGAGGGCCCAATGGCAGGCATGTTCGAACTATTCGCCGACTCGGATACTTCCTTTAGATTTCGACTGACAGCCCCGGACGGAACAGTCATGGCGCTCTCCAGGCCTTTCCCGGACAAGCGGGCCGCCGTGGCCGGGATCGCCGCGGTGCGCGAGTACGCAGGCATGGGCTTTGTTACCGAAGTCCCGGCGCCGAAGCCCGGGCCGGCCCGCTTACCCGGGCCGGCCCGAGTAGCCGTGCCGGCGCGTGTCCCCGGCCGGCGTCCCGCGAGCCGGAAAAGCCAGATCCTTCTCCGGTGGCGGCAATCGCTGAGGCCGCTGGGCGTCGTCGCCGATTTCCCCGCGTGGTGAGTTCCATGTCCGCCCGGAGGGCCCCGCAGGCGCACTCCAGCCTCCTCGCGGCGGGGGACTGCATCGCCGGGACGTTCCGGTTTGACGCCGTGACCGGCAAGCTCGACTGGTCCGAGGAGCTTTTCCGGATTCACGGCTACGGCCGCGGCGAGATCGTGCCCACCCTTGATCTGTTCCTCTCGCACAAGCACCCTGACGACCGCGGGCGTGGCCTGGAGATTTTTACCCGGATCCGGCACGCCGGAGGCAGTTTCTTCAGCTATGACAGGCTCATTGACGCCCGTATGCGGGAGCACCGGATCCTGACGACCGGCGAGGGTGTGCTTGACGCGGCGGGCAGGCTAAGCCACATTGACGCCTTCGTCATCGACCTCACCAAGATGCTCCAGCGCGAGACGGAGCAGTTTGCCCGCGCCGCCGTCACGGCAGCCAACGCGAGCCGCAGCACCATCGAGCAGGCCAAGGGTATCCTGATGGGCGCCCTGCGTATCGGCTCCGAAGAGGCCTTCAGGCTGCTTGTCGGCCACAGCCAGCACAGCAACATCAAAGTGGCCAGGACCGCGGCTGACCTCGTGGCCCTGGCCAACAACGCGAAGGACCCCGCACTGCTGGACGGTTTAATTCAGGCCCTCCATCGCGGACCTGCCGGACGACGGTCCGGAACGATCGGCGTCCACGGCCCTCCGGGGAGGCGCCCGCAGCGCTCCATGTAAAATTCCTTCTACGATGACTGCCGACGACGCCAACCATTCCACCCTGCTGCCCGCCCAGGCGATGGCGGGCCGCGACGACCCAGTGGACCGCATCCTTGCCACCGCTTACGAGCTGTTTTCCCGCCGCGGGATCCGCGATGTGGGCACCAATGAACTCATCAGCCGTTCCGGCGTGGCCAAAGCGACGTTCTACCGGCACTTCCCGTCCAAGGATGCCCTGGTCCTGGCATTCCTGGCCCTTCGTGACCAGGTGTGGACCGTGGACCTGATTGTCTCCGAAGCCCGCCGCCGCGGGAGCACTCCCGAGGAGCGGCTGCTCGCTATTTTCGATGTGTTCGGCGACTGGTTCCACCGTGACGACTTTGAAGCCTGCACGTTCATTAATGTCCTGCTGGAAATGGGGCCAGACCATCCGCTGGGGAAGGCGAGCATCGGCTACCTGAGCAGGATCCGCGGCCACATCGAGGCCCTGGCCGAGGAAGCCGGGCTCAACCGCACCGAGGAATTCGCCCGCTCCTGGCACATCCTGATGAAGGGCTCGATCATTTCGGCCACCGAAGGGGACTTCCTGGCCTCAAAGCGCGCGCAGCAGATGGCCGGCTGGCTGATCGAGCACCACCGGAACTGAGCTCTTAGGCGTCGGCGGCGGCTGCGCCGCGAACAGTTGCAACGGGAACCGGGGCATCACTCAGCGGGCGCCGGGCCAGCCATGCGGCCACGATCGCGCCCGAGATGTTGTGCCAGAGCGAGAATACGGCGGACGGCAGCGCGGCCAGCGGGCTGAAGTGCGCGGTGGCCAGCGTGGCGGCCAGTCCGGAGTTCTGCATTCCCACTTCGAAGGCCAGCGCCCGGCGGGCCTTGTCGTCCAGGCGGCCCAGCTTCCCTGCCAGGTACCCGAGGCCCAGGCCAAAGCCGTTGTGCAGCACCACGGCGAGGAACACGATGCCGCCGGCGGCCACAATCTTGCTGGCGCTGCCGGCCACCACGATCGCAACGATCAGGGAAATCACGACGGCGGAGGCCCAGGGGAGTGCCGGCAGTACCTTCGCGACGAGCTTCTTGAGGAACAGGCGCGCCAGCAGGCCTGCAATCACCGGCAGGAGGACGGTCTTGACGATGTCCAGGACCATGGCGCCGGCGTCGATCTGCAGGAAGGACCCGGCCAGGAACAGGACCAGCAGGGGAGTGACGATGGGAGCTATCAGCGTGGAAACGGAGGCTACGGCCACCGAGAGGGCAACGTCGCCCTTGGCCAGGAAGGCCATCACGTTGGACGCGGTCCCGGACGGCGCGCAGCCCACCAGGATGAGGCCCACAGCCAGTTCCGGCGGGAGGTTGAGCGCCACCGCAATCAGCCAGCCGGCGCCCGGCATGATCACGTAGTGGGCCACGATGCCCAGCACCACGGCCCAGGGACGCTTGACAACGGATGCGAAGTCCGGCGGGGTGAGCGTCAGGCCCATGCAGAACATGATGACGCCCAGCAGGTAGGGGACGCTCGGTGCCATGGGCTTGAAGGCGCCCGGCAGCAGGAAGCCGGCAACGCCGGCGGCCACCACCAGGAGCGGAAAGACAGTGACTGCGATCCGGGCGATTTTTGCTTCTGCGGCCAGCGCCGGATTCAGCGGTGCGGCATCAGCTGCGGTGCCGCCGGCCGCGGGTTCGTTGGTTTTGGTTGCCTCAAGCATCCAATAATGCTCACATCCGGACGCCGGGTCCTGCCAGTTCATGAACAGACGTCTGACATTTATGTCGGATCCGGCTCCCGGATGCGGGCCCGCTGCTGCGCCGTCCGGCCGCGGCGGCTTATTGCCCCGGCGGGGTGCTGTAATCGGCGATGTGTGCTGTGGCCGCGTGCTCACGAATCTCCGTGACGCCGGAGGCTGCCGCGGCGCTGTCCCGGTAGATTCCCGAGACCGCCAGGACGTGGCCTGCGCCGTTGACGAGCCGGATGCGGACCCCGCCCTGTTCCTCGGTGACGAGTTCGAATTTTCCTGCCATGCTGGACCTCCCCCAAGGTGGTGCGCCTGCGTGGTGGCCGCAGGCTGCTTCCCTTCCAACCATAGATGACAATTCTTGTCACAAAAATTACACAACGTTTTGTGTCTGGAGAACGCAGCGCCCGCCGTGATGGCTGCCGGACCCGCTGGAGCCGGCTAGTGCCCGGCGTTGAGTTTTCCGGCAAGCCGCTCACGCATCTGGGTGCTCGCCGAGTTCAGGCCGGTCAGTTCCACTTCCCGGCCGTGCCTTCGGTACTTCTCGGTGACGGCGTCCAGGACGGCGATGGTGGAGGCGTCCCACAGGTGCGAAGCGTGAAGATCGATGATGACGCGGTCCACCGAGGGGGCGGAATCGCGGGCGTATTCGAACTGGGTGTAGAGGTCGTTGGAGGATGCGAAGAACAGCTCTCCGTCCACGGTGTAGGTGGCAACGGTCTCGCCGTTGAGTTCGATCTCCGTGCGTTCAACCGTGGCGAAATGCGCCACCCGCCGGGCAAACATGGCCATGGCCGCCAGGACGCCCACGCCCACGCCGATGGCCAGGTTGTGCGTGGCCACCACGGTGCCCACCGTGATGAGCATGACCGCGGTTTCGGATTTGGGCATCCGCTTGAGCGTCTTCGGCGCGATGGAGTGCCAGTCGAACGTGATGGCGGAAACGAAGATCATCACGGCCACGAGCGCGGCCATGGGGATCAGGCCCACAACATCGCCCAGCGTCACCACCAGGACCAGCAGGAAGACGCCGGCCAGGAACGTTGAGACCCTGCTCCGGGCGCCGGAGCCCTTGACGTTGATCATGGTCTGGCCGATCACGGCGCAGCCGCCCATGCCGCCCAGGAAGCCGGTGACGATGTTCGCCACGCCCTGGCCCCAGGACTCGCGGGTCTTGTTCGAGCGGGTGTCCGTGATGTCGTCAACAAGCTTCGCCGTCATGAGGGATTCCAGCAGGCCCACCAGGGCCATGGACAGCGCGAACGGGGCGAGGATCTGGAAGGTTTCCAGCGTCAGCGGCACGTTGGGAATGAATAGCGTGGGCAGGCTTTCCGGAAGCTGGCCCTTGTCCTGGACGGCGGGAACGTCGATCCCGGCGAGCACCGCAAACAGCGTCAGGGCTACGATCGCCACCAGCGGGGACGGCACGGCTGTGGTCAGCCGCGGGAACGCAACGACAATCACCAGGCCCACAGCCACGAGCGGATAGACCGGCCACGGCACGTTGATCAGCTCGGGCAGCTGCGCCATGAACACCAGGATGGCCAGTGCGTTCACAAACCCCACCATCACCGACCGCGGAATGAAGCGCATGAGCTTGGTGACGCCCAGGACGGCGAGGAGGATCTGGAAGACCCCCGCCAGGATCACCCCGGCGATGAGGTAATCCAGGCCGTGGCTCCGCATCAGCGGAGCGATGACCAAAGCAACCGCGCCGGTGGCCGCGGAGATCATGGCGGGCCGGCCGCCCACAAAGGAAATGGTGACGGCCATGGTGAAGGACGCGAACAGCCCGATCCTGGGATCCACGCCGGCAATGACGGAGAAGGCAATCGCTTCGGGGATGAGGGCCAGCGCCACCACCAGTCCGGCGAGGGCCTCCGTCTTGAGGCGGCGCGGGGAACGGAGCGTAGCCCGGACGGACTGGAGTTGTTCGGGCTTCATGTCTTCCTAAAGCTTGGTCTGGCGATAACGCTCGATCTGCTTCAGCCGCCGCAGGAGGCTGTCGCGCCGGGGGTGCGGAACGGCGTCGGGCGCCTCCGCGGTGAGGTCAATGTGTTTGGTGCCGTACTGCCACAGCAGCAGGTCATCCAGCAACCGGTCCGGGCCCGGGGAATACCTGTGGTCCAGGGCTTTGCGGACTTCGGTGATGCGGTTGGCACCGAGCAGCTCAGCAAGCTGCACGGTCTGGTTGAGGCCGTGGGCCGCCATGAGTTCGGCTGCCCAGCCCCAGTCATCATCCACTTTACGGTCCACGTGCGGCAGGAGGGTCCGCCAGACGTCGCGGATCCGGTTCGGGGTGAGCTGTGCAGCGCCCTCGCCGTCCGTGTCCCAGTAGCTGCGCACCTCTTCGTAGCGTTCGTGCAGGTCCGCGAAGGCTGTTTCCACCGTTTCCAGCATGGCCGCGGTGGCTGTGAACTGGCGGTCAAAATGCGGGGTCCAGGCGCGGGGGTCCTCGGCCTTGAAACGGATGTCGTGCTCGATCTCGCTCCAGGCGTGGGCAAAGACGGTGCGGATCTGGCATTCGAAAAAGTAGCTGCCGTTGGGCTGGAGCTCCGGGTTGAACACCTTCTGGTAATCCTTGACGGCTTCGTTCTGGATGGTCCGCAGGATCAGGTGGCGGCTGGAGTAGCCGTAGGTGCCGGACTCGATGGAGCCGATGTCCTTCTCGCGGTCTCCCCGGCAGTCAAAGAGCTGGCGCTGGCGCTTGATCAGGTTGGCCGCCACCGCGTTCTCCGCCGGCAGCTTGGTGATGACCCGGACGCCCACCATGTCGTTGAGGGTCCGGAACGGGTCCGGGAACTTCAGCACGGGCGGCCCGCCCGGTTCCAGCGGCTTCTCCGTGCGGGAGATCTTTTCCTTGAAGGACTCCACTGTTTTGGTGCGGCCGGTGACAAACAGGGGCGTCACCTCGGTGTCCTTGAGCATGCTGCGGAGCGTGAGCAGGACTTCCCGGGTGACCAGCTTCAGGGCAGGGCGGACCCGTTCATAGAGCTCCACGTTTTCCTGCACGGATTCGCGCAGGCCTGCGTCCAGGCGGTCCCAGTTGGTAGCCATGGTTCCAGCTTACGGGCGGCCTGTGACAGCAGGGCGGGTGACACCCCCGCGGCTGTTCGGTCCGTGGCGCCGGCCCACGGTGCGCGCCGCCGTCGTCGACCGCGCTGGCGCAAAGCTGTCCGGCACCCAAGGTAGGCTCGGCACATGGCTGATGTGCGGCGTCGGACCCTGCTTTCGCAGGGCTGTCCGGTGCCGCCGCAGCAGTGACACTGGGGGCACTGTCCGCTTCCTGTTCGTCGGGCCCGAAGGAGGACGCAGTGAAGCGGCACAAGTACCAATACGGCGATGACCCCAGCCAGTGGGGTGAACTCTTCCTGCCGGACGCCCCTGGAACCCGGGGCGTGGTGGTGGTCATCCACGGCGGATACTGGCGCTCGCAGTACGGTGCCGAGCTCGGCGAACCGCTGGCCAGGGACCTTGCCATGCACGGTATGCCGGCCTGGAACCTGGAGTACCGGCGTGCCGGCAACGGCGGCGGCTGGCCGCACACCTTCGAGGACGTGCTGGCTGGCATCGACAAGCTCCGGGACGTTGCCGCGATGCACGGGCTGGGCCTCGAGAAGGTGGTGGCCCTGGGCCACTCGGCCGGCGGGCACCTGGCCGTCTGGGCGGCCGGCCGTTCCCGCCTGGAGCAGCTCGGGGCGCCGGACGCTGACCGCCAGTTGCAGCGGAAGCACGACGACGGCGCCGTGCACCTCACCGGGGTGGTCAGCCAGGCCGGCCTCCTGAACCTGGCCGATGCCGAAAAGCTGAACCTCAGCAACGGCGCGGTCAGCAACCTGCTGGGCGGTTCGTCAGGGAAGTACCCGAAACGGCACAAGTTTGTTGATCCCATGAGCGCGGTGCCGCTGCGGGTCCCTGTTTACGCAGTCCACGGAACCGACGACGACGACGTTCCGGCCAGCCAGTCCGTGTCCTACGCCAGCGCGGCCAAGGCTGCCGGCGCCCCCGTCCAGCTGCTGAACGTGCCCGGCGACCACTTCTCCCTGATTGACCCCAAGGCGCCGGCCTACCGCAAGTGCCGGGACCTGGTGCAGGAACTCCTGGGCTGAACCGGCACGGTCCGTCCCGTAGACTGGACTAAGGTGCGCCGGGAAGTCTGGTCGGCATAATTTTGTCGACTCAACGTTTAGGACGTTTCATGAGCCACACCCCTACGCCCACACCCGACGCCAAACCGCGCACTATTCTCGGCTACGGCAGTTACGCAGAATCGCTCCGCATAGGTGAGATCCTGCGCAAGGAAACGGTAGGCGGCGCCCTCTTGGTGGCCGCGGCCGTCATCGCCTTGATCTGGGCCAATTCACCGGCGTCCGACAGCTACTTCGCCTTGCGGGATTACAAAATCGGCTATGAGCCCTGGCACCTCGAACTGAGCCTGGGCGCCTGGGCTGCCGACGGACTGCTGGCCATCTTCTTCTTCCTGGTGGGCCTGGAACTCAAGCGTGAATTCGTGGCGGGCGACCTCCGCCAGCTCAACAAATCGATCGTGCCCGTGGCGGCCGCAGCCGGAGGCGTGATTGTTCCCGCCCTGATCTACGTTGCGGTGAACGTCTACAGCCCTGAAACCCTGCGCGGGTGGGCCATCCCCACGGCCACCGACATCGCGTTCGCGGTGGCCGTCCTGGCCATCATCGGCTCACACCTGCCCAGCGCCCTGCGCATCTTCCTGCTCACCCTGGCAGTGGTGGATGACCTGATCGCCATCAGCATCATCGCGTTCTTCTACTCCAGCGACATCCAGGCAGCCCCGCTGCTGCTCGCACTCATCCCGCTGGCCCTCTATGCCTTCCTGGCCCAGAAGTACCGCCGCTTCTTCGGCACCCACTTCATGGCCGCCTGGGCCATCCTCCTGCCGCTCGGCATCGTCACGTGGGCGCTGGTGCACGCCTCCGGCATCCACGCCACGGTGGCCGGCGTCCTGCTGGGGTTCGCCGTTCCGGTGCTCCGTTCCAAGGCCAGCGGGGGTCCGGAAGCCGGCCCCGGCCTCGCGGAAATCTTCGAACACCGGTTCCGTCCCATCTCCGCCGGAGTGGCCGTTCCCATCTTCGCCTTCTTCTCCGCCGGCGTGGCCGTAGGCGGCTGGGAAGGCCTGGGCTCCGCCCTGGCCGACCCCGTGGCCATCGGCATCATCATGGCGCTCGTCCTGGGCAAGCCGATCGGCATCATGGGCACCACGTGGATCCTCACCAAGGTCACCAGGGCGCGGCTGGACTCGTCCTTCAAGTGGGTCGACGTCTTTGGCGTATCACTGCTGGCCGGAATCGGCTTCACGGTGTCCCTGCTGGTCGCGGAACTCAGCTTCGGCCACGGCAGCCTGCATGACGACCATGCCAAGGTGGGCATCCTGGCGGCATCGTTCCTCGCCGCCATCCTGGCCACCGTGGTGCTGCGGACCAGGAACCGCCAGTACCGCCTGGCGGAGGAGCGGGAGAAGGTCGACTCGGACCAGGATGGCATCCCGGACGTCTACGAGCACGAGAACCGCTAGCCTCCTCAACTGGTGAGGTCGCGCCGCCCCAGCAGGTAGGCCGCCAACCCGGCTCCGGCCACCGAGACGGCAGCCATCAGCAGGGCCCCTGTTCCGTTGAAGGCTTCCACGGGCATTGCCGAGGAGTGGCGGAACGGGCTCAGTTCCTGGATCCACCCGGGCAGCCGGAACATTTCCCCGAACTCGCCCAGGACCAGCCCGGCGGCCAGCAAGCTCCAGCCGAGGGCAGCCGCCAGCCGTGGAAGGAGGGCGAAAGCGAGGGCTGTCAGGGCCACGAAAACCAGCGCGGCCGGAACATGCGCCACCGCGGCCAGGAGGATCAGGACGGCGGGGTGGCTGCCGGCCTCCGTCAGGCCGAGGCCCAGCGCGGCGGCGGCCCCCGTTATTGCGGACACAGCCAGCACCGAGATGCCCGCGACGGCCAGGGTGGCTCCGAGCCAGCGGGCCTTGGAGCGTGGCGTGGCCAGCAGGATTTCCGCCCGGCCCTCGTCCTCCTCGGCCCGCAGCCGGAGGGTGGCCTGGACCCCGGCCCCGGCGGCCAGGACCCCTGCCATGCCTAGAAGCGCGGCGGTAAACACGTCCACGATGTCCAGCTGGCTTCCTGGAACCAGCTGGCCGATAAGGTCGCCCAGCGAGGGGTTGCCCTCGGCGACCTGGCCCACCATGGGGCCGAGCCCTCCCGCGATGGCCCCCATGACCGCGGCACCCGCGCTCCAGCCGGCGAGGGTTCCGCGCTGCAGCCGCCACGCCAGGCCAAAGAGCGACTGCCCGGCGACGCCGGCGCGCTCCTTTCCAACGCCGGCGGCCAGGAGGCTGGCACCAAGGTCCCGCCGTTCCCGAAGGAACACCACGCCAGTTCCGAGGACCGCTGCGGCTGAGGCCAGGACCAGCAGCGGCACCGGGTCCGGCTCGGTGAACGGCCTGGCGCGCTGGCCCCAGCCGATCGGGGAAAGTAGCGACGGCCAGGCGGGAGTCACGTGCAGGAAATCGTCGCTGGCGCTGCCCAGTGCGTCGCCGATGCCCCTGACAAGGTAGGCCAGGCCAACCAAAGCTGCGGAAACCCCGTTGGCACCGCGGCCCGAAGGCATGAGTTGTGAGACGGCTGCTGCCGCGGCAACGAAGAAGACGCCCACAGCGCCCACTGCCAGTCCCGCAGTGACGGACCCGGGCGCGGGAAGTCCGCCCGCCGCGAATCCGGCAGCCAGCACCATGGCCAGTGCGGTATTGGCGGCGACTCCGACCATGAGCGTGGCGGAGAGCGGAGCGGACCGTGAAATGGGGGCGGTGCCAAAGAGCTCGGAGCGTCCCAGCTCCTCGTCGTGCCGGGTGTGGCGCACCACCAGGAACGTGCTCATCAGCCCGGCAAGCACTGCCGTGAAGGAAAAGCCCTGGAAAAAGACCACCTCCCCGAGCCCGGTGCCATCGGGCAGGCCCCGCAGGAACAGGAAGGCAGGGCTGCCCGCGGCCACCATGACGATCATGGCCCGTTCGGGTTCGCCGCCAAACGCCGTGCCCACCGCCGCGGCCATGGCATACCCGAGCAGCCCCGCCCCTGCGATCCAGACTGCAAGCACCCACCGGTCCTGCCGGGCCTGGGCGACGGCAAGCCGGACAATCCCGCGCATCAGAGCACCTGGCCGTTGAGGTCGCGGTAGTGCCGCAGGAAAAGCGACTCCAGCGACGGCGGCGCCACGGCAAGGCCCGCCACCCCGGCCCCGCCCAGGGCCGACAAAACAGCGGCGAGGTCCCCCGCGTCGGCGTCGAACTCCACTCCCGTCCCGGCGGTGCGGACACCGTGCACCACGGGCAGCAAGGCGAGTGCGTCCTGTGCGCTGAGGCCCAGGACGGTGAAATGGGTCCGGCTGAGGTGACGGAGTTCCTTCAGGGACCCGGATTCGACGGCGGTTCCGGTCCTGATGATCGTCACCCTGTCGCAGAGCTGTTCCACTTCGCCGAGGATGTGGCAGGACAGCAGCACCGTGGCTCCGTCACTGCGGACCCGCTGGATGTGCCGCCGGAAGACGGCATCCATGATCGGATCCAGGCCGGCGCTGGGTTCGTCCAGCAGATAAAGGCGGGCCGGCCGGCACATCGCCGCGATGAGCGCCACTTTCTGCCGGTTGCCCTTGGAGTACGTCCGGATCTTCTTGCGGGGGTCCAACTCGAAGTCCTCCACGAGCTGCCGGCGCAGTGACTGGTCTGCGCCGCCGCGCAGGCCTGTCAGCAGGTCGATCACCTCGCCCCCGCTCAGGTTCGGCCACAGGCTGACGTCACCCGGAACGTACGCGATGTCGCGGTGGGTGCGGACCGGGTCGGCCCACGGATCCTGGCCAAAGACCTTCACGGCTCCGGACGTAGCCCTGATGAGGCCCAGCAGGATGCGCAGCGTGGTGGACTTGCCGGCGCCATTCGGACCCAGGAAGCCGTGGACCTCGCCTTCCCCGACGGTGAGATCAAGCCCATTCAGGGCACGGGCGGAGCCGAAGTCTTTTACGAGCCGGGACACTTCAACAACGGGAGGCGGTCCGGGGTTCATGGCCAGTTCCTTTCAAGGCAAGGACGCAGCACCCGTGGCGGCCGCCAGGGCACTCCGCGGACTTTCCCGCAGGCCGACCAGGCTTCCCGGCTCTCCGATCCACAGTTTACAAGCGGCACGCCGGACGCGTAAGTGCAGGCGGCGCGGACCAGCACCGCTCCGTGGCAGGACGATGAACCGGGCGATTGAAAGACCATACCCCTCCGGGTATGGTCGTGGTATGGCATCGAAGCCGCCGCCACCGTCGAGGAGGAAATCATGGACGTTGTTGTCATCGATACCCCGCAGCTGGGGGACCGGAGCTACCTGGTGCACGACGGCACGGTGGGGCTGGTCATCGACCCGCAGCGGGACACGGACCGCGTCGAAGCCGCCGCCCGTGACGCGGGTGTGACCATCACCCACGTCGCTGAAACCCACCTGCATAACGACTACGTCACCGGCGGCCTGGAGCTGGCCCAGGCGCACGGCGCGAAGTACCTCGTCAATGCCGCCGATCCCGTCCAGTTCGAGCGCGAAGCCATTACCGACGGCCAGGCGGTCCGGGTGGGATCGCTGACCGTGAGGGCAGTCGCCACTCCGGGCCACACCCACACGCACCTATCCTTCATCGTGGACGACGGCGACAAGCAGGCGGTCTTCTCCGGCGGCAGCCTGCTTTACGGTTCCGTGGGCCGGACGGACCTGGTCGCTGCGTCCGACACCGTGGGCCTGACCCATGACCAGTACGCGTCCGTGCGCCGGCTCGTGGCCGAGGCCCGGCACGATGCAGCACTGTTTCCCACCCACGGGTTCGGCTCGTTCTGTTCGTCCGGCCCCGCCACCGGCGCCGGCTCCTCCACGGTGGGTGAGCAGCTCACCGCCAACCACGCCCTGACCGATCCGGACGAGGACCACTTCGTCCAGGAGCTCATCGCCAACCTCTCCGCGTACCCGGCCTACTACGCGCACATGGGGGCCATGAACGCCAAGGGCCCGGGCCCCGCGGACCTCGCCGTTCCGGAGTCGGTGGACCCGGCCGAGCTCACCCGCCGCCTGGAGGACGGCGAATGGGTGGTTGACCTCCGCCGCCGCGTGGCGTTCGCCAGCAACCACCTCAAGGGCAGTGTCAGCTTCGAATACGGCAGCGGCTCCAACTTCACCACGTACCTGGGCTGGGTCCTGCCCTGGGATGAGAAGCTTACCCTCGTGGGTTCGCGGGAGGACGTCGAAAAAGCCATCCGCGATCTCTCCCGCATCGGCATCGATTCGCCGGATGCCGCCGTCGGAACCGAACCGCACGCGCTGGCGCCGGATGCCGCCGTCGCCTCCTACCCGCGCGTCGGCTGGGACGGACTGCTGGCAGGCCGGACCGACGGCGACACGGTCCTTGATGTCCGGCGGACGGACGAGTTTGCCGCCTCCCACGTTTCCGGAGCCGTCAACGTCCCCGTCCACCAGCTCCTGACCCGCATGGATGAGGTTCCGGCCGGCAAGCTGTGGGTCCACTGCGGAACCGGCTACCGCGCCGGCGTTGCCGCCAGCCTGTTGCAGCGTGCGGGCAGGGACGTGGTCCACCTGGATGCGAAGTTTGAGGATGCCGAGAAGTCCGGCGTCCCCATGGACAAAGCGCCTGGGGCGTAACCGGGAGCGCGTCATCAGGAGCGCGCCCGCCCCGTTCTCTGGCAGAGTATGACCATGCTCACAGTTATTGGCGAAGGCCTGGTTGACGTTGTCCAACGATCCTCGGGAATCGAGGCCCACGTGGGCGGCAGCCCGCTCAACGTTGCAGTGGGACTGGCGCGGCTGGACCACCCCGTGCAGTTCATCGGCAGGTTCGGGCGCGACGCCTACGGAGAGTCCGTGGCCGCCCACCTGAAATCCAGTTCGGTGATGGTGCCGCAGGGCCCCGACGCCCTGCCCACCAGCGTGGCCACCGCGCTCATCGACGACGACGGCGCCGCCACCTACACGTTCGACCTCGCCTGGGAGCTTCCCGGCCTGGCGGACCGGCTGCCGTTCATGCTGCAGGGAACCACCCTGGTGCACACCGGCTCCATTGCCACCATGCTGGCACCGGGCGCCGCCGAGGTGCTTGCCGCCGTCGAGCACGCGCACCCCTCCGCCACCATCAGCTTCGACCCCAACTGCCGCCCCACCATCATCACCGACGTGGACTACGCCCGCCGGCAGGCGGAAAAGTTCGTCACCCTCGCCGACGTGGTGAAGGCGTCCGACGAGGACCTCGAGTGGCTCTACCCCGGCGTGGACGTCCTGGACTCGGCCCGCCGCTGGCTCTCCCTGGGCGGCCCCGAGGGGCCGGCCCTGGTGGTGGTGACCCGCGGCGCCGCCGGCCCCTGGGGCATCACCGCTGCCGGCGAAGCGGAGTTCCCCGCACCCAAGGTTGACGTGGCGGACACGGTGGGAGCCGGGGATTCCTTTATGGCCGCGCTGATTTCCGGGCTGGTGGACCGCGGCCTGGACGGCGCGCAGAACCGGAAGGAGCTCCGTGAGCTGCCGGCCGAGTCGCTCCGTGAACTGCTGGCCCACGCCGCCTGGGCCGCAGCCGTCACGGTGTCACGGCCCGGAGCCAACCCGCCCACCCGGGCCGAGCTGAACCACTTCGAGCTCGAAAGCCTGGAACGCGACAGCCTGGCGCGCGACACCGCGCCCGCCGGAGACGACCTGAGGAATGCCGACTCCGCCAGCAACTGAAAGGCAGCACATGTCCGCCCACGATTCCCCGTCCCTGCACGTCAGCAGCGAGTCCTTCCGGGACGGCCAGACCCTGCCGCCCGCCCAGCGCAGCGGCAGGATGCGCGCCGGCGGCAAGGATGAATCGCCGCAACTGGGCTGGAGCGGCGCGCCGGCCGGAACCAAGGGGTATGCAGTCACCGTGTTCGATCCCGATGCCCCCGGCCGCGGCGGGTTCTGGCACTGGGCCGTGCTGGACCTCCCGGCAGCCGTGACCTCGCTCCCCGCCGGCGCGGGTGCGGAAGGCGGCGGCCACCTTCCGGGCGGTGCGCTGCAGTTGAAGAACGACGGCGGTTTCCACGGCTACCTGGGGGCCGCGCCGCCTCCCGGCCACGGCCCGCACCGCTACATCGTCACCGTCTATGCCCTCGATGTGGAACACCTCGGACTGGACGCCGGGTTCAGCCCGGCCAGGCTCGAAGCCAAGCTGGCCCCGCACGTCCTGGGCCGCGGCACCCTCACGGGCATTTTCGAGCGCTAAGCCGACGGCTGCCGGGCCGCGCCCGCCGGGCCCGCGGGCCAACGTAGACTGGCAGTATGCGGCTGGTAGCAAGTGACATTGACGGAACGATCCTCGGGCATGACGGCAAAATCAGCCACCGGACCATCCGCGCCTTCCACGCCTGCCGTGACGCCGGCGTCGAACTGGTCTTCGTCACCGGACGCCCGCCCCGCTGGCTGCACCCGCTGGAGGACCAGCTGGGGCACGCCGGAACCGTCATCTGCTCGAACGGTGCAGTGGTGTGGGACCTTGAGGAGGGCCGCCTGGTGTCCGCACGCGCGCTTGCCCTCGACGCGGTCTTCGAGGCACGCCGCATCATCAAGCAGCTGCGGCCGTCCGCGCTGTTCGCCGCCGAAACCCTCACCGGCTTCCACCTGGAACCGGGTTTCATCGAAAACGACTCCAGCGAACTCCTGTCCGAGTTCACCCCGGCGCCGCTGGCCAGCACCCTCACCGCTGACGACGCCGTGGTGAAGTTCCTGGCAATTGTCCGCGAAGGCACTGCTGACGACTTCCTCGCCGAGGTGTCGCCCGCAGTGGCGCACCTCGCGTCGGCCACCCACTCGGCGCCCACCGTCGCAATGCTGGAGCTGGCGCTGCCGGGCGTCAACAAAGCCGTGACCCTCGCCGAATACGCTGCCACCCTGGGCATTGACGCGGCCGACGTGGTGGCCTTCGGGGACATGCCCAACGACATCGAGATGCTGCGCTGGGCCGGCAACGGCTACGCGATGGCCAGCGGCCACCCTGAGGCCATCCGCGCCGCGGGGCAGCAGGCGCCCCATTTCGACGACGACGGCGTGGCCCAGATCCTCGAAGCCAAGTTGGCCGAACTTGGCGTGAAGCCCGTCTAGGCAGGCGCCTGGAATGACGGAGCCCCTGCCGTTCTTCGCCGCCGGAAGCGCCTCCGCGCGGGTCGCCATGGCGCACCGCGGTTTTTCACCGGACGGGCTGGAAAACTCGATGCCGGCGTTCCGCGCCGCCGTCGAACTTGGCTACCGGTACCTGGAAATGGATGTCCACACCACTGCCGACGGGGTGCTGCTGGTGTTCCACGACCCCTCACTGGACCGTGTCACTGACGGGCAGGGCCGCATTGCCGATCTGCCCGCCGGGACAGTAGCGCAAGCAAGGATCGGCGGCCTGGAACCCATCCCGCTCTTCGAAGAGCTGGTGCGGGCCTTCCCCGACGTGCGGCTGAACCTGGACGTCAAGGACTGGAACTCAGTACCCGTTCTGGCCGCCGCGATTGAGAGGCACGGCGTTCACGACCAGGTGCTGATTGCGAGCTTCTCGGACCGCCGGCGTCGTGCCGTCCTCAGGCAGTTGAGCAGGCCGGTCGCGGCGTCTGCCGGCATCGTGTCCAACGCGCTGTTCACCATGTTGGGGCCGGTGCTCCCGGCGCCGGTCATCAGGAGGGCGCTGCGGGGCGTCCACGCGCTTCAGGTGCCGGTCAGCTACAGCGGCGTCCGGGTGGTGACGCCGGCCTTTGTCCGCCGCGCCCACCGGCACGGCCTGCAGGTCCATGTGTGGACCATCAACGACCCCGCGGAGATGCACCGGCTCCTGGACCTGGGCGTTGACGGTATCGTCACCGACCGGGCGGATCTCCTAAAAACGGTGCTTCAGGACCGGGGCGAGTGGGACTAGCCGCCGTGGCGTGAAGACCGCTGCGCGTCCAGCACCGCCGCGAACTCATCTGCCGGGACCGGCCGGCCGAAGTAATATCCCTGGGCGCTGACGCAACCGATGCTGGCGAGGTGCTCTGCCTGCTCCGCGGTTTCCACGCCTTCCCAGACCGCTTCAAGCCCGCAGGCCCGGATCAGCTGCAGGATCGCGGCCACCAGGGCCGGCTGGGCCGGGTCCGTTCCCAGGTCCTTCAGCAGTGAGCGGTCCACTTTGACCTTGTCCACGGGGAGCTTGCGCAGGTAGCTGATGGAGGAGTAGCCCGTGCCAAAGTCGTCGATCTCCAGCCCCACTCCCAGCTTCCGCAGGCTGTTCAAGGAGTACCGGTCCAGTTCGTTGCCGCTGACGATTGCGCCTTCCGTCAGTTCGAGGACCAGCAGTTCCGGATTGAGTTCCGCCGCGCTGAGGGTGTCCCGGACCTCTTCGATGAACTCAAGCCGCTGCAGGTCCGTGGGGGAGATGTTGATGCGCATGGAGAATTCGTCACCCGCGCGGCCCGCGGCCCGCCAGTCCCGCAACTGTCCGACGGCGGTGCGCAGGACCCAGCCGCCCAGCTCGGAAATGAGTCCGGCGTCTTCCGCGAGCGGAATGAATTCGTCCGGCATCACCATTCCGCGGGAAGGGTGCTTCCAGCGGACCAGGGCTTCCGCTCCTTCAATCCGCCCCGTGGTCAGGTCAACCACAGGCTGGTAGTAAAGCACCAGCTCCGAGCCGGAAATGGCCGTTCGCAGGTCCTCGATAAGCTGGCTCCGGAGCTGGCGGGCGTGCAGCATGGCCGGTTCGAACACCTTGAGCCTGTTGCGGCCCCCGGCCTTGGACGCATACATGGCCACGTCAGCTTCAATGAGCAGCTGTTCCGCGCTCTGACCGGCGCCGCCGATGCACAGTCCCATGCTGGCACCGCACTGGACGGCGTCGTTTTCGAGCTCCACCTGGCCGTCCAGGGAGGCGAGGATGCGGCTGCCCACGCTTCTGGCCCTGGCCAGGGTGGTGGCGGGCATCAGGACGGCAAATTCGTCTCCCCCCAAGCGGGCAACGGTGTCCGTCTCCCGGACTGAGCCCTTGATCCGCTCCCCGACAGCAGCCAGCACCTGGTCTCCGGCGGCGTGTCCAAGGGTGTCGTTGATTCCCTTGAATGCATCAAGGTCCAGGAGGAGGAGTGCCGGCGGCAGGCTGCCCAGCGCAGCTTCCGCCAGTGCCCCGTTGATGGCGCTGACCAGGGCCGCGCGGTTGGCCAGGCCGGTGAGCGAGTCCGTGAGCGCCATCTTCTGCATTTCCAGGTGCGCCTCGTTGAGCAGCCGGGTGCGCAGTTCCACCCGTTGTTCCAGCTCCTGGTACATGATCTGAAGATCCTCGGCGAGGAGGTTGGTGCCCATGATGACGGCATCCAGTTCGTCCCTGGCGGGGGACACTTCAATCCTGGAGTGCAGCTCTCCTGCGGCAAGGCGGACGATTCCATCCAGCAGCTTGCCAAGGCGCGGATCGCCGTCAGTGAACATGGGCGTTTTCCTTCAACCACTTGAGTGCTTCAAGTTCGGACGTGAAGTAGCTCGCGGGCCCGGACTTGAAGTCGCCGCCTAGGATGAAATGGGCCAGGATGCGGTCCACCGGGGTCCGGCCCAGCAGTGCCCATGCGGCCACCGTGCTCACATTGCTGAACACGGCCCGCGCCGCCCTGCTGACGGACGCAACGTCCGTCACATCCATCAGCACAGCCAATGGCGATCCGGACTGCGGGGCCCGAAGGCCGGCAGCCAGCAACTCTGCCGAGTGCTCGTCCAGGTGCTCGTCCCGGGGAAGCACGATCCGGACAATCTGCTCCTGCATCAATTCAAGCGGCTTAGGCATCAATCCCCCGAACATATGAGAGGAGCCGTCTGGCCTCCCTTGGCCCACCGAACCTCCGGCGAGGCTTTGTGACTAAAGTACACCGTCCACCCGCGTCCGGAGCCCGCTACCCTACATCGGCCGCAAACGCGCGGACCTGGGCGCTCCGTTCCGAGGCGGCGGCGTTGTCGAAAAGCTCGGCCGCATCCGCCAGTCGCTGCAGGGCCTCGTCCCGTTCACCGTTGGCTAGAAGGGATTTCCCCAGCAGGAATGAGGCTTCTCCGGCCGTTTGGGTGGCCAGGATCCCGGCTTCGGTGCACAGCGGCCTGAGCATGTTGATTGCGGTGGCCATGTCGCCGGTCAGGAAATTCCAATGCGCGCGGGCAAAGGACATTTCGAGAAGATCGCGATCGCTGCCGCCCACCACTTCGGTGGCTAGTTCGGCCCGTTCGATGCAGCGGAGGGTCGCGGGTCCGGTGAGTTCGGCCTCCAGGCGCATCACCGCTGAGGCGCGGTTGAACCTGGCCCAGAGGTCCACGTCCTTCGACGGCGAGAGGCTTTCTGCAGCCATGTCATGGTACCGGCCGCCGTCCGCCACCCTGCCGGTAAGGAACGCGACGTTTCCGATCACCCAATACGCCTTGCCGGCGGTGTCCTCGTCCACGAGTTCAGTCAGCAGGCCCTCCAACATGAGGCACTGCTCCCAGGCTTCATCCAGCCGGCGGCTTTCGGCGAGGGCGGCAATAAGGGCGCGCTGTGCCTCGACATGGAGGTAGACATACTCAGCGTTGCCGGCCACGAGGTTGGCCGCTGCCGCAGCCGAGGACACGGCATCCGGGAGCCGGCCCAGCCCTTGCTGTGCGACAGCCAGGAGCGTGTAGGCCCGGGCTGCCAATAATGCATGCTCCGCCGAGAGCGGAGATTCGGCGAGGGACTTGGCAACGTCCAGGCACTCGGAGATCGAGCCCTCGTCACGGAGGCACTCGGCCTTCAGGTAGATCATGTTCCACCAGCCGGAATAGTCCCCGGACTCCACAGCGAGGGCGGCGGCCGCGGCAGCCTGCGCTTTCGCGGCCGCATAATCGCGGTTTCTGGCGCTTTCGCGGGCCTGGAGCTCGGCAACTACGTAAGGAGTCAAATTCCGGGGAGACGGCATTTGCCAATTATCCACCCTCGCAGCCCCCGCTGCTGTCGGGCCTCCGGAATTACTTTCGTATTACATGGCTTATATGTTGATGATCCGACCGTATAATGACGCTCGTAATGCATGATCGAACCTAATTGATTGAAAGGACCAACGGATGAAGAAGATTGCCGCAACATTCTTGCTCACCGGCGTTCTGGCTGTCGCTGGATTTGCAGCACCCGCCAACGCCGCTCCTAAGTCGGACACAACTGTCAGCAGCTCCGGTAAGACGACGACTACCCAGTCCTCCATCGGTTGGTGGCCCAACTAGTTCGGCAAAACAGAACTGCCCCCGGATTTCACATCCGGGGGCAGTTCCTTTTAAGGCCGGAATACGGTTTAAGGTCCGGAAACAGGCAACTGAACGGTGATGGTGGTCCCTGCCCCGAGTTCCGAGCTGACCGCCAGGTACCCGCGGTGCGCTTTCACAATGTCGTATGCAATGGCGAGTCCCAGGCCGCTGCCGGGGACGGCAGTGGACGTGGCATTGGATGCACGGAAAAACCGGGTGAACAGATGCGGAATTTCTTCCTCCGGGATTCCAACACCGGTGTCGCGTACATGCACATTTACGCCCGGCTCGCCATCCGTCATTGCCTCAAAACGGCAGCTGACAACAATCTTGCCTCCGCGTGGCGTGAATTTGATGGCATTTGAAACAAGGTTGGTAAACACCTGCTCCAACTGGACTTCATCGGCGATTATCGCGGGGTCGCCGTCACACAGCTCCAAGGAGATGGAGACATCACCCAGTTCCGCCAGGGGTCGCAGCGCCACCGTCACAATCTGCAGGGTGTGCCCCAGCTGGACTGGCCCCAAGTGCAGGTTGGCGCCGTCGTAGTCCTGGCGCGAAACAGTGAGCATATCCTCGATCAGGCGGCGGAGCCGTTCCGAGTTCCGGACAATGATGTCCAGCATCCGGTCCACTTCAGGGGGCACCGGCCCTCCCACTCCGTCCTGGATCATGTCCAGGTAGGCGGAGATGGACGTGAGCGGGGTCCGAAGCTCATGGTTGACGGTGGCCAGGAAGTCGGTCTTGGCCTGGTCAAGATGCCGCAATTGCTTGACCACCTGTTGCTGGGCGCTCATCAGGTGGCTTTGGATGAGCCCGTAGGCAACGTTGCCGGCAACGTGCTGGATCAGGGAGATTTCGGTGCGTGTCCAGACCCGCGGCTCGTCCAGCTGCGCAATCCAGATCACGCCGAGGGCCGATTTCCCCTCACCCACGGGAACGAACGCGGACGCCCAGGGGCCCATGTGTTCAGACCAGGCCGCCAGTTCCTGGTCCTCAGGGGACCATTCGTGGAAGTGATGGTCCTCCACTGCAAGCACTTCGGCCTCCGACCACAGCCGGTCCGCAACACCGTGCGCTGAGATCTCCTGGATGCCCAGTCCGTCCGGGACCGGGGCGAGGCCCGGGCGGTGCCACTCGGCAGCTATCCGGGGCACGCGGTCGTCGTCGAACGTGGTGAACAGTACGCGGTCGGCACCGAACGTCTCGCCGAATCCCCTCACCACGCAATCCGAAATCAGGCGGGGATCGTGGGTGGCGCGGATTGCGGAGGACACTCCCCGGAGTTTTTCGCGGAGCCGTTCAGCGCTTTGCCGTGCGTCGGAGCGCTGGGCGGCGCGGCTGATCAGGACGTCCGCCCGGTGAACGAGCTCGTCCGGAGCGGCGGGCTTTGCGATGTAGTCCGCCATGCCGAGTGTCCGGAGGCTTTCCGCCGCGGACTCGTCCGCAAGATCGATGAGGAGGAGCAGCGGTGCATCCACCGGCGGGCCCGCCAATGCATGATCCGCGACGACGATGCTTGGGTTGTGCTTCTCCAGCAGCGCGGTCAGGATTTCGTGGTTTAAGGCCGTGGAGACCTCGAACCCCGCGGCCGCAAGGACCGCGGCCGTAGCGGACAGGCGGCCGCTGTCCGGATCCGCCACGATGGCCGTGCGTGGTACGAGTGATTTCTCCGCCGTCTGAATTACCACACTGCCCCCTTCGGTCCCCGGTTGAGTACATTGTAGGGTGACATCAGTCGCACGCATCCCGTGCGGGCTAACCCCGGCGGGAGGAATGGCGGATATGTCCGGAGACAGCGAGGTGGGCACAGAGGCGGGATTGTCGCTGGGAACCGACGGAGTGCTTCGGCTGACGTGGCCGCGGGGGGCCTCCATAACGGCTGAGGACGCGGAGCGCGCCATGCTCAGGGTGAACCAGCTGTGCGGCAGTGACCGGCATCCCATGCTGGTGGACATGGCCACCACCGCCGATGTGTCCCGCGGCGCCCGCGCAGTCTTCGGGCGCCCGTGCCAGGCGTCCAGGATCGCATTGCTGGGGTCCTCGCCGGTGGACCGGGTCCTGGCTAATTTCTTCCTCGGGATCAACGCGGTGCCGTGCCCCACCAAGTTCTTCACGTCGGAGCCGGACGCACTTACCTGGCTTGCCCTCACATGACTCATGGCGCCTGATTCCGCGGGCGCCACTTCCGATGCCCTTATATTTGGACAATGCTCGCCGCCCTGAAGAAGTATCTGCTGGTCCCCAAGCTTGTGCGGTTGTCCGCAGGGGCGCCGCGGGACCACCACGTCGCCTGGGACCGGTTCTGGTCCACTGTGAAAACCACGGGGGCCAGCGGCGACGTTCTCTGGGACTCCGGCACCGACCACGAGATGCAGGGCTACGTGGACAGGCTGCGCCTGCACCTGGACCGGGCGCTGCCGGTTGTGGATATCGGCTGCGGCAACGGCAGCTTCACCCGGCAACTGGCCGGCCATTTCCCGTATGCCGTGGGTGTCGATGTATCCGCCCACGCGGTCCGGCGTGCCCGCGCCGAGTCAGCCGGGCTGACTAATGTCTCTTACGCCGTCCGGGACATGACGGCTTCCGGCGCCGGCCATGGACTGGATGCGGAGCTTGCCGCGCTGGCCGCGGGGGGACAGGCGGGACGCGGCGCGAATGTGTTCATCCGCGGCGTGCTGCACGTCCTGGGCGAACGTGACCGGTATGCCCTGGCCGAGAACGCCCGCGCCATCACGGGGGCAAACGGCCGCGTGTTCCTGGCCGAAACCGACTTCCGGGGAAACGCCATCGACTACGTGTCGCACCTCGGCGCAACGCTCCGGTCCATCCCTGCGCCGCTTGAAGGTGCCATTCGCGCGCTGCCGATGCCGGGACGTTTCGGCCCCAGGGAGCGGAGCCTGGCATTCCCGGCCAGCCGCTGGGAACTGGTCGAGGAGGGTCCCGCGACGATCGAGACGATGCCCTTGTCCAACCCCGCTCGGGCTGACCTCATCCCCGGCTACTTCGCCGTGCTGCAGGCGCGGGGCTAGCTGCAGGGGAGGGGTCAGGAGCCACTCCCGCCCCTGTGGCCGCTGGCGCTAGCCGCGGCCCATGCTGGTTGAGGGATCGCCGTCCGCCTCGGACGGATCCGCGCGCAGGTCGCCTGGGTCCGGATCCGGGAGGCCTGCGGGGCCAGGCGTTCCGTGTCCGGCGGCGCCGGAGCGCAAGCCCGGGTCTTCGCCGCCATCTGGATTTTCACCGCGGTCCGGGCTTTCGCCCGGCGCGGGGGCGCCATGAGGATCATCGAGCGGCGGAGCGTCGTCCGGACGGGTCCGGGGCCTCTCCGGCGGCATGCCGGGCGGGGTTTCGCCCGGATCCACTGAGTCCGTGGCGTTGGAACTTTCGCTGATGGAGGAGTGAACCCGGATGTCCTCGTTAGGATCGCCGGGATCCGGCACATGCCCGTCGTCGGTTCTGGGCGCGGTGCCCGCCAAGTCCTCGACGGCGTTCCTGGCAGCTTTCTCGATGCTGTCTCCGATTCCCATTGCCCCGCTCCTCACTGTTCCCTCGGACTGTTCCATCAGGCTCTTCCATCGGCGTGAGCCGACAAGCCGGTGATGCTGACACTCCAGATTTATCAGCATGCTTATGAATAGTCCAGAGTCCTCCGAAGCCTCAGCTTCCAAGTTCCATCATCAGGGCGGGCAGTTCATCGGCAAGTTCCCGGGCCAGGTAACCGAGGCTTCCCAGCCGGCTCGCCAGCCTGTCGCCGGCGGCGGCGTGGAGGTGGGTGCCCCAGCACGTCGCCTGCGCATCCGACGTCCCCCGGGCGCGCAGTCCGGCGATGGCGCCGGCCAGGATGTCCCCGCTGCCGGACGTGCCCAAGCCGCCGTATCCCGTGGTGATTTCCCATAGCCGGATACCGCCGTCGCCGGTTTCATCCGGGCTTCCGCCCTTCTTTTCGCCCTGTCCCCGACCGGCGATGACGCCCTGGCAACTCACCACGGCGCTGTAACGAGCTGCTATTTCCGCAACGTCCTGGTGCAGGTCCTTGACGTCCCGCCCCAGCAGGATTCCGGTTTCGGTGATATTCGGTGTCAGGATGAGCCGGCCTGCCCATGGGCCCAGCTCTTCGAGGAGGTCGGGAAGGCAACCCAAAGCGTAGGCGTCGAGTACCATCGCGGGCCGGTCGGCAGAGTCTTCGCCGTCCCCGTCACCGTCGTCCAGTTTCAGCAGCTCCCTTAGGAGCGACTCCGCCTCGCCCAGGTCGTCCAGTCCCGGTCCCACCAGGACCGCCGCCGCTTTCCCTAGTTCGTCGGCCAGGGCCGATGCCCCGGAGCCCCGGACGGCGCCGTCGTTCGTTTCAGCGAGGCCCACCACCCCCGCTTCCGGCAGCGCCACCGCAACGTGCACCGCCGTGGACCCCGCAACTGCCAGGGTGAGCCGGCCCGCGCCGGCGCGCAGGGCCGCGGTGCCGGCCAGCAGGGCGGCGCCCGGAGTCTTCCGGGCTCCGCCAATGACCAGCACGGATCCGCGGTCGTCCTTGCCGGATCCGCCGCCCGGAAGCGGCCAGTCGCGTAGCAGGGTGGGGGTGACCGGCTCGGCTGCCGGCCTACGCGGGGTGGACATTGGCGTCTCCTGCGTGCTCGGTCACTGCAACGCCTTCGCTGACCAGGTGATCGGCCATGTTGAAGCTTTCCAGCACCCACGGTCCGGCACCGTCCGGCCGCACGAACCGCGTGAGGGAGGCGTTGAGGATGGTGGATGTGGCCGCGATATCGAGGATCTCCGGTTCGGTGAGCCCTTCCAGGATGTAACGGAACAGCAGGATCAGGGCGTCGTGGCACACCAGCACCACCCGGCCGGCGCCCGGTTGCCGTTCCAGGTCGGCCAGCAGGGAGCGAAGCCGAAGCACGACGTCGGCCCAGGATTCGCCGCCGGGCGGCCGGTAGTAGAACTTTCCCAGCCATCGCCGCCGTGCCGCTTCCTCCGGCAGCCGGGCTTCCACTCCCGCGGAGGTCAGCATGTCCAGGATGCCCAGTTCCCGGTCGCGAAGCCGCTCATCGATGAGGATCGCCGCGGGCCACCCGCCTTTCTTCACGGCGAGTTCGGCCGTCTGGCGGGCGCGGACGTAGGGCGATGACCAGACTGACGCGGGCAGCTGCTCGTCAGGAAAGTCAGCGAACAGCCTGCCGAGGGCAAGTGCCTGGTCCCGTCCGGTGGCGGAAAGCTCCACGTCGGCATCCCGCGCCGGAACCGCGATGACGTGGGCTCCGGATTCCCTGGCCATCGTCGCGGCCACGTTGCCCTCGCTCTCGCCGTGCCGCACCAGCAGAAGCTCGGTCAGTCCCGTTCGCATGGGACCTCTTCCTGAAGAATCTCGGTCATAGGATTGCGGCATTGCTACCCCCTTGGTCCGGGCCCGTTCCGTGGGCCGTAGTCGCGCCCCCATTGGCGGCGCATGGCTCAGGAATGCCCACGTTACTACTCCTCGTGAGTCCTTGTCGCGGCAACCAGGGAGGGTTAGGCTGGCCACCCATCAGCTTGCGCATCTCCGCATTCTCCCGACGAACGGACTACACATGAGCACGTACCACCCGGAGAACGACCCCTCGAATCCGGACCGTCCCGGCAGCGCGGAACCGGCGGCGGGGCGGCCGAACCCTCAAGCAACGAAACCTGAAGAAACGCCCGGGAAGGACCGGACGTCCAAGGATCCTGCGGCCACGGCGAATCCTGACCCGTTGGAAGGAAACATCACCGGCCTGGAGCCCGGCGGCGGCGTTCCGCCCGGCGAAACGCCTCCCGCGGAAGACTCCATGAGCGCGGACCAGGGGCACGGCGAATAGCTGAATCCGGTCCGCAGGGGGCTATCCTCGACGGATGAAGGGTGCCGTAGCTACAGACGTCGAGGCCGGAGGCCTGCGCGGGCGGATGTACGCTTCGCGGGCCACACCAGCCGTCCGCGCGGAGGCCCCCGCGGAGTCTCCGACCATTGTCCTCATCCACGGGATTGGCGTCTCCCACCGATACCTTGTCCGGCTGCACCAGGCAATGGCCCGGATGGCGGACACTATTTCGATCGACCTTCCGGGCTTCGGCTCCACGCCTCGCCCGGACCGCCAGCTCATGGTGGCGGACCAGGCAGCCTTTATCCATGACGTGCTGGACAAGGCCGGGGTGGGGCCCCGTGTCCTGGTGGGCCACTCCATGGGGGCGCAGTTCGTCCTGGAAGCCGCCCTGCAGCGGCCGGATCAGGTGCCGCAGGTGGTGCTGATGGGGCCGGTGGTGGACGTTCGGCGCCGCACGCTGCCCCGCCAGATGCTCGCGCTGGCCCAAGACGCAGTCCTGTACGAAACCCCGGGCTCTAACGCCCTGGTGTTCAGCGACTACCTGCGGTGCGGGCCGCTCTGGTACCTCAAGGAGCTGCGGGTCATGATGAACTACCGGACCGAGGAGCGGATCCGCGGGCTGGTCACGCCCGTGATGGTCCTCCGCGGCGCATCCGATCCCATCGCAACGGGTGAATGGTGCCGGATCCTGACCCGCCGGGCACCGGCGGGGACGTTGGTGGAGGTCCCCGGCTCCGGGCACGTGGTCCAGCACACCGGCACGGCCCAGGTGGTGGACGCAATCAGCAGCTTCACGGGACTCCCCGGTTCCGGCGCCCCGGAACAAGTCCTGAACCGTCAGTAGTCCGAGCCGCGCTGGTCACTACGCGGGGTTCATGACAACAGGTAAGCGCTTTCCTGTGGTTGCTGGCAGGATAGACGCATGCGCATTCTCATCGCTCCGGACAAGTTCAAAGGGTCACTCACCGCTGCCCAGGCAGCCAGCGCCATCGCCGAGGGGGCGCTGCGCGTCTATCCGGATGCGGTTGCCACGCAGTTCCCCGTTGCCGACGGCGGGGAGGGCACCCTCGAGGCCGCCGTTGCCGCCGGCTACGAGGAACGGCTGAACGCGGTCGTCGGCCCCATC
Source organism: Arthrobacter sp. SPG23 (assembly GCF_000876655.1). GTDB lineage: Bacteria > Actinomycetota > Actinomycetes > Actinomycetales > Micrococcaceae > Arthrobacter. The sequence goes on from NZ_JYCN01000001.1 coordinate 58,883, forward strand.
CTGGCGCCCATCGGCGCAGCCTGGGCCATCCGCAAGGATGCCTTCGGCGGCGCGACCGCCGTCATTGAGACCGCCCAGGCATCGGGGCTGGCGCACATGGAGCCGACACCAGCGAACGCGCTGCGCGCCCACAGCTACGGCTGCGGCCAGCTGATCGCCGCTGCGCTGGACGCCGGAGCCACGGAAATCGTGCTGGGCGTGGGCGGCTCCGCCATGACCGACGGCGGCAGCGGCGCCCTGCGCGCCCTCGGCCTGAAGCCGCTGGACGCCGCCGGGAACGTGGTTCCCCTGGGCGGCGGTTCCCTGATGGACGTTGCGGAGGTGGATGTCTCCGGCCTTGATCCCCGGCTGGCTGCCGTCACGTTCCGGATTGCGGTGGATGTCCAGAACCCGCTGTTCGGACCCAACGGCGCCGCGCACGTCTTCGGCCCGCAGAAGGGGGCCGACGAGGACGCCGTCGAACGGCTGGACGCAGGGCTTCGCAACTGGGCATCCGTCCTCCGGGAAGCCACGGGGCGCGATGTCAGCGAGCCCGGAGCCGGCGCGGCCGGCGGGTTCCCGGCGTCGTTCCTGGCGTTCAGCAACGCAACCCTGGAAGGCGGCTTCGCGCTGGTGGCGGGCCTGACCGGCCTGGCGGCCCAGCTGGCCGAAGCGGACCTTGTGATCACCGGCGAGGGGTCCATGGATTCGCAGTCGCTGGAAGGCAAGGCGCCTATTGCCCTGGCCGATGCGGCACGCGAGCGGGGCATCCCCGTGATTGTGGTGGCCGGGCGCATCCTGGTCACTCCCGAGGACCTTGCCGAGCACGGAGTGGTGGCCGCCGCGCAGCTCCTGGACGTCGCGGCCAGCCCGGAAGACGCGGTGGCTAACGCCGCCAAGTACCTCGCGTGGGCCACCAGCCAGGTCCTCGAGGGGGCCTGACGCCGGCGCCTCCGGATATGCGTTAGGCGCCGGTCTCGTAATGCGGTTCGGCCACAGGTTTGGATTCGGGGGAGCCCCGTTCGCGAAGGTAGACCGAGGCTCCCACCAGGACGGCAACGGCCAGGAATTCGCTCTGCCAGTTCTGGAAGGACTCGAACCAGAACCGGCTGGTGGCGAGGTAGCCAAGCAGCGTCACGCCGGGCTGCCCGTGGCTTTGCTGTTCCTGGCTGTATTCCTCGCTTCCGCCCACGGCATGGAGGGTGAAGGATGCCAGGAACAGCAGCAGGAACATGATCGACAGTGAGTGCTCATACACCTTGAGCACCACGCCTCCGCGGCGCACGGGCCATGGCGTGGCCGCCTTAACCGTCGCGTCCCGCGGATCCTGGTCCTGCGGCGCGGCGCGGCCCATCGGCTTGGATTCCGAGGAGCCCTTCTGGAAAAGGAAGACCGTCAGGATGACGTACATGCCCATCTGCAGGAATTCCGATTCCCAGTTCTCGAAGGTCGCTTCCATGAATGCGCCGGTGGCGAGGTAGCCGGCAATTCCCACCGCCGGCTGTCCATGGGCAAGCTGGTCTTCGCTGTAATCGCTTGCCCCGCTGACCACCATGCCGCCGAAAAACAACGCGAACAGCCCAATGTTGGCCAGCAGCAGCCCGTGTTCCTTAGCCCACTTCTTCATGGCGCCTCCCGGAGAGTTTGGTTGAATTCAGTCACAGGTCCCGGCATTCCGGCTAAACCTTCGCTGCCCGTTTGAGGAGCCAGAGCGGCACGAAAACAAGCAGCAGGATCATCGCGGCGAGGATTCCTCCGCCTGCGAGGAGTCCGGCATCGCGCCCGGCGGTCACACCAAACACGAGTGACGCCGTTCCGGCGCTCAGGAGTGCAACGCCGGCCAGCGCCACTTTGGCTATCCGGTCCGCACTCGAGACGAGCATCTTCTTGAGCTGCTTCCGGAAGAGCCTGCGGTGCACGCTGACAGGCAGGAGGATGACGGCGGTGGTCAGTGCGGCGAGGATCACGTTGGCAAGGTAAAGGCCCACCTGGTAATCGTCCAGTGTCTTGAACCGCTCCTGGAAGGGGATGGTCAGGAGGAAACCTGCGAGGATCTGCACCCCGGTCTGCAGGACCCGGAGTTCCTGGATCAGCTCTCCCCAGTTGCGGTCCATCTGTTGGTTGACGGTCTCGTTCCTGCCGTCGCCAACCACCGCATCGCGTTCTGACATGGGCTTACCTCCGGGCCTCGCACGCCGCAGCGCGCCACTAACTCTCAACCTAGGCTTGAAGCCTCCGTCAGGCAATACTCCGCCCGCAGGGCAATACTAAGTTTACTGACTAATTTGTCCAAAACGGTGGACTTGCCCTGTCTGCTGGGATAGTTTCGAAGGGCCGGTCATGGACCGGAACCAGCACAAACCGAGACGCTAGCGAGGTGGACAATGACGGACAACAAGCAGGACCACCAGCCGCGGGACCCCAGGACGGGCTACCACGAGGGGCCTTTCCCGGAGCAGGTCCAGGAGCAGCCCGGGCTCACCGCGCCCATGGATCCGCAGCCGGACCATGGCGAGGAAAGCTACGAGGGAAGCAACGCGCTAACCGGCAAGGCGGCGCTCATCACCGGCGGGGATTCCGGGATCGGCAGGGCCGTGGCCATTGCCTTCGCCCGCGAGGGGGCCGACGTCGCCATTTCCTACCTTCCCGAAGAGGAAGACGACGCCCAGGACACGGCGGCGTGGATCCGCAAGGCCGGGCAACGGGCCCTGTTGCTGGCCGGCGATGGCCGCAGCGAAGAGTTCAGCACCCGGATCGTGGCGGATACCCTGGCGGAGTTCGGGCGCCTGGACGTGGTGGTGCTGAATGCGGCCTACCAAAAGAACCGCGACAGCTTTGAGTCGCTTCCCACCGAGGAATTCGACCGGGTCTTCAAGACCAACCTGTATTCCCTGCTCTGGACGGCCAGGGCGGCAGTGCCCCACCTCAAGGCTGGCGCCTCCATCATCACCACCGCCTCCATCCAGGCCTTCAACCCGTCACCGGGCCTCATCGACTACGCCATGACGAAGGGCGCCCAGGTCGCTTTCACCAAGGCCCTGGCCCAGGAGCTTGGCCCCAAGGGCATCCGGGTCAACGCCGTCGCGCCCGGTCCCATCTGGACGCCGCTGATTCCCGCCACGGAGTGGCCCGAAAAGCTGCCGAAGTTTGGCCAGGACACCCCGCTGGGCCGCGCGGGACAGCCCGCGGAGCTCGCGGCAGCCTATGTCCTGCTCGCCTCGGATCACGGCTCCTACATCTCCGGGGCCGTCCTTCCGGTGACAGGCGGCAAGGGCCTCTAACGCTTGCCACAGACTTTCCCTTCAGACCCGTCTATCCAGGAGGAATGACATGACGCAGGAGAACCAGGGCACACCCATCGAGGAGGAGGGCGGCTACGGCACGCCCACAGTCGAGCAGGAAATGGGCGGTGCCGACACCAAGAAGTTCGCCCAGCCCCGTGAGGAGGAAGCCTTCGACGCGGCCGGCCTGAGCCAGGACAGCCCCGACGGCGAAACCTACCCCGCCGGCGCGCCGGACCTCAGCCAGTTCGGCGCCGAAGACCAGGACAGTGCAGGAGAACCCGGAGCGGGACGCTTCGGAGGAACGGAGGACCAGATGAACGCAGAAAGCGAAAGCAGCGGCCCCGGCTTTGAGCCGGAGAACACAGGGCCGGAGAACACAGGGCCGGACAACCAGACGGCAGCCGGAAGCAACGCTGCGGTTCCGTCCGCGGAGGCCGAGATGGATGAGTCCAATACGGAGGATCCCGACGCAGGGCGGCCGTTCTCCTCGGAACCGAACCAGGACGCGGCCGGGATTCCGGACGGCAGCGGCACGGACCTGCCGGACAGCAAGGCCCCCAAGGACCGGGACGACGACAGTTTCGACGCCGGATAAGTCGACGGGGGACAAGTCGACGCCGGATGTACGGCCCGGGCGGGCGGCTGCTGATGCGGCCGCCCGCCCGCGTCGTTAAGGGCGCTTTTTCGGAGTCCGCTTGGCCGCGGCGTTGATCGCGGCCTTGACTGCCGGGGGCAGCCCGGCCTGTTCGGTTTCCGGTTCCGCGACGCTGCCGCGGGCCTTCGCGATCGCCTTCATGCCGTGGTAGATCACCAGTGCTGCAGCGGAGCCCAGGGCGATGCCGGTGAACGTCAGTTCGCCGATGGTCCAGGTGTAGTTCGCGATGCCGATGATCAGGGCCACTGCTGCGGTGGTCAGGTTGACCGGGTTGGAGAAGTTGACCTTGTTCTGCACCCAGATCTTGACGCCCAGGATGCCGATCATGCCGTAGAGCATGGTGGCGGCCCCGCCCAGCACGCCCGCCGGAACCGTGGCGATCAGTTCGCCGAATTTGGGGGAGAAGCTCAGGATGATTGCGAAGATGCCGGCCACCCAGTAGGCCGCCGTCGAATAGACCTTCGTTGCAGCCATGACGCCGATGTTCTCGGCGTAGGTGGTGGTTCCGGAACCTCCGCCGAAGCCGGCCAGCACCGTGGCGGCGCCATCGGCCATCAGGGCGCGGCCGGAGACGCCGTCGAGGTTCTGGCCGGTCATGGCGGACACGGACTTCACGTGGCCGATGTTCTCGGCAACCAGCACCAGCACCACGGGAACGAAGAGGCCCACCACACCAAGGTGGAATTCGGGGGTCTGGAAGTGCGGCAGCCCCACCCACGCGGCGGCGTCCATTTTGGCGTAGTCAACTTCGCCGCGGATCATTGCCACCAGGTAGCCCACCACCACGCCCACCAGGATGCTCAGCCGGCCCAGGATGCCCTTGAACAGCACGCTGACCAGAATGATGGTGGCCAGGGTGATCGCCGCGGTGACGGGGGCGGCGTCGAAGTTGCTTTTCGCGGCCGGGGCCAGGTTCAGCCCGATCAGGGCCACGATGGCCCCGGTGACGATGGGCGGCATGAGCCGGTTGATCCACCCGGCCCCGAATTTCTGCACCACGGCGCCGATAACGGCCAGCCCGGCGCCGGCGAGCACCACTCCGCCCAGTGCGCCGGGAATCCCGAACTGCTGCTGGGAGGCCATGATGGGGGCAATAAACGCAAAGCTTGAGCCAAGGTAGCTGGGCACCCGGCCCTGCGTGATCACCAGGAACAGCAGGGTTCCGATGCCGGAGAAGAACAGTGTGGTTGCCGGCGGCATTCCGGTGATGATCGGCACCAGGAACGTGGCGCCGAACATGGCCACCACGTGCTGCATTCCCACGCCGATGGTCAGCGGCCAGGTGAGCCGTTCACCCGGGGCCACCACCTCACCGGGCCGGACCGACTTTCCGTTGCCGTGAAGCTTCCATTTGGTACCAAGCATGCTCATGGCCGGGAGCCTTTCAAAAAAATTTGTGTCGGGAGCGGGGAAGGAATCTTCCGGAGCAACATTACCGCGCGACGCCGTGGGGCCCGCCAGTGTCGGGCCCGCCAGTATGGCGCCCGACGCCGTGGTGCCTGCCGCTATGGCGCCCGACGCCGTGGTGCCTGCCGCTGTGGGGAAGGTCACGTGGGGTCACGGGAAGAGGAAGGATTCGCTTGAAGTTGCAACTATGGATAGCAGAACCGCCGGCCGCCTCCGGGTGAGCGGGCCCAGCGAGAGGGATGCAGATGACAATTGCCCATGAAGAAGCAGTGATCGACGCAGCCGCAGTGGACGCGATCTTCGCCGAAGCCCGCACGGCCAACGCCTTCACCGGAGAGGTCACGGATGAGCAGGCCCGCGCCATCTACGAGCTGACCAAGTTCGGACCCACGGCTTTCAATTCCCAGCCGCTGCGCGTGACGTATGTCCGCTCTGACGAAGCCCGTGCCCGGCTGGTCGATACCCTGGCCAACGGCAACAAAGCCAAGACTGCCTCCGCCCCGCTGGTCGCAATCCTCAGCTACGACACCGCATGGCAGGACCAGTGGGAGAACTTCCTGCCCGGCTACAACGCACCCAAGGCCATGTACGACGCTGCGCCGGACCTCGCCGCCAGCACGGGCAACAACAACGCCCACCTTCAGGCCGGCTACTTCATCCTGGCGGTCCGCTCGCTCGGCTTCGCGGCCGGCCCCATGACGGGCGCCGACTTCTCCGCCATCGACGCGGCGTTCTTCCCCGCCGGCGACCAGAAGAGCTTCCTGGTGGTCAACATCGGCCAGCCCGGTCCCGACGCCTGGGGCGAAGCCAAGCCGAAGTTCCCGTACGAAGATGTGGTCCGCACCGTCTAGTTCCGCCGGATGCTGATCCGTGCGGTTCCGGCCGGCGTGCTGGCGGATTAAAACGCGGGCAAAAACGCGGGCCCGTCGCGCAAAGAGGCCCCCGGCACGATGGGGGACACGCCGGAGGCACTCTGGACAACATTTCTGCGGTTGAATGCACGGCATGTGTCCGGGGCCACTTCCCATTTTAGTCAAAATCGCCACTCTGGCTACCATGCCCGGCCGCCTGCGCGGACGGGCGCGGGCTGACCAGCGCCGTGGCACACTGGCCCTATGCGGAACCTGATTCTGGTGGCCTTCATCGAGCCCGTCTCCGACGGGCTCGTGTTCCCCCGTGACGACTGGCCCCTGCACATCACGCTGGTGAGGTTCGACGTCGACCTGCAGGTCGACGGCGGCGTCACCAGCGTTGAAGTGAAGAACGACGGCGGCGAGGGGCACGGGGACGACGTCGCCGAGCTGATTGCCGGACTTATCGACCAGCCCGTGCGGGCGGCCCTGGGTACCGTGCTCACCATCGGTGCGGACGCCGGTTTTGGCCGGCAGGAGTCCGTCCCTGTCAGCCTCGTCGAGCCCAGCCGGCCCCTGCAGGAACTTCACGAGTCACTGGTGCGAACGGTTGCGGAGTTGCCGGGACGGGTGCCCACGCCGCACCACACCCTGGACAACTACCGTCCCCATGTGTCCCATCACGGTGCCAAGCGCCCCCGTCCGGGAGACGTCGTCGTGCTGGACCGCGTCGCCCTGGTGGACATGGCGCCGGACGGAAACCATTCCGTCCGGCGCATCCTCCACCTGTGGGAACTTACGAAATAACCCCGTCAACCAAGGCCTTGGCTTCGGCCTGGACCTGCTTGAGGTGCTCGGCGCCCTTGAACGACTCGGCGTAGATCTTGTAGACGTCCTCGGTGCCGGACGGTCGGGCGGCGAACCAGGCGTTTTCGGTGACCACCTTCAGGCCGCCGATGGACGCGCCGTTACCGGGAGCCTCGGTGAGCTTGGCCGTGATCGTTTCGCCGGCGAGTTCGGTGGCGGTGACGTCGGACGGCGAAAGCTTGCCCAGCGCCGCCTTCTGCTCGCGCGTGGCTGCGGCATCGATCCGGGCATAGACGGGATCGCCGAACTGGTCCGTGAGGCCCTTGTAGAGCTGCGACGGCGACTTGCCCGTGACGGCGGTGATTTCCGAAGCCAGCAGCGCCAGCAGGATGCCGTCCTTGTCGGTGGTCCATACGCTGCCGTCCATCTTGTTGAACGAAGCGCCGGCGGATTCCTCGCCGCCGAAGGCGCCCTCGCCGGACAGCAGCCCGGGCACGAACCACTTGAAGCCCACCGGCACCTCGACGAGCTTGCGGCCCAGGCTTTCGGCCACGCGGTCGATGATCGAGGACGAGACGAGGGTCTTGCCGATCACTGACTGCGGGTTCCAGCCGGTGCGGTGGCGGTACAGGTAGTCGATGGCGACGGCCAGGTAATGGTTCGGGTTCATCAGCCCGCCGTCCGGCGTGACGATGCCGTGGCGGTCCGCGTCGGCGTCGTTGCCGGTGGCGATGTCAAAGTTCGCGCCGCTGGACATGCGGTTGATCAGCGAAGCCATCGCCGAGGGGGAGGAGCAGTCCATCCGGATCTTTTCGTCCCAGTCCAGGGTCATGAAGGCCCACTGCGGGTCAACGGTGGGGTTCACCACAGTGAGGTTCAGGTGGTGGCGCTCGCCGATCTCGCCCCAGTAGTCCACCGAGGCGCCGCCCATGGGATCGGCACCGATCCGGACGCCGGCCTCGCGGATGGCGTTCAGGTCCAGGACGGACGGGAGGTCGTCCACATAGCTGCTGAGGAAGTCGAACTTGCCCGTTGTCTCAGCCGCGAGGGCCTCCGCCACCGGGATGCGTTTGACGCCGCGGAGCCCGTTTTCAAGGAGCTCGTTGGCCCGGTTCGCGATCCAGCCGGTGGCGTCAGTGTCTGCGGGTCCGCCGTGCGGGGGGTTGTATTTGAAGCCGCCGTCGCCGGGCGGGTTGTGGCTGGGAGTGACAACAATTCCGTCAGCCTGCGGGGCTCCCGCGGGGGCGTTCCGGTTGTGGGTGAGGATGGCGTGGCTCAGCGCCGGCGTGGGCGTATAGCCATGGCGGGCGTCGATCAGCACGTTCACGCCGTTGGCGGCCAGGACCTCCAGGGCGGAGTTTTGCGCCGGTTCGCTGAGGCCGTGCGTGTCCTTTGCCATGTACAGCGGTCCGGTGATGCCCTGCCCGGCGCGGTATTCGACGATCGCTTGGGTAATGGCCACGATGTGGGGCTCATTGAACGAAGCCTTCAAGCTGGATCCCCGGTGTCCGGAGGTGCCGAACGCAACGCGCTGGCCCGGATCGCTCAGATCGGGGGAAACATCGTAGTACGCATCCAGGAGCGCAGTGAGGTCAACAAGGTCTTGGGGTTGGGCAACTGTGCCCGCGCGGCTAGCCATGGCACCAGCATGCCAGACGACGGCGGGACGCAACACGATTTGTCCGGAATCCGGCCCCTATGACGCCGAATTTCATCCGGCATTTACCAATTCATTCCGCTTTGCATTTATTTCGGGGCAGTAATTTGCTCCGGAAAAGCGAGTAGTGGCCCCAAAACTACCTATATACCGGCCGTGCCGCGGCTGCTAATTTTCTAAACAAATTACGACGGCGGGTCCTCCGCCGCCGTCAGCGTTGCGGCGAATCCAAGGGGAGGACAGTCCATGGCAGCAGGCGAGGGAGCGTCAGAACAGTCACGGCTGGCTGCAGAGCGGATTGCGCGGCTGAAGCGGCAATTGGACCACGCCGAACGCGCCGCGGAAACGTGGGGCGCGGGAGCCGAGGGGGAGCGCCGCACGGCCGGCCGGCTCGGTGAGCTGACCCCGGCCGGCTGGTTCATGCTGCACGACGTCCACTGGCCCGGCCGGCCGCTGGCCAATCTTGACCACGTCCTGGTGGGGCCGGGCGGCATAGTGGTGGTGGATGCCAAGAACTGGTCCGGCATGGTTGAGGTGAGGGACGGGGTCCTCAGGCAGAACGGCTATTCACGGAACCCCGCGGTGGACGGTGCCCTGGGGCAGGCGGCGGCCGTGGCTGCACTTCTCGGCGCGCCGCACCGGCGCCTGGTCCGCTCCATCATTTGCCTGACCGGCCAGCCCGACTTTGGAGAGGTGACAGACGCCGGCGTCGAAGTGCTGGGCATCAATCGCGTGGTGGCACGGATAGCGGCCCTCCCGGTAGTGATTGATCCGCAGACGGTGGTTGGCCTGTACTCCCACCTGGGGCAGCAGCTCACGCAGCCCCAGTCGCCCCCAGGACGCGACTACCACGGTGCCGCGCGGCAGAGCGCAGCCCACCATCCCCCACGTCAACGGCCGCAGGTCCCGGCGCCCCGCCCGAACACGGGTGCGGTGTATCCGCCGCCCCTTCCTAGCCGCTATCACGGTTCCGCGGGCAGGGGCACTGCCGGGCTGGCCCCGACGCACATGCGGCGCCCCGCGCACGGTGGCGGGCGGCAGCTGGCGGCCTTTTTGTGCAGCCTGCTGGTCCTGGGAATCGTGGCGTTCTCGCTCGCGGCGCCGCTCTGGAGCCGGTAGTCCCCGCTGGCCGGCGTATCACGGGTGTATCACGGCAGCGCTCGTCCGGTCGGCGCGTTGGTAGGCTGGTTATAGCCACCAAAAAGGGGATTTCCCAATGACGAACCAGCCTGCCCCCGGCGACGAGGGGACGCCCCAGGGCTACCAACCGCCGTCGTATATTCCACCGCAGGGATCACCTCCCGTGCCGCCCGGTGACCCTTATGGCCAGCTGCCGGAATACGGCCAGCAGCCCGGACCGTATGGCACCGCCTACGGGCAGTCGTCCTATTACGGGATGCCGCCCGAGCCCAAGGGCCTGAGCATCGCCAGCCTGTGTTGCGGCATCGCGGTATTCCTCGGACTGGGTCTTTTCATCCTGCCGCAAATTGCCGCCGTGGTCCTGGGGCACCTGGCCTTGCTCCGCGAGCCTGCCGGACGCGGACTCGCCATCGCGGGCCTGGTGCTCGGCTACATCGGCCTGGCGCTGACTGCCATTGTGCTGACGTTCGCGGTGGTGGCGATTTTCGCTGCAGCCAACGCGGGTTACGGGTACTAGACCCGGCCCGCAGATGCCCGGCTCAGTCCGTCAACGCCCGGCGGTGGCCCATCGGGTCAGCGTATGCCGGCCATGAGCTTCTTGATGGCCGGCGAGGCGGCCGCGAGGCCTACAGCCAGCACCATGGCCGTGCCCCCGATGCCGATGAAGTACGGCAGTTCGTCGGCCGGGTTGTACAGCCCGGACAGGATGCCGGCCAGGGTGGTGCCCAGCGAAACGGACAGGAAGAACAGTGCCACCATCTGCGTGTGGAAGGCCTGGGGCGCCAGTTTGGTGGTGACGGACAGCCCGATGGGGGAGAGGAAGAGCTCCGCCAGGGTGAACAGGAACAGGATGCCCACCAGGGCCAGGAGCGGCGTCTTGCCGCTGCCGGCCAGCGGGATGAAGGCCAGGAAGGCCAGGCCCATCACGAACAGGCCGATGGAGAACTTAAGGGCCGAACCGGGCTGCTTGTTGCCGAGGCGGGTCCACAGTGCCGCCATGACGCCGGCGAAAATGATGATGAACACCGGGTTGATCGACTGCACCCAGGCGGCCGGCATTTCCCAGCCGAAGAGGTTCCGGTCCAGTTTCTCCTCGGAGTACACGGCAATGAACGTGAATTGCTGCTGGAAGAGTGCCCAGAACGCTGCGGAGGCAATGTAGAGCGGGATGAATGCCACCACCCGTTTGCGCTCGGTGCCCGTCACCTTCCTGCTGGAGAAGATCAAGCCGAAGTAGAGAACGGAAGCTCCGATGGCCGCGTATGCCATGGACATGGCCAGGTTTTCGGCATTCACTGCCCCTGTGGCCAGGAGAACCGCCACCACGGCGGCGATGCCCAGGAAGATCAGCCCGTACCTGGTGCGCTGGGCAGCCGGGAGCGGGTTGGGCACGTGGTGCGCCGCTTCGGGGAGCTTCTTGCGTCCCATGGCGTAGATGCCCAGGCCAAGGGCCATTCCGACGGCGGCGGCGCCGAAGCCCCAGTGGAACCCCTGGCTTTCCTGCAGCCAGCCGGTGACCAGCGGGCCGATCAGTGCGCCGGCGTTGATGCCCATGTAGAAAATGGAGAAGCCGGCGTCGCGGCGTTCGTCCTTCTCCCCGTAGAGGGTGCCCACCAGCGCGGTGGCATTGGCCTTGAGGCCGCCGGAGCCGACGCCCACCAGCACCAGCCCGGCGATGAGTCCGGGAATGCCGGGCACAAGCGCCAACGCGATGTGGCCCGCCATGATCAGGACGGCCGAGCCGAACAGGACGCGTTCCGAACCGAAGAGCCGGTCAGCCAGCCACGCGCCAAGGATGGTGGACAGATAGACTCCGCCGCCGTAGGCGCCCACCAGGCTGGCTGCCAGGCCCTGCTCGATTTCGAGGCCGCCCTGCACAGCCGTGAAGTACATGTAATAGAGGAGGATGCCCTGCATCCCGTAGAAGGAGAAGCGCTCCCACATTTCAACGGAGAAGAGGCTGGCCAGCATCTTTGGGTGGCCAAAAAATGAAGTATCGCCCGGCGTTGTAGCGGGGCGATCGGATAAATGAGTAGTGCTCATTTACTTAAGGGTGGCACTCGGCCGCGCGATTGTCACATTCCCGCTGGCAGGAAAGCAAGGCGGACACGCCGCTAGAACCCGATCTGCGCCGCCACCTGCAGGAGCAGCGCCTCGGACCCCATAGGCCCCACCAGCTGGATACCCATCGGCAGTCCGGCGCGGGTGAGCCGCCCGTCCAGTGCACCGGAACGCTGATGGCCGGCAGTCCGCACACGTTGACCATGCTGGACCACGGTGCGTATTCGCACTGCTTCCGGTAGTCGCCGTCGGCGTCGCCCGCCCACTCCGAGACGGGCCAGTAGCCGTCCCCGTGCGAGGCCCCGGTGAACCAGCCCACTGGCCGGGGCGTCTGGGCAAGAGCCGGCATCAGCATGAGGTCCCACTGTGCGTACTGCGCAACGGTGTCCCGCTCGAACTGGCGCAGGAAACCCAGGGCCTCGTTGAGTTTTGACGCGCTCCGCTGCTGTGCGCGCCGCCGGAACGTGCGCGTGAGCGGGGTCAGGAGCGCTTCCCGCTGCGGCGCAATCCTGGCGCTCCCGACTCCCGCCGTCCACGCCGTGGTGAACGCATCCGGGTACCGGTTGTCATACCGGACAGCCGCTTCCGCGGTGGAGTGGCCCGCCGCTTCGAGTAAGCGCACGCCCTCGTTGAGCGCATCCATGGCTTCGGCGGCGGCCGTAAACGGAAAAATAGCCTGCCACGGGCTGTCCAGGCTCACGCCGATCCGGAGTGGGCGCGGCGGCCGGGACACGGACGCGAGGTACCCGTCCGCTTCCGGCGCGGCCACCAGGGCGTCCAGCATCAGGGCGGCATCCCCGGCCGACCGGGCCAGCGGGCCGGCCACCACCAGCCGGGCGGGATCACCCGTGCTTTCACCGGCCGGGACGAGTCCGCGCCCCGGTTTCAGGCCCACCAGCCCGCAGGCCGCCGCGGGGATCCGTACTGAGCCGCCGCCGTCGGACCCCGGAGCGAACGGAACGAGGCCGGCGGCAACCGCCGCGGCGCTTCCGCCCGAGGATCCCCCTGAGCTGCGGCTTAGCGCGTGCGGATTGCGCGACGGCGGCGCGATCAGGTTTTCGCTGTAGGCGGTCAAGCCGAACTCCGGAACCTGGGTCTTGCCCAGCGAGATGGCACCGGCGCCCTTCAATACCGCCGCCAGTGCTCCGTCCGCGGACGCAGGTTTGCGCTCCAGGGCCGCGCTGCCGTGGGTGGTCACTACGCCGGCCACGTCGGTCAGGTCCTTGAAGGCCACCGGCATGCCGTGCAGCAGCGGAAGCTGGTCAGGCGATCGGGCGTAGCGCGAATCCGCGGCCGCCGCATCCGCCAGCGCCTGTTCCCCGGTCACCGTGATGAAGGCGCCAAGGCCGGGATTCCGGGCCTCGATGCGTGCGAGGAAATGCTCCGTCACCTCCCGGGCGGAGAGCCCGCCCGAGTGCAGGGCGTCACGGAGCCCAACCGCGGAGAGTTCGTGGATGTCAGCCAAGGAACCGGGCCTCCAGCCGCTCTTCGGCCGCGGTTGCGGCGCCGCCGTCCACCTGCCGGGTGACGCGGTACGCAGCCTTGCCCCGCACCTCGGTGACCGCCTCCACAAGGTCCGTGCCGAAGTAAACCAGGCCCGCGCCGTCGTCCGTGCAGTGGGTTTCGCCGAGCGTGCCGTCGGCCACTAGCCGGTGCACCAGCGGGCGGCGCTGTACCTCGGAGTCGTAGTGCACGCCGTTGGCATAGGGGAGGAAACCCAGTGCGTTGGTCACCGGACGCAGCTGCGGGCCGAACGAATCAGTGGTGCCGCCCTGGAACCAGCAGATGGAGCCGGCCGAGACACCGGCGAGGACCACGCCTGCTTCCCACACCCGCCGCAGGATTCCGTCGAGGCCGTGCGCCCGCCAGACCGCCAGGAGGTTCACCACCGAACCGCCGTTGACCCACACCACATCCTGTTCCAGCAGGTGTGCTTCCGGGTCCTCGATGCTTGGCATGGTGAAAAGGTTGAGGTGGCTGAAATCGAAGCCCGCGGTCTTTGCCGCCTGGTCCATTTCCGCGTTGAACCAGCGCTGGTCACCCGCAGCAGTGCCGATATGCGTCACGCGCGGGGCGCGCCCGGTGACGCCGGAAAGTTCGACGGCGTGGTGCAGCAGGGCGTCAAACTCCAGCCGTGAGCGCCGGCCGGCCTTGTAACCGCCGGACGTGGCAAGGATGGTTGGCTGGTGGGCTGTCATCGACGGTCCTCCTTTACGGTCCCCTTGAAGCGTAACGTGCCCCGGATTCGGGATGTCCGACTCCCGCGGAGGCTACGCTGGAGGCGGACCCGTATTTTCCGGAGAGGACTTCCATGAGCGACTTCGAAACCGTGACCGTGACCGACGTTCCTGCCGACGCCAGAATCCTTGACGTGCGGGAGGACTACGAGTGGTCGGCCGGGCACGCCGAGGGTGCCCTGCACATTCCACTGGACCAGCTGCCGGCCAGGCTCGGCGAGCTGGACCCGGACGAAGACGTGTATGTCATCTGCCGCACCGGCGGCCGCTCATTCCGCGCCGCCAAGTGGCTCGTGGGGCAGGGATATTCCGCTTTCAATGTGGCCGGCGGAATGGACCAATGGCTTGAGTCGGGCCTGCCGCTGGTTTCGGACAACGGCCTCAAGCCGGTCATCCTCTAGCACGCGCCCTGGCCGCGCGGCACCAGCACTTCCACAGGCCGCCCACCGGGCGGCGCTGACCTGATCAAGAAGGACCCTCCATGCCCGCAGCATCCGTCACCTACACCTTCCTCGGCCCGGCGGGAACGTTCACCGAGGCCGCGCTGATGCAGGTGCCGGGTGCCGTCGAGGCTGTCCGCATCCCTTCGTCCAACGTGAATACAGCCCTGGACAAGGTCCGCGACGGATCAGCCGACGCCGCCATGGTGCCCATCGAGAACTCCGTGGAGGGCGGCGTCACGGCAACACTGGATGCCATTGCGTCCGGTGCCGAACTGCGGATTGTCCGGGAGGCGCTGGTGCCCATCAGCTTCGTGCTGGTAGCCCGGCCCGGCGTGGACATCCCGGATATCCGCCGGATCTCCACCCACAGCCACGCGTGGGCCCAATGCAGGCTGTGGGTGGAAGCTAATATGCCAAATGTGGAATACATTCCGGCGTCTTCCACGGCGGCAGGGGCAATGGGTTTGCTGGACGAGGAGGGCGTCCACTACGACGCCGCCATCTGCGCACCGATCGTGGCCGCCGAGCAGCCCGGACTGCACGTCCTGGCCGAGAACATCGGGGACAACCCGGGCGCGGTAACGCGTTTCGTCCTGGTCAGCCGGCCCGGCGCGCTCCCGCCCCGCACCGGAGCGGACAAGACCACGGTGGTGGTTCCGCTGCCGGAGGACCGGCCAGGTGCACTGATGGAGATCCTGGACCAGTTCGCCACCCGAGGCGTGAACCTCAGCCGCATCGAATCCCGCCCCACCGGGCAGTACCTCGGCCACTATTTCTTCAGCATCGACGCCGACGGCCACGTGGAGGACGCCCGTGTTGCCGACGCCCTGGCGGGGTTGCACCGCATCAGCCCCGCCACACGCTTCCTGGGGTCCTACCCGCGGGCCGATGCGCAGAGCCCGGACGTGGCACCGCATACCTCCGACGAAGCATTCCAGGCCGCACATGAATGGGTGGCAGGGATACTCAAAGGGGCATCGATCGAGCCTGTTCATGCCCCGCGCGGTTCGCCCACAGCTTAGGCAAATGCCCCTCCGGGTACTTCCCCGCCTGCACCGCAGTGCGTATGCTTGCCTGATCCATTGGGGAAGGCCTCTACCGGAAGGAGCGGGTCATGTCAGGATCCAGCAGCGACAACGACGGCCAGGGAATGATCGTTAATCCCAAACCGACTGCCGATAACCAGGACTGGGACGGCGACGATGCAGACAGGGCGGATCGCCTGCGCTTCGAAGAGGAGCAAGCCATGATCCGTGAGCAGTCCGAAGCGCGTGCCGCGGCCAAGGCCGCAGCGGAGGCAGAGGAGAAGAAAGCCAGCGCCTGAGTCCTGAGTCTCCGCAGGAGGCTTCCCCTCCCGGGTGCCTACTGCGGGGCCGAGGCTACTCTGCCGGGGGCTTCGGCACCCTTACTCTCCGGCACCCGGACCAGCAGGGACCGCGGCTCCACTTGAACGGTAACGTCGGTCGCCTCCCCGGAGGGGTCGCCGTCGACCTGGGTGGCCACCGGCTCGGCGCATTTGATGACGATCTTGCCGGAGCGGTAATAGCTCATCACCGGCAGGTTCCTCTTGTGCTTGAACATGATCTTCGCGTACATCGCGATCCACCCGATGGCGCTGCGGGGGCTCATCACCACCACGTCCAGCATTCCGTCGTCGATCATTGCCTGCGGAATGAAGTCGATGCCGCCCGGAATGAGGCCGCAGTTGGCGAACAGCACACTGCGGATCTTCCGGGACTGTTCCGGCTGGTCGTCCAAGGCGATGGACACCTTCTTGCGCCGCCCGGGCAGGTGCCGGACTCCGGCCTCCGTGTAGGCGAGCCAGCCCACCGCCTTTTTCAACCCGTCGTTGGTGTCTCCCACCACCTCGGCGTCCATGCCCATGCCCGCGATCACCAGGAACGCGTGCTCTGACGAGGCGCCCGTCCGCGAGTTCCTGATACCCATGCGGGCAGTGTCGATGTGCCGCTGGTGCCCGAAGAGTGCTGTCTGGATGCTGCCGTGGAGGTCGTTGACGTCCAAGTGGATGTTCCTGGCCAACAGGTTTCCCGTCCCCAGCGGAACCAGGCCCATCGGCACATTCGTGCGGGCCAGCTTCTCAGCCACCACGCGCACCGTGCCGTCCCCGCCGCCCACCAGGACGACGTCGGCCCCGCTGGCGACTGCCGCCTCGGCCTGAGCGTATCCGGGGTCCTCGGCCGTTGTCTCGAAAAAGAGGGGGGCTTCCCAGCCGGCGGACAGGCAGGCGCGCTGGATGAGCGCACGGGCTTCCGACGATTTCGCCTTGACCGGGTTCATCACCACGGCCACCTTCTGTTGCACCATGCCCGGATGGTGCGTGTCCTCCTGGACGGCGCTGCGCGTATGCAGTGCCTTCAGCCTCCGCACGCCCCACCAGCTGGAGACCGCGAAAGCCAGGGCCGCAGCAAGGATGAGGTAGAGCAGCCAATCGTTCATGGTGCTCCAACACTATCCCGCGCCGACGTCCGCACGGCCCACCGTGTCATGGCGGGCGGATTCGATACTCTTGTCTGGTGATCGACGTAAAAGACCTCAGCGAAAATCCGGACAAGTTCCGTGCCAGCCAGCGCGCCCGCGGCGCCGACGAGTCCGTGGTGGATGCGATCATCTCGGCAGACGCGGCACGGCGTGCTGCCCTGATCCGCTTCGAGAACCTCCGCGCCGAGCAGAACGTGTTCGGCAAGAAGGTGGCGCAGGCCAAGGGCGAGGAGAAGCAGGCACTGCTGGCAGAGGTCAAGGTCCTGGCCGCATCGGTCAAGGCCGCTTCGGCTGAGGCCGACGTTGCCCAGGCCCAACAGGAGGAACTGCTCCGCGCCATCCCCAACCTGATTGTGGACGGCGTTCCGGAAGGCGGCGAGGACGACTACATTGTGGTCAAGACCGTCGGCGAACCCCGGGAGTTCCCGGATTTCGAGCCGAAGGACCACCTGGAAATCGGTGAGCTGATCGGCGCCATCGACATGGAGCGCGGCGCCAAGGTGTCCGGTTCACGCTTCTACTTCCTCCGCGGCGTAGGCGCCCGGCTGGAAATGGCGCTCCTGCAGATGGCCATGGAACAGGCCATCGATGCCGGCTTCGTCCCCATGATCACCCCCACGCTGGTCCGTCCGGAAACAATGCAGGGCACCGGCTTCGACGTCAAGCACGACGCCGAGATCTACCGCCTCGCCGAAGACGACCTGTACCTGGTGGGCACCTCGGAGGTGGCCCTCGCCGGGTACCACGCGGACGAGATCCTGGACCTCTCCGCCGGCCCCATCCGCTATGCAGGCCAGAGCTCCTGCTACCGCCGCGAGGCGGGGTCGCACGGCAAGGACACCCGCGGCATCATCCGGGTCCACCAGTTCAACAAGGTGGAAATGTTCATCTACACCACGGTGGAAGAGGCCGCCGCCGAGCACGAGCGCCTGCTTGCGTGGGAAGAGGAGATGCTGGCCAAGTGCGAGCTCCCGTACCGCGTGATCGATACCGCGGCGGGCGACCTCGGCAACTCGGCGGCCCGGAAGTTCGACTGCGAGGCCTGGGTGCCCACGCAGGGCGCCTACCGCGAACTGACGTCCACCTCGAACTGCACCACGTTCCAGGCGCGCCGCCTGAACATCCGTGAGCGGGTGCTGAACGAGGACGGCGCCCCCAAGGGGACCCGCGCCGTCGCCACGTTGAACGGCACGCTGGCAACCACCCGGTGGATCGTGGCCATTCTGGAGCACCACCAGAACGAGGACGGCTCGGTGAACGTCCCGAAGGCACTCCAGAAGTACCTCGGCGGGATGGAAGTACTGCCCGTGCTGTAGTTCCCGGATCCGGCGGAAATTCCCCGTCATGTAGTCAATCCCCCGGGCAACGCCGGGGGGATTGGTCCGCGTGGCGGGGACTTCTGCACCGTGATGCCGGCAGCCGAGAGCTTGCGCCTCAGGAGCGCAGCGTTGGTTGCGGCCTGCCAGTCCCAGCGGACAACCTGGTAGCCGAGCGCCCGAAGCCTGTCCTCACGCTTCTTTTCCGCCAGAATGGCTTCGCGGGTGCTCATGTCGCCTAGGAATGCGTCGTCGAGGTACTTTGCGTCGCCATCGAATTCCCCGATGACTCTTTGTTCCGGCCAGAAGAAATCCGTCCGCCCGATAAAGCCTTCGTCATCGTAGAACGCATGCTGCAGGACGGGCGCAGGAAGGCCCAGGACGTGCATGAGCGCCCTGCTCCGGGATTCACCGACTGACTCTGATGCCTCATCTGCCAGCGCAAGTACTTCCAGGACACGCCGGCGTTTGGCGTTCGAACGGAGAAGGGCGGAGGCCTCCTGCAATTGCTGGCGCGTCAACTTCTCGCTACTGGCGCGGCGGCTGCCGAGCACCGCGTCCATGGCGGCCACAGCCTCGGGCAGTTCCATTCGGACTACGCAGTCAATCACCGTCTGGACGAGTGAAGTGACGGCCACGCCCCGGTGTTCCACAATGTCAGCGGTCCAGTGATGCCGTGAGATTCCGTAGCCGCGCACTTGTTCCAGCCCGGTGAGGCCGGTCTTCGGATCCTTGGCCGCCTGGGTGGTTGCGGGCAGCCTGCCAGCTTTGTGCGGCGACTCCGTGATGATGTGAATGTGCGCCGGAACCCGGGGGAGGGGCAACCGCCAGAGGCGGAGTGCAGTCAGGTAGCAGAATGCGGCGGACGGATCACTGGAGGCCACCGCCCCAATTGTGGCCCCATACCGTTGCCAGGGCTTGAGGGCGAGCCATGCGGACTTGTTGTAATAGACCCCGAACCTTACCCGCACCAACTCGCCCTTTTTATAGGCGCGGCTAAGGCTTCGGCTGTTTCCCGTGAGGGCACGTCTGCGGCTGGCAAGAATGAGCATCGGGGGAGCGGAATTCATGCTCCCATGCTGGAGCGGCCATCCCCGCTCATCCAGACGCGCGTGCCCCGATGTGGATAAGTCCAGTCAACTCCCTTAGGAATGGACCACTCCTTGTGGAACGCCGAGGGGAGTTGACCATGCAGCGGGGGCATCTGCCGGGCTTCGGAGCGGGCACCGTCCTGGCAGCCGGGCTGCGCGGTGACGAACCGGTAAACACCCACAGTGTGGAAAAACTGTGGGTGTTTACCACAAGTTTATGGCCGCTGTGGCGTGCGTCCTAGCGGCGCGTCCGCGGCGTCTGCTGTACTAGGTGAATGACAACATTGACTGAAACCTCAGTCGCTGGCAACGACGACCAGCGAAACGACGGCCAGAACGACCCCGCCCAGAAGCTCATGGTGGCCCTGGACGTCGACGGCACCCTGGTCAACCATGACGGCCACATGTCGGCTCCCGTGCGTGAAGCGGCCCAGGCGGTTGTGGCCGCCGGCCACGAAGTCCTGATCGCCACCGGCCGGTCCCTGAATGCCACCCTGCCCATCATCGAGCAGATCGGGATCGACACGGGCTACGCGGTGTGCTGCAACGGCGGCGTGACCCTCCGGCTCGATCCGGCCCACCCCGACGGCTACGAAGTCATCCGCAAAGCCACGTTCGATCCGGGGCCGGCGCTCCGCGCCCTCCGCAAGCGGCTTCCCATGGCCAAGTACGCGCTGGAGGATGAGCACGGCAACTTCCTTTCCACCGAGCGCTTCCAGGACGCAAGCTTTGGCGTCGAGGCAATCGGCGTGGACTTCCAGACAATGCTGGATGCCACCGCTGTGCGCGTTGTGGTGTTCAGTTCAGAGAACACGTCCGAGGAATTCAACGAGGCCATCAAGCACATCGGCCTCTCCGGCGTCACGTATTCGGTTGGGTGGACCGCCTGGCTGGACATCGCCGCCGAAGGGGTGACCAAGGCCAGCGCCCTGGAACACCTCCGCGGGCACCTGAGCATCGAGTCGCACCTCACGGTGGCGATCGGCGACGGCCGCAACGACATCGAGATGCTCACCTGGGCCGGCCGCGGCGTCGCCATGGGCCAGGCTCCCGACGAAGTGCTTGCCGTTGCGGACGAGGTCACCATGTCCGTCCACGACGACGGCGCCGCGCACGTTCTCCGCAGCCTGCTTTCTTAAGTAACTGCTTCGCGTCCTGGGACGGCACGGCGCGGACGGAACCGGCTCAGCGGACCTCGAGGATCAGCTGGAGCAGCCGGGCCGCAGCCGGGCGGGCTGCGTGTTCCTCGTTCCACTGGGACCTGGCCACGGCCTTGCTGACGGCCTGGGTGGTGATGCCAAGCTCCTGGGCCACAGCCTTCTGCTGGCCCCGCACGCCAGGCGTGAGCAGGTCCAGGACACGCCACTCTGCCGCGCTACGGTCATGCACAATATGGCCGAGGAGCTTCAGGACGGCCTCAGCTTCCGCGGCGAGATCGGCGAACGGACCGTCAACGGCAACGGGGACGCGGTCCTTGCCGTTCCGCAGGCGGTCCACAGCGCGGCGGGCGTAGACCAGGCCGTGCCCGGTAGCGTCCTTGATCTGGTTGGGCAGCGGTTCGTTCACGGGACCCACGCCGATTCCCACGAACCAACTGCCGCAGCGAAGGGCGATCAGGGCTGCCTCCACCGCCTGGTGCGGAAACTCGACGATGCCCTGGACCTCGTCCTCCACTGAGCGGTCGAAATCAAGGCGCGCCGGGATGTGCCGCAGGTCCTTGAGCAACTGCGGCACCCGGTCGCCGTCGCGCCGGCTGTCCGTTTGGTTGATGGTCAGCGTGAACATTGTGGATCACAGAATACCCGGTGGCCGTCCTTCCGGGCCTACCACTGCGCGGACGTCCACGGCCGTGAACTTCGCGTCAAAGGTGTCCCCGCTGCCGCCTCCGAGTGCGGAGGCGAACGCCATCAGCAAGTAGGCGGGCGCGAACGACCAGCAGACGGCGCGCCAGCCGCCGAGCCAGGCGCCCGACGTCGTGCCGTCCGCGATTCTGACAGCACGCATCCCGGCTGCCGCATCACCCAGGCTGCCAACCGCACCGCAGATCATGCCGTATCCGAAGAGGACCAGGAACCACGCTGCCACGCGCTTGCCTTGATCACGGACGCACCATTGCCTAGCGTGGTGCATCTTTCATGGCCATTGCCACGGTGGGTTCCCCTTGTTCCAACGCCGAATCAAAACAGAATGAACTTGCCCTGTGACGCGTTGCTTCGCGATGGGTAGGACAACCCACCCTGCCCGTAGGTTGTGCCCGTGCCGTGAAGATGTTGCGATGGGGGAGGACGCTGCCGACGGCGGCATTGACGGAAACGGAGGACCGCCATGGCCAACGCGCCCGGTGGGGACACAGTCAGTGATACCACACCAAGTGATGCCAGGACTTCGGCAGGCGACAGCAGCGAATTGGCTCTCGTGGACCGGTGGTGGCGGGCGGCCAACTACCTGTCTGTGGGCCAGATCTACCTCCGCTCCAACCCACTGCTGCGGGAACCCCTCCACGCTGAGGACACCAAATCCAGGCTCCTGGGCCACTGGGGCACCACGCCCGGACTCAACTTCGTCTACGCCCACCTCAACCGGGTCATCCGGCGGGACCGGCAGGAGATGCTGTTCATCGCCGGGCCCGGCCACGGCGGTCCCGCGGTGGTGGCCAACGCCTGGCTGGAGGGCACCTACTCGGAGATCTACAGCAACGTGGGCAACGACGAACCGGGGCTCGCAGAACTCTTCCGCCAGTTTTCCTACCCGGGCGGCATCCCCAGCCACGCCGCGCCCGAAACGCCGGGATCCATCAGCGAGGGCGGCGAACTCGGATACTCGCTGGCACACGCCTACGGGTCCGTCTTCGACAATCCCAACCTGATTACCGCCGTCGTGATCGGTGACGGCGAGGCCGAAACCGGGCCGCTCGCGGCCAGCTGGCACTCGCACAACTTCCTGGACCCCGTGGCTGACGGCGCCGTGCTGCCCATCCTGCACCTGAACGGCTACAAGATCGCCAACCCCACCGTCCTGGCCCGGATGCCGGAAGTCCAGCTGGAGCAACTGCTCCGCGGCTACGGCCACACACCACACTTCGTCACCGTGACCGACCCGGACGATGTCGAGGGGGCCCACCGCGACTTCGCCGCTGCCGTTGACACCTGCCTTGCCGAAATCCGGGCCATCCAGGCCGGGCGCCGCGCCGCCGGGGTCCCGTCTGCAAACGACGCAGGCGCCGCCCAGTGGCCGATGATTGTGCTTCGTTCACCCAAAGGCTGGACGGGCCCCAAAAAGGTGGACGGCAAGCAGGTGGAAGGCACGTGGCGGAGCCATCAGGTGCCGCTGTCCGAGGTCCGCACCAACCCTGAGCACCTGGCCCAGCTGGAAGCCTGGCTCCAGTCCTACCGGCCCGAAGAACTCTTCGACGACGGCGGCCGTCTCCGGCCCGACGTCGCTGAAAACGCTCCCGCGGGGGAGCTGCGAATGAGTGCCACGCCGTATGCCAACGGCGGCATCCTGCTGCGCGACCTCAAACTGCCGGACTACCGCAAGCACGCCGTCGAGGTGCCCCGGCCGGGAGTTGAGCGGGTCAGCGCCATGATCACGCTCGGTGGCTGGATGCGGGACCTCATTGCCCAAAACCCGGAGACTTTCCGGCTTTTCGGCCCCGACGAGACTGCTTCGAACCGCCTGCAGGACGTCTACGACGTCACGGACAAAGTGTGGCAGTACCGGATCGACGACGTCGACGAGCACCTTGCGCGCGCCGGCCGCGTGATGGAGGTGCTCAGTGAGCACCTGTGCCAGGGCTGGCTGGAAGGCTACCTCCTGACCGGCCGGCACGGTGTGTTCAGCTGCTATGAGGCCTTCATCCACATTGTCGATTCCATGTTCAACCAGCACGCCAAGTGGCTCAAGGTCCACCGTGAGCTCGCCTGGCGCCAGCCGGTCGCGTCGTTGAACTACGTGCTTTCATCGCACGTCTGGCAGCAGGATCACAACGGCTTCTCGCACCAGGACCCCGGGTTCATCGACCACGCAGTGAACAAGAAGGCCGAGGTCATCCGCGTCTACCTGCCGCCGGACGCCAACACGCTGCTTTCCGTCATGGAGCACTGCCTCGGGTCCAGGGACTACGTCAATATCGTGGTCAGCGGCAAGCAGCCCTCACCCACCTGGCTGGGGCCGGCCGACGCCGCACACCACTGCCAGCGGGGGCTGGGCATCTGGGAATTCGCTGGCTCCGAGGTGCCTGGAGAGGAACCGGACGTGGTGCTTGCCTGCGCCGGGGATGTTCCCACCGTGGAAACCGTCGCGGCCGCCGAACTGCTCAAGAAGGGTGCGCCCGGGCTGAAGATCCGCGTGGTCAACGTGGTGGACCTGATGCGCCTCCAGGACGCCAGCGAACACCCGCACGGACTGACCTCGCGGGACTTTGACGGCATCTTCACTGCGGACAAGCCCGTCATCTTCGCCTACCACGGCTACCCGTCCCTGATCCACCGGCTGGCGTACCGACGGACCAACCAGGAAGGCCTGCACGTCCGGGGATACAAGGAAGAGGGGACCACCACCACGGCGTTCGACATGGCCATGCTGAACGGAATCGACCGCTTCCAGCTGGCCATAGATGCCATCGACCGGGTTCCCGGCCTGGCCGAGCGGCACTCCCTGCTGCGCCAGTCGTTGCAGGACAGCCGCATCCGTGCGCACAACCACACGCGCAGCCACGGCGAAGACCAGGCCGAGATCAGTGACTGGTCGCTCGGCGGGTAATCCCGTTACCCGGTGAGGGCAGCGAGCGGGCCGGACGGCACGTGGATCCAGCCCTCGCTGAGGGCGGCCGCGGCGTGATCCTCCGGCGGCGCGAAGGTCTGGCCCAGGCCGGCCGCTCGGGCGGTGAGGGAGGCGATGACGGCGTCGAACATGTCGTCAGAAGCCACGAGGGCATCACGGTATCCGGCCAGGTCCAGCCAGGGGGCGGCTTGGACCAGGCTGTCCACGATGAGGGCCAGCCGCTCCGCCTCCGGGATTCCTCGCCCTTTGTAGCCGCGGGCGTGGATTCCCCAGAGTTTCAGCGAAGCCGCCGGGTAGACCTCCGCCAGCCGGCCGGAGCCGTCCCTGGCCTGCGGTCCGTGGTCCCGGGCGATCTTGGCCTGGATGACCGCGCAGCGCATGGCAGGGTGGGCCAGCCGGTCCGCGGAGACGCTGAGCGGGATCAGGCCTGTGGCGCGGGTGACGAACCGGTCGGTGTCCCGGTAGGCCAGCAACCGGCGGCCCTCGATGCCGTCGTGGTCCAGCACCGGGCGGGCGTCGAAGTTCAGGTGCCCGGCGAGGAAAGGCAGGAAGGCGTCCGGCCAGCCCACGGGGCAGTCGATGCCCGTCATGTCGGTGCCGCCGAACAGCTCCACGATCTCCTCGTCAGTGACGTTCAGGGAGAGGTGGACCAGCCGTGCGCCTCCGTCCGCCCACTCGATCACCGCCGCCGCGGTTTTCCTGGTGGCCGCCGCGAGGTCCACGCCCAGGGTCTTCACGGTCAGACCGAGCGGTAGCGGAGTGCGCCGGGAAGCTCTCCCCGGTTGCCGAGGCCTTCCCCGGAGGCGAACCGGGCCCAGACGGCGCGGACGGCCCGGCCCTGGGCATTGATCTCGTCCCAGGTGGCGCCGGCGACAAGACCTGCCGCTGCCCAGGTCTGCTGGTCGCCGAACAGCAGCGGCAGGTCAACAGTGTGGGCGGCGCCGAAGAAGTTGCCGGGCGCGGCCCAGGTCAGCACGTAGCTGTAGGCTTTTCCACCCGCCCGGGCGTGCCGCCGGGCGAACTTCCGGGCGGACCGGCCGTACACGGCTTCGGTCACGGCCCGGCTCATGGCGTTGACGACTGCGGTCCCGACCACCGGAACCCTGGCAAGACGGCTGGCGACGGGGTTGCCCGGCAGGAACATGCGCGCCTCGTCCGCGGTATGGCCGATCAGGACCTCGATGGCGGGGGCGGCCTGGTTCCACGCGGCTTCAATCTCATGTTCAGGAGGCAGGGGCGCGTGTCCGTACTGTGTGCCGAAGGGCATTGCCGCCTTCAGCCCGAACTTCCGGGCCACCTGCGCAACACGCTCTTCAACGGCAACCACGTCCATTGCAGGGGTGTCCTCCGTGACATGTTCGGCTGCGGCCCCCATGGCAGCGCTCATTTTCTCCCGGCCCCTGG
The DNA here is from genome assembly GCF_000876655.1 of Arthrobacter sp. SPG23. Classification (GTDB taxonomy): domain Bacteria; phylum Actinomycetota; class Actinomycetes; order Actinomycetales; family Micrococcaceae; genus Arthrobacter. The sequence continues at coordinate 84,496 of NZ_JYCN01000001.1, forward strand.
TGATGCCAAGGGGCGCGCTCTGGATGATGGCCCGCTGGAACAGCGACGGCGCCTCCGGCGTCGCCATCAGGTGGGCGACGGCGTCCCCGCCTGCTGACTGGCCGAACGCCGTGACGCGTTCCGGATCTCCGCCGAAGGCGCTGATGTTCCGCTGCACCCAGCGGAACGCCTCGAGCTGGTCCAGCAGGCCAAGGTTGGCGGGCCGGCCCGTTCCGGTTGCCAGATATCCGAACAGGCCCAGGCGGTACGTCACGGACACAACGATGACCCTGTTCTCGGCAACCAGCGCCTTCGGGTCGAAGATGGCCAGGTCTCCGGAGCCGGACGTGTAGGACCCGCCATGGAGCCACACCATGACCGGGACGCGTTCGCCGTCGGCGAGGTCTGCCGGAAGGGTGATGGAGAGCCGCTGGCAGTCCTCGCTGCCGGGAAGCTCGCCGTAGCGGGTCCCCAGGATGTCGTCCAGGAACGGCACCGGACCCTGCGGGCATGCGGGCGAGAGCGAGGTGGCTGAGCGAACTTCGGTCCAGTCGGGTGCACTTGCCGGCGGCTGGAAACGGCCAGCTGTGGCGTAGGGGATCCCCGTGGCGCGCACGACGTCGCCGTCCCGCCAGCCGGTGATGGGGCCGCAGGGCGCGTCAAAAGAGGGGGGACTCAAAGGCTCGGAACTCACATGCCAACGATTCCATAGATTTACTTCGTTGGGGCAACAGAAAATCCCCGCCTCCCGGACCTTTCCCCCTGGCATGGCGCGGGGATTTGTCCGGGAGACGGGATTTGCGGGGCAGGCGGCACAAACGCGGCCTGCCGGGGACAGACCTAGTGGCCGGCTGCCGGAACGTAGCGCTTGATGGATGCTTCCAGTTCGGCTTCGGCAGCGGCGCGGTCGCCCCAGCCTTCGGCCTTGACCCACTTGCCCGGCTCCAGGTCCTTGTAGCGGGTGAAGAAGTGCTCGATTTCCTTGATCAGGTATTCGCTGACGTCGCTGACCTCTTTGATGTGGTCGAAGCGGGCGTCGACGGGAACGCAGAGGACCTTGGCGTCCCCGCCGCCGTCGTCCGTCATGTTGAACACGCCGATGGGGCGTGCTTCAACGATGACGCCCGGGTGCAGATCGAAGTCCTGCAGGAGCACCAGTGCGTCCAGCGGGTCGCCGTCTTCGCCGAGGGTGTTCTCGAAGAAACCGTAGTGGGTGGGGTACTGCATGGAGGTAAACAGGACGCGGTCCAGGCGGACGCGGCCGGTCTCGTGATCGACTTCGTACTTGACGCGTGATCCCTTGGGGATCTCGATGGTCACGTCATGCTTCATGGAATGCTCCTCGACTTCAGGGGTGTTCGCGGCACACAGAAAGACCGGAAAAAGGAGTGTCGGTGCCGCCGACTACTATTGAGGATATAGCGATAGGCCCAGGTTTCATGAACTAGTGGGGACATTTCAGGACTATAAGGACCAACAGCAGCATGAAACGCATGATGAGCCGCGCGGCCAGGCATCCCTGGTTTGCGACCATCGGGCGGCAACTGCCGATGGTGCTGCTGGCCATCCTTATTGTGGCGCTCGCCGTCCCGGCCGCCATGCTCGTCGCACCCGCCTTTACCGGCCGGGGCGCCAGTCCGGAAGGCGCTGCGCCCGCGGTGCCGGCCTGGCAGCAGGTCCCGCGGGACCTTTCCCTCCCGCAGGGCATCTCACCCCTTAAGGACTCGGCCCCGGTCCCGTGGCCGGACACGCTCGCCGCCCGGCTCAATGCCACGCTAAAGACCGACGGCGCCGGGTCATTTACCGGCGTAGTGCAGGACGCCGCCACGGGCCAGGTGCTGTTCAGCCGGAATGGCTCGGACGGCAGGGTTCCCGCCTCCAACATGAAGCTCCTGACGGCCGCCGCCGCTCTCCGCGCCATCGGACCGGATCAGCGCTTCAGCACCAGGGTGGTAGCGGGCGCCGACGAGGGGTCGGTGGTCCTGACCGGCGGCGGGGATGTCCTGCTGGGTGCGGGAGAGTCATCCCCGGACGCCGTGATGGGCCACGCCGGACTGGCCACGCTGGCCCGGCTCACCATCGCGTCCCTTCAGGAAAGCGGCATCAAGGGTCCGGTGCAGGTACGGCTGGACGACTCCTTATTCACCGGTCCCGCGCTGAACCCGACGTGGAGCCCGGAGGACGTGGCCGCAGGCGAGACCGCGCCACTGTTCCCGCTGGCCCTCAACTCGGCGCGGTACGACCCCGCCGTTACCACCGGACCGCGCCCGCAGGACGCAGCCATGGGCGCCGCAGAGGCGTTCTCCGCCCAGCTCACCGCTGTAGGCGCCGCTGCCGGGTTGTCCGTCACGCCCGGCGTCGAGCGTGCCAAAGCCCCGGAATCCGGCAAAGTGCTGGCCGAAGTCCCGTCCGCCACGCTCCGCCAGCAGGTGGACCTGATGCTGCAGACCTCGGACAATTATCTGGCCGAGGTGGTGGGCCGGATGACCGCCGTCGCCATGGGACAACCCGGCAGCAATGACGGCGCGACTGCCGCCGTGTACAAACAGGTGCAGGACCTGGGAATCCCCACGGACGGACTCCTCATGGCGGACGTCTCCGGCCTGTCGCTGGGCAACCAGGTGTCGGCCGGCCAGCTCTCGGAGGTCGTCCGGGCCGTCACGTCCGGTGCCGAACCCAGCCTCCGGGCTGCCATCGGAGGCTTTCCCGTGGCAGGCCTTACCGGAACGCTGGGCAGCAGGTATACCGACGCATCCACTGAAGGCGGTGCGGGGCTGGTGCGGGCCAAGACCGGAACCCTGAACTCCGTGATTGCCCTCAGCGGCTACGTTGTGGACGCCGACGGCCGCCTCCTGGTGTTCTCCTTTATAGGGAACGGACTGGAGCCCGGCGCGGCGGGGAACAGGACGGCGCTGGATCTCACGGCGTCGGCACTGGCCTCCTGCGGCTGCCGCTAGCCGGCGGCGTCACCGGAACTGGCACCCTCGCCTGTGCCGGCCCCGCCCGTGCCGGCACTGGCCGCGGAACTCAGTTGCGTACCTGCCTCCGGGGCTGCTTCCGCGGCGGTGCCAAACGCGGCGGTGCCCAGCAGTGCCGCCATGACAACGGCGGACAGGACGGACCTCCAGTTGTTGCTCTGACCCAGGCTCAGCGGCGGGATCGGGCGGTACGCAATCATCGGACTCTCCTTGGTGGTGTGGACTTCTGCACCAACTGTGGCCCGGAACATTTGTGTTCCTCTGTTCCGATCCTGTGCCTTGCCTGTGCGTTGAACCCGTTCGCCGGTCAGCGAACTTAACGCGCAACCACGGGGTGCTGTGATCTGATGGACGTTATGGAGTCAACTGCAGGCGATTCATCAGTACAGGCCCAGGCATTGATCAACTGGGAGCTCGCAGCATCAACAGCCGCGCGCCTGGCTCCGGCGGGCCCGTCGCTGGGATCCGCCGAAATCGGGACGGCCGTGGAGAACCTGCGCCTCATGGCGGATATTTCCGTGCCGCACGTCCATGACATCACCGGGCTCGAGGCCGCGCGGGACCTCCGTGATTCCTCTGTGCTGGTGGTGGACCGCGCCTCCTGGGCCAAGGCCAACACGCAAAGCTTCGCCGTCATGCTGAAGCCCGCCATGGAAAAGATGCTGGAGGGCCGCCGCGGAGCCATGAGCCCGGGTGCCGCGTCCGTCAGCGGTGCCATCACGGGAAGCCAGCTGGGTGCTGTGCTTGCCTTCCTGTCCAGCAAGGTCCTGGGCCAGTACGATCCCTTCTCGGCGCTCGCCGAAGACTCCACCGCCCCGGCAGCCGGACGCCTCCTGCTGGTCGCGCCGAACATTGTCCAGGTGGAGCGCGAACTCAACGTCACCCCCGAGGACTTCCGGCTGTGGGTCTGCCTGCACGAGCAGACGCACCGCGTGCAGTTTGCGGCCGCACCCTGGCTGCGCCACCACATGCTGAGCGAAATCGACACCCTCAGCGAACACCTGCTGGGCAACGTCGACACCCTCCTCGAGCGCGCGTCTGCAGCGGCCCGGTCACTCAAGGACCGCACAGCCGCCGGAACCGCCCCGGGACGCGGCGCCATCCTGGACCTGCTGCAGGACCCGGAGGAGAAGGCCTCCCTGTCGCACCTGACCGCCGTGATGAGCCTGCTGGAGGGCCACGCCAACGTGGTCATGGACGCCGTCGACGCCAGCATCGTTCCGTCCGTCAAGACCATCCGGCAGCGCTTCAACGCCCGCGGCAAGGACCGGGGCGTCGTGGAGAAGTTCATCCGCAGCCTGCTGGGCCTCGATGCCAAGATGCGCCAGTACACGGACGGCGCCAAGTTCGTCCGCGCCGTGGTGGACGTGGCCGGCATGGAAGGCTTCAACCGGGTCTGGGAATCCGCTGCGAACCTGCCCACGGAACCGGAAATCCATGACGCCAAGCTCTGGCTCGAGCGGATGGGGCACTAGTTGTCCCACCCTCCCAGCGGACGACGGCGGCCCGGCCGGCTGTCGCCCGTCGTCGGCAAGGCGCGCAAAATGCTGCAGAACGCCCTGGCCGACGCCGGCTACCCCGAACGGGTGCTCGTCGCCTGCAGCGGCGGCCCGGATTCGCTGGCCCTCGCGGCCGTCGCGTCCTACTTCGGCCGCCGCGGCCACGTGGACGGCCACCCCGTGTCGGTGGGTGCCGTCGTCGTCGACCATCAGCTGCAGCCCGGCTCCGCCGGCGTCGCCGCCCACACCGCCGACGTCCTCCGGGACCTGGCCCTTTCCCCCGTGGAAGTGCGGCGCGTGGACGTCGCATCCACCGGGATCGGCCCCGAAGCCGCGGCACGGGACGCCAGGCACGCGGCCCTGGAGCAAGCTGCCGCCCAGGCCGGTGCCGGCGTGATCCTCCTCGGCCACACGCTGGACGACCAGGCGGAACAGGTATTGCTCGGCCTGGCCCGGGGCTCCGGAACGCGTTCGCTGGCGGGAATGCGGCCGGTCCGCGGACTCCTGCTCCGGCCGTTCCTGGGCCTCCGCCGTGCCGACACCCTGGAGATCTGCGCCGTCGAGGGACTGGACCCGTGGCATGACCCCAGTAACGCCGACCCCTCCTTTGCCCGGTCCCGCACACGGGTGGAGGTCCTTCCCATGCTGGAGGAAAAACTCGGCCCCGGGGTCGCGGAGTCCCTCGCCAGGACGGCCGCCATCCTGCAGCTGGACGCCGACTACCTCGACGACGTGGCGAACAGCACGTACGAGCAGCTGGCGGAGCATTCCGGCGTCGAAATCCGCCTGCCCGAAGCCGCGCTCGGTGAGCTGGCCCCCGCCATCCGGTTCCGGGTGATCGCCAAGGCAGCCGCCGCCGTCGGAGGCCAGCAGCCGAGCTATCAGCGGCTGCTGGCCGCGGAGGCGCTCCTGCGCCGGCAGGGTTCCGCCGGCCCGGTGGAACTTCCCGGCGGAGTGAGCGCCTACCGGCTGTCGCTGGCGCAAATCCTCGCCGGCGAAGGGCAGAATCCGCCGGAACGGACGGAGGAGGACGCCAACGGCGGTCCCCGTGAGGCCGCCCGCTGTGGGAAGCTAGTATTCCGGCCTCAAAAGCCGCCCCAAAAATAGTCGCACCCGCATCTACACAGGAGCCATTGGTGGATTCAAACGACGTCCAGGCAGACCTCAAGCACGTTCTCTACACCAAGGATCAGATCCAGCAGCGGATTACCGAGCTCGCTGCACAGATCGACAAGGACTACGAGGGCCGGGAGCTCCTCATCGTCGGCGTTTTGAAGGGCGCGGTCATGGTCATGGCAGACCTGGCGCGGGCGCTTCACAGCCACGTTTCCATGGACTGGATGGCAGTTTCCTCCTACGGTTCCGGCACCCAGTCCTCCGGTGTTGTCCGCATCCTCAAGGACCTCGACACCGACCTCATGGGCAAGGATGTGCTGATTGTCGAGGACATCATCGACTCCGGCCTGACGCTTTCGTGGCTCAAGACCAACCTGGAATCCCGCGGCACCGCGTCCGTGGAAATCTGCACCGCCTTCCGCAAGCCCACGGCTGCCAAGGTCCAGATCGACGTCAAGTACGTCGGTTACGACATCCCGAACGAATTCGTGGTGGGCTACGGCCTGGACTACGCCGAGAAGTACCGCAACCTTGACTTCGTGGGCACACTGGCGCCCCACGTCTACGAATAGGCGCATTCCCCGGGATCCCTCCCGGCCGGCCGGACCCCCGCGGGGCCGCGGCCCTGTACCGCTACGCCTAGAGGGAACTTTTGCCCCGCACCGTGCGTGATTCACTCCGAACGGTGTATAGCTAGTAGCTGACGCAGCACCACACGCGCGCAGACCAGTCGCCGTGCAGCACTACCAGGAGGGACGGGGCCAGCCCCCGATCAGATGAAAGCTAAGAGTTTCTTCAAGGGCCCGGGCATCTGGATCGTTGTTGTGGTCGGAATGCTCCTGCTGGCCTTTGCCACGCTCGCCCCCGGCGGGGCCACCCGGATCGACACCAAACCGGGCCTCGAGCTCCTTGCGGACAAGGGCAAGGTGGAACAGGCCAAGATCTTCGACGCCGAGAACCGCGTGGACCTTGTCCTCAAGGACAACCTGGTCATCGACGGGCAGGACAAGGGCAAGAACGTCCAGTTCTTCTTCGTCAACGCCCGCGCCGCGGACGTTGTCAAGGCCGTCACCGACGCCAACCCCTCAAACGGATACACCGACCAGCCCATCGAAAACAACTGGTTCTCCGGGCTGTTCTCCCTCCTGATCCCCGTACTGCTGCTGGGTGTCCTGTTCTGGTTCCTGCTGTCCCGCATGCAGGGCGGCGGATCCAAGATCATGCAGTTCGGCAAGTCCAAGGCCAAGCTGGTTAACAAGGACATGCCCCAGGTGACCTTCAGCGACGTCGCCGGCGCCGATGAGGCTGTAGAGGAACTCCAGGAAATCAAGGAATTCCTCCAGGAACCGGCCAAGTTTCAGGCCGTGGGCGCCAAGATCCCCAAGGGCGTGCTGCTCTACGGCCCTCCAGGTACCGGTAAGACCCTGCTGGCCCGCGCCGTCGCCGGTGAAGCGGGCGTGCCGTTCTTCTCCATCTCGGGTTCGGACTTCGTCGAAATGTTCGTCGGCGTGGGTGCGTCCCGCGTCCGCGACCTCTTCGAGCAGGCCAAGGCCAGTTCGCCGGCGATCATCTTCGTTGACGAGATCGACGCCGTCGGCCGTCACCGCGGCGCCGGAATCGGCGGCGGCAACGACGAACGCGAGCAGACCCTCAACCAGCTGCTGGTTGAAATGGACGGCTTCGACGTCAAGACCAACGTCATCCTGATCGCCGCCACCAACCGCCCCGACGTCCTGGACCCGGCACTGCTGCGCCCGGGCCGCTTCGACCGCCAGATCACCGTTGAAGCCCCGGACCTCGTGGGCCGCGACCAGATCCTGCAGGTCCACGCGAAGGGCAAGCCGATGGCGCCCGGCGTCGACCTCAAGGCCGTTGCCAAGAAGACCCCCGGCTACACGGGTGCAGACCTCGCGAACGTCCTCAACGAGGCTGCCCTGCTGACGGCCCGCTCCAACGCCAACCTGATTGACGACCGCGCGCTCGATGAGGCCATTGACCGCGTCATGGCCGGCCCGCAGAAGCGCAGCCGCGTCATGAAGGAACACGAGCGCAAGATCACGGCCTACCACGAAGGCGGACACGCCCTGGTGGCTGCCGCACTGCGGAATTCCGCCCCCGTCACCAAGATCACCATCCTGCCCCGCGGCCGCGCCCTGGGCTACACCATGGTGGTTCCGGAGAACGACAAGTACTCCGTCACCCGCAACGAACTGCTGGACCAGATGGCTTACGCCATGGGCGGCCGCGTGGCCGAGGAAATCGTCTTCCACGATCCGTCCACCGGCGCCTCCAACGACATCGAAAAGGCCACGTCAACGGCCCGCAAGATGGTCACGGAGTTCGGCATGAGCGAACGCGTCGGTGCAGTGCGCCTGGGTCAGGGCGGCGGCGAGCCGTTCCTGGGCCGCGACGCCGGCCACGAGCGCAACTACTCGGACCAGATCGCCTACATCGTGGACGAGGAAGTGCGCCGCCTGATCGACCAGGCGCACGACGAGGCCTACGCGATCCTCACCGAGAACCGCGACATCCTGGATTCCTTGGCCTTGGAACTCCTTGAGCGGGAAACCCTCAACCAGGCCGAAATTGCGTACGTCTTCCGGGACATCCGCAAGCGTGACTTCCGTGAAGTGTGGCTCTCCAAGGAAACCCGGCCGGTACAGGCGGCCGGTCCCGTGGAGTCCCGGCACGAGCGGGCCGAACGTGAGGCCCAGGAAGAAGCCAAGGAAGCCCGCCTGGAGGAACCGCTGGACGCCCGGCCGCCGCACCCGCAGGGCGTGGCAGGCCAGGAGACCTTCGGCGGCGGTGTTACGGACGTCAGCACCGACGGACCGCAGCACGGCTAAGCTTCTGCTGTGAATCATTTCGACGACGACGACGTTTCCACCACCTCCGATCCCTCGGCTGCGGGCCACTCGGGGCATGCCGGCCACACCAAGGTTGACCGGCCGAGGATCGAGGCGGCGGTCAGGGAAATCCTGCTGGCCATCGGGGAAGACCCGGACCGCGGGGGCCTTCTGGACACCCCCAAAAGGGTAGCCAAGGCCTACGCTGAGGTCTTCGCCGGCCTGCACCACGACCCCGCGGAAATTCTGTCCACCACCTTCGACCTGGACCATGAGGAACTGGTCCTCGTCAAGGACATTCCGTTCTACTCCACCTGCGAGCACCATCTGGTGCCGTTCCACGGTGTGGCACATGTTGGCTACATTCCGTCCCATGACGGAAAGGTCACCGGGCTGAGCAAGCTCGCCAGGCTGGTGGACATGTTCGCAAAGCGCCCCCAGGTGCAGGAACGGCTCACCACCCAGATCGTCGAAGCACTGGTAACGCACCTGAAGCCGCGCGGAGCGATCGTCGTGGTCGAATGCGAACACCTGTGCATGTCCATGCGAGGCATCCGCAAGCCCGGTGCCAAGACCGTCACCAGCGCCGTGCGCGGTCAACTGCATGACCCGGCCACCCGCGCCGAAGCCATGAGCCTCATACTCGGAAGGTAATAAACAGACTATGGACTCCCTAGCTGCAGCCCCTGGAACCGGACCCGCAACAAGCCCATTGCCCATCCTGCGCAAACCGCGGCCGGCAGCCAAGTTTGAAGATCTCCCCACGGACCGCACGCTGGTGATGGGAATCCTGAACGTCACCCCGGATTCCTTCAGCGACGGCGGCTCGCACCCGACGCCGGACACCGCCATCGCGGCCGGCCTCCGGATGTTCTACGCGGGCGCCGACATCATCGACGTCGGCGGCGAGTCCACCCGGCCCGGTGCCGAGGAAGTCAGCCCCGAAGAGGAAAAGCGCCGTGTGCTGCCGGTGGTCGAGGCCATGGTCAGGGCCGGCGCCCTGGTCAGCATTGACACCACCCATGCTTCAACGGCTGCCGCTGCGCTCAAGGCCGGCGCCACCATCATCAACGACGTGTCCGGGCTGACGATGGAGCCGGAGATGGCCGAACTGGCCGCCCGCACCGGCGCCCCGTACGTGCTGACCCACCGCCGCGGCGACGCCAAGACCATGAACTCGCTCACGGACTACGGCAACGTGGCGGAGGACGTCGCCGCTGAACTGGTGGGCGTGCGGGACAAACTGTACGCCGCCGGGGTGTCGCCGGAACAAATCATCGTGGACCCGGGCCTGGGCTTCTCCAAGAACGATGTCCAGAACTGGGAGCTCCTGCGGAACATGGGTCCGCTGGAGGCGCTTGGGCACAGGGTTTTGGTGGGAGCGTCCCGCAAGCGCTTCCTGGGTACGTTGCTGACCGTTGCGGGCAAGGCCGCCGCTCCGGGGGAGCGGGACCATGCGACTGCCGCGATCACAGCCATCAGCGCTGCCCGCGGCGCCTGGGCAGTGCGCGTGCACGACGTCGGACCCAGCCTTGACGCCGTCAAGGTTGCCGCGCGCATGTCCGCCGGGCCGCTCGGCCACTCCAGTCCCACCAACTAGGCAGCCATCATGGACACAATCACGCTGAGCGGTGTTACCGCCGTCGGCCATCACGGGGTGTTCGATTTCGAACGCCGCAACGGCCAGCCGTTCATCGTCGATGCCGTTCTGCACCTGGATTTCACCAAGGCCGCCGCCTCGGACGATGTCCTGGACACCGCGCATTACGGCGAGGTGGCCGAACGCATCAAGCACTGGATTACCGGCGACCCTCTCAACCTGATCGAGGCCCTGGCCGTCCGCATCGCGGAAGACCTGCTGCAGGAATTCCCGCTGGCCGCCGTGGACATCACGGTGCACAAGCCCAAGGCCCCCATTGAGGTGGAGTTCGGCGACGTCTCCGTCAGCGTGCATCGGCGGCGGTCATGAACCCCCCGTACTCGAACAACCCGTATGTCCGCGCGGTACTGGCCCTCGGCAGCAACCTGGGGGAGCGGAACGACACCCTGTCCAGCGCCGTTGCCGATCTGGTGGACCGGCCCGAAGTGCGGCTGATCGCGGTTTCCCCGGTGGTGCAGACCAAGGCCGTGGGCGGACCTGAGGGCCAGCCAGACTTCCTGAACATGGTGATCACGGTGGAAACGTCGCTGCCGCCGTCGGAGCTGCTGCGGCATTGCCAGTCCGTGGAAAACAAGCACCACCGGGTGCGCGAAGTCAGGTGGGGTCCGCGGACCCTGGACGTTGACATCATCACCTACGGCGACCTGGTCAGTTCGGATCCCGCACTGACCCTGCCGCATCCCCGTGCCGCCGAGCGTGCATTTGTGCTGTACCCGTGGTCGCTCATCGACCCCTCGGCCGAGCTCAACGGCGTGCGGGTGGGCGAACTGGCTGCCAGGGCCGCGGACTTCCCGGATCTTTCCCCCTTCGACGGTTTCGGGGACTTCGACGGCCTTCCCACAGCGGGAGCAGTGGAGTAGGCCGTGAAACCCGTCAATCCGTTCCTGCTGATCGTCGTGGGGCTGATCGTGGCCATTGCCGGCTGGTTCGCGACTGTCATGACCACCCGCTACGGCCTGGCCACCCCGGTGCTTCCGCAGACCGGCCTGGTGACCATGGGCGTGATCGTGGTGCTCACGCTGGTGCTGGGGATCCGCGTCCTGCGCTGGCGGAACGGCAAGAAAAAGAAAATGCTGAACCCCATCCTGGCCGCATGGACGCTTGTCCTTGCCCAGGCCTGCGCGTACACCGGAACGGTGCTGCTGGGCTGGCACGCGGGAATCTTCCTGGACCTGCTGAGGCTCTGGAACCTGCGCAGCGACCAGGGGATCACCTGGCTGGCCGCGTCGATGGCCGGCGGAGGCCTGGCCATGATCATCGTGGGCCTGGTCGTGGAACGCTTCTGCCGGATTCCGCCCGAGGACGGTGACGCCGACGGGGCCACGGGAACGCCGGGACGGGGCGCCCGCAAGCCCAAAGGAGAAGGCGAATATGCCTACCGAGGCGATTGATCCGCCGGGGATTTCCTGGCTCCGGGTTTCGCCCAAGTACGTGACTGTCCGCCTGGTGGAATGGGCGTTCGGGAACCTCATCGCCGTGGCAGTCCTTTCGCTCCCCTTGGTGTTCAGGCTGGCGGGCTGGTGGGAGTGGGTTCCGCTCTGGCTGGCCATCACCGTCCCGGCCGTCACCCTGCTGCTGGCCGTCTGGCGGCTGCTGCTGATTCCCCGCCAGGTGCGGGCCATCGGCTATGCCGAGCGCGACGACGACCTCCTGATCCGCAGCGGCATCTTCTTCCAGCGCACACTGGTGGTTCCCTACGGCCGGATGCAGTACGTGGACATCGGAGTGGGGCCCGTGGAACGCGGACTCGGCCTGTGCACGCTGAAACTGCACACTGCCTCGGCCGGAACCAACGCTGAAATTCCCGGCCTGCCGGCCGACGAGGGGGCGCGGCTCCGCGAGCAGCTGTCCGCCCGGGGCGCTGCCCGGCTGGCCGGGCTGTGACCCCTGACAGTGCTGTGACACCGCCCGGCGGCGCCGGACCCGGGCCAACCCCCGGCATTGCCGGGCAGATGACCGGAAAGCCCGACGGCGAGTGGCTGCGGGTCCACCCCGCGTCGCCGTTCATCCGGGGATGGGTGGCGCTTGCCGCCATCGGTTTCTTCTTCGGCCGCGATTCCTTTGAGCGCCTGCTGCAAGGACGGCCCCTCATGGATGACATGTATACCGGGCGCGTGCCGTTCCTGCTCGCCGGCGGCGGACTGATCCTTCTGCTGGCCGTCCTCGGGTTCATCACCACGTGGTACTTCACCAGGTACCAGGTGGCCGAGGGCTACGTCCGGGTCAACACAGGATTCCTGTTCAAGCAGCAGCGCCAGGCCCGGCTGGACCGGGTGCAGGCCATCGACATCGTGCAGCCGCTCCTGGCCAGGATCTTCGGCCTGGCCGAACTCAAGTTCGAGGTGGCCGACGCCGGCGAATCAGCTGTGCGCCTCGCCTACCTGCGCATCGACGACGCCCGCCAGCTGAGGGCCACCATCCTGGCCCGGGCGGCCGGGCTCGTGCCCGATCCCGGTCAACCCGAAGCAGCCCTGCCGGAGGCGCCGGAATACGCCGTCCTGTCCCTGCCGCCGTCGCGGTTGGTCGGTTCGCTGCTGCTCAGCGAGCAGAGCTTCTTCCTGGCCCTGGGCGCGGCAGCGTCGGTGGTGCTGTCCGCCGTCACTGAAAGCCGCCAAATCTACTTTTACCTGATCCCGGCGGTCCTGGGCATGGCCGCCGCCTACTGGGGATCATTCAACAAGGGCTACAACTTCACCGCGGCTATTTCGCCGGACGGGATCCGGCTCCGGTACGGGCTGCTGGACACGCAGGCGCAGACCCTGCCGCCGGGCAGGATCCAGGCCGTGAAAGTAACGCAGCCGCCGCTGTGGCGGATCTTCGGCTGGTACCGGATGCAGGTGAATGTGGCCGGCTACGGCGGCCCGGGGAGCAACGGTGAAGGCGCGTCGCGCACCATGCTTCTCCCGGTAGGTGGCCTGGCCGACGTCATGCGGATGCTCTCGCTGGTGCTCCCGGACCCGGGAACGCCGGACCCGGCACGCGTCTTTACGGCCGGCCTGACCGGTATGGCCCCCGCCGGACTCCCTCCGGCCGGTCTGTCCCCGGCCGGTCCGTCCCAGCACGGGGTGATCTCCGAAGAAGCGCCCGACGGCGGGTTCCTCACCAGCCCGCGCCGCGTGCGCCTGCTGGCGCCGCTGGGCTGGCGCCGCAACGGGTTCACCGCCACGGACACTGCACTGCTGATCCGTTCCGGCCGCCTGTGGCGCGAGCTGGTGGTGGTTCCGCACCAGCGCACGCAATCGATGGCCCTGCACCAGGGGCCGCTGGCGAGACGCTTCCGGGTGGCGGACCTGGTGCTGCACACCACGGCCGGCCCGGTGTCACCGCGCGTCATCCAGGCCGGACTGGACGAGGCCCGCGACCTGTTTGACGCCCAGGCCGCCCGCGCCCGGGAAGCCCGCAAACGCCAGACCAGCGAGCAATGGCTCACTCAGGTCGCCCCCGCCACGGTGGTTGAGCCCGTCGAAACCAAGGATCCCGACAAGCTCGATCACCGGCACACGCCCGATCACGCCCAGAACCACCAGGAAGGCCCGCACCATGGCTAAGCCAGGACGCCTCGGCGTCGGAATCATCGGCGCAGGAAAAGTGGGCGCAGTGCTCGGCGCGGCGCTCCGCGCTGCCGAGCACGCCGTCGTCGGGGTTTCCGCGGTCTCGGATGCAAGCCGGGAACGCGCCGAAACCCTGCTGCCCGGCGTGCCGGTACTCGATGTGCAGGACATCGTGGAACGGTCCGAGCTGGTGCTGCTGGCCGTCCCGGACGACGCCCTCGGCGGGCTCGTGAAAGGCCTCGCCAAGCTGGGCGCCTGGCAGCCCGGGCAGCTTGTGGCCCACACCTCGGGCCGCTTCGGCGTGGGTATCCTGCACCCGGTTCGGGCGGCCGGCGCCGTCCCGCTCGCGCTGCACCCCGCCATGACCTTCACCGGCATGAGCCTGGACCTCACCCGGCTGCTGGACTGCACGTTCGGGGTCACGGCGGACGCTGCGATGCTGCCCATCGCGCAGGCGCTGGTGGTGGAGATGGGCGCCGAACCCGTGGTCATCGCGGAAGGCGACCGCACCCAGTACCACGCGGCCCTGGCCCACGGTTCGAACCACCTGGTGACCCTCGTTGCCCAGGCCTCGCAGCTGCTGCGCGAAGTGGGCGTCGAAACCCCCGAGCGCATGCTTGGCCCGCTGCTGCGGGCAACGCTGGAGAATGCCCTTGCTTCCGGGGAGTCGGCCCTGACCGGTCCGGTGGCACGGGGCGATGCCGGCACGGTTGCTGCGCACGCGGAGGCCCTGCGGGAACACGACGCCGGTGCCGGCGGCGATATTCTGGAGGCCTACCTGGCGATGGCACGGGCCACCGCGCGCCGCGCCGGGAGCCGGGGGCTGCTGAAGCCGGACCAGCTGGATGCGATCCGGAAAGCCCTGGACGGCGTTGACAACGACGGTGAGGACAACGACGGCCCGCAGGCCACTGGAGGAAACTGACTTGGCGATCAAACTCGTGACCACCGCGGCGCAGCTGCGGGCCGAAAGCGCACGGCTGCTGACGGAGAAACAGGGCTCGTCGCAGGGCCTCGTTCCCACCATGGGAGCCCTGCACGAGGGCCATGCCAGGCTGGCCCGCACCGCCGTCGAACACAACGACGTAGTGGTGGCCAGCATCTTCGTCAATCCGCTGCAGTTCGGCGAGGCCGTGGACCTGGACCGCTACCCCCGGACCCTCGAAGCGGACATGGAGCTCCTGGACGCCGAGGGCGTGGACCTGGTGTTCGCACCCTCCGTTGAGGAGGTCTATCCGGGCGGCGAGCCCCTGGTCCGGGTGACGGCGGGCCGTCTGGCAGAGAAATGGGAAGGCGCGTCCCGCCCAGGCCACTTCGACGGTGCACTCACGGTGGTGGCCAAGCTGCTGCACTACGGAATTCCGGGGACCGGGCTGCCCGCGGGAGGCGCCTTTGTGACAGGCACCGGTGCGGGCCTGCCGGCGTACCGCGCCTACTTCGGCCAGAAGGACGCCCAGCAGCTCACCCTGGTGCGGCGCATGGTGGCGGACCTGAACTTTCCCGTGGAGATCGTGGCGGTTCCCACGGTCCGTTCCGCTGACGGGCTGGCGTTGAGCAGCCGGAACAGGTTCCTGTCCGGCGAGGAACGCGAGGCCGCCCTGGTGCTGTCCCGGGCGCTGCGCCTCCTCGAAGAGCGCGCCAATGCCCACGAACCGCTGGACCTGGAATCCGCCCAGGCCCTGGTGGAGTCCCAGCCCCTGGTGGGTCTGGATTACTTCGACGTGGTGGACCCGGAGACCCTGGAGCCCCTGGCTGAGAACTGCAGGGAGACGCCGTTCCGCGGTGAAGGCCTGGCTATCATCGCGGCCAAGGTGGGGCCGGTCCGGCTGATTGACAACGTGCCGCTGAGCTCCTGAGCCGCCGGACTTCCCGGGCGGGACAGGATTTTTTCCAGTGACGGGAATTACCCCGGGGGATAGACTGTTGGAATCTGCAGCGACGATGCTCGCCGGAAACCACTTCACATCTCCCTGAGGGAATCCCCATGTCTACAGACGTCTCTTCCAACGCCCACGGCGATCCCGTGGGCCCTGCCGCTGCGGCGACTGAGGCGGTCCCGGCGGCCGGGCCGGTGAAAATGTCCCGCGAGTCGGTCACCATCATCGTCACGCTGCTCGTTGCCACCTTCGTGGTGATCCTGAACGAAACCATCATGAACGTCGCGCTGCAGCGGCTGATGGTGGACCTCGGTGTTGACGCGCCCACGGTGCAGTGGCTGTCCACGGGCTTCATGCTCACCATGGCCGTGGTCATCCCCACCACCGGGTTCATCCTGCAGCGGCTGTCCACCAGGGCCGTCTTTATGCTGGCCATGGGACTGTTTTCGGGCGGCACACTCCTGGCCGCGCTGGCTCCGGGATTCGAAGTCCTCCTGCTGGCCCGCATTGTCCAGGCCGGCGGCACGGCCATCATGCTTCCGCTCCTGATGACCACCATCCTGACGCTGGTGCCGATCGTACGGCGCGGCGCGGTCATGGGCAACGTGAGCATCGCCATTTCAGTAGCACCGGCCATGGGCCCCACCGTGTCCGGGCTGATACTGGAACACTTCACCTGGCGCTTCATGTTCGTGTTCGTCCTGCCCATCGCTCTGGCTGCCTTCGCCATCGGGGCCCGCTACCTCACCAACATCGGCGAGACCGAGAAGACCCGGCTGGACATCGTGTCCGTGCTGCTGACCGTTCCCGCCTTCGGCGGACTGGTGTACGGCCTCAGCCAGATCGGCGGAGGCCACGGCGGACAAAGCGGCCCAGGCACCGCAGCGGTGGCCGCGCTCGCCATAGGCCTGGTGGCCATGACGGCATTCGTCTTCCGCCAGCTGAAACTGCAGAGGTCCGACGGCCCCCTGCTGGACCTGCGCGCCTTCAACTTCCGCATGTTCACCGTGTCCGTGCTGCTCCTGGTGGTGGCCATGATCGCCCTGTTCGGCGCCGTCATCCTGCTGCCGCTGTACCTGCAGGAAATCCGCGGCCTGAAGTCCCTGGAGACCGGCCTGGCGCTGCTGCCCGGCGGCCTGGCCATGGGGCTCCTTGGCCCGTTCATCGGCCGCCTCTTCGACAAGGTGGGCCCGTTGCCGCTGACCGTCACCGGTTCCGTCATGATGGTGCTGTCCCTCTGGCAGTTCTCCATGCTGAACGAGGAAACGGCCGTGTGGTGGATTGTGGCGCTGCACGTGGTCCTCAGCCTGGGCCTGGCGCTCCTGTTCACGCCGGCCTTCACCACCGGACTCAACCCGCTGCCGCCGCACCTCTACTCACATGGATCGGCCATCATGAGCACGCTCCAGCAGGTGGCCGGTGCCGCCGGAACCGCGCTCCTGGTCTCGATCTACGCCGTCGTGTCCGCCGGGTCAGGCATCGTCGCCGGCATGCACGCGGCGTTCCTGACGGCCGCCGGCATAGCCGTGGCCGCCGTCGTGCTTTCGGCAATGATGCGCAAGACCGCGGGTGCGGAACACCCGGCACCCGCAGCCCACTAACCCTTTAAGCGCGAACGGACACTTGCGGCCCTCTCCGGAGGGGCCCCAAGTGTCCGTTCGCGCTGTTTGTGCGGCACTAGGTGCCGTTGCGAAGGGTCAGCCGGCGAAGAACTCGCTGAGTTCGGTGATTAGCTTGTCCGGCGCGCGGTTGACGCCGTCGTGGCCGGCTCCGGGCAGGATGGTGTAGCTCGAACCGGACAGGACGTCGTGGATCTGGCCGCACGCGATCCCGAAGTACGCCGGGCTCTTTTCGCCCACAATAATGAGGGTCTCCAGCGGCAAAGCCAGGAACGGCTCCGCCGGCATGTCCGCCGCGATGATCGCCTTGATCTCCCTCACCCCGGTCTTCATCAGCTCGCGCTGCTGCTTGCCGACCGGCGTTCCGGCGGTGAGCTTGTTGGCCAGCGTCAGCATGGAGAGGGGCATCCGTGAGGACAGGGCGCCGCCCGTCTCAAGTCCCCTGACCAGCACGGCGAGGGCGCGGTCGTCGTCGCCGACCGCGTTGGCACGTTCGTATTCGGCGATCCAGTCGGCCTTGACGCTGTGGTTCACGGAGACGGCGGGGTCGTAGACAGCCAGCCGTTCCACCGGAAGCGTACGTGCGGCGTGGAGCGCCACAGCGCCGCCGAAGCTGTGGCCGAAAACGTCCGTGCTGGCCGTGTGCTTCATCACGGTATCCAGGTCGCGGATGTCAACGTCGAGCGTGTAGTCGTCCGGCTGCGGTGACGATTCACCCCGTCCCCGCCGGTTGAACGTGTGCACCGGCCGGCCCAGCGAAGCACCTAGTTTCTGGGCAAAGCGCGTGTAGTCAGCGGCAGTGACCATTGAAGCCTGAACGACGACGACGCCCGAGCCCGCCGAGGCCAGCTCGGCTCCCGTGGTGTAAAGCTCCAGCGTTCCGCCGTCGGGTGTTGTGATGTTCTCGCGCGTCATGTTCCGAGCCTACCCGGGGCGGCAGGAACCGCGCAGTAGCTTCGCGCCGCCAAGGGTTCGTCAGCCCTTGTAATACTCGGAGATGTCCTGGACCAGTTCCTTGACTGCCGCGGGGATGGAGGCATGGACGCACTTGGGTGAAATCTGGAGAGCGCTTCCGGGGACCGCGCGGTGCAGCAGCTCCGCTGTCACCTTGTAGTACCGGGGGCTTTTGGCGCCCACCATGAACCGGGTGTTCGGCGGCAGGACGGCGAAATCACGGACGTGGTCGGCTTCATCGAACACCGCCTTGAGCTCGCCCACGCCGCTGGGCATGAGCTCCTTGAAGAGCCGGTTCACCTTGGTCCGCGAAACCAGTGCCATCAGTCCGGCGAGGACGGGCTCCGGAATCCTGGCCATCGCCGTGCCGGGCTGCATGCCTTTCTTGAGCTTGGCCAGGGCGTGCGGGACGTTTCCGTCGTTGACTGAGCGTTCGAAATCGTCCAGCCAGGACGTGTCCACGCTGCCGTCGATATTTATTGCCGCGTCATAGACCGCAAGCTTGTCCGGCTGGTGCACAGTGCCGGTGAACTCCTGGACCGCGTTGAGGGCAACGGAGCCGCCCAGGCTGTGCCCGAAGAGGTTGCGGGCGCCGGTGGCGTCCATGATGGTGCGGACATCGGCGATCTCGGTGGCCATCGAGTAGTCTTCCGGTTGCGGCGTGGAATCGCCGCGGCCGCGCCGGTCGTAGACGTCCACCGCCCAGCCTTCGCCCAGTCCTTTGGACAGGGCCTCGGAAAACGGCCGGTAGATCAGCGCCGTGAGGAAGGCTCCGCCGATCACCACAACCCGGCGCTCGCCGGGCGCGTCCGCGGTTCCGTATGTGTACAAAGCCAGCCGCCCGCCGTCGTGCGTGGTGATGGCCTGCTGCTTTACTGTTCCCTCAGGTTCGCGGGTTCCCTTCACGGGCCCATCCTAAACGGTTGCCCAGGGGGTTCCCTGCAGTCCGGATGCGCTGGAACCGCAGGCCGGCGTCGTTGGCCAGGAAGCGCGCTGTGGTCAGGGCCAGGCGGTGCCCGGGCCGCAGCGGCCCTTCGTGCAGTTGCCCGGGGACGAGCGCGAAGTCGATCGACGGGACTGCCGCGGCGAGCTGGCGGCCGGTCTCGGCGAAGTACGCCGGGCTCCAGCCTCCGCTGAGCATCAGGGTGGGTGTGGTGACGCCGGCAAAGTCCGCAAGTTCCGCATCGGCGTCCAGCACAGCCCGCATTTCGGCCACCGCGGTGGGCAGCAGCTGCCGCATTTCAGCGCCAAGGCGGGTCCGGGCGGACAGGATGCTGAGCATGCGCAGGGCGCCGAGCGGGAGCTTGGAGACCGGCCCCGCAGTTTCCAGGCCTTGGACCAGGTGCGCCCACGCGTGGTCCAGCTGTCCCGCCGCCATGGAGTGCTCAAGTTCCGGCCGCCAGCGCCGGCTGAGGCTGCCGGACAGGGAAACCGCGGCGTCGTAGGTCACGAGCCGCCGGATGGGCTCCGTCCTGGCCGCCTGCAGTGCCACGAATCCGCCGTAGCTGTGGGCCACCACGTCCGTGGAACCGGTGTCCCGCATGACCGTGCGGAGGTCGTTGACTTCAGTCGCCGCCGAATAGTCTTCGAGCTGGCCCGAGGAACCGCCCCGGCCGCGGCGGTTATAGGTATGCACGGGCCGCCCCAGCAGGCGCGCGATCTTCATCGCGAACGGCCGGTAGAGCGCGTCGGTCACCAAGGTTCCGTGAACGACGACGACGCCGGGTTGCGCAGCGCCGTCCGGGAGGCCGCCCGCGCGGCCGTCCGGACCGCCTCCTGCAGCTGGCAGGGCCGGCCCGGCAGCGGGACTGAAGGAGTGCACCTGAAGGTGCCCGTCGCCGTCGTCCGTCCTGATCGTCCGAGTTTCCACAGCCACGAGTCTATTCCCCTCCCCGTGGCGTCCTCCGTGGTGAGGGGGATCATGGCCAGCCGGATAACGTGCCGGGGAACTCCCGGTAAACTTAGGGACTGTGACTTCCCAAAACACCCCCACCCCGACCAATGCTGCCGAACCGGCGGATGCCAGCGAGCAGATGCGCATCCGTATGGAGAAGCGCGCCAAGCTGATTGAACGCGGCGTCGAGGCCTATCCGGTGGGTGTTGAACGCACGCATTCCCTGAGCGAAATCCGTGAGAAGTATTCGCACCTCGAGGCCGATGAGACCACGGGTGACATCGTGGGCGTCACCGGACGCATCGTGTTTATCCGGAACACCGGCAAGCTCTGCTTCGCCACGCTCCAGGAAGGCGGCACGGATGGCAAGGGCACCCGCCTGCAGGCCATGCTGAGCCTGGCCAACGTGGGTGAGGAGTCCCTGGCCGAATGGAAGGCCCTGGTTGACCTGGGCGACCACGTCCACATCAAGGGCGAGGTCATTTCCTCCCGCCGCGGTGAACTGTCCGTGATGGCCGATTCCTGGACCATGGCGTCGAAGGCCCTGCGCCCGCTGCCGGTGCTGCACGCCGGCCTCAACGAGGAAACCCGCGTCCGCCAGCGGTACGTGGACCTGATGGTCCGCGATGAGGCCCGCGAGATGGTCTACACCCGTGCCGCGATCACCCGTTCCATCCGGGAAAGCCTGCACCGCCGCAACTACGTCGAGGTGGAAACCCCGATGCTCCAGCTGGTCCACGGCGGTGCCCTGGCCCGGCCGTTCGAGACCCACATGAACGCCTTTGACCAGAAGATGACGCTGCGCATCGCCACCGAGCTGTACCTCAAGCGCGCCGTGGTGGGTGGCATCGACCGCGTGTACGACATGGGGCGGGTGTTCCGCAACGAAGGCGTGGACTCCACGCACAGCCCGGAGTTCACCACGCTGGAATGCTACGAAGCCTGGGCGGACCAGTTCGTCATGGCGGACCGCATCAAGGAGATCATCCTCGACGCCGCTGACGCCGCCGGTGTGGGCCGCACCATCCAGACGGAAGCCGGGGAGATCAACCTCGACGGCGAATGGACCTGGCTGGCCGTCTACCCCGGACTTTCCGACGCCGTGGGCCAGGAAATCACGCCGGACACCACCGTGGAGGAACTGCGGGCAGTGGCGGCCAAGCACGACGTCAAGGTGGACCCGAAGTGGGATGCCGAAAAGCTGGCGGTTGAACTGTTCGGCGAACTCGTGGAGCCCACACTGCTGAACCCCACCTTCGTTTACGACTACCCGCCCTCCGCGCAGCCGCTCGCACGCCAGCACCGCAACGACGACCGCCTGATTGAAGCCTGGGACCTGATCATCGGCGGCATGGAACGCGGCACGGCCTTTTCCGAGCTGATCGACCCGGTGATCCAGCGTGAACGCCTCACCGAACAGTCCATGCACGCAGCCGCCGGAGATGTCGAAGCCATGCAGCTGGACGAAGATTTCCTCCGCGCTCTGGAGTACGGTGCTCCGCCCATGGGCGGAATCGGGCTGGGCATCGACCGCCTGGTCATGCTGTTCACCGGTGCCGGCATTCGCGAGACCATCCTCTTCCCGCTGCTGAAGCCCGAGGGGCACTGATCATGGAGTACGTAGCAGTCCTCCTACCGTCCCTCGTTGTCGGTTTGCTGTTCTGGTTTGCCATGAAGTCGATCTTCAACGCCGACAAGTCGGAGCGCCAGGCCGAGGCGCGCGCCCAGGCCGAGGCCGATGCCGGCGCGGCCGAATCCAATCACGGAACTAATGGCGCGCCGAATACCGGAACGAATGCCGGCAACGGCAACGGCACAAAGTAATACTCCCTGCATATTCCTGCCCACCATTCACAGGAACCTTTTGCGGCTTTGACGCGTTGCCATAAACCGGGGGATACTTTTTACAGATACATCCTGCTTTTCTGCATACCCGTCCTTTCCAAAAGAGAGAATTTATATGGCACAGAAAGTGAAAATCATCCTTGTCGATGATCTGGATGGGGGAACCGCGGACGAAACTGTCCGATTTGGCCTCGACGGCGTCAGTTACGAAATTGACCTGTCGGCTGCCAATGCTGCAGAACTCCGCTCCTCCGTGGAGCGGTTTGTTTCAAGCGCCCGCAAGACGTCCACCGGCCGCGCCACCCGTACCAAGGTCTCAGGCGGCCGTAACCAGGACTCTGCTCAGATTCGTCAGTGGGCCAGGGAGAATGGCTATGCGGTTAACAGCCGCGGCCGTATCCAGGCCGAAATTCAGGAAGCCTACCAGAAGGCAAATTCCTAGCACTGCCGCAGTTTTGCGTGGAAACGCAATGCCCCTGCCAATCGGCGGGGGCATTGCCATTTGAATACCCGGCCCGGCAGTGAAGGGTGCAAGGGGAAAGCGGCACGGATATTCCCGGGCTTATTGCGCCGGGAAACCGCCCGGGGACGAGTTTCCCATCCCGGGTAACGCAATTGGAAGACCGGCCTGCGGGCGGATTCCGGGCCTGCAACAAAGGCGATTCGCACCCGGCGAGGGTGGTTCTGCGTCTCCGGCGCCCGGTGGCGGCAACTCCTGGTCAACCCCTGGAGGCGCCCCCGGGTTTCCCCTGTGGCGAACACGCTCCACAAGTCCGGGTCTGCCACGTAGCATCAAAGTACGTCGTAGCTAGGAGTGTGGCGAAATGTTTGAGCGATTTACGGACCGTGCCCGTCGCGTAGTTGTGCTTGCCCAAGAAGAGGCACGCATGCTGAACCACAATTACATCGGTACCGAACACATCCTCTTGGGTCTGATCCATGAGGGTGAGGGCGTTGCCGCCAAAGCTCTGGAGTCCTTGAGCATTTCGCTCGACGGCGTACGCGAGCAGGTACAGGAGATCATCGGCCAGGGCCAGCAGGCCCCGTCCGGCCATATCCCCTTCACCCCGCGCGCCAAGAAGGTGCTGGAGCTCTCGCTCCGCGAAGCCCTGCAGCTGGGCCACAACTACATCGGCACGGAGCACATCCTGCTGGGGCTCATCCGCGAGGGTGAAGGCGTGGCCGCCCAGGTTCTCGTGAAGCTCGGAGCGGACCTCAACCGCGTCCGCCAGCAGGTGATCCAGCTGCTCTCGGGCTACCAGGGCAAGGAGACCACCGGCGCAGGCGTCGGCGCCGGCCAGCCGGAGGGCACCCCTGCCGGCTCCGTGGTTCTGGACCAGTTCGGCCGCAACCTGACCCAGGCTGCGCGCGAGAACAAGCTGGACCCTGTGATCGGACGCGAACAGGAAATGGAACGCGTCATGCAGGTCCTTTCCCGGCGCACCAAGAACAACCCCGTCCTCATCGGCGAGCCCGGCGTGGGCAAGACAGCCGTCGTCGAAGGACTCGCCCAGGCGATCGTCCGCGGCGATGTCCCGGAGACCATCAAGGACAAGCAGCTTTACACGCTGGACCTTGGGTCCCTGGTGGCAGGTTCCCGCTACCGCGGTGATTTCGAAGAGCGCCTGAAGAAGGTCCTCAAGGAGATCCGCACCCGCGGCGACATCATCCTGTTCATCGACGAGATCCATACCCTTGTGGGTGCGGGTGCCGCCGAAGGCGCTATTGATGCCGCGTCGATCCTGAAGCCCATGCTGGCCCGCGGCGAGCTCCAGACCATTGGTGCCACCACGCTGGATGAATACCGCAAGCACATCGAGAAGGATGCGGCCCTTGAGCGCCGCTTCCAGCCGATCCAGGTCAAGGAGCCTTCGGTTGCCCACGCGATCGAGATCCTCAAGGGCCTGCGTGACCGCTACGAGGCGCACCACCGGGTGACCATCACCGACGGCGCCCTCGCGTCGGCTGCGAACCTGTCCGAACGCTACATCTCGGACCGCTTCCTGCCGGACAAGGCGATCGACCTCATCGATGAAGCCGGCGCACGCCTGCGCATCCGCCGGATGACGGCTCCGCCGGAGCTGAAGGCCATGGACGAGCGCATCGCCGAACTCAAGATGGAGAAGGAGTCTGCGATTGACGCGCAGGACTTCGAAGGTGCTGCCTCTCTGCGCGACAAGGAGCAGAAGCTCATTGCCGAGCGGGCCGAGAAGGAACGCCACTGGAAGACCGGCGGCATGGACGACATCTCCGAGGTGGATGAGGATCTCATCGCCGAGGTGCTGGCAAACTCCACCGGCATTCCGGTCTTCAAGCTGACCGAGGAAGAGTCCTCGCGCCTGCTGAAGATGGAAGACGAGCTGCACAAGCGCGTCGTCGGCCAGAACGAGGCCATCAAGGCCCTGTCCCAGGCCATCCGGCGCACCCGTGCAGGCCTCAAGGACCCCAAGCGTCCGGGCGGCTCGTTCATCTTCGCCGGCCCCACCGGCGTCGGCAAGACCGAGCTCGCCAAGGCCCTCGCGGAGTTCCTGTTCGGTGAAGAGGATGCCCTCATCACGCTGGACATGTCCGAATACTCCGAGAAGCACACGGTGTCGCGGCTCTTCGGTGCCCCTCCGGGCTACGTAGGCTACGAAGAAGGCGGACAGCTGACCGAAAAGGTCCGCCGCCGTCCGTTCTCCGTGGTGCTGTTCGACGAAGTGGAGAAGGCCCACGCGGACCTCTTCAACTCGCTGCTGCAGATTCTGGAAGACGGCCGCCTGACCGACTCCCAGGGCCGCGTGGTGGACTTCAAGAACACCGTGATCATCATGACCACCAACCTCGGTACGCGGGACATCTCCAAGAGCGTCGCCACCGGCTTCCAGTCCGGCACGGACACGCAGACCGGCTACAACCGGATGCGCGCCCGGGTCACCGAGGAGCTCAAGCAGCACTTCCGTCCCGAGTTCCTGAACCGTGTTGACGACGTTGTGGTGTTCCCGCAGCTGACCCAGGACGAGATCATCGAGATCGTGGACCTGTTCGTGAGCCGCTTGGAGAAGCGCCTCAAGGACAAGGACATGGGCATCGAGCTCACCAAGGCGGCCAAGGTCCTCCTGGCCACCCGCGGTTACGACCCCGCCATGGGTGCCCGGCCTCTGCGCCGTACCATCCAGCGCGAGATCGAGGACCAGCTGTCCGAGAAGATCCTCTTCGGAGAGATCCACGCGGGCGACATCGTGGTAGTGGATGTGGACGGCGAAGGCGACGACGCCAAGTTCACCTTTGAAGGGAACGCCAAGCCGCGCATCCCCGAAATCGCCCCGAGCGTCTAACGCATTACCGCTAAGGCCCCGCCCACTCTGCAAAGAGCGGGCGGGGCCTTTCGCGTTGCCGCCCGGTTCCGGTGGCCGGGTCCGGCGCAGCCGGCCGAGACATTTGCCGGCGCCTCGGTCGTTCCTCCCTTAGACGGCGCCTACACAAATGCCTGACCGGCAGCGCCTCAGCGCGTAAGGCGGCTCCCAGCGGAGCGGAGGCGGCGGTGGCATTTGTGTAGCTTGCGTCAAAGCGACGAAGGAGCAGCAAGCGGCAAATGGTGCCGGTGCCGGAGCGCCCGAGCCTCGGGGTCGCCCGCCCCTCGCTGGAGGGTGTGCGGGATCTGAGAGCACCGTTTCACTAGTAGTGAAAGTGCTGTGATCCGGCGCACAGGCGGTGTTGAATCTCTTCATGGCTTCTGAGGACTCAGCGACCCTGAGCGAACAACCGGCGACCCCTTTCCACGACATTGACCACTACCTCGCCATACCGCGGGTGAGCGGCCTGGCGTTGAGCCCGGACGGAAAGCGCCTGGTGACCACCGTCTCCACGCTCAACGACAAGGGCACCGAGTATGTCACTGCCCTGTGGGAACTGGATCCGGCGGGGGAGAAGCATGCCCGGCGGATCACCCGCAGCGCCAAGGGCGAGGCCGGCGCAGCCTTTGCCGCCACGGGTGACCTCTACTTCACTTCGGCGCGCCCGGATCCCGAAAACCCTGAGGACCATCCCGTCAGCGCACTCTGGCAGCTGCCCGCCGACGGCGGCGAAGCGCGCGTGGTCCTTTCCCGCGCAGGCGGGATCAGCCAGGTGATGACGGCCAGGGACGCAGGTTCCACCTTCGTCACTGCATCCATCCTGGCGGGTTCCGCTGACGAGGAAGCAGACGAGGCGCGGCGAAAGGGCCGCAAGGACAACAAGGTGTCCGCGATCCTCCACAGCGGCTACCCGGTGCGCTACTGGGACGCCGACCTGGGCCCGGACCAGCCGCGAATCTTCGCCGTGGAGCCTGGAGACGAGCCGGATCCCGGCAAGCCGGCCACTGTTGACGTGGCCCCACCGCTGAAGCTCCGCAACCTGACGCCGGACGCGGCAGGCATGCTCCGGAACGCGGACTCGGTGGTCAGTCCCGATGGCAGGACGATCTACACCAGCTTCGACAAGCCCCTCGCCAAGGCAGACTCGCGATCCGTCCTGGTGGCTATCGACGTGGACACCGCAACGCACAGGGTCCTGCTGGACCGGGAAGGCATGAGCTACTTCGCCGGACCGGTGAGCCCCGACAACCGCACGCTCGTCGTCCTCAGCGAATCCGACACCACTCCGCTCCAGGCTCCCCAGGTCAAGCTCCACCTGCTGGACGTCAGCGCGCCGGGGGAGCCGGAAGCAAACCTCCGGCCGCTGGCCCGTGACTGGGACCGCTGGGCCATCAAGGCGGCGTGGTTGCCGGACGGCTCTGCCCTCCTGGTGACGGCCGACGACGACGGCGCCTCCCCGGTCTTCCGGATCGCTCCCGCCGGGGCGGCGGGGTCGGGGCAAGGAGCCGGCGGATGGGCCGGCGAGGAGGAAGTCACCCGCGTGACCCGCGACGCGGCGGCCTACACCGACGTCGTGGTTTCACCGGACGGGCAGAGCGCCTACGCGCTCCGGAGTTCGTACGAATATCCGCCCGAGGCGGTACGGATCGACCTGGCGAGCGGCCAGGTCATCCGGCTGCAGGCTCCAGCCGGGCGCCCGGCGATCCAGGGATCACTGGAACGAATCGAAGCGACCGCCGCCGACGGCGCCCGGGTTCCCGCCTACCTTGCCCTGCCGGACGGCGCCTCTGCGCAGAACCCGGCGCCGCTGCTGCTCTGGATCCACGGCGGGCCGCTGGGCTCGTGGAACGCATGGACGTGGCGCTGGAACCCTTGGCTGCTGGTGGCCAAGGGCTACGCCGTCCTCCTGCCGGATCCCGCCCTGTCCACCGGCTACGGCCAGGACCACATCCAGCGCGGCTGGGGAGAATGGGGCAAGGCGCCGTATACGGACCTCATGGAAATTACGGACGCCGCGGTGCAACGCCCGGACATTGATGCGTCGCGGACGGCAGCCATGGGCGGCTCCTTCGGCGGCTACATGGCCAACTGGGTTGCGGGGCAGACGGACCGCTTCGACGCGATCGTCACCCACGCCAGCCTGTGGGCCCTGGACCAGTTCGGCCCCACCACGGACGCGTCGCAGTACTGGCTGAAGGAAATGACGGCGGAGAGGGCGCTGGCGAACTCGCCCCACCTTCACGTCGAGAAGATCAGCACGCCCATGCTGGTGATCCATGGTGACAAGGACTACCGCGTCCCCATCGGCGAGGGCCTGCGGCTCTGGTACGAGCTGCTGTCCAAGTCGCAGCTCGCGGCGGATGACGACGGCCGGACACCCCACCGTTTCCTCTACTACCCGGACGAGAACCATTGGATCCTGCAGCCGCAGCACGCCAAGGTCTGGTACGGCGTGGTGGAACATTTTCTGGCAAAGAACGTGCTGGACCAGGACGTGCCTTTGCCCGCTGACCTGGGCCTCTAGTCACCTGCGAGCCGGAGGGGGGCGGCCGTAAGATGGGGGCTGTGACTGAGACCTTCCGCATCCGCCCTGCCCGCACCAGCGACGTAGCTGCCATCAAGCGACTTGTGGCCCCGCTGGCGGACAAGAGGATCCTCATGGCCAAGGAGACTGTGGCGTACTACGAGAGCCTGCAGGAGTTCAGGATCGCGGAGTCGGCTGACGGCGAAGTGATCGGTTGCGGCGCCCTGCACGTCATGTGGGAGGACCTCGCCGAAGTGCGCACCCTGGCCGCCTCCGATGCGTGGCGCGGCAAGGGCGTGGGGCATGTCCTGGTGGAAAGTCTCCTGGAGGAAGCCCGTGCACTGGGCGTCTCCCGGGTGTTCTGCCTGACCTTCGAAGTGGACTTTTTCAAGAAGCACGGCTTCGACGTCATGGCAGACCAGACGGCGGTGGACCCGGTGGTCTATTCCGAGCTGCTGCGCTCGCATGACGAAGGCGTGGCGGAGTTCCTGGACCTCGCCCGGGTCAAGCCCAACACCCTGGGCAACACCCGCATGATCAGGTTCCTCTAGCCGCCCGTGGGGCCCGTCGATTACGTCTGACTTCTAAACTCTTCCCTTATATCGAATCGATGTATAAAATTACATCAGCTTGCCCGGTATCACCCGAATCCCGAGACCACTTCAGGGGACAGAAATGCGCGAGTACGCCATTTTTCCGGATTTTTCGGCGTTTCAAATGGATCTTCCTACGGTGCTGAACAGTAGAGAGTCCCTGGGCCGGCCCGCTGAGGCGTCGGCATTCCACATTGGGGCCGCCGCGTGGCCGGATTTCCTGCCGGCCTCCTGGGCGAAGCGCTGAGCGTGGCCGGGGGATCCAAGGCTTGGCAAGGAAGGGACAGTCAATTGGGGGCTGTCCCTTTCGTTTGCCCTTCTTAGCCGGACCGTAGCCGGACGATTCGGCAGGGCGCTACCGCTGCCCGGGCCGCGGTAGTAGGGTCAAGACAAAGCCGCCAGGACACTCCAGGGAGCACTCCAATGAAGAAGCTGATCAACGATCCCCGCGCTGTAGTGGACGAGTCCGTGGAAGGCTTCGGCCTTGCCCATGCGGACATCGTGACCGTCAGTGCCGAGCCGAAGTACATTACCCGCAAGGATGCCCCGGTAGCCGGGAAAGTGGGCCTCGTGAGCGGCGGCGGCAGCGGCCATGAACCGCTTCACGGCGGGTTCGTCGGGCTGGGAATGCTCGACGCCGCGGTGCCCGGTGCCGTCTTCACCTCGCCAACGCCTGACCAGATCATTCCGGCGACCCTCGCCGTGAACTCGGGCGCCGGCGTCGTGCACATCGTCAAGAACTACACCGGCGACGTCCTGAATTTCGAAACGGCCGCCGAAATGGCGGAAGCAGAAGGCGTGCAGGTCCGCACGGTGCTGGTGAACGACGACGTAGCCGTGGAGGACTCGCTGTACACGGCGGGCCGGCGCGGCGTGGGCGGGACCGTCCTGGTGGAGAAGATCGCCGGTGCGGCAGCCGAACGCGGGGACGACCTGGATGCCGTCGCCGCCCTCGGGGACCGCGTCAACCAGAACGTCCGCAGCATGGGCGTCGCGCTGTCCGCCTGCACGGTCCCGCACGCAGGGGTGCCCAGCTTTGACCTGGAAGAGAACGAAATCGAAATCGGCATCGGAATCCATGGGGAGCCAGGACGGCACCGGATCCCCATGGAAAACGCCGACGGCATTACCGACCGCCTCCTGGAGCCCATCCTGTCCGACCTCGGCGTAGCCTCCGGCGACAAGGTGCTCCTGTTCGTGAACGGCATGGGCGGGACGCCGCAAAGCGAGCTGTACATCGTGTACCGCCGGGCAGCGCAGGTTCTCGCCGAGAAAGGCATCACGGTGGAGCGCTCCCTAGTGGGCAACTACATCACCTCGCTGGAGATGCAGGGCTGCTCCATCACCGTGCTTCGGCTCGACGACGAACTGACCAGCCTCTGGGACGCCCCGGTCCACACCGCCGCACTGCGCTGGGGCATCTGACCGTGGGGCTGGACGTTGACTGGGCCGTAAGGTGGCTGACTCTTTCCGCGCAGGCGATGGCGGACCACCGGGTGGAACTGATTGAGCTGGACCGTGCCATCGGGGATTCCGATCACGGCGAAAACATGGACCGCGGATTCAAGGCGGTGATGGAAAAACTCGCCGAAGCGCCGCCCGCCACCCCGGGAGCTGCCCTGAAGCTGACGGCCATGGCACTGATGTCCAAGGTGGGCGGAGCGGCCGGGCCCCTCTACGGCACCGCCTTCCTGCGTGCCTCCACCTCGCTGGGCGACGCGGAGGACATCGATCCCGCGGCGCTCGCCGCCGCCATCCAGGCCGCCCGCGACGGCGTTGTGGCCCGGGGCAAGGCCGAATCCGGCGACAAGACCATGGTGGACGCGTGGACGCCCGCCGTCGACGCTGCAGCAGCGCAGGCCGCTGCGGGGGACGGGGACGTCGTCAAGGTCCTCCTGGCGGCCGCGGAAGCCGCCGAGGCGGGTGCAGTTGCCACTGATCCGCTCATCGCCCGCAAGGGACGCGCCAGCTACCTGGGTGAGCGCAGCGCCGGCCACCGGGATCCCGGGGCAGTCTCCACCGCCCTCATCCTGCGCGCCGCGGCCGGGGCGGCCGAATGACGGTCAGCCTCGTGGTGGTGTCGCATAGCGAAAAGATCGCCGACGGGGCGGCGGAGCTGGCCGCCCAAATGGCGCCCGACGTCGTGATCCTCCCGGCTGGCGGTACCGACGACGGCCGGATCGGCACCAGTCTCGAAAAGGTCATGGCAGCCCTGGACCAAGCGGCAGGCGAAGACGGCATCGTGGTGCTCACGGACCTCGGCTCAGCCGTGATGACGGCTGAATCGGCCGTGGAATTCCAGCCGGATCCGGACTCTGTGCTGTTGGCCGATGCTCCACTGGTCGAGGGGCTGGTGGCGGCAGCTGTTGCCGCGCAGTCGGGGGCGGACGCCATTGGGGTCAAGCAGGCTGCCGAAGCGGTTCGCCGTGCTCCTGCGCCGGAGGCGCCCTCCGAGGCGGAGACCCTGGGGCCGCCCGAAGCCGCAGGCGATTTCGAGCTGGTCAACCAGGCCGGCATGCATGCGCGGCCGGCGGCAAAGATCGCCGGCGGACTTGCGGGCCTGGACGCGGAGGTGACCGTCAACGGCATGGACGGCGCTTCCATGACCGGCCTGATGACCCTGGGTGCAGGCAAAGGGTCCGTCCTCCACGTCGAGGCCTGGGGGCCGGACGCAGCCAAGGCTGTGAAGTACGTCGGCGGCCTGGTGGAGGCTGGGTTCGGGGAGCCCTGACTTACGGGGCCTGCCGGAGGCCGTCGGCATCCAGCAGCACAGTGGCCGTGACGAACTTTCCGCAGTGCTCTCCGTACGGGTACTCCGCCCGGGGCATGAAGCTCAGCGTGCGCCCTGGCAGCGGAGCCCCCGACGTGGAGGTGCCGGTGGCCGTGGCATCAATGCGCGATTCGGTCAGGACATCCATCATCAGCATGCCGGTGAGCGTGCCGTCAGGCGAGGACGTTGCCGAACACGTGCCGTCCGGCCCGGCCGAAGGTTCGCAGCCCAGGTCCACGGCCGTGCTGCCCGCCATCAGCTCAAGGTCCGCTTCCCGGCACGTGCCGTCCTGGCAGGCCTTCAGGCGGATGGCCTCGACGGTTGGGACGTAGCTGGCCGCCACCGTCAGCGCCACCACCGGCGCCTGCGCTATTGCCGGGCACGGCACTGCCTCGGGCAGGCACGCGGACGGGATCAGCGAGGTGGTGACCGCTACCAGGAGTACGCCCAAGGTGCGCATGCTTCACAGTAGATCCGTCCGGGGCCGCGCCGCCAGAGGAAGCCGGGAGGATGCCCGCGAACGCGGACCCTAGCTGACCGGAAAGATGCCGATGAACCAGAACGCGGCAACAACGAAGACGGCAATAAAGGCGATCATGCAGCCCATGCCGGCCTTCTCCTTCGACGCCTGGTGGATGGACTGGTTCGGATCTGCCGGGTTGTAGGCCACCTCCACGGTTGAGCCCGGCACCGGTTCAGACCGGAACGGGACGTCCGACTCCCCGAAATACATGGTTCCGCGCGGGTCGGCGAAGCGGTAGGTGGGGCGGTAGAGGCGGTGGCGCGACCCCGACGAGCCAACGGCGCTGGACCACCCGGCAGTGCTGCCGGTCACCGTCGCCTGGACCCTTGGCCACTGTGCCGCGAGCTTCTCCTGGCGTTTGGCCTTCCGCATCGCCGCGGTGATCGACACGGCCGCCGCGACAACGAACAATGCCCAGATGATGTACAGCACGGTTTTCACGGTTCTCCCTTTCGCGTCAGCAAGCAGTATGCCACTGCCGCTTCGCTTCAATGGCGGACCGCCGTCAGGCGGGTAGCCTCAGGCCGGCCGGGTGCAGTTCCGCCAAGCCGTCGCTGACCAGCCCTGCGAGGGCGCGCTCCAACTGCTCCGGGGCCGAATTCAGCCGGTGCAGCGCCGCCAGCGGAACCCCGATACCTTCGGCTTCGAAGCCAAGGTCCGCGGCGGGCTGATGGAACATCTCCGGAGCCACCGGCGCATCCGCCAGCCGGAGGACGGCCATCACGGCTCCCCGGACCTGCCGGTCGGTGCCGTGCCAGGACTGGCCCTTCGGCGTGTACGACGGCGGCGGCTCACCGGCCGCAACCCAAGCGCACGCTCCGCGCACCGGGCACTCACCGCACTTCGGCGCCCTCGCCGTGCAGACCAGCGCCCCCCAGCTCCATGACCGCCGCGTTCCAGCGGACGGAGAGTCCGACGTCGGCGGGCAAGAGCTCGGCGGCCAGCCGCATTTCGGCCGCCGTCAGCGACTGTGACGGCAGCGCAGTGCCGGAAAAGAGCCGCGCGTGGACGCGGCGGATATTGGTGTCCACCACGGTTTCGCGGCGGCCGAATGCGAACGCGGCGACCGCGGCCGCCGTGTAGCTGCCCACTCCGGGGAGTTCCAGCAGTTCGTCGTACGTGCCCGGTACGCCGCCGTCGTGCTTTTCCACAATGGCGACGGCGGCTGCATGCAGGCGCAGTGCCCGCCGCGGATAGCCAAGCCTGCCCCATTGCCGGACAGCCTCGCCGGAGGCCTCGGCCGCCAGATGCGCCGGCGACGGCCAGCGGCGGAGCCAGTCCTCCCAGACAGGCAGGACCCGGACCACGGGTGTCTGCTGGAGCATGATCTCACTGACCAGGACACCCCAGGGGGAGCACCCGGGCTCGCGCCACGGCAGATCCCGGGCGGTGGCGCCGAACCAGGCGTCAAGGGCTTCGTGGAGGGCGGCAAGCGGCGGCAATGCCGGGCGACTCGCCGGGGGCGGGGCAGTGGGTACGGCTAAGGCTTCGATGCAAATACTGTAGTGGATACTGGCCAGCCGTCCGCCTTCCCGGCGTGGTGGTGCCCCAATGCGCCCGGCGTTCTCTAGCCTAGAAGGATGGTCAGGCAAGGCACTTCAGGAAAGAACGGTTCGAAACCGAAGGGCACCCCCGGCCGGCAGGCGGGACGGCCTCCGCTGAAGGCCGTCTACCGCCGTCGCAGGCTGTTCGTTGGCCTGGCGCTGCTTCTCGTTGCCGCGGTGGCGCTGGGAGGCTTTGCTGCCGTATCCGGCGCCATGCGCTCCGCCGAGCAGGCTTCCTCCACCGACCGGAACGGTTCTGACGGGCAGGCCGCCAAGCCGGACGCCACGCCGTCCGCGTCCGCCACGCCCAGCACTCCGGCCACGCCCACCTGTGACCAAAGCCTGGTGACCGTCTCTGCTTCGACCGACAAGGCTGCCTACGCGGAGGGTGAGAATCCGCTGCTCAGCCTGAAAGTAACCAACGGCGGAAAGGTGGCGTGCGAGGTGAACCTGGGCACGTCCCAGATGGAATACACCGTCACCAGCGGCTCCGACCGGATCTTCTCCTCGGTTGACTGCCAGGTTGAGAGCGGGGACCTCGTCAAGACCATCGCTCCGGGCCAGAGCGAGACCGCCAACTTCCCGTGGCAGCGCAACCGCAGCATTCCGGGCTGCGGCGCAGTGTCCGCGAAGCCCGGCGCCGGCGGCGCGTATTACATGTTTGTGGCCAGGCTGGGGTCCAAGGCCAGCTCGAAGGCCGTCTTCCAGCTTCTCTAGGCTGGATGGGGGGGCTAGAGGAAGCGGTCCAGCAGGCTCGCCTCGGCCATCCGGCTCAGTCCCTCCCGGACCGTGCGGGCGCGCTGGTCGCCGATGCCGTCCACCGTCATGAGGTCGTCGATGGTGGCTGCCATCAGGTACTGGAGCCCGCCGAAGTGGTCAACAAGCCTGTCCGCCACGGCCTTTGGCACCGCTTTCAGGCCGGACAGGAGACGGTAACCGCGCGGCTGCACCACGGCGTCGAGCGTCTCCACGCCGCCCGCGAAGCCGATAATGCCGGCAATCCGGCTCAGGTCGATCAGTTCGGTGGGGCCGAGGCTCAGCAGGGCGCTGACGGCACCGTCAATGTCCTCCGGGGTGGCGTTCGGGCCGGCGTAATCGCGGATGATCACATCGCTGCCGGGTCCCCGGCCCACCGTGAGTTCATCCAGCTGGAGCGATAGCAGGCGCCCGTCCTCGCCGAGCTCAAGGACGTACTGGGAGATTTCCTCGGAGATCCGGCGCACCATTTCCTGGCGCTGCAGCGTCACCGCGACGTCCCGGACAGTCACCATGGCTTCGATTTCCAGGGCGGAAAGGGAACTGGTGACCTGGTCCAGCCGGGACCGGTAGCGTTCCAGGGTGGCCAGCGCCTGGTTGGCGCGGGCCAGGACCTTCTCGGAGCCCTCCAGGACGTGCCGCAGCCCGTTCACGTACAGGGCGATGATCTGCATGGACTGGCTGACAGAGATCACGGGAACGCCGGTCTGGATGGCCACCCGCTCCGCAGTGCGGTGCCTGGTGCCCGATTCCTGGGTTTCGATGCTGGAGTCCGGAACCAGCTGCACGGCGGCCCGAAGGATGTTGCCGGCGTCTTTGTCGCAGATGATGGCGCCGTCCATTTTGGCCAGCTCGCGAAGGCGCGTGGGGGAGAAGTCGATCCCGATGTCGAACCCGCCGGAGCAGATGGACTCGATGGTCTTGTCGATGCCCAGGACGATCAACGCGCCCGTGCGCCCGCGAAGGATGCGTTCCAGGCCATCGCGCAGAGCGGTGCCTGGAGCCACTCTGCCCAGAGTCGCCTTAAGCGAATCTTCAGGGCTCCGAGCCATAGGTTTTCCCTTCAAAGGTGCAGGCCGCTGCCTGCAAGTATGCCGGTTTTACGATTCCGCCGGCAGGATCAAAAGTACTCATTTCCCCACTGGCTCCATCCTAGAGGCAAAGAAGAGCATTAACCGCACGGACAAGCCTCAAAGTGGCCCGTTTGGCCTGCTGCCGGCAGCGGTCCGGAAGGCCCGGGACGACGGCGGCGGGAGACGGCAGTTGGGCCGTTTACCGGCGCCTCCTGCCGCCCTGCGATAAACTGGAAACCTTGGCTGCACAGTTAACGCCTGCCGGCCCCACGTTTGAATTGCGTTCACATCACATTCACATCCCTTACCCGCCCCCTGTCGCAGCGAAAGTAGCACCGTGTCTCAAGAAGTCCTTAGCCCCGCCCGAGTCCAGGAGATTCACAAGCAGGCGGCCCGGCGTCGGACTTTCGCGGTCATTTCCCACCCTGACGCCGGCAAGTCCACGCTCACTGAAGCCCTGGCGCTGCACGCGAAGGTGATCGGCACAGCCGGTGCGTCCAGCGGCAAGTCCAACCGCAAGGAAACGGTCTCGGACTGGATGCAGATGGAAAAGGACCGCGGCATCTCCATCAGCTCCGCAGCCCTGCAGTTCGCCTACCGTGACACCGTGATCAACCTCCTGGACACCCCCGGCCACGCCGACTTCTCCGAGGACACCTACCGCGTCCTGGCCGCCGTGGACTGCGCCGTGATGCTGGTTGATGCAGCCAAGGGCCTGGAAACGCAGACCATGAAGCTCTTCGAGGTCTGCAAGCAGCGCAACCTGCCCATCATCACAGTGATCAACAAGTGGGACCGTCCCGGCCTGGATGCCCTGGCGCTGATGGACGAAATCACCGAGCGCACGGGACTCCAGCCCATGCCGCTGACCTGGGCCGTGGGCATCTCGGGCGACTTCCGCGGCGTGTGGGACCTCCGCAACGACCGCTTCGCCCGGTTCCAGAGGAACAACGCAGGCGCCAACATCGCGCTCACCGAGTACTTCACCCCCGAAGAAGCCGCCGCCAACCAGGGCGACGACTGGTCCAACGCCGTGGACGAAGCCGGACTGGTCATCGAATCCAACCTGGAGTTCGACGTCGACGCCTTCCACGCAGGCAAGGCAACCCCCATCCTCTTCAGCTCCGCCGCCCTCAACTTCGGCGTTAAGGAAATCCTGGACGCTTTGGTGGACTTCGCCCCGCCGGCGGCGCCGCGGCCCGACGTCGACGGCGAGCCCCGTGCGGTGGATGCTCCGTTCGCGGGTTTCGTCTTCAAGGTCCAGGCCGGCATGAACAAGGCCCACCGCGACCACGTCGCCTTCATCCGCGTGTGCTCCGGCGTCTTCGAACGCGGCATGGTGGTCACGCAGACGCGCACCGGCAAGTCGTTCGCCACCAAATACGCCCAGCAGGTGTTCGGCCGTGAGCGCGAGGTGATCGACGAAGCCTTCCCCGGCGACGTCGTTGGCCTGGTGAATGCCTCGTCGCTGCGCGTGGGCGACAGCCTGTTCCTGGACGAACCCGTGGAGTTCCCCGCGATCCCGCTGTTCGCTCCGGAGCACTTCCAGGTGGCGCGTTCCAAGGACCCCAGCCGCTTCAAGCAGTTCCGCCGCGGCATCGAGCAGCTCGAGCACGAGGGCGTCATCCAGGTGCTCCGCTCCGACATCCGCGGCGACCAGGCGCCGGTGCTCGCCGCCGTCGGCCCCATGCAGTTCGAAGTGGTGGAGGACCGCATGGCGCACGACTTCAGCGCCCCGATGCGCCTGGAGCGGCTGCCGTACTCGATGGCAAGGATCTCGACGGCGGACGCCATGCCCGCCCTGGCCAACGTGCCGGGCGCCGAGGTGCTGCTGCGCTCCGACGGCGAATACCTGGCCCTGTTCAACGACATTTGGGCGCTTCGGCGGATCGAAAAGAACCACCCGGATCTGACCCTGGTGCCGATCGGCACGCACAACCCCGCCAAATAGCGGGCCTCCGTCAACTCCGCGACCATCGCCGGGATATCATAAGCATACTTATTAAATAAACAGCTGAGAGGCCGATCATGGCTGCAAGCATGGAACCCGGCTACCTCCTCAGCGGCCGATACCGGATCGGTGCCCTCGTTGGCAGGGGGAGCCAGTCAGGCGTCTACAAGGCCTTCGATGAGCTCCTTCAGCGCGACGTCGCGGTCAAGCTCTTCCGGGACGACCCCGGGAACCTGGACCACGTGCGCCGCCAGGGCGAGGAAGCGCGCATCCTGGCCGGAATGAGCCACCACGCACTGGTCACCCTGCTGGACGCGGGCGCGGACCTCAGCGACCCCCGGCACCGGCGCACGTATCTTGTCATGGAACTGGTCCGCGGGCCGGACCTGCGCCAGCGCGCGGCCCAAGGCCCCCTTTCCGCGGCGCACCTGGCACTGATCGGCCACGACCTCGCCGACGGGCTTGCGTATATCCACCACCACGGCATCGTCCACCGGGACGTCAAGCCCGCCAATATCCTCCTGGTGGACTACAACAACGATGACCGCCGGCCGCGCGCCAAGCTGAGCGACTTCGGCGTGGCGATGATCCTCGGCGAAGGCCAGCGGAGCGGCCCCGCGGAAAGCTCCGGCACCCCGCAGTACCTCAGCCCCGAACAGGCTGCCAGCGAGCCGGTGGGCCCGCCCAGTGACGTGTACTCCCTGGGGCTGGTCCTGCTTGAGGGGCTGACCGGGAAGCCCGTGTACCCCGGGGCGCCGATCGCCTCGGCCATGGCGCGGCTCCTGCGGGATCCGCACATTCCCGAAGCAGTGGCACCCAAATGGGCTGCCCTGCTCACTTCCATGCTGTCCCGTGAGCCGGGGGACCGGCCCGGCGCCCGGGACGTTTCCCTTGCCCTGCGGCAGGAAGTCATCAGCGCGGCCGGGCGCCGGCGGGGCAGCAGCCCGGCATCGTCCGGGACCCCAGCGCCCGGGACGCGGGACGCGGGAACTGTGGCGGAAGCGCCGCCGTCGGACGTTTCTGCCGCGAATGAAGAGGCGCGGATGCGCGCCGTCGAACGCTACCGGATCCTGGACACGCCGCCGGACGGCACGTTCGACCGGATCGTAGCCCTGGCCGCCCGGATGTTCTCCGTCCCCGTGGCCATCGTCAGCGTGGTGGACCATGACCGGATCTGGTTCAAAGCCCATCACGGGACCGACGTGGGCGAAATTGGGCGTGATCCCGGGCTGTGCGCATCCGCCATCCTGCAGGACGACGTCTGGGTGGTCCCGGACGCCGTCACGGACCCGCGCACCCTGGCGAACCCGCTCGTCGCGGGCGAGTTCGGCCTGCAGTTCTATGCCGGAGTGCCGCTGCGCACCCCCGACGGATACAACCTGGGGACGTTCTGCATCCTGGACCGCAAGCCGCGGGAGTTCACCGCGGAAGATTCCCGCACGCTGGAGGATCTGGCCGCGATCGTGATGAACGACCTTGAGCTGCGACTCCAAAGCCGCAGCGCGGTGGCGGCCGGCAGATGAACCGCCGCCTAGCGACGCCCCGCATGCAGGGCCAGTTCCAGCTCGAACCGGGCCCTCGGGTCTTCAAGCGCCTCCCCGAAGAGTTCGCGCAGCTGCGCCGCCCGGTAACCCACGGTCTGCGGATGGATGCCGAGCTCGGCCGCCACCGGAGCCCGCTGCCCCCAGTGCCGCAGCCAGGAAAGGAGGGTCTCCGCCAGCCTTTCGCGCTGCGCCGGGCGCAGGCCTTCCAGCGGCGCAAGCCTGCGCTCCGCCAATTCGGCGATGGCGGAGGGCTCAGAACCGAGGACAATCTGGGCCAGGTGGTCATCCGCCCAGATGGGCGGATCCTCAGGGCCTTCCCGCGGCGGCAGCACCGAGGCTGCCAGCACGGCGAGCCGCAGCGAGTCGGGCACCTTTTCCCAGCTGCCGGCGGGCCCCACGGCAGCGGACCTGCCCTTCAGCGCCTTGTCCAGCGCCGCCCGGGCGCCCTCGGACTTCCGGGCCGGAACCAAGGCCACGGCATCCGTTTCGCGCTCCACCACCAGTGTTCCCGGCCCCAGCTGCAGCCGCAGCCCTGCCGACCGGTCCAGCGGGAGGGTGACCACCACGAGCCTCGCCGGCAGCGACCAGTCGGCCATGGAAGCCGCCTGCCGCAGCGCGGCCTCGTCCGCCTGGCCCATCAGCAGCAGCTCCAGCAGTTCGGTCCTGCGCCGGTCCACGGCCCCGGCGCGCTCGGACTGTTCAAAGGCGTAGGCCTCGGCGCTCACGGCGGACAGTTCGTCGATGTATGCCAGGATCGATTCGCCCAGGTCCACCACCACGCTCTGGCCCAGGTCCTTTTCCATCGAGATCCGCGACATCTCCCGGAATGTCACTCGGGCACCCATACGGTACGCGCTCAGCAGCGCGTCCATGCTTCGGCCCTGGCGGAATTCGCCGCTGCCAAGCCCCGCCACGAGCTGCCGGCTCTCCTCGGACAGGGCGGGCAGCCTGGTACCGGGCAGCTGGAGGAACCGCTCCAGGGCAGCAGCCACCCCGCGCCGCAGGCCGCGGCCGAAGCGGCCCTCGATGGGCCTGGCGTAGGCAGGAACCAGCTGCGGGACCGCATCGATGATGGCCTCCACAATGCCGGGCATCTTGGGGCGCAGCAGGTCGCTGACCTCACGGGGCAGGGCCAGCCACGGCGGATCGTATGCGGGAGCTGCAGGACTCTTCGAGGCCGGAGGGTTCATGAGAGACTTCCATAAGTTGTTTCGGGGGAACAGTTTAGAACGTTCGATCGTATGCCTTGGGAGAAGAAATATGCCTCGATCCAACATAAGGTTAATAACATGATCCGGCTCCGTAAGCTGGCGCGCGCCGCATCTGTACTGACCACCCCGCTAGCTCCAGAAGATATTCTGTCGCTCTTCAACCCTGTGTTCTCTGCCCGCCAGTTGCGCGGCATAGTCACCAGGGTGGTGGCCGAGACGGCCGATTCCGCCACTATCTTCTTCCGTCCAGGCCGCGGCTGGAAGGCCCACCAGGCCGGCCAGTGGGCCCGCATCGGCGTCGAACTCGACGGCGTGCGGCACTGGCGTTCCTATTCCCTGAGCGCCCCCGCCGGCCAGGATCCCGCCATCACCGTGACCGACGTTGGCGCCGTTTCCGGCGTCCTGGTGCGCAACACCCGCCCCGGTGACGTGCTGTTCCTGGCCCCGCCGCAGGGCGACTTCGTCCTTCCCGAGCACCCCCGGCCGTTGCTGATGCTCACCGCCGGCAGCGGCATCACCCCCGTGATGTCCATGGTGCGAACGCTGGTTCCGCACCGTCCGGATGCCGACGTCGTGCTGATCCATTCAGCCCGGACCCCCGAAGACAGCATCTTCCGGGAAGAACTGTCGGAGCTTGCCGACCAGTTCCCCAACTTCAAGGTCACCCACTGGTTTACCGGCGAACGCGGCCGGGTGGACTTCTCCTCTGCCGCCATGCTGGACGAACTCTGCCCGGACTGGCGCCACCGCGCAGCCTATGCGTGCGGACCCGAAGGATTCCTGGACGACGCCGAAGCACTGTGGTCCGCGGAGGCCGCTGCTGCAGCGGAGGGTTCCACGCTCACCGAAGGTTCGGCCGCCGGAGAGTCCCACCAGCCGGAGGGGCCCTTTGCAGCCGACCCGATCAACCTCATCATCGAACGCTTCACCACCAGCCTCGCCGCCGGTGCAGGGCACGACGGCGGACTGGTCACCTTTGAGGCCTCCGACCGCGAGGTTGAGGTGGACGGAAGCACCCCGCTGCTGGACGTCGGCGAAGACGCCGGCGTGCTGATGCCCAGCGGCTGCCGGATGGGCATCTGCCACAGCTGCCTTACCCCCCTGCGGGCGGGGCACGTCCGCGACCTCCGCACCGGCGAAGTCCATGGCGAGCCGGGCCAACTAATCCAGACGTGTGTATCGGCAGCCGCCGGACCCGTTAACCTCGACATTTGAGGAGCACCACCGCATGGCAATAGTTACCAACCACGAAGCCGAGACCACGGAAGACGCCGTTGTGCCGTCCTCGCGCGACGACGCCGCCTTGAAGGCGGATGCAGCTGCGGAAGCCTCCGGGGCCCAGGCCGCGAAAACCCGCCGGGGGGCGCTGGCCACTTCCGGCAGCCCGCTGGTCCGTCCGCCGGCCGCAGCGCACCTCTCGGACGAGCAGGTGGCCGAGCTGGGCCGCGAACTTGATGCCATCAAGGACGACATCCTGGCCAAGCGGGGATCCTCCGACGCCGCATATATCCGCCGCATGATCAAGATCCAGCGCGGACTGGAGATCTCCGGCCGCGCAACGCTCCTGGTCAGCCGGAACAAGGCTGCCTGGATCACCGGCACCACCCTGCTGAGCCTGGCCAAGATCCTGGAAAACATGGAGATCGGGCACAACGTCCTGCACGGCCAGTGGGACTGGATGCGGGACCCGGACATCCACTCCACCACCTGGGAATGGGACTTCGTCACCCCGGCCCGC
This sequence comes from Arthrobacter sp. SPG23, assembly GCF_000876655.1. GTDB lineage: Bacteria > Actinomycetota > Actinomycetes > Actinomycetales > Micrococcaceae > Arthrobacter. Next base: position 125,876 of record NZ_JYCN01000001.1, read on the forward strand.
TCCTGGCAGCACACGCACAATGACCTGCACCACCGCTGGACCAACGTGGTGGGCAAGGACAACGACGTCGGATACAACCTGCTGCGGATGGACCCCCAGCAGGAGTGGAAGCCGTTCAACCTCGGCAACCCGCTCTACAACGCCATCCTGGCACCGGTCTTCGAGTGGGGCATCGCGATCTACGATCTCGAGCTCCAGGACTACAAGGAAGGCAACAAGTCCAAGGAAGCCCTGGTCAAGGACCTCAAGGCGCTCGGCATCAAGGCGCTCAAGCAGTTCACTAAGGACTACGCCGCCACCCCCGCCGTCGCAATGCTGACCGGCTCCGGCAAACAGGCGCTCTACGGCACGCTGACCGCCAACGCGGTACGCAACGTCTGGGCCCACGCAGTGATCTTCTGCGGTCACTTCCCCGAGGGGACAGACACCTTCACCGAGGAAATGGTGGAAGGGGAGACCCGCGGGGACTGGTACGTGCGGCAGATGATCGGCTCCGCCAACATCTCCGGTTCCAAGTTCATGCACCTCATGACCGGCAACCTTTCGCACCAGATCGAGCACCACCTCTTCCCGGACATTCCGTCCAACCGCTATGCCGAGGTGGCGCCGAAGGTGCAGGAGATCTGCAAGCGCTACGGCCTGCCGTACACCACAGGACCGATCTGGAAGCAGGTCGGATCCACGTGGGCCAAGGTCTTCAAGCTGGCGCTGCCGCCCAAGAAGGCCTGACCGCCGGCTCCCGGTGTGACGTGAGAGGGCGCCTGCCATTGCGGCAGGCGCCCTCTGTCATGCCCGGGACATCACGCCGGGGGCTCACACCCCGACCTCACGCCGGGGGCTTTGCCGCTGCACCGAGAATGTGGGCTACCCGGGGATTGCCCGGGAGGACTGAAAATCCGAAGCGTTCCACATTCTGCAGTGTGAGGCCCGCGGCTGCGATCACGCTGGCGGTGTCGCGGTTCGGATGGCATCCGCCGGCCATCCGGCTCCACAGCGGGGTGAGCAGATCCTCGGCAGCCGCCAGTACAAAGTGTGCGGAGCGGACATGCTCGTAGAACAGCAGAAGGCCGCCGGGCCGGAGGACCCGCAGCGTCTCCGTCAGGACGGCGGACTGGTCTGCCACGCTGCACAGGACCAGGCTGCAGACCACCACGTCCACGGATTCATCAGCCGCGGGCAGTGATTCCGCCACGCCGTTGTGGACCGTGATGGGTACGGGAGCCTGGATTGCCTCGGCCAGCGCCAGCGCCCGGAGCGTCGGGTCCGGTTCGAGCGCCAGCACGCTGCTCACGGCTGAAGGGTAGAAGGGGAAAGTGGCACCGTAGCCCGCGCCGATTTCGACGACGGTGCCGTGCGCTGCCTCGACGAGGCGCCGGCGGTGGTCCGCAGCCCCGCGCGCGTCCATGCGCGGGCCCACACGGGCGAATTGTTGTCCGAAGGATGAATTCCGGCGGTTGGTTTCCGGCATCGGGGGCTCCTTGGGTCAGTGTGCCTGCGCCGGATTGAGCTTCAGCCGGCGCAGCAGCTGCGCATTGAGGGCCACCACCACCGTGGAGGCGGACATCAGCACGGCGCCTGCGGCGGGGGACAGGGACGATCCCGGCGAAGGCCAGCACGCCGGCCGCCAGCGGCACCGCAATGATGTTGTAGCCCGTGGCCCAGACGAGGTTCTGCCACATCTTGCGGTAGCTCGCCCGGGAAAGGTCCACCATGGAGAGGACGGCCCGGGGATCGTTGCCGGCCAGGACCACGCCGGCGGACTCCATGGCCACGTCGGTCCCGCCGCCGATCGCTATGCCCACTTCGGCGCGGGCCAGGGCGGGGGAGTCGTTGACGCCGTCACCCACCATGGCCACCCGGAGTCCGCGGCCCTGGAGCTCGGCGACTTTTTTGTCCTTGTCCGCCGGGAGGACTTCGGCGAAGACCTCGTCGATCTGGAGGTCCGCGGCGACGGCCTGCGCCACCTGCCGGGCATCCCCGGTGATCATGGCCACCTTGATTCCGCGGTTCTGCAGGGCCGCGACGGCCTGCCGGGATTCCGGACGGACGGCGTCTTCGAGGCTGACGGCGCCAAGGACCCGCCCGGCGTCGTCCACTACATGGAGGACAGCTGCGCCCCGGTCCATCCAGGCTGCTGTAACGGCAGCGAGCGTCGGCGGCTCGGCGGCACCCAGTTCGCGGAGGAGGGCGGGACCGCCCACGTATACGGTCCTGCCATCGATGCTGGCACGGACACCGCGGCCGGTCATGGAGCTGAAGTCCCTGGCCTCCGGGACGGTGAGCCCGCGCCCGCGGGCGGCCGCGACGATGGCGCGTGCCACCGGGTGCTCGCTGTCCGATTCCACGGCTGCGGCAAGTGCCAGGAGCCCGTCCCGGTCCATCCCCTCAACCGCGGCCACTTCCTTCAGCTCGGGCTCGCCCTTGGTCAAGGTTCCGGTTTTATCGAAAAGCACGACGTCGACGGTCCGCATGCGCTCCAGTGCCATCCGGTTTTTGATCAGCACGCCGGCCCGGGCTGCGCGTTCGGTGGAAATGGCGATCACCAGCGGGATGGCGAGCCCCAGCGCGTGGGGGCAGGCAATGACCAATACCGTAACGGTGCGTGTCACGGCGTCGGGAATACTGCCCAGCAGCGTCCAGACGACGAAAGTGATGACGCCTGCACCTGCGGCGAAGTAGAAGAGGAACGCCGCTGCCCGGTCCGCGAGGGCCTGGGCCCGGGAGGACGACGCCTGCGCCTCGGCAACAAGCCGCTGGATTCCGGCCAGGGCTGTGTCCTCGCCGATGGCGGTCACCCGAACCCTGACCGCGTTGTCCGTGGCGATGGTTCCGGCCACCACCGGGTCTCCCGGCGAACGCAGGACGGTCTTGGATTCGCCCGTGATCATGGATTCATCGAACTCCGCCTGCCCGTCGCTGACAGTGCCGTCCGCCGGCATCCGGCCGCCCGAGCGGACCAGGATGAGATCGCCGGACCGGAGGTCGGACACGCTGACGGTTTCGGTGCCCGCGTCCGTGATGCGTTCAGCTTCGTCCGGAAGCAGGGCCGCCAGGGCGTCCAGGGCCCCCTGGGCCGAGCCCAGCGCCCGCATCTCGATCCAGTGGCCCAGCAGCATGATGGCAACGAGCAGCGCGAGCTCCCACCAGAAGTCCAGGTCGAATCCGCCGAGCCCCAGGCTGGTGGCCCAGGACGCGACGAACGCCACCGTGATGGCCATGCCGATGAGGAGCATCATGCCGGGTTTCCGGGACTTGAGCTCGTTGAGCCCGCCGCGGAGGAACGGCTGGCCTCCGTAGACGAAAATCACGGTGCCCAGGAGCGGCGGGATCCAGTTGGAGCCAGGGAATACCGGCGGCATGTAGCCCAGCAGGTGTCCGAACATCGGGCTGAAGTAGACCACCGGCACGGCCAGGGCAAGGGTCAGCCAAAACCTGTTCTTGAACATCGCCACGCTGTGCCCGGCATGCTGGCCGTGGCTGTGGACCATGTGTTCATCGTCAACCGGCCCGCTGCCGCCGGGCTGGTGGCCGGCGGGGTGCCCGCCCTGGCCCTGCACCTGGTGGTTGCCGTGATCCGGCAGCGCGGAGTGGCCGGCGTGTTCCCGGCCCGGATCTGTTTGCCCGGTGTGCAGTTGGCCTGCACCGTGGCGGGGGTCCATGATGTGCTCCTTTGAGACGTCACCTTGGTTGGCGTTGATCTACCGTCAACATACCCCCAGGGGGTATAAACCGCAAGGGCCTAGCGGACTTCGATGACGCCCATCATTCCGAGGTCCTCATGGTCAAGGATGTGGCAGTGGTAGACGGACCGGCCCACGAAGTCGTTGAAAGCCACACGGACCTTCACCCGGCCCTGCGCCGGAATGTTGACGACGTCCCGCCACTCTGGCCGGTCCGGGGCGCGGCCGCCCTCCTCAATGACCTGCATCGGCCAGACGTGCAGGTGGAACGGGTGGTCCATGGGGCTGGGATTGGTCAGGGTCCATTCCTCCACGCTTCCTGCCGCCACCGTGGTGTCCGTCCTCGCCTCGCTGAACTCCCGGCCGTTGATGGTGAAGCCCATCATGGCCCCGCCCATTCCCATGCCTGCGCCGGAGGAGAGCGTAAGCTGCCGGTGCGCTGCCACTGCGGCCGTCCGCAGGTCGTCCGGTTCCCGGACCGACGGCAGCGGCGACGACGACGGGGACGGCTGCGGCGACGGGGACGTTCCGGGGCTTCCCGCAACGCGAAGGGTGGCCAGCGCCGCACCGGCCGCGTCCGGTTGTTCCGTCCGCCGGGGACCGGGTCCCGGGCCCATCATGCCGGCCATGCTGCCGCGGTCGTAGTACGCGGCACGCAGGATGGAATCTCCGGCCGCTGTGGTGACCAGCACGTCCGCCCGGTTGCCCGGTGCCAGGAAGAGTTCCTCCACCGCCGACGGCGTGCGGAACCGACCCGAATCCATCCCCAGCAACTGAAGCTGCTGGCCGTCAAGCCGCAGCGCGAGATAGCGGGCCACGCAGGCGTTGATGATGCGCCACCGTTCGCGCTGGCCCGGCACGGCGGTGAACCCGGGATTGCTCTGGCCGTTGACCAGGATGAGTTCGCCCTCCCTGCCCAGCATCCGCTCCATCTGTGACACGCGGACAACGTTCCCGCCGCCGTCCAGGGTGGTGTCGGAAATGACCAGGACGCGTTCGGTGCTTGCCGGAACGGGTTCCGGGTCCTCCACGATGATCGCGCCAAAGAGGCCGGCGAAGACCTGGTCGGCAACCATGCCGTGGTGGTGCGGGTGGTACCAGTACACTCCGGGAGGGTGGTCCGCCGGGAGCCGGTACTCGTAGTCATAGGCGGCGCCCGGATTTACCACAACGAAAGGGTTGTCCCCGGTGCCCTCGGGGGAGACGTGGAGTCCGTGGACGTGCAGGTTGGTGGGCTGGTCAAGGTTGTTGGCCAGCCGGACGCTCAGAACATCTCCCCGCCGCAGGCGGAGGGTTGGGCCGGGAATCCCGCCGTTGTAGCCCAGGGCCCAGGCCTGCTGCCCGGCCAGCTGAATCCGGGCTGCGGCAGCTTCGAGCCGCACCTCCAGCCGGCCGCCGGTGCTGCGCAGCTCAGAAGGCTGCGACAGTTCAGCTCCTGCTGCCGGGGCGGTCCGGGATGATGACCGGGAAGCCAGCGACCACCACAGCCCGGCTCCGCCGGCTGCGGTGGCCGCCGCTCCGAGTCCGCCCAGGAGCAGCGCGCCGCGCCGGCTCATGGGGCGGCGGGCGGGACGGCCGGCCACTGGTTCGCGGCTTGGTTCGGGGCCGGACTGGCGGCGCGGTTCCCTGTCCGGCTGCGGGCCCGGTGGGGGTCCCGCAGGCGGCGTGCTGGCAGGAGCCACTAGGGTTCCTCGCCCAGTACCCTGACCTGCTCGCGGTACTCGTCAGCGGTCAGTTCCCCTCTCGCGAACCGTTCGTCCAGGATCTGCCGGGCCCTGCTGCGGCCAAACCCCGGACCGCCCTGCCCGGGACCGCCGGGTCCCGGCCAGGGACCTCCCGCTCCCGGGTGGCCGGAAGGGGTGAATCCACCCCCCTGGTACCCGCCGCGGCCGCCGCCGGAGAACACCCGCACGGCAACCAGCACCAGCAGGGCTATGCCCACCAGCATCAGCAATCCCCACAGCCACATCCAGCCCATGTCCGGACCATAACCCCACATCATCGCTGTTCCCTCCGTGGCCTGCAGTCCATATCCCTAGGGTGCGCCCGGGCGCGAGCCACCACTAGGGTCCTAAGTCGCTTGTGGAGGACTGTCTTCAGGGCGGAGCCTGTAACCATAGCCGCGCCCCTGCCGGGGGCCAACCTTCGCCGAGGAGCAGGCCATGCCGCCAGCCGCGTACCCGTCCCGCTTCGCGGGCAAGACTGTCATCGTGACCGGAGCGGGCTCCGGCATCGGACTGGCCACCGCCACCCGGCTGGTCCATGAAGGCGCCAGGGTCATCGCCACGGACATTGTGCGGCAGCGGCTCACGGACCTTGCCGCCGGTCTGCCGGATTTCGACGTCGTCACGGTCGCCGGAGACGTTGCCGAACCGGAGACCACCGCTGCGATTGTGGCTGCGGCCGACGGCCGGGTGGACTGCCTGGCGAACGTCGCGGGGATCATGGACGCCTTCCTGCCGCCCGCCGAGGTGGACGATGCCACCTGGGACAGGGTGTTCAGCGTCAACCTGACCGGCCCCATGCGCCTGACCCGCGCGGTCCTGCCCATGATGCTGGCGGCCGGAACGGGAACCATCGTGAATGTTGCGTCCGAGGCGTCGCTCCGGGCATCAGCTTCCGGCGTTGCCTACACGTCGTCCAAGCATGCGCTGGTGGGCTTCACCAAGAGCGTGGCGTTCTTCTACGGACCCCAGGGCATCCGGGCGAACGCGGTGGCACCGGGGGCTGTTGCCACCAATATCGAGGCTCCCTGGAAGTCGGACTTCGCGGCCGGCCGGATCGGCCCCATCCTCCAGGCCACTGTCGGCTCTGTGGCACAGCCCGCCCAGCTCGCCGCAGCCATCACCTGGCTGCTGAGCGAGGACTCGGCCAACGTCAACGGCGCGATCCTGCCCAGCGACGGGGGCTGGTCCACCATCTGACGCTCAGCTGATGAGCAGGCTCAGGGCCTCGGTCAGGTGCCCCACTTCCCGGACGGAGAAACCGGCCGGAACAGGCCCCGGGCCGTTGGGGCTTGCCGGGACCACAGCGTGGGTGAACCCCAGCCGGTGGGCTTCCTGGATGCGCTGGTTGATGCCCGGAACGGGACGCACTTCCCCGGCCAGTCCCACTTCGCCGAACGCGATCAGCCGGATGGGCAGCGGCTTTTTCGCCTTGGCCGAGGCCACTGCCAGGGCCACGGCAAGGTCGGTTGCCGGTTCGCTCAGCTTCACGCCGCCCACCGTTGCCACGTAGGAGTCATCCTTGTGCAGCAGGCAGCCGGCGCGCTGCTGGAGCACGGCCAGCAGCATGGCCACCCGGGAGCTGTCCAGGCCGCTGGTGGCACGCCGGGGCTGCGAACTGGCGCTCTCGGCCAGAAGGGACTGCACCTCTGCCAGCAGCGGCCGCCGGCCTTCCAGGGTCACCGTGATGCACGTGCCGGACACGGGCTCCTTGGTCCGTGAGACGAACAGGCCGCTGGGATCGGCAAGGCCCACGATGCCGTCCTCGTTGAGGTCGAAGCAGCCGACGTCGTCCGTGGGCCCGTACCGGTTTTTCACGGCCCGCAGCAGCCGGAGCCGCGAGTGGCGCTCGCCTTCGAACTGGCAGACCACGTCCACCAGGTGCTCCAGGAGGCGGGGGCCGGCGATGGAGCCGTCCTTGGTCACGTGCCCCACCAGGAGCGTGGTCATGTTGCGGCGCTTGGCCGCGGCGATCAGGGAGGCGGCCACCTCGCGCACCTGGGAGACGCCGCCGGCGCTGCCATCGACGTCCGCGCTGCTGAGCGTCTGGACGGAGTCCACCACCAGCAGCCGCGGCTCCAGCTTCTCCACCTGCCCGAGGGCCTGGCCCAGGTCTGTTTCAGCCGAAAGGTAGAGGGACTCCGCAACAGCATCGATCCGGTCCGCCCGCAGCTTGACCTGCGCAGCGGACTCCTCACCCGTGATGTAGAGGACGTCCTGCGCCGTGCGGGCGAACTTGGCCGCAACGTCCAGGAGCAGCGTGGACTTGCCCACGCCGGGTTCGCCGGCCAGCAGGATCACGGCGCCCGGAACCAGTCCGCCGCCCAGCACGCGGTCCAGTTCGTCCACACCCGTGGGGAGGAACGCCGCGGTGGTGGCATCGACGTCGGCGATCCGGCGGGCGGGCTCCAAAACGGTGGTGGCCGCCGTCGTGCGCGCAACGGCGGCGCCGGTTTCCTCAACGGTGCCCCACGCCTGGCACTCGCCGCAGCGCCCCACCCATTTGACGGTGGTCCAGCCGCATTCGGCGCATTTGTAGGCCGGGGCCTTGGACGCCCGGGAAGTCTTGGTTGCCATTGCTCCACACTATCCGGGGGCAGTGACATCCCGGCGCCAGCTTGTCGGGATCCTGGTTCCGACGAGCCCAACCACCGGGACCTTGTTACAGTGGCGGGAGGATGTCCCGGGCCTCCCGGGAGTCCATTCCGCTGGCTTCGAGCAGGTCCACCATCAGCGGGCGGAACAGCATGACCACCGTTTCGCCCTCGAGGCGCTGGACTTCCAGCAGCTTCGGGTGCAGGCGCAGTGCGATCGCGCTCAGGTCCTGCCGGGCCGTCCGGAGATGGGCCCGCCGCGCGCCGTCGTGCGTTTCGGCAAGGCCCAGGGACAGTTCGTCGATGGCGGCAGCGGTTTCCTGCAGCACCTCGGCGATGTTTTCGGTGGCTTCGTCGGACAATGCGGCATGGTTGATGGCGCTGGTCAGCCGACGGGCGAAAACCCGGCTGTTACGGAGCGCGAGGTCGATGAAGTCCAGTGACTGCTCCAGCCGGTCCAGCTCATCCCGGTGCCTGCGGTACGCCGGTGCGAGCGTGGCCACCTCACCGGAAGCGCGGAGGGTATGGCGCATCGCGTCCACCAGGGGCTGGCAGTTCCGGCCGCGGATCAGGGCATGCCATGCCTGGGTGGAGTCGCTTTTAAGCAGGGCCTGGGCGCATTCGCGCAGCACCTCGGCGAGCTCGTGCAGCAGTTTCCGGACGTCCTTGCGCGGTTCCCGCCGGGGATCCTTGGGGATGAGGATGGTGACCAGCAGCGCGAACAGACCGCCCACTATCGCATCGATGCTGCGGGTGAACGGGCCTCCGGCGGGCGCCGGCAGCAGCACCACCAAGAGCGACTGCAGCCCCAGCTGCGTGGTGAAGATGTTGCCGCTGTCCAGGAAACGCGCCAGCAGGATGGAGGTGAGTAGTACGACGGCGGCCACCCAGATGTCGTCGCCCAGCCAGTGCAGGAGCAGGTCGCCCACCGCAATGCCGATGGTGCAGCCCAGGCCCACCTCAACCACCCGGCGCAGCCGGGGCTCCCGCGAGAATCCCAGCGCGATCAGCGACGACGTCGCCGCGAACAGGGGACCCGAATGCCCCAGTACGTACTCGGCGAAGGCGTAGGCCCCCACGGCGCACCCGGTCATCTGGACGGCGGGGATCAGAGAGTTGCGGCTCCGGACCAGGCCGGTGCGGATGCGGCCGCGCAGGAAACGCCCGCTTGCTGAAAGTCCTGCTGGGATGGCCATGCGTTCCAGTCTATTCACTGGCGTTGCACTACGGCCGGAGATGTGATGTGCGCAATGGCGACGCTGCACATGTAAGCCGATGTCCCGCCGTCGTTAACCTTCCGTTCACCTTGGTCCCCACATCCCGTTACCTGAGGCCCATAACTTCAATAAAGGTACAAAAAGTACGCAACTTCTTATGTTCGGACGTCTCCGGTCCGCTACGCATCAGAAATCCCTGGAAGGGGTACATCTAGTGAAGGCACTCCGCTTCGGCCGCCACGCGGCTATCGCTGTCATCGCAGCCGGCGCACTCGCGCTCACCGCCTGTGGCTCAGACAACGCCACGAACACGGCACAGTCCGGCGCTCCCTCTGCCACGGGCGCCAAGGTCACCGGCACGCTGACCGGCATCGGTTCCTCCGCCCAGGGTGCGGCCATGGACGTATGGAAGACCAACTTCGCGTCCGCCAACCAGGGTGCCTCCGTGCAGTACTCCCCGGATGGATCCGGCGCGGGACGCAAGGCCATCATCGACGGTTCGGCCCAGTTCGCCGGTTCCGACGCCTACCTCAAGGATGAGGAGCTCGCCAGCTCCAAGGAAAAGTGCGGCCCCGAGGGCGCCATCAACATCCCGGTTTACATCTCCCCGATCGCCATTGCCTTCAACATCCCGGATGTCAAGGAACTGAAGCTGGACGCCGCCACCGTGGCCAAGATCTTCCGCGGCGAAATCGCCAACTGGAACGATCCCGCGATCGCGGCTTTGAACCCCGACGTCAAGCTGCCGGACCTCAAGGTAACGCCGGTCAACCGTTCCGATGACTCCGGCACCACCAGCAACTTCACCGACTACCTGGCCGCCGCAGCTCCGGAGGCCTGGACCGACAAGGCTTCCGGCGTGTGGCCGGCATCCCTGAAGGGTGAGAACGCCAAGGGCACCTCCGGCGTGGTCAAGACCGTCACCGACACCCCGGGCGCCGTAACCTACGCCGATGACTCGGCCGTCAGCGGCAAGCTCGGCATCGCCCAGATCAAGGTGGGCGAAACCTTCACCAAGATTTCCGCCGAAGCTGCTGCCAAGGCCGTCGACGCCGGCAAGCCGGTGGAAGGCCGTTCCGCCAACGACCTTTCCATCAAGCTGGACCGCAAAACCACCATCGAAGGCGCCTACCCGGTTGTCCTGGTCTCCTTCCACGTGGTGTGCTCCACCTACGCCACCCAGGAAACCGCTGACCTGGTGAAGGCCTTCGAAAACTACGTAGTGTCCGACGCCGGCCAGCAGGCCGCAGCGGACGCGGCGAAGTCCGCTCCCCTCTCCAAGGACCTCCAAGAGAAGGCTGCCAAGGCCATCGACTCCATCAAGGTCAAGTCCTAGGGTTTTCACTGCACAGCAAGGCATAGTGGAAACACGAGCCTGAGCCAGGTTCCCTGTCCCGGACGGGGCGGTCACAGACCGTCGCGCGGGGCGGGGAACCTCGGTGTTTGTCCGAAGTACAGCCAGTTTCACCGCTGCTTGCCGGGTCAGCCCGGACCAGGCAGTCGGTTCTATTCGAACCCAGAGGATCGTTTGTGACCACCACCTCCCTGACACAGTCCCGGGGCGCAGGACGCGCCGGAGACAAGGTCTTTTCCGGAGCCGCCCTGGCCGCAGGATGCCTGATCCTTGCCGTGCTCTTCGGCGTGGCCCTGTTCCTGGTAGTCCAGGCGATCCCTGCCCTGGTGGCTTCGCCGGACAAGATCCAAGGCGGCGAAGGCTTCTTCGCCTACATCTGGCCGATCGTCATCGGCACTGTGATCGCAGCCGTCATTGCCCTGGTCATTGCCACCCCCGTGGCCATCGGGGTCGCGCTCTTCATCTCGCACTTCGCGCCGCGCGGCCTGGCCTCCGGCCTGGGCTACGTCATCGACCTCCTGGCCGCCATCCCGTCGGTGGTCTACGGCGCCTGGGGCGCCGCGTTCCTGGCCAGGGAAATCTCCCCGGCCTATGACTGGCTGGCCAACAACATGGGCTGGCTGCCCATCTTCCAGGGCCCCGCGTCCGCCACCGGCAAGACCATCCTCACCGCCGGCATCGTGCTGGCCGTGATGGTCCTTCCCATCATCACCTCCCTGAGCCGCGAAATCTTCCTGCAGACCCCCAAGCTGCACGAGGAAGCCGCCCTTGCCCTGGGCGCCACCCGCTGGGAAATGATCAAGATGGCCGTTCTTCCGTTCGGCCGCCCGGGTATCGTCAGCGCCGTGATGCTGGGCCTGGGCCGGGCCCTCGGCGAAACCATGGCCGTTGCCCTGGTACTGTCCTCCGGCGCCCTCACCGCCAGCCTGATCCAGTCCGGCAACCAGACCATCGCCGCCGAAATCGCCCTGAACTTCCCGGAGGCCAGCGGCCTGAAGGTGAGCACGCTGATCGCGGCGGGCCTGGTCCTGTTCGTCATCACGCTCGGCGTCAACATGATTGCCCGCTGGATCATCAGCCGGCACAAAGAATTCTCGGGAGCCAACTAAATGACCTCCACCCTCACCCCGGTCCGGAAGCGCTCCGCGCTCACCAAGGGCCAGCTGCCCAAGTTCGCGCCGTACGTCGTCCTGGCCCTCGCGCTGGTGGTCGGCGCCGCCATCATGGCCGTGATCGGCTTCAATGCGTTCGGTTGGGGCATCGTCTCCGCCATCCTGTTCACGGCCGGGCTGGTGGGCTGGAGCGCCGCCGTCGAAGGAGGCCGCAAGGCCAAGGACAAACTGGCCACGTGCCTGGTGGTCGGTTCCTTCCTGGTGGCCCTGCTGCCGCTGATCTCGGTGATCTGGACCGTCCTGGTCAACGGGCTCCCCGGCCTCCTGGACCCGGGCTTCCTCACCACCTCCATGAACGGTGTCACCGGCGCCTTCGACAACAAGAGCGTGGAGGAAGGCGCACCCGTTGTGGGCGGCATCTACCACGCCCTTCTGGGCACCATCCAGATCACCCTGCTGGCCACGGTTATCTCGGTTCCGGTGGGCCTGCTGACCGCGATCTACCTCGTGGAATATGGCGAGGACCGCCCGCTGGCCCGCGCCATCACGTTCTTCGTGGACGTCATGACGGGCATCCCCTCGATCGTGGCCGGCCTCTTTGCCGCCGCTTTCTTCTTCGCCGTGGTGGGGCCCGGTACCAAAACGGGGGCTGTGGCCGCCGTCGCGCTTTCCGTCCTGATGATCCCGGTGGTGGTGCGCTCCAGCGAGGAAATGCTCAAGATCGTCCCCAACGAACTCCGTGAAGCGGCGTACGCCCTGGGCGTCCGCAAATGGCGCACCATCCTCAAAGTGGTCATTCCGACGGCGATCTCCGGCATCGCGTCCGGCGTCACCCTGGCGATTGCCCGCGTGATCGGCGAAACCGCCCCGATCCTGGTGACCGCGGGCTTCGCCACCAACATCAACAGCAACGTGTTCAGCGGCTGGATGGCCTCGCTGCCCACGTTCATCTACACCCAGATCCTGAACCCCACCTCGCCGTCCAACCCGGATCCGTCCTCGCAGCGGGCCTGGGGTGCCGCGCTGGTGCTCATCATCCTGGTCATGCTGCTGAACCTCGGCGCACGGCTCATCGCCAGGATCTTCGCACCCAAGACCGGCCGCTAGCTCCGCCGGTAAAATACAATTCGTATCCAGCAAGTGAAGGAATACCATGTCTAAGCGCATCGACGTCAAGGATTTGAACGTCTACTACGGCAAGTTCCTGGCCGTTGAGGACGTCAACATCAACATCGAAGCCAAGTCCGTCACGGCATTCATTGGCCCGTCCGGCTGTGGCAAGTCCACGTTCCTGCGGACGCTGAACCGCATGCACGAAGTGATTCCGGGCGCCCGGGTGGAAGGCGAAGTTCTGCTGGACGGGGACAACCTCTACGGCCCCGGCGTGGACCCTGTGACCGTTCGTTCGCAGATCGGCATGGTGTTCCAGCGGCCCAACCCGTTCCCCACCATGTCCATCCGGGACAACGTCCTGGCCGGCGTCAAGCTGAACAACCAGAAGATCTCCAAGGGCGAGGCTGATGCCCTCGTGGAGCGCTCCCTGCAGGGCGCCAACCTGTGGAACGAAGTGAAGGACCGCCTGGCCAAGCCCGGATCCGGACTCTCCGGCGGCCAGCAGCAGCGCCTTTGCATTGCCCGCGCCATCGCCGTGGAACCGCAGGTCATCCTGATGGACGAGCCCTGCTCCGCGCTGGACCCCATTTCCACCCTGGCCATTGAGGACCTCATCAACGACCTCAAGGACCAGTACACGGTGGTTATCGTCACCCACAACATGCAGCAGGCCGCGCGCGTCTCGGACCGGACCGCGTTCTTCAACATCGCCGGGACCGGCAAGCCGGGCAAGCTGATCGAGGTAGGCGACACCCACACCATCTTCAGTAACCCCACCCAGAAGGCCACGGAAGACTACGTCTCAGGCCGCTTCGGATAAGCCCCGGCCCCCGGTGGTTGAGCCCCGCTTCGGATAAGCCCCGGCCCCCGGTGGTTGAGCTTGTCGAAACCTAAAGCCGTGTGAGGGGCGAGAGCGAAAGCTCCAGCACGAAGGCCGCCGCCGCCGTCACCACCGGGGTGAGGACCCAGAAGGCCAGGATCCGGAGCACCAGCCTGCGGTTGGTGACCGGGAAGCCCTGGTTGCTGCCGGCCCCCAGCACGGCCGCCGTCACCGTGTGCGTGGTGGAAACCGGCCACTGCAGCCCGATAGCCCCGAGCAGCAGGAGAACGGAGCTGTAGAGCTGTGCCACGAAGCCCCGCAGCGGGTCGATCCGGGTGAGCTTGTAGCCGATGGTGTAGGAGATGCGCCAGCCGCCGGCCAGGGTTCCGGCCGTGAGCATCGCCGCGGTAAGCAGCGGCACCCAGCCGGGCAGGCCCGCGCCGTCGGACAGCCCCGCGGCGAGGAGCGCCAGGAGCAGCACCGCGCCGGTCCTCTGCCCGTCCTGCAGGCCGTGGCCGAAGGCCACCGCTCCGGCAGCAATGGCCTGGGTGCGGCGCGACCGGCTGTTGACCACGTTGGGCGGCGTGTAGCGGGCCGCCCAGGTGGCAGGCCACACCAGCAGATAGGCGCCGACGAACGCTATGACGGGGGACAGCAGGAGGGGCAGCACCACCTGGAACAACAGGGAGTTGTTCACTCCGTCCACGGCGTTGCCGCCCACCAGCACGCTGGCAAGGCCTCCGCCGGCCAGCCCGCCCACAAGGGCGTGCGTGGAGGAGGACGGAATGCCGCGCCACCAGGTGTAAATGCCCCATACGACGGCGCTGAGCAGGCCGGCGAGGAGGATCGTCAGGCCGTTTTCGCCCGGCGGCAGCGAGATCCAGGTCCGGCTGACCTGCAGCGCCAGGAGCCCGCTCAGCCCGGCGCCGACGAAGTTGAAGAGGGCGGCCAGCAGGACGGCGACCGTGGGCGTCAGGGCCCGGGTACGCACGGCCAGGGCCACGGACGTCGACGCGTCCCTGAAACCGTTCAGGAAGGCGAATGCGGAGGCAAACAGCACCACCACGACGAAAAAGAACAGGGTCACGTCAGGATTCCTTGACGATGATGCTGCCTACCTGGGTGGCGATCCGCCGCATGTCCTTGGTGACTTCCACCAACTGGTTGGCGATATCCCGGTTGCGGGCGTACTGGGCCCACTTCATGTCCTTGATCATGTCCGCAACCCACACCCGGTGGGTCCGTTCCGCGCGCTTGGCCAGGCGGAGGATCTCGATCCAGTAGTCCTCCAGATCGTCCAGGTTGTTCAGCTGCCGCATGGCATCCACGGTGAGCTCGGCCTGCCGGCTGATGATCTCCAGTTGGTCGGCGGCGCGCTTGGGGAGGCGCTCGAGCTTGTACAGGGCCACCAGTTCCGCGGCGGCGTCCAGCTTCTCCATGGCCTCGTTGAGGTAGCGGGAGAGGGCGTACATGTCCTCGCGGGGGAGCGGATTCACGAAGCTGGTGCGCATGTGGGTCAGCAGCGCGAACTGCAGCTCAGCCGATTTGGCCTCGTGATCGTGCATGTCTTCTACCAGGCGGTTGTGTTCGGCGGCCGGGACGCCGAGGATTTCGGCCAGGGTCCCGGTGGCGAGGACGATCTGGCGGGCCATCTGCGAGAGCAGGTGCAGCCCTGCGGGCTCCTGCGGGAAGAGGCGGAGCTTCACCTTCGGGTTCCGGCGACGGCAGGGAGCGGCAGGGAATGTGGCCCTCGGGCCATGTGACTTGACGTTGACCCGCACATGGGGATTACTTTACCGGCAGATCCATGCGGGCATAAAAGTGGTGCCGAACCGGATACGCCTCTCGGCGGTAGGCCGCTCTAGGCGGCTAAATGTTGAAGCCCGGGGGTTTCGCGGTTCGGCACCGGTTTCAGTTTTCTACTTTGGCTGAACCAAGTCAACATTGACAGCCGGGCAGCTCCGTGCGTAACAGTGGAAGACTTGCGCAGCGGGCTCTGTCCGCACGGATGCGTGGCGGGCACGGATGCCTCGCGGGGTGCCTCAGTCCAGTTCGCCCAGCCGCCAGGCGTTGGCCGCGTGCTCCAGGTCCTCGGCGGTCTTCACCAGGAGGTGGGAATTGCGGGTCAGTTTGCTGGCGTGGTTCTCGTTGCTGTGTTCGGCGCCGTCCGCCAGGGTGGCCTGGCCCAGGGCAACCACCCGGCAGAAAGCGGCGGAACGTTCCAGCGCGACGTCGAATTCGCCGTCGAACGCTCCCGAGAGGATGGCGTCCGCCATCGTCTTCATTTCGTCCGCTCCCGGCGGCTCGGCAGCGCCGGCCACCACGTTGGACACCTGCGCCGTGTCCTTGCCGGCCTTGAAGTACACGGAGATCCGCTCGGGGTCCTGGATCGTCGCGGCACGCAGCGCGTAGAGGCGCCACAGGGCGCCGGGCAGCGACCGGGCCGGGCTTTCCGCCCACATCTCGGCGATGGCTTCCAGGCCCTGCTCGTCCGCCAGCTTGACCAGGCGCTTGGTCACCTTGGGATCGTCGCTGTCACGGCCGTGGCGCACCAGCGCCTGGGCGGCAAGGTGCGCAGCCTCGGAGACCCGGGCAGGGTCTGCGCCGCCTGCGAACGGCTCAAAGTCGATGGGCGCAAATGGCTTGGGCTTGTGATGCCGGTTTGCACCGCCGTAGGGCTTGGATCCAGCTTGCTCGCTCATGCCCCCACGCTACTCCTGTGCAGTTCTGTTATCGAGCTTGCCGCCCGGCGGCTTATGGAGTATTAGGGGGACGCTTGAGCGCCATTGTTCGCGTGAGGGCGCCGGGTGTAAGGCACGACGGCGCCGCGCGCCGTTGTGTCAAAGCTGCCCCCGGCGTGGGGTACAGTATTTAACGTCCAGAAATGGACTGGGCTGACAGTTAGTTTTGTGCGCTTTCGCGCACATTCGCGGCAGTCAGCTGGGGCCTTTAGCTCAGTTGGTAGAGCATCGGACTTTTAATCCGTGGGTCGTGGGTTCGATCCCCACAGGGCCCACTCTTTTAGCGAAGAGTGGAAAACCCCCGGCTTCCTGGTGACAGGAGGCCGGGGGTTTTTGTTGTCCGGGCCGGTTGGCCCTTATCCGCATCGACCATTGTCGATATGCTGGCCGGGTGAAGTTTCTCGAGAACGCCCCCCGCTTCCTGTTTTTCACCGGCAAGGGCGGCGTGGGCAAAACCTCCGTGGCGTGTGCAACAGCGCTTTCCCTCGCCAAGGCCGGTCAGAGGGTCCTGCTGGTCAGCACCGACCCCGCGTCCAATGTGGGGCAGGTCTTCGGCGTGACCATTGGGAACACCGTCACTGCCATCCCGGATGTACCGGGTCTCTTTGCGCTGGAAATTGACCCGGAGCAGGCCGTCGAAGCCTACCGGGAACGCATCATCGCGCCCGTCCGCGGACTGCTGCCCGAGAGTGAACTGGCTGGCATCGCCGAGAGCCTCTCAGGTTCGTGCACCACGGAGATCGCCTCCTTCGACGAATTCACCAACCTGCTCGCCGACGACAGCTTCTACGGCGAGTATGACCACATCGTCTTCGATACTGCACCCACCGGCCACACGATCCGCCTGTTGCAGCTGCCCGGCTCGTGGACCGATTTCCTGGCGGCCGGCAAGGGGGACCCGTCCTGCCTGGGCCCGCTGTCGGGGCTCGAGAAGCACAAGCAGGTATATGCCAAGGCGGTCCGGGCCCTCACCGACCCGGCGAGGACGAGGCTTGTGCTGGTCAGCCGTGCGCAGACATCGTCGCTGGGCGAGATCGAGCGGACCTACCTGGAGCTCAACCAGATCGGGATCGGTAGCGGCTACGTGGTCTTAAACGGCGTCCTGCCGGAAGCGGCCGGCGAGGAGGAACTGGCGCTGGCCCTGCGGGCGCGGGAGGCTGCGGCCATCGGGGCCATTCCCGAGGCGGTCGCCGGCCTGCCCCGCGATGTCCTGGACCTGAAGCCGGGCAATATGGTCGGCATTCCGGCGCTGGAGACACTGTTTGCGGCAACTTTCGGTGCCGGCGTCACAGGTTCCGGCACCGGTGACGCAGCGCGGGTCCCGGAGGTTGAGGACGCCCCTCTTGCTGCGCTGGTGGACGAAATAGAGCTGGATGGCCACGGCCTCGTGATGTGCATGGGCAAGGGCGGCGTCGGGAAGACCACGGTGGCGGCCGCCATCGCGGTGGCCCTGGCCAGGCGGGGTCATGCAGTCCACCTCACCACCACTGACCCGGCGGCGCACCTTACCGAAACGCTCCACGGCTCCATTCCGGGCCTGAAAGTTTCCCGCATCGATCCGGAAGCGGCCATCCAGGAATATCGCAACCACGTGATGGAGACCAAGGGCCGGAACCTGGACGATGACGGACGCGCTGCACTGGCCGAGGACCTGATGTCCCCGTGCACGGACGAGGTGGCTGTGTTCCGACAGTTCTCCAGGGTGGTGCAGGAATCCCGCCGGAACTTTGTGGTGATAGATACGGCGCCGACCGGCCACACGCTGCTGCTCCTGGATGCAACGGGTTCGTACCACCGGGAGATTGCCCGTCAGGTTGGCGCCACAATGGGGTTCGTTACCCCGCTCATGCGGCTTCAGGACCCGGCGCAGACGAAGGTTGTCCTGGTCACCTTGGCCGAAACGACGCCTGTGCTGGAAGCCGTGGAGCTGCAGGATGACCTGGAAAGGGCCGGGATTCACCCGTGGGCCTGGGTGATCAACAACTCGATCGCCGCCGCACACCCGCAAACACCGTTCCTTCGGGCCCGCGCCGCGAACGAGATCGAACAGATCACGAAAGTGCACACCCTCACGGACCGGGTGGCCCTCATTCCGTTGCTGCCCGAAGAACCCGTTGGTGAAGGTAAATTGGCGGGGTTGACCGCCCTCAGCTCCCAGCCTGCCTGAGGGTCAGCATTGCTTCGATGTCCCGGGCCGTGGCGTCCAGCCGGGCGATCGTATCGCGCTGGATCGACCGCAGGTACTCGGCGTCCGACTCGCCGTCCTGCACCCAGTCCTCGTCTCCGGGTGAATCCATCGCCTGGCGCGTGTTGGCTGTCGCGATCCTGATGTTTTCCAGCATCGCGTGCAACCGGTCCTCGATGGCGGGGGTCTCGGCGTTCATGGTTTCCTCCTTGGTTGCGGTCGCGTCGTCAGCTCACAGGGACGCCAGAAGGCCAGCCGCCTGCTCCAGGGCGCCCGGAACGATGGAGTAGTAGGCCCACGTGCCGCGCTTCTCGCGATGCAGCAGGCCGGCGTCGACCAGGATCTTAAGGTGATGGGACACGGTGGGCTGCCCCAGGTCCAGTGGCTCAGTGAGATCGCAGACGCAGGCCTCCCCGGACCCGCCGCTCTTGACGATGGAAAGCAGCCGCAATCTATTGGGATCGGACAGGGCCTTGAACACGAGGGCCTTGCGCCGGGCATCCTCAGCGCTGAGGACAGGCTGACCGGACGGCGCGCAGCAGGCCTCGTCGAGGGCCGGCTCAACAGTTTGCAGAGAATTCATGCGTCTATTATGCACACAGATTGACATTCATCGATATAGTTGGGAATACTTCATATCGACAAACATCAATCTTTCGCAGAGCAGCACAAACGCAGCACAGGAGTCCCGTGAGAACCCAGACCATCCCGTCGCCCACTCGTGGAGGCGAGGCCGCCGTCGTCGGCAAACTCTCCACCTTGGACCGGTTCCTGCCGGTATGGATCATCGCCGCCATGGTCCTGGGCCTGCTCCTGGGCAGCTTCATTCCGGGCCTGAACACCGCACTTGAGGCAGTCAAGGTCGGTGAGGTGTCGCTGCCGATCGCCATCGGCCTGCTGGTGATGATGTATCCGGTGCTGGCGAAGGTCCGGTACGACCAGGCCCACCGGGTCGTCGCGGACCGCAAACTCATGATCACTTCGCTGGTTCTCAACTGGGTCCTCGCCCCGGCATTCATGTTTGCCCTGGCCTGGATCTTCATCCCGGACCTGCCGGAATACCGGACCGGCCTGATCATCGTGGGCCTGGCCCGTTGCATCGCCATGGTGATGATCTGGAACGACCTCGCCTGCGGCGACCGGGAAGCCGCCGCGGTGCTGGTGGCCATCAATTCCGTCTTCCAGGTCATCGCATTCGGCGCGCTGGGCTGGTTCTACCTGCAGGTGCTGCCATCCCTGCTGGGCCTGCCGACCACCAGCGCTGACTTCTCCTTCTGGGCCATCACCGCGTCGGTGCTGATCTTCCTTGGAATCCCGCTGCTGGCCGGCTTCCTCACCCGCACGATCGGAGAAAAGGCCAAAGGCCGCGACTGGTATGAAGACCGCTTCCTGCCCAGGCTGGGCCCCTGGGCGCTGTACGGGCTGCTCTTCACCATCACCCTGCTCTTCGCCCTGCAGGGCGGTACCATCACTTCCCGCCCGCTCGACGTGGTCCGGATCGCCCTGCCCCTGCTGGTCTACTTCCTGGTGGTCTTCGGCGCCGGCATGCTGATCGGAAAGAGGCTGGACCTGGGCTACGCAAAAACCACCACCCTGGCCTTCACCGCCGCGGGCAACAACTTCGAGCTCGCCATCGCCGTGGCGATCGGCACCTTCGGAGTGACCTCCGGGCAGGCCCTGGCCGGCGTCGTCGGCCCCTTGATTGAGGTCCCCGTCCTTGTTGCACTGGTTTATGCAGCCCTCTGGGCCCGCAAACGCTACTTCACGCCCAGCCCCCTTTCCGTCTAACCCACACACTTCAGGAGAACCCCATGAGCACCGAAGCCGCCAAGAAGCCCTCCGTCCTGTTCGTCTGCGTCCACAACGCAGGCCGCTCCCAGATGGCCGCGGCGTTCCTCACCACCCTCTCCAAGGGCGCCATCGAGGTCCGCTCCGCCGGCTCCCAGCCCGCGGACAAGGTCAACCCGGCCGCTGTCGAGGCCATGGCCGAACTGGGAATCGACATGTCCGCCGAGATCCCCAAGGTCCTCACCACGGAGGCCGTGAAGGAATCGGACGTGGTGATCACCATGGGCTGCGGCGACACCTGCCCGATCTTCCCCGGCAAGCGCTATGAAGACTGGGAACTCGAAGATCCGGCCGGACAGGGCGTGGCTGCCGTCCGCCCCATCCGGGACGACATCAAGGCCCGCATCGAGGACCTCATCGCCTCCCTTACTCCCGCCGCCAAGTAACCGCCCGAACCTAGGAGACCTTCCGTGAGCACCGAAGTGAGCACCCAACAGCTGATCATCATCGGATCCGGCCCTGCCGGCTACACAGCGGCCATCTACGCCGCCCGCGCAGGCCTGAAGCCCCTGGTCCTTGCCGGCTCGGTAACAGCCGGCGGCGCCCTGATGAACACCACCGAAGTGGAGAACTTCCCGGGCTTCCCCGCGGGTATCCAGGGCCCTGAACTGATGGACGGGCTCCAGGAGCAGGCGCAGCGGTTCGGCGCGCAGGTAGTGTTCGACGACGTCACCGAAGTGACGCTGACCGGACACCTCAAGCAGGTGGTCACCGGCGCCGGAGACATCCACGAGGCACCCGCAGTCATCCTCGCGACCGGCTCTGCGTACAAAGAGCTCGGCCTGCCCGAGGAGAAGAAGCTCAGTGGCCACGGTGTCTCCTGGTGCGCCACCTGCGACGGTTTCTTCTTCCGCGACCAGGACATCATCGTGGTTGGCGGCGGCGACTCCGCCATGGAGGAAGCCACCTTCCTCACCCGCTTCGCGCGGACCGTCACCGTGGTGGTCCGCAAGGGCGAACTCCGCGCCTCCCGCATCATGGCGCAGCGCGCCAAGGACAACCCGAAGATCAGCTTCGCCTGGAACTCCGCCGTCACCGCCATCCACGGCGACCCCAAGGTCACCGGCGTCACACTGACAGACACGCGGAACGGCGAAACCCGCGAACATTCCGCAACGGGCATCTTCGTGGCGATCGGACACGTGCCGCGCACCGAACTTGTCGAGGGCCAGGTTGACCTCGACGCCGAGGGCTACATCAAGGTGGATTCGCCCACCACCGTCACCAACCTGACCGGTGTGTTTGCCTGCGGGGACGCCGTGGACCACCGCTACCGCCAGGCCATCACCGCCGCCGGCACCGGGTGCGCCGCCGCCCTTGACGCCGAACGCTACCTCGCCGCCCTGGATGATGCGGACAGTATCGCGACCGCCCTGGTCGAAGAACCAACCCACGCCTGAACCGCCACCCCACCGGATGAAACAGAGGACACCATGGCTGTAACCACACCCCTTCCCGTAGCTGTCATCGGAGCCGGGCCCATCGGCCTCGCCGCGGCAGCCCACCTGATCGAACGCGGCCTGGAGCCGCTGATCCTCGAGGCCGGCGCCACCCCCGCCGCAGCCATCGAGCAGTGGCGCCACATCCGGCTCTTCTCCCCGTGGCAGTACAACACCGACGCTGCCGCCGTCCGCCTGCTCGACACCGCCGGTTGGGAAGCGCCGGAGCCGACGGCGCTGCCCACCGGCGGCGAACTCATCGACCAGTACCTCACCCCGCTGGCTTCCCTGCCCGCGATCGCGTCCCGCCTGCACACCGGCGCCCGCGTCGTGGCCGTAACCCGGCAGGGCATGGATAAAACCCACAGCCGTCACCGGAACGCCACACCCTTCCTGGTCCGGGTGGAACATGCCGACGGGGAAGTCCGCGACTACCAGGCCGCCGGTGTCATCGACGCCTCCGGCACCTGGTCCACCCGCAACCCGCTCGGAACCTCCGGACTGCCCGCCCTTGGCGAGGCTGAGGCGGCTGCCCGCATCTCGTCTCCGCTGCCGGACGTCCTGGGCCGCGACCGCGAAACTTTCGAGGGCCGCACAGTCGTCGTCATCGGCGCCGGCCACTCCGCCGCCAACACGCTGCTCAACCTCTCCGAACTTGCGGTCCGGGCGCCCGGCACGAAAATCGTGTGGGCCATCCGGGGTTCCTCCGCCGCCAAGGTGTACGGCGGCGGCGACGCCGACGGCCTCGCCGCCCGCGGCCAGCTCGGCAGCCGGCTCCGCAGCCTCGTCGAGTCCGGCGCCGTGGAACTTCACACGGGGTTCGGCATCGCCGCCCTCGCAGCTGCCGGCGGCGCCGTCACCCTGACCTCCACGGACGGCCGCACCCTCGAGGCCGACGTCGTGGTGCCTGCCACGGGCTTCCGCCCCGATCTGGGCATCCTCCGGGAACTCCGGCTGGAACTCGACCCCGGTGTTGAAGCCCCGCGTGAGCTCGGCCCGCTGATCGACCCCGAATTTCATTCCTGCGGCACGGTGGAACCCCACGGCGCCAGGATGCTGGCCCACCCGGAGGAAGATTTCTACATCGTCGGCATGAAGTCCTACGGCCGTGCCCCCACCTTCCTGCTCGCCACCGGCTACGAGCAGGTACGCTCCGTCGCCGCTGCCCTGGCAGGGGACCGGAAGGCGGCCGACACCGTCCAGCTCGAGCTCCCCGAAACGGGTGTCTGCTCCTCCGATATCGGCACCAGCTGCGACATCCCCGCGGCCCAGCCCGCAGGTTTTGTGGCCGAAACCTCCGGCGGCTGCTGCGGAACGCCCGAGCCGGTCCTCGTCGGATTCCCCACGGGCCTGGCCCACGGCCGTTCCGGCGAAAACTGACCTCCTTCCCATGCTTTCGTCAACCGACCCCACCGGAGTGCAAACATGACTGACCACCCTGAACACGGCCTGCACCTGCAGGACAAGAAGCCCAGCGTCCTGTTCGTCTGCAGCAAGAACGGCGGAAAATCGCAGCTTGCCGCCGGGCTCATGAACCAGCTCGCTGCCGGGACCGTCACGGTGTACTCCGCCGGCACCAAACCTGGCAAGTCGCTGAACCCCCAGTCCGTGGACTCGCTGGCAGAACTCGGCATCGACATCTCAGGTGAACACCCCAAGCCCGTCTCCGACGAAGTACTGGACGCGGTCGACGTCGTCATCGTCCTGGGCAACGAGGCAAAAGTCGAAGCCCCAGAGGGAAAGCGGCTCGAGGTCTGGGATACGGACGAGCCCTCGGAGCGCGGAATCGAAGGCATGGAGCGCATGCGCCTGGTCCGGGACGACATCAGGGCCCGTGTCCGGAAGCTGTACGCGGAGCTCACCGGGAACTGACAGTGACCGCGCCCGCTCCCGCCCGGGTCCTGGTCGCGGAGGGTGCACCACGCGGCGGCCTCGCTGCGTTGTGCATCACCCAGACCATCGGATGGGGCGTGCTCTATTACGCTTTGATCGCTGCGGTCCGCCCCATCAGCCAGGACACCGGCTGGGGCGCGGCCCTGGTGACGGCGGCCTTTTCCGCCGGGCTGCTGGTCTCCGCCATGGCCGGGATCTTCGTCGGCAGGATCCTCGACCGGTCCGGGCCGCGCACACTGATGATCGGCGGATCCATCATCGGAGTGCTGGCCCTGGGCATAGTTGCGGCGGCGCCGAACCTGCCCGTGTTCTTTGCGGCCTGGCTTCTTGCCGGCATCGCGCAGGCAGCCGTGCTGTACCAGCCGGCCTTCACGGTGATCAGCCGCTGGTACGGGCCCGCCCGTCTGCGGCCGCTGACTGTACTGACTCTCGTCGCCGGATTCGCCTCCACCATTTTCGCGCCGGTCACCGCAGCCCTGACGTCCGCGTTCGGCTGGAGGGGCGCCTTCATCGTCCTCGCCGGCGTCATGGGACTCATTACGGTGCCGCTGCACGCCCGGTACCTGAACCGGGACTGGGCTCCGGCCGCTACCGGGCCACTTGTGACGGACCAGCGGGATGCAGTGCGCACCATCCGCCGCAGTGGTGAATTCCTTGGCCTGCAGGCACTCATGGTCCTGCTGTGCCTCGTTCTTTACACCGTGACGCTGAATATCATCCCGGTGTTGATGGAAAAGGGGGTCGGTTACGCCACGGCCGCGCTCGGGCTCGGCCTCGTGGGTGCCGGGCAGGTGGGCGGACGGTTGGTATTCTCCGCCATCCCCGCCGGTGCGCGGCTGCCGGTCATCACCGGTACCGCCGCCGCCTCCGCCTTGCTTCTCGCCGCCATTCCCGGACCCGCGCCCGCACTGGTGGCCGCCGGGATGCTCGCCGGCGCCGTCCGCGGGTGCCAGACCCTCCTCCAGGCCACCGTCGTGGCTGAGCGGTGGGGAACACAGCATCTCGGCTCTTTGCAGGGATTGTTCGCGGCACCGCTGACGGCAGTCACCGCCATCGCCCCGGTTGCCGGACCTGCGCTCGCAGCCTGGCTAGGAACCTATACGAACATGGCCTACGCCACGGCTGCCGCCACCGGGACCGCCGCAGTCATCGCCGTCGTCGCTTTTCGACGAACACCGACAATCCCCGCCTAAGTCCGCTGCGGGTGAGCCGGCCCCGCCGCGGGCACCTGCTACTTAGACGTGAGCGTCCACGACCGCTTGGACAGGCCGAACCAGAAGCCGTCGATGGCTGTTTTTGCGGCGAGATCGCCGGACTCGTAGGCCGCACCGAGGGCTACATAGAGCGGTGCCCAGTGCTCGCTGCGCGGATGTGCCTCGCGGGCGGCCGGGGCCTTGTGCAGGAAATCCAGGATGGAGTCGACGTCGCCGGCCGCCATGGTTTCCTCTGCCCAGTGGTCAAATTCGCTCGACACTGAGGGTGGCGTGGTGTCCGGGCCGCCGGCGGGGTTGAACCAGCGCAGGTTGTGCGTAGTGAAGCCTGAGCCAACAATGAGCGTGCCGCGGTCACGCAGCGGCGCCAGCGTCTTGCCCAGGTTGAACAGGCCCTGCGGATCCAGGGTGGGCATGGACATCTGGAGGACGGGGATGTCGGCTTCCGGGTACATCTCCACCAGCGGCACGTAGGCGCCGTGGTCAAGCCCGCGGTCTTCGTCGCGTTCCACGTGGTGGCCGTGGGTGGAAACAAGCTTCTCCACTTCGGTGGCGAGTTCCGCCGCCCGGGGAGCGTCGTAGCTGACGTCGTAGTACTTCTGCGGGAAGCCCCAGAAATCGTAAACCAGGCCCGGGTTCCGCGTCGTGGCACTGAGGGTCACGGGCGCGTTTTCCCAGTGGGCGGACACCATCAGGATGTCCTTGGGCTTGCCGAAGGTGCCGGACCAGGCGCTCAGTTCGCTGGTCCAGCGGGCGTCGTCGGCCAGGGGAGGGGCGCCGTGGCTGAGGAAGAGAACCGGCGGGCGTTCAAGTGTTTGTGTCATGACTTCATTCTAGAAGCTTTTACTTGAATCTTCAACCATTAATTTGAGTGCGTTCGTGGATGGCCGCAGGCTCGCGCACAATAGCTTCATGGCCAACAGCAGCGAGCGGCGCCTTCCGCGACTTGAAGATGTAGCGGAACGCGCCGGCGTCTCGCACCAGACGGTATCCCGTGTCATCAACAACCACCCCAACGTCAGCAAGCCGACCAGGGAGCGCGTTGAGGCGGCCATTGCCGAGCTGGGGTACCGGCGGAATACCGCGGCCCGCAGCCTGGTGACGCGGCGCTCGCACACCATCGGCGTCCTGGCCAGCGAACTGTCCCAGTACGGGCCCGCCAACACCCTTCTGGGAGTGGAGCAGGCCGCCCGCGATGCCGGCTACTTCGTGAGCATCGCGGCCATCCGCGAGGTCAGCGCGGAATCGATCGCCGACGCCGCGCGCCATTTTATGGACCAGGGCGTTGATGGCATTGTGGCCCTGGTACCGCACGCCGGAACCCTGCAGGCCTTGGAGAAGCTGAACCCGGACGTGCCCGTGGTGGTGGTGGGTTCCAGTGGTGAAGGAAGGTTCAGCGGCGCCATGGTGGACCAGCGGATGGGCGCGCGGCTCGCCGTCGAGCATTTAATCGAGCAGGGCCACAGGCGAATCGGGCACATATCCGGGCCGCAGGACTGGATTGACGGCTCCGAGCGGGCCGAAGGCTGGCGAGAGGCCCTGGCGCAGGCCGGGTTGGCGGACGACCTTCTCGTTGAGGGCGACTGGAGCGCCGGCAGCGGCTACGGCATCGGCCGGAAGCTCGCCGTCGAGCGAACGGCCACGGCGCTGTTCGTGGGCAACGACCAGATGGCGCTGGGGCTGCTGCGGGCCTTCGGCGAGGCCGGTGTGCGGGTGCCCCAGGACGTGTCCGTAGTGGGGTTTGACGACCAGCCGGAAGCCGGCTATTTCACGCCGCCGCTCACCACGGTCCGCCAGGACTTCGAAGAGCTGGGCCGTCGCTGCATGGACATGATGCTGGCGCTGCTGGAAGACGGTGCGGCAGCGGGAACCACTGTAGTGGAGCCCGGGATGGTGCTGCGCGCAAGCACTGCCCGGCCGGTCGCTCATCCCGGCTAACAGCCCTTTCCCGACGGCAGGCCGGGCACTGTGTCATGGCCTGCCACAAAACCTCGGAAGAAATTTCCATGCATCTGCATCCAGATTCGATGCTGCGCCGGTAGTTAGGGGTGTAAGCAAAATTGCCCGCCAGCCGGGCCGATGAAGGAGAAGGACATGCGCAGAAGCATTTTCACAGCCGGCGCCGGAGCAGCGGCAATCGCGGCAGCACTCGCTCTGGCCGGCCCGGCCCAGGCGGCCGAAGGGGACGCCCAGCTTGCAGTGCTGCACGGCGTTCCCGGGCTCACCGTGGATGTCTGGGTCAACGGCGACCGTACCCTTGACGATTTCGCTCCCGGGACCCTCGCCGGGCCACTCTCGCTACCGGCGGGTGCCTACGAACTCGCCATCACCGCCTCGGATGCCGCCGATGCGTCGGCTCCCGTCATCGGTCCTGTCACCGTGACGCTCGCCGCGAGCGGAAACTACACCGCCGTGGCCAACCTCGATGCGGCAGGCAAGCCCACCGCGAACTTCTTTACCAACGACGTCTCGCAGATCGCGGCGGGCAAGGGCAAGCTGACCGTCCGGCATGCCGCTGCGGCGCCCGCGGTAGATGTTCTGGCCGGCGATGCAGCCGTTGTGTCCAACCTGGCCAACCCCGCCGAACAGACTCTCAGCCTGGACCCCGCAACCATTTCCGCGGCAGTGGCGGCGACCGGCACCACCGCACCGGTGATCGGCCCTGCTGACCTCACTGTCGCCGAAGGCACACACACGATTGTCTACGCCTGGGGCAGCCTGGCGGACAACAATCTCCAGCTGGCCGTGCAGACCATCGAGGGGCTGCATTCCTCGCCGGGTTCGGTGCCGGGAGCCCGTGACGGCTCGTCCGGGACATCGCCGGCAGGACCGGCCGTCGTCACGGTCGGGTTCGGAGCTGCCGCCCTCGCCCTGCTCCTGGGCGGCCTGGGTGTAGCCCGCACCGTGGCCGCTCGGCGCGCAGGCCGGTAAGGCAGGGACATCAGCAAGGGGGCCGGCCGTCCGATGCGAGTCGGCGGCAGGGCCCCTTCCCCAGCAACCAACGCTGCAAGCCCGGCCGGCGCTTGCCGCGGGGAAGGCCGGACATGAAACCGGGCACCACGACGGCGGCGGCACCCCGCCGTCGTAAATCCTCTTTGAAGCAGGCTGCGGCTGTGACCGCAGCCGCGCTGCTGCTCACGGCGTGCGCTCCCGCGATTCCCTCCGCGCCGGTTCAACCACCGACGGCGGCGGCCACGGGCGAAGGTACTTCGCCGCCTGCTGCTCCGTCCCCTCCTCCCGCAACGCCCGATGCCCCGCAGGGCCCTGCCCGCAGGGAGGGATCCATCCCGCAGCGGCCGGCCACCCTGCCGGCAGTTGCCGCGGCGGTGCCGGTTCCGGCATCGCTCACTGTGGCCGGAACGTCCATCGACATGACAGTGGTGCCGGTGGGGGTCTCGCCTGATAAGGCCATGGAGATCCCGGAGGCATTCGACCAGGCCGGGTGGTACAGGTTCGGGCCCGCTCCCGGAGCCGCTGCCGGGACAGCCGTGATCGCCGGGCACGTGGACACAACCTCCGAGCGGGCGCCCTTTTCGCAATTGAAAACACTGGGAGCGGGAGCGTCGGTCCAGGTGGGACGCCTGGGCGCGCCCGCGCTGAACTACCGGGTGGTCAGCGTGGAACTGATGGCCAAAGACAGCTTCGATGGCGATTCGCTGTTCCGCCGTTCAGGTCCGCACGAACTCAAGGTGGTCACCTGCGGCGGCAGGTGGCTGCAGGAACGAATGGACTACAGCGACAACGTGATTGTCACTGCGGTCCTGGAGTGAGCGGTGCTCCATTCCCGGTTCCGGAACCAACTCCGCAGCGGATCTCCCGAGTCTGTTGACTTTCTATTTGTTAGCGCTAACAATTAAGAGCACCGCAGAGCGGCGGAAACTATTGGAGGAATTGATGGGCGTCACAGCAGACGGTTCAGACAGCTATGTGATCGGTGTGGACTACGGCACGCTGTCCGGGCGGGCCGTGGTGGTCCGCGTCCGGGACGGCAAGGAACTGGGCAGTGGAGTGTTCGAATACCCCCACGCTGTGGTCACCGACTCCCTGCCGGCGGACCTCGCGGGCGCAAAAAATGGAACAGCCGCGCGGCTTCCCGGGGAATGGGCCCTGCAGGTGCCCAACGATTACCGTGACGTGCTGCGCCGTGCGGTGCCCGCTGCCATTGCCGACGCCGGGATCGACCCCGCCGCCGTGGTGGGAATCGCCACCGACTTCACCGCCTGCACCATGGTCCCGGTCAAGGCCGACGGCACACCGCTGAACGAACTTCCCGGCTTCGCCAACCGGCCGCATGCGTACGTCAAGCTGTGGCGCCACCATGCCGCCCAGCCGCAGGCGGACCGGATCAACGCCCTGGCCGCCGAGCGCGGTGAAGCCTGGCTGCCGCGCTACGGCGGGCTCATCTCCTCCGAGTGGGAGTTCGCCAAGGGGCTGCAGCTGCTGGAGGAAGACCCCGGCGCCTATGCCGCCATGGACCACTGGGTGGAAGCGGCCGACTGGATCGTCTGGCAGCTCTGCGGCAAATACGTCCGCAACGCCTGCACCGCCGGCTACAAGGGCATTTACCAGGACGGCCGCTACCCGTCCGAGGAGTTCCTGGCGGCCCTGAACCCGGACTTCAAGGATTTTGTCAGCACCAAGCTGGAGCACGCCATCGGCAGGCTCGGCGACGCTGCCGGCTACCTGACGGCCGAGGCCGCGGCCTGGACCGGGCTGTCCGAAGGCATAGCGGTGGCAGTGGGCAACGTGGACGCGCACGTCACGGCGCCGGCGGCGAAGGCGGTGGAGCCCGGGCAGCTGGTGGCCATCATGGGCACCTCCACCTGCCACGTGATGAACGGTGCCGAGCTGCGGGAAGTCCCGGGCATGTGCGGCGTGGTGGACGGCGGAATCGTCGACGGACTGTGGGGCTACGAAGCGGGCCAGAGCGGGGTGGGCGACATCTTCGGCTGGTTCACCGCGAACGGGGTCCCGCCCGAATACCACCGGGCCGCCGCCGAGCAGGGACTGGGCATCCACGAATACCTCACCGACCTGGCCTCCCGCCAGGCCATCGGCGAACACGGGCTCATTGCCCTGGACTGGCACTCCGGCAACCGCTCCGTGCTGGTGGACCACGAACTGTCCGGCGTGGTGGTGGGCCAGACCCTCGCCACCCGCCCCGAAGACACCTACCGCGCCCTGCTGGAAGCCACGGCCTTCGGCACGCGCACCATCGTGGACGCCTTCCGCGACTCGGGAGTGCCGGTCAAGGAGTTCATCGTGGCCGGCGGCCTGCTGAAGAACAAGCTGCTCATGCAGATCTACGCGGACATCACCGGCCTGCCGCTGTCCACCATCGGCTCCGCCCAGGGCCCGGCGCTGGGCTCGGCTATCCACGCCGCCGTGGCCGCTGGTGAATACGCCGATATCCGTGTGGCTGCCGCGGCCATGGGCTCAGAGCCCGGGGGGATCTATATTCCGATTCCGGAAAATGTTGCCGCTTACGAGGAACTCTTCCGGGAATACCGGACGCTGCACGACTACTTCGGCCGCGGTACGAACAGCGTGATGCACCGGCTCAAGGCCATCCAGCGTGCGGCCAGGCCGTCGTTTGCCGCCGCCGCTGAACCGGCCGCTGCTGAACCGGCCTCCAATGAACCAGCTGCAGAGGAGGTGTCCGCATGAGCCACCTTCTGGAAACCATTGCGCAGGTCCGCCGCGAGGTCTGCGAACTGCACGCCGAACTCACCCGCTATGAACTGGTGGTGTGGACGGCCGGCAACGTCTCCGCCCGCGTTCCCGGCCACGACCTCATGGTCATCAAACCGTCCGGAGTCTCCTATGCCGACCTCACACCGGCGAGCATGGTTGTCACCGACCTCTACGGCACCCCGGCGGACGGGGAGTGGGGCAATCCGCCGTTCTCGCCGTCGTCGGACACGGCTGCGCATGCATACGTCTACCGGCATATGCCGGAAGTGGGCGGGGTAGTGCACACGCACTCCACCTACGCCACAGCGTGGGCGGCCCGCGGCGAGGCCATTCCCTGCGTGCTGACCATGATGAGCGATGAGTTCGGCGGCAGCATCCCGGTGGGCCCGTTCGCGCTGATCGGCGACGACTCGATCGGCCAGGGAATTGTGGAGACGCTGCGGAACTCCACGTCGCCGGCGGTCCTGATGCAGAACCACGGGCCGTTCACCATCGGCAAGGATGCCCGGTCCGCGGTGAAGGCCGCCGTGATGTGCGAGGAAGTGGCGCGCACCGTCCACGTCTCCCGTCAGCTGGGCGAGCCGCTGCCCATCGACCAGGCCAGTATCGAATCCCTCTATGCCCGCTACCAGAACGTTTACGGCCAGTAGCGCCGGCCACCCACACTTCTCCAGGAGAACCCCCATGAGCACAGCCCACAGCACGTCCGCCAACACAACGTCGCTCGAGCAATACGAGGTCTGGTTCCTCACCGGCAGCCAGCACCTGTACGGCGAGGACGTCCTCAAGCAGGTCGCGGCGCAGTCGCAGGAGATTGCCAATGCGCTGAACGGATCCTCGGACGTTCCGGTCAGGGTGGTGTGGAAGCCCGTCCTCACGGATTCGGAGGCGATCCGCCGCACCGCGCTGGAGGCCAACTCCGACGATTCCGTGATCGGGGTGACGGCCTGGATGCACACGTTCAGCCCGGCCAAGATGTGGATCCAGGGCCTGGACCTGCTGCGCAAACCGCTCCTGCACCTGCATACCCAGGCCAACGTCGAGCTGCCCTGGGCGGACATCGACTTCGACTTCATGAACCTCAACCAGGCCGCCCACGGCGACCGTGAATTCGGCTACATCCAGTCACGCCTGGGCATTCCCCGCAAGACCGTCGTGGGCCACGTGTCCAACCCGGAGGTTTCCCGGCAAGTGGGCGTCTGGCAGCGCGCTTCCGCCGGCTGGGCCGCCGTCCGCACACTGAAACTGACCCGCTTCGGCGACAACATGCGCAACGTGGCCGTCACCGAAGGTGACAAGACCGAGGCCGAGCTCCGCTTCGGCGTCTCGGTGAACACCTGGTCCGTGAACGAGCTCGCCGGCGCCGTGCACGGCGCCGCGGCGTCCGACGTCGATGCCCTCGTTGCGGAGTACGAGCGCCTCTACGACGTGGTCCCCGAGCTGAAGGCCGGGGGAGCGCGGCACGAATCGCTGCGCTACAGCGCACGGATCGAACTCGGCCTGCGCAGCTTCCTCGAGGCCAACGGCTCGGCCGCGTTCACCACCTCCTTCGAGGACCTGGGGGAGCTGCGCCAGCTGCCCGGCATGTCCGTACAGCGGCTGATGTCGGACGGCTATGGCTTCGGTGCCGAGGGTGACTGGAAGACCGCCATCCTGGTGCGAGCCGCCAAGGTGATGGGCGCGGGCCTGCCCGGCGGCGCTTCGCTCATGGAGGACTACACCTACCACCTTGCTCCCGGGCAGGAGAAGATCCTCGGTGCGCACATGCTGGAGGTCTGCCCGTCGCTGACCGCCACCAGGCCGCGCGTCGAGATCCACCCGCTGGGCATCGGCGGCAAGGAGGATCCGGTCCGCATGGTGTTCGACACCGACGCCGGCCCCGGAGTGGTGGTGGCGCTGTCCGACATGCGCGACCGTTTCCGCCTCGTGGCGAACGCCGTCGACGTGGTGGACCTGGCCGAACCGCTGCCCAACCTGCCGGTGGCCCGGGCGCTATGGTCTCCCAAGCCGGACTTCGCCACGTCCGCCGCGGCCTGGCTCACTGCCGGAGCCGCGCACCACACGGTGCTGTCCACCGCCGTGGGCATGGACGTGTTCGAGGACTTCGCGGAGATAGCGAAGACAGAGCTGCTGACCATCGACGAAGGCACCACCATCCGGCAGTTCAAAAAGGAACTGAACTGGAACGCGGCCTACTACAAGCTGGCTGGCGGGCTCTAAGGGGCCCAGCTCGACACGGCTGCCGTCCCGGCGGCCGCGCAGCAAGCCCGCATCCAGTAACGGATGCGGGCTTTGCGCGCTAAAGCCGGACGATGCCCGGACCGCCCTTGACGGATCCCGGATGAACGCTAACAATTAGTTTCTATAACGTTGTAGAGAACAAGAAAACGAGGATGTTTACGTGGGCACTACCGAATCTGCCGCAGGCAAAATGACCGCCAAGATCACCCTGGACCCCGCCTTCGCCGTAGGCCCGGTCCGGCGCCGCACCTTCGGCGCGTTCGTGGAGCACCTTGGCCGCTGCGTCTACACCGGCATCTTCGAGCCGGGCCACCCGAAAGCCGACGACGACGGCTTCCGGACCGACGTCCTGGAGCTCACCCGCGAACTGGGCGTGTCCACGGTCCGCTACCCCGGCGGGAACTTCGTCTCGGGCTACCGCTGGGAGGACGGCGTGGGGCCGGTGGAGCAGCGGCCGGCGCGGCTGGACCTGGCCTGGCACTCCACCGACCCCAACCATGTGGGCGTGGACGAGTTCGCCAAGTGGTACGCCAAAGCGGGCGTCGAACCGATGATGGCCGTGAACCTGGGCACGCGCGGTACGCAGGAAGCCCTGGACCTGCTGGAGTACTGCAACATCGACGGCGGGACGGCGTTCTCCGACCAGCGCCGGGCCAACGGGGCCGAAAACGGCTATGGCATCACAATGTGGTGCCTGGGCAACGAGATGGACGGCTTCTGGCAGATCGGCCACAAGAACGCCACCGAATACGGCCGGCTCGCTGCCGATACTGCCCGCGCCATGCGGATGGTGGACCCCGGCCTGGAGCTGGTGGCCTGCGGCAGCTCCGCCCCGAGCATGCCCACGTTCGGCGAGTGGGAGCGCGTGGTCCTCACCGAAACCTACGACCTCGTGGACATGATCTCCGCCCACCAATATTTCGAGGACTTCGGCGACCTGCAGGAGCACCTCTCGTCCGGGCACCGGATGGAGGCGTTCATCAAGGACATCGTGGCGCATATCGACCATGTGAAGTCGGTCAAGAAGTCCGCCAAGCAGGTGAACATCTCCTTCGACGAATGGAACGTCTGGCACATGAGCCGCGACGAATCAAAGGCGCCCACCGGCAAGGACTGGCCCGTGGCCCCCGTGCTGCTCGAGGACCGCTACACCGTGGCGGACGCCGTGGTTGTGGGCGACCTCCTCATCACGCTGCTCCGCAACACCGACCGCGTCCACTCCGCCAGCCTGGCGCAGCTGGTCAATGTCATCGCCCCGATCATGACCGAACCCGGCGGGCGCGCCTGGAAGCAGACCACCTTCCACCCGTTTGCCCTGACCTCGGAGCACGCCAGCGGCACGGTGCTGCAGCTCGCCGTCGAATCCCCGCTCCTCAGCGGCGGCAAGACCGCGGACTTCGCCGCGCTGTCCGCCGTGGCCACTTTCGATGAGGCTTCCGGGGAGGCCGTGGTGTTTGCCGTGAACCGCTCGGCGACGGAACCGCTCGCGTTGGACGCCGCGGTCGCCGGGCTGGGGAACGCGAAGGTTGTCGAGGCAGTCACCTACGCCAACAAGGACCCCTACTGGCAGGCGACGGCGGATGACTCCACCTCGGTGCTGCCCGGCGAAAACGTCAGTGTAAAGCTCGACGGCGGCCGGCTCACCGCCGAGCTCCCTGCGGTGTCGTGGAGCATGATCCGCCTCGCTGTCGACAGGGCGGGCAGCTAGTGCCCAAGCAGCGCCGGGTCTAGGTGAACGGGGGCGTCCAGGTCGCGTGTGCAGACCAGGACGTCCCCTTCCACATGCAGCCGCGCCGCGTGGATGCTGGTGCGCTGCTCCCGGACCGCCCGGGCCGGATCCGCCAGGCCGTTGGCCATCTCGGTGTCCTGCCACTCCGGATGCGTGAAGTAGAAGATGTAGGCGTGGTGGCCCTGGGTGACCACATCCGCGTGCCGCCCGTAGGTGGCGTCGTCCGCTCCGGTGCCGGGGGTGTCCAGGATGAGGCCGCCGTTGGCTTCCTGCCGGGTCCACGTGAGGCCGTCTGCCGAGCGGTGCACGGCCTGGCCGCGCCACTCATCCACCACCATCCAGTACCAGCCGCCCAGCCGGAACACGTTGGGACCTTCGTGGGCGGGCAGCCCGATCACCTGGCCCTCGGCCCGCCAATGACCGTCGGAACCCATGCGTCCGGCGCGCCCGACGGCGGTGCTGCCGCTGCTGCCGCCGTCGTCGTCGTCGTCCGTTTCTTCCCGGAGGGCCGTTTCTTCCCACACCGCCGACCATGTGGTGGAGCCGTCCACCTCGTCCTTGAACCACAGGCGCAGCCGGCCGTCCGCCACCACGGCGAAGGCAGCGTCAATGACGTTTTCGGAGCCGACGTCCACCCGGCCCGCGAACTCCCACTGCTCCAGGTCGGGGCTGGTGAAGTGCACCAGGCGACGCCTGGTCTGCTCGGCCCAGGTGCCCGGAGCGCCCGCGCCCCAGGTCAGGAACATGTGATATTCGCCGTCATGCCACACCACCTCCGGCGCCCAGTGCGTATTCAGCCCGGGGGAGTCTTCCGGATCGAGCCCCTCCGCCGCGCCGCGGTACTGCCAGGTGGCTCCGGCATCGTTGGAGACGGCAATTCCGATCCGGGTGCCGGTGATCCAGTCCACGCCGCCTGTGGTGAGGGTGGCGCGGCGGGCCGTGTAGAACATCCACCACTCGCCGGTGCCGCGGCGGTGGATGACGGTGGGATCGGCGGCGCCGTCGAACACCGGGCAGCGGAAGAGAGGGGAATGGGCAAGCGGCATGGCTGTTCCTTCGGGGCTCGCTGGCGGAGGCCGGGTGGGACGGTACGGCCGGGCCTAGCCTATAACGTTGTACAAGCTATGGACAGGGCAAAAACCGCGCTGGTCTGCAACGATGTAGCTGAAAGTGTTGCCGGGAAGGGAATCACCTGTGGCTGTGACCATGAACGACGTTGCGCGCGCGGCCGGCGTCTCGCTGAAGACCGTGTCCAACGTGCTCAACGAGTACGAGTTCATCCGGCCGGCCACGAAGCAAAAGGTGCTGGATGCCATCGCGGAACTGGGTTACGAAGCCAACCTGACGGCGCGCAGCCTGCGCTCCGGGAAGACCCGCATGCTGGGGCTGGTATTGTCCGACCTCTCCATCCCCTACTACGCTGAGCTCGCGTCCCGGCTGATGAATGTCGCAGCCGGCCGCGGGTACCGTGTCCTGGTGGAGCAGTCCGGGGCCACTGCCGCGCACGAGTTGAGCGCCCTGCAGGGTCCGTTTCGGCAGCTCACGGACGGGCTGCTGTTCACCCCGCTGACCCTTGATGCCGGGACCATTGCCGCGCACCGGGGCGCCAAGCCGGTGGTGATGCTGGGGGAGCACATCGCGGACCTGCGGTTCGACCTGGTGACCATGAAGAACGCCGAGGCGGCGGCTGCAATCACCGCCCATCTCCTCTCAGGCGGCCGGCGCCGCATCGCCGTCCTCGGCGCCGCGGCAGGCGACACCGCGGACAGTCCCGGCCTGCGCCTGAACGGCTACCGTCAGGCACTAAAAGCGGCGGGAGTGGAATTCGATCCCGCCCTGGTGGTGGAGTGCGACTGGCGGCGCGACGGCGGCGCCTCGGCTGTGGGCGGACTGCTCGGCAGCGGCGTCCCGTTCGACGCGGTCTTTGGCCTGAACGATGCCATAGCGCTGGGCGCGCTGCACGAACTCCTGATCCGCGGTATTCAAGTACCTGACGACGTTGCAGTGGCAGGCTTCGACGACATCGAGGAAGCCCGCTTCGCGTCGCCATCCCTCACCACGGTGTCGCCCGGCATGGCGGAAATCGCCGAGAGGTCCATCGCATTGCTCATCGACAGGATCGAAGGCGCGGAGCCGGCCGCCGAAGGCCTCCGCATCGAGGCCGGTTTCGAGCTGAAGATCCGGGATTCGGCGCCTTAGGGCAAGGCCCGGCCGGCCCAGCGTAACGTTCGGCGAATTAGCGCACGTTTGGTTTGCTTAATTCTCGAGCTTGGGTGATCCTCGTATGAGGCAAGCCTAACCTTGGCTCCGATAATTGAGGCTCTACGTTCATGACAGCAAACTATTTGATCGGCCTGCGCGAAGGCCTTGAGGCGACACTCATCGTTGTGCTCCTGATGGCATATCTCCTCAAGACCGGGCGGCAGCACCTCCTGCCCAGGCTGTGGGCGGGCGTCGCAGTGGCCGTCGCCGTGTCCGCAGGGTTCGGGGCGCTGCTCACCTTCGGTCCGCGCGGTCTCACGTTCGAGGCGCAGGAAGCCATCGGCGGCAGCCTCTCCGTGGTGGCCGTGGCACTGGTGACCTGGATGGTCTTCTGGATGGCCCGTACCGCCCGCGCCCTCGGTACCGAACTCCGCTCGCAAGTGGACAGGGCGGCAGGCGGCGCCGGCTGGGGGCTGGCGGTCGTCGCCGCGCTGGCTGTGGGCCGGGAGGGCCTTGAAACTGCGCTCTTCCTGTGGGCGGCCGCCCAGGCCACCGGAGAGTCGGCAACACCGCTCTTCGGCGCGCTGCTGGGGCTGGCCACCGCCGTCCTGCTCGGATTCCTGCTCCACCGCGGAGTCCTCAGGGTCAACCTCGGAGCGTTCTTCACCTGGAGCGGCGCCGCGCTCGTCGTCATCGCCGGCGGCGTCCTTGCCTACGCCGTCCATGACTTCCAAGAGGCCGGGATCCTCCCTGGACTCCACAGCCTGGCCTTCGACGTTTCGGCGGCCATCCCGCCGTCGTCCTGGTACGGGACCGTACTTAAGGGCACCCTGAACTTCTCACCTGCCACCACGTGGCTGGAAGCGGCGGCATGGCTGCTGTACGTCCCGGCCGTGCTGTTCTTCTACCTTCGCTCCAACCGCCGCGGCCGCGCATCATCGCAGCCGGACACAGCCGCCCGGGCTGCCGTCGCGGCCTCCTGACCCCCACTCCCACACCCCAAAGGACCACCCAATGCCCAGCCCCAGCCTGCCCGAATTCGACCCCTCAGCATCGGCCCGCACGCCACGGCGCCGCAACGGTGCGGCCAGCCGCCTGGCCGCGGCAGCCGCCGTCGCCGTCCTTCCGCTGACACTGGCCGCCTGCACGGACAACGCAGCGCCGTCGTCCTCGGCCGGCGCCGCAGGTCCCATCCAGGTCACCAGTACCGGCGACGCCTGCAAGGTGTCCACGGCGTCCGCGAAGAGCGGCAACCTCACCTTCGCGGTCCAGAACGACGGCGACCAGGTCACCGAGTTCTACCTGCTGGCGGAAGACGGGCTGCGGATCCTGGGCGAGGTGGAAAACATCGGGCCGGGGCTGACCCGCAACCTGGTGGTCACCGTTCCTGCCGGGAAGTACACCACCGCCTGCAAGCCCGGCATGGAAGGTGACGGCATCCGGGCCGGCTTCGACGTGACCGAATCCGGCAGCCAGCCCGCGGTGGACAGCGACCTGAAGGCGCTCAGCGACCAGGGGACGGCCCAGTACGTGGCCTACGTCAAGGACCAGGCGGAACAGCTCCTGGCCGGCACCAGGAAGTTCGCCGAAGCCTACGCGGCAGGCGATACGGCCACCGCAAAGAATCTCTACGCCGCAACGCGCATGCACTGGGAGCGTATCGAGCCGGTGGCCGAGTCCTTCGGCGACCTCGATCCCAAGCTGGACGCCCGCGAAGCGGACCTGGCCGAAGGCGAAGAATGGACCGGCTGGCACCGCGCCGAAAAGGACCTGTTCCCGCCGGCCGGGTTCCAGGCCCTGGGCGCAGCGGACCGCGAAAAGCTCGCGGCCCGGCTGGTGGCTGACACGGAAGAGCTGGCCACCCGCACCCGGACCGTGGAGCTCACTGCCGACAAGCTGGGCAACGGCGCCAAGGAACTGCTGGACGAAGTGGCCACCGGCAAGGTCACGGGTGAAGAGGAAATCTGGTCCCACACCGACCTGTGGGACTTCCAGGCCAACGTGGACGGCGCACGGATCGCCTTCGAAAACCTCACGCCTGTGCTGGAGCAGAAAGACCCGGAGCTTGCCAAGAGCCTCGACACCAAATTCGCTGCGCTGCAGGCCGAACTTAAGACCCATGCCCAGGGTGAGGGCTTTGCCTACTACAACGAGCTGAGCCCCGAGCAGGTGCAGCGCCTCGCCGCCCTGGTGGACTCCCTCGGCGAGCCGCTGTCCAACCTCACCGCGGCAGTCGTACTGTGAGCGGCTGCCCTTTCAGCGGCGGCCAGGACGGGGTTGAACGGGACGCGTCCCAAGCTAATCCGGTTGCCGGGCGCGGGGTTTCACGGCGTGGCCTGCTCTCCTTCGCCGGCGTCGGGGGCGCCGGGGCACTCGCCGGCCTCGCCGCCGGGCTGTGGGGCCGCGACGCCGTCTTCGCGGCGGAACCTGCCGCCGTGGAACCGGCCGCTGACACCGTCCCCTTCCACGGGGAACGCCAGGCGGGAATTACGACGGCGGCGCAGGACCGCCTGCACATGGCCGCCTTCGATGTCATCACCGAGGACCGCGACGAGCTGATTCGGCTCCTCAAAGACTGGACCTCCGCCGCGGAGGCCATGACACAGGGCCGCGAAACGGGTGAAACCGGGGCGGCAGGCGGCTCCTATGACGCCCCGCCGCAGGACACCGGCGAGGCCATGGGCCTTAGCGCCGGCAAGCTCACCGTGACCTTCGGCTTCGGTGCCAGCCTGTTCGAAAAGGACGGGAAAGTGCGGTTCGGACTTCAGGGCCGGCGGCCGGATGCCCTCATCGACCTGCCGCATTTCCCGGGCGATGACCTGCAGGCGGGACGCAGCGGCGGAGACATCCTTGTGCAGGCCTGTGCCGACGATCCCCAGGTTGCCGTGCACGCCATCCGCAATCTGGCCCGGCTGGGGTTCGGGAAGGTCCGCGTCCGCTGGTCCCAGCTGGGCTTCGGACGCACGGCCTCCACATCGCGGGCGCAGCAGACGCCCCGCAACCTGTTCGGGTTCAAGGACGGCACCAACAACCTCAAGGTCGAAGACACTGAGCTGCTGGAGAACCATGTCTGGGCTGAGGCGGGCAACCGTCCCGGGGAGGCCTGGATGGAGGGCGGAAGCTACCTGGTGGCCCGCCGCATCCGCATGCACATCGAGATCTGGGACCGGACGTCCCTGGGCGAGCAGGAATCCCTGATCGGACGGACCAAGGCCGAGGGCGCCCCGCTGTCCGGCGGCAAGGAATTCACCGCCCCGGACTTCAGCATCAAGGGCAAGGACGGCAAGCCCCTGATGGGCATGGATTCACATGTCCGGCTGGCCCACGCCGACCAGAACGGCGGCATCCGGATGCTGCGCCGCGGGTACAACTACACGGACGGGTCAGACGGGCTGGGGCACCTGGACGCCGGGCTGTTCTTCATCGCCTTCGTCAAGGACCCACGCACGCACTACGTGCCCATGCAGATGGCGATGGCCAAGCAGGACACCCTGGCCGTGGAGTACCTCAAGCACACCGGCTCCGCCCTGGCCGCGGTGCCGCCGGGCACGGGGCCCGGCGGCTTCATCGGAGAAGGCCTCTTCAGCTGACGCCGGCGGCGCCCACAGCCGAAGCGGAGCGCTCCTGCGCGGCGAGGTAGGCGAACAGCTGACGCAGCCCGAAGCGCCACCGCGGCAGCTCTTCGGCGGCACCCACCGCGTTGATGAGGGCCCCGAGGTGGCGGCTGCGGATGGTGACCACGTCCCCCATCTTGTGGGTGAAGCCCTGCCCGGGTTCGTCCCGGTCCTGCGTG
This sequence comes from Arthrobacter sp. SPG23, assembly GCF_000876655.1. Taxonomy (GTDB): domain Bacteria; phylum Actinomycetota; class Actinomycetes; order Actinomycetales; family Micrococcaceae; genus Arthrobacter. The sequence goes on from NZ_JYCN01000001.1 coordinate 166,466, forward strand.
GGCGCGAACAGTGTGCCCGTAAACAGCGCGAAACCGTCCGGGTACTGGTGGTGCCCGCCGAAGGTCGCGGCCACCAGCTCCTCGAACGGCCGGCTGATCCGGGCCACGGTGTTCCTGCCTTCCAGCAGGTACCCGTCTGAGCCCTCCACCCGGAGCAGGATCTCTTCCTGCCGCAGGGTCTCGAGCGTGAACCCGCCGTCGAACAGCCGGATCAGCGGCCCCAGCGAGCTGGAGGCGTTGTTGTCCTTGGCCTTGCCCAGCAGCAGCGCACTTCGTCCTTCAACATCGCGGAGGTTCACATCGTTGCCGAGTGTCGCGCCAACAACCTTGCCCGTGGACGTGGCAATCAGTACGAGCTCCGGCTCCGGGTTGTTCCAAGAGGAGAACGCAGGAATTCCGATGCCGGCACCCAGGCCCACCGAAGAAAGCACCGGTGCCTTGGTGAAGACCTCGGGGTCGGGACCGATGCCCACCTCGAGGTACTGCGACCACAGCCCTTCGGCCATGAGCACCCGCTTGGCTTCGGCGGCCTCGGGGGAGCCCGGCCGTACCTCGCCGATACTGCCGCCGAGTGCCCTGCCCACAAGCTCCCGCATCTCGGTGGCCCGGCCGGCGTCCCCGCCGCAGCGCTCCTCGATGACGCGTTCGATCATGCTGTCCACGAACGTCACTCCGCAGGCCTTGATGACCTGGAGGTCGACGGGGGCCAGCAGGTGCGGCCGCGTTGTGTCCCGCGCCAGGGACGCCTCGACGACGTCCGCGGTCTTCCAGCGCGGCTCGGACATGGCGGAACGGGCGTCCGCAGCGGGTTCGGAACGTTCCAGCAGTTCGGATACCGTGCCGGCGAGGTGCTGCAGGTCGAACACGTCCCTGCCTTGCACGGCCACTACCCGCGGTCCGGAGCTTTCCACGTCCCAGAGGCGGCCGATGAGGAGGGCGTCCTCCGCGTCCTCCGGAAGGACAGCTGCGGGCGACGCCGGCAGCGCCGTCACAGCCGACCCTCCGGCAGTGCGGACGGGCGGCGCCAGACGCCGTCGACCCTTTGTGGGACGTTCCACGGGTTTGCATCCTGCAGCGGCTCGGGCAGCCGCGGCTGCGGGAAGGACTGGAAGGCCACGGGCCGCAGGAACCGCCGGATGGCGGCCGTCCCCACGGAGGTGGTGCCCGACGTCGTAGCGGGGTACGGGCCGCCGTGGTGCTGGGCGTAACTGACGGTCACTCCCGTCGGCCAGCCGTTCCAGAGCAGGCGCCCGCTGATGTCCGCGAGCCTGCCGGCAAGCTCGGCGACGTCGTCCTCGGGTTCCGCCTGCAGGGTGGTGGTCAGCTGGCCCTCCAGGAGCCCGGCAAGGGCGCCGAGTTCGGATTCGTCGCTGTACTCCACCACCAGGCTGGCCGGCCCGAACATCTCCTGGCGGAGGATGCCGGGGTCCCGGCGGACGGCATCGGCCGTGGTCAGCAGGACGGTGGGTGCCGGCGCCTCGGCGAAGTCGCCGTCGAGCAGCACCTGCACGCCTGCGGTGTCCCGCAGGTCAGCAACTGCCTGCCGGAACCCTTCATGCAGCCGTCCGCTGAGCAGCTGCGCCGGGGCGAAGTCCGCGAGGGCGGTCCGGAGTTCGTCCCGTACCTTCTCAGTTTCTCCGGCCGGGACGAAGAGCACACCCGGCTTGGTGCAGAACTGACCCATTCCCAGGGTGAAGGAGCCGGCATAGCCGGCCAGGATCTCCTCGCGGCGTGCGGACCAGGCGTTGCCGGTGACGAAAACGGCATTGATGCCGCCCAGTTCGCCAAAGAACGGGATCGGCTCGGGCCGCGCAGCTGCGCGGTCGAACAATGCCCGCCCGCCCGCCGTCGAACCCGTGAAGCCGATGGCCTTCACCAGCGGGTGGTCAACCAGTGCCTCCGCAGCCTGGCGGCCGGTGACCAGGGAGAAGAGGCCCGACGGCGCCCCGGCGCCCGCGAGAGCCGTGGTCACCGTTTCGGCGGTGCGGACCGCAAGTTCCCGGTGTCCGTCGTGCGCCTTGTGGACGACGGCGCAGCCGGCCGCCAGGGCTGACGCGGAGTCGCCGCCCATCACGCTGAAGGCGAAGGGGAAGTTGGACGCCCCGAAGACACCCACCACGCCGAGCGGCACCTTGTAGCGGCGAAGGTCCGGCCGCGGCCCCATGCCCCAGGCGGCATCTTCGTGGTCGATCGTCGCGTCGAAGTGCTCGCCGCGGCGGATCTCGTCGGCGAAGAGCCGGAGCTGGAAGACGGTGCGCTTCAGCTCGCCCTGGAGCCGCTGACCGGCGAGATGGGTTTCCGCGGCCGCGGTCTCAACGAGGATCGCGGCGTCGCCTTCCAGGCCGGCGGCTACCGCTTCAAGCCATGAGGCCCGTGTTCCGGGACCTGCCAGGCGGGCCTTTTCGAAGGCTGCGTGGGCGGCCTCGACGGAGGCGTTCAGCTGGCCGGCGGTGGTGTTCATCGGCCGGCTCCGGCAGGTGCAAGGCTGGCGCCGGTGACGGCGGCACGGTTTCCCACTTCAAGCCACCCTGCGCCGGAGGGGAATTCCCAGCGCGTCCGGGAGGCGCTGAGCATTTCGGCCCCGGTGCCCGGGCGTTCCGGGGCGGCATAGCGTCCGCCGGCGATCCGGACCGGTTCGGCGAAGTGTTCATGCAGGTGGTCCACGTATTCGATCATGCGGCCGTCCTGGCTTCCGGTGATGGCGGCGTAGTCGAAGAAGGAGAAGTGCTGGACCAGTTCGCACAGGCCAACGCCGCCGGCATGCGGGCAGACCGGGACACCGAACTTGGCGGCGAGAAGGAGGTTGGCGATGTTCTCGTTGACGCCGCCCACCCGGGTGGAGTCGAGCTGGAGGACATCGATGGCGCCTGCCTGCAGCAGCTGCTTGAACACAATGCGGCTGGCTACGGCCTCGCCGGTGGCGACGCGGACCGGGGCTACTCCCTTCCGGATGTCCGCATGGCCCAGGATGTCGTCGGTGCTGGTGGGCTCTTCGATCCAGTAGGGATTGAACTCGGCCAGCTGGTTGACCCATTCAATCGCCTCGGACACTTCCCAGCGCTGGTTGGCGTCGATGGCGATGGGAAGGTTGCCCACCGCCTGCCGGGCGAGGGCCATGCGGCGGCGGTCGTCAGCGATGTCGCCGCCCACCTTGAGCTTGATCATGGAGAATCCGGCGGCGGCGGCCTCCTTGCTGAGCCGGACGAGCTTCTCGTCGCTGTAGCCCAGCCACCCCGGCGACGTGGTGTAGGCGGGGTAGCCATCCGCCCTGAGGGAGGCGATCCGTGCGGACTTGCCGTCCTGGCCTGCCCGGAGGATGTCCAGCGCCTGCTGCGGGTTCAGTGCGTCGCGGATGTGGGTGAAGTCGACGACGTCCACGATCTCTTCCGGGGACATCTCGCTCAGGAGCAGCCAGAGCGGTTTGTTCTCGCGGCGGGCGCGGATGTCCCAAAGGGCGCTGACCAGCGCGCCGGCCGCCATCTGGGTGACGCCCTTTTCCGGGCCGAGCCAGCGGAGCTGGGAATCGTGGATGAGGCGCTTGGAGGCGTTGCCCAGGTCGTAGATCAGTTCATCGATGTCCCGGCCCCGGAGAAGGGCTGCGTAGGAGTTGATGGCTGCCGTGAGGATCTCGTTGCCGCGGCCGCAGCTGAACACAAAGCCGTGGCCTTCATCGCCCGCATCGGTGCGGATGACGACGTAGGCGGCGGAGTAGTCGGGGTCAACGTTGACCGCGTCGGAGCCATCGAGTTCGAGCGATGTGGGAAAGCGGACGTCCTGGGTGGTGATGGAAGTGATGGAAGGCATGGATCTCTTCTCTCGCATTGATCTGGAGGGTGTGCATGATTTCCTATATGAATTTCCACAATAATATAGGAACTGTGATCCAGATCAAGTGCCGAGGGTAAAAAGGAGCCCCGGCCGCGGGGCCGGGGCTTGGATCTAATCCACGATGTGCCGTCTGGGCGGGCCGCCGTCCTGCAGCGGCGCGAGGTCGGCGTGGCCTTCGAAGGCCTGGGCGAAGCGGGCGAAGGAGTTGCGGATGTGCTCCGCCATGGCCGCTTCGGCCAGCTCGGGCTGGCAGGCTTTGATGGCTTCGCGGACCGCCGAATGTTCCGCCACGGTAATGGCGCCGTCCACGTCGGCCGGATAGAGGCGGAAGGTGTGCAGGTGGCAGTGCGTCTGTGCGAAAGCGTGGCGGACTACGGTGTTGCCGGCGGCGGCAAGGATCGTGTCGTGGAAGCGGGTGTCATGGGCTACCAGGTCCTGCCGCAGGTCACCCGCGGACTTCATGGCGCCGCGGAACGCCGCGATTTCCTTCTCGAGGGCGGCCGCGGGGTTGGCTAGCCGGTCTATAGCGGCCGAGCGCGCAGCCCAGGGCTCCACCAGAAGCCGGAACTCAAAGAGTGAGCGCAGTTCGGCCAGGTCCAGGAGCGGCGTGGTGCTGTATCCCCGGCCGGGGTTGTAGACCACGAGATTGTCCCCTTCGAGCCGCTGCAGCACCTCGCGCACCGGCGTTTGCGATACGCCCAGCCTCCGAGACACGGCGTCGATGTTGATCCGGGTTCCGGGTGCGATTTCGCCTTCGAGGATGGAGGCGCGCATGGACGAATACACATCGCTGACGGCCGCTTTGCCGCGGGAGATGTCGGAAGACTGACGTGGGGGCACGCGCTGACCTCTTAGTGCTGGTTGGGGTTGTTGTTCGGGTGGGAGTCGCTGGGGGAATCATATTCCACGGGACCTACAGTCGCCCCGGCGGGCGTTGCTTCGGGCGATTTTTGAGGGGGGCTTGATCTGGATCACGTTTTCTATATGATTAACCAGATTCCTATATGATTTGGCATCGATATCTTCGGTGTCTTCCCCGGTGCCACAGGCACCCGAAGCCATGTTCACGTCGAAGGAGACCACATGACTGCGCTCGGAAGTAAAGTTGCCAGTACGTCATCGCCCAAAAATCCCCGCAGCATGACCCGCAAGCGCTGGGTCATTATCTGGCTTGCCTTCATCGGGTTGAGCATCAACTACCTGGACCGCTCCAGCCTCAGCGTTGCCCTGCCTTTCATGGGCAAGGACTTCGAACTCACCGCGACCCAGCAAGGCCTCATTTTTGCGGCCTTCTTCTGGGCCTACGACTTCTGCCAGCTGGCTGCCGGCTGGTACGTGGATAAAGTCGGGCCGCGCCGGTCGTTTTCGCTGGCGGCCGTCTGGTGGTCCGTCTTCACCATGGTGACCGCCGCGGCGACGAACTTCTGGTCCCTGTTTGCAGCCCGGTTCCTCCTGGGTGTGGGCGAAAGCCCTGCGCCCAGCACCGCTGCCAAGGTGGTGGCCACCTGGTTCCCGGTCCGTGAACGGGCTTTCGCCACCAGTATTTGGGACTCGGGTTCCCGCGTGGGGGCCGTGATCGCGCTGCCCATCGTTACCCTGATCGTGGCGCTGACCTCATGGCATGCTGTGTTCATCATCATCGGCGTGGCGGGCGTCATCTGGGCCGCCGTCTGGTGGAAGGTGTACCGCAGCCCTCAGGAGCACCCCGGCGCCAACGCCGCCGAGGTGGCCTACATCGAGGAAGGGGGTGCCCGCGGCGAAGGCAGCGATGACGCCAATGCCGCCAAGCTCCCCTGGCGCTCACTCTTCAAGTACCGGACCATCCTCAGCATGATGTTCGGCTTCTTCTGCCTGAACAGCGCCATTTACTTCTTCATCACCTTCTTCCCGAGCTACCTCGTCAAGGAGCGCGGATTCGACCTGCTCAAGCTCGGCTTCTTCGGCGCCATTCCGGGTATCTGCGCGGTGCTGTGCGGCTGGCTGGGCGGATACCTGGCCGACCGCGCCGTCCGCGCCGGCGCATCCGTCACCAAGGTCCGGAAGACCGCCATCGCCGGCGGCCTCGCAGGCGGTTCGGTGATCATGTTTGCCGCTCTCGTGCCGGAAGCCTGGATGGCCTTGGCGCTGCTCTCGGTCGCCTACTCAAGCCTCACCGTCGCAGCGACCGGCATCTGGTCGCTGCCCGCGGACGTCGCCCCGAGTTCCAGGCACGTCGGATCCATCGGCGGACTGCAGAACTTCGCCTCCAACCTGGCCGGGATCTTCACCCCGATCCTGATCGGCGTGCTGGTGGACCAGACCGGTTCCTTCGTGGCCCCGCTGGCGGTCATCGGAGCAGTCTCGCTCGTGGGCGCCGCAAACTACCTCTTTGTCATGGGCAAGATTGAGCCCCTGAAGGTCAAAGAGCCCGTAGCCGTGGTGTAACCGTAGAAAGGAGGGCGGCAACCCGGAGGGGTTTGCCGCCCTCTTTTTGCACTTGCCCCGGCGCCTGAGCGCCAGCGGCTGATCGCGGCACCTTGCCGTAGCCTGAGTCGAAAAGGCGCAAGGGGAGGCAACAGGCATGGTTGACGTAGTGGTGGAAACCGAGATCCGCCGCTCCCGCGGAGTGGTGGCGGCCTTTGCCGCCGATCCGGAGAACGCTCCGGCTTGGTACGCGAACATCAAGGCAGTCAGCTGGGAGTCGTCTCCGCCCTTGGCGGTGGGATCGAAGGTGGCCTTCAGGGCACAGTTCCTGGGCAAGACCCTGGAGTACCTCTACGAATTCACCGAGCTGGACCCCGGCCGAAAGGTCGTCATGCGCACGGCTCAAGGCCCCTTCCCCATGCAAACCACTTACACGTGGTCGGATTCGGGAAGCGATGCCACGCGGATGACCTTGCGAAACACCGGGAAACCCGCGGGCTTCTCCGCTGTCGCGGGCCTGGTGATGGCCCCCATGACGCGCCGCGCCATGCGCAAGGACCTCGCGAAGCTGAAATCCCTTCTGGAAGCCGACTGACCGCAGCCAACCGTTTCCTTCCGGCCGGTCAGGTCGCTGTGTTGGCGAGCTCAGCCTCCAGGCGTTCCACGTCGGCCCGGTGGCACAGTTCGGTGGCAGGCGTCATGACCGTGGCACTTCCGGCGGCCACGGCGGCCCGGAAAGCCCCTTCAAGCGGGCGGCCCTGGGCGAGCCGGAGCACAAAAGCGCCGAGGAAGCTGTCCCCGGCTCCCACCGTGCTGACCACCGGCACGTCCGGCACGGTGAGCCGGATGAGTCCGGACTTCGACGCGAGCAGGGCACCGGACCCGCCGAGCGTGAGGGCGACGTGTTCCGCAGCTCCGTCAGCAACGAGGGCCGACGCCGCGTCCACCTGGCTCTGCTCACTGTCGAGGGCGGCGCCGAAGTGCGCTCCCAGTTCGCGGAGGCTTGGCTTGACCATGAACACTCCAGCGGCCAGCGCCTCGGTGAGTGCCGGCCCGGAGGCGTCAACGACGCAGTGGGCACCCGCCTGCCGCGCCAGGCGGGCAACCCTTGCATAGAAGTCGTCCGGGACTCCCGGCGGGAGGCTGCCGCTGGCCACCACGTAGCCGCCCGCCGACATGGACGCGGCAACAAGGTCCAGGCAGGCCTGCCATTCCGGTTCCCTGAGCTCCGGGCCCTGGAGCACGAACCGGAACTGTTTCCCGGTGGAGGTCTCATCAACGGTGAAGTCCTGGCGGGTGCTCCCTTGGATGGGGACCGCCAGCGTCGGGATGCGCTCGGCCTCGATGAGCCGGCGGTAGGCGTCCCCGGTCGGGCCGCCCGCGGTGTACACCGCCAGGGTTTGTCCGCCGAGGCGCTGGATGACACGTGCCACGTTGATGCCCCCGCCGCCCGGGTCGAGGCGGCTTGCGCCGCACCTGAGCTTATGGCCGCTGCTGACCTGTTCGGTTGAGGTGCTGATGTCCAAGGCCGGATTCACCGTCAGGGTGAGAATCGGCTTAATGCCCAACTGCTGTGAGGCGTCCATGGCCCCAGCTTAGGAGACGCGGGGACCTGAAGGGCTGACGGCCACCCGTCCCAACTGCCACACTGTTGCTGATGCAGGCATTCTTCGACGGACTCCTCAACGCCAGCCCGGTGCTGGTGGCCTGTGTTGTGTTCGCGCTCGTTTTCGCCGAGGACGCCCTCTTCATCGGCTTCGTCATTCCGGGCGAAACCGCGGCGGTGGTGGGAGGTGTGATCGCCGGCAAGGGTGGCTTCCCGCTCGCGGCGATGATTGCCGTCGTGGTCTCGGCCGCGATCCTGGGCGACACGGTGGGGTACGAAATCGGCAAGCACTTTGGCCCCCGGCTGATGTCACTCAGGATCTTTGACCGGAAACGCCACCAGCTGGAAAAGGCCCAGGAGTTCCTGAAGCGGCGGGGCGGCCCCGCCATCTTCCTTGGCCGGTTTACCGCTTTCTTCCGCGCCGTGATGCCGGCCCTGGCCGGGCTGAGCGGTATGCCCTACCGGCGGTTCGCGCTGTGGAACATCACCGGCGGCGTGCTGTGGGGGAGCCTGTTCGTGACCCTCGGATACCTTGCCGGGAACTTGTACGACGAGGTGGCACACACCGCCGGAAGTGCCGCCGCCATCGTTGTAGCCGCAGTGGCAGTCGGCCTGCTGGTCACATGGCGGATCCGCCGGCACCGGCGGGCGACGGCGGCAGACAGCAGCGCGCGTCCACAACGGTGACCCCCAAGGGGGTTACTACTCACTAGGGGTGACTACTCACTAGGGATGACCGGGCAGCAGAGGCAAGGGTCGATCCTAGGCCGCGATGAAGAGGGCCCAGTCTGGGAAGGGGTCCGCCGGTAGTGGTGGCCCGGTCTCTCCGGCAGCGGAGGCACCGGCAAGTATTTCCGGCCAGTGTGGTGGTTCCCAGTCCTGTTGTTCGCTGGGGTAGGAGCGTCCGGCGGGTGAGATCCAGCCCGGTGGCTGGTCCCGGGTCGCGCCGACCGGTCTCCATGCTGTGCTGTGTTTGAGGCGGTGGTGCTTCCGGCAGGGCTGGCCCAGGTTGCTGATGCCGGTGCCGCCGCCCTCGGACCAGGCCAGCAGATGGTCCGCTTCGTTGTCCAGGGAGGGGTTGTTGCAGCCGGGAAAGGGCACCGGCCGTCCCGAAGCCGCAGCCATTGGCGCATCGCTTTCGGAACCGGGTAGCTGGTGCGTCCGATCTCCAGCGGCGCCCCGTTGCGCGGGTCGGTCAGCACCCGCAGGAACGATCCGGCACCGTCCGCGACCAGCCGGCGGGCCATGGACGGCGGAACGGGACCATACCCGTCCAGGATGGCCGGTTCCGTCCCGGCACCCAGGAGCGAGAACACCGGAACCGTCACCAGCACCTGCGCCTTCGGTGACGGGGTGCCTTCGGCCACCCCGGCCAGCAGCCAGTCCGCGGCGACGTCCGCACGGAGCTGGGTCAGGGTCCTGGACTCGGCCGGGCCCTGCAGGGCCCGCGCCGCGTGCGTGGCACGGGCCCACACACCCGCCGCCACCTCCGCGGTCACATAGGCCGAGAGCCAGGCCATGCCGTCCCGGTCCGGGACAAATTCCAGCCGGCGGTCCGTCACGCCCTTGCGGTGGCGCGCTTCGATGCTGACCGGATGGTGCCGCTCACGCCAGCTGCGCGCCTTGGCCCGGAACCTGCCCGGCACCAGCTCCCCGGCCGGGCAGCCACGCGCAGCAAAAAGGGGCCCCGGGGTCCAGGAAATGAGCCTCCAACGCAGCAGCCCCGGCGGGGTCCAGGCCGGACGTTTCATCACACATCACCCGGGCGTGCTGCCACGAAATACGCCCCGACCCCAGCGCGGACAGCGTCAGCGGCAACCCGGTGGTCAGGGCGGCTGACTCCGCCAACAACGCCGCCGCCGATCGTTCACTCACCGTCAGCACACAGGCGACCTCTGCCGTCACCGCCATGTCCCGGGCGGTCCGCTCCTGCGGGGAAACGGCCGGCGCCGCCAACGCCGCAGCCGCGGCCGCGTAACCGGCAGCGAAGTGCACCTTCACCGCGGCCAGCATGGCTTCCAGGCCGCCGACCCCCGCCAGACCGTCCAGGCACGCGTCCGCCTCATCCCGAAGAGGGTCAGCACCGGCAGAATCCGCGGCCCCGCCCACGCTCCCGGCCCCGGCCCCGGCCACGTTCCCGGCCCCGTGACCGGCACATGCAGCCAACACGGCAAGGGAAGCCTCCATGGCCTCCAACGTCTCCGCAACCACCCTGCCCTCCATACCCACAGCATGCCAGCAGGCACCGACAATAAAGCGGCCTCAAAGTGGCAGGCGACGTCAGCCTTCCAGGATCTGCCTGATCCCGAACTCGCCCACGGCAAACATCCGCGGATTATCGTCCGAGTTGCTCAGCATGGCGGTGGACAGGATGAGGGCCCRGSSCYGGGCCCTCAKCCWGGTGTCGCTTTCCACTGCGGAGCCAAAGGCGTCCGTGAAGCGGCGGCGGGC
>NZ_JYCN01000010.1 GCF_000876655.1 Arthrobacter sp. SPG23
GAGCCGAGAGCCGAGAGCCGAGAGCCGAGAGCCGAGAGCCGAGAGCCGAGAGCCGAGAGCCGAGAGCCGAGAGCCGAGGGCAGTCATCGTACTATTTTCAGCCGATCGTCGTTAAACGCATGGCCGACAGTCGGTGGGAACTCGTGGACGGCCAGCAGCGGCTCACAACGCTGTTCCTGATCCTGCGAGACATTCGCCGGCCGAGGTGACATCCAGGTCCGCGACTGGCTCGACAACGGGCTGGCCGATGCCTCGGCCGATGCCGCCTGGACGATCGAGTCGAGCGAGCACATGGTGGACAAGCCCAGGTTCTTCGCCGAGGCGCACCGCGTGCTCGCGCCCGGCGGCCGTTTCGTCATTTTGCGCGTGGCTCGCCGCGGCGGCCGCCGACTTCGCTGTCCAACATGATTCGCCGGGCTCGGCCACGGATACCTCCACATGGTCTGGGTGCTCGGAGGAAGCTCGATGTTGATGGCTCGAACATGAGTCTCGTGCTTATCAGCCCAGAAGGGTTTTCAGCCGCGGATGAAGGATTTCCCGGCTTTGATGGGTGAGTGCTCGTCGAGGCCGACCCGTTTCGGGTTCTCTCCGACGACCGCGTCGTGCTCATCTGGCATGGGAACCCTTGTGGCCCTTACGACCGCATGACACTGCCTTGTTCAGGTCGCTTCACGCCTCACGCCTATTTAAGAGGTTCATCTCCCCGCAGGGCGTGGTGAGTACCGATTTGCCCCCGTCCAAGCGGTGAGGTAATGCCCTCGAGCAGGGCGTCAATGCGGTCGACAGTGGCCCAGCCATTGACGGCGATTTGACCAGCCGGGCTGACCCTCACTTCAAGGCGATCCGGTATCCCCGCCAGGCTCTCTTCTAGGTGGCGGTATCGGTTCGTGAGGAAATGGAACTTCTGATTGGTGGAACCAACCCAGGGGCGACGGAGATCAGGCTTTTCCGCCTCGTAGCGTCCGTCGATAAGGAGGTCAGTCTCGGCCAATAATGCTGCTGCCCCATCCGGTGCCGCAGGACTTTCCAGGAACTCGCGTTCAAACCCGGTGAAGATCATCACCGAAAGTCCCGCTGTGCGGACCCTTCCTGCCAAAGCGGCGAAGGTGCGTGCTTGTTCAAACGGTTCGCCTCCGAGCAGGGTTATCCCGTCCACATCTGCGTCACAGGCCCGGCTGACAAGCTCATCGACGGTAACGTCCTGGCCACCTGCTGTGCCCCAGAAATGCGGGTTAAAACAGCCAGGACACCGTATTGAACAGCCTTGGGCCCATATAGCGAAGCGGACACCGGGCCCTTCGGCTGCTGTTCGGGGAGTAACCGACCCGATCCTTAGGAGTTGCCCGGTCGGCGCTTCAGTAGTCAAGGGGCCGGACGCCAAGGGGGAGGCCGTCGGAGGGGGCAATGGGGCCGTTCTTGACGCGTTGCTGACCCTGTTTGAAGGTCACCTTGTTCCGGAACTTCTGGAGCTCGTGGGGCTGCAGTCCGACGGCCGCAATCAGATGATCTAAATCCCGATATTCTCCCCGCTGCAGGCGTGTCGCGACCACACGGTCTGCAAGTGCGGGGTCGATACCGAGCATCGTGCTCAGGTCAGAATTCGATGCGGAGTTCACATCAAGCGGAGTCGCTCTAGTGGCATCTTGTCCGGTGCTGGCCTGAGGTGCGGGCCGCATCGCTGGCTGGCCATTTGGCGGGCCATAATGCGGAGAGTTGTTGACGCTTGGAAAGCTCGGGGTTGGTTCTACCGACCCGGACTGCTGGCCTGTGGGCGGGCCATAGTACGGAGTGTTGTTAACGCCTAGGAAGCGGCCCCCCGGTCCCGACGGCATGGGCTGGGCAGACTGGAGCGACTGTGCCTGCTGGACCGGAGGCCATCCTCCAGGTCCCGGTGCAGGCGCCATGGGTCCCTGCACCCCTGAGGCCTCTGACTGGTTGTACCAGGCGTTGGCTTCAGTCCGGTTGGCGCGCCAACGAAGGTAGTCACGGTTCAGGACTATGGCAAAAACGACCAGACCCACATAGACGATCATCGTCACGGCGCCACCCGCAGAACTACTGCCATTCCGGGTGTTCCATATTGAGTTGGCGATCACCATCACCGTGGCTCCAAGGCAGGCAACAATGCAGGCGATCCAGAACTTCCGGTTGCGGACTCTCAGCGCAACGTATAAGAAGCCGACGAATGAAAACACGCCGAAGCCGAGGATTGGTGCGAGTAGCCAGGCGCTGTGGCGGATGCGCCACTTGCGGTTGGCAAGAAGTACCCTTGATTCAGTGTTGGCGTAGTTCATCATCCACCCCTATGGCTTGCTGCGTGCCGATCGGCACTTCGTCGTACTCACTGGTGAAACTGCTCCACACCGTTTGCGCTTCCAGCAGCTCCTCCAGAAGCGCGATGGTCTCCAAACATTTCGGGCCTTTCAGCCCTATGGTCTCGGCATGAATTGCTCCATTAGGGGCAACCCGGACAACAATCTGTTCAATCCCCATTACGACCTAGCCCCTACGTTCAGCACGAGGGTCACGCTTTCGTCATCTTCCACAGTTTGGGAGGCTACAGTCATTCCCGCGGACGGTGCCCGATCGAGTAATTTCGCTAGTACTGTCTGTTGAACCTGGCGGCCGTACGCCTGGTCAATAGCGCTAACGATCTCCGGAGCTCTTTGCTCATCGACTTCGCCGGTGAAGTCGACTTGCCAGATTCCACTCGAATCGCGCTGGAATTGCGCTCTGACCCCGTGCCAGTCGGCGGTGATCGTCTGGGCGGAGCGCGTGACCGCTGCCTTAGTGTCTGTTAGTGCGGCTATCAGGAGTTCACTATCGCGCATCCTTGTCTGCACGTGGCACACTGTCCGGCCGTCCGCGTCTGTTTCTTTACGGCTGGCCTGCCATGCCCCGACGGCCGCCATGGTGAGGGGAATCAGGACGAGAGAAATGCTCATCAGAAATCCACCAATCTCCCACCCCGTGAAAGTGATGCGTCCGTTCGCGGTGGAGCTGGTACCGTCTCCGGCGGGGTCTCTACATCTGAGGTGGTGGTCCCGCTGTACCCCGACAGGTCTTCAGCTGCTGTGGCTGCGACCGCCCGGGTAGAAGCCCAGCCGCGAACAGCTGCGATCTGCTCCGCCTGGGTGACACTGAGGGGAACCATGTTCTCGACGGCGCGGTAAAGATCCTCGTTGACCAGTGCGCGGCGCTCTGCGTAGGCATCGAAAAGCGAAGCGACAACGGCCTGTTCGATCTCGGCGCCGGCATACCCTTCGCTGTTTTGTGTGAGTTCCTTTAGGAGCTGGTCAGTCACGTCGAGGGCGCCCGCTTTGCTTCGCTTCAGGCGTTTTGAGAGGTGGAGGCTCCAGATCTCGCGTCGTTCCTGGCTGGTAGGTAGGTCAACGAAGAAAATCTCGTCGAAACGGCCTTTGCGAAGGAACTCCGGCGGCAAGCGGTCGACTTTGTTAGCCGTTGCGATCACGAAGACGGGCGCCGTTTTCTCCTGCATCCAGGTCAGGAAAGAACCGAAGACACGGCTCGATGTGCCTCCGTCACCTGCGTCGCCTGAGACGCCTGAAAAGCCCTTTTCGATCTCATCCAGCCATAGGACGCAGGGTGCTGCGGCCTCTGCTGTCCGAATAGCTGACCTCATGTTCTGCTCGCTGGATCCCACGAGGCCTGCGAAGATCTTGCCGATGTCGAGTCTGAGCAGCGGCAACTCCCATGCCGCAGCAATCGCCTTCGCAGTTAAAGACTTCCCGCAGCCGGGGATGCCGGTCATGAGGACTCCCTTAGGAGCAGGAATGCCGTATTCAGCAGCTTCATCCAGCCATGAATTGTTGCGCTTCGCGAGCCAGCGCTTCAGGTTCTGGAGTCCACCCACATCCTCCAGGTTCAGGGTGACATCCACGAATTCCAGAAGCCCGGCTTTGCGGACGATCTGTTTCTTTTCGTCCATGATGACGTGCACATCATCATTGGACAGGACGCCGTCATCAACCATGGCCCGGGCGAAGGCATTAGTGGCCTCGTTGAGGGTGAGCCCGAGAGCTGCCTTCGCCAGCCGCTCACGGCCGACTGCGTCCACTTCAATCCTGATACGGCTGTCTGCCGTGCTGTTGGCGGCGATCATCGCGTCCAGAACATTCCTGATTTCCTTCTCGTTCGGCAGTGCGAAGTCAACCAGCGTTACGTCCTTTTCCAGTTCGACGGGGAGACGGAGGAGTGGCGCGACGACTATGAGAACTCGTGCGGCACCGCCGCTCTGAAACGCGCCGGCGACGTCGCGGAGCAGCCGCACAAGCTGCGGGTCAGCCGGTCGACGCTCGTCGCCGAGGTGCGCGTGCAGATCGAGCATGATAAAAACGCCAGCTCCGTCTTGCCTCATCGTCCATTCGACAGCGGCTTTCGGATCTTGTGTGCCTTTATGGGCGGCCCCATCCAGACCGATGAACCCTCGGGTGCTGCTCCAGGTGTAGACGGGGCGAACCGTGCGCATGAGCATGGGGTCTGTTGCGACGGCCCTGATCTCGGCAAGGACGCGGGGTTCTTCAAATGACTCAACGTAGAGAATGGGGAACCGGGCGCGAAATAGCAAGGCGAGCGATTCGCGAAAATTCGTCTGCCCAGCTGCCATTGACTGCCCCCACGATTTAGTTTCTAGCCGGGATCAATTTCCCTCGATTTCGGCCTAGCCTATCCCAGCTTTACCCAGCTTGGGGCAAGGATGTCGGACAGAATGCGCAGTGTCTCATCAACTATGTCTTCCTGCACTGCCGATGACACTGTCGAGCCCTACAGCAACCGGCGGTGAGGCTTCCGGCCAACACACACAGAGTGTCCAAAGCCGGGGAAGCGGGACATCCGGAAAACAAAGAAATCGCGCCTCGCGGACGGACACGTAAGCGGATCGGCATCTGACCACGTGGGCCGGATTTGGTGTTGGTGGGCGTGAATCCGGTCCACGCAACCCGATGGGGAAGCACTTCCCCGATCCAGTGATTCAGCTGTTGCACATAGATACCGGTCGCGTCGAACAGCTGCACTACAAATTCGTCGTTCGTCGCGTACAGCCATAGGTGGAACGGACTGAGTACACGAACGGCCGCTTTAACCCACGACGACTCCGCCTCCGAATTCCAGCGTACGACAAGTGCTACGCGTTTGTTGGACAAGTACGGCTGGTTTGGTGACGAGGGGAGGCTAGGGAAGCGGCGGCCGTTCGCCGACGCTTACGGGACTTTCGTGCGTTACGGAGTCCCGCCGTCGACGTTCCAGCCTCACAGGGCAACGCGGATTGTGCCGGAAACGCGAAACCCCGGCGTCCCCAGGTTAGTGTTGCGCCCCAAGGACCGAATATGCGATCAGCATATCCAGCCGACGTATGTCCGCTTTCTTGCCCACCTTAATTTTGATGTGTCCAGCCCTTGTCCAAAGCTCGAGCTCAGCGTCCATATCGAATGTTCCGGCATTCTCCGAGGACCACATGTTGATAGCAGAGTAGGGCAGTGAATACACCTCCACTTTCTTGCCAGTGATTCCTTGGGCGTCGCGGACGATCAATCGCTTGGTCGTAAAGATGGCGCTATCGCGAAATGTCTTATATGCGGCCACTGGTTGCTCGCCCGGGACCATTAGTTCCATGACGTCGTTTGGGATTGGACATTCGGTGACGAACATCCATGTGGTTACTGCTGCTGCCTCCAAGGCTGCTCCTTTGATTAGTGTGGGCCGAGCCATCAGTGTCTCAAGAGGTCGGTCTCACTTCGTGCTTCCCGGCTACGGCGTGTGTCGTGGCGGATTGAGGTGCTGGACAGCATGGCGAATTGACGCCCCAGCGTTCTCTCAGAACGGCTTATTGCTTCCGTGACTTAGCGCGGGAGGCATCCGTATATTTGCTGGTGGTTCCCCGAACAACAGAAAATCGCTAAAAGGGTCCGGTTGTGCGCTCCGGTCAGTTGTCGCAGCGAGAAAGATCATTCCAATTGCGACGGTGATGCCGGAGCCGATGAGAAGGGCGTTGAAGGGTCGCCAAAACTTCTCCTGCCCCGTCCGGCGGGCCGTCGCTGCGGCTGAAGTCCTTGTAGGTGTACAGGGGGAGTTGCCCGCCGAAAACGTCCGCGTAGAAGCCGAGCGCCTCACGTGCTTTTCCGGGGAAGCTGACCCAGGGCGTGTCTCCTAAAGCTGTTAGCCAGATGCTGATGGCTCGTAGGACGGCTCCGCCGCGGTAGGTGAGTGCGAGTTTGTCGTAGCGGGTTGCACGGGTACTCCTGACGTGCACATCAGGCCAAGCGCCGGGCTGCTGGGGCTTTTCCCCAAGCTCTGGCACGCCTTCGCGCTCGCGGCTCCATCAATCGGTCCGCGTCTCCAGCGGAGCGAGAAGTTCACGCGGCACCTCTTCACGGCCTTCGAGCCTGAAGGCGGAGTGCCGGAGGTGGACATGGAGCTCTACGGGGTTGGGATGGCCCAGCCCGAGAGGGCATGGGCAGGCTCAGCCCTCTACCGCGGCACGATCCTCCCGGCGTTCATGGCCATCATTTTCGGGGCATACGCCAAACGCGACTTTACGGTGCCGACCCTCGCCCTCATCGGTGCCAGGGAGCCGTCCGCGACTCTTCAGGAGATGGGCCACCGGCCCGGGCGCGGGGGTAACGTGACCACGGAGATCCTTCCCGGCGAGGGCCACTTCCTCGCAGACCACCGCCCTGAGCTGATTGCCGACAAGGCTCTGCGGTTCTTCGCACAGAAACCGGACCGGTACCACGGCAAATAATGCAATCCATCGCAGTATCCCCATGAGAGGGACCAGGAAAATCATCGTCCTTCAGAGTGTCTCGGGTATGGCGCGCCCCGGGAAGAGCGTGGAGTACTGCCGCCGGTACATCCTGCGCCCGACGAGACGGTAGGCAAGGCGGACCGGCGGGGGGATCTCCTTGAACAGCTCCTTCCGGTCTGCGGGAGGGTTCGTGGCAAGCACCATGCCGAGGTAGGCGACCATGAACTTCTTGTCGAACTGCTCGATCCCGTGCTGGCCAACGCCGTTCATTTCCTTCTCGTCCATCACCCTGTCCACGGCGGGCATAACCTCAGTGACCTCCCGGCGCAGGTGCACTTTGAGGACAGCGGACAGGTCCTGGTAGCGCGTGGCAAGTTCCTCGCCGGCCTCTGCGTCGGCGGTCTCCATCCAGCGGAGTCGGATTGGCTCGATGCCCTCAAGCCGTTGTGTGACCTGCCGGTGCTGCTCGAGCATCTGCGCTATGTGCAACGCGCACGCCGGTGCCCGCTCCGCCAGTTGCGGGTACATGAGCAGGTCCTCGCCCTCGTGGTGGACATGGAGCACTTTGTCGAAGTTGCCGAGCACTTCGCCCACGTACGCGGCGCGCGAGGTGTCACCGGCCACTGCGGAACGTACCAGGCCCGGTGCCTCATCGTAGGCCCAAAGGAAGAATCGGTGGATGCGCCGCATGGCCGCCGACCCGGTGCAAAGGACGGGCCCCGGTGGTAGCGGAGCTGGGGTCTCGCCGGGCTGCATGGTGAAGAAGTCAGTCATTGGGTGGCCCCTAACGGCAATCAATCGAAACCAGGACCTCTCCCCGGCAGCATCGTATCGCTTGCCCTCATGCCGAACAATGGCCAGGCCGCCTGGTTTCGCCAGAGTCCCCAGCCCAGCCGGCCGGCCCGCAGCCTGCCTTGACGTCGGACTAAAGTCCCTGTTGCGGAGGGCGGCTCCGGCGTAGGTTGAAGCTGGGTCCCAAGGTGCTGGGCCCGCACCCAAAGGGGGCATCATGACCAGGCCCAGGCTTACGGCATTCAGTGTTCTGGGGCTCTGCGCCCTGTTCTCGCTCTCGGGCTGTTTCGGCCCGCCGGCCCCGGCGCCCACGAGCAGCTCCGCCGCGACGACGACGCCGCCGACGACGTCGCCCACGAGCAGCTCCGTCGCGCCTACTACAACGGCGAGCCCGACTGCCACGGCCAGCCCGTCGGTCACCCCGACCCCAACAGCGACGGCCCCGCCGTCGGCCGTTCCGCCGTCGTCCGCCCCCGTGAGCCCGCCGGCGACGCAGGAACCTACGTCCCCCGGGCTCCCTGAGCAGGTGGCCCCGCTGACCATCTACTACGTCGCCGTCAGCGACGCCGGTGTCTCCGGGCCGTTGATCGGTTGCGGCGACAGCCTCGTCGCTACCACCACCGCCCCGGTCCGCTTCACGGACCAGGTGGGCCCCAGCATCGGGACCTTGCTCGCGAACAAGAGCCGCGACGTCGGACTGTCGGGGCTCGTGAATGTCCTGTACCAGTCGAACCTCACTTACATCGGCGGGGAACTGGACGGCAGCACCATCACGATCTACCTCACCGGGCAGTTCATGCTGGGCGGCGTGTGCGACATCCCGCGCGCCAAGGCGCAGCTGGAGTACACCGCCATGGCCGCGGCCGGGGCAACGAGGGCCCAGGTGTTCGTCAACGGCCGCCCGATCGATGAGGTGCTCAGCCTCAAATAGTGCAGCCGGAAGGCACTATCCAGCTGATGAACTTTGCCGCAAGATAACTGAATGAAAAAGATCTTTGTAGCCGGTTTAGCAGCGGTAGCCATGGGCCTCGGCGGAATTGCCGCAGCCGTTCCGAGTAGCGCGGCCGCCCAGCCGTCACCTGTCACGGGCCAAATCATGGTCAAATTCCGCGACCCCGGTGCGGCGGACGGCGTGCTGCGCGGGCACGGCCTCAGCGAGGGCCCGGGCATCGGCAGCACCGGCGCCCAGCTCATCAAAGTACCGGCCGGCAAAGAACTTCAACTCAGCGACGCCTTGAGCCGGAACCCGGCAGTGGAGTACGCCGAGCCGGACGAGCTGGTCACCGCCGCTACGTCGGACGAGTATTTCCCCCGCCAGTACGCCCTGCAAAACAGCGGTCAGTCATTCACCAACACCGCCGGCACCCTATCCGTCTCCGGAGGGAAAACGGACGCCGACGTCGACGCCGTCGAAGCCTGGAATGTCACCACCGGGACCGGCATAAAAGTGGCCGTTCTCGATTCGGGCGTCGCAAGCGACAACCCGGACATCAACCCGAAGGTTGTTGCACGCGCCAACTACAGCGGTGCGGCCACCAACGAAGACAATTACGGCCACGGTACCCACGTCGCCGGTACCGTTGCCGCCACTGCCAACAACACGATGGGTGTAGCCGGGGTGTGTCCGGGCTGCACGATCCTGGCCGGCAAAGTGCTCAACGACAGCGGCGTCGGATCCAGCTCAGGCCTCGCGAACGGCATCAACTGGGCCGTCAGCAACGGTGCGAAGGTCATCAACATGAGCATCGGAGTACGGGCGTCGCGGACCCTCGAAGCTGCCGTCAATAACGCCTGGAATCAGGGCGTGGTGCTGGTCGCGGCAGCAGGCAACGGCGGTAACCAGACCAAGATCTACCCGGGCGCATACCCCAACGTGATTGCCGTCGCCGCTACCGATAACACCGATGCCAAGGCATCCTTCTCCACGTACGGAGCCAGCTGGGTGGACGTCGCAGCGCCCGGAGTCAACGTGTATTCGACGTTCCCGAACCACACCTTCGTCCTCGGGACGCAGAACGGCCGTTCCTTCGGTTACGACGTCGGCAACGGCACCTCAATGTCCTCACCCATCGTCGCCGCCACGGCCGCGCTTGCCTGGAGCTCACACCCCGGCGCCACGCAACAATCAGTTCGCGCAAATGTGGAGTCCACCGCCGACAAGATTTCCGGCACGGGCACGTACTGGGCTTTTGGCCGCGTGAACGCGGACAGAGCCGTGCGGTAGGCCTGCCGACCGGCCGGCCGCTTCTGCCATGAACGTTTGTGCACATGCTTCGGACTCACCTCTCCGGCCGCAAACGCCTTAGCAAATAGCTACTGGCTAGTAATAACGGCGAGAATGGCGACATTTCGCCTTGGCTCAGGGGTCGCTGGCGGGCGGCCGATCCTCGTGCACATTCGTGCAGTCAAGGCTGAACGGATGTGTCTGTTGCCTACATTTGAGTACCGGCCGGGGTTTGGTTGACAGGAAGAAACACCACCCGCGGCCGGCCCACCCACTGACACACAAACAACGAGGTTTCTATGTCACTGCTCTCCAAAACTCTGTCCATCGCCGCTGCTGCCGTCCTCGCCGGGTCCCTGGCCGTTGCCCCCGCCCAGGCAGACACCCTCGACGTCGCGCCGCCGGGGGCCAACGACTGGTCCTGCAAACCAAGCGCCGAGCATCCGTATCCGGTCATTCTGGTGCCTGGAACCTTCGAGAGCATGGCAAAGAACTGGTCCACGCTGTCGCCGTACCTCAAGAGCGCCGGGTACTGCGTCTTCGCCCTGAATTACGGCGAGACGAACGGCGTGTATGCCACTGCGCCCGTGGCCGACTCCGCGCAGGAACTTGCCCCGTTCGTG
Organism: Arthrobacter sp. SPG23; assembly: GCF_000876655.1. Classification (GTDB taxonomy): domain Bacteria; phylum Actinomycetota; class Actinomycetes; order Actinomycetales; family Micrococcaceae; genus Arthrobacter. The sequence continues at coordinate 10,406 of NZ_JYCN01000010.1, forward strand.
GACGCGGTACGCGCTGCCACCGGCGCCAAGCAAGTGGACCTGGTGGGCCACAGCCAGGGCGGCATGATGCCCCGCTACTACATGGGCTTTCTGGGCGGAGCCAAGTCCGTCCACCAGCTCGTTGGCATCGCGCCCTCCAACCACGGCACGGAAGGTGTGATCCTCCCGCCGCCGGACGTTGTCGCTGATCCGGACTACACCGCTCTGGGCTGTGCCGCCTGCGCCGACCAGCAGGCGGGCTCGGCGTTCATGCAGAAGCTCAACTCCATCGGCGACACCGTGGCGGGACCGTCCTACACCGTCATCTCCACGGTCTACGACGAAGTGGTCATTCCCTACAACAGCCAGTTCCTTGCCGGCGCGGCACGGCAGGTCACCAACATCACCATCCAGGACAAGTGCCCGGCCGATCTCTTCGAACACGACCAGACGCCGAACGACCCCGTGGTGCACCAGCTCGTGGCCCACGCACTGGGCCAGGCATCCGGCCCCGCTGATCCGGCCTACCAGCCCCGCTGCATCTAGCCCGCTGGCGGATCAATCCCGCGCCCAGTGCTCGCGCAGCAGCCCGGCAACGCGCTCCGGCTCCACCCGGTGCGGCGGATCGAAGTGGTGGCGGTCCGGGAACACCTCGAGGCGGAAGTCCGGAAAGACCCGCCCGAGGCGCTCCGCCTTGTCGCCAAAATCGTCCGGGTTGCTCAACCCGCCAAGGACGAACAGCACCGGCTTCGTGAAGGCAGCCAGCCGTTCGCGGTCCAGGTCGTAGGTGTTGAAGGTCTGCAGGAACGCCCTGATCCCGGCCGGCCGCTTGGCCATCCATGGCGGCGGGGGACCCGGCGGCGGAGGCGGAAGGACGACGTCGGGCCTCACCTGCAAACGCATGAAGGCGCCCATGAACTCCTCCTGCGGCAGCCCGCCCAGCTGACCGTACTGCTTCCAGAGTTCGGCGTGGGCCCGGCTCCAGTCCCAACTGCCTGCCCAGGCCGGCTCCAACAAAGCAAGGCTCTGCAGGCGCTCCGGGTGCCGGGCGGCGGCGGCCAAGGCAGCTGCGCCTCCACCCGAGTACCCCACGAGGTGGAACGTCTCCCAGCCGCGGGCGTCCGCTTCGCGGACCACGCCGTCGGCCTCCGAATCCAGGCTCCAGCCGGGCGGGGGCTCGTTGCCCGCATAGAGTTCCAGGTCCTTGGCAACGGCGTCGACGCCCGGTCCCAGTGCCCCGATGAGCGCACCGTAGGCGGGCTGTGCCGGGAGCACGCTTCCGGGAAGAAGGATGACCCGAGTTGGTCCCATGGCAGGATGCTACGCCCGGGCGGCCAAACGGGCTACTGCCTGCACCAACGCCCGAGCCCCTGCCGGGGAGCCCCTGCCGGGCCCGCGAAAAAGACCCCGGGCGGCCCGTTTTCGCGTTCCTTGTCAGCCACTCCGGCCGGGAGGAGACTTGCTACATGTCATTCGTCAGCGGCGGATGACGGTGTCTTTCCTGCGGGGGCCGCGGTGCCCTCTTGGCTGGTCGGGGTAAGTCGTGGACGGACCTGGGTTACGGAGCGCGTTCGTCGTCGTCAACGGGGAGGCGGCGGGCGCCCGGATCGTGATCCCGCACGGCAAAACGACCATCGGCAGCGACGAGGGCTCCCGGCTGCGCCTGCCCGTTTCCGGTGTGAGCCGCCGGCACGCCCTGCTGACCTCGGTTAACGGCCGTAATATTCTCGCCGACGAGAATTCCCGCAACGGCACCTGGGTCAACGGTCACGCCATCACCTCGCCCACCGAACTTACCGACGGCGATGAGGTCCAGTTCGGGCAGGTCAGGCTCCGCTTTGTTGAAGGGGCGTACGACGGCGGCAGCGCACCGCCGCCCGAAGGCGGCGGATCGGAGGGGCGCCAGACCGCCCCGGCAGCTGCCCGGAAAAAGGGCCTTGGCGCGGCGCTGCTTTTCGCGGCCGCGATCAATGTGCTGGGGCTGATCGGCAACAGCCTGACCGCGTTCCTGACCGAGCTGACGCCCACCTGGACGTGGTTCGTCACCCCGGCGATGGGCCTGGCTGTGGCCCTGGGCGGGGAGGCGCTGGATTACCTCAAAGACAAGGCGCAGCCCGCACCCAAACGGCCTAAACCGCAGTACCGGCCGTCCAGCCTCGGGCAGCCAGCACGACCCGCACGCCCCCGCCCTACACGACCCGAACTTGGCGCTTCTCCGGAACCCCCTCCGGAAGCCTCGCGTCCGACAACAGCCAGAAGCAAGCGTTCTAGGCCCATAGTCGCAACGTTGCTCGTCACGCTGTTGGTGTTCGGCGGCGGCAGCTGGATTCTGACCTCAGAGGTGAGGGAGGCCGTCGGCTGTTTATCCGGCAGCGAGGCCGGGCGTCAGCGACTGGAGCGACAACTGGTGACCGAAGTTCAAGGCGTCACCGTGACCATCCTCGGCGTCCAGAGCACGGCTCACTTCACAAGGGTGGAGATCGAGGTGCGTAACGGGACCAGCAGCGCCATGTCTCTGCCCCTCTTCCACAACGCCATCCTCACCGGCCCGGACGGCACCACGTTCGACGCTGATTCCTTCCGCAGTTGCTGGCAACCCGAAATGCCGCCCGGGGGACAGCGCAAGGGGACCATCAACTTCGGGAGCCAGTTGCCTGATACGGGCGGCACGGTGTCCCTTAGCTTCGTCACGGTGTTCATGGCGGGGTTCGACGGGCCGGAGTCGATCACCGTCCCGGACATCCCGCTGATGCCCGTGGTAACTCCGCTCTGAAAACCCGTGTACAGTAGAGATCGTTGTTGTGTTTGTATTTGGTAGTTCAGGCAGTACGCGGGGTCGAAAGTCCTCGTTCTTCTGAAGTAGCGGTTTTGAACACCCCACACCGGAGGACCCGAAAGTCGGGACAGTTCCTCCACCTTCACGAAGGACATAAATAATGGCTACTGGTACCGTCAAATGGTTTAACGCTGAAAAGGGCTTCGGCTTCATTTCCCCCGATGACTCCTCACAGGACGTTTTCGCACACTACTCTGCGATCAACTCCTCCGGTTTCCGCTCCCTCGAAGAGAACCAGAAGGTTTCCTTCGAAACCGAGCAGGGCCCCAAGGGTCCCCAGGCCACCAACATCCAGGCTATCTAATTTCTTAGATACCCGGGACCGTTAGGTTTCCTATAAAAGCAGGGTCTGCCGTTTGGCAGGCCCTGCTTTTTGTTTAACCCGGGTGTGCTTTGATCTCGACAGGCTCAACCACCGGATACTCAGCTCAACCACCGGAGGCACAGCTCAACCGATACCGTGCCGCTGCGCCAGGAACGCATCCAGCGCTGGATTCTGGATCTCCTTGGCCAGCCACGGAACCGCCTGCGCCGCCGCCTCATCGCCGAGCACGGCCCGGTGGGACTGCGCCCGCACGGTGAACTCCCGCATTCCGCTCCGGCCCGCAAGCTCGGCCAGGCGTTCGACGAACCTCGGAGCCCGCGGCGAGCGACTAGCAATAGCAACCTCCGCCGCTGTATCCAGCAGCCGGGCCGAGTACCAGAGGTACCACGGCTTGGGTTCAAGGCCGCGGTTGATCCAGTGTTCGGCCGCCGCGAGATCGCCGTGCGCCAGAAACAGCCGCGCCTCGGCGCCCGCCGCCAACGCCATGTAGCAATGGTCGTCTGCCAGCTCGGCCATCACCCAGGACCGGTCGATCAGCGCCGCGGCTTCCTCCAGCTTTCCGGCGGCCAGATAGGTCTCGCCACGGGTCCCGGCGACAAACGGCTCGAACGCCGTCCAGTGTTCCTCCGCTATCAGGGCCAGGGACAGGTCCAAGGAGCTGGCTGCCTGCGCCAGTTCCCCGCGAAGCAGGTACACCCGCCCAAGCAGCGCCTCGCTGAATGCCTGCTGCCTTCGGTTCCCGCCAGCCCTGGCCAGCCTTCCGGACTCGGTCAGCGCAGCCACCGCGTCCTCATACCGGGCGGTGTCCGAGGCCAGCATCCCCTGGATCGCCAGGATCCTGGCCTGTTCGTCGGGGAAACCTTCGGCAGCCCGCATCGCCCGGTCCAGCCATCCGGCCGCGCGGTCCGGAACACCGCGCTGTACGGACAGGTACCCCAGTTCGCGGTAAGCGGCGGCGGCAGTCCGGGAGGCGCCGTCGGGCCCTTCCGCCTGCAGCGCCTGGTGCAGGAAGTCCGCCACTTCCGCCCCGCGGCCGCCGGCCTGGTGGATCAGCGCCCCGGACAGCGTCACGAGGGACTCGGCGATCAAATGGGTGTCACCGGTGCGCTGGGCCAGCACCACCGCGAGCCGCAGCTGATCCAGCCCCCGGTCCACGGCCCCCGCCGAGAGTGACGCTCCGCCGGCATCGAGATAGGACCGCACTGTCGCCGCGGTGGCCGGCATCCCCGGGTCTGCCTCCGGTGCAGCGTTGGACAGGGCCCGGCGGATCTCCGCAGGCAGCGGCAGGCCAAGCTCCTCGCGGTAGAGGTTCCCGCACCTGGTGACATGCTCACGTGCCCGGCGGTGCTCGCCCAGGGCCACGAGCGCCTTGACCAGGACGACGTTGCAGTCCGCATGGAACGGATCGCGGTGCAACGCCAGCGTCGCCAGCTCCGCCGCCTCGGCGGGAGCGCCCGAAGCCAAAGCGGCCAGCGCGGCCTCGTAGAGCAGGGACTGGGCGCAGTTGTCGAGCCGGTAGCGCTGGTCCGCAAGCCAGGAATCGAAGACCGGGGAATCGGCGAAGGACAGCCCTTCGAGCAACTGGCCGCCGAATCTTCGCGGATCAACGCCAGGATGGGCGGCCGAGTCCACCACTTCCAGTGCGTCGCAGCGCCACGGCGGCTGCAGGGTCAGCCGCAGGGGATCGCCGGCCACGGTCACGCCGTCGAGCGTCCGGCGCAGCTCGGACAGGTTCCATCGCAGGGCACCGAGCGGGTCCGCGGCATCCGGGAACAGCAGCGACGCCGTGCGGGACCGGCCGGTGCCGTCCGCCTGCAGCGCGAGGTAGGCCAGCACCGCCCAGGCCTTGCGGCCTCTGGGCTGCGGGGGAGTTGTACCGGGGGACTCGATCGCCGGCGGACCGAGGAGCCGAATCCAGTTCTCGGCCATACGGCTCATGGTACGCCGCGGGGGTGCCGGCGTCTGCGGGGCTCACACGTTTGCTCACACGTAGGCAGAACACACTGAAATCACCCAATCCGCACACACTCACAAGAGGTGCACATCATGGAATTTCTCGGCATCCTGCTACTTGGACTCTGGGTTCTCAGCGTTACCGTCCGCGCCGTCCTGACCGACGGCCGCGGCCACACGCCTGACATCCGCTCCACGGCGCCGTGGACGGCAGGCAACCTTCCCAGCGGGCCATACGCATCGCCGCGGATCTAGCCGGTTTGGAGGGGCTCATCCACTTGGGTGTGGTCCCTCAAGCCGCCTTGTAGTCCATAAGGACATTCGCAGGGAGAGGCCCCTGGAGCATCTCGGCGCTGATGCCGTGAACTTCCATGATCTTTGCCCGGAACCACTCGTCAAAGGGATCGTCCGAGGTCGCGACAGACTGGAACGCCTTGGCAACATCGTCTGCTTCGTGGAAGACCGCGATGAAATCCCCCTGCGGCGTCTGCACGTGGCTGAGCACCTCCCGGGTCACTCCCATCCGCTCGCGGGAGCGCCGGTATTCCTCCTGACGCGGGCCCTGTATCTCCGCCAAGAGCGCCTTCCACTCGTCCAATTTGCCCGGCAGAATCGGCGCAAACCAACTAATGCATTCCATGACAGGTCCTCCCACAGTTGCTTCGACGCTTGCTGCGGAACGATGGCAACCGCAGCCGTGCATCTGCATGATAGTCCTGCGGAAAGAAGCGGGATAGGGGCTTCGGCAAGTGCTCCGTTGACGCCGTCCAGGCGCGAAATCAGCCCTCGAGTTCCAGCACCAGCTCCACGTCCACATCATCACCGTCGTGGACGCCGGCCGCGGCCCGGATGGCCTTCTTGACCGGCAGCAGGTACGAGCCGGTCCTGCTGTCCGGGAAGATCGACGTGGACCAGCTGTTCCCCGCGATCGAGGCCGTGACCTTCACCGAACCGAAACCCTTGCGGAAGGGAGCGGCTTCGTCGCTGATCTCGTCCGCCAGGTCCTGCGGCAGCGTGATGAAATGCCACCCGGCTTCCTCCGGATATTGCCACAGCCCGCCGCGGAACGAGTAGGTCGTCACGCATTGATTATGGCACCAGCGGCAACGGGCCATTCACACCGCCGCCACCAACGGTTCACCCGCCCCGGCAACGATGGGCAGCATGACTGCTTTCACCCGCCGTAATGTTCTCAAAGGTGCGCTGGCCGCCGCCGGTGCTGCCGCCGTCGTGCCCGCTTCAACCTCAGTCGCGCACGCAACCAGCCCGGCCGGCGTAGCGCTGGTCCGCAACCGGCTGACCCTCCCGTCCGGCATCGCCACCGGCGACGTCACCGCCGATTCCGGCGTGCTGTGGTCCCGCGCGTCGGGACCCGGACGGCTGGTGGCCAGCCTGCTCGCCGTGGACGACGACGGTGCCCCGCTCCGCGGCGGCCGCGCTTTCCAGCGCGTCCTGCGGGGGAGCGCCGCCAGCGAAGCCACCGACTTCACCTCCCGGATCAACGCCGAGCACCTCCCCGCCGGCACCCGGTTCGCGCTCACCCTGCACTTCGAGGACGCGGACGGCAACGCCGGCGAAACCGCTCAGGGCTCCTTCAGCACCGCCCCCGAAACCGGACTTATCAGCAGCGGCCGCGCAGCCCGCAAACAGAGCTTCGTCTGGACCGGTGACACCGCCGGCCAGGGCTGGGGCATCAACGAGGAGATCGGCGGCATGCGCGGCTACGCGGCCATGCACGCCACCAAACCGGACTTTTTCATCCACTCCGGCGACACCATCTACGCCGACGGCCCCATCACGGCGCAGGTCACCGAGCCTGACGGGCAGATCTGGCGCAACCTCGTCACCGAAGAGGTGTCCAAGGTGGCCGAGACCCTCAACGAGTTCCGCGGCCGCCACCGCTACAACATGATGGACCGCAACATTCGCGCCATGTACGCAGAGGTGCCGGTGATCGCCCAGTGGGACGACCACGAAACCCACAACAACTGGTACCCCGGGCAGATCATCACCGACTCCCGCTACACCGAACGCCGCGTGGACGTGCTCGCCGCCCGCGGCCGCCAGGCCTGGCAGGAATACCAGCCAATCTCCGGCCTCAGCACCCGCATCGGCGACGGCAGCACCGGCTTCGAGCCCGCCCGCATCTACCGCAAAATCTCCCGCGGCCCCCAGCTGGACGTCTTCTGCCTGGACATGCGCACGTTCAAGGACCCCAACACCGACGGGAAGGAAACGCACCTCACCCACATCCTGGGCCAGGAACAGGCCGAGTGGCTCATCCGCGAAGTCAGCAAGTCCAAGGCCACCTGGAAGGTCATCTCCGCCGACCTCCCGCTTGGCCTGATCGTCCCCGACGGCCCGGTCAACCAGGAATCCCTGTCCAACCGCGACGCCGGCGCCCCCTTGGGCAAGGAACTCGAGATCGCCGGGGTGCTCTCGGCGTTCAAGCGCAACCGGGTTAAAAACGTGGTGTGGCTCACGGCCGATGTCCACTACTGCGCCGCCCACCACTACTCGCCCGAGCGCGCTGCGTTCACCGACTTCGATCCCTTCTGGGAATTCGTGGCCGGCCCCATCAACGCCGGCAGTTTCGGCCCCGGCGAACTTGACGGCACCTTCGGTCCCGAGAGGGTGTTCTACAAGACCGGCGCCTACGCCAACCAGTCCCCGCGCACCGGCGAAAACCAGTTCTTCGGCCACGTGGACCTGACCGAGGATGACGTCTTCACCGTCAGCCTCCGCAACGCCAACGGCACCGTGCTCTGGAGCAACGCCCTGCAGCCGGAGCGGTAGCAACGTACCACGGCGGCGGTCAGCCCTCGATGTCCACTGACCGCCGCTCGGCGTCGCTGAGCCGCGCGGCGTCCAGGACCTCGAGGGTGTGCACGCCCTCGGTGCCCGGGACCGGCTCGGGTCCCTTGCCGGCAACGGCCAAGGCGAACTGCTCGTAGTAGGCCTGATAGGCGCCTTGCTCGGACGGCACGCGGAACTGGCCCGCCGCCGTCGTGAGCGTTCCCCAGCGGGACTCGTCCTCGTAACCCCACGCTGCGGGGTCGTCGGCCGGGCGCCGGCCCGCGATGGCCGCGACGGCCTGCACGTCGCTCTGCTGCGAGACGTAGCTGCCGTCGGAACCGAGCAGCCGCATTTCCCGCGCGACGAGCCGGTTGCTCTTGGTGGCCGAGACGTGGGACTTCACGCCGTTCCGGTGCACGATGGTCACAAAGAAGCCCGAGTCGGTGCGGCCGGCGTCCAGGTAGAGCGGCACCCCCGGGTACTCCGCCGCGGCCTCGGCGCGGCGGGCGGTGAGCGGGTCACGATGCCGGCGAGTTCCACTCCGTCCGCGGCCGTGATGAACGGGGCGTGGAAGAACCGGCCGCCGAAACCGAAACCAACAAGTCCAAGTTTCACAAGATCTCCTTCGTCCCCCCGGCGGCGTTGCCTCGGGGACGATTTGTCCTTATGTTAGAACAAACATCGGAGAATTAGCACGCGTGAAAAGCCATCAGCGCCGAAAAGGACCTGCGACCTGCAACTGCTAGGCGGTGCGCGCCTTCTTGGCGGTGACCAGCAAGTATTCCCAGTCCATTTTCGCCGTCGAATCGCCCTGGGCTTCGAGGTACGTGCCGGCCAGCTCGGTGAGTGCCTTGTCCAGGTCCTTCGCCCTGTTTTCATCGTCGCCCAGGAACTTGTAGACGGAAATGGTGGGGCCGTAGTGGGACTTGAAGTAGTGCACGAAGTCCTCCGGATGGTGGAAGCTGGTGATGGACACTGTCTTCTTTGCCGTCTGGACATCCGTGATCCTGTCGCCGAAAAGCTCGCGGACGTGGTCCTCTGTGCCCCAGAGCGGCGGCGGCTGTGCGCCGGGCGGGGGCGGGGGCGCGAACGGCTTCATGGCGGCGAACATCTTTCCGATGAACCCTTCGGGCGTCCAGCTCATCAGGCCGATGGTGCCGTCAGGTTTGCAGACCCGCACCAGTTCGTCGGCACTCGCCTGGTGGTGCGGCGCGAACATCACGCCCAGGCATGACATCACCACGTCGAACTCGCTGTCCCCGAACGGGAGCGCCTCGGCATCGGCTTCCTTCCATTCGAGCTCGGCGCCGCGATCTGCAGCCTGCCGGCGGCCGGCGTCGAACATTTCCGGGGTGAGGTCGCTCGCTATCACCTCCGCTGCCATCATGGCGGCCGGAATGGCCGCGTTGCCCGCGCCGGCGGCCACGTCCAGGACGCGCTGGTGGGACTTGATGTGGCAGGCCTCGACGAGGATCGCTCCGAGCTCCGAAATCAGTTCACTGGCGAGGGCCGGGTAGTCGCCCTGCGCCCACATGGCGCGGAGCTTCTGCTTCAGTTCCCGGTCCGCCGCGATTGCATCGGTCTGGTCATTCATAGTGGCACCCCTCTGCTGTGGCAGGTTCTGGAAGACAGCGCGCTGTGAGCCCAGTGGAGGCTGTGGTGTGAGATATTTTGGCCGCGGACCGGCGGGATGTAAAGGTGCCCGCGGAAGCTTACCAGCGAGGGTGCGTTCCCGTACTGGCGAGTAGAAACCGTGCTAGCACGGAAGTGCGGGCGGGGTGCCCGGAGCCACCATGGATACATCGGAACGCGCGGGAAACCGGCGGATCCGAAGCCCGGAATCGCCGGGCAAACCACCCCACCCACACCGCATCTTTCCCTCAGGAGAACCCCCCGTGTTCAACGCATCAAACACCAAGAAGTCCCGCACCTCCCGCCGCAGCAAGGCAGCCGTGGTGGCCGCCCTTGGGCTGGGCATGGTCGCAGCACCGTTCGCCCTGGCCGCCCCGGCCCAAGCCGCCGGCACCAACTACGCCTGCTCGGTCACCCCGCTCCGGCCGGCGTTCGCCGGGTTCAACTCCTCCGGCGTGAAGCTGGTGGACTACCAGATCCAGGTCCGCTGCAACGCTGACCGTTACATCAACATCACCCAGCAGCGCTGGGAGGAAGACGACTGGCCCAACCCCGACGACCACCTGGGCACCACCAACTTCAGCCGCCACCTGAACCAGTACAGCGGCACCGTGACCATTCACAACGTCCGCACCCTGGTGGACGGCGAGATCGGCAACGAGGAGCTTTACCAGAAGGTCAGCTTCCAGGAAGGCAGCAACGGCGTCTGGTCCCCGTACACCGGCTGGTACACCAGCGGCGTCACGTCAATGTCGAACTGACGCCCGTCCCCGGGGGCCGCTGAGCCCGGCTCCCCGCAACGCCCAAGGCCCGGTTCCCCCAACCGGGCCTTGGGTTGTTTAAGCCAATCAGTCCATCGCCTTGCAAGCGCTTGCGACACGAGCGCAAGGACGTCTACCATGGATAACATGTTGGTTAGTGTTGAAACGGTCGCGGAGCGAGCAGGAGTTTCGGTTTCCACGGTATCGCGGGCGCTGCGTTCCGTTCCCGGCGTTTCGGCAGCCACTCGCAAGCGCGTGCAGGACGCTGCCGATGCGTTGGGCTACTCCGCATCCCCGGCTGCGTCCCGCCTGGCAACCGGCAAGACCATGACCGTTGGCATCGTGGTGCCTGTGCTGGCCAAATGGTTCTTCGGAAAGGTCATCGGCGAGGCCACGCAAACGCTCCGGCAAGCCGGTTTCGATGTGCTCCTCTATGAGCTCGCCACGGCCGAACAGCGGCAGAGGTTCTTTGGCACCGTCCATCTGCACGGCCGCACGGACGGGGTGATCATCATGGCCCTGCAGCCGAGCCGGGAGGAACTGGAATCGCTCGCTTCGCAGGGGCAGAGGGTCGCTTTGCTCGGAGCCGAGTCAGCCGGTGTCGGATCCGTGAACGTGGACAACCGTGGGGCCGGGCGGGCTGCTGTGAGGCACTTGCTGAACCTCGGTCACCAGCGGGTAGCGTTCATCGGTATCCGCGATGAGGACGGCAGTAACTTGGGCGGTGTGCCGCCTCTTCAACGGCTCCTTGGCTACCGGGATGCCCTGGGCGAGGCCGGACTGGCCGGGGGCGACGTCCTTGAAGAACTCGATGAAAACAGCGTCGCGGGTGGCGCGGCTGCCATGTCCCGGCTGCTCGTCGCGGAGCATGCGCCCACCGCGGCATTCGTAGCCTCCGACGAGATGGCCTTCGGTGTCCTCAAGGTTCTCCGCCAGGCAGGCTTGGACGTTCCCCGGGACTTCTCCGTGCTGGGCTTTGACAACCACGAACTCTGCGACGTGGTGGGCCTGACAACCATGGACCACGCGGTGGCCGAACAGGGCCGGGACGTCGCCGGAATCCTCCTGGACGCCTTGGCCGGCTTGGACGCCTTGGACGGCAGCGTGCCCAGGACCCTCAGCCGGACCGCCAGGCTGGTTATCCGCGAGAGTACCGCACCACCCCGTGCCCTGCGCAGCACACCTGCCGGCTCGGACTCCCCGGATTCTGCCGGCCACTCCGCTCACCTCTGAAAGGAAACTTCATGCAATACCGCAAACTTGGCAGCAGCGGCATGTACGTCAGCGCCATTGCCCTGGGAAACTGGGCCACCCACGGCGAAACCGTGGACCAGGACGTTGCCACCGCATGCGTAGAAAAGGCCCTTGACCTCGGCATCACCACCTTCGACACAGCCGATGCCTACGCGGGCACTAAGGCTGAAACGATGCTCGGCGAAGCCCTCAAAGGCGTCCGCCGGGAGGGCATCGAGGTGATGACCAAGGCGTTCTTCCCCACCGGCCCCGGCATGAACGACCGCGGGCTGTCCCGCAAACACGTGATGGAATCCATCAACGGGTCGCTGCGCCGTCTCCAGATGGACTACGTGGATGTCTACCAGGCGCACCGCTACGACTACGAAACCCCGCTGGAAGAAACGATGGGCGCCTTCGCGGACATCGTGCGGGCCGGCAAAGCCCACTACATTGGCGTATCCGAATGGACAGTAAAGGAAATCCGCGCCGGTGCCGCGCTGGCAGCCGATCTGGGCATCCAGCTCGTTTCAAGCCAGCCGCAATACAACATGCTGTGGCGCGTCATCGAAGCGGAAGTAGTGCCGGCCTGCGAAGAGCTCGGGATCACCCAGGTGTGCTGGTCGCCGCTGGCCCAAGGTGTGCTTAGTGGGAAGTACGCCGGCGGCCGGGCCGTCCCGTCGTCGTCCCGCTTTAGCGATGGTGACGGGACGCTGAAGACTGAGCACAAGTTCATGCAGCCGGAGGTCCTGGAAGCAGTGGATAAGCTCAAGCCGATCGCCGCGGGCCTGGACATCCCCCTGGCAACCCTTGCGGTGGCCTGGGTCCTGGCCAACCCCAACGTCTCTGCGGCCATCGTCGGCGCCAGCCGGCCCGAACAGCTCGAAGACACGGTCAACGCCGCCGAGTTGGTCCTTGATAGCGAGACGCTCGAATTGATCGACGGCGCCCTGGGTGACGTTGTGGAACGCGATCCTGCCAAGGTGGAGTCGTTCCCCCAGCGGGTCTAGAGGCGCTGCAGCGAAAATCCTTCGCCCGGCAGGGTCCGCCCGCGCCGCCGTCGGACCTTTACGCCCCGTTCCAGCCCCGTCCCGCCCAAAAGTGCGGGACACTGGAAGTCACACCACCCACGGAAGCGGACACACTTTGATTAATCTCCAGCAGGATGCCGATGGCTACATTCGGATGAACCGGCATTTCCCGGAAAAGGTCCGGATCGCCGTCACCTTTGCCGACGGCACCACGGAGGAACTCTCCGGTGGCAGGCTCAACAAAGCCTACGACGAAGCCCTGGCCGAATTCCGCGCACAGAACCACCTGGATGCGCGGGGATACTCGCGGTCGCCGAAGAAGAAAACCAGCTCGGGCAACAAGATCGAGTTCGTCCCGGTCCACCCCGGCATGGGCGACTAGCTTTGACGGAGCCCGCCGGCCGGCTCGATCCGCTGCTCTATCCGTGGGATCCGCCCGAGACCTCGGGCGTCGTGGGCGCCGACGGTTTTCTGCCGCTTGAGCCCTCATCCGGCCTGGATGAAGCCCTTGCGCAGGCCAATGCGGCACCGCTGGAGTCCCGCTCCCTGGTGGTCTCCATCGGCTCGAATGCCAGTGCCGACGTGATGCGCCGGAAGTTCGCCGCCTACCGCCAGCCTGTCAGTCCGGTGCTGCCAATGGTCCGCGGGCAGCTCCACAACATCGCGGTCGGCCACTCCGCCCACGTGAGCAGTGCCGGCTACATTGCCGCCGCTCCCTACCCCCGGCCCGGGGAGCGCACGGCGGTGTGGGTGTCCTGGCTGGACGACCTCCAGCTGACGGCACTGGACGAAACCGAGCCCAACTACCGGCGGATCCAGCTCGACGGCGGCGCCTGCCCGCTCGCGCTCGACCACGGCGAGCGTCCGGAGGACTTCTCGCTGTTCACCTCGCGCTGGGGCGTTCTGACCGACGGCGACGGCGGGAAGCTTCCCTTCGTGGACCAGTCGGTCCTCTTCGGGCTGCTCGCCGGCAGCGGCACCGGAGACCAGGCGGAAGAGGGTAAAGCGGTGTTCGACGGCCCGCCGGAACTCGTGGCCGAACAGCTCGCCCGGCCGTCGGTCCAGGCATGGGCCAGGGACTGGTTCAGCTCGGCCGGCCTGGCCGCACCCGCGGACTTCGGCGGCCTCTGCGCAGAGTAGCCACCGCTGGCTGCCAGCCGCCGCGGGGCCGCCGGGCCGCATCAGCGCGCCGCGATGTGCTCCGCAACATACGCGGCATCCCGGCCGACGCCCGCCACGATGGCCGACCAATGCCCGTTCAGCCACGGCAGCCCCACGACGTACAGGCCAGGGTGCTCGGTGATTCCGCGGTGGTGCCGGGGATAGTTCCACTCGTCCAGCACGGGGATGTCCAGGATGCCGAAGTCCAGCCGGTAGCCGGTAGCCCAGAGGACGGATGTGATGTTCGCGGCGTCCAGGTCCAGCCGGGCGGGCTCGGACGGCAGCCAGTGGTCCTGGCGCGGCGGATCGGCCTCGGGTGCCTGAATCCCCGCCGCGGCAATATAGGCGTCGAACATTGGCTGCAGGCGTTGGCGGAACCCGGCCTCGACAATAGCCAGGCGCTCCGGAAGGTCGTCGCTGAAGGTGAGTCCGCCGTCGTCGGCTGCTTCCAGGTGGCCGTGCAGCCGGACGCCGCGGCGGCCGAGGTCGCGCAGGTGGATGTCGTGGCCGCCGTCGGCGCCGGAGAGCAGCGGGTTGCACATGAACCGCGCCGCGGGGGAGGGCAGCTGCTCTACGGCGAGGCCGTTCAGCCCGTACTCCGGACCGTGCAGGCCGATCTGGATCATCCAGTGGATCGCGTCCTTGCCGCGGTACCGGCGGGGTGCCTCGGGGCAGGCGGACACGGCCAGATGGACTTCGCGGCCCGCCGCCAGCAGGTCCTCGGCCACCTGCCCACCGGACTGGCCGGTGCCCACGATCAGGACGGCACCGTCCGGCAGCTGGCCCGGGTGGCGGTAGTCGTGGGTGTGCAGTTGCACGATGTGCCCCGGCAGACCTGCGGCGAAAGCGGGGACTTTCGGTTTCTGGTAGGCGCCGGTGGCCAGCACCACGTTGCGCGCCCGCCGGATGCCCTCGGTGGTGTCCATGCGAAAGCCGCCGTCCTCCGCCGCGATCCGGGTGACGTCCGTGCCGGTGCTCACCGGCGCGCCGATGCTCTCCGCATAGTTCCGGAAGTACCCGATCAGCTCGTCCCGCGGCATAAAGGCGTCCGGCTCAGGACCGTCATACGGCCTGCCCGGCAAATCCAGCGAGAAGTTCGGTGTGTTGAGGCAGAACGCATCCCAGCGGTCCTGCCAGGCGCCGCCAAGGGCGGCACGCCGCTCCAGCAATTGGTGTTCGACGCCGGCCCGGCTCAGCCAGTAGCTGGTCGCCAGGCCGGCCTGCCCCGCGCCGATCACCAGGGCGTCCAGAATCGGTCCCATGAAAAAACCATACGCCGGGCCGGGCAGGTTTCAAGGGGGTATTGGGGCTTCCGTCCGTGACGGGCTGCGGCACAACTCTGGAGTCCGCGTTTGTCACGGACGTGGTCGGCCCCTTTCGCCGAAGTCGGGTACGAGCCCGGCCCATGAGCGACGCACAGTTGCACGCGCAGTTGGCCAGCAAACGCTGTTAGTTTCCTCGCGGCAGAAGCCGCGCCAGCGCCCAGTCCCAGCCAATCAGCTCCTGCTCCAGGCGGACAGCCGAACCGAACTCGCCGTCAGCGAGAGACTGATACAACTCAGACTCCTCTGCCGTCAGCCGCGTAAGTGCGGCCGTTGCAGGCGTCGGTTCCGAGCCCCACGCATCGCGGTGTTCCAGCAGGGTTGCCCGGTCCATCAGCACACTTCCCACATGCGGATGGGCTGCCCTCAGTTGGTCCAGGATGCGGAAGCCATGGGTGTCCAGGTCACCCCAATAGAGGACCTCGCAGTCCTGAAGCCAGGCCGCGTCACGCAGCGCGGAAAAACCGTAGCCCGCACCGAAGAGGGCCAAAGCACCGGGCCGCTCCGGCAGGGCCAGGAAGTTGACGAGGTTTTCGGTGACGACCACCGTGCGGACCGGCAAACGTAAAGTGCGGAAGGCGTCCGCGGTTACCGTGACGTCGCGGGCGTCGCCCAGGAGCGGAATCTCCGGGTCCAGCATTCGGAACCGGACCAGTTCAGGCGGATGGATGAAGCCGTGGCGTTCAGCAAAACGCCCTGCCGGTGTGCGCGCTGCTGCGTTGCCGAGGACGGCATCGCCCGGTTCTGCATTGCCCAGGACGGCGTCCGTCTGTTCTTCGGCCGTCGGCTCGCTGGGCATGATCGCCTGCAGCGCTGCGGCCATCTCGTCCACCACCCGCCGATGGGTCTCCAGGAACTTGGTGTGCACGCCGGGCAGGCTCAGCTGCCGCACGTATATTCCGGGCGCCGGGGTGCTGAGTAACCAGAGGGCCACGCGCCCGGCTGTCAGCGCAGCTTCTTCCAGCGCCAGTAGCTGAAGCGGCCGCTTCCACGCCCACTGGCGAAGTGCCGGATCCAACGCCGACAATTCGTCCGCGAGTTCCCGGAACCGGGCCGCATTACGGGTCTTGCCGACGAAGGCGATCTCGTCGTCGACCGACTCGAACACCGCTGCGGCGGGCAGCCGGTTGGAACCGATGGTGGTCCGCCCGACGTCGGCGGTCTCCAGCGTGTAGCGCCCGGCAGCCACGAACAATTCGCTTGCCCACGCATGTGCGGCGGCGTAGTCCGTCCGGAGGCCGGCCGCCGTCGGACGTTTTAGCGGGCGGCGGCGGGGATATGCACCGGTAGGTTCCAGCAGTTCGCGCAGCAGCGCCCCGCTGTCCCAGGCCTTCAACGACAGAGCGCGGAGCATTGCCAGCGTGGTCCAGCCGCTGGTCCGCGGGCTGGTCCGTGCCCCTGGCCCCTCAGTCGGCACGCCGGTCCCGTTCGTCCCGGTATTCCTGGATGGTCATGTTACGCAGCTGCGAATCGTCGCCGTTGACGTTGGCCACGAATCCCACGTGGGACACAAACGGCTCGATCACATGGATCTTCTGCAACGGAGTCACGATGAGCAACTGCAGCTTCATCCGCTGGAACAGCTCCAGCCCGTACCGCGCCGACTCATCGGAGCCGCGGCCGAACGCCTCATCAATCACGACGAACCGGAAGCTACGTCCGCTCCCGGCGTTCTTTCCGGCGCCCTTGCCGGACGCGAGCCCGAACTGGAACGCGAGGGCGGCAGCCAGAATGGTGTAGGCGAGCTTCTCCTTTTGGCCGCCGGACTTTCCACCGGAGTCGGTGAAATGCTCAAACTCCTCGCCGGTCTCGGTCCACTTTTCCGAAGCGGAGAACGTGAACCAATTCCGGACGTCCGTGACCTTGGCCGTCCATCGTTCATCGAGGGTGGTGTAGCCGTCCCGGCCGCGGAAGCGTTCAATCAGCCGGGCAACCTGCAGGTACTTCTGCTCGGAATACTGGTCATCATCGCCGATGGTCCCTTCCGAACAGGCCCGCAGGTCCATCCCGAACTGCCTGACGTCCAGGTCGGTGCTGTTCTGGTGCTCCAGCTGGATGTGCCGGCCGGAGTTGTACTCGATCCCGGCCAGGGAAAGGTTGATTTCGCCGATCCGGTTCACGATGTCCTGGCGGCGGCTGTCCAGGAAAGCGTTGAAGGCCACCACCTCATGGATGGTGTTTTGGTTCAGCGATTCCTTGAAATGGGCCTCGAACCGGGGGAGGTCGTTGCTGACGAGCTGCTCCAGGAGCTTGGCGAAGTCGCCGGCTGCCTCGAGGGCGGCGTCGATCTCGACCGTCTCGTTCGGGTACGTGTTCCGGAACTCGGCCATGAGCCGGACAGTCTTTTCCGCGGCACGCGCGATCTGTTTGGAAAGCGCATCGATGCTGTCCGTCAGCCCGGACCGGACCGCACTTTCCACAGTGCCGGTGTTCTTGTAGGTGAGCGTTTTGCCGGCGAGTTCTGCGCCGGCGAGGCGGGCCACGGCAGCCAGCACCGCGCCGTCGCCCGTCAACGGGGTTTCCCTGAGGACGTCACGGCAGTCCGCGATCGCCTCGGCGATGTCCTTGGCCGCACCCTCATTGGAGCCGATCCGGCGCTGGACGTCGTCGGCCCGCGTTTGAAGGCGGTCCAGGGTCCCGGAAATCTCGGTTTCCTTCGCCGTGAGCTCCCGGAGTACATCGCTGGTGGATTCCAGCTGGGTCTTCTCCGCCTTGAGGTCCTCGATGCGCCGCGCGGTGAGCTGCCAGCTGACCTCTGCGAAGTCCGACACCGAGCCGATGGTCCCCAGCTGCTGGTTCTGCCGGCCGACGGCGCCCAGGGAAACGTTGACCCGCGAAAGCTGGCCGGCCACCACGCTGAGCTGCCCCTGGAGGTCGTCCTGTTCGGCGCGGAAGCGGCTGATCTTGTCGTGGTTGTCCCAGCCGAGGACGTAATTGCGGCGGTCCGAGAGGTCCTGCCGGTCGTCCTTTTCGTGCCGCCCGCGCCCGCCCTTGAGCTGGCCGTTGGCGGTGAGGGCCTTGGAGCGTCGGCGGAAATCCTCGAGGGTGTCGCAGCAGAAATAGTCAAAGCGGCTGCTGAGCTCATCCAGCAGGAAGTCACGGAACGGCGTTCCCTGTTTGATGGCGATTTTAGCGGCAAGGGTGCCCGCTTCGGCCGGCTTCGGCGCGTACGACTCGCCGATCTTCAGGTACACCAGCCGGCCGCGCAGGTTGTTGCCGTCCACCCAGCCGCTCACCGCAGCGTAGTGTTCCGACGGAACCAGGAGCGAGAGTGCAAAACCCCGCAGGGTGCGCTCGGCAGCGCCTTCCCACGCCGCTTCGCCGTCGCGGACGCGCAGCAGCTCGCCGGCGTACGGCAGCTCGGACTCCCGGATTCCGGTCCCGTCACACAGCCGACGGCGGAGCTCCAGTTGGGGGCGCGGTAGCAGGTTGGGCCGGGACTGCAGGCTGGTCAGCTCAGCGGCGATGTCGATGGCGCGGCTGGTGAGCACCGTGCGCGTCATGGTGAGCTCGGTGCGGCTGTCCTGCAGCTCGTCGGCCTTGGCGGCGAGCTCTATTTCGACTTCGGCGAGCCGTGCCCGGTTGGCGTCGAACAGCACGCGGTCCGCCGGGGCCTGAAGACCAAGGTCCGCCGCTGCCTCTGCGTACTTGTCAAACCGCGCCCGCTGCGCCCTAGACTCCTCGCCCAGCCGCGCGGCTTCGGCTTCGATGGCCGCCAGCCGTCCGCCGCCGTTGCTGCGGATGTCCTCCTTGACAGCCGCCAGGTCCAGCCGGAGCTGGGTGATTTCGGTGGCGAGCTTGCCGCTGTCCTCCTGCAGCCGGACGCCGGTGCTGTGCAGTTCGGCCTGGTGCTCGAGGCTGAGCTGCAGCTTCCGGTCCGTGAACCAGGGGTGCAGCTGGTCCCGCTGCCGGCGAGCGAATTCATCTTCGGCGCTCAGACTGGTGTGCTGGGCGGCGCCCTGCGTGATGGGCGTCAGCAGCGCGATCTGGTCCTTGGCCCGGAGGACGGCGTCGTGGGCCTTCTTCAGATCGTCGAAATGGTGGATGAGGTTGCCGATCCGGGCCTGGACGTCATCTTCTTCGAGCATGTTGGTGCGCACGAAGTTGGTGATGTTTTCCACCTGCTTCATGGACACCGTGCGGTGGAACAGTTCCATGGCCTGGTTGCCGCTGATGCCGAACTGCCTTTTGAAGGCTGCTGCGTAGGGCTCGAACGTGTCGTGGATGGAGGCGCCGGCCGCCCGGAGCTGCTTCTTCAGCTTCGCGGGGTCCTGACCGAAGTTGGCGAAGTCCCCGGCGATGGACTGCTCGCCCTCCATCAGCGAGTAGAAGCGGCTGGGCTGGCCTGCTTCCTGCGTGGCCCACAGGCTGATCGCCAGCGTGATCGATTTGCCGAGGACGGCGTTGTGGAAGACGCCCAGCACCACTGACAGTTTGCCGGTGCCGCGCAGCGCCACCGGCTTGGAGTATTCGCCGCCGGTGCTGCGGGTGCTCTTGTGGAAGCCGCGCACATAGGACATCAGGGTGCGTTCCTTCTTCTGTGCACCCGCGGCCTTGTTGTACTCGATCCTGTTGGCCGGCAGCAGCAGCGTGGTGATGGCGTCCACCACCGTTGACTTGCCGGAACCGATGTCGCCGGTCAGCAGGCTGTTGGATCCGTCCAGCCGGAACGTACGGACCTCCCGGTGGAACGTACCCCAGTTGAGCAGCTCCAAACGGTGCAGCCGGAACCCCGGGGGAGTACCGGCGTCGTCCGCTTTTTCATCGAGGCTGAACAGCATGTCCTGCTGGTCGGTCAACTGGGTGCTCACGGGAGGTTTCCTTCCGTCGTGTCGGGCCCCGAAGCGGTGCCGGTGCCCGCGCCGGTGAGGGAGGCACGGTAATCGGCCAGCCGCGCGTCGAACTCTTCCAGCCACTGGGCGTCAACGTAGGCCTTGAGGATGCGGGCCACCTCGTAGGTGCCGGGCTGGTTGCGGAGTTTGCGCAGGAAGCCCAGTTCCACCACTTTCTTAATGTTGGTGCCGAGCTGGTCCAGGATCCTGGCCTCGTTGCTGGATTCTGGCAGGAAGACGGCGACCATGTCTGCGATGTCCTGTTCGGTCATGATGAGGCGGAGCTCGCTGCTGTTGGTGTCGAATTCCAGCATCCGGCCGCGGAGCAGCGCCAGGAGCAGGCTGACGTTGAAGGTCAGCGGTCGCCGGGGGATAAGCCTTGGCAACGTACCGTCCGGGTCCTCACGCGATTTCAGGAATGCGTAGCCCTCGGATTCATCCAGGATGAGGTCCAGGCCCAGAACTGCCACGTAGTCGCGGACGTGGGAGGACAAGCCCAGCAGCGACTGCCAGACCTTCTCGTCCGACTCGGCGTACACCACGCCTTTGAAGAGCTTGGTCACGACGCCGGGAAGTTCTTCGGGCGCGTTCGTTGCCGGTGTATCAGTGTGGTTCATGCGGGCCTCACAAAGATAATCTGTTCAACGGTGGCTTCCCGGGTGCTGCCGTCCGGGAGCTGCCAGGACAACTGCTGGGTCCGCTCCGGGCTGATTGATGCCCAGTCCGATTCGGTGGCGAGCTGGTAGTAGGCCACGATCTCGGCCAGTCCCTGGGAGAGCGGGTAGGCCTCGGTGACGTCGCCCAGAGTGGCCTGCTCGGCTCCCGCGAGGACGGCGTCGATGTTGGACTTGAGCCGTTCCGTGTCCACATGGAACTGGCTAAAGAGGGCGGCGGCGTCCACTTCGGCATCGTTTGCCGCCACCACGACGTCGTCCACCATGATCCGCCGGCTGGGCTCATACAGGGGACGTTCAAAGGGCAGTGCGACATCCACGGACTGAGCGGCTATGTCCATAAAGACTCCCGGCGGTGCCTCGGAGCGCGTGGCGAGGGCGCCGGCTTCAATGCTGCGGACCAGCTGCATGATGCGCTTGTTCTCCAGGAACACCTTGTCATCCAGGAGCCGGCGCATTTGCTGGGACAGCTGCCGGACAGTGGCCTGGGTCTGTTCGACGGCGGGCAGCCAGTCCTGGTGGAGGTTCGCCACTGCGTGGAGGTTATCCAGTTTGGCGAGGGCATCGATCTGAGTGGCCCGCTGCAGCAAGTCCCGCAGTTCGGTGCGCAGCTGCGGGGACATGAGGTAGTCCCAGAAACCCTGGAAAGTGCGGCCTTGGAGGGAGCCGCTGATGTCCTGCTGGTTGGCGAAGATCGACTCCAGCAGCTCGCCCTGTGTGCCGTCCCAGGTGGCGATCTGTTCCCGGACCTGACGGTCCAGTTTCCGGAAGTTTTGTTCGACCTCCCGGAAGTCCGCCAGCAGATCCTTGGCGAGGGCGGTGAGCTGCTGGAAGTGGTCCAGCGCTTCCGGCCCGCTCATCACCTTGACGTGGCCGTCGCGGATCCGCTGCATCTCGGCGTCGATCCCGTCACGCTGGCGCTGGAGTTCCGCGAGCCGGACTTCCGGGTCCGTTTCTGACTGCTGGACGAGCTGCTTGAGCACGGCGAAGATGCTGGTCAGCCGCGACTGGGTGGCCACGAAGTCACGGCCGCGCAGGCTCTCCACCCACCGGACCACGTCCTCCGCCGTCGCAGTGAGGTCGTAGCGCGGCTCGTCCTGCCCGGAAACGTAGTACTTCCGCAGCCACGCCCGTTCCGGGGCGGCCCAGTCATCCAGGTATTCCGAGGCCTGGCGCGGGAACTTGTCATCGCCGTAGGTTTCACGCAGCCCGAACAGCACATCATCCAGGGTGTCGATCAGGTCCTGGCGGCCAATATCCCGCTGGTTGGGTTCGGTGAACGCCGCCATAAAAAACGCGATGGCGAGCGGGGCATTCTGTGCGCGGAGCAGAGACCATCCTGCGTGGTTCTCACGCAGTGCATTGATTGCGTAGTAGTCCATGGTGCCCCTGCGGTGGTTTTTTACGGCGGCCGGTCGCTAGCCCTAACTTATATGCCACCACAGACATCTTAGGAGGGGAATGCGAGCCGGCGGATGACGTCTCGGCCTGCTTCGGCCTGGCGGGGAGAAAGAGCGCCTGTTCTGCCGCCGGCAACGGAAGCCGGCTACCGGCGTCGTTCGTCACCTTTCCGGCTGTCCCGCGCTGCTGAACGGATTCACCGCCGGAATCTGCAACAATACTGGAGGTGTCCGGGCGGCTCAGCGCCCGGCGCTCTTAGTTTTGCAGCCAGGCTTCGCGGCCGCGGAAGGTGGGACGCATGCCGATGTGGGCGCAGGCCATGTTCTGGGGAACCCTGGCAGGCGGCGCGCTGGTGCTGGGTTCGTGGCTGTCGTGGAAGTGGACCATCCCCGCGAAGCTGGTTTCCTCCATCATGGCCTTCGGCGCCGGCGTGCTCATCTCCGCACTCGCCTTCGAACTGGTGGACGAAGCAGTGGACGGCGGCGGGTTGTGGCCCACGGCGGCCGGATTCCTTGCCGGGGCCGTGGTGTATGTCAGCGCCAACGCGCTGCTGGCACGCTCCGGTGCCAAACACCGCAAGCGCTCCAAGGGCCAGCAGCCCTCGGAAAAGGACAGCCCGGGCAGCGGCACGGCCATCGCCGTCGGCGCCCTCCTGGACGGCATCCCGGAATCCGTGGTCCTGGGCCTGGGACTCATCAGCGCCGGCGCCGTCAGCCCCGCGATGCTCGCCGCCGTCTTCATCTCCAACGTTCCCGAAGGACTCTCCAGCACGGCGGGCATGAAAAAGGCCGGCCGCAGCGCAAGGTATGTCTTCGGCGTCTGGGGAGGCATTGCGGTTCTTTGTGGGCTGGCGTCGCTGCTGGGCTACACAGCGCTGGAGAACGCGCCCGACGAAGCCGTAGCGTTCATCACCGCAGTGGCTGCCGGCGGCATCCTGGCCATGCTGGCGGACACCATGATCCCGGAGGCCTTCGAAGAGCACCACAACCTCACCGGACTCGTGGCGTCCGTGGGATTCCTGTCCGCCTTCACGATCCACCACGTGGGCGGGTAGCGCTGCCGCTTCCGACGCCGGGTGCCGGGTGCAGCGGCCGCGGCGGTGACCGGCACGTGCCGGTGATTCGCCGCGGCCACCGCTATGGCCGCAGTGACCGGTCGCAGCGGTGACTGCCACCGGGGCGGCCACCGCTGCTGCGGACGTTACGGCGCTTGGGTGCCTTCGCTTACGGCGTGGGGCTGCCGCCGTTGACGTTCAGCGTTTCGCCCACCACGTAGCTGGACTCGGCCGACGCCAGGAACACATAGGCCGGCGCGAGTTCGGCCGGCTGGCCGGCGCGGCCCAGGGGAGTGTCCTTACCGAACTCGGGCAGGGCCTCCTTCGGCTGGCCGCTGCTGACCTGGAGCGGGGTCCAGATCGGCCCGGGTGCCACGGCATTGACGCGGATTCCCTTCGGAGCGAGCTGCTGCGCCAGGCCCTTGGTGAAATTGTTGATGCTTGCCTTCGTGGTGGCGTAATCCACCAGCGTGGGCGACGGGTTGTAGGCCTGGATGGACGTGGTGTTGATGATGGTGGATCCGGCTGGCAGGTGCGGCACTGCCGCTTTGGTCAGCCAGAACATCGCGTAGACGTTGGTCTTCAGCGTGTGGTCGAACTGCTCATCGGTGATCTCCCCGATGTCCTGCTGGGCCACCTGCTTGCCGGCGTTGTTCACCAGGATGTCCAGGCCGCCGAGTTCGCGCACTGCCGTGTCCACTAGCTCGCGGCACACGGCCGCGTCCTTCAGGTCGCCGGGAGCCTTGACGGCTTTGCGGCCCGCCTTCTCGATCAGGTTTGCGATCCGTTCGGCATCTTCTTCCTCCTCCGGCAGGTAGGAAAGCACGACGTCGGCACCCTCCCGTGCGAAGGCGATCGCCGTGGCGGCGCCGATCCCGGAATCCGCGCCGGTCACAAGCGCCTTGCGACCCTCCAGCCTTCCGGTGCCGCGGTAGGTGTCCTCACCCAGGTCTGCCTTCGGTGTCAGCTTCGCGTCCAGGCCGGGCTCGGGCTGGTGCTGTTTGGGCGGCTCAATGTGCTCGTAGGCCGTCACGGGGTTCTTGAACGTGTACTGGTCGGTCATGGTGCTCCTCCGGAAGGGTTGCTCTCAACACGGACAGTCGGTCGGTGCCGGATGGCCGGCCCCGACGCATGCTAAGCATGCTTACCAATTCACCCTAACGAGGGTGTGTGAGAGTCGCAACGAGGGCGGGCTGCCGGGCAGGTGGGGTTGGCGCGTTCCGCTGCGGCGTGTGGCACGTGGTGCGCCGGCGAGACTGCCGGTGTGATGGGCTCCACAAAAACGTGCGACGGCGGAATGCTGGCTTGCGGGGGACCCGTAGCTCCCGCAGCCCCCGCCGTTGCGGGGTTTTTCGGTGTGTTCTGTGTGTTTGGGGGTGGATTTGTGTGGGGTGCTGTGGGCGTGTAAAGTAATTCGAGTCGCCGCCGCTGATGCGGAAAGATAGCGACCGACCCCCTTTCTGAATGGCCTGAAAAACGGCGCTGTTATGGCGTGCGGAAACCGGGCGGGGACCCTTCCTGTGGTGCTTGTGGATGGCGGAAACGCCGGTTTGCAAAGCGGTCCGGGATCGGGTAAGTTAGAAAAGTTGCTCCGGAGCGATCCACGGCTGAGATGTTGTGGTGGTGCCGGGTGTGTCTGTTGTTTGAGAACTCAATAGTGTGCCAAGTTTGTTGATACCAATTTATTTTATGGATTGGTTGAATTGACTGGATCCGCCACCCCGTGGTGTGGTCTGGTTTTTACAGCTGGTTTCAAATTTTGTGC
>NZ_JYCN01000011.1 GCF_000876655.1 Arthrobacter sp. SPG23
GTTCGGTCCCTATCCGCTGCGCGCGCAGGAAATTTGAGAAGGGCTGTCCTTAGTACGAGAGGACCGGGACGGACGAACCTCTGGTGTGTCAGTTGTACTGCCAAGTGCACCGCTGATTAGCTACGTTCGGATGGGATAACCGCTGAAAGCATCTAAGCGGGAAGCTCGCTTCGAGATGAGATTTCCATACACCTTGTGTGTGAGAGGCCCCCAGCCAGACCACTGGGTTGATAGGCCGGATGTGGAAGCGAGGACTAACGACTCGTGAAGCTGACCGGTACTAATAGGCCGATAACTTACACCACACACCACCCCTGCAAACCCATTCAAAAGGGGTTTGCACCCAGGGGCGGTAAAAAGAAAACAAGACTGCTTGCGTCCACTATGTGGTTCCCAACCAACAAACCCGTCGCCAGACGAAACGTTGCAAGGAACCAAAAAACTACATAACAACACCACAACTGCCCTAACAGGCAGAGCATGTTGTAACCACCAAATTTTCCCGACCCCTAACCAGGGGTTGTGGAGCAAGGGTTACGGCGGTCATAGCGTGGGGGAAACGCCCGGTCCCATTCCGAACCCGGAAGCTAAGACCCACAGCGCCGATGGTACTGCACCCGGGAGGGTGTGGGAGAGTAGGTCACCGCCGGAACACCATTCAGGTCGAGAGCCCCAACCACACGGTTGGGGCTCTCCCACTTTAACCACCCACGCCACACCAGCACCCTCTCCCACCTAAGGCCCCCTTCCCGGGCAGCCCTCTCTCACCCCGCGGCCCTGGCCCGGGAAACCCGGCCCGGCCACCGCCGTCGAACCCCGCCACAACCGAGAGCGCGTCCCAAGGGGAGGAACACCAGCCGCTCCGCCGTCGTTGTACTCACTGGTTCGGGACGCCGGGTAGCGGCGAACTCCATCATCGAATGGGAGACACTTCATGACTGCACGTACCATCGTTATCACCGGGGCTAGCGACGGCATTGGTGCCTCCGCCGCACGGACGCTGGCCAAGGCAGGGGATCGGGTGGTCGTCGTCGGGCGTTCTGCGGAGAAGACTCAAGCGGTGGCGCAGGAAATCGGCGCTGACTTTTTTGTCAGCGACTTTGCGGACCTGTCTCAAGTGCGCACCCTGGCCGGTCAGCTGATGGAGAAGTATCCGCGGATCGACGTCCTGGCGAACAATGCCGGCGGGATCATGGGCAAGCGCGAGTTGACGGTTGACGGCCACGAGAAGACTTTCCAAGTGAACCACCTGGGGCCATTCCTGCTGACCACAGAGCTGATGGATGTCCTGACGGCAAGCAAAGCGACGGTGATCAACACATCGAGCGCGGCGAACGCATTCGGATACGTGGACATTAACGACCTTGACGCCGCCGGCAAGTACTCCACCAACAAGGCCTACGGCACGGCCAAGCTGCAGAACATTCTGTTCACCACCGAGCTGCACCATCGTTACAGCGCCGCCGGCATTTCCACGGCCGCATTCCACCCGGGCGGCGTGGCCACGAACTTCGCGGCAGAATCCACCAGTTGGTTCCGGTTCGCCTACAAGACTTTCATCAAGCGGTTCATGCTCACCCCGGAGCAGGGCGCAGATACCCTCGTGTGGCTCGCAACCGCCAAGCCTGGGCAGGACTGGGTCTCCGGTGCGTACTACGCCAAGCGGGCGCTGGCCAAAGCCAACAAGCAGGCCTACGACGCCGAGCTGGCGCGGCAACTCTGGGACCGCAGCGAAGCGCTGGTCAGCACCGACAAGCTCAACCAGCGAAGCTGATCGGTTATCCACATAGGGACTTGCCTCCGTTCTGCTTGCCGCAGACCCCTCGTAGCGTGGTGACATTCGCTATGAGGGGGATCCATGAAGAAGTTCATCGCCGCGCTGATTACTACCGCCGTAGTAGGGCTGGCCGGGTGCTCACTACCTGTGGCAGCGCCTGCTCCACTGTCCGATCAGGAGCCCGTCCCAGCGACCACTGCCGCGTCTGACAAAGCCCCGGTGGTTAGGGACCCGGGCTTCGGCGACTCAGGCATCATCGTTCAGAGGCCCGCTCCTGACCGGAATCGATGTGGTCGAAGGACTGGACAAGTAGTGCACTGTTCGCTGAAGCACTCAGCCCTCGAGACGAATGCCCCGCATCTGATCGATGGCATCTGCCGAGCGGAGCAGCGCGAGCTCCAGGCCGGACTCCGGTTCCGGGTGGGAGAAGAGATAGCCCTGCAAGGAGTCGCAATCCAGGTTGGTCAGGTAATTGGCCTGGGCAGCGGTCTCGATTCCTTCCGCTGTCACCGTCAGGCCCAGGCTGTGGGCCATGTTGATCATGGAGTTCAGGATGGGCAGTTTCTCCGCTCCGGTCCGGACCATCGAGACGAAGGATCGGTCGATCTTCACCGCGTCCACCGGAAGTTCCTGGAGCCGCCCCAGCGAGGAGTATCCGGTGCCGAAATCATCCAGCGCCACCCGCACGCCTGCGTCGCGGAGCAGGTCCAGTTGCCTGATCACATGGGCATCCGGATCAAAGAAGACGCTCTCCGTCACCTCCAGCACCAGCTGCCGCGGAGCCGTGGCACAGGAATCCGCCAGCCGCAGGACCCTCTCTGCAAACGTACAGTCCTTCAGCTGCACCCCCGAGATATTGACAGCCACGGAGCGGCCGGCGTCCCCGGCGAGCCATGGCTGCAGCTCCACAAAACTGTGCCGCATGACCTGCATGCCAATGGCCGAGATCAGGCCGCTGCGCTCCGCCGTCGGAATGAACTGTCCCGGCGGAACCAGGTTCCCGTCACGCCTCCATCGGGCGAGGGCTTCAAACTGCACTACTTCACCGAGATTCGGCGAAATCACCGGCTGGTAGTGGACAGTGATCTGCCTGGAGTCCACGGCAAGCCGGAGGCCGGCCTCCATGTCCGTTCGCTGGACCAACGCCGTCATCATATGCGGCTCGAACCGCATGTACCGGTTCTTGCCCGCTGCCTTCGCAGCGTACATGGCTACGTCAGCCTGGCGGAGGAGCTCGGAGGCCGCCACCACGTCCCGGCTCGCTGACGCCAGGCCCAGGCTGAGGCTAGGACGGAGCATGGTCCCGTCGATCCACATGGGTACATTCAAGGAGGCCACGATGGATTCCGCTACGTCATCGGGTTCAGGGGAATCCGTCAGCAGCACTACGAACTCATCTCCGCCCAGGCGGGCCACGGTGTCGTCGGGCCGGACGCAGGACCGCAGCCTGCGCGCCACTTCCGTCAGCATCTCGTCGCCGGCATGGTGCCCCAGGATGTCATTGACTTCCTTGAAGTCGTCCAGGTCAAGGAGCAGGACGTCCACGGTTCCGGACCTATTGCCGCGGAGAGATTCAGCAAGCTGGTCGTGGAACAGTTTCCGGTTGGCAAGGCCGGTCAGCGGGTCCTGGAACGCCAGTGCCTTGAGCTGTTCCGCCTGCTCGGCGAGGTCGGCCAGGGCCTGTTTTGCCTGGTCCTGGGCAGCCAGCCGCGGGGTGACGTCGCGGAAGCTCCACACCCGGCCCACCACTTTGTCAGCCACTTTTTGTGGGCGTGAATACCGCTCGAAGGTCCGGCCGTCAGTAAATTTCAGGACGTCGTTGCTCTCGGCCAAGGGGTGCTCATAGAGATCACGGACCTTGTCAAGAAAGCTTTGCGGCCCTTTCAGCAGCCCGAGCACGTAGCGGATCACTGCCTCGTCATCATGGGTTGCCAACAACTCGCGCGGAATGCCCCACATGGACACGAACTGCTCGTTCACACCGGCGATCTGGCCACCCGTATCTACAACGAGGATCCCGTCAGCCGTGGATTCGAGGGTGGCGCTCAGCAGGGACATCGCCTCGCGCAACCCGTCGTCGGGTTCTTCGCGATGGGTCATATCCCGCACTGACACGGACATGCAATGACCGGCGGCTATATCCAGGAGGCCGCACGCTATCTCGCCCTTGAATTCCGTGCCGTCCTTCCGGAGACCGTACGCCTCGAACGGTGAACCGTAGCTTGACTCCGGGCCCCCGGCGCGAAGGGCCTTGAAGAAGCGCTGGAATCCCAGCCGGTACCCTTCGGCGAGAATGATCCGGTGGTCATGGCCCACCAGTTCCTGCCGTGAGTAACCGAACACGCGTTCAGCGGCAGGGTTCATGAGCACTACAGTGCCGTCCTGGGCCAGCACCAGCAGGGCGTCGGGCAACGAATCAATGATGGCCTGGTAATACTGGCCTGAAACGGCCCCCGGATCCGGGCTTCCCTGCAGCGCCATCACAGCACCCTAAAGACAACATGAGACCGTACTTGCTGCATTGAATGTCCTCCCTTCCGCACATCATAGAGCGCAAAGGCAGGAACCGCTTGTCACACGATCCGCTGAGGAATCAGACTCGCCCCGGTCCCCAGCCCGCGAACGGTCCAGCCTTCCGCCTGCCACGCCGCAGCATCCAGGACATTGCGCGCGTCCAGCACCGTCCGGCGGCGGACCAACGCACCCGCAACCGCCGGCGACAGCGAACGGTATTCGTCCCATTCGGTCAGCAGCAGCACCAGCTCGGCGCCCTCAAGCGCCCGGTCCGTGCGCGCCTCGAACCGCAGCTGCGGGAAACGCATCCAGGCATTGTTGATCGCCTTCGGATCCGTCACCGTCACGTGTGCGCCGGCCGCGGCCAGCTGCAGTGCGACGTCCAGGGCGGGGGAGTCGCGGATGTCGTCCGTGTCCGGCTTGAACGCCGCACCCAACACAGTAACCGTCCGGCCTGCCAAAGTGCCGCCGCACAACCCGCGGGCGATCTCCACTGTCCGCGATCGCTGGCCCAGGTTGATGGCATCCACCACACCCATCCAGTCGTCCACGGGCTCCACGCCGAGGGCGGCCGCCTGGGTCCGGAAGCTGCGGATGTCCTTGGGCAGGCAGCCGCCGCCGAAACCCAGCCCGGCATGCAGGTACCGGCTGCCGATCCGCGGATCCAGACCCATCGCCTCGCCCAGTTCGGTGACGTCCGCCCCGGACGCGTCGCAAAGCTCGGCCATCGCATTGATGAAGCTCACCTTCGTGGCCAGGTACGCGTTCGACGCCGACTTGATCAGCTCCGCCGTGGCAAAGTTGCACACTAGCCGCGGAATCCTGGCGCTCAGCAGCGGCCCATACACGGCGTCCAGTGCCGCGGTCACCCCGCATGCGGCACCGCTCGTCCGATCAAACGCCGCAGCCTTGCCGCCCGGCGCGCCGTATACCAGCCGGTCCGGCACCAGCGAATCCTTCACCGCGGTGCCCTGCCGCAGGAACTCCGGGTTCCAGCCGAGCAGCACGTCCGGCCGCGCGGACAGAAGGCCCGCCAGCATGTCGACGGTCCCCACCGGCACTGTCGATTTACCCACGACGGCGGCTCCCCGGCCCAGGTGCGGGAGGAGGCTTTCGGTGGCGGCGAGCAGGTAG
Source organism: Arthrobacter sp. SPG23 (assembly GCF_000876655.1). Classification (GTDB taxonomy): domain Bacteria; phylum Actinomycetota; class Actinomycetes; order Actinomycetales; family Micrococcaceae; genus Arthrobacter. The sequence continues at coordinate 5,426 of NZ_JYCN01000011.1, forward strand.
CTGAGGTCGGCGCCGTCGGACGTCTTGGACTGCGGGGTGCCCACGCAAAGGAAGTGCACCCGGGCCCCGGCCGCGTCCGCGAAGTCCGTGGAGAACGTCAGCCGTCCGCTGGCCCGGCCGTCCTGCAGGAGCTCATCCAGACCCGGTTCAAAGAACGGGGCCAAGCCGCGGGCCAGCTGCTCCACCTTGGCGGCATCGACGTCGATCCCCACCACGGTGTGGCCCATCGACGCCAGGGTTGCCGCGTGCACGGCACCGAGGTACCCGCAGCCGATCACGGAAATCTTCACAGCGCTGCTCCTCTTTTGGTTCCGACAGGCTGAACCGCCGGCATTCGTCGGGCAGGCTCAACCGCCGGCATTCGCCGGACAGGCTCAACCACCGGCTCGCCGGCGATCACTGCCCGGTAATGCCGGACCAGCTCCGCGCTCAACGCCGGCCACGTCCGCCCCTGCACCGAAGCGTGGGCTGCCGCGGCGAACGCGCGTCGTTTGGCGTCGTCGCCCATCAGGTCCATGACGCGGGCGCGCAGCCCGGCCAGGTCGCCCGGTCTGTACAGCCAGCCCGTGCGGGAATTCTCTACCAGGTCCAGAGGCCCGCCGCGGCCCGTGGCCACCACCGGCACGCCCGACGCCATGGCCTCCTGGATGGTCTGGCAGAAGGTCTCTAACTCGCCCGGATGCACGAACAGGTCGAACGACGCCACCGCCCTGGCCAGCTGCTCACCGCCCAGGAACCCCGTAAACACGGCGTTCGGCAGGGCTTCCTGCAGCGCCTCGCGCTGCGGACCGTCGCCCACAATCACCAGCCGTGTTCCCGGTACGTCGGCCAGCACGGCCAGGTCCTCCACCTGCTTTTCAACGGCCAGCCGGCCCACATAGCCGATGATCCGCTCCCCGCCGGGGGCCACGGTTGCCCGCCAACCGGCGTCGCGCTTACCCGGCGCAAACCGCGCGGTATCCACACCGCGCCGCCACATATCCACCCGCAGAACTCCGCGGCCGCGCAACTGGTTCAGCGCGAAGGTCGATGGCACAAGCGTCCGGGAAGCCAGCAGATGGATGTTCTCCACCCGGTTCCAGGCCCAGTTCTCCATAAACGGCACCCCGTAGCGCGCCGCGTAGCTGGGGACCTCGGTCTGGTAGATGGCCACTGTGGGAATCCCCAGCTGGTGCGCCGCCTGCACCGCCCGCCAGCCGAGCACAAACGGGGACGCTAGGTGGACAACATCAGGCGCGTAATCGGCAAGGATTCTCTTGACCCGGTTCACACCGCCCAACGCCACCCGCACGTTCGTGTAGCCGGCCAGCGGCACCGACGGAAGCCGGTGCACGAACGCGCCGTGCACCACGTCCAGGACCTCTGTGTCCTGTGTGGACGGGGCGATCACCAAGACGTCATCGCCCCTTTCCTGCAGGTGCTCAAGCACCCGAAGGATGGAGTGCGTAACCCCGTTCATCAGTGGCAGGAATGATTCGGCAACGATTGCGATCCTCACCCCTCCACGGTGCGGGCGGCGCGTTGCGCCGAGGGGGAGGGGGCATGACGGGCAAGGGAAGGTTGGGTTAACAGCCGGGCCGCGTTGAAGCACGACGACGGCGGCGCTCGCTGCCGGGGCGGGCTTGCCGCCCAGGGCCCGGATCCTGGCCCTTGCCGCCCCCAGGCAGACAAGGGACAGGACCCGGACCGGTCCGGGGTCAGCGGCCGGCGGCCGAATCCGCGCGGCCCATGGGGTCGGGCCAGTTGCCGATACGGGCGTTCGTGGCGTTGGGCCACCAGCCGATGGCGGCACGGGCTGAGGAGGGACGGACTATTACGGTGGCGCTGAAAAGCTGGGTGTGGATGGACATGACATTTCTCCTGACTGAGTTGTGATTCCGTACGCGGACGGCGTCGGCGGCCATGCTCTGCCTGAAAAAGCGCAGAGGTGACCTGTTCAGTCGGGGGAAGACCCCGGATCGAATGACGGGCTGGCGGCCAGGATCAGCGCCGCGCCGGGCACGGGGCAGCGTCCGCCGTCGTGCAGCGGGCTCCAGAACCCGGGCACGTCAGCCGACGCCTCCGTGCCGGTACTGCCGGTACCTGACGTCCCCGAACCGGACTGGTTCTGGAGGCCGGGGAAACGCAGTTCCGTTGCCGGCTCAGGAGCCGGAGCGGCCGAAACAACGTAGCTAATTGTGGCGGCCAGGGCCCGGATTCCCTGCGTATTGGCCAGGAACTGCAGCGGCGAGACCGCAAGCCGGACTTGCTGCGGAGCGGCGGTGACTTCGGGAGGCCGGACCCGGCCGGCGGGGAAGGCTGCCTCGACGCCGCTGACAGGTTCCGCCGGCTGCGAGCGAACGGCCGACGACGGGACTGCCGTTCCGGCCGAACGCACGGGGGCGGCCGTTTCCGGCAACTGCACCGGAGCGTGCGGCAGCGGAACCTCTGGCAGCGGAACCTGCACCGCAGGAACAGGGATATCCGGCAGCGCGGAAGCCACGGAATCCACCACCGACACGACCCCGCCGACTGTGGCGGTCACCGTTTCGCTGACCGTGTCAACGACTGTTTCAACCAACGGCGGGTCCGTGAGCGGAATATCCGTGATCTGCGGAGCGGCGCTGTCCGCAAGGTTGGCCACTACCTCTGCTGTCCCGCCAACCGGCGGTTCCACGACGTCAACGGCGGCCGCCGCTGCGCCGGAGACCGGAAACGGCACAGCGGCGACCGGAACCGGAACGTCCTGGATGGTTGCGACAGTGGTGGCAAGGGGCTCCGGAGCATCGGATGCGGCGCTCGCGGTGCCGGCGAACCAGGCCATCCAGGCGACGCAGAGGAGGAAAGCGAGAAGGCATGGGCGCAGGGCAGCAAGGCAACGATCGCGGAAAATGCCGCCCATCCAGATCACCCCCCAGAGGCAATGGAAAATCAGGATACGCCCGGTGCTGTCTGACCGTCCAGACCCGCGCGCTTGCGGAGTGGTAGCGGGCGGACCTACCATCGCCGGGGTTCGTTCGAGCGACCCTCGGAGGCAGGACCAGACCGCCGTAAAATGGGTATCAGAGGTGTTCCATCGATGTCAGCGCCAATCGTCGCCCTCCTGATTTTCTTCGCCGTCGTTGCCCTGTTGGGGGTGATCGGAACGGTAGTGGTGGTTGTGCGCGACGGCCGCGGGATCCTGCCGCGGGAGGAATCCGAGCGGCCATGGATGGCAGGGAACCTGCCCAGCGTTCCCTACTCAGTCTGGCGGTTCTGACCCGCCCTCAAGGGGCGGCCGGGAGCGGGACTCAGCGCCCGCCGTCGTGCCTTAACACCTCCGGAAGTTCATCCACGTAGACCGTTTGCGGCGGATCAAAATAGATGACCAGCACCTCCTCGCCCACCGCAAATTCACTTGCCTTGTCGAACGGGTGGGCGTGGAAAGCCATGGTGCCGCCGAGGTACGGCAGCATGACTTCGCCGATGGTGCCCGGGCCGATGCGCCCGGTCACCCGCCCGATCTTGCCGGTGAGGCTGCGGTCAACATCCCTACGCATCGGGGGCTTTCGCCGGCCGCTTGCCTTCCCGGCTGTTCTTCAGCGCCGAAGAAAGGGCCGGAAGGTAGTCGCCCACCTGGGCGAGAATGCCGCCGAGCATCTTGTTGACGCCTTCCCCGCCGTTGAGCACAGTCATCTGGCCGACGTGCGAGAAGGGCTCGGCCGCCGCGGCGATGATGGCGGGCATATTCTCGGCGAGCTGCTGTGAAATGACAGCGTCCTGGTTGGTCCCCAGTGCCTCGGCGCGGGCCTTGATGCCCTCCGCCTCCGCCAGAGCCTTGGCCTTGATGGCCGAGGCGGCGGCATCGCCGCGCGCCCGGGTGGCTGCAGCTTCCGCCTCGCCGGTGACCTTGGTGGCGCCGGCCGCGGCCGCAGCGGCTGTGGCATTCGCCTGTGCCTGCAGTTCCGTCCGCCGGGCGTTCACCTGTGCTTCGAGTTCGGTGCGGCGGGCCAGCGCTTCTGCCGCACTGATGTCCGCCGCCTTCTGGCCTTCGGCATCCGTACGCTTGGCGTAGGCCTTGGCATCGGCGGGCTTGCGGATGGTGGTCTGGAGTTTCTGCTCTTCGCGGTCCGCCTCGAGTTTGGCCACCTCGGTTTCCTGGACCACCACCTGCTGCCGTGCCGTCGCATCCGCCAACGGCCCGGCCTGGGCGGCATTGGCTTTGGCCCGCTCAGCGTTGGCCTGCGCCACGGACTGCCTGATCGCTGAGACGCTTTGGGCGTCGGCGATGAGCGCCGCCGCCTCCGCCTCCTTCTCCGCCGCCTCGCGGTTCCTGGTGGCTTCGGCGATGCGGGCCTCCATCTTCACCTGGGCAATGTGCGGCTTGGCGATGTTCTGGATGTAGCCCGTAGGGTCCTGCAGGTCCTTGATTTGGAGCGAATCCACCACCAGGCCCAGCTTCTCCATTTCCACGCCGCTGGCGCTGCGGACCTGCGAACCCAGCTTGTCCCGCTCGCGGATGATCTCTTCCATTGTCATGCTGCCAATGATCGACCTCAGGTGTCCTTCAAAAACGTTGTATACCTGGCTTTCCATTTTGGGCTGCTGGCCCAGAAAGCGCCGGGCAGCATTTGCAATGAAAGGCGGGGCATCGCCAATTTTGTAAATCACTACACCTTCCACAATTACCTGTATGCCCTGTGAGGTAACACAGGAAACTTTGAGCTCAGTTTCGTTGAGGGTCAGTGACAGAGTGCGTACAGTCTGAAGCCCGGGAAATACCAGCGCACCCTTGCCGGTGACAATCTTGAAGTCCATTCCGGCCCGTGTTTCCAAGGTTCCGCGGGTCAAGCCGGAGATGATCAGGGCCTCGTTAGGTTCAGCCACCTTCCACATCAGCTTTATTGCCACCCAGATAAAACCGACGACGAGAACCGCCCCGATGAGGGCGGCAATAAGCGGGAAGAATGCTGACAAGTCCGGCATGGCCCAGGTCCTTTCAGGTTATGGAACAGGCATCGCGGCAAAGCCCCAATATTCCAGCCGTTCGTTCCTGGAAGGCCGGAATGAGGGTAATTCCGGACGGCCGGGCCAGCTGATGTAGCCAGTCTGATTGGCACCCGCCGGGAAGTCCAGCAATTCGGCGGGGCAGGGGGAGGAAGGCCCCTGTTATGGTGCCTGCAGCTGTGGAATGGTGGGACAGGGGACAGGGGACCGGGGACCGCGGACTGATCCGGAGAGGAGTTTCACGATGCGGGGCGTATTCGTACGGATCCTCGGAGCCGCGTGGGATGTCTGGCGGGCTGAACGTGGAGGCCCTGAAGCGATCAGCCGACGGCAACGTGCCCGGCTTGCGGACCTCGTGGAGTTTACCCGGTCGGCGTCGCCGTACTATCGCCGGTTGTACCGGGAGATGCCGGAGACGGTGACCGATCCGCGCCAGCTTCCCCCGGTCAGTAAACGTGAGCTGATGGCGAACTTCGACGACTGGGTGACCGACCCGCACGTTACATTGGCGAAGCTGAGGTCTGAGCTCCTGTCCGACCTCTCGCGGTTGGGCAGCCTGTACCGCGGGCTTTACCTGGTGGTCACGACGTCCGGCACTTCGGGTGAGCCGGCCGTCCTGGTCCACGACCGGTTCTCCTGGGTGGTGGTGAACGCGGTGGTCAGGATCCGGGAGCGCCGGTCCCTGGTGGGTGGCTCCGAGGTGCGGGATTTCCTGGTCCGCGGCCTGCGGGCGGCGGCCCTCGTGGCGTCCGGCGGACACTTCGCGGGTGTCGCGCTGACCGAAGCCGCCCGGCGCCGCGCCCCCTTCATTGCCCGAAGGCTCCGCGTCTTCTCGGTGCTGAGGCCGCTGCCCGAGCTGGTGGAGGAGCTCAACACCTTCAAGCCAACGTTGCTCTACGGCTATCCGAGCGCGATGATCCAGCTGGCCGCCGAGCAGAAGGCCGGTCGGCTGCGGATCAAGCCCGTCCTGGCGATCTGCTCCGGCGAGAACCTGTCCGCCGGCGGACGTGTTGCCATCGAATCGGCGTTCGGCTGCCGGCTCACCGAACGCTATCTTTCCTCGGAAGTCCCGGCTCTGACCAGCATGTGCAAACTTGGTGCGTTCCACGTCAACACTGACTGGTACATCCTCGAACCGGTGGACACGAACTACCGGCCGGTCCCGGCCGGCACCACCTCCGACACTGTGCTTGTCACCAATCTAGCCAACCGGGTGCAGCCCCTGATCCGCTACGACCTCGGCGACCGGGTAACGCTGGCACCCGAACCGTGCCCCTGCGGCAGCCCCTTTCCCGCAGTGAGCATCGAAGGCCGCTCGGGCGACTTGGTTTCCTTCGCGGCTGCGGATGGCAGTTCCGTCACCGTTCTGCCGCTGGCGCTTGGCACCGTGATCGAGGAGACCCCCGGCGTGCGCAGGTTCCAGGCGATCCGGACGGCGCCGGGGAACCTGACGGTGCGGCTCGAAACCTGGGCGGGCGCGGACCGGGGCCACGTGCGGAGGGCTGTGACGGAACGGCTGGGTGCATATTTCGCAGCCCTAGGCGCCGTGCCGGTTGTGATTGAGCATTCGGATGAGCAGCCCCACCCTGACCCCAGCGGGAAATTCCGGCAGGTCTGGTCCGCGCGGTGAGGGGCAGCTTCGTGCGGTGGATCTCCAACCGGGCCTTAACGCAAAAAGCTGGTGCAGCCGCCTGCGACTACGCAGGGCAACTGCACCAACCGGTGGTTAAAACATTCAGATTGCTATGAAGCGTTCCTCATTAGCGGCTCCTTATGTCCCGGCTACGCGATCCGGGTTACCTGCGGTCCTCGGCCAGATGCCTCGAGAGGATCCAGCCGACGCCAATCATCAGCACACCCAGCACCATGTGGGTCCAGTTATCCATAGTGTTCAGCGACAGGAAATTGGCCGCCGAACCTACTCCGACAATGAGCCCGAAGATGCCGAGGACGATGTACAGCAGACCAAAGCCCATGAGGAAGTTCCGGGCGCCCATTCCATTACGGGACATCGCCCAGCCGGTTCCACCGATGACCAGCTGCACAATGTTCAGCAGCATCGATACCTGGAACAGGCCAAGGAACATGGCGTGCGAATCAGGCCCAAGGAACCTCAGTTCGCCGTACTGCTGGGTAATGCCGGGGATGAACCCCAAGACACCTACCAGCATCAGGACAATACCTACACCCATGCCAACGTTCTGGACATCCGTACGTCCAAAGTGAACGCCATGTGCATGTGGGGATGCGGTAGTCATTTTTCTGCCTCCAACCACTGATTGCGGACATTCCAATTTTACGGCTGAGTAACGAAAAAAGCGCTGGGGCATGGGGACTTCTGCCCAGCGACAGGGCCGCCTCCTGTCTGGTGAACTGCCAGGACCATGCGCCCTGTAACAGTGATCATCCGGACCCTTGCGGCCGCCGTCGTGCTTCTGCTTACCGCCGGCTGCAACGTGGCCGTCCCGGCCGGGAGGGCGCCCGCGGTGGGGGCACTGCGGATGAGCGACGAGAGGACATGCAGTGCTCCATTGACGCGGATAGTGCAGCCTGCCACCTGCTCACGGACGTTCCGCCCCGGCCCGGCGACATCAAAGGCCAGTGCACCGGGCTTAGTGAGTACTTCGGCGGATATGCGGTGGTAACGCTCGACGGCGGTGCCCAGTACGGGCTGTGCGGCAACGGAACGTCCCCCATGGAGGCGGAGGAGGTTGCAGGTCCGGCGTTCCCTGGGCCGTGGATCCAGGACGGCCAGACCGTGCGGCTGGGCAACATGGTGTGCGAACGGGCGCCGGGCGCCATGACCTGCGCGCATCTGCGGACGGGCCACGGCTTCATGATCAGCAGGGACAACTACGAGCTCTGGTAACTCGGGGGTTTGAGCCTGTCGCAGACGGGTCCGGGGCACCTCCCGTGACACCATGGAACACGATGAAACTGCGCGCTGATCAGACCGGAGACCGTGGCATTCCCATGCCCTTGTGGCTGCAGGGAGCGCTCGAATCAGCGCAGGCGGCGGTCATTTCCGCGCTGGTGGTGCTGGCACCCATCGTCGCCGTGTGGGCCACAGCCGGATTCCAGAACAACAACTTCGACGCCCTGGCCCGGCTCGGCGGCCAGGCCTGGCTGCTGATCCACGGCGTTCCCCTGCACCTGACCACCGTGGCGGGGGACGCTGCCGCGCAGCCGGAATCGGGCACCCTGTCGCTGATCCCGCTGGGCCTCACCCTCATCCCGTTCCTCCTCGCATGGCGGGCAGGCCGGCGCCTGGCCAGGGCTTCCTACACGGACCAGCTCTGGCAGGCACTGCTGGGTTCCTGGCTGGTGTACGCCGGGTTCGGCATGGCCACCGGCTTCGTATGCCGCACGGACGACGTCGCTATCTTCCTGTGGTTCGCCGGGCTGATGCCGCTGGTCCCGTTCGGCCTGGGCATGGTGGTGGGAGCCCGGCGCGAAGCGGGATCCTGGAGCCGGCTTATCGGCGTCGACGCCGTGGACTGGATCGCCCGGACCAGCCAGCATTCCCGCTGGGCCGGCTCCTACCTGGGCTCCGCCATCAAGGCCGGTTTCGTCGCGCTGATGGCCGCCTTCACCATGTCCGCCGCGCTGCTCGCGGTTGACCTCTTCATCCACTGGGACCTGGTGATCGCGGTATATGAAGGGCTCGACGCCGGCGCCATGGGCGGCGCCGTGCTCACCATCGCGCAGCTCGGCTTCCTCCCCAACCTTGCCGTTTTTGCGCTCGCCTGGACGTCCGGCTCCGGCTTTGCCCTGGGCGTCGGCTCGCAGGCCGGACCGCTCGGAACCGCCGTCGGCCCGCTGCCGTCCATTCCTGTGTTCGCCGCCCTGCCCGCCGGTCCGCTTGATTACGGCTTCGTGGCGCTGGTGGTTCCCGTCCTGGCCGGCGCACTTGCCGGCTGGTGGTTCCTTCGCGAAGGCGAAAACCATTTCGACGAATGGCTGTCCATCAAGATCCGTTCCCGCTGGTTCACGGCATCGGCGTCAACGATAGTCCTCGGCGCGATCATCGGCGTGGCCGCAGGCCTGATGGCGGGCGGCCTGGCCTGGATGGCACGCGGATCGGCCGGGATCGGCCGCCTCACGGACATCGGACCGGATCCTTTAAGCACGGCCTTGTGGGTGGCCGCGGAAGTGGGCATCGGCGTCGTGATCGGTTACGCGGCAGGCCCCTGGCTGGAACGCCAGCAGAAGCTGCGCGAAGCGGACCTGGACACAGCGAAGCCCTAGGGGGCGCCGCCGTCGGGCGTTATTTCCGGACGGCTGGCATTACCGGACGGTTGGCGGTGTGCGGCGGCCTAGCGAAGCTGGGCGGGGAGGGACTTTTGCAGCTGGGTCTGGCACTGGCTCATGGCCTGCTCTGTGAGCGCACTGCGCGAGCACTGCTGGAAGTCCCGGACCTGGTTGAAGAACACCGCGGAGACAAGGATCAGCAGCACCATCACCGCTGAGACCACCAGCCCTGAAATGGTCCCGAAAAGCACCAGCTTGGATTCCTTCAGCTTGATGGCCCGGACCAGCACCATAATGCCGAGCACGATGCTCACAGCCGTGAGGATGGAGGTGAGCCACAGGTAGGTGACGTCCAGCTGGTAGACGAAGAAGGCGCCCAGGACGGCAACGATGAACGCACGGAACAGGTTGTGGGTCTTCAGCAGTGACGTCTTGGCGGCCTCGCTGAGGGGCTGCCGGGCCTGCTGGGGACCTGCGGGGTCCTTCGGGGGATTCATGTTTTCCAGCCTACGCGAGCGGCCCCATAAGCTAGAGCCATGCGCATCGTAGTCCTCGTGTCCGGTACCGGTTCCAACCTCCAGGCTGTCATTGACGCCGTTAAGGCGGGCGATCTGGACGTGGAGATCGCCGCCGTTGGCGCCGACCGGCCGGGGACCTACGGTGTGGAACGTTCAGCGGCCGCCGGAATCCCGACGTTCGTGGTGGACTTCAAGGCCTACTCCGACCGTGCCGAATGGAACGCGGCGCTGACCGAAGCCGTGGCCGCATATCAGCCGGATGTTGTGGTGTCCTCCGGGTTCATGCGCATCGTCAGCCCGGAGTTCATCGACGCGTTCGACGGCAAATACCTCAACACCCACCCCGCGCTGCTGCCGGCTTTTCCCGGGGCACACGGCGTCCGCGATGCCATGGCATACGGCGTCAAGGTCACCGGCTGCACGGTGCACTGGGCCGACGCCGGCGTTGACACCGGCCCCATCATCGCCCAGGAAGCCGTCGCCATCCGCGACGACGACACCGAGGACACCCTGCACGAACGCATCAAGGTGGTGGAGCGCAGGCTCCTGGTCTCCACCCTGGCGCAGCTCGCCGCGGCCTGAGCCTGCCCAACTGACTGGCACTTAACGTCGTGAAACGCGGTTTTCACGACGTTTAGTGCGAGTCAGATGGGGGAGCGTGCGCCGTTCTGTGGATAACTTCTGAGCGCGGGCCCGGGGTTTGAAATCATGAGGAATGCGAGATCCGAACCCACTGCCCGCCCCGCTGGGCGAAGCACCCTTCACGGTCTACGAAGCTGTCGACGCCGGCGTGAGCCCCGGGCGCCTTAGGTTCCGTGAACTGCGCGTCCCAAGCCGCGGCGTTCGCATCCCCAGCACATCCGAGCCTCTTGACCGTCGCAAGGTGGTCAGGCCGTACACGGTGGTGACCCCGTTCTCGGCAGCCTCGCACACCACGGCTTTTGTATTGTGGGCGCTTCCGGGTTATCTCCCGAATCGGGACGATGAGCGGATACACATATCGCGTCCTGACACAATGGCCATCCCGCGTCGACGAGGCGTGGTGGGGCATGTCGGGCAGTTCTTTTCCGACGAGGTCGTCAACCTCGGAGGGCTGTTGATAACCACGCCTGCACGGACCTGGCTGGATTGCGCGCGGAAGATGAGCATTAACGAACTGACGGTTGTGGCCGATCACCTGCTGAGGATTCCGCGCCCCGAATTCGAGGGCAGGACGGAGCCGCACGCCACACTGGAGGAACTCGCGGACATGCTGGACCGGCACAAGGGAACGCCCGGGATCCGGAAGGCCCGGCTGGCACTGGAACAGGCGCGCGTCGGCGCAGACTCCGCACCGGAGACCCGCCTTCGTCTGGCGCTGGAGAACGCCGGCCTGCCCGAACCGCACCTGAACGTACCCACGGAGCTGAGTCCCGGCGTCGTGCGTCAGCCTGACCTGAGCTATCCGGAACACAAAGTGGCGGTGGAGTACGAAGGCGAGGGCCATTCCGAGGTGGCGCAGATCGTCCGGGACATAGCCCGCGAGGAGGATTTCAGCCGCGCCGGGTGGGTGCTGGTCCGGATCTCCAAGCGGCACATGGTCAACGATGCCCGGCCGGCGGTGGCAAAGGTCCGCGCGGCACTCGTGAGCCGCGGCTGGGTACCCAAGTGACTGGCACTTAACGTCGTGAGAAGAGTGTTTCGCGACGTTAAATGCGAGTCAGTTGGGATGGAAGCAGTGCCTACGTCAGCGTGCGCTGCTTCGTCTCGGGGGAGAAGAACGCCATCCACAGCACCGACAGCAGGACCAGCCCGCCGGCCAGCGCGAAGGACGTTGCCAGACCCAGCTGCGGCCACAGGACCGAGGCGAAGATGAGCGGTCCGAAGCCTGCCCCGAGCCGAGAGAACGTGGACGCCCAGCCGAAGCCGGTGCCGCGCAGGTCCGTGGGATACAGCTCTGACACGTAGGTGTACAGGACCGGGATGGCCACCTGCACGATGAACCCGAACACCAGCAGCCAGAACACGGCGGCGGACGGGATGTCCACCACGAAGGCCACGATCACCAGGGTCAGCGCGGACAGCGGCCCGGTGATCGCCAGGATCCACTTGCGGCCCACGCGCTCTACCAGCACTGCGGCCACCACCACTCCCAGGAGGCCGACGGCGGCCATGGACGCCGTGGTGAGGAAAGCCTTGTAGTCCTGGAAACCGGCGCCGATCAGGATCCGCGGCATCCACGTCAGGGACAGGTAGTAGACCAGCAGGATGCTGAAGAACAGGGACCAGGCAGCGGCCGTAATCTTCCAGTTGAATCGCCAGACCCGGACCAGCTGGAGCCAGGCGCTGCCGGCCGAAAGCTTCGGGGCGTCCTGTGCATCCGGGAGGCTGTAGGCTCGGGGTTCGGCTCCCGTGGCCTTGACCAGGTCGTCGATGACCTTGGCGGCCTCGTCCCGGCGTCCTTTGCGGATGAGGAACAGGGGCGACTCGGGCACGCTGCGCCGGACCCAGAAGACCAGCAGGGCAGGGAGCACCATCACCAGCATGGTCAGCCGCCAGTCGGCGAAGGCGGCCACCAGCCAGGCGGAGATAAAGCCGCAGAGCGCAGCACCCACCGGCCACCAGCCGTCCATGGCGGTGAGGACCTTGCCGCGCTGCTTCCGCGGGGTGAACTCACCCACCAGCGCATAGTCAACGGGGATGCATCCGCCCAGGCCGAATCCGGCCATGAAGCGGAACACGCAGAACCAGATGAAGTCGGGGGAGAAGGCGCCCAGGACGGTGAAGAGGGAGAAGATCAGCAGCGTGGCGGTGAAGGCCTTCTTGCGCCCGATGGTGTCCGCGATGGTGCCCCACGCAAACGCGCCCAGGGCCATGCCCACCAGGTTCGCCGTGCCGATCCAGGCGGCATCGCCGGGGGCCAGGTTCCAGTGGGTGGACAGCAACGGGATGAGGATCCCGTTCAGCGTTACATCCCAGGCGTCGAACATAAAACCCAGGCCGCCGATCAGGAAAATCCGGCCCTGGACCTTCCACCGCCACGGCAGTTCCTGGACCACCTGTTCGCCGCTGGGCACAGTGGTGTAAGTATTCATCTCGGCCTCCTGTGAAAACTCTACGGTGCGGGGCCGGGTGCGCGCGCGGACTTCACACTCCGGCGCGCAGGGAGGGCATCCCCCAGGACGCGATAAACTGGCCACATCCCCACCAACCGCGGCACCCACCGTGTCAAAAGACGGAGACCTTTGTGAGCTTTACGCAGCTAGACCGTGTTCCCATCCGCCGAGCCCTGATCTCGGTCTACGACAAGACCGGTCTGGAGGAGCTCGCGAAGGGCCTGCACGAAGCAGGCGTCAAGATTGTCTCCACCGGCTCCACCGCCAAGAAGATCGCGGCCGCAGGCATCCCCGTCCAGGAGGTCGAGGAAGTCACCGGTTCGCCTGAGATGCTGGACGGCCGCGTGAAGACGCTCCACCCGCGCGTTCACGGCGGCATCCTGGCTGACCGCCGCGTCCCCGCCCACATGGAAACGCTGGCCGGCATGGAGATCGAGGCATTCGACCTCGTCGTGGTGAACCTGTACCCGTTCGTGGAGACCGTCAAATCCGGTGCCGCGCAGGACGACGTCGTGGAGCAGATCGACATCGGAGGCCCGGCCATGGTGCGCTCCGCCGCGAAGAACCACGCCGCCGTCGCGATCGTCACCGACCCCAATTTCTACGGCGACGTGGTGCGTGCCGCCGCTGAAGGCGGCTTCGACCTGAAGACCCGCCAGCGCCTTGCCGCGAAGGCATTCGCCCACACGGCCAGCTATGACACCGCCGTGGCCACCTGGACCGCCAGCCAGTTCCTCGACGAAGACGGCGACGGCGTGATCGACTGGCCCGCTTACGCCGGCCTGGCCCTGGAACGCTCCGAGGTCCTCCGCTACGGCGAAAACCCGCACCAGCAGGCCGCGCTCTACGTGGACAAGGCCGCTCCGGCCGGCATCGCCCAGGCCGACCAGATCCACGGCAAGGCCATGAGCTACAACAACTTCGTGGACGCCGACGCCGCCCTCCGTGCAGCCTTCGACTTCGCCGAGCCTGCCGTGGCCATCATCAAGCACGCCAACCCCTGCGGCGTGGCGGTCGGTTCCGCCGACGCCGCGGACCCGATCGCCGACGCCCACGCCAAGGCCCACGCCTGCGACCCCGTCTCCGCATTCGGCGGCGTCATCGCAGCCAACCGCACGGTCACCGCCGGAATGGCGCGCACCGTGGCGGGCATCTTCACCGAGGTTGTCATCGCGCCGGGCTTCGAGGACGAGGCCGTGGAGATCCTGTCCAAGAAGAAGAACATCCGGCTCCTGTCCCTGCCGGAGGGCTACGGCCGCTACCCGACCGAGTTCCGCCAGGTCTCCGGCGGCATGCTGGTGCAGGCTGCGGACAAGGTGGACGCCGAAGGCGACAACCCCGCCAACTGGACTCTCGCCGCCGGTGACGCCGCGGACGAAGCCACGCTGGCCGACCTCGCGTTCGCCTGGACCGCCTGCCGCGCGGCCAAGTCCAACGCCATCCTGCTCGCGGACAATGGTGCCGCGGTGGGCATCGGCATGGGCCAGGTCAACCGGCTCGACTCCTGCAAGCTGGCCGTGGAACGCGCCAACACGCTGGGCGTGCAGGTGGAGTCGGAGGTGGACGGAGCGGGCGGCGCGTCCAATACCAGCGCGGAGGGCGCCCCGCAGCGTGCCCGTGGTGCCGTGGCAGCCTCGGACGCGTTCTTCCCGTTCGCCGACGGACTGCAGATCCTCATCGACGCCGGCGTCCGCGCCGTGGTCCAGCCGGGCGGTTCCGTCCGCGACGACGAAGTCGTCGCCGCGGCCAACGCCGCCGGTATCACCATGTACTTCACGGGCGCGCGCCACTTCTTCCACTAAGAAAAAGGTGGACCCAGTCACCGACTCCGGTGGTTGGGCCTGTCGAAACCCTGCACGTACGACGGCGACCGCGCCCCCCCCGGAAGGGGACGGTCGCCGTCGTGGTTTATTCAGTTAGTTTTCCTCAGGTTCCGCCTCCGCCTCAGGTTCCGGGAGCCGGATTTCGCGGGGTTCCGATTCGGCCATCCGCTCCTGGGTCCAGTACGCGAGGATGTCCTCCGGAGTCTGGCTGACGACGCTGTGGCTCACAGCGTCGTCATCGGAAGGCCCCGTGGCGTCAGTTCGCGGATGATGATGCACTCGAGTACGCCTGCTGGATGACGGAACCCCAGTAGGGCCCGTACATGACCTTAGAGGGTGCGCCGCTGTAGCCGTAGCTGTTGATGGAGTTCTGGTAGCCGCCGGAGCTGGTGCCGATGAACCACGGACCGCCGGAGGAACCGCCCGTCATGTCGCACGGAATGCCCTGGCTGTTGAACTGCGGGTTGTACGGATCATCGCTCGCCGCGCCGGTGCAGCTGACCAGTGACTGTCCGTTGAACGGGGCCGCGGCCGGGTAGCCATAGGACTTGTAGGTCAGGCCGCGCGCTGCGTTGAACTGGACTCCGGACGAACCCACCACATCGGCCAGGTTCTGGCCGTTGAGCGGTGAGACGACGGCGAAGCCTGTGTCGTACTGCATGTCGCCGGCCGAGCTCCACTGCGTGGGGGTGTACAGGGCCTTGGCTGCCCATTTTCCGTACGGCGCGGCGCCGTCCAGGTAGGCCGGGACAAAGACGAAGTTGGTGGCAAACGCGCCCGGACCCTCATTCACGCAGTGACCCGCTGTGGACACGGTGCTCTTGTTGTTGGACACCACGGAGTTGCCTGAGCAGACGTAGTTGCTGCCGCCCATGGTGAAGAAGACCTTGCCAATATGGGACACCGGATTCTCATCGACGTGCAGGACTGTCTTTCCCTTGCCGGCCTTGCCCGTAATTCTGGTGCTCGAACCCTTTTCCACCGCCGCGGCTGAAGAGGTGTTGCCGCGCTCCAGCGCCTTGGCTGCCAGTACGTCGCCCGGAACCGCTGC
Organism: Arthrobacter sp. SPG23; assembly: GCF_000876655.1. Lineage (GTDB taxonomy): Bacteria > Actinomycetota > Actinomycetes > Actinomycetales > Micrococcaceae > Arthrobacter. Next base: position 21,129 of record NZ_JYCN01000011.1, read on the forward strand.
ACGCATGCGGTCGGCCGTCCAGTAATCTGCCGCATTCGAGCCGTCCACCGACTGGCTGGCAACCTGCGCGCCTTCCTGGTGTGAGGCGTTCTGCGGTGACGCAGGGGCGGCACTTGCCCCGCCGGCCGCGCAGACGGCCAGCAGCGCGGCTGCGGACAGGCTCAGGAGGCTGGTGGCCAGAGTCTTCGATTTCGTCATGGGTGTGTCCTCAACAGAAGTGAATGCGGCGCCCCCAGATGGTGGCCGCCGCTGGTGGTGATCAACCTACCCAATGTGACAATTGTTGTAAATAGAAAACGCACGTTATGTATTGCTACTGGTGGTATGGCGAGTCCCGTGTCGTTTCGGCTCTTTCAGTGACTGGCCGGGTCATGCTACGCGTCTTCGGAGGCCCCGATGGGCGCCGACGCGCCCTGCTCGGGTAAGTTAGGTATGTTGAAATAACGCCAGAGTTCCAGATGTATGTATACCTTCAGGAGACGCCCAAGCAATGGCCAAGATTATCTATACCCACACTGACGAAGCGCCCATGCTGGCCACCTATTCGTTCTTGCCGATTGTCGAGGCCTACGCGTCGACTGCCGGTGTGGAAGTGGAGACCCGAGACATCTCCCTCTCTGGCCGCATCATTTCGGCGTTTGGTGACTACCTCACCGAAGAGCAGCGGATCAGTGATGCCCTGGCCGAACTCGGTGACCTGGCAAAGAAGCCGGAAGCCAACATCATCAAGCTGCCTAACGTCAGCGCCTCCATTCCCCAGCTGAAAGCGGCCATCGCCGAGCTCCAGTCCCAGGGCTACGACCTCCCGGACTACCCGGACAACCCGTCCTCCGACACCGAGACGGACATCCGCTCACGCTACGACAAGATCAAGGGCTCGGCCGTCAACCCGGTCCTGCGTGAAGGCAACTCAGACCGCCGCGCGCCCCTGTCGGTCAAGAACTACGCCCGCCAGAACCCGCACTCCATGGGTGCCTGGACGCCGGAGTCCAAGACCAACGTTGCCACCATGGGTGCCGAGGACTTCCGCGCCAACGAGAAGTCCGTGGTCATCGAGGCTGACGACTCCGTCAAGATCCAGCTGGTCAAGGAAGACGGCACCGTCAAGGTCCTCAAGCGCGGGTTCCCCGTCCTCGCCGGTGAAGTAGTAGACGGCACCGTGATGCGCGCCGCCGCCCTGGACGAGTTCCTGGCCGCCCAGGTTGCCCGCGCCAAGGAAGAGGGCGTGCTGTTCTCCGCACACTTGAAGGCCACCATGATGAAGGTTTCGGACCCCATCATCTTCGGCCACGTGGTCAAGGCCTACTTCACCGAACTGTTCGACACCTACGGCGAGCAGCTCGCAGCCGCCGGCCTGAGCCCCAACAACGGCCTGGCCTCCATTCTCGGCGGACTCGAAGAGCTCCCGGAAGACGTCCGGGAGGGCGTCCAGGCGGCCATCAAGAAGGGCCTCGCAGAGGGTCCCGCGCTGGCCATGGTGGACTCGGACAAGGGCATCACCAACCTGCACGTTCCCTCCGACGTCATCGTGGACGCCTCCATGCCCGCCATGATCCGCTCCTCCGGCCACATGTGGGGTCCGGACGGCAAGGAAGCCGACACCCTCGCCGTCCTTCCAGACAGCAGCTACGCAGGCATCTACCAGGTTGTCATTGACGACTGCCGCGCCCACGGCGCCTTCGACCCCACCACCATGGGCACCGTGCCGAACGTGGGCCTCATGGCGCAGGCGGCCGAGGAATACGGCAGCCACGACAAGACCTTTGAGATCCAGTCCGCCGGCACTGTTCAGCTCGTGGACAGCAAGGGCAACGTCCTGATCGAACACCAGGTGGCACCGGGCGACATCTGGCGCGCCTGCCAGGCCAAGGACGTGCCGATCCGCGACTGGGTCAAGCTGGCCGTCACCCGCGCCCGCGCCTCCGAAACGCCCGCCGTGTTCTGGCTGGATGAGACGCGCGCCCACGACGCCAACCTGATCGCCAAGGTCAAGGAATACCTCAAGGAATACGACACCGAGGGCCTCCAGATCGAAATCATGTCCCCGGAAAAGGCCACGGCCTTCACCCTCGAGCGCATCCGCAAGGGCGAGGACACCATCTCGGTCACCGGCAACGTGCTCCGCGACTACCTCACGGACCTTTTCCCGATCCTCGAACTGGGTACCAGCGCAAAGATGCTCTCCGTGGTTCCGCTGATCAACGGAGGCGGACTCTTCGAGACGGGCGCCGGCGGATCCGCCCCGAAGCACGTCCAGCAGCTGCTGAAGGAAAACCACCTGCGCTGGGACAGCCTGGGTGAATTCCTGGCCCTCGCCGTCAGCTTCGAGCACCTTGCGACCACCACGGGCAACAAGCGTGCCCAGGTTCTCGCCGACACCCTCGACCGCGCCACCGGCACGTTCCTGCTCGAGAACAAGTCCCCCCGCCGCAGCGTCGGGGAACTGGACAACCGCGGCAGCCACTTCTACCTCGCCAAGTTCTGGGCGCAGGAGCTGGCCAAGCAGACCGACGACGCCGAACTGGCCGCCGACTTCGCAGCTGTCTCCGAGGCGCTGACCTCCAACGAGGAAACGATCATTGCCGAGCTGCTCGCAGTGCAGGGCTCACCGGTGGACATCGGGGGCTACTACCACCCGGACGTCGCCAAGGTTGCCTCGGTGATGCGTCCGTCCGCGAAGTTCACTGAAGTTCTCTCCGGCCTGGCCAAGTAGCCGGACCCGCTGAACGTCAGAACGCCCCGCCTCCCATCACGGGAGGCGGGGCGTTCTTGCCTGGCGTGGCAGCCGACGCCGGCGTGGCAGCCGCAGCGGGCCGCCGGCCACAACAGCGTTAGCGCTGGACGTGCTTGCCGAACGGAGGCTCGGTCGCCATGTCCGGATCGGTGTTCACGGGCTGCTCCGTGGGCGCGGCGTCGTAGCCCACTTCCTCTTCGAGGGGAACCGCGGTGGTCGCAGCCTGCGGAATTTCCGCCGTCGGACCTGCTGCTGCAGCGCCGGCTCCGGCGGCACCTCCGGTGACTGCGCTGTCGCTGACGCGTTCCCGCCACGCGCCGGTTTCCACTTCGCGTTCCTCAATGAATTTCTTGAAGCGTTTGAGGTCCGAGGCCACCTGGCGGGAATCAAGCCCGACTGCCGCTCCCACCTTCTCAACGGCGGAGTCCGGCTCCCAGGCGAGTTCAACGCTGACCTTTGTTTCAGTCGGGTTGAGCGCTTCGAACCATACCGTCCCGGCGTTTCGCGGCTCGTCGAGGCTTTCCCAGGTGACGCGCTGGTCCGGCTGCTGGACGGTGATCCGTGCGTCGTATTCCCTCTTGACGCCGGCGATGCTGGTCTGGAAGTGCACTGTAGTGTCGTCGAGCTGGCGGACAGCGTCCACGCCGCTCATGAAGTGCGGAAAGTCCTCGAACTGGGTCCACTGGTTGTAGGCCTGGCTCAGCGGGACACTTACGTTGATGGATTCCTGGACAGTTGCCATGCTTACATCACTCCTTCAGCTGGCGGGCCGACGGCCCGCGGTTCTGATCTCGCTGCGCTTCGTAGGCGCACACAACCAACCTAGCGAGATTTGCGGCAAATAGTAAGTTTGCTGATGAATGTTCCATGGTCCATTGAGATTGCACCCCGCCGTCCCTAGAGTGATAAGCAAGCTTAGTTTTCGGCCGGATGGCCGCCTGTGGCTAAGGACTGCACACCAAAGGGGAACAAACCATGTCACCAGACAGCAACGTCAACATTCCCGGCGCGACGTCGAGCGAGCCTCCCAGTGTTGCCGAGCCGACGGAACCGCGCGAGCCACTGCCGCCCAAGCCGGACCAGCAAGGTCCCGAGGCAGTCTCGCCCACCGGAACGCCGAGCGGCGCCCCGGTCCATTCGAGGGCCCAGTCCGGCGCCTACCTCACCACCGCGCAGGGGCTCCGGCTCCAGGACACTGACCACTCGCTGAAGGCAGGCCGGCGCGGCCCGGTGCTGCTCCAGGACCACCATCTCCGCGAGAAGATCACCCACTTCGACCACGAGCGCATCCCGGAACGTGTGGTGCATGCCCGCGGCGCGGGAGCGCACGGCACGTTCCGTTCCTACGGCTCCGCTGCCAACATCAGCCGGGCGGGATTCCTGGCCAAGGACGTCGAAACGCCCGTCTTCGTCCGGTTCTCCACGGTGCTGGGGTCCCGCGGCTCCGCCGACACGGTCCGCGATACCCGCGGCTTTGCAACGAAGTTCTACACGGACGAGGGCACTTTCGACCTCGTCGGCAACAACATCCCGGTCTTCTTCATCCAGGACGGCATCAAGTTCCCGGACATCATCCACGCCGGCAAGCCTCACCCGGACCGCGAAATCCCGCAGGCCCAGAGCGCCCATGACACGTTCTGGGACTTCGTGTCGCTCCATACCGAAGCGCAGGCCCACACCATGTGGAACATGTCCGACCGGGCCCTGCCCCGCTCCTACCGCACCATGGAAGGGTTCGGAGTCCATACGTTCCGCTTCGTGAACGCCGCCGGGGAAACGGTTCTGGTCAAGTTCCACTGGAAGCCCAAGCAGGGCGTGCATTCACTACTCTGGGAGGAGGCCCAGCTGATCAACGGCATGGATCCGGACTTCCACCGGCGGGACCTGGCGGACGCGATCGAGGCCGGTGCCTACCCGCAGTGGGAACTGGGCGTGCAGGTCTTCCCGGACACGGAGGAGGAGTTCTTCGAGGGGATCGATCTGCTCGACCCCACCAAGTTCGTCCCCGAAGAGCTCGCCCCGGTGCAGCCCATCGGCCTGATGACCCTCAATGCGAACCCGGTGAACTACTTCGCCGAAACCGAGCAGGTTGCCTTCCATCCCGGCCACCTCGTCCCGGGCATCGACGTCACCAACGATCCCCTGCTGCAGGTGCGTCTCTTCTCCTATATCGACACCCAGATATCCAGGCTGGGCGGCCCGAACTTCGGGCAGATCCCCATCAACCGGCCGCAGGCACCCGTCAACGACATGCTCCGCGACGGAATGCACCAGCAGGCGGTGCACGGGGGAGCGGCACCGTACCATCCGAATTCGCTGGACGGCGGCTGCCCGTTCCTCGCCGGGGCGGACCTCGGCGCGTTCGTCGACGTTCCCGAGCAGTTGGCGGCGGCGGTCAAGGAACGGAAGTCGCCGGCGTCGTTCGATGACCACTTCAGCCAGGCCAGCCTCTTCTTCCGCAGCCTGAGCCCGGTGGAGCAGGACCACGTCATCCAGGCCTACACCTTTGAGCTCGGCAAGTGCCGGGAGGAAGCCATCAGGGAACGCCAGCTGCAGAGCCTGGCCAACATTGATGCCGAATTGTGCGCCGCCGTCGCCAAGGGACTGGGCATGCAGGCACCCGCAGCGTCGGTGGAGGTTGCCGACGCTGACCCGAGCCCGGCGCTGTCCCAGATCGGGGGCACCTGGCCGGTGGCGGGACGCGTGGTGGGCATCGTGGCTGACGCGTCCAGCGATCTGGCGGCGGTACGTGCCGCGCGCACGGCATTGGACGCGGCCGGGATCGTGCCGCTGGTGATCGCACCGTCCGGAGGCTACTTGGGGGAGGCGGCCGACGGCGGGATCCCCGTCCAGCGCACCTACCTCACCGCGCGCTCCACGGAGTTCGACGCCGTGCTGGTGGCCGGATCGGCTGATCCGGCCCCCGACGCTGACCAAGGCCTGGACGCCAAAGCGGGCGAGCCGGGCGTGTCCGTTGATCCGAGGGTCGTCCTGCTGCTGTCTGAGACTTTCCGCCACGCGAAGGCGATCGGCGGCTGGGGCGGGGGTGCCGCCGTCGTCGACGCCGCAAGCATCCCGCAGGATGCCTCCGGGGTAATATTCGGCGACGCCGCCGACGGCGTTGTCGCGCAGGTCCAGGAGCTTCTCGCCGCGCACCGGGCCTGGGACCGTTTCCCGGCATCAGGGGCTACGTCGTCTTAGCGCCCGAGGTGACTCGGTCCGGCGAATGCCGGATTCCGTGAATGGACGGCTGACTCCGGCTAACGCCGGAGTCAGCCGTCCTTGCCTTTGCCCTTCTCGCCCTTTCCCGGACCCTGGTTCTGTTGGGCGGGCACCGGAGCAGCCGGCGCCGGAGCTTCGGCAACGGGAACATTTGCCGCCTTCGCAGCTTCCGCCGCCGCTGCCGCCTCCGCTGTTGCTGCATCTGCCGCTGCCTTGGCTGCGGCTGCCTGAGCCGCTGCAGCAGCTTCTGCTTCGGCCTGGGCTTTCGCCGCCGAGAGGTCCGCCCTTACTGCCTCGATCGCCTTCATGATGCTCTGGTGGCGTTTGAAGGACACACTTCCCTGGGCTGCCGACGCGTCAAGCTGGGCGACGAGCTCGTCGAGGGACTTGAGGGCGCCGGCCGGGTCGTTGCCGGCGGCGGACTGTGAGACGGTGAGGACCTTGGCCTGCAGCTGCTGTGCGGCTTCCGCCTCAAGGTCCGGGGGCGCGGCGCCGCAGCCGCCGAGGGCGGCCGAAAGCAGTGCTGCCGCGAGGACCGGCCGCCAGCGCAGCGGCCGCGCGGTAAGTCGATATAACGTCACGGTTCCACGCTCTTCTGTAGTTGATCGAGGTGCTCTCCCAGGGTGCCGGTAACCGCGGGGTATTGGACAGGCTCAGGCGTTTCGGGCGTGATGTTGGGCAGGAGGATCAGAGCGCCTGCCGCAAGGACGGCAACCGCTGCCACCGCAGCAACCAGCTTCCCCCGCCCGGCGGAACGGAAGCGCCGGCTGATTCCGGCGCGGGGCGGGCCGCTGGCTTCGGCCCGCAAAGGAGCCGTGGAGCGGCCCCCGGTCTCGGCGTCCGCCGTCCAGGCAGTCTGGCGGTCCGTCGTGTCCGGCACAACCATCGGCGGCCGGGACGGCGGTGCCGGAAGAATGCGCGTGGGTTCCTCGGCCACGGCGCCCGGTACCGATTCAGGGGAGACCAGGGCCTGCCGAAGGGCGGTCTCGAGATCGGCGGCCGTCGGGCGGTCCATCGGGTCCAGCGCTGTCATGGAGCTGATCAGGGTAGCCCACTCGGTTGGAACGTCGGCGGGAATTTCCGGGGCACGGTGCAGGCGCGCCACCGCAGACTCAATGGCGCTCCCCGGATACTCCACGGTGCCCTTGATGCACTCGAGCAGCACCAGACCGAGGGAATAGATGTCGCTGGCGGGGCCAAGGTCGGCGCCCCGGGCCTGTTCCGGGCTCAGGTAGGCGGCTGTTCCCACCATGGTCCCGGTGGCGGTCAGCCGGGTGCCGTCGACGATCCTGGCAATGCCGAAATCCGTCAGCTTGGGGCGCAGGGGCTCTCCGGGGCGGACCTGCACCAGGAGAATGTTGGCTGGCTTGATGTCACGGTGGATGATGCCCAGGTTGTGGACGTACGCCAGGGCATCGGCCACGCCGGCCCCGATCACTGCCAGTTCATCCAGCGGAACGGCGCTGTGCCGGATCCTGCTCCGAAGGTCCTGCCCCTCAACCAGTTCCATCGTCAGGAACGGGCGGGGCTCTTCAGGCACGCGGGAGTCTATTCCGGCGTCGAACAAAGTCACGAGGCTGGGGTGATTCAGGGTGGCGAGCAGCTGGATCTCGGCTTCCTGACGCTTGAGCTCGTCCGCGTCAGCCGACTGGGGGGCAAAAAGCTTCAATGCGACGTCACGGCCAAGGTTCTCGTCCCTGGCCGTGTACACCGATGCCATGCCGCCGCGCCCGATGACCTCGCCGAGGCGGTATCGGCCGCCCAGGACCTCTGCCGTTTCGCTAGGCGAACTCTCCACGATGTCCCCATCCTTTTTAGCGTTCCCTCGGAACGCACTCTAAAAGATGATACGGGGACGGGTATGCATTTTCATAAGGGTGCTTGGTAGTTACGCCTGCTGGACTCGAATTGCCGGGGTCCGGAGGTCCGGTCCGGGAAGCCCTGAGCGGCTTCCCGGACCGGACCAGCTGGCATCCTAGGCCCTCTTCCACCGGGCCTGGACAAGGACGATGATCATGCCGCCGGCCAGCAGGAGGAGGGCGGCGGTCACCAGGTCAAGGCTGGCACCGGTGTTGGCCAGCACGGGAGCTGCCAAGGGAGTTACTGCAGCGGCCGGCACCATCTGCGGACCGGCAGGCGCCACCTGTGTACCGAGCACGGCCAACGACGCCGGACCTTCGGTAACTGTCGCCGGACCGGCGGTTGCCGGGCCGAAGCCCAGCGGGGGCGTGACAGCCGGGGGGATTGACCACGGGGGAAGGCGCCATAGGAGGAACCACCGTGGAAGACGAGTCAGCGCCAATTCCAACCGACGCACCGCCGATCCCTACTGACGCACGKCCGATCGTGACTGGTGCGGTGACCGGTGCGACGATCTGGGTTCCGGAGGCGTGGCCGTCGGAACCGTTGGTGGTTGTGGCGGGGGTGGTGCTGGTTCCCGCTGGCGCGCTGGTGCCGCTTTCGGACGTGCCTTCTTCGGTGGTGGCCGTTGAGTCACCCAGCAGGCCCAACGACGTCGTTCCGACTGTTACAGGGGCGGTGACCGGTGCGATGACCTGGGTTCCGGAGGCGAGACCGTCGGAACCGTTGGTGGTTGTGGCGGGGGTGGTGCTGCTTCCCGCCGGCGTGGTGGTGCCGCTTTCGGACGTGGCCGTTGAGTCACCCAGCAGGCCCAACGACGTCGTTCCGATCGTGACTGGTGCGGTGACGGGTGCGATGACCTGGGTTCCGGAGGCGAGACCGTCGGAACCGCTGGTGGTATCCGCTGCGCTCGCAGCGGTGGTGCCGAGGGCTAGTAGTCCTCCGGCAAAGAGGGTGCTGAGCAGCCCCCTGCGGATAGTTGCATGCATGGTGAAGTCTCCTGAAAGTTGTTGTCGGGCGCCAAGGCAGCCCGAATGGCCGTTTTCCGCACAAGGGCGCGGGAGGGCCTAACTAGTCAGGAGACGAGCCGGGGTCGAAAGACACCGGCGAGGGAGGACTTTGCAGCGCGCCGCCGACGGGAAGAACACCGGTCAGCGGAACGTTCATGGCGAAGGTTGATAGCCAGGCTGTACTGCCAGCGCCGCCGCCTTGAGACTGGCTGCTTGCTGAACCGGAGCCCGGAACAGCCGGCAACGCTGCCGGGTGAGGGGTTCCCTCGTTCGGTAGGGGAGCTTCGAGAATTCCGGCTTGTACCGGAGCAGGCGGCAACGGATCAAGACCATAGGCAGGGAAGTGCGCCGCTGACATCGGCATGACGGACGCAGCCGGCAGATCGCCGCTATTTTCAGCGTCTGCCTGCACGGGCAGAACAAGCGGCGGCACGGCGCCGCTGGCGGTCGTGCCGTGCACCGCGGAGACGTCCGGAAACGCAAGATCCGGTGCCGAAACGTCTGTGCCCGGAAGTGAATCAATGCTGGAAAGCAGGTCGCTCACCGGTTCCACAACGGGCTCCGGTAACGGCAGGGCAGAGCTTGCTACCGGCAAGACTTCCTCAGCGATTCCGGAGGCGATTCCGTCGGCCGCCGCAGTGACCGGTGCCGTGACGGTGCCGACAGTGCCGGAGGGGACTATCTGGTTCACCACAGGAACGGCTTCAACGAGGTGGTCCACGGTGCCGGTTGCAGCGCCGGTAAGAGGCTGGAGGAGTCCGTCCGGATCAGCGGAGCTTGGCTGGACAGAAAACTCGGCACTGACGGCCGGAACAGCGGCGGCCAGGACGTCCCCAACAGGATTGATTGCGGTTTCGCTGACTGAAGATACTGAGGAGCTGACGCCCCCGAGTAATGAACCAGGATCAGTGGCTGCATCGGCGCTGGCGGCCGGGGCCGATAGGGTCAACCAGGTTGCGGCTGCGGCGCCTGCCAGGAGCAGCGGACGGAGCGCGCGCCATGGCGAACGTGCTGAGTCCATACGCAAACACCCCCAACGCTCCTCGAAAATTCGACGATTGGCTAACAGCCTAGGCACGATCTGTCGGGGTAGTCCAGCGTTTTCCGGATAATAGTCCGGCGAATTGATTATCTTCTGGAAGCGTCAGATGACCTCAGCGGGCGTCGTTCGGGTAGCTCACGCCCAGCTGGCCGCGGACGCCGTCGAACAGCCTCATGACATTCAGCGAGTCCTCAAGCGGCATAACCGGGCTCTCCGTGAGCCCCTGCTGGATGCATCTGGTGACCTCGCGGAGCTCGTAGGAGTAGCCTCGGCCCACAACGTCGAAGTGCTCGGTACGCGGTTCCGCCATGCCGATCCGGACGTGGATTTCCTTGGGGTTGTTCACGGAACCGATGGTTTGGAGGTACCCCAGGCTGCCGGCGACGGTTGCCGCCCGCGGACCGTAAGCCGTCAGCGATGATGTCAGCTGGGCCTGCGCGCCATGGTGGTATCCCAGCGTCAGCGCATTCTGGGCGTCGACGCCGTCGTCGTTCACTGAGCCGGTGGCACTGACGGTTTGCGGGAAACCCAAGGTGCCCAGTGCCCAGAGCAGGGGATAAACCGTCAGGTCGAGGAGGGCACCTCCGCCGTCCTTGAGGGCCCACAGCCGTGCGCTGGGGGAGTAGACAGCCGGGAAACCAAGATCCGCGGTGACCCACTGGACTGTCCCGAGTTCCCCGGATGCGGCGATGTCGAAGGCGCGCTGCATGCTGGGAAGGAATCGGCTCCACATGGCTTCCATCATGAACAGCTTCTTGGAACGGGCCAGGGCCACCAGCTCCGCAGCTTCACGCGCGTTGATGGTCATGGCCTTCTCGCAGAGCACATGCTTGCCGGCCTCAAGCGCTGCCAGAGCAACTTCATAGTGCTGGGCGTGCGGCGTGGCCACATAGACAACATCCACGGAGTCGTCGGCCAAAAGCCGGTGGTAACCGGCCCCGGTGGAGTCGTCACCGTACGCTGTGGAAAACCCGTACTCCGCCGCGAATCTATCAGCCGACGCCTGGCTTCGGGAGCTGACTGCGTACAGCTCAGCATCGGCCAGGAGGGCAAGATCCTTCGCCACCGACTGGGCGATTCCGCCGGTGGCAACCACTCCCCACCGCAGCGTTTGTCCTGTGGCGGAACGGGGATCCTGGTCGGATTGGCTGAACAGCCACGGCTTCGCGATGGGGGCACTCATTGAGCCATCTTCTCACCCGTGAGAGAGCGTCGGGTTAAAATCGGCAGGAGCTTAGGGAGGGTTGAATCCACCCTCCCTCAGCTCCCGCCGCGTCCGAATGCCTGCGGCCTGCGCCGGGTCAGCCCGGCCGGCCAGCTATCCCGAGGCCGCCGCCACCCTGGAACGGGCGGGCTCCTCCGTGAGGCCTCCCTGCTGCAGCCGGAAGCGGCGGTCCGTCTTGTTGGCGAGCTGGCGGTCGTGCGTCACCACCAGGATGGTGGTGTTGTGGTCGCGGCTCAGCGAGCTGAGGAGCTCGATGATGTGCTCGCCGGTCTGTTCGTCGAGGTTGCCCGTGGGCTCGTCGGCCAGGATCAGCTTGGGCTCGTTGGCCAGTGCGCGGGCAATTGCCACACGCTGCTGCTCGCCGCCGGACAGCCGGTTGATGCGGCGCACGTGCTTCTCCGGGTCCAGCTGCACCTGCTCCAGCAGTTCCTTGGCCCGGGCCAGCCGGGCGGCCTTGCGGACCCCGGCGAACTCCATCGGCAGCATGACGTTGTCCACCGCGGACAGGTTGGGGATCAGGTTGAACTGCTGGAACACGAAGCCGATATCGCGCCGCCGGTACTCGGTCAGCTTGCCGTCCGGCATGCTGGCCAGGCTGACGCCGTTGACGACGACGTCTCCGCTGGTGGGCTTGTCCAGCGCACCCAGCAGGGACAACAGCGTGCTCTTGCCGCTGCCGCTCTTGCCCACGATGGACGCGAGCGTGCCCTGTTCCAGTTCGAAGCTGACGTCGTTGACGGGTTTGATGGTCCGGTCGCCGGACTTGAAGGTGCGGACGAGATTCTTGACTTCAATCATGGCTACTCTCCTCGGAGGACTTCGATGGGGCGGATGCGGGCGGTCAGGAGCGCGGGGACCAGCGCGCCGATAATGGCCACGCCGAACACTGCGGCGATGCCGGCGGCGATCACGCCGGGGGAGGCGCTCGCCGTAACGGTGGTGAGCAGCTGGGAGGCTCCGCCGAAGGGTCCCCCTTGGGGAAGACCAGCGCCGCCGGGGAAGCCGGCCGCGCCGCCGGGGACGCCGCGCCCGGTGGGTGCCGCCGTCGTCGTCGTTGAATTGGAGCTGATCAGCGCGGAGGCGATGCTGCCGCTGGCCAAGGACGCGACGGCGGCACCCACCACGCTGCCCATGGCCACCACTACCAGCGCCTCCAGGACGAACTGGAGTCCGATGGTGCGGTTGGGCGCGCCGATCGCCTTGAGGACACCGATCTCACGGCGGCGCTCGCGGACCAGCATCACCATGATCAGGAGGATGATCAGGCCGGCCGTACCCAGCGCCGCGATGAAGGCGATGAGTGAAATGTTCTTGACGCTGTCCAGTGAACTGACAGCCGTTTCCAGGTTGCGCTGGCCCTGGGTGACATCCGCCTTGTCCGTACCAAGGGCGGCCTGGAGGGCTGTCTTGGCGGAGTCAACGTTTTCCATGCTGTCGACCGTGACGATCATGGTGGACAGCTCGCCCGGCAGGGAGGCCAGGGTCTGGGCGGAAGGAAGGGTTACGTAGAGGGCGTTGTTGCCGAAAGTGGTCCCGGCGTCGAACAGGCCCGCCACCGTGAACGTCTTGTCGTTGATGGTGAACGTGGAGCCCACCTTGAGGCCGTTCTTTTCGGCAAGGGTGGTGCCCAGGAGCGCGTTGGCCGATTCGGAGGTGTAGTCGCCCAGGCCGGAACCTTCGGTGATAGTCAGGGCCTTGCCCGTGCTGTCCACCTCGGCACCGATTCCGGTGGCCGTGATCGGAAGGGACATCGTCCGCGCCGGCTGTGTGGTCCCGTTGGATCCTGTGGTTTCCTGGCCGGCCTGGTTGCGGTTGCCGAGAGTTCCGGCATCGATGGCGGCGGTAAGGCTGGTGGTCAGCGTGGTGGTGGTCTGTCCGCCGGGTCCGCCCTGGCCGCCGCCTGGTCCGCCGGCCTGGGTTCCGGCGCCGGCTTGTGCCGCCGCTTCAGCGGCGTTGCGAAGCCTCAGCGCTTTCGTGCCGACGACGGTGCTAACGTTCGGTACTGCGGCCGCGGTTGCCGCCTGCTCCGCCGTGAGCGGTTCGCCGCCGCCCTCGAAGCCCTGGCCGCCGGCCGGGTTGACGGTCAGGACCGTGCCTACGGATGCATTCAGTTCCGCGACTTTGGCGGCAACCGCCTGATTGGCCACCAGCATGGACAGGGCCAGGCCGATCGCCACGGCCAGCACCGCCACCACGGCCCCGGTTCGGACCTTGTTTCGGAAGGCATTGCCTACACTTCTGGCGAGGACGCTCACGCTACTCCTAGGATCTCTGGCCGGACGGAATAACCGGCTGCTGATCCAACAGTGGTGCGCCTGGCTGTGCGGGGAACGGGCCGAAGCTATGTTTCCGCTGTGAAGACGGGGTACCGAGGGCACGTGCCGGGACGCGGAACAGTGGACAAACCAAGAGCCCCGGCCCACCCTGTCGGGTGAGCCGGGGCTCCTGGTTCAGTCGAAGGCGCCTCAGCGCGGACTACTTGGTGATCGGTCCGAGTACCGGATCGTCAACGTAGGCCGTCTTGACGTTCTCCTTGGTCACGATGACCGGATCCAGCAGGTAGGCCGGAACGGTCTTGACCGTGTTGTTGTAGGACTTGTCATCGTTGATCTCAGGCGTCTTGCCGGCCTGGATGTCCTTGACCATGGTGATCGCGTGCTCAACGAGCTTGCGGGTGTCCTTGTTGATGGTGGAGTACTGCTCGCCGGCCATGATGGACTTGACGGACTCAACCTCGGAGTCCTGGCCGGTGATGATCGGAAGCGGCTTGCCGGCGGCCTTGACGGACGTCAGGACTGCACGCGCCAGGGTGTCGTTCGGGGACAGGACGCCGTCCAGGGAAGCGGTGCCGTAGCTGCCGGTCAGGAGGGTGTCGGCGCGACGCTGGGCGTTCTCAGCCTTCCAGCCCTGGGTGACAGCCTGTTCGAACGAGGTCTGTCCGGAGACAACCTTGAGGGTGCCGTCGTCGATCTTCGGCTTGAGGACGCTCATGGCGCCGTCGAAGAAGACCTTCGCGTTGGCGTCATCCGGGGACCCGGCGAAGAGCTCGATGTTGTACGGGCCGGAAGGCTTCTTGGCCTTCATGCCGTCCAGCAGCGCCTGGCCCTGGAGTTCGCCCACCTTGAAGTTGTCGTAGGCCACGTAGTAGTCCACGTTCTCGGTGTTCAGGAGCAAGCGGTCGTAGGCGATGATGGTGGCGCCGGAGTCCTTGGCCTGCTTGAGCTGGGTACCCAGCTGGGCGCCGTCAATGGCACCCACGATGATGACCTTTGCACCCTTGGTGACCATGGCGCTGATCTGGTTCTGCTGCTCGGAGACGCCGCCGTTGGCGAACTGCACGTCAGCCTTGAAGCCGGCTCCGTTCAGTCCGTCGTTGAACAGCTTCTCGGCCAGCACCCAGTTTTCACTGGTCTTCTGGGGGAGTGCGACGCCGATCGAGGAGTTCTTGGGGAATGCCTCGCCGCCGCTGCTACCACCCGTGGTGCCGGTCTCGGCGCGGCCGCAGGCTGTCAGCGCCAGTGCCGCAATAGCAGCGATCGCTGCTGCCTTTCCTGCTTTACCAATCATTTGCATTGCTTGGTTCACTTTCTTTAGATGGTGTGCGGAGAATCGTGGGGGAGCGCTCAGGCTTCCTTGCGGATGGCGTCCTTGGTGGATGTGGTCTCGTCCGGCTGGAGCTCGCTGCTGCTGCGGCCGAAGTTCTTCATCATCATGCCGATGATGGATTTCTTGCCCTGGGTCTTGTTGTAGACGTCGAAGGCAACGGCGATCAGGAGGACCAGGCCCTTGATGATCTGGGTGAGGTCGGCACCGACGCCGAGGAGCTGCAGGCCGTTGTTCAGCACGGCCATCACCAGGCCACCAACGATGGAGCCGATTACGGTACCCACGCCGCCGGTCACAGCGGCACCGCCGATGAACACGGCTGCGATGGCGTCAAGTTCCCAGCCGACGCCGTCGAACGGGCCGGATGCGGTGGAGCGTCCCACGAAGATCATGCCCGCAAGGCCGGCCAGGATGGACATGTTCATCATCACCAGGAAGTTGACCTTCTTGGACTGCACGCCCGAGAGCTCGGCGGCGTGCCTGTTGCCGCCGACTGCGTAGATGTGGCGGCCGACGATGGTCTTGGAGGAGATGAAGCCGTAGATGATGACCAGGACGGCCAGGATGAGGCCCGGGATGGGGAAGGAGGTGCCCGGCCGGCCGGTGGCGAACAGGTACGTGGCGTACAGGATGGCACCGCAGATCAGCACGAGCTTGAGGATCATCACCCAGGCCTCCGGGACCTCAGCGCCAAGGGCCACGGCCCGGCGGCGTGAACGGATTTCGCTGAAGATCACGAAGGCCACGGCCAGCAGGCCCAGGAGCAGGGTGAGGTTGTTGTATCCCGTGTTGGGTGGCACCTCGGGGAGGTAGCCCGAGCCGAGGTACTGGAAATCGGCGGGAACCGGGATGGTGTTGGACTTGCCGACGAACTGGTTGAAGCCGCGGAAGAGCAGCATACCGGCCAGGGTCACGATGAAGGCGGGAATGCCCACGTAGGCGGTCCAGAACCCTTGCCACGCCCCGATCAGCGCCCCGAGGGCCAGGCCCAGGAGAACACCGGCGTACCAGGGAATCCCCCAGTCACGGATGGCCAGGGCCACGGTGACGCCCACAAAGGCTGCCACGGAACCCACGGAGAGGTCGATGTGGCCGGCAATGATGACCAGCACCATGCCGATGGCCAGGATCAGAATGTAGGAGTTGCCGTTGAAGAGGTTGATGACGTTGCCCGGGGTGAGCGTGCGGCCCTCGGTGAAAATCTGGAAAAAGACGATCAGTGCAACCAGGGCGAAGATCATGCCGAATTGGCGGGTGTTGCCGCCAAATAGCTTCTTGAGCGCGTTCATTGTTTCGGTCCTTGTGTCTGGAAGGTTCTGGAGGTATCCAGAAGGTCAGGCGGCGGTCTTACGGGCGGATGTCATGAGCTTCATCAGGCTTTCCTGGCTGGCTTCATCCTTGTTCAGGACACCGGTGATGGCGCCTTCGAAGATGGTGTAGATGCGGTCCGAGAGTCCCAGCAGCTCCGGCAATTCGGAGGAGATCACAATCACGCCTTTGCCCTGGTTGGCCAGTTGCTGGATGATGCCGTAGATCTCGTACTTGGCGCCCACGTCGATGCCGCGGGTCGGCTCGTCAAGAATGAGCAGGTCCGGGTCGGTGAACATCCATTTTGCGAGCACCACCTTCTGCTGGTTGCCGCCCGAGAGTTTGGCGACGCCTTCCTCCACGGAGGGCGCCTTGGTGCGAAGCGACTTGCGGTACTGCTCCGCAACGGTGAATTCCTTGTTGGGGTCCACGATGTTGTGCTTGCTGATCTTCTTCAGGTTCGCGGCAACGGTGGTGGTCTTGATGTCATCCAGGAGGTTCAGGCCCAGTGACTTGCGGTCCTCCGTGACGTAGCCCAGCCCGGCATCAATGGCATGGCGGACGGAGCGGAGGGTGATCTCCTTGCCGTCCTTGTAGATGTGGCCGGAAATGAACCGTCCGTAGGAACGGCCGAAGACGGATCGGGCGAGCTCGGTCCGGCCGGCGCCCATGAGCCCGGCAAAGCCGACAATCTCGCCGCGGCGGACGAAGAAGTTGGAATTCTTGCAGACCAGGCGGTCCTGGATCTGCGGGTGCCCCACGTTCCAGTCCTTGACCTCGAAGAACACCTCGCCGATCTTCGGTTCGTGGTCCGGGAAGCGTGACTCCAGCGTGCGGCCCACCATGCCTTTGATGATGCGGTCCTCGTCCACGCCGTCGGCCTTCACGTCGAGGGTCTCGATGGACTTGCCGTCACGGATGATGGTGATGGAGTCGGCAATCTGCTCGATCTCGTTGAGCTTGTGGGAAATGATGATGGACGTGATGCCGCGGCCCTTGAGCCCCAGCATGAGATCCAGCAGGTGCTGGGAGTCGGACTCGTTCAGGGCCGCCGTGGGCTCGTCCAGGATGAGGAGCTTCACCGATTTGCTGAGCGCCTTGGCGATTTCAACGAGCTGCTGCTTGCCGACGCCGATCTCCTTGATGGCCGTATCGGGGTCTTCGCGCAGGCCCACCCGGGCGAGCAGTTCGGTGGAACGCGTTCGGGCCTCTGCCCAGTCGATGATGCCGCGCTTGGTGGGCTCGTTGCCCAGGAAGATGTTCTCCATGATGGAGAGTTCCGGGATGAGCGCGAGTTCCTGGTGGATGATCACGATGCCGGCCTGCTCGCTGGCACGGATGTCCTTGAACTGCTGGACCTCGTTCTGGTACACGATGTCGCCGTCGTAGCTGCCGTACGGGTACACGCCCGAGAGGACCTTCATGAGGGTGGACTTGCCGGCGCCGTTCTCACCGCAGATGGCGTGGATCTCGCCGGCCTTCACCCGCAGGCTCACCTCGGACAAAGCTTTAACGCCGGGGAATTCCTTGGTAATGGACCGCATCTCGAGAAGGATCGGATCACTTTGCGTGGTCTGGGACGTCATGTGCCCTTACGCCTCCAATGCATGACTTCGTTGTCCGCCCCGCAAACCGCAGGGCCGTCTGATGAAAAAGTAAACTGGATCACAGCCCTTGTCGTCAAGTCTTTAACGCAACGGGCAGATAACGAAAAGGTTCAGGAGCGGCGGATTCCCGCATGCTGGAAGACCAGTGCGGCCGCTCCGAGGGCCTCCGCCCGGTCCCCGAGCGACGACATCGTCAGTGTGGTGGTTTCGCCGATGACGGGCACTGCGTGGCGGACCAGGCCCCGCCTGATGGGGTCCAGGAGCAGGTCTCCCAGCCCCGCCAGGGGGCCGCCCACCACAATGACCTCGGGGTTGATCAGGTTGGCCACGTTCCCGAGTGCACGGCCAACGGCCAGCCCTGCGTCGTCTATGACCCGGAGGGTTGCGGAGTCCCGGTCCAGCGCCTTGCGGACGATGTCCTCGGCGCTGAGCGGCTTCTCCTCGCCGCGGCCCAGGAGTTCGATCATGGTTGTAGTGGAAGCAATGGTTTCCAGGCACCCCCGGTTTCCGCAGCGGCAGATGAGGCCGTGTTCATGGATGGTGGCGTGGCCGATTTCGCCGGTAATGCCCACGTTGCCGTAGTACGGGGCGCCGTTAAGGATCAGTCCGGCACCGATGCCCGAGCCGATCTTGAGGAACATCAGGTTGCTGATGCCGCTGTGAGGCCCCCACGTGACCTCGGACAGGGCGCCGAGGTTGGCGTCGTTGTCAACAAACACTGGGAAATTCAGGGTGTCTTCAAGGTGCTGCAGGATATTGATGCCCACCCACTCGGGGAGGATCGCGCCCTGCGCCACGGTGCCCGTCCGGCGGTCGATCGGTCCGGGGATTCCGACGCCGGCGCCCACCACGGCGCTGCGTTCGACGCCGCTTTCGTCCAGCAGTTTGGCAAGGAGTTCGACGGCGGCACGGATGCCTTCGTCCGCGTGATGGCCCAGCGGCAGCAGCACCGATTCCTCGGCGATGATGTGGTAGCTCAGCGTCGCGAGGACCACCCGGAGGTGCCGGCGGCCGAAGTCGATGCCAACGGCAACGGCGCCGTTGCTGTTGAGCCGGACATTCAGTGCCCGCCGGCCGGAACTGGTGATCGGTTCCGTGGACGCCAGCCCGGCGTCCTGCATGATTTTGACGATGTTGGAGACCGTTGCCGTGGACA
Organism: Arthrobacter sp. SPG23; assembly: GCF_000876655.1. GTDB lineage: Bacteria > Actinomycetota > Actinomycetes > Actinomycetales > Micrococcaceae > Arthrobacter. The sequence continues at coordinate 39,899 of NZ_JYCN01000011.1, forward strand.
GGCCGGTCTGCCGGGCGAGTTCAGCCTGGGTTGACGGACCGTTCAGCAGGCACTCGATGATCCGTTGCTGGTTCAGGTGCCTCAATGCGGACTGTGAACCAGGGTTCTTGGTTCGGCTCCTCGTTGAGCGCGGTGTTGAGGGCATGCAATGAAGCGTGCACCATCTGCACCGTTGTAGTCAAGAAGTTAACGCAAGGATGATCGCGGTAAGGCCCGTGACGGTTGCCCCTTCCGGGGTTACTATCAGGAAAGGCCCATCCGGGCACTCCCACGATCGGGGGCTGGACATGAAGCCTCACAGACTATTGACGGCCGTACTGGCCGCCATCGCACTGATCCTCGGAAGTCTCAGCGCTGCCGGCACCGTGACGGCAGCGCAAATACCTGACGGGTACTACCTGCTGAAATATTCGGGAGTCATCTACCGGGTGAGCGACGGCGCCGAAATCCGCAGCATCACCTACGCGGAATGGGCCGCGGCCGGATTTCCCGCCCCCAGGCCGGCGCCCACCGATTACGTGAAGTATTCTTGGACCCCCACCATCAGCGCAGTGACCTACTTCGATCCTGCCAACAGCGATTCATGGCTCTGGGAGGCCCTCGACTATGCGTCATGGCAAAGGGCGGGAGCGCCTGCACCGCGGGTAGTCCCGTACGTCGGGGGAAGCTACTTCTACCAGTGGGGCACTTCCACGCAGATCCTGGTTGAGGAGCCCGGCGGGGTACGTCATGTGCTGAGCTACCCGGAGTGGGAGGCCTCCGGATTCCGAACGTTCGACCGCCGGCACAATGAGGGCTTCCTTAAACTCTCATGGACCAGCACAATCGCCCGCATGTCAGACCTCGCCACCGGACAAGGCGCCCCCATCAGCTACGACCAGTGGCGTGAGCAGGCATTCCCCGCCCCGAGGGTGGTGAACCGGGTGACAGGCGACCAGTTCTACCGCGAATATTCGAGCAGCACCATCTGGTACGCGGGTCCCACGGAATACCGGCCCATCACCTTTGCCGAATGGCAGGCAGCCGGCAGTCCGGCGCCGCTGGTTATCAATGTGCCCGCTACGTGGGGAGTTCCGGCCCAGTGGCGTGGTGTGGATCTTGAGCGGATTCAGACCACCCGCCCGGTTGTTGCCCTGACGTTCGACGCCGGGGCCTCGGACGCCGGCGTGGCGTCGATCCTGGACACCTTGGCACGGAACGACGTGGACGCCACGTTCTTTGTCACCGGAGCATTTGCCCGCAATTACCCGCGTGCGGTCCAGGCGATGGTTGCGGGTGGCCACCCGGTGGGCAATCACAGTGACACCCATCCCGACTTCACCACCTTGACCAACGCACAAATAATGGCCGAACTCGCTGCTGCTGACGGTGCGGTCAAGGCAGCGGCCGGCCGTGCCACCGTGCCGTTGTTCCGGTTCCCCTTCGGCGCCCGGACTCCGGCCGACACCGCCGTCGTCAACGACGCCGGTTACGTGGCGTTCCGCTGGACAGTCGATTCACTGGGGTGGCAGGGCACCAGTGGCGGCCGCTCCGTGACGTCCGTGCGGGACCGCGTCCTTGCCGCGGCGACTCCCGGTGAGATCGTTCTGATGCACGTCGGTGCCCATCCAACCGACGGGTCAACCCTGGACGCCGACGCGCTACCGTCGATCATCGAGGGCCTGCGTGCGCGCGGGTACGAATTCGTCAGCCTCTCCTCGCTGGTGCCCTGACAGCCCGGGCGCAATGCCCGCCGCTGACTTTCCGCGGGTCAAAATATCCCGAGAGCCGTCCGCGGCGCCTCGGTACGCTGGACGAAGACCGGGAAACACCGGCGACCGGAACGACCCGGACCTGACTGAGGAATACGGAGGCAAAGGTGCTCCTGGCACTCCTGCAGGCGAACGCCGCCGTACTTGATGTGGAAGCCAACTGTGCAGCGGTGGATGACGCCGCCCGGACGGCGGCCGCCGCCGGGGCCCGCGTGCTGCTCACCCCGGAATTGTTCCCGGTGGGCTATGCGCCACTCCGGGTCCGGGCGGGACTGGATCCAGCCAGGCTTCCGTCCATCCGCCGGAATCTGGCCGGCATCGCGCGGCGGAACCGCATCGCGCTGGTCTACAGCCTGCCGGCCGTCACCGCAGACGGCCGGTGGCAGATCACGTCCACCATGGTGGACCGGGAGGGCGGTGAACTGCTGAACTACGCCAAGGTGCACCTGTTCGGTGCGGAGGAGCGCCAGGCGTTCAGCCCTGCAACCGAACCCCCCGCCGTCGTGGATTTTCACGGAATCAAGACGTCCATGGTGATCTGTTACGACGTCGAATTCCCCGAAGCGGTGCGCGCCGCCGCAGTCCGCGGCGCCGAACTGCTCCTGGTCCCCACGGCCCTGGCTCAGGGGTTCGATTCCGTCCCGCAGGTCCTGCTGCGGGCCCGGGCGCTGGAGAGCCAGCTGACCGTGGCCTACGCAAACCATGCAGGGGAGGAGGACGGCTGTGAATTCCTGGGCGGCAGCGTGATAGCCGGGCCGGACGGCTCCCTGTTGGCCGCGGCCGGTCCGGCGCCGGAGCTTCTGTACGCGGAAGTATCCGCAGCCAGCGCGCGCGACGCCCGGGAGGGAGTGCCGTATCTCCGGGAGCGCCGGCCGGACCTCTACCGCGACTGGGAATCGCGCGGCCCGGGGGCGGAAGCAGGATCAGTATCGGCAACAGGAATAGCGGCGACGGCGGGGCCGGCGGCACCCGGGGGAGCAGCTGCCGGGGTTTCGTCCACGTACTGAAGGGCAAACCAGAGCTCCGCCCGCACCTGGGCCAGGTTGAGGTCGGTGTCCAGGAGTTCGGCCAGAGCGTTGATCTGGCGGCGGACGCTGTTGCGGTGCAGGCCCATGGCTTTCGCCGTGGCGTCCCAGCTCCCGTTCTCGCCCAGCCATGTCCGCAGCACCGCCAGCTGGGCGTCCCGCCGCTCGGGATCCTCCTGGCCGAGGACAGGTTCCAGCAGCCGGGCCGCAAGCATGGTGCCGGCCTCGCGGCCGAGAAGCCCGGCCACGGACCAGGTCACCTCATCCACCCGGGCGCTCCGGCCTGTTGCCTGCACCCGCGCGCGCAGGGAGGTGGTCCGCTGGTACGCGGAAGCCAGGCCCGGGAACTCCGTGGCATCCCCGACCACCAGGCGCCAGCCGAGCGCCTCCGTCTCGGCGAGCAGTGCCTCGTCCACCTTGAGGCGGGTGATGGCGGCAAAGCCGTAATCGGTGATCTCCACCAGCTTGGTGTCGAACATCCGCCGCCACTGCAGAAGTTCCCGCACGGGGCTTTCGCCCGCAGGGCCGCCAGTGTCCGCCTTCACGCCCTGGACAACCCGCAGGGGTGCCGAGCGCGTGGAGGAGATGCTTTGCGCGAGGAGGTCTTTGAGGCCGTTGACGTGCTTCGTGCCGCCTGAGGCCACGGTTTCCGGGTGCAGCAGCAGCGCCGTCGCCAGCTGGCTTGGTGCCAGCGAGCCGCTGGTCCTCTGCCGCATGAGCAGTTCCAGTAGCCCGACGACGGAGGACACCACGCTGTTCTGCGCCGCGGTGAGCGGACCGTCGGAGCCCAGGACCAGCGCGCCGAGGTTGGCGTCCCGGGTGCTGCGGAGCGGATGGCCGAACACCACCGTGGACCCCGGTTCCTCAAGCTGCTCCATCTCCACCCGGGGGCCGCTGCCGGCCAGCAGCCGTTTCAGCAGCGGCTGCAGGGCGGAAAGTTCGACGGCGGTGCCAGCGGCCCGGGCGCGGACCCGGCCGTCGGCACCGACCAGGAGCGCCCAGGCCGGAACCCGCTGCACCAGTGCCGCCAGCAGCTCGTGTTCCGGCCTGGCCGAGAGGACCGCCCGCATCAGCTGCCGGTTGGTGTCCGCCAGCTGCCGGAACACCCGGGCGTTGTCCGACTCCAGCAGCTGCGAGAATTCCAGCCCGATCGCGGCGAACGGAACCGTCCTGGGGAACTCCACGAGGGTCAGGTTGTGGCGCCGGCAGGCCTCGACCACGGCTTCAGGGACGGCGTCGAAATACGGTTCCAGCCCGAACCCCAGCGCCCCCACCCCGGCGCCGACCAGCCGCTGCACATAGGCATCCACATTCTCCGCGCTGCCGCCGTCGCCGAGGAACGGCAGCCCGGCCGTGAGGATGAACTCACCGTCCAACAGGTACGGTGTGGGATCCTCCAGCTCGCTCGGTTCCACCCAGCGGAGCATCCCGGCGCCGTTGCCGCCGTCGTGGAGTATCTTCGGCCCCGTCGGCAGTTTGTTCAGGAACTGTTCCAGCGTGACGAAGCCGAGCTGCTCGGCGGTTGCCTCAGGCGCCAACGCGGGCACCGGCTTCCTGGTAGTCCGGGCACTCGTAGGCCCGCGGCAGGCGCGGGGCGATCCGGTTGATGATCTCGTCGCCGTGGCTGCCGATCGCCGCACCCCAGTCATCGGCGCTCGCCGCCCCGGTGCGCGGATCGCCAAATAGCACGGCTGTGTCACCAACGGCCACCCCGTTGGCATCCGGGCCCAGGTCCACCATGAACTGGTCCATGCAGACCTTGCCGATCACCGGTACCCGGCGGCCGCCGAGGAGGATCAGGCTGCGGCCTGAAATGCCCTTGGGGATGCCGTCCGCGTAGCCCAGCGGTATCAGCCCCAGGAACCGCGGCTCGTGCGTGATCGCCTGGTGCTCGTAGCTCACTCCGGTTCCGGCGGGCACTTTCTTGACCAGCACCACAGGCGCCGTCACGGTCAGGGCGGGGCGCAGGCCGAAGTCGGCCGGGGCCAGGTGGTCCGCCGGCGCCAGCCCGTAGAAAGCCAGGCCGGCGCGCACCATGTCGAACGCGAACTCGGGCCGGTCAAGGATATTGGCGGAACTCGAGACGTGCCGGAGTTCCGGTTCCAGGCCCGCTGCCCTGGCCGCGAGGACGGCTTCTTCAAAGGCGTCCACTGCCGCCAGATTGGCCGGGTGCGCCGGAACATCGGCCCAGGCCAAGTGCGTCCAGACACCCCGCACCGAGAGGGTGCCGTCGCGCTCCGCCGCCCTGGCTGCGGCAACGAGCTCCGCCCAGTCCTCCGCCCGCGCTCCGCCGCGGCTCAGCCCTGTGTCGAGTTCAAGGTGGACGACGGCGGGACGGTCCAGCCGGCGGGCGATGCCGGCCACGACGTTGAGCTGGGCGACGCTGCCCAGCGAGACATCGACGTCGTACTCCAGCGCTTCCCGGATCGTCCCGCTCGAGGCCGCCGCGAGGTACAGCCAGGACAACACCGGGGCGGTGATCCCCGCCCGGCGCAGGGCGATCGCCTCATGAAGCTGTGCCGTTCCCAGCCAGTCCGCGCCGGCGGAGAGCGCCGCCCGGGCGACGTCAACGAGCCCGTGGCCGTAGGCGTTCCCTTTCACCACGGCCATGAAATGGGGTGCCGCGGACCGCTGGCGGAGGGTGCGGATATTGTCCGAAATGGCCGAGAGGTCAACGCTGACCTGCCCGGTGAGAGCCGCGTTCTGCGGGCCTTCGATGTGTGCATTAAGTCTCATGCCAGAACACTATAGGGCAATTTGCACAACGGTGAGAGGTGGCTCACAAACCTAAGCTGGTCCAGGGGAAAGCCGATAACTACTCACGAACGGACGTCAATGATGACTGCGCCTACACTCACCGGCCGGCCGCCGGCCGCTGCCCGCCGTCCGGGCCTTGCTGCTCAACTGCTGCGCCGCAAGCCGATCGGCCAGATGGTCAGCGAGGCCGACAACGGCCACGGCGGCACCAAACTGGTCCGCAGCTTCGGAGTCCTGCAGCTGACCATGATCAGCGTGGGCGCCACGCTGGGAACCGGCATCCTGGTGATCCTCGGCGAATCCGTGCCTCTGGCCGGTCCCGCGATCTGGATTTCGTTCGCCATCGCCGGCCTGGCCGCCCTGCTCTCGGCCGTCTCCTACGCCGAAATGGCAGGTCTGGTGCCGGTGGCCGGTTCCAGCTACTCCTACACCTACGCCACCATGGGCGAAGGCATGGCGTGGATCTGCGGCTGGTGCCTGGTGCTCGAGTACGCCGTGTCGGTGGCGGCCGTGGCCGTCGGCGCCGGCCAGTACGTGAACGAAACCCTGGCAGTGTTCGGGCAGGTCCTGCCCGACGCCGTTTCGCAGCCGCCCGGTGACGGCGGCATCATGAACATCCCGGCCATTGTCATCGTGGTCCTGGCCACCATCCTGCTGGTCCGTGGGGCCCGGGAAAGCGCCTGGATCAACACCGCGATAGTAGTGGTCAAGGTGGCAATCCTCCTCTTCTTCTGCGCCGTGGCCTTCACTGCCTTCAACGCAGGCAACTTCGAGCCGCTCCTGCCGATGGGCGCCGCCGGCGTCTCCGCCGCCGCCTCCACCGTGTTCTTTTCCTACATCGGCTTCGACGCCGCCTCCACCGCCGGCGAGGAAGCCCGCAATCCCAAGCGGGACCTGCCACGCGCCATCATGCTCTCCATGGTCATCGTCACCACCATCTACGTCCTCGTGGCTGTCGCCGCCATCGGCGCCCGTCCCTGGGGCTGGTTCGACGGCACCGAAGCCGCGCTCGTGAAAATCCTCGAAGAAACCACCGGTCAGCCGTGGATCGCACTCGTCTTCGCCGTCGGCGCCGTACTGGCTATCGCCAGCATCGTCCTGACCGTCCTCTACGGCCAGACCCGCATCCTGCTCTCCATGTCCCGCGACGGCCTGATCCCCAGGGTCTTTGGACGCGTGTCGACCCGCACCGGCACTCCGGTCGCAGGGACCCTGATCGTCGGCATCCTCGTGGCCCTCACCGCCGGACTGGTACCGCTCGGTGACCTGGCGGACGCCACCAGCATCGGCACTCTGTTCGCCTTCGCGCTGGTCAACGTGGCCGTCATCTACCTGCGCCGCAACCGTCCTGAACTCAAGCGCACCTTCCGCGTGCCGTTGTTCCCGCTGACCCCCATCCTCGGTGCCCTCATGTGCGCCTACCTCATGGCCAACCTCGGCGCCGACACCTGGGCGGTGTTCGGCATCTGGATGCTGGTGGGCCTCGCAGCCTACTTCGGTTACGGCCGGAAGCACTCCAGGGTGGCGGCGCTGGGCCACGAGGAATACCGTGAACTGAGCGGGCGCCATGCTTCAACACTGTCCACCCCCGAACCGACGAAGGCAGACCTTTCATGACCATCGCCACCGAACTGCCGGCCAACGATCCCGCTGCGGCCCCGAGCCTGGAATCCGCCTCCACAGCGGCGCGGGCAGCCGAGGCCCCCATCACCATGCTGAACCCGGACTTCCCCTTCAGCTACGACCACTACCTGGCCCACCCGGACGGCCTCGGCTCCGTGCCGCCCGAGCTGTACGGGACCGAAGTGGCGGTTGTCGGCGCGGGCCTGTCCGGCCTGGTCACCGCCTACGAACTGATGAAACTGGGGCTCCGCCCGGTCCTGTACGAGGCAGACCAGATCGGCGGCCGGCTGCGGACCGCCAGCTTCCCCTCAGCCCCGGGCGTGGTGGCTGACCTTGGCGGCATGCGGTTCCCGGTGTCCGGCAAGGCGTTCTACCACTACGTGGACCTGCTGGGCCTGCAGACCCAGGAGTTCCCGAACCCGCTGGCCGCCGCAACCTCCAGCACCGTCATCGAACTGGCCGGACAGAAGCACTACGCGAGCACGCCGGCGGACCTGCCGCCGTTCTTCCGCGAAGTGGCAGACGCCTGGAAGGCCGCAGTGAACGACGGCGCCATGTTCACCGAAATGCAGGAGGCCATCCGGGCGCGGGACACCGCCCGCATCAAGGAGATCTGGAACGAGCTCCTGCCGCTCATGGACGAACAGACGTTCTACGGCTTCATTGCCGCCAGTGAGTCCTTCAAGGCAGCGGGCTTCGCGCACCGCGAGGCATTCGGGCAGGTGGGATTCGGCACCGGCGGCTGGGACACCGACTTCCCCAATTCCATCCTCGAAATCCTGCGCGTTGTATATACGGACGCCGACGACCAGCACCGCCTCATTGCCGGGGGAGCGCAGCGGCTCCCCGAGGCACTGTGGCAGCACGCGCCGTCGGGCATGGCCCACTGGCCGGAAGGGACGTCACTCGCGTCCCTGCATTCAGGCTCACCGCGCGGCGCCGTGGACCGGATCAGCCGGGACGCCAACGGCGATCTCCGCCTCCGCGAACGCTGGGGCCGGGAAGCGAGCTACGCCGCCGTCGTCACCACCTGCCAGTCCTGGCTGCTGTCCACCCGGATCCACACCGAGGAGGCACTCTTCCCGGCGGAGCTGTGGACCGCGATCGAACGCTCGCACTACATGCAGTCCTCCAAGACCTTCGTGATGGTGGACCGCCCGTTCTGGAAGGACACCGATCCTGACACCGGCCGCGACGTGCTGTCCATGACCCTGACGGACCGGCTCAACCGTGCCACCTACCTGCTGGATGACGGGCCGGACAAGCCCGCGGTCATCCTGCTCTCCTACACCTGGAACGACGACGCCCTGAAATGGCTCGCGCTTGATGCGGACCAGCGCGTGGAGCTCATGCTGCATTCCCTGGAACAGATCTACCCGGGCGTGGACATCGCCAGCCACATCATCGGCCAGCCCATCACGGTCTCCTGGGAGGCGGACCCCAACTTCATGGGCGCCTTCAAGGCAAACCTTCCCGGGCACTACCGTTACCAGCAGCGGCTGTTCACGCACTTCAAGCAGGACAAGCTCCCGGAGTCCCAGCGCGGCATCTTCCTGGCCGGGGACGACGTCTCCTTCACCGCCGGCTGGGCCGAGGGCGCAGTCACCACCGGCCTCAACGCGGTGTGGGGCGTGGTGAACCACCTCGGCGGCCGGTCGGCGGCCGGGAACCCGGGGCCGGGGGAACTGCTCGACGCTCTCGGTCCGATCAGCCTGGACTGACGGCCGGTGGTTGAGCCTGCCGAAACCTGTTTCCCGGCGGGCTCAATCAGCCGTTAGCCGGCGTGCATCTCCCGGTGCGCCTGCGCCAGTTCGCGGTAGTGCGCGGCGTTGCGCTTCACGCCGTCGAACTCCTCGTCGGTGAGTTCCCGGCGGACTTTGGCCGGGACGCCCGCCACCAGGGAACGGGGCGGGATGACCGTTCCTTCGAGCACCACGGCGCCGGCCGCCACCAGCGAGCCGGCGCCGATCACCGCACCGTTCAGGATGGTGGCACTCATACCGATCAGGCAGTCATCCTCCACGGTGCAGCCGTGGACGACGGCGCTGTGGCCCACGCTGACCCGGGCGCCGACGGTGCAGGGGTACCCCGGGTCGGCGTGGAGCACTACGTTGTCCTGCAGGTTGCTGCCGGTTCCCACCTTGATCGCGGCGGTGTCCGCGCGGACCGAGACGCCGTAGAACGCGCTGGCGTTCTCGGCGAGGGTGGCGTTGCCGATCACTGATGCGCTGGGGGCGACGAAAACGGAAGGGTGGACATCCGGGCTGGTGCCGGCAAAGGGATATAGAGGAGCCATGAGCCCAGCCTAGGACACTCCTCCCGCCGGCCTTCGAAAAAGGGCCAACACATCGGACTTTGTGCCTAGTGACGCCGCGGGGCTGGCTCACTAGCATGGGGCCATGGAACTTCGGGGCTTGGACCTTCACGGTTTGGAACTGCAAGGACTTCAGCTGCGGAAGACCGGAGCGGGCGGGCTCAGCCGCTTCCGCCGGTTGATGCGGCGGATTGAGCAGCTGGAGGTCCTTGACCCGGCCGTCCGGTTTGCCGAGCCGAAGGCCGGCCGCCTGGTCCAGAACGAGCGAGTCCGCAGTTTCCTCCACGGCGATGCAACCGGAATACCACTGCACGGCATCCTCACCGACGTGCCGTTCGGCGCGTGGTTCATGGCCATGTTCCTGGACCTGTACCCGGATGAAGGGACCCAGCGGGCGGCAACCCGCCTGATGGGCCTCGGCGTCGTTTCAGCCGTTCCCACCGCGCTGTCAGGATGGGCGGAGTGGTCGTTGGCCGGCCGGGGAACGCAGCGGGTTGGCGTCGTCCATGCAGGCTTGAACGGCGCGGCCGTGCTGATCTTCGCCGGCTCCTGGGCTGCACGGCTCCGGGGCAGGCACAGGTTCGGCGTCGGCCTGGCACGGCTCGGGGCCCTCGTCACGATTGCAGCCGCTTTCCTGGGCGGCTACATGGGTAGCGCGCGCAGGGGAACCTAGGCCCTCGCTTTCCCCAACTGACTCGCATTTAACGTCGTCATTCGCGGATTTCGCGACGTTAACTGCCAGCTACTTGGGTTGGGGCGGGGGAGTGCGCAGGACCAGGAACTGGTAGTGCTGCGTCCAGTGCCCGGCACCGGGGCCCGACTCGGCGCCGGTGCCCTCAGGCCACGTGACGAATTCCTCGACCTCGCCGTGACGGCCGAAGATCCGCTGCAGCGCGGGGTCGCTGCGCCGGCTGAAAAAGCGCGGAGGCTGGATCACGTCCTCGGGGTTGAGCACCTCTTCATCGTCCCCGGACCAAAGGCCGACGGCGATCGGCGCCCCCGGCGCGGCCACCCGCACGAGTTCACCGACGACGTCGTCGATGTCCGTGTTCGGGATGTGCAGCAGCGTGCTCATGGTCCACAGTGCCGGGAAGACGCCGTCGGCGAACGGCAGGTTCCGCGCACTGGCAACCGACACGTTCAGGCCCTTGGCGGTCGCTATCCGGACCTGCTCCTCCGACAGGTCCACACCCGTATAGTGGATGCCGGCCTGCACGAAGCTCAGCCCGTCAAGCCCCGGGCCTGTGCCGATCTCCAACACCCCGTGCCGGCCCTCGGCCTTGAGCCTGGCTATGAACGCCGCCCGCTGCCGTACCCGCTGCGGTGTCAGCGGGTGCTCCGGATGCAGGACGGCGCGCTGGTTGTAGAACGCAGCCAGCCGGTCCTCGCCGCTGTGCCGCTGCGCTGCGGAGTCGTCGCCGGCCGGGGCCACGTCCTGCCGGACCCTAGTTGAAGACGACGGTGTTGTTTCCGTCCAGCAGCACCCGGTGCTCGGCGTGCCACTGGACGGCCTGGGCCAGCGTGCGGCCTTCCACATCCCGGCCCATCTGCACGAACTGCTCTGCCGTGCGGCGGTGGTCCACGCGGATGACTTCCTGCTCGATGATGGGCCCCTCGTCGAGGGCGGCTGTGACGTAGTGTGCCGTGGCGCCGATCAGCTTCACGCCGCGGGCATGGGCCTGGTGGTACGGCTTGGCACCCTTGAAGGAGGGCAGGAACGAGTGGTGGATGTTGATCGCCTTGCCGGTGAGCTCCGTGCACAGCTCGTTGGACAGGATCTGCATGTAGCGGGCCAGGACGGTCAACTCGATGTCTTCCTCGGCGATGATCTTCCGCAGCTGGTCCTCGGCCCGGTCCTTGGTGTCCGCAGTCACCGGAATGTAGTGGAACGGAATGCCGTAGAACTCCGCCAGGCCGGCCAGGTCCTCGTGGTTGGACACGATGGCGGGGATGTCGATGGGCAGCGTACCGGAGCGCTGCAGGAACAGGAGGTCGTTGAGGCAGTGGGCGGACTTGCTTGCCATCAGGAGCGTGCGGACCTTCCGGCCCGCGGGATTCAGGCTCCACTGCATGCCGAAGGCCTCGGCCACCGGCTCCAGCGCAGCGTGGACGTCCGACTGCGAAGCTGCAGTGGTGACCTCCACACGCATGAAGAACGTGCCGGTGGTCTGGCTGCCGTACTGCTGCGAGTCCGTAATGTTGCAGCCGGCCACGAGCAGCGCGCCCGCTACGGCATGCACGATGCCGGGCCGGTCCGGACAGGAGAGGGTCAGTACGTAAGCGGAGGAAAGCTGGTCTTCAATCACGAAGAACAGCCTACCCGCGCCGGAGTCGCCGTCAGGAAAGGTTTTGATAGTCTTAACCGGTCGCAACTGGCGTTGGATGGCTAACCATCAGGGAGCGGCACTTACGAAGACCACGGATCGTACGCCTGGGCCGAGGGTCATGTTTTGCCGGTCGGCAGTTTAACCGCCGCCGAACCCTGGCGCTGTCCTGCCCGTAACCTAGGGGCGGAGCCGCGTCACAGCCGGTAGCCTGACCTTAGCAGTGCCCATCCCTAGCCAGGAGTTTTTCGTGACCACTTCACCGACTTCCGTCAGCACTTCCTCCGCCGTCAGTAACCTGCCGCTGGCTGAGCTCGACCCCGAGATCGCCGCCGTACTTGACCAGGAGCTTGGCCGCCAGCGCGGCACCCTGGAAATGATCGCCTCCGAAAACTTCGCCCCGCGCGCTGTGATGGAAGCCCAGGGCTCCGTCCTGACCAACAAGTACGCCGAGGGCTACCCGGGCCGCCGCTACTACGGCGGCTGCGAATACGTGGACATCGCCGAGCAGCTGGCGATCGACCGCGTCAAGGACCTGTTCGGCGCAGAATACGCCAACGTCCAGCCGCACTCCGGTGCGCAGGCCAACGCCGCAGCACTCTCCGCCATGATCACCCCCGGCGACAAGATCCTGGGCCTCTCCCTGGCCCACGGCGGCCATCTGACGCACGGCATGAAGCTCAACTTCTCCGGCAAGCTGTACCAGGTTGCCGCGTACCAGGTGGAGCAGGACACCTTCCGCGTCGACATGGACAAGCTCCGCGAGCAGGCCATCGCCGAGAAACCCCAGGTCATCATCGCCGGCTGGTCCGCCTACCCGCGCCACCTGGACTTCGCAGCCTTCCGCTCCATCGCCGATGAAGTGGGCGCGCTGCTCTGGACCGACATGGCGCACTTCGCCGGCCTGGTGGCCGCGGGCCTCCACCCGAGCCCGGTGCCGCACTCCGACGTCGTCACCTCCACCGTGCACAAGACCCTCGCAGGTCCCCGTTCCGGTGTGATCCTGGCCAAGCAGGAATGGGCCAAGAAGCTCAACTCCAACGTCTTCCCGGGCCAGCAGGGCGGACCGCTCATGCACGTCATCGCCGCCAAGGCCGTTGCCTTCAAGATCGCCGGAACCGCCGAATTCAAGGAGCGCCAGGAGCGCGTCCTCGAAGGTGCCAAGATCATCGCCGACCGCCTGAACCAGGCTGACGTCGCCGATGCCGGGGTTTCCGTGCTCACCGGCGGCACCGACGTGCACCTGGTCCTGGTGGACCTGCGCAATTCCCAGCTGGACGGCCAGCAGGCCGAGGACCTCCTCCACTCGGTCGGCATCACGGTCAACCGCAACGCCGTTCCGTTCGATCCCCGCCCGCCGATGGTCACGTCCGGCCTCCGCATTGGTACTCCGGCCCTGGCCACCCGCGGCTTCGGCGCCGAGGAATTCACCGAGGTTGCCGAGATCATCGCCACCGCGCTGAAGGCCGGCTCCGCCACGGACGTGGAGGCCCTGCAGGCCCGGGTGGACAAGCTTGCCGCCGACTTCCCGCTGTACCCGCAGCACGAGCAGTGGTGACCCCGTCCATGACGCAGACCGCGAAGATCCTGGACGGCAAGGCCGCCGCTGCCGCCATCAAGTCCGAGCTGGCTGAGCGTGTCGCCACCCTGAAGGCCCACGGAATCACTCCGGGCATTGCCACCGTTCTCGTGGGCGCGGACCCTGCCTCGCAGCTGTACGTGTCCATGAAGCACAAGCAGTCTGTGGAGATCGGGATGAACTCGATCCAGCGTGAGCTTCCGGCGGATGCCACCCAGGCCGAGGTCGAGGCCCTCATTGACGAACTCAATGCGGACCCGGCCTGCCACGGCTACATCGTGCAGCTGCCGCTGCCCAAGCACTTGGACACTGACGCCATCCTTGAGCGGATTGACCCCGCCAAGGATGCCGACGGCCTGCACCCGACCAACCTTGGCCGGCTGGTGCTCAACGTCAGCGGCGAGATCACCTCGCCGCTGCCGTGCACGCCCCGCGGCGTCATCGAGCTCCTGGAGCGCAACGGCTACAGCCTCTCGGGCAAGCACGTCGTTGTGGTCGGCCGCGGTGTCACGATCGGCCGCACGATCGGCCTGCTGCTCACCCGGCGGTCCGTGAACGCCACCGTGACGCTGACGCACACGGGCACCGAGAACCTCTCGGAGCTGCTGCGGCAGGCGGACGTCATTGTGGGCGCGGCGGGTGCCAAGCACATCGTCAAGGCTGCGGACGTCAAGCCGGGCGCGGCCCTGCTCGACGTCGGCGTCACCCGTGAAACCGATCCTGAGACGGGCAAGAGCAAGGTCCACGGCGACATCGATCCCGCTGCGGCCGAGGTAGCGGGCTGGATCTCGCCGAACCCCGGCGGCGTGGGGCCCATGACCGTGGCGCTGCTCATGACCAACGTGGTCGAAGCCGCGGAACGCCAGCTGGCTGCGAAAAGCGCCGGCACCGCCTAGTTCCGGGTGGGCCAGGTAACTGGCACGCAGGGCGCCTACTTCCTTGGGGTAGGCGCCCTGCCGGTTTAACAGGCAGCTCGGACCGCAGGAGATGTATTCCCGCATGCCCAACCACATCGAATGGATTTTTTGAGATCCAACTCTTTCTTTGTTCGAACGTGCGTACTAACGTTGTGTGGGTGCCTGAACTTGTGTCCTACGAAGAACTGTCAAGCAAACCAACCCGCAGCCAGACCCAGGGCGACCCGATGCAGTACGTCATCACCGCTGAAAACCTCACCAAGACGTATGGCGACGTCACCGCCGTCGACGGTATTTCCTTCAGTGTTCCGGCCGGTGAGGCCTTCGGGCTGCTTGGACCCAACGGTGCAGGCAAGTCCACCACGATGAAGATGATCGGCGGCGTCTCCCAGCGCACCTCCGGGAGCCTGTCCATCATGGGGCTCGACCCGGAAAGCCACGGTCCGGAAGTCCGCGCCCATCTCGGCGTCGTGCCGCAGCAGGACAACCTGGACGAAGAGCTCCGGGTCCGCGACAACCTCCTTGTCTACGGCCGCTACTTCGGACTGCCGATGAGCTACCTGCGGCCCAAGGCTGATGAACTGCTGGAGTTCGCCCAGCTCACGGACAAGGCGAAGTCCAAGGTGGATGCACTGTCCGGCGGCATGAAGCGGCGGCTGACCATTGCGCGCTCGCTGATCAACGAACCCCGGATCCTGCTGCTGGACGAGCCCACCACGGGCCTGGACCCGCAGGCCCGGCACATCCTCTGGGACAGGCTCTTCCGGCTCAAGGAGCAGGGTGTCACGCTGATCCTCACCACGCATTACATGGACGAGGCGGAACAGCTGTGCGACCGCCTCATCGTGGTGGACAAGGGGCGCATCATGGCCGAGGGATCGCCTTCCAGCCTGATCCGTGAGTACTCCACCCGGGAAGTCCTGGAGCTGCGCTTCGGGTCGGAACGCAATGCCACGATCGGTGCCGAACTCGAAGGAATCGGCGAGCGGGTTGAGACGC
The DNA here is from genome assembly GCF_000876655.1 of Arthrobacter sp. SPG23. Classification (GTDB taxonomy): domain Bacteria; phylum Actinomycetota; class Actinomycetes; order Actinomycetales; family Micrococcaceae; genus Arthrobacter. The sequence goes on from NZ_JYCN01000011.1 coordinate 55,188, forward strand.
TCCCGGACCGCGTGCTGATCTATGCGCACGACGGCGAGGCGGCGCTGGAACAGGTGTCCGCCCGTGGACTGCGTCCGCTCACGTCACTGGTGCGCCGGTCATCCCTGGAGGATGTCTTCCTCCGCCTCACCGGGAGGAGCCTCGTTGACTGAGCGGTCCGCGCCGTCCGTGGCGGACGCCGGAGGGCCGGCCAGGCCTGCAGTGCTGCGCGCCCATTCGCCGGCAGTGTCAGCGGCCCGTGCCCGCCGGTGGGGATCCTTCTACTACGCCGAGCAGGTCCTCCGCGTCATGAAGGGCTACGGCTGGACCATTCTCATGTACGGCGTGGGCCAGCCGGTGGCCTACCTGTTCGCCATGGGGGTGGGCCTGGCCACGCTCGTGGACACGAACAGCGACGCCGGGTTCGGCGGGGTCAGCTACCTGGCATTCATTGCCCCGGCGCTGCTGATCTCGGCTGCCGTGATGACGGCAGCCAACGAATTCACGTTCCCGGTCATGGACGGTTTCAAATGGCGGCGCGTTTACTACGGGCCGCACGCTTCGCCGCTCACGCCTGAACAGATCGCTTCCGGCCACATCATGGCGGTGACCCTCCGGTTTCTGCTGCAGTCCGCCATCTACTTCGTGGTGGTGGCGCTTTTCGGCGCCTCACCGAGCGGCTGGGGCTGGGTGTCAATCCTGGTCGCCACCCTCGCGGGGCTCTCCTTCGGCCTGCCGCTGATGGCCTATGCCGCCTCCATCAGGGACGACAAGGGACAATTCGCCATGGTGATGAGGTTTATCGTGACGCCGTTGTTCCTGTTTTCCGGAACCTTCTTCCCGCTCGATTCCCTGCCGCTCGCGGTGCGGTGGATCGGGTGGATTTCTCCGATCTGGCACGGCACCGAACTGGGCCGCGTCTTCAGTTACGGCTACGAGGAGCCACCCCTGCTGACCGTCCTGCACCTTGTGTTCCTGGTTGGCCTCGCAGTGGCGGGGTGGATGCTCACCACGCGCCAGTTCGTCCGGAGGCTGGGACAATGAGCGCGCTCACCGAAGGCCACAGTGTCACCGAGGCGGCGCGCAACCGCCGCTTCGGGCCGATGTACTCACGGAACGTCAGGGCGGTCATTGCCCGCGGCCTCATGGCCACCAAGAGCAGCAACTGGATGGTGATGCTCTCCGGCTTCTTCGAGCCGGTGCTTTACCTGATCTCCATGGGGGTGGGCCTGGGCGCCATCGTGGGCGCCGTGCAGGGGCCCGGCGGCCAGGAAATCAGCTACGCCGCATACATCGCGCCGGCGCTCCTGGCGGTGTCCGCGATGAACGGCGCCGTGTACGACTCCACGTGGAACGTCTTCTTCAAGATGAACTTCGCCAAGCTGTACCAGGGCATGCTCTACACCTCGCTGGGTCCGCTGGACGTGGCCATGGGGGAGATCTTCCTGGCTCTGCTGCGGGGCCTGCTGTACGCCACCGGGTTCACCGCCGTCATGGGCGTCATGGGCCTGATCACCACACCGTGGGCCATCCTGATGATTCCCGCGTCCGTGCTGATCGCCTTCGGTTTTGCCAGCTTCGGGATGGGGATCACCAGTTTCATGAAGACCTTCCAGCAGATGGACTGGATCAACTTCGTGATGCTGCCGATGTTCCTTTTCAGCGCCACGTTCTACCCGCTGAGCGTGTACCCGCAGTACATCCAGTGGCTGATCCAGGCCATGCCGCTGTGGCACGGGGTGGAGCTGCTCCGGCAGATCAGCGTGGGAATTTTCACCCCCGCCACCGCCATCCACATCGGCTACTACCTCGTGATGATCGTGCTGGGCGTCATGCTCACGGCCGGACGGCTGCGCAAGCTGTTCCTGAAGTAGCGTTCGCCCCGGGTGGAAGCGTCCATTTGCCCGCTCCGGCATTTGAGACAATAGACCCATGCGAACTTTGGGTAACCCTCACTCTGCGTCCAACCCGGCCAAGGGCGGGTTCTCCATGCTGCGAATCAGCGGCCCGGGAATGATGGTGTTTGTCGTCGCCTTCGTGGTGGCGGTCATCTTCGCTGCCAACCAGAACGACGTCGTCGGCTGGGTTGTGGCGGTCATCGCCGGCTTCTGGCTCGCGTTGGCAGCGTTCGTCGTCTTCAGCATCCAGAAAGCGGCCAAGAAGGCGACCGCCAAACTCAACGAGGCACAGAACGCCTTCAACGCCGCGACCGGCCGCGCGCCGTCGTCGGGCAGCGCCGACCACGGCGGTACTCGCCTGGTCCGGTCGCGCAACGAAGCCGACGAGGTCCGTGACATGAAGCTGGACCACTCCTTCAAGATCGTCCAGGTCCAGGTCCGGGTCGTTGAGCAGGAACGGGCCAAGGACGCTGCCGCGGACCAGGACACCATCCGCCGCGCGTTGGAAACCATCGAAATCACGGCCACCAATGCCAGGGACATGATCAAGTCCTCCGGTGGTGCTGACGAACCTGTCAGCGGAACCATCATCGACTAGAGTGGAGCGGGTGAGCTCGGCATTGAAGAAGGACCACCTTCGCATCGCATCAGTCAACGTCAACGGCCTCCGCGCTGCCTACCGTAACGGCATGGCGGAGTGGCTTGAGCCCCGCGAGGTGGACATACTTTGCCTGCAGGAGGTCAGGGCGCCGGACAAGATCGTCCGGGAACTCCTGGGCGACGACTGGTTCATCCTGCATGAAGAAGCCGATGCCAAGGGCCGCGCAGGCGTGGCCATTGCCTCCCGGACCGAGCCGCTTGCAACGCGCCCGCACATCGGGGACGACTACTTCGCCACCGCCGGCCGCTGGGTGGAGGCTGACTTCCGCTTGACGGACGCTGCCGGCGCCCCGGTCCACCTGACCGTGGCGAGCGCCTACGTTCACTCCGGCGAGGCCGGAACCCCTAAGCAGGACGACAAGTACCGCTTCCTCGATGTCATGACCACCCGACTTCCCGAGCTGGCGAAGCACAGCGACCACGCCCTCGTGGTGGGTGACCTGAACGTGGGCCACACGGAGCTGGATATCAGGAACTGGAAGGGCAACGTCAAGCGCGCAGGCTTCCTCCCCGAGGAGCGCGCGTACTTTGACCGCTTCTTCGGCGAAGAAATCGGATGGAGGGATGTCCACAGGGGCTTGGCGGGAAACGTCGACGGCCCCTACACCTGGTGGTCCCAGCGCGGCAAGGCCTTTGATACCGATACAGGCTGGCGCATCGACTACCACATGGCCACTCCCGCCCTTGCCGCAGCCGCCGTCTCGGCGACCGTGGACCGGGCGCCGTCATGGGACACCCGCTTCTCCGACCACGCACCGCTGGTAGTGGACTACCAGCTCTAAGCCCGAAGGTTTTTCTTACAATGACTAGCTCGACTTCCACGGTGACCAAGAAACGCATCCTTTCCGGTGCCAAGCCCACAGCGGACTCGCTGCACCTGGGCAACTACATCGGTGCTGTCCGCAACTGGGTAGACATGCAGGCGGAATACGACGCCGTGTTCTTCATTCCGGACCTCCACGCCATCACCGTTGATTTCGAACCGGCAGAGCTGGCCAAGCGCACCCGCGTGGTTGCTGCCCAGTACATTGCGGCCGGCATCGACCCGGACAAGAGCATCTTCTTCGTCCAGTCCCACGTCCCCGAGCACGCGCAGCTGGCTTGGGCGCTGAACTGCATCACCGGCTTCGGCGAGGCTTCCCGCATGACGCAGTTCAAGGACAAGACGCAGAAATCGGGGGCAGACGCCGCAACGCTGGGCCTGTTCGCCTACCCCACCCTGATGGCAGCGGACATCCTCCTGTACCAGACCGACCTCGTCCCGGTGGGCGAGGACCAGCGGCAGCACCTGGAGCTGACCCGGAACCTGGCCCAGCGCTTCAATACCCGCTTTGGCCATACGTTCACGGTGCCTGAGGCCACTATCCTCAAGGCCACCGCCAAGATCTACGACCTCCAGAGCCCCACGGCGAAGATGTCCAAGACGGGCGGTTCGCCCCACGGTTCCATCCAGCTCCTGGAGGACCCCAAGATCGCGGCGAAGCGCATCAAGTCCGCAGTGACGGACACCGGGACTGAGATCCGGTTCGACGCCGAAGCCAAGCCGGGGGTCTCCAACCTGCTCACCATCTATTCGACGCTCACCGGGAAGTCCGTGGCCGAACTGGAGGCGGAGTACCAGGGCAAGATGTACGGCCACCTCAAAAAGGACCTCGCGGACGTCATGGTGGATTTCATCACCCCCCTCCGGGACCGGACCAACGAACTGATGGCGGATCCGGCAGAGCTGGACAGGCTCCTGGCCCAGGGCGCCGAACGTGCCCGGGAAATCGCCTCCGTGACTCTCGGCCAGGTCTATGAGCGCATGGGCTTCCTGCCGTCCCTCACCCTCGCAGGAGTCCACTAGCCCCATGTCATCAGCCAGCAAAGTCACAGCAAACGAAACCTCCCCTGCATACCGCGGAGAGGGAAAATTCGTTGCCGCCGATGATGACGCTGCCATGATGCGGGGCACAGCGCCACGTAAGCGTCAGGCCACCACCGATGAGATGAGCGTCGGCGTCATCCTGGGCTTCCCGCCGGACATTGCCGAGGAACTCCAGCGCTGGCGGGCATCGTTCGGGGACCCCATGGCCGGCGTCATTCCCGCGCACATCACGCTGGTCACCACCACTCCCACCAAGGATTGGGAGGCCACCCGAAGCCACGTCCGCGACGTCGCGCGCAGGCAGCAGCCGTTCACCGTCACCATCGCCGGTACCGGATCGTTCAGGCCCGTTTCCCCGGTGGTTTTCCTGAACGTCGAAGACGGTTTCGGCCACTGCGTGAACCTGCACGAACAGCTGCAGTCCGGGCCGCTGGAACGCGAACTGCCGTTTGCCTACCACCCGCATGTGACCATTGCCCACGACGTGGCGCCGGAGAGCCTGGACGAGGCTGAAACAGTGCTGAAGGATTACCGGGCCACGTTCCCTGTGGTTAGCATGGGGCTGTACGAGCACGACATCAACGGCATTTGGCAGCTACGGGAAGAACTCGACTTTGGCATCGAAACTGACCCCACCCGAGGCACGTCCGGCACTGGTAGCCCCGGCGGCGCAGGGCGGAGATAATCCTCCGCTTCCCACGGAACGCGCCCGGCTGAAGCTGGAAGTGAGCCGGAAGAAGGTCGAGTGGAGCAAGGCGCGCAGGTCGGGCAGCGGCGCCGTAGCCGGGCTGCCGGCCATGTTCCAGTGGCTGCTTGCGCGGCTGAATGCCTTCCGTCCCATGCGTGCGTTCCAGCACTACAACCTGCAGCACGGTCCGCTCATGGCGGCCGGTATCGGCTTCAGGATGTTCTTCTCCGTCACGGGTCTGCTGGCTACCGGGCTCTCCCTGGCCGGCCTCGTCCTCAGCGGACAGCCGGCCCTGCTGGATCAGGTCATCAGGAGCGTGGCCAAGGCTGCGCCCGGACTGATGAAGGTCGACGGCGGGGAGGGGCTGGTTGATCCCTATGAGCTGCTGAATCCCTCCGGCCTTGGCTGGGCCGCCGTGATCGCTGCCGCCGTAACGGTTTTCACCGCCTTGGGCTGGATCAGCGGTATCCGCGACGGCGTGCGGGGCATGATGCAGCTCGGCCCGCGTGGGATCAACCCGGTCCTGCAGATACTGCGGGACGCCGGTACCTTGCTGCTGCTGGGCGTGGCACTGGTGCTCAGCGCCGCGGCCTCCTTGATTTTCGGCACCGCGGCCGGCTGGGTCACTGAGCAGCTGCACCTGGACCCGGTGATGGCCTGGCCGCTGACCACCGCCATTAAAGTGGGCGTGCCACTCGCCCTTGGCTGGGTCACCGCCCTGATCATGTTCCGGCTGGCGGCGGGCCTGAAACTTACCCGGCGGGCACTGTTTGAAGGAACCATCCTGTCGGCTGTGGGAACCACTGTGCTCCAGATCTTCAGCACGGAGCTGCTTGCCAACGCCGGACGCAACCCGATTCTCGCGCCTTTCGCGATCATCATCGGGCTGCTTATCTGGTTTAACCTGGTCAGCCAGGTCTACCTGCTGTCAGCGGCGTGGTCGGTCGTCAGGGATGAGGACCTGAAGAATGCCCCTGCTCCGAAGACAACCGGATGGGGTTCCCGCCAGGTCCAGCCCGGAAAGACGCCGGTGGAGCGGGCTCGGCCTGCGGCTACCGGCCGGCGTCGAGGTACTGATCTGCCCACGCGGAAATAATTTTCGCGGCCCGGGCGGCCTGGCCTTTACCGGTCAGCAGGTGGTCGCTGCCTTCCAGTGAGACGAAGCTGCGCGGGTGCCGTGCGGTCTGGAAGATGGTGCTGGCGTTTTCGATCCCCACAGTGTTGTCCGTGGGGGAGTGCAGCACCATCAGGGGTTTGTGCAGCTGCTTGATGCAATCGGTCAGGTCCGCATTTTCCAGGTCCTCCACGAAGTGCCGGCGGATCTCCACGCGCTTTCCGCCCAGGTCCACCTCCGCGCTGCCTTCACTCAGGATCCGGTCCAAGGCCGCGTCAAACACATGGGCCACGTGCTTGGGCGAGAACGGGGCCCCCACGGTGGCCACGGCGTCGAGCCCGGGAATCTCCTTGGCGGCCGCCAGGACAGCCGCACCGCCGAACGAATGCCCCACCAGCAGCGAGACCGGCTTACCGTCGGCCCGCATGAACTCCGCGGCCTTGACGGTGTCCGCCACCTTGTGGCTGAAGGAGCCCTCGGACCAGTACCCGCCGGAATCGCCCAGCCCCAGGTTGTCGAAGCGGAGCATCCCCACTCCGTTGTCCGCCAGCGCCTTGCACATCCGGGACGCCGACGGGCTGTCCTTGCCCAGCGTGAACCCGTGCGAGAACACACCCCAGCCCTTCACCGGGCCTTCCGGCACGTCGATGATGCCGGAGAGCAATTCGCCGGTGGATCCTTCGAAACTGACTTTTTCGGAGCGGGACATGGGGACCCTTTCGTTGGGTGGCGCTAAAGTGCCGTAAAACGACGACGGCGCCCCCACCTGAAAGGTGAGAGGCGCCGTCGTCGTGGTTTTCGTGGCTAGCGGGTGCTAGATCTTGCGGGAGAGGATTGCCTGCTTGACCTCAGCGATCGCCTGCGTGACCTGGATGCCGCGGGGGCATGCCTCGGTGCAGTTGAAGGTGGTGCGGCAGCGCCACACGCCTTCCTTGTCGTTGAGGATCTCCAGGCGCATGTCGCCGGCGTCATCCCGGGAATCGAAGATGAAGCGGTGGGCGTTGACGATCGCTGCCGGGCCGAAGTACTGGCCATCGGTCCAGAAGACCGGGCAGGAGGACGTGCACGCGGCGCACAGGATGCACTTGGTGGTGTCGTCGAACCGCTCACGGTCCTCAGCGGACTGCAGGCGTTCCTTGGTGGGCTCGTGGCCCTTGTTGATAAGGAACGGCATGACTTCGCGGAAGGACTGGAAGAACGGCTCCATGTCCACGATCAGGTCCTTTTCCACCGGCAGGCCCTTGATGGGTTCCACGGTGATGGGCTTGGTCGTGTCCAGGTCCTTCAGCAGGGTCTTGCACGCGAGGCGGTTGCGGCCATTGATGCGCATGGCATCGGAACCGCAGACGCCGTGGGCGCAGGAACGGCGGAAGGAGACGCTGCCGTCGATTTCCCACTTGACCTTGTGCAGGGCATCCAGCACGCGGTCGGTGCCGTACATGGTGACCTTGAAGTCGTCCCAGGTGGACTCGTCGGAGACCTCGGGGTTGTAACGGCGCACGCGCAGGGTGACGTCGAACGTCGGGATCTCTCCGCCGCCTCCGATGTGCGCGGGCAGTTCGATCTTTGAGGCTGGCTCAGCAAGTTCGGCGGACATCTTAGTACTTCCTCACCATCGGCTCGTAGCGGGTAAAGACAACCGGTTTGGTGGCCAGGCGGATGCCGGCAATTGCTTCTGCAGAGCCGTCGGCCGGGGCGTGGTCGTCCTTGTACGCCATGGAGTGCTTCATGAATTTTTCGTCGTCACGTTCCGGGAAGTCCTCGCGGAAGTGTCCGCCGCGGGACTCCTCCCGGTGCAGGGCTGCCACCGTCATGACCTTGGCCAGTTCCAGCAGGAAGCCCAGTTCAACGGCCTCGAGCAGGTCAAGGTTGAAGCGCTTGCCCTTGTCCTGGACGCTGATGCGCTTGTACCGCTCTTCGAAGGACTCGATGTCCCTCAGCACCTGGTTGAGCGTGTCAGCCGTGCGGAACACCTGCATGTTGGCGTCCATGGTGTCCTGGAGTTCCTTGCGGATCACGGCCACCTTCTCGTCGCCGTTGCCGTTGCGGGCAATGTCCAGCAGCTCGATGGTGTATGCCTCCGGGTCCGCCGGGAGATCCACGAAGTCGGCCGTCTTGGCGTACTCTGCGGCGGCGATGCCGGCGCGCTTGCCGAACACGTTGATGTCCAGCAGCGAGTTCGTGCCCAGGCGGTTGGAGCCGTGGACCGAAACGCAGGCAACTTCGCCGGCCGCGTAGAGGCCCGGCACCACGGTGTCGTTGTCCTGCAGGACTTCGGTGGTGATGTTGGTGGGGATGCCGCCCATGGCGTAGTGCGCCGTCGGGAACACCGGAACCGGTTCCGTGTACGGCTCAACACCAAGGTAGGTGCGGGCAAACTCGGTGATGTCCGGCAGCTTGGCGTCGATGTGCGCCGGCTCGAGGTGGGTCAGGTCAAGGAGCACGTAGTCCTTGTTCGGTCCACAGCCGCGGCCCTCGCGGACCTCGTTGGCCATGGAACGGGCCACGATGTCACGGGGTGCCAGGTCCTTGATGGTGGGGGCGTAGCGCTCCATGAAGCGCTCACCCTCGGAGTTGCGGAGGATGGCGCCTTCGCCGCGCGCGGCTTCCGACAGCAGGATCCCCAGGCCGGCAAGACCGGTCGGGTGGAACTGGAAGAATTCCATGTCCTCCAGGGGAATGCCGCGGCGGAACGCGATGCCCATGCCGTCCCCGGTCAGGGTGTGCGCGTTGGACGTGGTCTTGAAGACCTTGCCGGCGCCGCCCGAGGCGAACACCACGGACTTGGCCTGGAATACGTGCAGTTCGCCGGATGCGAGGTCGTAGGACACGACGCCGGCAACCCGCTTCTGCTTGTACGGCGTGCCGTCCTCGCGGACTGCGTCTTCCTCGACCGTCAGGAGGTCCAGGACGTAGTACTCGTTGTAGAACTCCACGTTGTGCTTGACGCAGTTTTGGTACAGCGTCTGCAGGATCATGTGGCCGGTGCGGTCTGCTGCGTAGCAGGCACGGCGGACGGGGGCCTTGCCGTGGTCACGGGTGTGGCCGCCGAAGCGGCGCTGGTCAATCCGTCCTTCCGGCGTGCGGTTGAACGGCAGACCCATCTTTTCCAGGTCCAGCACCGCGTCGATGGCTTCCTTCGCCATGACTTCGGCTGCGTCCTGGTCCACCAGGTAGTCGCCGCCCTTAATGGTGTCGAACGTGTGCCACTCCCAGTTGTCTTCCTCGACATTGGCCAGTGCTGCACACATGCCACCCTGCGCCGCACCGGTGTGCGAGCGGGTGGGGTAGAGCTTGGTCAGTACTGCTGTGCGCGCGCGCTGACCGGATTCGATCGCGGCGCGCATGCCAGCGCCACCGGCACCGACGATGACGACGTCGTACTTATGGACCTGCATACCAGACGCTCTTTCTCTCAAAATTCGCTATAAAACCACGGGCGGGCGGAGCCTGCACCGTAAAACCGTCCGCACGCTCAGTGCGGGCACGGCTGATCCCCCTGGGAGGAAGTGTGCCGTTAGGCTGCGGGGCAGAAGCCGCCCGGCAGCGGTACGCCGTTGACGTCCAGCGGGCACGGGTTGAAGGTGAAGATCACCAGTGTGCCCAGGATGATGATGACGGCCGTTGCGGCGTAGAGGACGATCTTCAGCCAGAAGCGGGTGGAATCCTTCTCGGCGTAGTCGTTGATGATGGTGCGGACACCGTTGGTGCCGTGCAGCATGGCCAGCCAAAGCATGGCCAGGTCCCAGAACTGCCAGAACGGATCGGCCCACTTGCCGGCGACGAAACCGAAGTCAATGGCGTGGATGCCCTCGCCCACCATGAGGTTAACGAAGAGGTGCCCGAAGATCAGGACCACCAGGACGACGCCCGAAAGCCGCATGAACAGCCAGGCAGCCATTTCGAAGTTGCCCTTGGACGCGCCGCTGCGGCGGTACTTGGGGGCAATCAGCCCTGCCCCCGGCTTTCCGCCGTCTTTTCCGCTGCGGGGACTCTGGATGGTTGCAGTCATGGCTTAGTGACCTCCGAAGGCGAGGGAAAGGTGGCGGATGGAGAAGCCCACCATGACGATGACCCAGAGAACCAGGACCGTCCACAGCATTTGGCGCTGGTACTTCGCGCCCTTCTTCCAGAAGTCGACGGCGATGATCCGCAGGCCGTTGAAGGCGTGGAACACGATCGCTGCGACAAGGCCCGTTTCACCCAGGGCCATCAGGGGGTTCTTGTAGGCGCCGATCACGGCGGTGTATGCCTCGGGGGACACGCGCACCAATGAGGTGTCCAGCACATGGACCAACAAGAAGAAGAAAATCACTACACCGGTAATGCGGTGTCCAACCCAGGACCACATGCCTTCACGGCCGCGGTACAAGGTGCCAGCTGGTTTTGTCGGCACTGAATAAACCTCCCTGCAACACAGCGGCGCTGGCATGGGATCCACGCGGGGGGAACGCCTGCTGCGAGAGCACTCGTAAGCTCAAGCCTAAATCTAGGCTTCGCTCACAGCTTATTCAATTCAGGAACTCCTTGGTGACGCCTCCCCGCGCGGTTTTTGCGCATTTTTGAGACGAACGCCACATTGTGGCCGTCGCGGCGGCGTCGCGGTAGCCGCATCTGCCGGTGTCGGGGCGGTGGTCGGCTAAAGTAGGCCGTGATGACTACAGACATAGTGACAAGCCGGAATTCACCGCTGGACCGTTTTATTGCGGTAATTCCTGCAGGCGGAGTGGGGACCCGCCTCTGGCCCCTGTCACGTGCAGCAGCCCCTAAATTCCTTCACGATCTCACTGGCTCCGGCAGCACGCTGCTGCGGGCTACCTACGACCGACTGGAGCCGCTTGCCGGAAAAGGCGTGCTGGTTGTTACCGGCGTTGCCCACCGGAACGCCGTGTGCAGCCAGCTTCCGGAGATCCAGGAATCCGACCTGGTCCTGGAAAGCGAGCCCAAGGACTCCGGCGCGGCCATCGGCCTCGCTGCCGCCATCCTGTACCAGCGGGATCCGGACATCATCATGGGCTCCTTCGCCGCGGACCAGGTGATCAGCCCCGACGACCTCTTCCAGGATGCCGTGCGCGAGGCCATCCACACGGCCGCGGCCGGCAAGATCGTCACCATCGGCATCAAGCCCACGCACCCCTCCACCGGATTCGGCTACATCCGTGCCGGCCAGAAGCTGTCGATTCCGAACGCCCCGAGCGCGCAGGCCGTGGTGGAATTCGTGGAAAAGCCCAGCGAGGACGTTGCCCAGCAGTACGTGGACAGCGGAGAGTACGTCTGGAACGCAGGCATGTTCGTTGCGCCGGTTTCACTGATGCTGAAGCACCTCGAGGCAAACCAGCCTGAGCTCTTCAAGGGGCTCACGGAAATTGCGCAGGCCTGGGACACGCCGGAACGTGATGAGGTCACTGCCCGCGTCTGGCCTACGCTGCCGAAGATCGCCATCGACTACGCGGTGGCGGAGCCTGCCGCCGCTGCCGGGGACGTCGCCGTCGTGCCGGGAACTTTCCGTTGGGACGACGTCGGCGACTTTGCTTCCGTGGGCCGGCTTAACAGCGCCAAGGAAGTGGACGATGTGACAGTCCTCGGTGAAGGCGCCCGCGTCTTCACCGAAAACGCCAGCGGCGTGGTTGTCACGGACACCAAGCGCGTCATCGCGCTGATCGGCATCAAGGATGTGGTCATCGTGGACACGCCGGATGCCTTGCTGGTCACCACCATGGCCCACTCCCAGCGGGTCAAGGCCGCCGTGGATGCGCTCAAGGCCAGCGGCGACACCGACGTCCTCTAAACCGGACCCGGAAAACCCTCCTCAGTCCAGTCTTCCCGGCGGCCGCCGGGATGACTGGACTGAGCCGTTCCAGGCGACGGGAGCCGGCTCCCGGATACGTAACCTCCGACGCTGATGCGGGTATTCGGGGCGGCCTCGCTAGAGTTGTTTCGTGCGCAATTACACTACTGAAGCCGAGCCCACCGCCCTCGTGGGGCCGTGGCTGGAGCCGCTGCTGCCGGAACTGATCGATTTCCGCCGTGACCTCCATGCGCATCCTGAACTGTCCTTCAAGGAGTTCCGGACCACGAACAAGCTGGCGGAACGGCTCGAAGCTGCCGGGCTCAAGCCGCGCCGGCTTGAAGGCACGGGCCTTACTGTCGACGTCGGCGAGGGCCCCATTGCCACCGCCCTCCGCGGCGACATCGACGCCCTCCCCATCATTGAGGAAACCGGGCTGCCGTTCGCGTCCAAGAACCACGGCGTCACCCATGCCTGCGGCCACGATGTCCATACCACCACCATGCTGGGGATCGCCCTCGTGCTGCACCGCATGCACCAGGAATCCCCGCTGGGCGGCACGGTACGGATCATCTTCCAGCCTGCCGAGGAGACCATGCCCGGCGGGGCGCACTCCTGCATCGAGCAGGGCGTGCTTGAAGGCGTGCCGCGCATCCTTGCCCTGCACTGCGACCCGCGCATCGAAGTGGGCAAGATCGGCACCCGGATCGGTGCCATCACTTCGGCGTCGGACACCATCAGGATTGAGCTTTCCGGTCGCGGCGGCCACACGTCCCGGCCGCATCTCACCGAGGACCTCGTTTTCGCGCTGGCGCAGATCGCCGTCAACGTGCCGGCGGTCCTGTCCCGCCGGGTGGACGTTCGAAGCGGCGTTTCCGTGGTGTGGGGGCACATCTCGGCCGGCTCGGCACCCAATGCCATTCCGGGCACGGGCTACATGGCGGGCACCATGCGCTGCCTGGACCGCGACGCCTGGCACAGCGCCGGCGAACTTTTGGACGAAGTGGTCCACCAGGTTGCTGCGCCCTACAACGTGGACGTCCGGCTGGAGCACACCCGGGGCGTTCCTCCGGTGGTCAACTCCGAACATGAGACGGCCCTGATTGAGGCGGCTGCACGCGCCGAAATCGCCGAAAGTGCGGTGGTCCTCACGCCCCAGTCCATGGGCGGGGAGGATTTCGCTTGGTTCCTGGCCGAACTGCCGGGCGCGATGATGCGGCTTGGCACCAAGACTCCCGGCGGCGAGGAGTATGACCTCCACCGGGGCGACTACATCCTGGACGAGCGTGCCCTGGGCTACGGCATCCAGGTCCTGACCGCGGCAGCGCTCCGCACCATCCGCGACCTCTAGCCTCACCAGCCAACCAGCGAGAACCAGCGCGAACGGACACTTAAGCCCCACCTCCCAGCGCGAACGAACAGTTGAGGCCCCCTGACCGGGGCCTCAACTGTCCGTTCGCGCTTCTTCGGGGCCGGAAGTGTCCGTTCGCGCTTCTTCGGCGATGATAGGTTGTGCACAATCTAATTGTGCGATATCGTTTTTTCCATGACCGATGCTCCCAGACTCAACCGCCAGGTGTGCTTTGCGCTCTACTCCGCCTCGAAGGCGGCGACAGCCGTATACCGGCCGATGCTGGACGAACTGGGCCTGACCTACCCCCAGTACCTCGTCATGCTGGTGCTCTGGGAGGACCAGCCGCGCAGTGTCCGCGAGCTGGGGGAGGAGCTGGGCCTGGATTCGGGCACGCTCTCCCCGCTGCTGAAGAGGCTCGAATCGCTGGGGCTTGTTGAGCGTCGGCGTTCTGCCGAGGATGAGCGGCGGGTTGAAGTTTCCCTGACGGACTCCGGCACGGCGCTCAGCGCCAAGGCCGTCGCCATTCCCCAGCAGCTCGCAAATGCCGCCGGCCTGTCCGCGGCAGAGCTCGACCAGCTCCGGGAGACCCTGGGTAGGCTCACGGCCGCCCTCCATTCCTCCCGTTAGCCCACCCGCCAGCCGGATTTGCATCCACCGGATATTCCATCCGCTGAATTTTTTCTCCAACAGAACGGAACCACGTGAAGACTCTCTATACAGCTGAAGCACTCGCCTCGGGCGAAGGGCGGGACGGGAACGCCCGCACCAAGGACGGCCGGCTTGACGTCACCCTGGCCAGCCCGGTGGAACTGGGCGGAAACGGACAGGGCACCAACCCGGAACAGCTGTTCGCTGCCGGATACGCAGCGTGCTTCCACTCAGCCCTGCGCCTGGTAGGCCGCAAGGAAAAGGCCGACCTCACCGACTCCGCCGTGGCCGCCAAGATCCACTTCGGCGCGCTCGAGGACGGCGTGGGCTATGGCCTGGCCGCTGAACTCGAAATCGCACTGCCCGCCCTGGACCTGGCAACGGCGGAGGCGCTGGTGGCCAAGGCGCACCAGATCTGCCCATATTCCAATGCCACCCGCGGCAACATCAACGTAGACATCAAGATCCTGGAGGTGGCCGCATGAGCGCCAACACCACAACCCTTCCCCGTACAACCCGCGAGATCCAGCTGGCGTCCCGCCCGCACGGCCGGCCCGTTCCCGACAACTTCCGTCTGGCCGAGTCGGAGCTCCCGGAACTGCAGGACGGCCAGGTGCTGGTCCGCAACCAGTTCATCTCCGTCGATCCCTACATGCGCGGCCGCATGAACGACGTCAAGTCGTACTCAGCGCCCTTTGCGCTGGATGCAGCGCTCGACGGCGGCGCCGTCGGTGAGGTGATCGCGTCCCGGTCGGAGGAACGCAAGGTGGGGGACGTCGTCGTGCATTCCCTCGGCTGGCGCGAATACGCGGTGCTTGATGCCGCCGCCACATCCCTGGCCCGCACCGACCTGGCACCGGCGTCGGCGTTCCTCGGTGCGCTGGGCATGACGGGCCTGACCGCGTGCGCAGGCCTCCTGAAGGTTGCTGAGTTCAAGCCCGGAGAGGTGGTTTTCGTTTCCGGAGCCGCGGGTGCCGTCGGTTCGCTCGTGGGGCAGATCGCGAAGGCGATGGGTGCGTCCCGGGTCATTGGCAGTGCGGGGTCGCCGGAAAAGGTGGCGCGACTGCTGGAGCTGGGCTTCGACGCCGCGTTCAACTACAACGACGGCCCGGTGGCCGCGCAGCTCGCAGCGGCAGCAGGGGAGCGCGGGATCGACGTGTACTTTGACAACGTGGGCGGCGAACACCTTGAAGCGGCACTGTCTGCGCTCACGGTGGGCGGCCGCGTGGCCATGTGCGGTGCCATTGCGCAGTACAACTCGACCGAACCGACTCCCGCTCCCCGGAACCTCATGCTGGCCATTGGCAAGCAGCTGACCCTCAAAGGTTTCCTGGTCGGCGGCTACTGGCAGCACATGCAGGAGTTCGTCGGGACTGTGTCCGCCTGGGTCGCTGATGGCACCGTGCGCTACGACGAAACTGTTGTGGACGGCCTGGAGAACGCTCCGCAGGCGTTTATGGACCTCCTCGACGGCGCCAACACCGGGAAGATGCTGGTCCGAATCTAGGGAAATGGACGCGACTTGCGGTGGCGGCTACCGGTAGGTAACAAGTTCTCAACAATCTCCGGGCTTCGGTGGCGGCGTGGTGCCGGGACGTGTTCCAGGCCACTACAGTAGCTGTCATCAGTGCGCCTCGGCGCAGTGCTGCGAAACCATCAGTGAAAACAGAATTTCAGTGTGGAGCATTCGAAACGGACACTCATTGAACTCCCGTCGTAGCGCCTATCTCTTTGTTCCTGGAGGAAAATTGAAGAACTCACTGCGTGCAACCCTCAAGCGCGGTTCAATGACCGGTGTCGCCACCGTAGGGGCGGCAGCACTCCTGCTGACCGGCTGTGGCGCTGCCCCGGAAGCCGGCAGCACGGCCAGCGCCACCGCCAGCGACTACACGGGCTGCATCGTGTCCGACTCGGGTGGATTCGACGACCAGTCGTTCAACCAGTCCTCCTACGAAGGCCTGAAGAAGACGGAGAAGGACCTCGGCATCAAGGTCAACCAGGTCGAGTCCAAGACCAACAACGACTTCGAGCCGAACCTGCGCGCCATGGTCACTGCCGGCTGCAACCTGACCGTCACCGTCGGCTTCCTCCTCGGCGACGCCACCAAGGCCCAGGCCACCGCCAACCCGGACAAGCACTTCGCCATCATCGACTTCGGCTACGACACCCCCATCACCAACGTCAAGCCGATCATCTACGACACCGCCCAGGCTGCCTTCCTGGCCGGCTACCTGGCAGCCGGCTCCACCAAGACCGGAACCGTGGCAACCTTCGGCGGCATCAAGATCCCCACGGTCACCATCTTCATGGACGGCTACGCCGACGGTGTGAAGTACTACAACGAGCAGAAGGGCAAGGACGTCAAGATCCTTGGCTGGGACAAGGCGAAGCAGGACGGCAGCTTCACCGGCGACTTCGAAAAGCAGGACAAGGGCAAGCAGCTGACCCAGAACTTCCTGGACCAGGGCGCAGACATCGTGATGCCCGTTGCCGGCCCCGTCGGCAAGGGTGCAGGCGCGGCGCTCAAGGAAGCCAAGGCCGCAGGCAAGGACGTCAAGCTCATCTGGGTTGACTCCGACGGCTTCCTCACCGCTCCTGACTACAAGGACATCATGCTTTCCTCCGTCATGAAGCAGATGGGCGAAGCAGTGGAGACCGTCGTGAAGGAAGACAAGGACGGCAAGTTCACCAACACGCCGTACGTCGGCACCCTCGCGAACGACGGCGTGCAGCTGGCTCCGTTCCACGATCTTGACTCCCAGGTTCCCGCGGAACTGAAGACCGAACTTGAGCAGATCAAGAAGGACATTGTTGACGGCAAGCTTAAGGTCGAGTCTGCGGCGAGCCCGAAGGCCTAGAACCCTCTGCAAAGCGCCACCACCCGGTTGGTCATTGACTTCCGGGCGGTGGCGCTTTTCGTTGGGCGTGGGCTTTCCCCAAGGGGCGCCGCCCGCTCCGCCAAAGGCTGCAGGCACTAGGCTGGTGCTGCAGCCACATATCCCGTCCGGGCACATTCTCCGGACGCTTCGAGATTGGTCAGAGTTTTGAAACTTGAACTCAGAGGGATCACCAAACGCTTCGGCTCCCTTATTGCCAACGATCACATCGATGTGGTTGTTGAACCCGGGCAAATTCATTGTTTGCTTGGTGAAAACGGCGCTGGCAAGTCCACGCTGATGAATGTCCTGTACGGCCTGTACGAGCCGAGTGAGGGCGAAATCCTGGTGGACGGCAAGGCCGTCACCTTCCGCGGCCCGGGCGACGCGATGGCTGCAGGCATCGGCATGGTGCACCAGCACTTCATGCTGGTTCCGGTGTTCACTGTTGCGGAGAACGTGGCCCTGGGCGCTGAAACCACCAAGGCCGGCGGTTTCCTGAACCTGGATGACACCCGGCGCAAGATCAAGGAGATCTCCGACAAGTACGGTTTCGACGTCGACCCCGACGCCCTGATCGAGGACCTCCCCGTAGGCGTCCAGCAGCGCGTGGAAATCATCAAGGCCCTGGTCCGCGATGCGAAGGTGCTCATCCTCGACGAGCCCACCGCCGTGCTGACACCGCAGGACACCGACGAGCTCCTGGACATCATGCGCCAGCTGAAGAGCCACGGCACGTCGATCGTGTTTATCTCGCACAAGCTCCGCGAAGTAAAGGCCGTGTCCGACACGATCACGGTCATCCGGCGCGGCAAGGTGGTGGGCACCGCGGACCCGAGTGCTTCGACCACCGAACTGGCGTCCATGATGGTGGGCCGCGCCGTCAACCTCACCCTGGACAAAGCCCCCGCCAAACCGCAGGAAACCACGTTCCAGGTCAAGGACCTCACCGTGATCGCCCCGACGGGCCAGCATGTGGTGGACGGCATCAGCTTCGACATCGCCCGCGGCGAGATCCTGGCAGTGGCAGGTGTCCAGGGCAACGGCCAGACGGAACTCACGGAAGCCATCCTTGGCCTGCAGGAACGCTGCCATGGATCAATCCTTCTGGACGGCGAGGAGCTCCTGGGCCGCAGCGTCAAGGAAGTACTCCGGGCCGGCGTCGGCTTTGTCCCGGAAGACCGGAGTGTTGACGGCCTCATCGGTACGTTCTCCATCGCGGAGAACCTGGTCCTGGACCGCTACGATCAGCTGCCGTTCGCCAAGGGCATCAGCATGAGCCCTGCCCGGATCCTGGAGAATGCCACGTCCAGGATCGACGAGTTCGATGTCCGGACACCGTCCGGGTCACTGGCCGCAGGAACCCTCTCCGGCGGAAACCAGCAGAAAGTGGTGATGGCCCGCGAGCTGTCCCGGCCGCTGCGCCTCTTCATCGCCTCCCAGCCCACCCGCGGCGTGGATGTGGGTTCCATCGAGTTCCTGCACAAGCGGATTGTGGCGGAGCGCGATAACGGCACACCGGTGATGATTGTGTCCACGGAACTCGACGAAGTCATCGAGCTCGCGGACCGGATCGCAGTGCTCTACAAGGGCAAGCTGGTGGGCATCGTTCCTTCCGGCACCGGACGCGACGTCCTGGGCCTGATGATGGCGGGCCTGTCCCCGGAAAGCGCTCACGCGGATGCCGCCCAAGCGGACGCGGCCCACGCGGACGCAGGCGCGACCAGCGGGTACACACCCGTCCAGACGTCCACCTCCGGTGCCGAAGGAGGCGACCATGACTGAACAGGACAAGCCCAAGCACATGGCTGACGAAAACGCGGCGGACCGCAGGGCAACCCCGGCGCACGAACCCCAAAGTCCCGATCCCCGAAGTTCCGAACCCCAAAGCCCCGAGCCCCAAAGCCCCGAACCTCAGGCGCCTGCCGAAGCAGCCGCAGCCGCGGCCGCGCTGGACACAGCCGGCGGGGTGATGCAGCCTTCGGCTGTTCCCGTCTCGGCCCAGAGCGGCACCGTTCCGGGTGGGGCGGACACGCTGGTCCGGCGGATCTTCACCGGCAGCGGCATGGTGTCGGTGCTGGCGGTCCTGCTGGCCCTGATCCTCGGCGGACTGCTGATTGCCAGCACGGACAAGCAGGTGGGGGCCACGGCAAGCTATCTCTTTGCCCGCCCCTCGGACTTCCTCTCGGCTGTCTGGACCGCCGCGACGCGATCGTACGTCGCGCTGTTCCAAGGTTCCGTGTTCAACCCCCGCGGTTCCAGCGTTGCAGTGCAGTTTGCTCCGCTCATGGAGACCCTCACCATCGCCACTCCGCTGATCACGGCCGGCCTCGGCGTCGCGCTGGCTTTCCGCGCCGGCCTGTTCAACATCGGTGCCCAGGGCCAGATCATCATGGCCGGCATCCTCGCGGCCTGGGTCGGCTTCGCCCTGCACCTGCCGCTGGGACTGCACCTGCTGCTGGTACTCGTTGCCGGCATCGTGGGCGGCGCTCTCTGGGGCGGGCTGGTGGGCCTGCTGAAGGCCCGCACCGGGGCCCACGAGGTCATCCTGACCATCATGTTCAACTACATCGCCCTGTACTTCCTGCGCTACCTGCTGAACACGCCGGCATTCCAGCGGCCGGGGGAGTCCAACCCCATCTCGCCGATCCTGGATCCCACCGCTGTGTATCCGCAGATTTTGGGGACCCAGTACCGGCTCCACCTGGGCTTTGTCCTGGCCATCGCCGCCACCGTTCTCGTCTGGTGGCTGCTTAACCGCTCCACCGTGGGCTTTGAATTCCGCGCGGTCGGTGCCAACCCCAAGGCGGCCCTGACCGCGGGCATCAACGTGCCCCGGGCCACGGTCCTGGTCATGGCGATCGCCGGTGCCCTGGCCGGGATGTCCGGCGTGGCGCAGGTGGCGGGAACCGAAAAGGTCCTGACCGACGGCGTCGCCGCCACTTACGGTTTCGACGCCATCACCGTTGCGCTCCTGGGACGTTCGACGCCGTGGGGCACCTTCGCGGCCGGACTGCTGTTCGGCGCCTTCCGCGCCGGCGCGGTGCAGATGCAGATCCAGACCGGAACCCCGATCGACATTGTGCTCGTGGTCCAGTCGCTGATCGTGCTGTTCATCGCGGCACCGCCGCTGGTGCGGGCCGTCTTCGGGCTTAACCCGCGCAAGAAGAAGGCCGTAGGGGCCGGTAAGTCCAAGACGGCAGCAACCACCGGAGGTGCAGCATGAGCACAACAGCAACATCGCCCGTTCCGGGAAAGCCGCAGCAGGGAAAGCCGGAGCCCGGAACAACGCGGCCGGCCGCGGACAGCGTTCCTGCGGTCTCGGCAAAGCCCGTGACGTGGAAGGTGCCGGTTCTGCTCGCCGTCCTCGGCGTCGTGGCGTTCATTTTCTTCGGTGTCATGGGACCCAACCAGACGGCCAAGTTCGGAATTTCGTCGAGCGGCGACTTCTTCCAGCTTCCGGCCATCGAAGTTCCAGCTTTCCTGGGCGGAATCGTCCTGTCGGTCCTGATGCTCGGCCTCGCCGCCTACGCGGTGTACCTCAAAACCCGTAACGAAGCCTCTCCCGGCTGGCTGCCCATCGTCTTCATCGTGCTCTTCGTGGCAGCGTTCCTGATCTGGGTGGTAGGCGGTGCCCGCACGCCGAGCATCTCGCTGGCCGGGCTCATTGCCGGTTCCGTGACGCTCGCGGTCCCGCTGGTTTTCGGTTCCCTTTCCGGTGTGCTCTGCGAACGCGCGGGCGTCGTCAATATCGCGATTGAGGGCCAGCTACTGGGCGGTGCGTTCACCGCCGCGATGGTGGCCACCTTGACCAAGAGCCCCTTCATCGGGCTGCTGGCGGCGGCCGTTGCCGGCGCCGTCGTCTCCATGGTCCTGGCGGTCTTCAGCATCAAATACCTGGTCAACCAGATCATCGTGGGCGTGGTCCTCAACGTCCTGGTTTCGGGCCTGACGGGCTTCCTGTTCAGCACCGTGATGCAGGCGAACAAGGCACAGTTCAACTCGCCGGGACGGCTGCCCATCATCGACATCCCCGTGCTGTCCAGCATCCCGGTGATCGGCCCCATCCTCTTCAAGCAGTCCGTGGTGGGTTACCTGATGTACATCGCGGTCGCCGTGGTGTGGGTCGGCCTCTTCAAGACCAAATGGGGCCTTCGCGTCCGGGCCGTCGGGGAACACCCGCAGGCCGCCGACACCATGGGCATCAAGGTCAACGCCACGCGCTTCTGGAACGTCACCCTCGGCGGAGCGGTTGCAGGCATCGGCGGTTCCTTCTTTACCCTGGTGGCCATCGACAGTTTCACCAAGGAGATCTCGGGCGGACGCGGCTTCATCGCCCTGGCCGCGCTGATCTTCGGCCGGTGGAACCCGATCGGGGCCTTCTTCGCGGCCCTGCTGTTCGGCTTCGCGGACAACCTGCAAAGCATCGTGACTATCATCGGCACGCCGGTTCCCAGCCAGTTCATGGCCATGCTGCCCTACCTGGTGACGGTGCTCGCCGTGGCTGGACTGGTGGGCCGCTCCAGGCCGCCGGCGGCTGACGGCATACCGTACGTCAAGGGTTGACGGCGGTGGACGAGGATTCGACCCGCGCGGGCACCGGCATGGAAGGCAGCGATGTCGACTGGGCAGCACTCGAAGCGGCCGCCGTTGACGCCATGAAGAACGCCTATGCACCGTATTCGAAGTTCGCGGTGGGGGCAGCGGCCCTCACCGCGGACGGCCGGATGGTGAGCGGCTGCAACGTCGAAAACGCCAGTTACGGCCTGACGCTGTGCGCCGAATGCACACTGGTGGGCAACCTGCACATGACCGGAGGCGGCCTGCTGCGCGCCTTCTATTGCGTGGATGCCGCAGGCACCATCCTGATGCCGTGCGGGCGCTGCCGGCAGCTGCTGTACGAATTCCGGGCGCCGGACATGGAACTCATGACCGCACAGGGAATTAAGACAATGGACCAGATGCTACCCGATGCCTTTGGTCCCCAACACCTGGAGGAACCCCGGTGACACGGACTACTAAGACCAACAACAGCAACACCGAAGCGTTCGACGCCGTCGACATCATCCGCATCAAGCGGGACAAGGGCGTGCTGAGCCCGGCCCAGATCGACTGGACCATCGACGCCTACACCCGCGGTGCGATCGCCGACGAGCAGATGGCCGCCCTGAACATGGCCATCCTCCTCAACGGCATGGACCGCGCGGAAATCTCACGCTGGACCGCCGCGATGATCGCATCCGGCGAGCGGATGGACTTCTCCGGACTGAGGCGTGCCGACGGCAGCGCGAAGCCGACGTCGGACAAGCACTCCACCGGCGGAGTGGGAGACAAGATCACGCTGCCGCTGGCACCGCTCGTTGCTGTATTCGGCGTGGCTGTTCCGCAGCTCTCCGGACGCGGCCTGGGCCACACCGGCGGCACCCTGGACAAGCTCGAATCGATCCCGGGCTGGCGCGCAGCGCTGAGCAACGACGAAATGATGGCCCAGCTGCGGGACGTCGGCGCAGTGATCTGCGCTGCTGGTGCCGGACTGGCGCCCGCGGACAAAAAGCTCTACGCCCTGCGTGACGTCACGGGAACGGTGGAAGCAATCCCGCTCATCGCGTCCTCCATCATGAGCAAGAAAATTGCCGAGGGCACCGGCTCGCTGGTCCTCGACGTCAAGGTGGGAAGCGGCGCCTTCATGAAGGACGAAGCCCGTGCCAGGGAGCTCGCCGAGACCATGGTGGCACTGGGCAAGGACGCCGGGGTGAACACTGTTGCCCTCCTGACGAACATGAACACGCCCCTGGGGCTGACTGCGGGAAACGCCATCGAAGTGGAGGAATCCGTGGAGGTGCTGGCCGGCGGCGGTCCGGAAGACGTCGTCGAACTGACGGTCCGGCTGGCGGAGGAGATGCTGGCCTGCGCAGGCGTGCACGACGCAGACCCGCGCGCTGCTCTGAAGGACGGCAGGGCCATGGACGTGTGGAACCGCATGATCGAGGCGCAGGGAGGGGATCCCCGGGCCAAGCTGCCCGTTGCCAGGGAATCCGAGGTTGTCTACGCGCCGGCTGACGGTGTCCTCGTGGAGCTGGACGCCCTGGCCGTAGGTGTGGCCGCCTGGCGGCTGGGTGCCGGCCGGGCGCGCAAGGAGGACCAGGTCCAGGCGGGTGCAGGCGTCCGGCTGCACGCCAAGCCGGGCGCCATGATCCGGGCCGGCGAGCCGCTGATGACGCTGCTGACGGACACCCCGGAGAAATTCGGCCGCGCCAAGGAGGCACTCGAAGGGGCCGTGGTGGTTGCGCCGGAAGGCTCCCGGCCCGCGCAGCAGCTCATCATCGACCGCATCGCCTGATCCCGTGATTCTCCCCGGCCCGGTTCCCTCCGCGGCGGCTCCACCGGCCGCCCGCGGACCGGCCGGGGAGAAAACGGGTGGTCCCGGCCGTTAGGAAACTGTGCAGGCTATCAACGACTTCATTCTCGCGGCGGCAGGGCAGCCCTGGGTGCTCGTCCTGGTGCTGGCCTGCTGCGTGATTGACGGGTTCTTTCCGCCGATCCCCAGCGAGTCGGTGGTAGTTGGCCTGGCGGCCGTGGCAGCGACCGCAGATGTCCCCAATCCCTGGCTGCTCATGCTTATGGCTGCCCTGGGGGCATTCGGCGGAGACAACATCGCCTACCTGATCGGACGGAAGGTGGGCACCCGCCGGTGGCGGTGGATGCGCGGACCGCGAATGCAGACCGCCTTCCACTGGGCAGGCAGGGAGCTCCGCAAAAGGCCGGCTTCCCTGGTACTCGTGGCCCGGTTCGTTCCGATTGGCCGGGTGGCCGTCAACCTCACGGCCGGCGCCACCCGTTTCCCGCACCTGCGTTTCGTGGGGCTGACCGTATTGTCGGCAGCGCTGTGGTCCTCGTATTCAGTAGCTATCGGGCTGTTTTTCGGGCAGTGGTTCGAAGACAACCACCTGCTGGGTGCCGCCATTGCCATCGCCTGTGCCATCCTTCTCGGCATCATCGTGGACATCCTGATCAGCCGCCTCCGTGGCCGCCTGCCCGAAGAACCGGCGGGGGAGGCCGCGCCGGGACCCTGACCCGCTGTGTGGCCCGCGCCCGGCCGCACGGGAAACAGACGGCTGCGGGGTCAGTTTTTCCCGGCCGTAGCGTAGCGGATCATGCCGCTGACATGGGACACTAAATAGCGATTTCCGTCACTTCATAGGAGCAGGGCCCCGCGTGGAATTTATCAATGAGGCAGTGCTCCATGCCGCAGGTCAATGGTGGATCTATCCGATCCTGCTGGTGTTCTTCTTTGTGGACGGCTTTGCGATGGTCGTCCCCAGCGAAACACTCATCGTGGCGCTTGCAGCGTTTTCCCGCCAAAGCGGTGAACCCAACCTTTGGATCCTTGGCGCCACAGCCCTGGTCGGCGCCATCGCCGGCGACAACATGGCCTACATGCTCGGACGGAAGATCGGGCTTGAACGCTGGCGCTGGATGCGCAAACCCAAGGTGCAGAAGGTCTTCGCCTGGGCCCACTATGAGCTGGAGAAGCGCGGCGCCGTCCTGATCTTCACGGCCCGGTACATCCCCTGGGGCCGTGTGGCGGTCAACTACGTTGCCGGCACCACCGCATTCCCGCACCGCAGGTTCTTCGTCCTGGATGCCCTTGCCTGTTTCACGTGGGTGGGTTACTCGATCGGGATAGGCCTCCTGGCCAGCTCCTTCCCCCTGCTGCATGACAACCCGCTGCTCGGAGCCGGCATTGCGGTCGTGTTCGCCATCATCCTCGGCATCATCATCGACCATCTGCTGCGCTGGTGGCATAAGCGCCTGGGCCGCCACGATGATGCTGGCACCGGCAGGACTGCAGGCAGCGACGCCGCCAGGGAGACCTCGCCGGAGCAGGGCGCGCGCGCCGAGCGGGAGGCCGTCGTCGAGCCTGCTCCGCTGGCCCTTCCCGCCGTGGCGGAAGTGGAAACGGGCCGCTAATCGCGGACCGCGGCCAGAGCCGTGGCTTTCCGGGTGGCGCCGGACGCAGTCCGACCCTAAGGTTGGAACGTGACTGAGCCTATTCTTGACGCTGCCCCTGCCATCGACTTCGACCTCAAGAGCCTCCCCAAGGTATCCCTGCACGACCACCTGGACGGCGGCCTGCGCCCGGCCACCATCATCGAACTGGCGGAAGCAGTGGGGCACACGCTGCCCTCCACCGATCCCGTGGCGCTGGGGGAGTGGTTCCGCGAATCCGCAGACTCCGGCTCCCTGGTCCGCTACCTTGAAACCTTCGACCACACCATTGCCGTGATGCAGACCAAAGAAGGTCTCTTCCGGGTGGCCAAGGAATTCGTGGAAGACCTTGCCGACGACGGCGTGGTGTACGGCGAAGTCCGCTGGGCACCGGAGCAGCACCTGCAGAAGGGCCTGACGCTGGACGAAGTGGTAGAGGCCATCCAGGAAGGGCTTGACGCCGGCGTGGACGCCGTGGCCGAAACTGGCCGGGAGATCCAGGTGGGCCAGCTCATCACGGCCATGCGCCACGCTGACCGGGGCCAGGAAATTGCCGAACTGGCAGTCCGCCACCGTAACAACGGCGCCGTGGGCTTTGACATCGCCGGGGCCGAGGACGGGTTCCTGCCGTCCCGCTTCCGCGATGCCTTCACCTACCTCGCCCAGCACAACTTCCCGGCCACCGTCCACGCCGGCGAAGCTGCGGGCCTGGAAAGCATCCAGTCCGCCCTCGTCGACGGCCGTGCCTTGCGGCTGGGCCACGGGGTGCGGATCGCCGAGGACATCACCGTCGACTTCGACGACGAGGACTCCGCGGAGGAAGCCGACGAGAACATCGGCATGGTAACCCTCGGCGAGCTCGCCAGCTGGGTTCGCGACCGCGGGATCGCCCTGGAGATCTGCCCGTCCTCCAACCTGCAGACCGGCGCCATCGCCGGCTTCGGCGAAGGCATCGAAAGCCACCCGCTGGACATGCTGTACCAGCTCGGCTTCAACGTCACGATCAACACGGACAACCGGCTGATGAGCGGCGTGACCCTCACCGACGAGTTCGAACTGCTCGTGGAGACCTTCGACTACGACCTGGACGACATCCTGGAGCTGACGCTCAACGCCGCCGAAGCCGCCTTCCTGCCGCTGGAGGAAAAGGAAGCACTCGTTGAGTACATCAACGACACCTACGCCAACCTTGCCTAAGGACGGTTCAGTTCCGGTTGCCTCCCTGGTGGACGTCATAGCCGCCCTCCGGGAGCACTGCCCCTGGATGGGGGCGCTGACGCACGAGTCGCTGGTGGAGTACCTCCTCGAGGAGGCCTTTGAGGTGGCCGAAACAATCGAAACCGGCGCTGATGAAGCGGAGCTCCGCGGGGAGCTGGGCGATGTCCTGCTCCAGGTGGTGTTGCACGCCCGCCTCGCAGAGGAACGCGGGAGTTTCGGGTTCGACGACGTCGTCCGCGGCCTCACGGCGAAAATGATCCGCCGGAACCCGCACGTGTTCCGGCCGGACGGCTCGCTGCAGGACACCTTTCCGGCCAGCGTGGACGAGATCGTCCGGAAATGGGACTCCATCAAGCGGGCCGAGAAACCGGAACGCGGTGATCCCTTCGAGGGAATTCCGCGGGATCTTCCGGCCCTCGCCCGGGCCCAAAAGTCCCTGGACCGGGCGGCAAGGGCGGGGTTTCGACGGGCTCAACCACCGGTGGTTGAGGAAGTCCGCCCGGTGGCTGGGCTTGTCGAAACCATGGACTCCGAACAGCAGTTCGGCGATCTCCTCTTCGAGCTCGTCGCCGCCGCCCGCACCAGCGGTTTCGACGCCGAACGCGCCCTCCGCGGGGCAGTCAGGCGGTACCAGGACAGCCACCGCCCTACTCACCCTGACCTGCCCCGGACGGGATCATGACGTCCGGTGCCGGATAGGTTTCCGTAACGTGCACCACTCTCGACTACGCTAGTCCCTGACGAGGACGTCGAGTCTTTCCGCTAGTTTCCCAGTAAATCGCTTCACCATAAGGAGC
Organism: Arthrobacter sp. SPG23; assembly: GCF_000876655.1. Lineage (GTDB taxonomy): Bacteria > Actinomycetota > Actinomycetes > Actinomycetales > Micrococcaceae > Arthrobacter. Next base: position 82,064 of record NZ_JYCN01000011.1, read on the forward strand.
ATATTCATGGCGCTTATCGATGCCATTCACGCCCGCGAGATCCTCGATTCCCGTGGCAACCCGACCGTAGAAGTTGAAGTTCTGCTTTCCGATGGCCAGATCGGCCGCGCGGCAGTCCCCTCCGGCGCCTCCACCGGCGAACACGAGGCCGTTGAACTCCGTGATGGAGACAAGGGGCGCTACCTTGGCAAGGGCGTCCAGAAGGCAGTCGACGCCGTCATCGACCAGATCGCACCGGCCCTGACCGGCTTTGACGCAACGGACCAGCGCAGCATCGACCAGGCCATGATTGACCTGGACGGCACGCCCAACAAGTCGAAGCTCGGCGCCAATGCCATCCTGGGTGTCTCCCTGGCTGTGGCCAACGCCGCAGCGGCATCCGCTGACCTGCCGCTGTACAAGTACCTCGGCGGCCCCAACGCACACGTCCTGCCTGTTCCGCTGATGAACATCCTCAACGGCGGCTCGCACGCCGACTCCGACGTGGACATCCAGGAATTCATGATCGCCCCGATCGGCGCCGAGACCTTCTCCGAGGGCCTCCGCTGGGGTGTTGAGGTCTACCACAACCTCAAGTCCGTCCTGCAGGCCAAGGGCCTCTCCACGGGCCTGGGCGACGAAGGCGGCTTCGCGCCCAACCTGCCGTCCAACCGTGCCGCACTGGACCTGATCCAGGAAGCCATCAAGAACGCCGGCTACACCCCGGGCAAGGACATCGCGCTGGCACTGGACGTGGCCTCCTCCGAGTTCTTCAAGGACGGCGCCTACCAGTTCGAGGGCAAGGCCCTCTCCGCCACCGAGATGAGCGCCTACTACGCCGAGCTCGTGGCCGACTACCCGCTGGTTTCCATTGAGGATCCGCTGGACGAAAACGACTGGGAAGGCTGGAAGACCCTCACCGACGCCATCGGTGACAAGGTCCAGCTCGTTGGCGACGACCTCTTCGTTACCAACCCGTCCATCCTGCAGCGCGGCATCGACACCGCCACGGCCAACTCCCTGCTGGTCAAGGTGAACCAGATCGGTTCGCTGACCGAAACCCTGGACGCCGTGTCGCTGGCCCAGCGTGCCGGCTACACCACCATCACCTCGCACCGCTCCGGCGAAACCGAGGACACCACCATTGCTGACATCGCCGTTGCCACCAACGCGGGCCAGATCAAGACCGGTGCCCCCGCCCGTTCCGAGCGCGTCGCAAAGTACAACCAGCTGCTGCGCATCGAAGAGGAACTCGACGACGCCGCACGCTACGCCGGACGCAGCGCCTTCCCGCGTTTCAAGGGCTAGCATCCACAGAAACAGCTGACCGGTGGCTATGGTTGAAGACCATGGCCACCGGTTCTGTTTTTGGTCAGTTTTTGAAGGAGTGACATGGCCACCCGACGTCCCAAGGTTCCCCGGGCTACGCCCGCGGTGCGTCAGTCCAAGGATTCCGACGACGGCGCTGAAGTCATCCGCGCGGATTTCGGAGCGACGCGGCACGTTCCCGCTGACGGTGAAACCAAAACGCCCGTCGCGGCCGGAAGCGTGAAGCGCGGGCCCGCTGTACCCGGAAGAGGCACGACCACTGCCGAACGGCTGGGGGCTTCCGTGAAGGCCGGGGTTGCCGCAGGCAGGCAGGCCGCCGGCCGGCCGGCTGGCGGCCAAGCCGCGGCGAAGCCCGCCGGTGCTGCGGCGAAGGGCGGGGCCGATCACCAGGATCCGGTACCTGCAAAGGCTTTTTCCGGCCGGATGCTGGCCCTGGCCGTCGTCATGATTGCCATCACCATCATGCTGGCACCCACCGTCAAGATCTTTATCGACAAAAAGGCCGAAATCGCCGCTCTGGAGGCCGATATCGCAGCGCGGAAAGCGGAGCAGGAGGGCCTGAAACTCCAGGTCTCCCGCTGGCAGGACCCAAACTACGTGAAGCAGCAGGCCCGCGACCGCATTAACATGGTTATGCCGGGAGAAACCGGCTACTGGGTGTTTGGCAGCGATCTGCCGGCCGGGACCGCCAGTGGCCAGGCCGGTACAGGAACAGCAGAGGACCCGGCCAACCTGCCATGGGTGGACTCGCTTTGGGAGTCCATCAGGCGCTCGGCAACAGACTAGAGGCGGTGCCCTCCGCCGGCTTTCCCACGGGTCAGCCTTAAAGGGCAGGAAGGCGGCCGCGCCAGTGGACCAGAATGCAGTAGGCGACAACGCCATGGGCGGGCGCCCTGTTAAGGAATCATCGACTGTGCCCGCGTACAGCCACCCCTCCGCCCGGGACCTGGACGTCCTGAGCCGCCAGTTGGGGCGGCCCGTGCGCGATGTCGTGGAAATCCCTGCCCGCTGCATCTGCGGCAACCCCCTGGTCGCGGCGACGTCACCGCGGCTCAGCAATGGAACGCCGTTCCCCACCACGTTTTACCTGACCCACCCGGTCATCACGTCGGCAGTGTCCCGGCTCGAGGCCGCCGGCCTGATGAACCGGATGAACGAACGCCTCGCCGAGGATTCCAGTCTGGCCGCGGACTACCGGGCAGCCCATGATGCCTACCTTGTTTCCCGCGCGGAGATCGGCGAGCGGTCCGGCATTGGCGCCGTGCCCGAGATTGACGGTATTTCCGCCGGAGGGATGCCCACCCGGGTGAAATGCCTCCACGTCCTGGTGGGCCATTCCCTCGCAGCCGGTCCCGGAGTCAATCCGCTCGGCGACGAGGCCGTTGCCGCCATCAGCGAATGGTGGACGGCGGACCGCTGCTACTGCGACGGCGCCTGGGATACCGGCGGGGAGGCGCCCTCCCGGGACCTCAGCCGCCACGGGCCGCAGGGCCTTCCCGCCATCGTGGGCCGTCCGGCGCCCGTCCGCAAGACCCAGCGGCACGCTGATAGCAACCACGCTGAAGAGAACGCCGAAAACTCCCCGGAGGCCGCCCAGTGACCAGAGTTGCCGCCATAGATTGCGGAACCAATTCAATCCGGCTCCTGATCGCCGACGTGGACGGAACCGGGAACAGCCCAAAGCTGACCGACGTCGTGCGCGAAATGCGTGTGGTCCGCCTGGGCCAGGGCGTGGACGCAACCGGTGAACTGGCGCAGGAAGCCCTGGACCGCACCTTCGCCGCCACGTCCGACTACGCGGCGCTGATCCGCGAACACGGGGCCGGGAAGGTCCGCTTCGTTGCCACGTCCGCCACGCGCGACGCCAGCAACCGTAAGGTCTTTGTGGACGGCATCCGCGAGATCCTTGGCGTGGAGCCCGAAGTGATCACCGGCGACGAAGAGGCCGCCCTTTCCTTCGCCGGCGCCAGCAGTGTCCTCCCGTCCCGCGGCACCGACCCCGTGCTGGTGGTGGACCTCGGCGGCGGAAGCACCGAATTCGTGCTCGGCGACGCCGGCGGCGTCATCGCTGCCAAATCCGTGGACGTCGGCTGTGTCCGGATGACGGAACGCCACCTTCGCAACGACCCGCCGTCGCCGGAGCAGATCGCCGCAGCGGAGGCCGACGTCGACGCCGCCATCGCCGAGGCGGGACGGGCCGTTCCGCTGGAGCGCAGCACCGCCGTCGTCGGGGTAGCGGGTTCCGTCACCACCATTACCGCCCATGCGCTGCGGCTGCCGGAATACTCGCCCGCGGCGATCCACGGAGCCGAGCTTCCGCTGGGCACGTTCGGCGAGGCATGCACGGACCTCCTCGGGATGTCCAAGGCCGAACGGGCGGAACTTCCGTACATGCACCCGGGCCGGGTGGATGTCATCGGCGCCGGCGGACTGGTTTGGCGCCGTGTCCTGGAACGCCTGGCGGAGGTAACGGAGGGAAGGATCACTTCGGCTGTCGCCAGCGAACACGATATTCTCGACGGAATTGCCCTGAGTATCAGTTAGTGCGTTGGCATCAGCTAACGACTTCGCATCAGCCGGGGTCCGCATCAGCGGACCCCCGTCCCGCCAATGCCACGCGACCGGAGCCTGCCTCCATGCTGCGCCATCACCTGTAACGCCGATTGGACCCGAATGACCAGAGCAACAACCCGCTGGGGCCGGATGGCCTCCGCTGTGACTGCAATTGCCCTGGCCGCAGGTAGCTTGGCAACGTCGCTGATTGCGGCGCCGGAAGCCCGCGCGGACGCGTGGCGGGACAAGCAGTACTGGCTGGCAGAGTCCGGCATCACCAAAGCGTGGGACGTTTCCAAGGGCGCCAACGTCAAGGTCGCCGTCATCGACAGCGGCGTGGATGCCAAGCACCCCGATTTGAAGGGCGCAGTCGTCGGCGGAAGCGATGCCTCCGGGGCCGGCAGCGCGGACGGCCAGAAGAGCATCGGCTCGAAGCCGGAGCACGGCACCCTGGTGGCAACCATGCTGGCCGGCCGCGGCCACCAGCCGCCGAAGTCCACGGCCACCCCCACCCCCCGGCGCCACGCCGGCGCCGGGCCCGGACGGAATAGTGGGCGTCGCCCCCGAAGCGCAGATCCTGTCGGTGTCCACCTGGCTTGGCTCCCCGAACCCCGGCGGCAAGACCGACCAGGAACAGATCCCGGCCGCCGTCCGCTGGGCCGTGGATAACGGCGCGCGGGTGATCAACATTTCGCTGGGCAGTACCTCACCGGAATGGCCGCAGAGCTGGGACGCCGCGTTCCTCTACGCCGAACAAAAAGACGTGGTCATCGTTGCCGCGGCCGGCAACCGCGTGGGCGGCAACGTGCAGGTGGGGGCGCCGGCAACGATTCCCGGCGTCCTGACGGTGGCCGGCCTGGACCGCACGGGCGCCGCCAGCGTCGATTCGTCGTCCCAGGGCATCAGCATTGGCGTGGCCGCACCTGCCGAAGACCTGATCGGCGGCATGCCCGGGGACGGCTATGCAGAATGGGCCGGAACATCCGGCGCCACCCCGATCGTGTCCGGGGTGGCAGCGCTGATCCGCTCGAAGTGGCCCGAAATGACAGCCAGCCAGGTCATCAACAGAATCGTTACGACGGCCAAGGATGCCGGGGCTCCGGGCAAGGACCCCATCTACGGCTTTGGCGTGCTGAACGCGGAGGCGGCGTTGAAGGACGACGTGCCCGAAACGAAGGTAAATCCCTTGGGCACCGTCGCCGAATGGATCCGGATCCACCGTCGTGGCGAGTCCGCTGCAACCACCCCCGCGGCAGAACCCGGCAACAGCCCCACGAGTGCGCCCGCCACGCTGCCCGCCGCCACGATACCGGTGGCTGAAGCTCCGTCCCAGCTGGACAGTGCGGTTCCAGCCATGGTTGTCATCGGTTTCGGAATGCTCTTCCTGGCCATCATCGGCGGCGCCGGATATCAGCTGCGACGAGCGTCCAGGAACTCCGGGAACCTGCGCGACGAGCCCGAGACCGGGGTGCTGGACAAGGTGGACTCGAACGGAACCTGACGGGGGACGAATTAGTTAGTGAAGATTTTCACAAACTACGGTATTCTTGAACCATGGCAACAACCCCACAGCTCCAGGACCGTCCCAGGGTACTCGTCGTCGGCGGCGGGTACGTCGGCCTGTACGTAGCCCTCAAACTGCAGAACAAGATCGCGAATGCCGGTGGCATCGTCACTGTCGTTGATCCGCTGCCCTACATGACTTACCAGCCCTTCCTGCCGGAAGTTGCCGGCGGAAACATTGAGGCGCGCCACGCTGTCGTCTCGCACCGTCAGCACCTGAAGCAGACGGAACTCATCCAGGGCCGGGTCACCTCGATCGACCACGCCAACCGGACCGCCGTGGTTGCGCCGTCCGACGGCGGCCCCAACTTTGAGGTGCCGTACTTCGACGTCGTACTGGCCGCCGGTGCCATCACCCGCACCTTCCCCATCAAGGGCCTGGCGGACAAGGGCATCGGCCTGAAGACCATCGAGGAAGCCGTTGCGCTGCGCAACAAGGTCCTCGAGCGGATCGAAGCCGGTTCCACCATCACCGATCCCGCCGAGCGCGCCCGCGCCCTCACCTTCGTGGTGGTTGGCGGCGGCTTCGCCGGCATCGAGTGCATCACCGAGATGGAAGACCTCGCCCGTGCGGCGGTCAGGAACAACCCCCGCGTCAAGCAGGAGGAAGTCCGCTTCGTCCTGGTGGAAGCCATGGGCCGCATCATGCCCGAGGTCACCGCCAAGCAGGCCGACTGGGTCGTGGAGCACCTGCGCAGCCGCGGCATCGAAGTCCTGCTGAACACCTCGCTGGACAACGCTGAGGGCTCCCTGAAGCTCATCAACCTGCCGGACAAGACCCCCGCCCAGGAATTCGAAGCGGACACCCTCGTCTGGACTGCCGGCGTGCAGGCCAACCCGATGGTCCGCTCCACCGACTTCCCGCTGGAGCCGCGCGGCCGCGTCCGCGTTCTTCCGGACCTGCGTATCGCCGGTGACGAAGGCATCATCGAGAACGCCTGGGCTGCCGGCGACATTGCCGCCGTCCCGGACCTCACGGGCAGCGGCCTGCCGGACGGTACCTGCGTACCGAACGCGCAGCACGCCCTTCGCCAGGCCAAGCGCCTCGCGAAGAACCTGTGGGCCTCCCGTTGGGACAAGGAACTCAAGGATTACAAGCACAAGAACCTGGGCGCCGTTGCCGGCTTCGGCGAATGGAAGGGTGTTGCCAACATCAACCTCCTGGGCCGGATCGGACTCAAGGGCCCCTTGGCCTGGCTTGCCCACCGCGGCTACCACGGCATGGCCATGCCCACCTTCGAGCGCAAGTTCCGGGTGATCATCAACTGGATCATCAGCTTCTTCGCAGGCCGCGACACCACCCAGCTTTTGGACCTGGACAACCCGCGCGGAGCTTTCGTCGCTGCGGCCACTCCCGCTCCTAAGCCGGCCGCGGCTCCCGTTGCTCCGGCGGCTGACAAGCCTGCCGAGTCCGGCAGCAACAGCCAGCAGAAGCAGACTGTTTCGGCCGACACCAAGTAGCCACCGGCGCCGTCAACGGCGGCCGTTCCCCCGGGGAACGGCCGCCGTTGTTGTTTAATGGCCCAATGACTGGTGAAAAGGACATCCGGACCCTTCTGGCATTAACCCACCCCGTCCTGCGCCAAGGGGAGTATGTGTACGTCCTGTGGCCCTACGGCAGGCCGCTGGTTCCAGGCATCGAAGCCGCCGTCCGGGAAGCGGAAGGGCTGACTGTGGTGCTGCCCCGGGACGAGGCTGACAGGCTGGCGCTCCGCTACGACTTTGTTGCCGCCTGGATCACGCTTCAGGTGCATTCGTCGCTCGAGGCCATCGGGCTGACCGCTGCAGTCAGTGCGGCACTCACCGATGCCCGGATCAGCTGCAACGTCCTCGCGGGATTCCACCACGACCATCTCCTGATCCCGGTGGCGGACGCGGACCGCGCCCTGGAAATACTGCATGAACTGGCCGCAGCAAGCACCGACAAGCCCGCTCCCCAACTCATCCTGCGCAACGAACAGCCGGCGGACAGGCCGGCCATCGTGGAGCTCACGGCGGCGGCCTTCTCAGTGTCGCCGGTAACCGGGCTTCCCGTGGACGGTGAACCAGCGGAAGTGGGGTTGTTGAAACAGCTGTTCGACTGTGAGGAGTACCTGCCGGAGTTCAGCATCGTCGCAGAACAGAACGGCGAAGTGGTGGGCCACGTCATCAGCACGCGGGGCTGGGTGGGCGACCTCGGGCTGCTGGGGCTGGGCCCGATTGGTGTGGTGCCTCGGTTGCAACGCCACGGCATCGGCTCGGCACTTATCCAGGAAACCGTCTCCCGTGCCAACGCTGCGGGGGAGAGGGGCATCGCCCTGCTGGGCAGACCGGACTACTACTCCCGTTTCGGCTTTGTGCCGTCAGTTTCCCTGGGTATCGAACCGCCCCAGGCCGAATGTGGGGACGCCTTCCAGTTCCTCCCGCTCGCGGTCTGGCCGGGCGGCATCCACGGCACGTTCCGGTATGCCGGGCCCTTTGAAAGGCTCTGACGGGATACCATTGACCGGGCGCCCCAGTAGCCCAATTGGCAGAGGCAGCGGACTTAAAATCCGCGTGTTGTGGGTTCGAGTCCCACCTGGGGTACTTCCCTCCATTTGCTGTGCCGTGCTTCATTGTGCCCGCTTCCGGCCTGCTGCTTCACCATTTCCGCGCCTCCGCGCCGTGGTGTCCCATATGCAACGACTGTTATAAGGATGTGATCATAGTCACTTATGTTCGCGGAGAAATTGCACTAGCTTGAAGTTAAATCAGGAACACCTGGTAATTCGCATCAAAGGCCGTTCGCACCTTTCGATCGAGGAGACTCTTAATGATTTCACTCCCCCAGGCGGCGCCGCGAGTCGCTAAGCTCACAGCGCTTAGCATCGGCGTCGCCCTTCTGGCTACGGCTTGTGGCGGCTCGTCCACCCCGAGTTCGACAGGCTCCACCACTCCGGCGGCATCCGGGATTGCCTGTCCCGCACCCAGCGCCAGCGGTGGCGCGACCACCCCGACAGGCGCCGGCGGCTCGGTTCCGGCTTCTACCACTACCACCGACACGCCGCTTAAGATCGGCTCGCTCCTGCCGACAACCGGGTCTCTGGCGTTCCTCGGCCCGCCCGAAATTGCCGGTGTGAACCTGGGCATCAAGGAAGTCAATGACGCAGGCGGAGTTCTGGGCAAGCCCGTTGAAGTGATCCACCGCGACTCCGGTGACACCAAGACGGATATTGCAACGCAGTCAACCACCGCGCTGCTGGGCAGCGGCGTCAGTGCCATCATCGGCGCTGCATCATCTGGCGTTTCCAAGACCGTCATCAACCAGATCACCGGTGCCGGCGTCATCCAGTTCTCGCCTGCGAACACGTCTCCCGACTTCACCACCTGGGATGACAAGGGCCTCTACTGGCGCACGGCACCTTCCGATGTGCTGCAGGGCAAGGTCCTCGGCAACTACATGGCTACGTGTGGCGCACAGACCGTCGGCATGATTGTCCTGAACGATGCGTACGGCACCGGCCTGGCCAAGAACGTCAAGTCTGCGTTCGAGGCTGCCGGCGGCAAGGTGGTAGCCGAGGAACTCTTCAACGAAGGCGACTCGCAGTTCAGCAGCCAGGTGGACAAGGTCATAGCGGCCAAGCCTGACGCCATTGCCCTGATCACCTTCGACCAGGCCAAGAGCATCGTTCCCCTGATGACCGGCAAGGGCATCAAACCAACCCAGATGTTCATGGTGGACGGCAACACGTCGGACTACAGCAAGGACTTCTCCGCGGGCACGCTGAAGGGCGCCCAGGGCACCATCCCGGGCACGTTCGCCAAGGACGACTTCAAGAAGAAGCTGCTGGCCATCGACCCGGCACTCAAGGACTACAGCTACGCCGGTGAGTCCTACGACGCCGTCAACCTGATCGCCCTGGCTGCGGAAGCCGCCAAGAGCACCAAGGGCACCGACATCGCCAAGCAGCTCAAGGCAGTCTCCGAAGGCGGCGAGAAGTGCACCGACTTCCCGTCCTGCGTGACCCTGCTCCGCAACGGCAAGGACATCGACTACGACGGCCAGTCCGGTCCGGTGACCTTCTCCGACGCCGGTGACCCGACGGAAGCCTACATCGGCATCTACGAGTACCAGGATGACAACACCTACAAGCCGTCCAAGGAAGAATTCGGCAAGCTGTAAAGCCGCCGCTACCTGGATAGCACGAAAGCCCCCGTCCGTTTGGGCGGGGGCTTTCTGGTGCCCGCAGGCTGAGCCGGGGGGACCGCACCGATGGTGACTCCAGAGCTGAGGGCGCCGAGCGAGGCCCTGCGGAGCCCGGAGGGGACACGGGCCCCCTACCATGCAGAGGGGCCGCCACCTGGCGGTGACGGCCCCTCTGCGGCTCGTAGCGGCGGTCTACACTTCGTCCGCCAGCGTGCCGAGGTACAGCTGGATCACCTTGGGATCCTTCATGAGCTCCCGGCCGGTGCCCGTGTACGCGTCCTTGCCCTGGTCCAGCACATAGGCGCGGTCGCAAATCTGTAGGCAGCGGCGGGCGTTTTGCTCCACCATGATCACTGAAACTCCGGCCCGGTTGATCTCGTGGACCCGCAGGAAGGTCTCATCCTGTTTGACGGGGGAGAGGCCTGCCGACGGCTCATCGAGCAGCAGGACGGCCGGTTCCATCATCAAAGCGCGTCCCATGGCCACCATCTGGCGTTCCCCGCCGGAGAGCGAGCCGGCACGCTGGGCACGGCGTTTACCGAGCTCCGGGAACAGGCTGGTGACGAAGTCGAACCGTTCGGCGAAGTCCTTGGGCCGCTGGAACATGCCCATTTGCATGTTCTCCTCGATGGTCAACGTGGCGAACACGTTGTTGTTCTGCGGGACGAAGCCCACGCCCTTGGCAACGAGTTTGTTGGCCTTGAGCCCGGTGATGTCCTGGCCACGGACAACCACTGACCCCGAGTGCACCTTCACCAGCCCGAACATCGCCTTCAGCAGCGTGGACTTGCCGGCTCCGTTGGGGCCGATGATGCCGATCAGTTCGCCCTTGCGGGCTTCGATGCTGCAGCCGTTGAGGATGTTAACGCCGGGGATGTAGCCCGCCACCAGGTTGGTGACCTTGACTACCGCCTGTTCCGCGGCGGCAGGGGTGGCGGCTGCTGCCGCGCTGGTGGCGCTCATTCGGTGTCCTTCTTCCTGGTTTCGGGCGCCTCCGTGTCAGCGGCCACGACGTCGACGGCGATGATTCCAGCGTTCTCGGTGCCCACGATCGACTCCTCGTCGGCCACAAGCTCGGCGGCCAGTTCCTTGATGCCTTCGGCGTCGCCAAGGTCCACGTCGTGGTGGGCGCCCAGGTAGGCGTCGATCACGGCGGGGTTCTTCATGACGTCTGCCGGCGGGCCCTCGGCGACAATCTTTCCTTCGGCCATCACCACCACCCAGTCGGCAATGTGGCGCACCATGTTCATGTCGTGCTCGACGAAGAGCACGGTCATGCCTTCTGCCTTGAGGTTCTTGATGTGGTCAAGGAGGGACTGGGTCAGGGCAGGGTTGACGCCGGCCATGGGCTCATCCAGCATCACCAGCTTGGGCCTGACCATCAGCGACCGCGCCATCTCGAGCAGCTTGCGCTGGCCGCCGGACAACGATGCCGCGTAGTCGTCCTTCTTCGCGTCCAGTTTGAATTTCTCCAGCAGGACGTTCGCCTGGGCCGTGATTTCTTTTTCGCGGCCGCCCCACATGCCCTTGAACAGGGCCTTGGAAAGCCGCTCACCTGGCTGCTCCGAGCCGCCGAGCCGCATGTTCTCCATGACGGTCAGTTTGCCCATCACCTTGGTCAGCTGGAACGTGCGGACCATGCCCATCCGGGCCACCTTGTAGGGGGAGACGCCGGCGAGGCTGTTGCCTTCGAACTGCCACTTGCCGGAGTTCGGCGTATCGAAGCCCGTCAGCAGGTTGAAGAGGGTGGTCTTGCCGGCCCCGTTGGGACCGATCAGAGCCGTGATTTTGTGGCGGGGGATCTCAAGGTATTCGACGTCGACGGCGTTGATGCCGCCGAAGCTGCGGGTGACGTTTTCGGCAACGACGATCGGATCCCGCTTCTTGCATCCGGGCGCCGTTTCGCCGGCTGCGATCGGCCGGGTGTCCGTCATGTAGTCGATTCCGTCAGTGGTACCGCTGTACCCGGTGCCCTTTGACGGGGGCACATTGCGTTGCTCACTCATGCGAACGCCAACTCCTTCTTATTACCGAAGACGCCCTGGGGCCGGAAGATCATCAGCAGCATCAGGGCGACACCCACGAGGATGTACCTCAGCTGACCGGCCTGGACCGTATTCAGCCACGTCACCGCCCCGGACTCGATCAGGCCGTACAAAATGCCCTGGGTGAGCGAAAGCACCACCCAGAAGATCATTGCGCCCACCACCGGGCCCAGCACCGTCCCGAGTCCGCCCAACAGCAGGCACGTGTACAGGAAGAACGTCAGCTCGGTGCCGTAGTTGGCCGGCTGGACTGCACCGCGGGGGAGGGTGAAGATCATGCCGGCGAGGGCGCCGAGGATGCCGCCGATCACCAGCGCCTGCATCTTGTAGGCGTAGACGTTCTTGCCCAGCGACCGGACCGCGTTCTCGTCCTCGCGGATACCCTTGAGGACTCGTCCCCACGGGCTCCGCATCAGGAGCCACACGAGGGTGCAGCAGACGATCACGAGGCCCCAGCCCACTACGCGGATGAAGAAGTCCCTGTTGTTCATGCCGAAATAGGAGCCTCGGGGAACGGGTTCATGGAATAGAACCCGCCTTCGAAGGCGGCCAGGCCGTTGGCGGAGCCCGTCACGGAGGTCAGCTGGTTGGTGGTGACGATGTAGCGGACGATTTCAGCCGCCGCGATCGTCACGATGGCCAGGTAGTCGGCGCGCAGGCGCAGGGTTGGTATACCCAGTAGCAGCGCGAAGATCGCCGAGCAGATGACGGCGATCAGCAGGCCGACAAAGAACGGCACGCCGAAGGTGAGGGTGGAGATGGCGAAGCCGTAGGCGCCTACGGCCATAAAGCCTGCCTGGCCGAAGTTCAGCAGGCCGGAGTAGCCGAAGTGAACGGCGAGGCCGAGCGCGGCAAGCGCGTACGCCGCCGTCGTCGGGCTGAACAGTTCACCGGCAGCGCTGGAAAAAATAAATCCAAAGTCCATGGCTGTGTCTCCTAACCCACGCGCTCGCGACGGCCCAGGATGCCCTGCGGCCGGAACAAGAGGACAACAATCATGATGAACAGTGCTCCCACATATTTGAGGTCGGCGGCCAGGCCGAACACGGTGGTCAGCTCCACGAAGATGCCGACGATGATGGATCCGATCAAAGCGCCGAAGACGGTGCCGAGGCCGCCCAGGGTCACGCCTGCGAAGATGAGCAGCAGGATCTGCGAACCCATGTCGAACGTGACGCCGGGCCGGTAGTAGGCCCAGAGGATGCCGCCAAGGGAAGCCAGCATGCCGCCCGCCACCCAGACGATCCGGATGACGTTGTCGACGTCGATGCCGGAGGCCGCCGCGAGGGCAGGGTTGTCGGCGACTGCGCGGGTGGCTTTGCCCAGGCGGGTCTTCAGGAGAATGAAGCCGATCAGCGCGATCACGACGGCACTGATGACCAGCGACCAAAGGTTATTCGGCGAGATCGACACCGGCCCAATCTGGATTTCGGCGCTCTGGGCGTACGGCAGCTGCTGGGTTGATCCGCCGAAGAAGAACTGGATGACATAGCGGACTGCCAGTGCCAGGCCGATGCTGACAATCATCATGGGGACAAGGCCTGTCCCGCGGCGGCGCAGCGGCTTCCAGAGGCCGGCATCCTGGACGTAGCCGAACAGGCCGCCGCCGAGCAGGGCAAGGACCACCGCCAGCCAGAACGGCAGGCTCATGGCATTGAAGGCGAAGACAAGGACCGCACCGAACGTGACCATCTCGCCGTGGGCGAAGTTGGTGAGGCCGGTGGTTCCGAAAATGAGCGAGAGTCCGACCGAGGCCAGTGCCAGCAGGAGGCCGAAGCTCAGGCCGGCCACGAGCCTGTTGAGCAGGTTCTGGCCGAAGTCCTGTTGCTGGACCACGATGCCTTTGCCGAAGGCGAAGATCACGGAGAGGTTGGAAGTCTGGCTGAAAGTGACCTTGCGGGGATTTTCCTGTCCGTCAGCGAGCTTGATGCCTTCGGGAAGAGTGGACGTGTCCAGCTCTACTTCGTAGGTGCCCTGGACCGGGACTCCGATGCTCCATGAGCCGTTGGCGCCCGATTTTGCGGTCCCGGTGAAATCGCCGCTCTTGGCGGTGATCGTAACGTCAGCGATAGGTGCCCGGGTGTCGTCCCGGAGGAAGCCGCTGATGCTGTTCTGGAACTGCTGGTTCGACGGGGATGGTGTCGGCGAGGGGGTAGTGGCCTGGGATGCCGGGGCAACGACTAGGAGGATTGCAACGACGGCGGCGAATATGGCCCCCAACGTCTTCAGCAATCCGCCGCGCCGTCTGTGCGGCAGGCCTCTCGGTGTGCTTCTCAAAATGAAAACCTCCACATGGGGGTGGACTGGGTTGCGCCTTTACAACCACTGCGAACGGAGCGGGGGGACGTAGTCGTGGCGCTAAATATGCGGTAGACAAACCGGATACCTTGTGATGTCAGTCACCCTGCTTGGGCTTATGTTACAGCCAGCGGGGATCAATGATGCCTCGCGCGGGCGGGCCTAAGATCGCGATCAGATAACAACAGTGAAGCTCAGCCTCAGGTTTGCTGCAGTTCTGCTAAAGAAAACTTTTGTTGAGCCCGAGTATTCCTAAACAGTCGCTGCCGGAGCGCGCCGGTGGCCTGCGTCACGCCCGCCTGCAGCCCATGTCACGGTTGCGGTTCGGCTGGCCTCGAGTGGGAACTATCCCTGCCCCCTGCGCGTGGGAATTGGTACCTTGAGTTATCAGGATCACCACCTACCCCCTTTATTTGGAGGACACCCGCAATGGCACTTGGCGGAAACCCGATCTTCAACGGAAAGAATTTCCGTGGAGCCACCCAGGCACCGCCTGTTCCGCAGGCTCAGTACGGCCAGAACCCCTACGGCCAGCCCCGGTACGGGCAGGGCCCGTACGGCCAGGCTCCGGGCCGCGCTCCGGGCCAGGTCATGGACGCGCAGGGCGGCTGGATGGCCCAGCAGCAGAACTTGACCCATGATCAGCTGCAGCAGATGTACAACCAGCCGGCTGCCGGCCCGGCAGAGACCGGGCGGATGACGTTTGACGACGTCATCATCAAGACGGCCGCCTGCCTCGGTGTGCTGATGGCCGGTGCGGCAGTCACGCTCTTCGTGAGCATGCCGCTGGCCTCACTGCTGATGATCGTGGGCGCGCTGGGCGGCTTCGTCCTCGCCCTCGTCAACACGTTCAAGAAGCAGCCGTCACCGGCCCTCATCCTGGCGTACGCGGGCCTGGAAGGGCTCTTCCTGGGCGGCCTGACCCGCGTCCTCGACGGCATGTATCCGGGAGTCGGGCTGCAGGCTGTCATCGGCACGCTCTCCGTCTTCGGCGTGACGCTGCTCCTGTTCAAGAGCGGCAAGGTCCGCGCCACCCCCAAGGCGATGCGCTTCTTCATGATCGCGATTATCGGCTACGCGGTCTTCTCACTGGTCAACATGGTGATGATGTTGACGGGTCTGCAAACTGAAATGTTCGGCCTGCGCAGCATGGAGATCTTCGGCATCCCGCTGGGCGTCTTCATCGGCCTGCTGGCCATCGGCCTCGCTGCCTTCTCGCTGATCATGGACTTCACCAGCATCGAAGAGGGCGTCCGCAACGGCGCACCGGAACGGTTCTCCTGGACCGCCGCCTTCGGTCTCACGGTGACACTCGTCTGGCTGTACGTGGAGATCATCCGCCTGCTGGCAATCCTCCGCGGCGACGACTAGTACCCCCGCCGGCACGCGGCGTCGTGCATTTAGATCTGAATCAACTGGAACGGGCACCGCCAAACGGCGGGGCCCGTTCTGCGTAGTCGAGGTGCCTAACTGAGCCGCTCGAAAACCACTGCCATGCCCTGGCCGCCGCCGACGCACAGGGTCGCCAGCCCGAGCGTTCCGCCGCGCTGCTGAAGCCCGTTGAGCAGGGTGGTGGTCATACGGGCGCCGGTCATGCCGAACGGGTGCCCGAGGGCGATCGCCCCGCCGTGGACGTTGAGCCGCGAGTGGTCGATGCCCAGTTCGCGCGCGCTGGCCACCACCTGAACGGCGAACGCCTCATTGAGCTCCACGAGGTCGATGTCCCCGATGCCCAGCCCGGCCCGAGCCAAAGCCTGGCGGGTTGCCTCCACCGGACCCATGCCCATGAGTTCGGGGGAGAGTGCGCTGACGCCCGTCGAAACAATCCGTGCCAGCGGCTCGAGTCCGAGCTGACGGGCCCGGTCATCACTCATCACCACCACGGCGGCAGCACCGTCGTTCAGCGGGCACGCGTTGCCGGCGGTGACTGTCCCTTCACTGCGGAACACGGGCTGGAGCGCGGCCACGCCTTCGAGTGTGACTCCGGTGCGCGGAGAGTCGTCCCGGTCCACCACGGTGCCGTCGCGGCGCGTGTACGGGGTGATGTCGCGCGAATAGAACCCGGCCGCCAGGGCCGCTTCGGCACGGTTCTGGCTCAGGACCGCCCATTCATCCTGCTCGGCACGGGAAATGCCGTAGGTGGTGGCCACGTTTTCCGCAGTCTGTCCCATTGCGATGTAGATGTCCGGCATCCGCCCGCCCAGTCGGGGATCGGTCCAAGGCGTGTTGGATGCGGCCCGCGCCTCGGTCCGCCGGCGCGCCGCGTCGAAGAGCGGGTTGTGGTTGCCGGCGTCGGTTTCCCCGGCCCCGGTCCAGTTGGGATAACGGGACACGGACTCCACGCCGGCCGCAACGAACGCGTCCCCTTCGCCCGCTTTGATGGCGTGGAATGCCATCCGGATGGTCTGCAGGCTGGAGGCGCAGAACCGGTTGATGGTGGCACCGGGAACGTTGTCCAGTCCGGCCAGGATGGTGACCACCCTGGCCATGTTGGAACCCGCTTCACCGCTCGGTTCGGCACAGCCCAGGTAAAGGTCGTCCAGGCCCGCGCCGTCCGCTCCGCGGGGGTCGAAGGACGGAATCTTGTCCAGGGCCGCCGTGACCATTGCCGCGGCAAGGTCGTCCGGACGTTCGTCCTTCAAGGAGCCCTTGAAGGCGCGTCCGATCGGGCTTCTGGCAGTGGAAACAATGACTGCTTCTGGCATGCGCCCAGCCTACGCCCGAGCTATGCGAGCCGCATCGCTCCGGCCGCCGGGGTAACGGTGAAGATGTCCGGCTTCCTGAACCCGGCGCGGGAAAAGGCCTGCTCGACGGCGGTACGCACCTGCTGCTCGGCGGCCACCGGCGTGAGGGCGATAGCCGCCCCGCCAAAACCGCCGCCTGTCATGCGGGCGCCGATGGCTCCGCTGGCCCGGGAGGTGTCGACGGCCAGGTCCAGTTCGGGGCACGAGATCTCGAAGTCGTCACGCATGGAACTGTGGCTGGCATCAAGGAGGGGCCCGATGGCGCCGGGTCCGGCTGAGCCGAGGAGTTCCACGGTCTGCAGGACGCGGTCGTTCTCGGTGACGACGTGGCGGACCCGGCGGAACGTGACTTCATCCAGGAGGCCGCTGGCTTCGTCCAGGTCCTCCACACCCACGTCGCGGAGCGCTTTGACGCCCAGCACTTCGGCCCCGAGCTCGCATGAGGCGCGGCGCGATGCATAGCCGCCGTCGGCGTGTGAATGGGAAACCTTCGTATCGATCACCAGCAGGACCAGGCCGGCCGGCTCCGTCTCGAACGGCACGAGCCGGGCACTCTGGTCCCGGCAATCGAGGAACACGGCATGGCCCTTGGCGCCGCGCAATGACGCGGACTGGTCCATGATGCCGGTGGGCGCTCCCACGAAGTCGTTCTCGGCGCGCTGGGTGGCGAGCACCATTTCCTCGGCTTTCATCCCTGCGCCGGTCAGGTCGTTCAGCGCAGAGATGACGGCGCACTCAATGGCGTGGGACGAGGAGAGCCCGGCGCCCAAAGGAACGTCGGAGTCCAGCAGCAGGTCAAGGCCGGGCACGTCGATGCCACGTTCCTGCAGCGCCCAGATGACGCCGAGCGGGTATTTCGTCCAACCTTTGGCACGCGAGCCGTCCAATGACGACGTGTCCGCCGTGGTCATGCCTTGGTCTCCGTAGGTGGACAGCAGCCGGAGCGTCGAGTCGGACCGCACCCGGACGGCCACCCGGGCCGTCCTGTCGATGGCGAACGGGAGCACGAAGCCGTCGTTGTAGTCGGTGTGCTCGCCGATCAGGTTCACGCGGCCCGGCGCCTGCCAGATGCCGTCCGGGGCGGAACCGAAAGCGTCCCGGAACCGTGCTTCGAGGTCCTTGTTTCCCGGCTTGCTGTCGCCAGGGTTGCTGTTGCCAGGAGTGTTGCTGCCTGGGGTGCTGCTGCCTGCTGGGGCGGTCATGCGTGTGCGCCTTCCGGGATTGGCTTGGGGGCTGATGCGGGAACGGTGACGGTGCGCAGCCGCTCCGCCACGAGTTCCGGGGTGGTGTCGTTGATGAAAGCACCCATGGCCGCTTCGGAGCCGGCCAGGTACTTGAGCTTATCTTCCGCCCTCCGCGGGGAGGTCAGCTGGAGGTGGAGGTAGCCGGCCGGCCGGAGCAGGTCATCGAGCGGGGCCTGGTGCCAGGCCGAAATGTAGGGGGTGGGCGTCGGATAGAGGGCGTCGAGCCGCTTGAGCAGGTTCAGGTATACATGGGCAAGTTCGTCCTTCTCCTCGCCGCTGAGCGCCGCGAGGTCCGGCACCTGGCGGTGGGGAACCAGGTGCACTTCCAGCGGCCAGCGGGCCGCGAACGGGACGTAGGCGCTGAAGTTCTCGCCTTCGAGGACCATGCGGCTGCCGTCTTCGCGTTCGGACCGCAACAGCGAGCCGGTCAGCGTCCGGCGGCCGTCGGCGTCGTCGTAAAATTTCCGGGCGGCAGCGCCCATCACCGCTGCGCGCGGCGTGACGTAGGGGTAGGCGTAGATCTGGCCGTGCGGGTGGTGAAGGGTCACGCCGATGTCCGCGCCGCGGTTTTCGAACGGGAAGACCTGCCGGATGCCAGGCAGCGCGTTGAGGGCCCCGGTACGGTGCGCCCAGGCCTCGACGACGGTGCGTGCCCGGACTTCGCTGAGCCCGCTGAAGGAACCGGTGTGCTCCGGGGTGAAGGACACCACCTCGCACCGGCCGAACGCCGTGCCGGTGGTTCCCCAGCCGGCGTCGGCGGGGACCGGTCCCAGGGCCGGGCCGAGCGAGGGGAAGCGGTTCTCGAACACGACGACGTCGTAGTCCGGTGCCGGAATCTCGGAGGGGTTGGCCGGGGTCGTCGGGCAGATGGGGCACTGGTCCGCAGGGGGCAGGTGTGTGCGGCTCTGCCGGTGCGCGGCCACGGCCACCCACTCGCCGGTGAGGGCGTCGAACCTGACTTCGCCCGGCTCGCTCCGGGCCGGCAGCTCGCGGCGGTCGGGGGTTGCCTCCGGGTTGCGTGCGGTCCTTCCGGCCGAACCGCCGTCTGCCGTGGCGTCGTCGAAGTAGAGCAGCTCCCGGCCATCGGCAAGGTTGGTGCTGGTGATGTGTGTCATGCGTCTAGTCCTTTACGAGCGGCGGCCATCGGAGTCCCGCCCTCGAGGGGCGGGGCAGCAGGCACTTCAATTCTCCCACAAAACGATCAAAAAGAAATAGTTTCGAACAAAAGTTAACAACCGGTTTGCCGGGATGTCCCGACGGGGTGAGGCGGCGAGCCTGAGCAGGTAGCGTTGTGGCCATGACTCCGAGCGCACCCCACTTTGGCCGCACCGACACCGCCGCCCCCGGCACCACCGAGGCCTCCGCCACGGGGGACCCGGGCGCCGCGGGGGACCCGGGCACCGGGGATGCGCCGCGCCGCTACGCCTCCGGCAGGCAGTATGAGCTCCGCCGCGGTGAAGCCTTTGCCGTGATCACGGAGCTGGCCGCGGGCCTTCGGCTTTACTCCCGGGCGGGCGTCCAGCTGACGGAAACGTACGGAGACGGGGACATCCCTCCGGGTGCAACCGGAATCACGCTGGCGCCCTGGGCCAACCGGGTTGAAGACGGCGTGTGGTACCTGAACGGCAAAAAGCAGCAGCTGGACATCACCGAAGTGTCCCGCAACAACGCCAGCCACGGCCTGTTGCGAAACGCCTCCTATGAGCTCGTGGACGAATCGGAGTTCTCCGTGACCCTGGAGGCGCCGGTCTTCCCGCAGCACGGATACCCCTTCCTGGTGCGGCACCGCGTCCAGTACCTTCTGGGCGAAGACCTGGGGCTTGTCGTCCGCCAGACCCTGATCAACGATTCCCAGGCATCCGCCCCCTTCGTCCTCGGATCCCATCCCTACCTCAGGCTGGGCGACGTGCCCGCCTCGGACCTGGTCCTGACGGTGGGCGCCGGCACCCGGCTCGTGGCAGATGAGCGGCTCATACCCCGCAGCTCGGAGCCGGTCAGCGGCGGCGCGGACCTGCGCGGGGGCCGGACGGTGTCCGAGCTGGATATCGACGTCGCCTACACGGACCTGACGTTCGACGGCGGCGTGGCCCGCCAAACGCTGGAGGCGTCCGACGGCCGCAGTGTGAGTCTCTGGCAGGACGAGAACTGCGGCTACGTCCACGTTTTCGTGACGGACCAGTTCCCCGGCAGGCCGAAAGCCGTTGCCATCGAACCCGTGACCGGCCCGGCGAACGCGTTCAACAGCGGCGACGGCCTGCGCTGGCTGCCGGCAGGGGAGTCGTTCACCATGACCTGGGGCATCAGCGCCTCGCTGTAGCCCGGGCCCTGCAGGCCCACACGGGTGCTGCGGTGCCGATGGCGGCTGGAGGCCGTGGCGGTTTCCCATCGGGGCCCTGCTGGGGAAGTATTAGGCTATGACGCCAGCTGAGGACTCCGCACCAAACCAGAGCCCGGATCCCCGCCACGGCACGGCATCGCCCGCCGCCGCCGGCCCTTTGCGGGTGGTAACCGACCGTGAACTGGACCAGGACATTCCCTACGGTGTGCGGATCGCTGCCTCGTGGGCGTGGCGGCTCGGACTGATCCTGCTCGTTGTTGCTGCACTGATCTGGCTGCTGAGCAAGATCAGTTTCCTGATCATTCCCGTGATGGTGGCCGCCTTGCTGGCCGGCCTGCTCAGTCCGGTTACGCGCTGGCTCAAGGCCCGGCGCGTCCCCAACGGAGGCGCCGTTGCCATCACTGTGCTGGGCTTCCTCGGCCTCATCGGCGGCTCCCTGGCGCTCGTGGGGCGACAGCTGGTTTCGGGCTTCAGCGAACTGTGGAGCGAGGCGCTGGCCGGGATCCAACAGATCCAGGGCTGGCTGGCGGACGGTCCGCTCCACCTCACGGCGGCCCAGATCGACCAGTACCTGAAGGAGGCATCGGATGCGCTGCAAAACAACAGCAGCAGCATCCTGAGCGGCGCCTTGTCCTTCGGCAGCACGGCCGGGCATTTCGCCGCTGGACTCATCCTCGCACTGTTCGTCCTGATCTTCTTCCTCCTGGAAGGCGACCGGATCTGGGGTTTCCTGGTCCGCCTGCTGCCACGCAAAGCCCGGGCCGCCACCTTCGGAGCGGGCCGCAAAGGCTGGGCGTCCATGGTCAGCTACGCCCGCATCCAGATGTTTGTGGCATTCGTGGACGCTGTGGGTATCGGCGTGGGCGCCGCCATCATCGGAGTGCCGCTCGCGCTTCCGCTGGGTGTGCTGGTCTTCATCGGTTCGTTCATTCCGATCGTTGGCGCCCTGGTCACCGGGGCCGTGGCTGTGCTCCTTGCCCTTGTGGCCAACGGCTGGGTCAATGCGCTGATCATGCTGGGGATCGTGCTGCTGGTCCAGCAGCTGGAGAGCCATATCCTGCAGCCGCTCGTGATGGGCAAGGCGGTGGCCCTTCACCCGGTGGCCGTTATCCTGTCCGTGGCGGCCGGCTCCTACCTCGCCGGCATCCCCGGAGCGCTCTTCTCGGTGCCCATCCTCGCCGTAGCAAACTCGGCGATTCGATATATTGCTGCCAGAACGTGGGAACATGAAGATGTGCTGGTGGCGGAGGGCCCGGGTGTAACCGGGGGCTCCGGACCCAGCCAGGACAACACCTTCAAGGATGTCTACCTTCCCGGCGCAAACCCGGGCCGCGGCAAGGACGCCGCACAGTCAACGGGAAATCCCGCCGGACATGCCGGCCAGGACGCCCCAGCCGAATTCCCCAAAGGAGACTAGTTCGTGAAAACCCTCAATAGCCTGCCCGTCACGTTGGACAATGTCCTGGAGGCGCAGAAGCTGCTTGAGGGGATTATTACGCGGACCCCGGTGGAATCCTCGCGGGCATTGGGCAGCATGGTGGGCGGCGAGGTCTTCTTCAAATGCGAAAACCTCCAGCGGGCGGGTTCCTTTAAGGTCCGCGGCGCCTACGTCCGGATGGCGAAACTTTCCGCCGAAGAGAAAAAGCGCGGCGTGGTGGCGGCGTCGGCCGGAAACCATGCCCAGGGTGTCGCAGTTGCAGCCAAGAGCCTGGGCATCAAGGCCCGCATCTACATGCCGTTGGGGGTGGCCCTGCCCAAGCTTGCTGCCACCCGCAGCCACGGCGCCGAAGTGGTCCTCCACGGACACAACGTGGATGAAGCGCTCGCCGAAGCCCAGCGCTACGCCGATGAGACCGGGGCCGTTTTCGTCCACCCGTTCGACAACGTGGACGTTGTTGCCGGGCAGGGCACGGTGGGGCTTGAAATCCTGGAACAGATTCCGAATGTGGACACCATCCTGATGGGAGTCGGCGGCGGCGGGCTGCTGGCCGGCGTCGCGGTGGCGGTGAAAGCCAGGGCCAGGGAACTGGGCCGGGAAATCCGGATCATCGGCGTCCAGGCCGAAAACGCCGCGGCCTACCCGCCGTCGCTCGCCGCAGACGCCCTGGTGCCGTTGAAGAAGGTCTCCACGATGGCGGACGGCATCGCCGTGGGCCGCCCGGGGCAGCTGCCGTTCAGCATCATCCGGGAACTCGTGGACGACGTCGTCACTGTCAGCGAGGATTCCCTGGCCCGGGCGCTGATCTTCCTGCTGGAACGCGCCAAGATGGTGGTGGAGCCGGCCGGCGCCGTGGGCGTCGCCGCCCTGATGGACGGAAAGATCGAAAATCCCGGCACCACGGCCGTGATCCTCTCCGGCGGCAATATCGACCCGATGCTGATGCTGAAGGTGATCCAGCGCGGCCTCTCTGCGGCCGGCCGCTACATGACGGTCCGCATGATGCTGGACGACCGGCCCGGTTCGCTGGCCACGATCGCCCGCATCATCGCGGAGAACGATGCCAACGTCACCGGCCTGGACCACACCCGCGTAGGCGGTTCCATCAGTATGGGCGATGTTTCCATCACCGTGAACCTGGAGACCAAGGGCCACGAGCACTGCGAGCAGGTCCTGGGTGCGCTCCGTGCCGAGGGCTTCCAGCCGATCGTGGTCCACTAGGGTAATGGTGCCGGAGGCTCAGAGGGGCAGGCCGCACGTGAGGCACACTGCTGCCGCACGTGCCCAGGGCGGCCTGTTGGTCACAGGGCTGTTCGTGGTTATCCTGTTTGCGATTGAGTTCGTCAATGCTGCCACGTTCCACGCATTGAACAGGACGTTCGGCCTCCGTCCGCGCAGCGCCGACGGACTGGTGGACATCCTCACGTTCCCGCTGTTCCACGCCAACCTTGGCCACGTCGTCTCCAATGCACTGCCGCTGATCATCTTCGGCTTCCTCGTGTTTATGTCCGGGCTCAGGGTCTTCGTCACCGCGGTGGCCTTCAGCTGGTTCGGCTCGGGCATAGTGGTCTGGCTGATCGGCGGCTGGGGGATCACCGTGGGCGCGTCCGGCCTGGTATTTGGCCTCTTTGCCTTCCTGCTGGTCCGGGGGTTCTTCAACCGCAACTGGTGGCAGATAGCGCTGTCAGTAGTCCTGTTCCTTAGCTACGGCGGGATCCTGTTCGGAGTCCTTCCCGGCGTGGCAGGATTCGTGTCCTGGCAGGCCCACCTGGGCGGAGCACTGGGCGGCGTCGCCGCCGCCACGCTGCTACGGCCCCGCGGGCTCCCGCAGGAACGCCCGTCGGTGGAAGACCAGGCCACACGGACGTAAGCCTTAACGCACGACTGCCGCCCGCC
>NZ_JYCN01000012.1 GCF_000876655.1 Arthrobacter sp. SPG23
GCGCGTCGTGCGTTAAGGCTTTGCCGTGGTTCCGGAGCTGCGCTCCTAGCCTGCGTACGGCTTGGCGGAGAGGATCTCCACCGTGATGTCCTTGCCGTTCGGGGCGGTGTAGCTGAGCTTGTCGCCCTCCTTGTGGCCAACGATCGCAGAGCCCAGGGGGGACTTCTCGCTGAAGACGTCAAGGTCCGAATCGCCCGCGATTTCGCGGGACCCGAGCAGGAAGGTCTCCTCGTCGCCGGCGATCCTGGCGACAACGATCATTCCGGGCTCCACGATTCCGTCATCGGCCGGGGACTCGCCCACGTGGGCGTCGCGGAGCAAAACGGTGAGCTGGCGGATGCGGGCCTCGATCTTGCCCTGCTCCTCCTTGGCGGCGTGGTAACCGCCGTTTTCCTTGAGGTCGCCTTCCTGGCGGGCAGCTTCGATCTTCTGGACGATTTCCGCCCGGCCGGCGCCGGAGAGGTGGTCCAGCTCTGCCTTCAGGCGGTCAAAAGCTTCCTGGGTAAGCCAAGCTGCAGTTGCGCTGTTGGTGGTAGACACGGACTTCTCCTTTTTCGTGGTCAAACAAGTTTGGGGCCAAACAAGTAAAACCCCGCCACGGTGGCCACTCATGGAACTCAGCAACCAGCTCAGCGGGGTAGAAGGTATTGATCCATTGTAGTCAATGCGCTGGACAAACCAAAGAAGGCCTGCGGCGTGGGTCACAGGCCACGGCAGAAAGCGCCGGCGGGACTGCGGTCTGCTATTTGTTCCCGTCAGGGATCCAGCAGCTGTCCACCACGCCTGAAACTGACAATGACTCCGTGCGCACCACCGCGCGGTGCACCGTGGTGCGTCCGCCGTCAGCGGTGGCGTCCGCCGGGTTCGGGCCGATATCCACCACTTTCCAGCCGACCACCGCAAACTTGGCATCCAGCGCCTTGACTGCGCATTTGACGCTGGTCCCGGGCTCCTTGGTGACCTGGAAATCGATCTCCGCCTGGGTGGCGTCCGTGGTGCTGTACCCGATGTCCTTGAACGATACGGTCTCACTGTTCAGGGAGGTGGAGATCCATGCCATGAAGCCGATCCCTGCAGCCAGCGCTGCGATTCCGATGGTGCGCTTGGCCTTGCCGGAGAGGGCACGCTTTTGGCCCCCGTATCGATTGGCTAGGGTGGTAGTTGCCGGCGCCGAAGTGGCCGGCTGATCCTCGGAAGTCACCGTTCCAGTTTAGTGTGGATCCGAACGGGATAATTCCGCGTCCCGGCTGCCGTGAACCCGCACTCCCAAAATTCGAAGAAAGTGAGCCGTTTCAGATGACAGCGTCTGCAAGCCAGTCAAAACCGCTCCGCCTGCTGGCCGTCCACGCTCACCCTGACGACGAGTCGAGCAAGGGTGCGGCCACCATGGCGATGTACGCGGCGGCCGGTGTTGACGTCATGGTGGCCACCTGCACGGACGGGTCCCGGGGCGATATCCAGAACCCCGCCATGGAACACGAGCCGCACCCCAAACGCGACATGGCCGGTGCCCGCCGCCTCGAAATGGACAATGCTGCCAAGGTGCTGGGAATCCGCCAGCGCTGGCTTGGCTTCGTCGACTCCGGACTTCCTGAAGGCGACCCCCTGCCGCCGCTCCCGCCGGGATCCTTCGCCCTCCAGCCGCTGGAGGTGGCAGCTGCTCCGCTGGTCAGGCTGGTGCGCGACTTCAAGCCGCACGTGATCGTAAGCTATGACGAAAACGGCGGCTATCCGCACCCGGACCACATCATGGCCCACCGCGTGGCCGTCGAGGCCTTCGAAGCCGCCGGCGATCCGGAACGGTACCAGGGTGTCGGCGAACCCTGGGCACCCGGCAAGCTGTACTACGACCGCGCGTTCAGCCCTGACCGGTTCCGCGCTCTCCACTTCGCCCTCGAAGAGGCGGGCCTGCAGTCGCCCTACGCCGAGCGGCTGGCAGCCTGGCTCGAGGCTGACGCCGAAGGCCACACCCCGCCGCCGCCGACGCACCCCACCACCACGCAGATTGACTGCGGGGACTACTTTGAAGCCCGGGACGATGCGCTGCGTGCGCACCGTACCCAGGTGGATCCGCTGGGATTCTTCTTCGCAGTGTCTCCGGACATGCAGCGCCGCGCGTGGCCCTGGGAGGACTACAGCCTGATCCAGTCGCGGGTGCCGGTTGAGCTGCCGGAAAAGGATCTCTTCGCCGGGCTAAGATAGGTTCAGGCCCATTTCTATGCCCTGTAGAAGTCAGGGCCCTCACAACGCTCCACAGAAGGTTTAACCGTGCATCACTTGCTCATTGCCCTCGCGACGACCCCGGCGCCCAGCCCCACGCCGTCCCTGCGCCCGGGCCTCTCCGAAGACCAGGTGACTCCGGGCATGTGGGGCTTCATCATGACCGCATTCTTCGTGCTGGCCACCACGCTGCTGATCGTGGACATGGTGCGGCGCATCCGCAGGGTCCGCTACCGGGCCCAGGTGGAGGAAGAACGCCTGGCAGCCCTGGCCGCCGAAAATCAGGACATGCCTGAAGCTCCCGGAACGGACGCCGAGGATTCGGGCACGCACCAGCCCGGGACCCGCGGCGGCCGCCAGGGCGGCAGCGATCTCCGGACGGAACACAACGGTGATGAAGGCCGCGGACAGCGCTAACGGCGGGGCCGGCAGCGGCGTGACCGGCGGAGCCGGGGCCGACGCAGTCCGGCCCGGAGCAGCCAACGCGCTGGCCGGCGAGCCGTCTGCCTACCTGCGGCAGCACGCGGACAATCCGGTCCACTGGCGCCCCTTCGGTGATGAAGCGTTCGGTTTCGCCGCGCAGCGGGACGTTCCGGTGTTCCTCTCCATTGGCTACGCCGCCTGCCACTGGTGCCACGTGATGGCACACGAATCGTTCGAAGACCAGGAAACTGCGGCCTTCCTGAATGCCAACTTTGTGTCCATCAAGGTGGACAGGGAAGAGCGTCCGGATGTGGACGCCGTCTACATGGCCGCAACCCAGGCAATCAGCGGCGAGGGTGGCTGGCCGATGTCGGTCTTCCTGATGCCGGACGGGCGCGCCTTCCACGCCGGCACGTACTTTCCGCCGCGGCCCATGCCCGGCAGGCCCTCCTTCCGCCAGGTTCTCGAAGCGGTCCGCGACGCGTGGGTGGAACGGCGGGACGGCGTGGAACGCAACGCCGGGATGCTGGCCCGGGGGATGGCCGAAACGCAGCTTGCCGCCGCCGTTCAGCTGACCGGGCCGCCGGACCCGCTGGACGCCGGTCTGCTCTCCGAGGCAGTGCGTGTTTTAGCCCGCTCCGAGGACCCGCACGACGGCGGATTCGGCACCGCACCGAAATTCCCGCCGTCGCCCGTGCTGGAATTCCTGCTCCGGCACGCCGCGGTTGAGTCGGAAACCGCCGACGCGGCCAGGGACATGGCGGCCCGGACGCTGGCAGCGATGGCCCGCTCCGCGCTGTTCGACCAGCTGGACGGCGGATTTGCCCGGTATTCCGTGACACGCGACTGGTCCGTGCCGCACTTTGAAAAGATGCTCTACGACAACGCCCAGCTGCTTCGAACCTACGTGCATTGGGTCCGGCTCGGCGGCGATGCTGTGTACAGCGCCGGGGAATCCGCGGATGTTGCGTCCCGCACGGCGGACTGGATGATCGCGTCGCTCGGCCTGGCCGGTCACGCGGCCGGGTCTGACGAGGGGACGGGCGGGGGTCCGGAGGCAGGGCAGGTTGAGGCGTTCGCCTCGTCGCTGGACGCGGACACTGTGGTGGACGGCAAGCACCTCGAAGGCGCCAGCTACCTGTGGACTCCCGACGAGCTGCTGGACGTCCTGGGGCCGGACGACGGGCCCGCCGTCGCACGGCTGATGAATGTCCGTGCAGAGGGCACCGTGACCTCGGCGGCTTCCCCGTTCCATCCGGGGCGGCGGCCCGACGACGCCGAACAGCTCCTGTGGGACCGGGTGCGGCCGCGCCTGCTGGCTGTGCGTTCGGCGCGTCCCCAGCCCGCCAGGGACGACAAGGTGGTGGCCGGCTGGAACGGGCTGGCTGTCGCCGCGCTGGCTGAAGCAGGTGCGGTCCTGGACCGGCCCGAGCTCGTGGCTGCTGCCGAGCAAACCGCCGCCTACCTGGAACGGGTCCACTGGCAGCCTCCGCGCGCCGGGGACCCGGGGACGGAACCCGGCACCTTGGTCCGTGTGTCGCATGCCGGCCGCGCCAGGGGGATAGGCGGCCTGCTCGAAGATTACGCCTTCTGCGCTGACGGGCTCCTGACCCTTTACGGAGTGACAGGCAGTGAGCGGTGGTACCGCCTCGCCGAAGACATCCTGCAGGCCGCCCGCCTGCGGTTCGCGGTAGACGGAACGCTGGTGGACACAGCCGGTGAGTCGTCCCAGGTGTTCAACGCCCAGGGGCAGCGGGCCGGCCTGGAACCCTTCGACAACGCCACGCCCAGCGGTGCGGCAGCGTTCGCCGGGGCGCTCCTGGGCTATGCCGCGCTTTCCGGTTCCGCCGACCACCGGATCATGGCCGGCAACATACTTTCGCTGCTGCCTGCCCTGGCAACCCGCGCGCCCCGGGCAGCCGGCTGGCTCCTGGCCACGGCACAGGCTGCGCTGGCAGGACCGGTGGAGGCGGCCGTCGTCGGACCTGACGGTGCGGCGCGCGCTGCACTCCACCACGCCCTGATGCTGTCCGCCAGTCCCGGGCTGGTGGTTGCTGTGGCGTCCGACGCCGGGATCCCGGCGGACGGTGGTGCCGCACCTGCGGTGCCCCTGCTGGAGGGCAGGGGGGCGGCGCCGGACGGCTCACCGCAGGTGTACCTGTGCCGCGGGATGGTGTGCGAACGGCCGGTAGGTTCCGTGGCTGAACTGCTGGACCGACTGGCTATGATGACCCGATGACTCCTGTGCCGCACCCGGCCTCCCGGGGTTTCCGGAGCCCTGGCCCCTTTGAATTGGTCATTTTTGACTGTGACGGCGTCCTGGTCGATTCCGAGTCCATTGCCATCAGGGTGGACCAGCGTGTGCTCGCGGACCTTGGCTGGGAGCTAGGCCTCGACGAGATCGTGGAACGCTTCGTGGGCAAGTCCGAGGCGCACTTCGTGGCCGAGATTGAACGGCACCTTGGCAGCCGGCTGGATGCGGACCGGGAAGAGGAGTATCAGCAGTGGTACCGCACGGCCTTCGAACGGGACCTGGTGGCGGTGGACGGCATCGCGGACGCATTGGCCCGGCTTCCGCTCCCGCACTGCGTCGCGTCCAGCGGCACGCACGCCAAGATGCAGCGGACACTGGGGCAGACGGGGCTGCTGCCGCAGTTTGAAGGACGGATCTTTAGCGCATCGGAGGTTGCCCGTGGCAAGCCCGCGCCGGACCTGTTCCTCCATGCTGCAGGAACACTGGGGGCGGAACCGGCCGGCTGTGCCGTGGTGGAGGACAGTGTTTTCGGGGTTCAGGCAGCCCGCGCAGCAGGAATGCACGTCTTCGCCTATGGCGGGGGAGTCACACCGGCGGCGAGGCTGGCGGGCCCGGGCACCACGGTGTTCCGGCACATGGGGGAACTCCCGGACCTCATCGCCGCGGGAAGGCCCTAAGCACTCCTGCCAAGGACCGCGATGGCAATGGCGATGAAGTGTGCGGCGAAAGCGAACACGGTGAAGGCATGGAACAGCTCATGGAAGCCAAAGTGCTGGTAGCTGAAGTTCGGCTTCTTGAGCGCGTAGAAGACGGCGCCGGCGATGTACAGGGCGCCGCCCACGCAAATCAGGACCGCGGAGGCGATGTTGGCTGCGAAAAAGTCCGGCAGGTAGAACAGTGCTCCGCAGCCCAGCGCAATGTAGATGGGAACGTAAAGCCAGCGGGGCGCATGGGTCCAGAGCAGCCGGAACAGCACGCCCAGGATGGCGCCGGACCAGATGACCCACAGCAGTACTACGGCCTTGGGCCGTTCCAGCAGGGCCCACGCCAGCGGCGTGTAGCTGCCTGCGATCACCAGCATGATGTTGGTGTGGTCGAGCCGCTTCAGCACGATCTTGACGCCCGGCGACCAGTTCCCGCGGTGGTACACGGCGCTGACACCGAACAGCAGCACTCCGGTGACGGCGTAGACGGCTGACGCGATTTTCAGGTCTGTGGTGGGGGCCAACAGGACCAGGGCGAGCCCGGCAGCGAACGCCAGGGGGGCGGTGACGGTGTGGATCCAGCCCCGCCATTTTGGCTTGATCATCAGAAGCTCTGCGATGCGGACTGCCGCGTCGTCCATCGGGCCTGATTTCCGGCCGCGGCCTGCTCCCGCGCCGGGGTGGGGAGTGTTGCGTTCCATGGCTCAAGAATAAACTACGTTTCAGTAAGTTACTCATGAGTAACAATGTGGAGGCGGAATTGCGAAGGCCTCGTGCACCGTGCCGCCGTTGCGGGCGGGTAGCCTAGGAATGCACTGCCGTCATACATCAAGGAAGTCAGGTGAGTCTCCGGATGGAGTTGCCCGGGATCCTCTATGGCTTCTATGAACGCAAGCTCCTGCGCTCGCTGGACAAGGACCGCATCCCCAAACACATCGGCGTGATGGTGGACGGCAACCGCCGCTGGGCCAAGCAGTTCAACGCCCCCACCAGCCAGGGGCACCAGGCCGGCGCAGACAAAATCCATGAGTTCCTCGGCTGGTGCCAGGAACTTGGCATCAAAGTAGTCACGCTCTACATGCTCTCCACGGACAACATGAGCCGCTCCGGCGAAGAGCTGGACCTGCTGATGGGGATCATTGCCAACACGCTTGACCGACTGGACGAGGACGCAGACATCTCGGTGCACGCCATGGGCGCCCCGGAATTGCTGCCCGACTATCTGGCCGAACGGCTCAACAAGCTCACGGCCCGGACGCCGGCCCATGAAAAACTCCACGTCAACGTCGCTGTGGGCTACGGAGGACGCCGCGAAATCGTGGACGCAGTCCGGGAACTCCTTCATGACGCTGTGGCCCGGGGCAAGGACATCGGCAAGCTCGCGGATGAACTCACCGTCGACGACATCTCGCGCTTCCTTTACACCCGGGGCCAGCCGGACCCGGACCTGGTGATCCGCACGTCCGGGGAGCAGCGGCTGTCCGGGTTCCTGATGTGGCAGAGCGCTTACAGCGAGTTCTACTTCTGCGAGGCCCTCTGGCCCGCCTTCCGCAAAGTGGACTTCCTGCGGGCGCTGCGCGACTATGCGGGCCGGCAGCGGCGCTTCGGCTCCTGACGCCTGGCCCCTGACATCCGGTGCCCGGGGCATCCCCCCGCGGGCGGTTCACACGGAGTTCACGTGATCGCAACAAGAATCGCCGGGAAATAGTTTGGGAAACAAACCCGCGGGGAATTACGTTGAGTTCATTAGCAGGCACACTGCCGGCTAATCGGGGAGGCCAGTACATGGAGCGTATTTTCGCACCGGATGTATGGGAGGCCGGAACCGGCCTCGTGGCCGATCCGCCTCACCTATAAAATATCCGGGCGTGCGCCCCGGGGCTGGAGTCGATGTGGCTATTTCTGAACAACTGCCCGACGTCATTTCCGACCAGGGAGAGAAAGCTACCTCTCGCGCCAAGCGAGCAACCTCACAGACCGGTGCAGCGAATTATGACGCTGCGGCCGGTCTTGCTGTATCCGGCGAAAGCGCCGCGACTGACGACACCGTGTGGAGCTTCGTCATCGACACCTCGGTGTTGCTCTCAGACCCCCGCGCCCTGCTGCGGTTCGCGGAGCACGAAGTCATTGTGCCGATCGTGGTCATCACCGAGCTTGAAGGCAAGAGGCACGACCCCGAGCTGGGATACTTCGCCCGCAAGGCTCTGCGGCTCCTGGACGACCTCCGGGTCCAGCACGGCGGCCTCGACCGGCCGATCCCGCTGGGCGACGACGGCGGCACCCTCATGGTGGAGATGAACCACATTTCCCCCGAGGTGCTCCCCGCGGGATTCCGCGGAGGGGACAACGACAGCCGCATCCTCGCCGTCGCGAAGAGCCTTGCCAACGAGGGCCGCAACGTCACGGTGGTGTCCAAGGACCTGCCAATGCGCGTCAAGGCCTCAGCCATGGGACTGCTCGCCGACGAGTACCGCAACGAACTGGTGAAGGACTCCGGCTGGACCGGGATGGCGGAGGTTGAAGCCAGCGAGGAGGACGTCTCCACACTCTACGGCCACGAACCCGTTTTCATCCCGGCCGCGGCAGAGATGCCCGTCAACACCGGACTGGTGCTGCTCTCGAACCGTGGTTCGGCCCTGGGCCGGGTGGGCGCGGACAAACAGGTCCGGCTGGTGAAAGGCGACCGTGACGTCTTCGGACTGCACGGCCGTTCCGCGGAACAGCGGCTGGCCATCGACATGCTGATGGATCCCTCCGTGGGCATCGTATCGATCGGCGGCCGGGCCGGCACCGGAAAGTCGGCACTGGCACTGTGTGCGGGCCTCGAAGCCGTGCTGGAACGCCGCGAACACCGCAAGGTGATCGTCTTCCGTCCCCTCTACGCGGTGGGCGGCCAGGAGCTCGGCTACCTGCCCGGATCCGAGTCGGAGAAAATGAACCCCTGGGCGCAGGCCGTCTTTGACACTCTCGGGGCCCTCGTCAGCCAGGAAGTCGTCGAGGAAGTCATGGACCGCGGCATGCTGGAAGTCATGCCGCTGACCCACATCCGCGGCCGCTCGCTCCATGACGCGTTCGTGATCGTCGACGAGGCCCAGTCCCTGGAAAAGAACGTCCTCCTCACAGTGATGAGCCGGATCGGCCAGAACTCGAAGATCGTCCTGACCCACGACGTCGCCCAGCGCGACAACCTGCGGGTCGGCCGGCACGACGGCGTGGCCGCCGTGGTGGAAACCCTCAAGGGACACCCGCTCTTCGGGCACATCACCCTCACCCGCTCCGAGCGCTCGCCGATCGCGGCCCTGGTCACCGAGCTGCTCGAGGGGGCGGAAATCTAGGCCTCTGTACTACTGAAGGGTCGTGGGCGGGTTCGCCCGGCCACGGCCCTTCGCCGTCGCTTAGACACGGCGCATAGGGACCCGCTTCGGTCGCTGGGCGACCTCCGGGGTCCGATGCGCCGCGATGCGCTCCTACGCGAAGGACCGCGACCGGGCGAG
This sequence comes from Arthrobacter sp. SPG23, assembly GCF_000876655.1. Classification (GTDB taxonomy): domain Bacteria; phylum Actinomycetota; class Actinomycetes; order Actinomycetales; family Micrococcaceae; genus Arthrobacter. The sequence continues at coordinate 9,096 of NZ_JYCN01000012.1, forward strand.
TGGGCCAGTCGCCTCAGGCACTCAGCCGTTACAGTCCCAGGAACTTGGCCGTGGGTTCGTGGCCTTGCACTTTCAGCGTCCAGTCGGGGCGTTTGAACGTTGTTGGGGTGACGCGGACCTTTTGGACTTCCTGCATTGTGCCGCCCCAGGACGCCCGTGTGACGCCGTTCAGCTCGTAGCCGAGGGAACGGGAGACGCCCAGGGACTTCTCGTTCCAGGCGGCGGCCTCTGACTCCGCGACATCCGCTTTCAGGTGATCGAAGGCATAGCAGACAACGGCGGCCCGCATCTCCTTGCCCAAGCCGCGGCCCTGTGCCGACTTCCTGAGCCAGGAGCCGGTGGAAACCGTCCTGAGCGTCGCGAAATCCTTGGCCCCGATGTCCTGGCAACCGATGAACTCGCCGTCGTGCCAGATGCCGAGCAGGAGGGTCCACTCCTGCGGCGACATGTTCCCGCGGCAGCGCCAGTACCACTGCGCCATGTTCGGTCCGAGGTCCTCGGCGGAGAACTCATTCCACGGGGTGCTGAAGGGGCTGCGGCCCGGTTCGCTGACGCCCGAGGCTGCCGCCTGCACCGCAGCCGGAATCTCCTCGTCGCGGATGGGCCGGAGGGAGAGGCGGGGCGTGGTCAGCACGAGGGCGAACGGGGGCCAGTAGGAGGCGGGCTCAGTCATCCGGGAAGCTTAGCGGTGGCACCGGCGCGCAGCCAGTCACGCGCCCCGGGTGATGTCCCAGGTGATGTGGCGGCGGACGTCGGTCAGGTTCATGGATTCGGCCAGGAACAGGTCATCGAGCATGTACTCGTCCACGGCCAGGATCCGGATCCAGTGGCCAAAACCCGGCGAATCGTTCTCCAGCGACCGGCTAGAGACGCAGACTCCGGTGCCTACGTCGATCCTCATCAGGTTCCGTCCCGGCCGGCACAGCGGCGCTCCGGGGTCCGAAGGGCGGTAGGCCGCATTGGGAATCACCACCGCCTCCAGGGCGGGCCGGCCCTGATGGTCCACGGAGGAGACGGGGCCGAGTTCCAGGGCATTGAGGTTGGGGAACTCGATCGGCACGGGGGAGTTGCCGGCAAGCTCCACAGGATCCAGCGCGGCGGCAAAGCGGCCGTTACCGAAGCAGGGTTCGCCGTACGCGGCCTCCGGGCGGCGCCGGACCAGTCCGCCGTCGTCGTACACCGGGGTGACCAGCTGCGGAGGCAGGAGCCACGACTTCCTGGTGGAGCTGACATAGAAGCCGTCTTTGGAGTCATTGATGCCCGTGGTGCTGTGCAGCACCACGCCGTCCGCGGACTCCAGGCGGAGGGCGCCGGGCCGGCGCAGCCACGCACGCACCGTGTTGTCGGGGTCCGGGTTTTGGGCGTCCAGGCTTCCGGGGTCCAGATTCGGGAGGTCCGCCGCGGAGCGGTCCACATACTCGAAACGGAGGCTCTGCCACTTCCAGGGCGATGACCGGCACAGGTTGCGGAACGTCATGGCCAGGTCCGCCGGCTTGCTCTGCTGACCGGCTTCCCCCTGGCGCCTGGCGTCCCATGTCGACATATCCACAGTTTACGCGCGGGCTCAGCGGCGGAGCGGGAAAATCCAGTAGCATCCGAGGGTGATCCAACGACTGGGCGAACTTTGGGAATCCACCCCTCTGGCTTTCTGGCTGGTCCTTGCGGCCTGCGCCTACTTTGGCGTGATGGCGGTGCGGCTCACCGTCATCGATGTCAGGCACCACCTGCTGCCCAACAGGATTGTGTTTCCGTCCTATGCGGTGGGCGGATTGCTCCTGCTGGCGGCGGTTGCCACCGTCCTGATGGCCGGCGCAGACGCAGAGGCAGTGCCCGACGGCGCCGCGCGGCTCTTCGGACTCCCGGGGGTCCGCATCCTGGCCGGGGGAGCGGTGCTGTGGCTCTTCTACTTCATCCTGCGCATGGTTTACCCCCCGGGGATGGGATTCGGCGACGTGAAACTTGCCGGCGTGCTGGGACTGTACCTCGGCTACCTCGGCTGGGGCCACGTGTTCGCCGGGACCTTCGCCGCCTTCCTCCTGGGCGGCCTCTGGAGCCTGGGCCTGCTGGCTGCCCGCCGCGGCACCCTCAAATCGGACATCCCGTTCGGCCCCTTCATGCTGGCAGGTACTGCCGCGGCCATGCTGCTCCTGCCTGCGGGCTGAGGCGTGCGCTTGACAGTGTGCACGGCCTTCGGCCAGCGTTGCTGCGATTAGGCTGAAGGCATGGCAGCACCCGACTTCATCCTCAAGCTCCGCGAAAAAATCGGCCATGATCCGTTGTGGATTCCCGCGGTACGCGGGGTGGTATTCAACGACGACGGCCACGTCCTGCTGGGCCAGCGCTCCGACAACGGCAGGTGGGCGCTGATCTCCGGGATGCTGGAGCCCGGAGAGCATCCGGCCCCGGGACTCGTGCGGGAGATCTTCGAGGAGACAGCGGTCGTGGCGGAAACGGAACGCATGGTTTCAGTCGGCGTCGTGGGGCCGGTGACCTTCCCCAACGGTGATGTCTGCGACTTCCTCGACATTGTGTTCCGCTGCCGCCACGTCTCCGGCGAAGCGCGCGTGAACGACGACGAATCGCTGGCCGTGGACTGGTTTCCGCTGGACGGGCTTCCGGACCTCCGGCCCGGGGACCGCGAGTGCATCCGACGGGCGCTACTGCCGGAGGACGCTGTCCACTACGAACCCTAGCGGCCTGCTAGGCGGATGCGGACTGGCGCTTGGCCTCCAGCCGTTCCGCCTCTTCGCCGCCCACAGCCTCGCCCCGGGCCACCATTCCGGCGGTGTCGGAGAGCGGGATCTGCTTCAGCGTCAGCGCGAGGATCAGCGCGATGCCCAGGAACGGCAGCAGGTACCAGAACACCGGCGCCAGAGAGTCGGCATAGGCGTTCACAATGGCGTCCCGTAGTTGTTCCGGGAGCCGGCTCAGGGCCTGCGGGTCGAGGGTCTGGGTGGACTGGGCTGCCTGGTCGGCTGAGGCCCCGGCGCCGGTGAAGGCATTGGTCAGGGCCTCTGCCAGCCGTGAGGTGAAGATGGAGCCGAACACGGCAACGCCCAGGGAAGCGCCCACTTCGCGGAAGTAGTTGTTGGTGCTGGTGGCCGTGCCGATCTGCTCGGCGGGTACGGAGTTCTGCACCACCAGGACGATCACCTGCATGATGGAGCCCAGGCCGGCGCCGAGCACGAACAGCTGGACGCAGATGACCCAGATGGGGGTGTCTGCCGTCAATGTGGTTAGCCAGAGCATGGCGCCCATGGTGAGCGCGGCGCCCATGATGGGGAACATCTTGTACTTCCCGGTCTTGGAGATCCGGATGCCGGAATAGATGGCCATGCCCATGAGGCCCGCCATCATCGGAAGCATCAGCAGCCCGGATTCGGCGGCGGAGGTGCCGGAGGACATCTGTAGGAACGTGGGGACGAAAGCGATGGCGGCGAACATGCCCAGCCCCAGGGTGAAGCCGATGGCCGTGGAATTCACGAAGATCCGGTTCCTGAACAGGCCCAGCGGGATGATGGGGTCCTCGGCCCGGCGTTCCACCATGACGAACGCGGCAGCGGCGACAACCAGGCCGGCGCCGAACGCCCAGGTAAGCGGTGAATCCCAGCCTTCGTCCTTCTTGCCGCCGAAGTCGGTGAAGAAGATCAGGCAGGTGGTGGCCGCGGAGAGAAGCAGGACACCGAGGATGTCGATCCGCTTCTCGGCCTTTTTGTTCGGCAGGGTCAGCGTGAACCAGGCGATGGTGAAGGCCGCAATGCCGATGGGAATGTTGATGTAGAAGGCCCATTCCCAGGTGAGGTGGTCCACGAAGTAGCCGCCCAGCAGCGGGCCTGCGACGGCGGAGAGGCCGAAGATGGCACCCAGCGGGCCCATGTACTTGCCGCGGTCCTTGGCGGGCACGATGTCGGCGATGATGGCCTGGGAGAGGATCATCAGCCCGCCGCCGCCCAGGCCCTGGATGGCGCGGAACACCACGAAGCCCCAGAAATCGGTGGCGAACGCGCAGCCCACCGAGGCGAGCGTGAACAGTGCGATGGCCACGAGGAACAGGTTGCGGCGTCCGAGGACGTCGCCGAACTTGCCGTAGATGGGCATCACGATGGTGGTGGCCAGCAGGTAGGCGGTGGTGATCCAGGCCTGGTGCTCCACGCCGCCGAGCTTCCCCACGATGGTGGGCATGGCGGTGGAGACGATGGTCTGGTCCAGGCTGGAGAGCAGCATGCCGGCGATGAGGGCGGAAAAGATGATCCAGATGCGTTTCTGGGTGAGCAGCAGCGGCACGGCTGCCGGCTTGGGGGTGACGGCGGTGCTCATGGGCGTCCTTCGGCGGAAGAGGGTACAGGGACTTGAAGCGGCTGTGAGAAGAGCAGGCGCGCAGATGTGATGTTTTCCATCAGCAGGTCCTGGTAGGACCGGGAGTTGCCTTCGGAGAAGTAGGCCATGCTGGAGTGCCGGGCAATGCTGCCCATGGCAACAACGGCCATCCGAACCACGGGGTGGTCCGGGGCCACGCGTTCACGGGCTGCGAGGACCCGGGCAAAGTGGGCTTCGCGTTCCTCGGTGGCGCCGATGATCTTGAGCATCAGCTGGGGCTCTTTCTTGATGACGCCGATCAGCTGGCGGGTCTCCTCGTCCGAGGAACTCATGCGTTCGGACATCTTCAGGGACAGGTCCACGAGGTCCTGGAGGAGAGTGGCGGAGATGTCGCCGGGCGGTGAGGCTGCGCCGCCGCGGATGAAGTCGGCAAAGAGTTCTTCGGGCAGTTCATCGTCCACGTGGCCGAGGATTGCATCTTCTTTGGATGGAAAGTAGTTGAAGAACGTCCGGCGGGAAATGCCCGCCCGGTCACACACTTCCTCCACGGTGTAGCCGTTGAGGCCCCGCTCCGCCGTCAGCGACCGCGCGATGGCGCTGATGGAACTCCGCGTCGCGGCCCGCTTGCGTTCGCGCAGGCCGCCGTCGCTTATTGCACTATTATTCACAAAGTGAAGTTTTGCACCAGTTTCAAATTAGTGCAATTTTGGCGCGAACGGACACTTGCGGCCCCGCACCACAGCGCGAACGGACACTTGCGCCCCCGCCGCCTCGGCCACAACTGCCTTAACGACGACGGCGGCCGCCCGCCTTCGCTGGGAAGGTGGGCGGCCGCCGTCGCGCGTAAGGGAGGCGGTGGGGACTTATGCCTTGTGCGGCGGGCGCGTCATGGACATGACGTCCAGCGCGGTGTCCAGCTGCTCTTCGGTCAGTTCGCCGCGCTCCAGGAAGCCCATGGCGACCACGGTCTCGCGGATGGTGAGGCCCTCGGCGACGGCCTTCTTGGCGATCTTGGCGGCGTTCTCGTAGCCGATGTACTTGTTCAGCGGCGTGACGATGGAGGGCGAGGCCTCGGCGAGGAAACGTGCACGCTCAACGTTGGCGGTGATGCCGTCGATCATCTTGTCGGCCATGACGCGGCTGGTGTTGGCCAGCAGGCGGACGGACTCGAGCAGGTTGGCGGCCATGACAGGGATGCCGACGTTCAGTTCGAACGCACCGTTGGTGCCGGACCAGGCAATGGCCGTGTCGTTGCCGATGACCTGCGCGCAGACCATGATGGACGCCTCGCAGATGACCGGGTTGACCTTGCCCGGCATGATCGAGGAGCCGGGCTGCAGGTCCGGGATGGCGATTTCGCCGAGGCCGGTGTTGGGGCCGGAGCCCATCCAGCGGAGGTCGTTGTTGATCTTCATGAAGGAGATCGCGATGTTGCGCAGCTGGCTGGAGGCTTCGATCAGGCCGTCCCGGTTGGCCTGGGCCTCGAAGTGGTCGCGTGCTTCGGTCAGCGGCAGGCCCGTGTCCGTGGCGAGCAGTTCGATGACGCGCTCCGGGAAGCCTGCCGGCGTGTTGATGCCGGTGCCCACAGCGGTGCCGCCGAGGGGAACTTCGGCCACGCGGGGGAGCGAAGCGTTGATGCGCTCGATGCCGTAGCGGACCTGTGCGGCGTAGCCGCCGAACTCCTGGCCCAGGGTCACCGGGGTGGCATCCATGAGGTGCGTGCGGCCGGACTTGACGACGTCCTTGAACTCGACGGATTTACGGTCAAGCGAGTCGGCCAGGTAGCCGAGGGCCGGGATGAGGTCGTTGATGAGCGCAGACGTCGCCGCCACGTGGACGGACGTGGGGAAGACGTCGTTGGAGGACTGCGAGGCGTTGACGTGGTCGTTCGGGTGGACAACCTTGTCGCTACCGGCGGCCTTGAGGGCGCGGGAGGCGAGCTCCGCGATGACCTCGTTGGTGTTCATGTTGGAGGAGGTGCCGGAGCCGGTCTGGAAAACGTCGATCGGGAAGTCGCCGTCGTACTTTCCGGTGGCTACCTCATCGGCGGCGTCCGCGATCGCCTTGGCCAGCTCGCCGTCGAGCACTCCAAGTTCTGCGTTGGCCTGGGCGGCAGCCTTCTTGACCCGGGCGAGGGCCTCGATGTGTGCACGTTCCAGGGTTTTGCCGGAGATGGGGAAGTTCTCAACTGCACGCTGCGTCTGGGCACGGTACAGGGCGTTCACGGGGACGCGGACTTCGCCCATCGTGTCATGTTCAATGCGGAATTCTTCAGTGGAAGTCATGGGGCTAGCTTAGGGCGGTTGGCGGCTCCATCGAAAACCGTGAACCGCATGCGTCGGACCGCGCGGGCCGCCCGGATGCCGGGGATCTAGAGCTCGCCGATTCCCGAAACGAGGTCGGCGCGGCCCTCCTTGAGGCTGTAGGAGAGGCCGATCACGGCTGCGCGTCCGGTTTCGATTGCGTCCGAAATCACACGGGAGCTGTCCACGAGCCGGTGTGAGGTCTGCTTCACGTGCTCCACCACCATGTCGTTGACCTCAGTTTCGTTGTTGCGCAGCGAGGTCAGTACTGACGGCGTGATCCGCTCCACGAGGTCGCGGATGAATCCCATGGGCATCTGGCCCGTTTCAACGGCGTCCTTCGTGGCGCTGACTGCGCCGCAACTGTCATGGCCGAGGATCACGATCAGCGGCACGCCCAGAACGCCGATGCTGTACTCCAGCGACCCCAGGACGGCGTCGTCGATGACCTGGCCGGCTGTGCGGACAACAAACGCGTCGCCCAGGCCAAGGTCGAAGATGATTTCAGCGGCGAGGCGTGAATCCGAGCAGCCGAAGATCACCGCGAACGGGTGCTGGTTCTCCACCAGCGAGGAACGACGTGATGCGTCCTGGTTGGGGTGGGAGGATTCTCCGGCGACAAAGCGTTCGTTTCCTTCGCGCAGTCGCCGCCAAGCCAGTGCAGGAGTCAGGTAAGTAGCCACGGAGCCACTTTACGGCGAAGATGTGGCCGAGGGTGAAACCGTAGCGGCCGGGTTACTCTCCAAGGACTTCACGACGGCGTCTGCCAGGACGGCGAACTCGTCAAGTTGGGCTGTGCCGGTGAGGACGACGGTGGTGCCCTTGTGGCTGAGGACCATGCTCTTCTCGCCCTTACCCGTGTCGCGGAGTTCCCAGTCGAGGCCGCCGGCATTGCGGCTTCCGGTGACCGGGGCATTCTTGGTCTGCTGCAGCAGCCACGTGGGGTTCGCCCGGGCGGTCTGGACCAAACCGATGAATGACTCCTTCGGCGTGAGGTATCCGACCTCCCATGTTGGCACGCCCGTGCCGGTCCCGGACTCCCAGCGGGCGTAATTCGGACTGAATGTGTCGCCGGTCCGGGGAGCCACAGGTGTGAATCCCGCCACACCGGCTGCGTTTTGGGCTATGGCGCCGACGTCCACGTTCGGGCGGTAACCTTCAGACTTCGGGGAGGGGTTCATCAAGACGATGGGAAGAAACGCGGCAACACTGACGAGCAGCGCGATGATCATCCCGATGACCGAGGCGTTGGCCCTTTTTGCCGCAGCGGCGCGGATAACGGGCTTAACCACCGGTGCGTCAGGGGCCGACTCGGAGCCCTTGGGGGAGCCCGTGCCGGCCGTCAGGTTGTTGGGGGTGGACTTGTCCTGCGTTTCGCTCACGCTTCTATAGTCGCGCATGTGAATGCCGTTCTCACATTCATGCTGTTCAGCCGGTGAGGAAACGCCATGTTTCACGGGCTGGTCATCCCATGACCTGCGGATGCTGCCGCGACTATGATCAATAGCAGAGGAATCACCGTGACGGACTCATACCGGCCGTACGGGTTCAATGATCGCCACTCGAAGAAGAGGTTCACGTGTCACCAGCGCCTATGACCCAGCAGTACTCCACGATTTCGCCGTCGCTTGCCGTAGGCATTGACGAACCGGACCGCAACCTTGCCCTTGAACTTGTCCGCGTCACCGAAGCCGCGGCCATTGCCGGCGGCCACTGGGTTGGCTTCGGCGACAAGAACAAGGCTGACGGCGCAGCAGTCGACGCCATGCGCTCCTTCCTGCAGACCGTCCACTTCAACGGCGTTGTGGTCATCGGTGAAGGCGAGAAGGACGAAGCTCCGATGCTTTTCAACGGCGAGCACGTCGGTGACGGCACCGGCCCCGAGTGCGATGTCGCCGTCGACCCCATCGACGGAACCCGCCTGACCGCACTGGGAATCAACAACGCCCTCGCCGTCCTCGCCGTCGCCGAACGCGGCTCCATGTTCGATCCCTCCGCCGTGTTCTACATGGAGAAGCTCGTGACGGGCCCGGAAGCTGCGGACATGGTCGACTTGCGACTTCCGGTCAAGCAGAACCTGCATTTAATCGCCAAGGCGAAGGGTGTCAAGGTCAACCAGCTCAACGTCATGATCCTGGACCGGGACCGCCACCGTCCCCTCGTGGAGGAAATCCGCGAGGCCGGTGCCCGGACGAAGTTCATCATGGACGGCGACGTCGCCGGAGCCATCGCTGCGGCGCGCTCCGGTACCGGAGTTGACGCGCTCATGGGCATCGGCGGTACGCCGGAAGGCATCGTCGCCGCGTGCGCCATCAAGTCCCTCGGCGGCGTTATCCAGGGCCGCCTCTGGCCCACCAGCGATGACGAGAAGCAGAAGGCCATCGACGCCGGGCACGACCTCGAGCGTGTGCTTTCCACGAACGACCTCGTCTCCAGCGACAACTGCTACTTCGCAGCCACCGGCATCACCGACGGCGACCTGCTCAAGGGTGTGCGCTACTCCAAGGACAAGGTCCTGACCCAGTCGATCGTCATGCGGTCCAAGTCCGGCACCATCCGCTTCGTGGACGGCGAGCACCAGGCCAGCAAGTGGGAAGGCTACGCCCGCAAGAGCTAGCTCACCCGCTTCACCCCGCTTCATTCAGCGCGAACGGACACTTGCGGCCCCTTAGTCATGGCGATAAAAGGCCCCAAGTGCCCGTTCGTGCTGCTCGTTGGGGCTGGTCACGGAACCTCATCACGGCCTTGACCTTTTCGATCACGAACGGGCTGTCTCCCTCGAGATCCTCTGTGAAGACGCGGACTTCCCGCCATCCGAGGAATCGCCCGCTGCGATCAGTTCGTCGACCGACAGTAAAGCGGCAAGGTCAAGCCACGTCCTTGCCGGCGCGGTGACCCGAACGCCGTCGTGCACCACAACTTCGCCGTCCTTGAACGTCAGGCGATGGCCCACCACGTTCTGGCGGCGGGGCTTGCTGCCCTCACGGTCCCTGGCCACATGGATCCGCCAGTCCTCCTGCATCCAGGGCGGAAGGCCAAACCCCCAGATCCGCGCGCCCGATTCATGCGTCAGGACCGATTTGTCGTCCAGGTCCGTATACGCCCGGAGGCTTGCTGCCGTGCCGCTGGGCCCGTTCGCGCTGGGTGGAAGGCACGGGGGAGGAGAGAACCGACTCAGTTGCGGAGCGCGCGGAGCTTTTCGCGGGCCTTCCTGGCGATCTGGTAGGCGCCATAGCGGAGCTTCTTCACGGGAAGGTCCCAGGTGCCCGGGTAGGCGATTTCGCGCCCGCCGAACGACTTCTTGAAGGCCGTGAAGCCGGCCCACTTGTGGTTCGGCTGGTCCTCGGGTGCCACGCCCCAGAGGTCAACGTGCTTCAGGCCCTTTTCCTTGGCATCCGCCATGAGGGTCACCAGCAGCGGGATGCCGGCGCTGAGCTTCCGGTGCGAGTCGTCCAGGGCGGCGTGGGCGTAGGTGCGGGTGTCGGCGGAGTCGTACGCCAGGGCCGCGGCGATGGGGCCGCCGTGGCGTTCGGCGATGAACAGCGTGGCCGCGCCCGCAGGCATGAGGGACCGGGCCACCTGGCTGAGGTACTCATCGCTCTGCGGCTTGAACCCGCTCCTTTTGGCCGTCATGTGGAGGAAATTCAAGAGCACGCGGATTTCTTCGGGGTCCTGCGACGACCGGAACGTGACGTCCTTCTTATGGATGTTCCGGTAGAGGTTCCTGTTCACGGGTTTCATGGCGGCCAGCACGTCCTTGAAGTCCCGGTCCAGGTCCACGATCCAGCTCAGTTCCGGCTGCTGGTTGACGGGTGCCGGCCGCAGGCCGCGGCTCCGCAGCACCCTGCCGGACTCGGGCGTGTCGAATCCGGCCGTGACCGGCTCGATCCGGACAAACGCGGCGTGGCACGTCCGGGCCAGCGCCACGAGCGCCGCCAGGGCGGCGTCGAACGCTTCCAGGGACTCCGCCACGGGGCCGTACGGGGCATAGAGGACCTTGCCCGCCGGGTTCTTCTCCTCGACGGCGAGGAAGCTCCAGCCCGGTCCCGACTGTTCGTGCACCGTGCGGCCAAGGGAACGCTGGAAGTCTGCCCACTGGGGGGTCTGCAGGAAATACTCCATCAGCTCAGGCCCCCAGCGCAGTGGTCACGGCGAAGGCGACGGCGGTCCCGGCTGAGCCGGCTGCCGGGTGCACGTTGACGGGCGCCTCCGCGGCCGGGAGGAACGCGCTCGCGCCACGGTCCAGGTGGAGGTCGCCCTTGGGGGAGTCCAGCAGCACGGAGCCGGACACCACGATGATTACTGCGGCGCCGGACTGAGCCAGCGGGACGGGGGCACCGCCGGGCTCCAGTTCGATCCGCTGCAGCTGGAATTCGCGGAACGGGGGCCGGTACAGTTCCTGGCCCAGCCCGGACGTCTCCGCCGCCAGCATCGGCACGCCCACCGACGCGAACTCGACGGTGGCCAACAGTTCCGGGACGTCAACGAACTTCGGCGTCAGCCCGCCCCGGAGTACGTTGTCGGAGGACGCCATGACCTCGATGCCGAGACCGTGCAGGTATGCGTGGACGTTCCCTGCCGGCAGGTAGACCGCCTCTCCCGGAGCCAGCGAAATCCTGTTCAGCAGCAGCGAGATGAGGACCCCGGGATCCCCGGGATAGTGTCCGTGCAGGCTGACCGCCGTGGACAGTTCGGTCTGGTAGGGGTTCATCGGAAGCCCGGCCTTGAGCGCCGCCACCAGCTCGCGCACAGCATGCGAAACAGCATGGCCTCCGCCGATGAGCCTGGTGAACGCCGCTTTCAGTGCGTCGTGCTCCTCCGGCTCGGAGAGATCCTGCACGACGTCCAGGAACACCTGGGGAACTTCGAGGGACATCCCGCGCATGGACGCCACCAAGTGGTCAAAGAGGGCGCGCGAGGACGCGGCGGGGCGGAAACCGCAGAGCGCCTCGAACGGCGTCAGGGCGAAGATCATCTCCGGCTTGTGGTTGTCATCCTTGTAGTTCCGTTCCGCGGCGGAACGGTCGACGCCGGCAGCCTCTTCGCGGGCAAAGCCCGCCCGGGCCTGTTCCAGCGTCGGGTGTACCTGAAGGGACAGCGGGCTCTCCGCGGCCAGGACCTTGAGGAGGAACGGCAGCCGGGGCCCGAACTCCGCCACGCTGGCATTGCCCAGATGACGGCCGGGGTCGGAACTGATGAGCGCATCCAAACCCAGCGGACCGCCGTCGGCCGCTAGCGCCACCGACGGCGAGTCGGGGTGGGCGCCCACCCACAGCTCCGCTTCCGGGCCGCCCGAGGCCTGCCGGCCCAGCAGGCCCGCAATGGCCGTGGTGGAGCCCCAGGCATAGGGCCGGAGGACGTTCTCAATTTCGTACACAGCCAGGTGTCCTTTTCTCATTGCAGCAGCGCGGCTGCCGCAGATTCGTCGATGCGTGCTGACGGTCGAATGCATGCCGACGCCGTCGCCGGCGTCGGGCGGTGGGGCCGGGGGAGCCTAGAGCGGGCGGCACTGGCCGTTCGTGGCCACGAGGTCCCGGATCGCCTGCTCGTTGCCCTCACGCTTGAACTGGTTGAGCATCTCTTCCGTGATGGGCTCGCCGTCGGGGGTGGTGGTCACCGGTGTGAAGTCCGACGGCGACGGCGCAGGCTGGGTCAGGGGTGCCGCCGGTGCGGCTGCCATGAGCGGGCCGGCGGCCGCACCGGCCTGCACGATGCTGTCCTCCCCGGCAGGATCCGGCGCTGCCCCGGCCGACTGTGCGGCAAGGAGCCGGTCGACCCTGTCGTGGATCTGGTCGAAGTCCGGCACGGTGGAGAAGGAGGCGTCGAAGTCCGGCGGCCCGATAGTCAGCCGGCTGACCTCCTTGCCCTTGGCCTTCATTGCCAGGTCCACGAAGCTGCCGAGCTGGCTCGCGGAGATGTTGGAGTCAACCACCTTGGTGCCCGCGTTGGCGATGTCCTCGAACTTCGAGAGCAGCGTTGCAGGGTCCAACTGCTTGAGCATGGCCTGCTGGACGCACTGCTGGCGCTGGATGCGGGCGTAGTCATCAACGAATTCGCGGGAGCGTCCGTACCAGAGGGCGTGGTAGCCATCCAGGTGCTGGTCGCCCGCCGCGATCCAGCCGGTGGGCATCCCGTGGATTCCGTTGGCTTCGTCCACCATGTCGCCGCTCAGCGGCACCCAGCCGCCGGCCTTGATCTTGATGCCGCCCATGGCGTCGATGAGCTTGGCAAAGCCGTCCATATCCACCAGGACATACGCCTGCACGGTGATGCCGAGCGTGCCCGAGACGGCCTCCAGGGTTGCCTGCGCGCCGGGATCGGCCACCCCGGGATAGAGGTCCGTGTGCTCGTTCGTCACCTCGGTGTTGATCGCGTTGATGAGGCACTCGTTGCCGCAGTCGTAACCGTCCGGGTAGATCTGCCGCATGGGGGAGCCCTCGCTGAACTGCGCGTTCTGCAGGTTGCGGGGCACCGAGATGATGGCGGTCTGGCCGGTCTTGGCGTCGACGCTGAGGACGGAGAGGCTGTCCGGTCGCCGGCCCGTTCGGTCGTCTCCCGCGTCACCGCCCATCATCAGGAAGTTGTAGCGGCCCTCCACGGGGTCGATGGCGGGACCCGCGGAGAAGATGCTGCCGATCGCGTTCCGGCTCACATTCAGCACGTACGCGGCGTAGCCAAGCGTTCCGGTGCTGAGCACCATTGCCAGGACCAGGGCAACCCCGACGACAGGCCTCATTCCGGGTGCCAGCAGGACAGGCCGGATGAGCCTGAGGGTGTTGACGAAGAGCGCGGCCCAGCCCACTGCGAGGGCGATGAGGATGACGATGATCAGAAGCGACGCCACGGAATTCGTGAGGATCCCGATCAGGAGCGTCCGGTTTGCCAGCAGCAGCACCAGTGCCACGAGCGCCAGTCCCCAGACGGCGAGCGTCACCCTCAGGGCGATCCTGCCCAGTTTGCGGTCGCCGGCAACGATCTGGGCGCTGCCCGGGACGAACAGGGTCAGCAGGAGGAGGACGAATGCGCGTTTCGTCCTGACCGGCGCCGGGGCGTTCACGGGGTTGCGGACCGGGTCCGTCAGGGCCTGTTGCGGCGCCTGGGGGCTGGAGTGGCTGGTGGTCATCTGCTGATTCCTAACGGCTGCCCCGGAGAACGACGTTGCCGTCGGAGAACACTTCGCTGACCTTGTGCCGCAGGGCCGCGCCCTTGCGGGTGGCGACGTCGTTGAGCTCCTGTGCGAACTCAATCAGCTCGTCGCGCAGGCGGACGGCGAGGTCGTCCGTCCCGGATGCCAGCATGCGGACGGCGAGCAGGCCGGCGTTGCGTGCGCCGGCGATCGACACTGTGGCCACCGGGACACCGGCGGGCATCTGGACGATGGACAGCAATGAGTCCATGCCGTCGAGCGTCTTCAGCGGGACGGGGACGCCGATGACCGGCAGGGGCGTCACAGACGCCAGCATGCCGGGCAGGTGCGCGGCGCCGCCGGCTCCGGCGATGATGACGCGCAGACCGCGCTCGTGCGCCGTCTGGCCGTAGCGGATCATTTCAGTAGGCATCCGGTGGGCTGAGACCACATCGGCTTCGAACGGGATGCCGAACTCGGCGAGGGCCTCTGCTGCGGCTTCCATAACGGGCCAGTCCGAGTCGGAGCCCATGACGAGGCCCACGATCGGCCCGGCGTTGTCCGTTCCCGCCGGACGGATCGGCGATGCAGGCGTACTCATACGGTCTCCTCGGAGTTCCCCGGTGCTGTTCGCGCCGGAGCACGGCCGTCCCGGATGATGTTGGCGACGGTGGTGGCGCGCTGCCGGACGGAGTCGACGTCGGAAGCGGATGCCCCCACCAGGTTGACGTGGCCGATCTTCCTGCCGGGCCTGACGGCTTTGCCGTAGCAGTGGATCTTGGCGGCCGGCTCGCTGGCCATGGCCAGCGGATACGCAGAGAACAGCTCCTGGTTCTCGCCGCCGAGGAAGTTCTTCATCACGACGACCGGCCCCAGCGCATCGGTGGCGCCGAGCGGGAGGTTCAGCACGGCGCGCAGGTGCTGCTCGAACTGGCTCGTCACCGATCCGTCCTGGGTCCAGTGGCCGGTGTTGTGCGGACGCATTGCGAGCTCGTTGATCAGGAAGCCGGAACCGACGCCGGGGGTTTCGAAGAGCTCCACGGCCATAACGCCGGTGACTCCGAGTTCGTTGGCGATGCGGATTGCGGCGTCCTCGGCGGCAGCGGCCACCTCCAGCGGAATGTCCTGGGCCGGGGCGATCACTTCGTCGCAGACGCCGTCCACCTGGATGGTGTGGACGACGGGCCATGCCCGGGATTCACCGTCCGGCGTCCTGGCGACCAGCGCCGACAGTTCACGGCTGAAGTCCACCTTGGCCTCTGCCAGCAGCGGCGTCATGGCCGCGAACCAGTCGGCCGTGTCGGCGGCTTCCTCAGCCGACCCGACCATCCGGACGCCTTTGCCGTCGTAGCCCCCGCGGGGCGTCTTCAGGACCACCGGCCATCCGGTTTTCTCGCCAAAAGCAACCAGGGCGTCGACGTCGGCAACAGCTGACCAGGCGGGGTTTGGCAGCTCGAGCCGGTCGATGGCTGCGCGCATCACGAGCTTGTCCTGCGCGTGGACCAGGGCATCCGGTCCGGGCTGGACGTTGACGCCGGCCTCCTGCAGTGCCCGCAGGTGGTCGTTGGGGACGTGCTCATGATCGAACGTCATGACGTCGAGCCCGCGCGAAAACTCGAGGAGGGCGTCAAGGTCCTTGTAGTCGCCCACCGGCGACGTCGGCACGGCGGAAACCGCCGAAACGTCCTCGCCTTCGACCAGGACACGGAGTTCAAAGCCCAGGGCCGTTGCGGCGGGGGCCATCATGCGGGCTAGCTGGCCGCCGCCAACTACGCCTATTACTGGAAAAGTCACAAGAGCCAGCCTACAGAACAGCAGGGGTGTTCCGGGCTTCACCACCGTTTCGGCCGGGAATTTTGCGTCATGGCAGCGTCGCAGGAGACCGCGCTCCAGGCCAGGCGGGGCGGCTCCCAGCTTTGCGGGCTAAAATGGGTTCTCGGCCCTGTGGCCTGAAATTTCAGTCGGCCATGGAGGGTCATGTTTTACACACTTGCAGAACGTTTGCGCGGACTCGCCTCGCTTTTCTGGCGCGAGGTGGCCAAGTTCGGCGCCGTCGGCGGTGTCGCCTTCGTGATCGACAACGGCCTGACCTACTACCTGATGCACGGCCCCATGACCGACAGCGAGGCCAAGGCACGGTTCGTGGGCGCGACGGTTGCCACGATCTTCTCGTGGATCGCCAACCGGTTCTGGACCTTCCGGCACCGCCGCCAGGACAACGTGATCCGGGAATTCCTGATGTTCATCCTGATCAACGGCATTGGCATCGGCATCTCCACCGGCTTCACGGCACTGGCCAAGTATTCGATGGGCATCACGGACAAGAACATGCTGTTCCTGGCTGGCGTGGCCGGCATCCTCGTGGCCACCGTGGTGCGCTTCTTCGCCTACCGGTTCCTCGTATTCAACAAGGAACTCGACGAAGAGCCCGCTTTCTCGCACGACCACGAGATCATCGAACTGCACCACCACCAGAACCAGCACCCGGTTCGCGTTCCCGCCAACGAGGCGCAGGCCGACGTGCAGGATCCGGAGCGTCCGGGACCGCCCCGCAGCAGCTAGGCTCCGCCTACCCTCCCTGCACCCGTTCGTCGCTGAGGAGCTTGTCCGTCACTGCGACGTCAGGGTGGACCAGTACGACCGACCCGTTGTTGTGCCATGCTCCCAGACACTGGACGAGGGCCGCTTCAAGCCCGTCGCCGGCCCGCACCAGCAAGCGGACGCCGGTTTCGTGGGCGGCGGCGAACCCTTCGAGCAGGTCTGAGTGCGCGTGCAAGGTGCCGGCTGAGGATACGACGGCAGGGCGCGACCCCTCGGGATCCTCATGTGCCATAAAGACGTCGCCGTGCGAACGGACTTCGGCGCCGAAATCGACGACGCCGGGCGGCAGCTCACCGGGCCACCGCATGGCCAGCGCCGGAAGCGGCACAGCTATGACGGCGTCGAACGCCTCACCCTCAAGACCGGCCTCCGGTGACGCGGTGGCGAGGAGTTCGGCATCGGCGGAGCCGAGGACGACCTCCATTCCCAGCTGCCAGGCGGCGAGAGCCAGGATCATGGACTTCCAGTGCGCCGGAAGGTCCAGCCGCAACCGCGTCCCGGGTTCGGCATCGAGTTCGTCCTGCAGCAGGTTGCTGGTCTTGGCGACCCAGTTGTCCAGGACACGGCCGGACAGTTCCACCCGCTCTGCGTCCGGTCCGTACCAGGTGAGTCGCGGTGAGGTGGAGTGGCCGGACCGCAGTGCAGTCATCAGATCGATCGCCGGGATGCTCATGGCAACATCTTGCCACGGTGCCCGCCGCGCCGGGAGGTGGCGGGCGGGCCACGGTCGGAGGCCAACGCCCCGCAAAGCCCTGTGATCTGTGCCACGTTCCTTTTGCTCATTTTGATTGCCTAAAGCGCAGAGCAGGGCCGGTTTCCCCGGGATTCCCGGGAAATTCCCAGAAAAGTAGTCAGTATGCTGTCAAAATTCCCGGGATGACGGCGAGTCGTCCAAAAATCCCGGGCGTGGCGTGGCAGCGGATTGCGGTCGAAGTTGATTATTATCCCGGCTGCCGCTTGACTCCCAGCGACTTACACACGTGTAATTAGGTATCGATCGCCATTGCGCAAATACGGGGCACACAACCGAGTGTTCAGTTATTCAGTCAGGGGCAGCAACATCAGGAGGGACGCCACAAATGGGGCAAGTTGAGCGTATCCATGAAGATGCAGTCGTCGCCGGTCAGGCGTCGGCAAAGTACCGTTCTCGCGGCGTGCCAAGCGATTGGTACGTTGATCCGGCAGATCCGGATGCCGCCGAGCGGTACAACCAGAGCACCAGTGATTTACTGCAGGACCAGGCCACGGCCTTCCTTGCAGCTCATGAAGCCCTTCTGGCGGGAAACCCTGACCAGGACGGCGATCTTCACGATCCGCCGATGGAACTGCAGACCCTCCATTCGGAAACCACTGCGCAGCCGGTCTGGATCGGGCTTCCTTTCGAGCAGAACTTCGACGACGAAGGCGAACTCGGATGGCAGACGGACGCACTGTGCGCCCAGACTGACCCGGAAGCGTTCTTTCCCGAAAAGGGAGGATCCACCCGCGACGCCAAGAAAGTTTGCGGCGCGTGCAACGTGCGCTCACAGTGCCTGGAATACGCACTGTCGAACGACGAACGCTTTGGCATTTGGGGAGGCCTCTCCGAGCGCGAGCGCCGTCGGCTGAGGAAGCGAGCAGTCTAATTCTTCAAGTAGTACACGTCACCGCCGTTGTGGTCGCCCACAACGGCGGTGACTATCTTCCCAGGACCTTGGCGGCATTGTCGGAGCAGACCCGTCCGGTAGATGCTTTTATTGGCGTTGACACAGGCTCACGGGACAATTCCCTGGCTTTGCTTGACCAGGCATTCGGCGAGGACAACGTCACCAGCTTCCACCAGGGGCGGACCGGGATGGGGGACGCGGTCAAGGCCGGCCTGGCCGCCTTGGCTCCCCGAAACCCGGACAGCCGGAACGACACCGAGTGGATCTGGTTGCTGCACGACGACGCCGCTCCCGCGCCGGAAGCCCTGGCCGAACTGCTCCATGCCGTGGAGCGTGCGCCCTCGGTGACGGTGGCAGGGTGCAAGCAGCTGGACTGGGACGCCAAGCGCCGACTGATCGACGTCGGGCTTTCCACCAGCCGCTGGGCTGAACGGCTGACCCTCATTGAGGCGGACGAACTCGACCAGGGGCAGTACGACGGCCGCAGCGACACCTTCGCGGTCAACTCGGCCGGGATGCTGGTCCGGCGCGACGTCTGGGAAGAACTGGGCGGGTTCGACGCCGCCCTTCCCGGCACCGGTGACGATGTGGACTTCTGCTGGCGCAACCGCCTGGCTGGACACCGCGTTGTGGTGGTGCCCACCGCACGGATGTTCCACGTTTCGCATCGGCCCCAAGCATTGGGGAGCGCCAGTGCCGCCCGGAAGGCCCAGGTCTACCTGCGCCTCAAACACACAGTGTGGTGGAAGGTACCCCTGCACGCCGCAGGGGCGCTGCTGGGCAGCCTCTTCAAACTCGTCCTGAGCATTGCCGTCAAGGACCCCGGCCACGGATTCTCCCAACTCATGGCAACCTTCGTGCCGCTGGGCCGGCCCGGGGCTGTGATCCGCGGACGCCGCGACGCAGCAAGGACGCGGCGGATCCGCCGCTCGGTCATCAAGGGGCTCCAGACCCCGCGCCGCGAGGTCTGGGCCCACCGGCGTTCCCTCATTGAAGCCCTGGGCTCCGATGACCCGGGAGGGGACGCAGCCAGGAGCGATCCGCTGGCGGAACAGCCCAGCGGTGACTCCACGGATGATTTTGCCGCGCTGACCACTTCGGAGCGCGGATGGGTGGGCAACGGTGCCCTGCTCGCGGTGATCCTGACAGCGGCGGCATCGCTGATTGGTCTCTCCGGGTTCTTCCGTGCCGAAGCTGTCTCCGGCGGTGCCCTGATTCCGGTCTCGTCGAAGGTATCGGACATCTGGCACCACGCCACCAGCTGGTGGATCGGCCTCGGCGCCGGACTGCCCGGCCACGGCGACCCCTTCGCACTTCTTCTGTGGGTCCTTGGCCTTGTGGGCGGAGGGGACGCGAACAGCGCCCTCGCCTGGCTGCTGCTCCTGGCCATGCCGCTCTCCGGCCTTGCCGCGTGGTTCGCGGCGGGCGGCCTGACCACGCGGCGGCGCTTCCGCTTGGTGGCAGCAGTTGCCTGGGGCGGGGCTCCCGCCCTGCAGGTTGCGCTGAACCAGGGGCGCCTTGGTGCCCTGGTTGCACACATCATGATGCCGCTGCTGGTTCTGGCACTGCTGCGTGCCACCGGCACCGCACGCGGCCAGGGACGTTTCGCTGTTCCCGAGCCGGGGGACCGGCGCTTCCAGGAACAGCCTCCCGCCAAGCCGGGCGTTAACGGCACCCCTTCATGGACTGCGGCGGCGGCCGCCGGTCTGGCTCTGGCTGTTGTAACAGCAGCTGCACCCTCATTACTGCTTCCCTTCGTCGTCGTGGTTGTCCTGGCCGGGATCCTGCTTGGCAGGCGCGGGCGGACAGTATGGTGGGCGCTGCTGCCAAGTGCCGCCATTTTCATTCCGTTCGGTATTTCGGTGCTTGACCGCCCACGGGCACTGCTCGCCGACCCCGGCGTCCCGCTCGGTTTCCAGGGCGCGCCCTTGTGGCAGCAGCTTCTGGGTCAACCCCTGTATTTCGACGTCGACGGCGGCCTGGCCGGCCTTGCCGTCTTCGGCGGTTCCGGCGTCCCGTGGGCGCTGCTCCTGGCCCTGCTGGTCGGGTTGCCTGTGGTTGCACTCGCCACTGCGGCACTGTTTGTCCCGGGCAAGCGCACCCGCGTGGCCCGCGCCTTGTGGGTAGCCGCCCTGATCGTCCTCGCAGGCGGCTGGCTCGCCAACCACATCGCCACCGGCGCCAGCGCGGACACCCTTGTCACTCCCTTCACAGGACCGGCCGTGTCCGCGTCCGGCTTCCTCCTGCTGGGCGCCGCCCTGATCGGAGCCGACGGCCTGCTCTGCTTCGCTGAGAAGACGGCCTCAGCCCCGGCCGCCCGACGGATCGGCCTCAAGTCCGTGTCCGTCCTAGCCATGGTGCTGCTCCTGGCCGGACCCGCGGCAGGACTGACCGCGTGGGCAGCCCAGAACCTGTTGCAGTCCGTATCAGGGGCAACAGCGGCCGAAGCGACCCCCGCTGGTACAACCCCCCTGGGAACCCCGCGGCAGATCGCTCCCACGGCCGCCCGCACGCTGCCGGCCACGGCCATCGACCGGGGCCAGGGCCCCGAGCAGACCCGGACGCTGGTCATCGACACGGCGGAGGACGGCAGCTTCGACGCCTCGATCGTGCGTGGCGCCGGGACCACCCTTGACGGACTGTCCACCATCGCAGCCGCCCGCAACATCATGGGTGACCCCGGTAAGGAAACGGTCAGGGATGACGACGCCGTCACGGCGGCGCTGCGCAGTGTCGTAGCCACGGTGGTTGCCGGCCAGGGCGTCGACCCGAGGCCGGAGCTGGAACGCCTGGGCGCGGGATTCGTTGTGCTGCGGGCGTCGGACACTGCCGCGCAGCTGACCGCGAGCCGGATGGATGCAGTGCCCGGACTGGTGGCAGTAGGTCAGACCAACGTCGGCTGGCTCTGGCGGATCAGTCCGCTCAACCAGCCCGTCATCGACGCCGCCGCCGTTGCCCACCGCGTGCGCATCGTGGACGGCGCCGGCGCTGCGATCGGACTCCTGCCCTCGGACCTGGAAACAGTCGATGCCGCCGTTCCGGAAGGACCGGAAGGCAGGCTCGTGGTCCTGGCGGAGCGTTCCGATCCGGGCTGGTCCGCGTGGATGGATGGCAAGCGGCTGACGTCCACCACCTCCGGCTGGTCCCAGGCCTTCACTCTGCCCGCCCAGGCCGGGCAGCTCACCATCCGTTACGAAAACCCGTGGGCAGTGTGGTCCGCCATCATGCAGGCGACGGTCATCGGACTGACTGTCCTGCTGGCCATCCCCATGCCCGCCCGCCGGCCCAACACGGGCCTCTCCCGGGATGAAGGCTCCCTGCGTAAGGAACATCAGCATGCATAAGGACGGGAACGACGCCGCGACGGGTGTCCACGAGGCAGCGGACGGCTCCGACGCAGCACGCGGGAACACGGACGAAGCGCCCGTGGCCGGCAGCGTTAAGGCACCCGGCGCCCGCGGACTGTCCGCCCGCGGAACGGTCGCCGGAGTGGTGTCAGCTGTGGTCATCGTGGCCGCAGCCGGAAGCCTGGTCGCGGCAGCGTCCCTGGGACCCCAAAGCGCGGGGAGCCGCCCGCTTGACGCGCCGCTGGCGGCAGTCCCGGCGGGAAGCAATGTGGGGATCTGCCCGGGTCCGGCCCGCCTGCTGGAGGGTACACCCGTCGGCACCGACCCGCAGTTCAGCCCGGAATCGGCCACTGCCAAGAGCTTGGTCAGCGCAGCCGTGCTGAGCACCAACGCCGGTGTGGTGCCCGGCAGCAGGCTCGCGGAGCTCAACGGCAATCCCCTGGCCGAAATTGCCAAGGACCCCGGTGTTCCCACCGCTGCGCCAACCCCTCCTGCGCTGCTGGCAGGTGTCGTTTCCCAGCGCACGGTGGATTCCGTCAGCGTCCTGAGTGCAGATGCCGTAGGCAACCAGCAAGCCACCGCTGGCGCTGTCATGAGCTACACCGCCACTGACGGCGACCTGCGGGGCTTAGCTGCGGCAGGCTGCCAGCAGCCGGCCAACGACCTGTGGCTGGTAGGGGCTAATACGTCGCTGGGACGGACGGCAGTCCTTAATCTCAGTAATGCCTCCAGCACCCCGGCAACAGTCAGTCTGGAGCTGTATGGGGCGGCGGGACAGATTCAGGCGCCCGGCAGCAGGGGGCTGCTGGTGGCGCCGGGGACTACCCGTTCAATCGTGCTGGCCGGACTGGCTCCGGACCAGGAGAAGCTCAGCATCCACGCACGCAGTGCCGGCGGCCCGGTCACTGCGGTCATCCAGCAGAGCGTCCTCCGGGGGCTCACCCCCGGCGGCGTGGACTTCATCGTGCCCGGCGCGGCACCTGCGACCCGGCAGGTCATGTCCGGACTGGACATCCAAGACCCCGCATCCGCCAGGGCACTCACCGCCAAACAGGGATTTGCCGATGCCGCGGCTGCCTTGCACATCACTGTTCCGGGCCCGGCGGACGCCGTGGTGGAAATCAAGCTGTATGGACGCGACGGCCAAAAGGCGCTGCCAGGCGGCGGCGTTGTGACAGCCAAGGGCGGGTCCGTGACTGAGGTGTCGCTGGCCGGGGTGCCGACCGGCCAGTACACCGTTGCCGCCACTTCCGACGTATCGTTCGCCGCCGCTGCCCGGGTTACCCGCGGCCTCAAATCTGACAGTGCCACGGACTTCGCGTGGTCGCCGTCGTCCGCCAGGCTGGGCAGCCAGCACGTGGTCACGGTACCGCGCGGCGGAGAGCGGTACCTGGTCTTTGGCGCTCCCGAGGACCGGGCCAAAATCACCTACACGCCCATCACCGCCGACGGCAAGGTCCGCGCCGCCGCCACGGCGGACATCGCAGGCGGCACGACGGCGGTTATCAAGGTGCCGGGTGAAGTGGGCGGTACCGAGGTGCTCGGGTACGTTGTGTCAGCTTCCGGCGATGCCGCGTACGGCACCGTGCTGCTGGAACAGGACGGTCGCACGGACATCGCCACGGTTGCGGTAGCCGCAGGCGCCGCCGGCCAGGAACAGGTAGCGGTGAAACTGGGCTACTAGCCCGGGGCTAGTAGCGCCGCCGGTACACGGGGTCCAGTGTTTCCGGTGCTACCCCGAGCATTTCGGCGGTGCGCTCCACCACGACGTCGTGCACCAGGTCCTGGAGTTCGTCCCGGCTGGAGCAGGCGTTTTCGATGACCCGGCGGTAGAGCGTGATCACCGGGCCTTCGTCGGCAGTGGCGGGCTCGTACAGCCCCATGGGCGCGGGGGACCGGTCTGCAACTAGCTGTTCCAGGCCCTGCGGGATTTCGTCAACAGCAAACCTGACGCCGTCCAAGGGCTTTCCCCAGATGTCATGCAGACGCTGGGCGGAGTCCATGACCATCTCGTCGAAGCGGTCGGAACGGGTGCGGTATCCGGGTAGCGTGGGCAGCATCAATTCGCCGCGCAGGCCGCGGCCGTGGCGGTTCCTGCGGCGCTGCCTGAAGCTCTTGCCGCGGACCGCTACCGCGGGCGCGGCGTCGTCCGCCGGCTGGCCGGTTCCCGGGTCAGCCAACCGGACCGTAAACCCCGGAACGTGGTGCGATTGCTGCATATATCGACTCTAGACCCGCCGCTTGAAATACGCGACATAACTGGCGAACGCCACACTGGCCGCCCGGGTGTCAGCCGACAACATAGGACACTGCGGGCCGGAATGCACGGCACCGCAGCAAACGGGGAGTAGTCTGTGATGTCGTGGGTGCTATTCGTCAATGTTCAAGATCAGCCTGCCGCAACTCGGCGGTGGCGACTTTGACGTACGTCTACGCGGACTCGACGGCTGTCCTGGGCCCGCTGGCTACGTACGCGGAGCCCCATTGTTACGATTTGTGCGAACAGCATGCCGGGTCGCTCACGGTGCCGCGGGGCTGGGAAGTGCTGCGACTGGCCATGCCGGCCACGCCGCCGCAGCCGGGACCTGATGACCTTTTAGCCCTCGCCAACGCCGTCCGGGAGGCGGCCTTGCGGCCGTCCGCCGCAGATCCCGCACCTGGCCAGCGTCCGGCCCACGCCTCGCTTGAGGCCCCGCCGGCTTCGGAAGGCGCCCGAAGGGGACACCTGCGCGTCCTCCGCGAACCCTCCTGAGCCGCGGCGCCGCCGCGAAGCTTGTACGCTGGAAGCTGCAAATCCATCGGCCACCGGCGCCTGCTGCGGCGCCATCAGGGAGCATCCACCATGCCAAAGATCAGTCCTGACCTGTTGTCTGTCCTGCGCTGCCCCGTTACCGGCTCAACGCTGGTGCAGGAAGGCGAGGAACTCGTCTCCACCGCCGCGGGGCAGTCAGGGGAGAAGCTGCGCTACGCCATCGAGGACGGCATCCCGCTGCTTTTGCCGCCGGAACTGGTCTCCGCGGCGAACGCTGCGTCTTCGGACCAGCACGACGGCGGTCCCGGCGCCGCAGCGGCAGGTTCCGCAGCGCCGCGCCCCGCCAGCGCCGAATAACTGCCCGGCCGGCCCATCGCCCGTCCACTTGGCGCCGAACTTCCCATAGTTCGCCGAACGGACATGCTCTTCCGCCGTTCCAGAATTTTCCGGATACAACACAAGGACTCACATGACTTTCGATTACAAGGTTGCTGACATCTCCCTGGCTGAGGCCGGCCGCCACCAGATCCGCCTTGCGGAACACGAAATGCCCGGACTGATGTCCCTGCGCGAGGAGTTCGGCGCCAGCCAGCCCCTTAAGGGCGCCCGGATTGCCGGTTCGCTGCACATGACCGTCCAGACCGCCGTGCTGATCGAAACCCTCACAGCTTTGGGCGCCGAGGTCCGCTGGGCTTCCTGCAACATCTTCTCCACCCAGGACGAAGCCGCTGCCGCGGTCGTGGTGGGCAACGGCACGGTGAATGACCCGCAGGGCGTCCCCGTCTTCGCCTGGAAAGGCGAGACCCTGGAGGAATACTGGTGGACTGCCGAGCAGATCCTCACGTGGCCCGGTGCGGACAGCAACCCGGATCTTGGCCCGAACATGATCCTCGACGACGGCGGCGACGCCACCATGCTGGTGCACAAAGGCGTTGAGTTCGAAGCCCTCGGCTCCGTTCCCGCCGCAGCGGAGGACGAGTCCGATGAAGGGCGGGTTTTCCTCGACGTCCTTCGCGCCTCGCTGGCTGCGGACAAGCAGAAGTGGACCCGCATCGGTTCCCGGCTGCTGGGTGTCACGGAGGAGACCACCACGGGCGTGCACCGCCTCTACCAGCTGGCGGAGCAGGGCAAGCTGCTCTTCCCGGCCATCAACGTCAACGACTCGGTGACCAAGAGCAAATTCGACAACAAGTACGGCATCCGGCACTCGCTGCCCGACGGCATCAACCGTGCCACCGACGTCCTCATGGGCGGCAAGATCGCCGTCGTCTGCGGCTACGGCGACGTCGGCAAGGGCGCGGCGGAGGCCTTCCGCGGCCAGGGCTCCCGCGTGATTGTCACGGAGATCGATCCGATCTGTGCACTGCAGGCCGCAATGGACGGCTACCAGGTGGCCAAGCTGGAGAGTGTCCTCAGCGAGGGACACATCTTCATCACCACCACCGGGAACAAGGATGTCATCATGGCCGAGCACATGGCCGGCATGCGTGACAAGGCGATCGTGGGCAACATCGGCCACTTCGACAACGAAATCGACATGGCAGGCCTTGCGCGGATTCCCGGCGTCAAGAAGGTCGAAATCAAGCCGCAGGTGCACGAGTGGGTCTTCGACGCAGACCCCGCTACGGGGAAGGACAGCCGGTCCATCATCGTCCTTTCCGAAGGCCGCCTGCTGAACCTGGGCAACGCCACCGGCCACCCGTCCTTCGTGATGAGCAACTCGTTCGCGAACCAGACCATCGCGCAGATTGAACTCTTCACCAAGCGGGACCAGCCGGAGGGCGAGCGGGAATACGAAAACCAGGTCTACGTGCTCCCGAAGATCCTTGACGAGAAGGTCGCCCGGCTGCACCTGGATGCCCTGGGCGTGGAGCTGACGGAACTGTCCAAGGAGCAGGCCGAGTACCTGGGCCTGGACGCTGCGGGGCCGTACAAGCCGGATCACTACCGCTACTAAGGACTGGGGCTGCCAAACCGGCAGGAAAGCACCATCTGAAGGGCCCCGGTTCAAGATCCGGGGCCCTTCTTCGTGACCGTTACGATGCCGGATTCCCCGGCAACTCCAAGGAGTGTGGCCTAAGCTGTGCCCATGATGACTGCAACGGTCCCCGAGCTGTGACGGCCCGGGAACGCTGGACCACCCGCAGGAAGGCCTTCCTGCTCGGAACACTGTGCGTGCTTGCGGCGGGCGGCGGTGTCTTCGCCGCGGTCGCGCCGGGGGCCGGCCGCGCCGCCTTTGAATCCGAGGCCGGCGCCGCGGAACGCACCACCCCGGGCCTCGCTGCGCCGGTGGTTGCCCCGGTGCAACTTGCGGCGTCCCCGGCCGACGGCGCGAAGCAGGTGAACCCGGCAGCACCCGTCTCGCTCAAGGTCAGCAACGGAACGGTGGAACGCGTGGCCTTGACGGACGCCGGGGGCACCGCCGTTGAGGGGAACCTCAGCGCGGACGGAACCGGCTGGTCGGCCGCAGGTCCGCTGCAGTTCAACAGCACCTACACGTACACCTTCGTCGTGACGGACACGGCCGGCCGCAAGACCAACGACACCCGCACCTTCACCACGGTGTCAACCGCCAATGAGGCGGATGCCGCCGTCTATCCGCTGGACGGCATGAAGGTGGGCGTCGCCCAGCCGCTGCAGGTGACGTTCAGTGAGCCCGTGGTGAACAGGGATGCCGTGGAGAAGGCCATCAAGATCTCGTCGACGTCCGGCCAGGCGGGGGAGTTCCACTGGTTCAGCGACACCATGGTCCGGTACCGGCCGGAGAACTTCTGGGCGGCCAACAGCACCGTGACCATGGACATGCAACTTTTCGGCGTGGATTTCGGCAACGGGCAGATTGGGAATTTCAACAAGAAAGTCACGGTCCATATCGGCGACAAGAAGGTGGCTGTGGCTGATGCCACGGCACACACGTTTTCAGTCAGCGTCAATGACCAGCCGGCCGGTTCGTGGCCCGCAACCATGGGTGACACCCGGTTCCCGTCGGCCCGCGGCTACCTCGTGTTCATGGAAAAGTACCGCGTGGAACACATGTCTGCTGCCAGCATTGGGCTCAAGCCGGGCGACCCGGCCTACTACGGCGAGCTGGACGTCAACTACGCCACGCGCCTAACGCCGAGCGGCGAGTTTATCCACCAGGCCACGGACTCCGCGATGCCGTACATCGGCGTGACCAACCTTTCACACGGTTGCATCGGCCTCGCCGCGGAGAGCGCCAAATGGGTCTTCGACAACATGACCACCGGGGACGTCGTCCAGGTGGTCAACACAGAGGGTGAGAACGCCAACTTCGACGACGGATTCGGTGACTGGAACATCCCCTGGGCCCAGTACGCCAATTGACTCGCCGGCCGTACGGTAAAATCGTCTGGTCAGTGGTGGGAGCTGCGGCACCTCACTGAATGAGACTAAGACGGTATTGGGGCTGATCACGGGCCTGTCGGGGGACATGGAGAAGGTCATGACTGAAGTCCACAAGCGGAAAACCATGAAAATTTTGGGCGTCGTGGCCATCTGCGCTGCGGTTGCTGCCGGCGGCATCGGCGTCGCCACGGCCCCCAGCTGGGCGGAGCCCGCTTTCCAGTCGGAGTCTTCCAGCCCGGTCCGCAACGAACCGGGACTCGCTGCCCCTGTGGTCAAGGCGGTTGAGCTCGGCGTGACCCCCACAGACGGCGCCGCGGGCATAAATCCCGCGGTCGCGCCGTCTGTCAAAGCCGTCAACGGAACGGTGAAGGACGTTGTCCTGGCAACGGCCGACGGCGGAGAACCCGTCAAGGGCACCTACAGTGCCGACGGTTCCACCTGGACCGCCCTTGACCCCCTGGAGTTCGACGCGTCCTACGAGTACGCCTTTACGATCGTGGACCAGGCGGGGCGCGAAACCAAGAAAACGCAGACCTTCAACACCGTGGCCACGGCAAACGAGGCCGACGCCGCCGTGTACCCGCAGAACGGTTCCACCGTCGGGTCCGGCCAGCCGATTGAAATCGTCTTCTCGGAGCCGGTGCTGAACAAGGCGGCCATGGAGAAGGCCGTCACCATCACCTCGTCCTCGGGCCAGGCCGTCGCCTGGCGCTGGTATTCGGACCAGCGCGTGCGCATCCGGCCCGAGGCGTTTTGGGCATCCGGTAGCCAGGTCACTGTTGACCTGAAGCTGTTCGGCGTGGACTTCGGGAACGAGATGGTGGGCAACGTGGACACCAAGGTCAGCTTCAAGGTTGGCCCGCAGCGGGTGGCCGTCGTGGATGATGTCACCAAAACCATGAACGTCTTCTTTGACGGCCAACTGGTCAAGACCGCCCCCGTAACCCTCGGTGATGCCGAGTGGCTCTCGCCCACCGGCTACGCAGTGATCATGGAGCAGGAACGCCACTCCAAGTTCAACGCCGGGAGCATCGGATTGAAGCCCGGCGACAAAGGCTACTACCCGCCGCTGACCGTGGAATACGCCAACCGGCTCACCTCCTCAGGCGTCTACGTCCACCAGGCCCTCGAATCCGCCTGGAGCTACGTCGGCAAAGCAAACGTCTCACACGGCTGCGTCGGACTGCTGCCGGCTGACGCGGCCTGGTTCTTCAACAACATGAAGACCGGCGACGTTGTCCAGACCCTCAACACGGGCGCTCCGCCCGTGGAACCGCTGGAAGGCTACGGCGACTGGAACATTCCCTGGGCGCAGTACGCCAAGCGGTAGGACCTGCCCGCTACGGGGTGTCCCGGCTGTAGGGCAGGTGGTGCAGCCGTTCCCCTACGCCCGTGCTTCGCGTCCGCGCCCGGCTCAGCCTTGCCAGTTCCCGCTCGCGGCGTTCCACCAGGACTGCCGCCAGGTATTCTTCCGGGCCCGTGCCGGCCGGAGGCTGCGGCGCGACGCACGCTGAAACTTCGGTGGCCAGTGACGCCGCCATGGAAGCGCGCGACGCCGGCGACATCCGGCCTGCCTGGCGGATGAACTGCCCCGCACGGCGGGCGACGGCGTCCGGTATCCGGCCGATGTCAGCCAGGGCCGCCCAGGCCCGAAGGTGCGGCTGCACGAACGGCACGAACGGCGGGTCCGCCGGCACACGGCGCCGGAGGGAGTATGTTCCTGCCACTACATCGCCGAGCCGCTTGGATTTGCCGCTAAACAGTGCGACGGCGATGGCCAGGCCGCCGAACGTCAGGTAGATCTCCAGGAAACCGACCAGCCCGCGGATCACAGCGTGACGGAAGCGGATGGCGCCGCCGTCGTCCCGCACTATCCGGAGTCCTGCCGCCAGCTTTCCCAGCGAGAGGCCGCGGGTGAGGGTTTCCACCGCCACCGGGAGGATCACGAAGCAGAAAACCACACTGACCAGAACCAGGGCGCGCGCGGCCGCCCCGTCCAGGTCGCTGAAGGCCGACGAAATCACCGTCATCATCACCGTGAGCAGGAGGACGTTCGCAGCGACGTCCAGAATCAGGCCCAGTGCCCGCGCGGCGAACGACGCCGGGCGGAGCTCCAGTACAACTGCTTCACCTGTGATGATTGAGCTCAAGCCGGGTCCCCGTCCCCTACACGCCGCCTACCGAACGCTCACAGTCTAATCCGGGCGCGCTAGGGTAGTGCCGTGGACATCGATGCGTTCTCCGCGGTCAACGGGGACAAATGGGCGCGGCTCTACGTGCTGGCGTATAAGCGCCGGCTCAACGGAAGCGAAGCCGACGAACTGCTGCGCCTCTACCAGGCCACGTCCGCCCACCTTTCCCTGCTTCGCTCCGTGGCACCCGAAAGCGGTCTGTCCGCCTCCCTGTCGGCCACACTGGCCCAGGCCCGCACCCGCTTCACAGGGGCCCGGTCCAACGTCATGGACGACCTCGCCCGGTTCTTCGTCATAGCGCTACCGGCGGCGTTGTACCGGCTTCGCTGGCTCACCGTGTGGTGCGGTGTGGCGTTCTGCCTGGTCGCGGGCGCCTACGCACTGTGGATCGCGTCGTCCCCTGATGCGCTCCGTGCCCTCGGCTCGGATGCCGCCATCAAACAGTACGTCGAGCAGGATTTCATCGACTACTACTCGGAGAACCCCGCCGCGTCATTTGCCGGTGCCGTCTGGACCAACAACGCCTGGATCTCGGCCCAGGCGGTGGCGCTGGGCATCACCGGCTTCTGGGTTCCCATGATCCTCTTCGGCAACGCCCAGGGACTCGGGGTCGCTGCGGGAGTATTCGCCGCCGTCGGCAAATCGGACATCTTCTTCAGCTACATCCTCCCGCACGGACTGATGGAACTCACCGCAGTGTTCATCGCCTGCGCGGGGGGCCTGAAGATCTTCTGGGCGCTGGTGTCGCCGGGACCCCGGACCAGGGGACAGGCGGTAGCGGCGGAGGGACGCTCCCTGATCACCGTTGCCCTGGGACTTGTCCTGGTGCTGTTCGTCGCCGGCCTCGTGGAAGGCTTTGTCACACCCAGCAGCCTCCCGGTATGGGCCAAGATCGGCATTGGGGCGGCCGTCCTGGCTGCCTACTGGATCTACGTCCTGGTGTGGGGCAGGCGCGCGTACCGATCGGGTGCCACCGGAGACCTGGAAAGCGGCGACGCCGGATACGCGGCATTGGCTGCCTGAATACGTTACAGAACGGGGTGGCACCTGCCGCCACGGAGTGCCTGACGGTAGGCTCATCTGGAGATAAGTAGCGTTGCCTGGCGGTTCCCGGCGACGCGGACGCCTACGGAAGTGAAACTGCAGTGACTGAGAAGACGCCCACCCCGCCGAACCGGCAGGATCCGCACCTGGATCCGGCCGATGATACCGACGAACCCGCGTTCGACTGGATGAAGCCCGCGGGCGCAGGCACAGGGGCCGGGGCAACGGGAGCAACCCCGGCCGGAAACACCTCCCCCGGTGCGGGCAAGGAGCAGCCGGCAGCGTCCGCCGGCACCCCTGCGCGCGCCACGGGCGGTTCCCAGGCAGATGCTCCCCGGCCCGGTGCTCCCCGGCCGGGTGCTTCCCAGCCAGGTGTTCCCCGGACCGGAACGTCGCCGGCTGCTGCTGCGCCCCAGGCAGGCAGCCGCGCCGACCGCAAGGCCGCGGAAGCCGCCGTCGAGCCTGCTGCCGAACCACAGGGGAGGGGAACGCATTTCCGGGAGCCGCTGCCCACGTCCGCCCTTCAGGTGCGGCCGCCGCAGGATGAAGTGGAGCGCCGGAACGCCGAACGCGAGCTGGCGAACAACACCAAGCCCGTACTGCCCCGCGTGATGCAGGTCCTGCTTGCTGTCTTCTACCCGCTGATCCTCCTGGTCCTCGCCGTCCGGGCCGTCACCAGCCCGTTGTTCCTCTGGGTTGAATACAACCGACCAGGCTTCCCGGGCGACGGCTACGGCTTCAGCACCGACGACCGCATGACCTACGGTTCCTACGCGGTGGACTACCTCAGCAACTGGTCCGGTCCGCGGTATCTCGGCGAACTCGTGAACCGCAGCGGCGACGCACTGTTCCAGGAGGGCGAGGTCAGCCACATGGCGGACGTCAAACTGGTCATCCTGTCCGCTTTCGCCGGCGGTGCGCTGCTGCTCCTGCTGAGCATCATCGCCATCATCTACCTGCGCCGCCGCAGCACCGGGGGCGTCCGCCGCGGCCTTTTTGCCGGCTCCATCGTCACCATCGTGATCATCGTCGGGCTCGGCACGTTGGCGGTGCTGGGCTGGCAGCAGTTCTTCACTGAGTTCCACCGCATCTTCTTTGCCAACGGGACCTGGACGTTCGCCCTGGATGACACCCTCATCCGGCTGTTCCCGGGCCAGTTCTGGGTTGACGCCGGGATTGTCATCGGTGCCCTGGTGCTGATCGCCTCTGTGGCCACCCTGGTCCTCACCTGGCCCACCCGGAAGCGCCGCGGAATTGCCAAGGACGCCGTGGCCAAGGATGCGGACGCAAAGGACGCAGCTGCCACCGACGCAACGTCCAAGGACGGTGCCGACGGCGCCGCAGCGCACCCTGACGCCCAGGCAGGCCGCGGACGCGGAAATTCCGCAGCCCGGTAGGGAGGACTCAGGACCACAGTAAAGGCGACCGGCACGCGTGCCGGTCGCCTTCACTGTTTGTTTAGCTGTACAGCCCGTTGATGTGTGCCTCAAAGTCGCGGACGACGGCGGCCCGCTTCAGTTTCAGTGACGGCGTCAGGTGACCGGACTCCACCGTGAAGTCAGCATCCAGCAGGACGAAGCTGCGGATCGACTCCGCCTTCGAGACCAGCAGGTTGGCCTGGTCGACTGCGCCCTGGACTGCCTCCCGGACGCGGGTATCGGCTGTGGCTTCGGCGAGGCCCAGGAGCGGGATCCGCTGGGCCGAGCACCAGTTCTCCAGGCCTTCCGGATCGAGGTTGACGAGCGCGGAGACGAACGGCCGTCCGTCTCCCACCACCACCGCCTGTGCCACGAGCTGGTGCTCCCGGATCTTTTCCTCGAGCGGCCCGGGTGCCACGTTCTTGCCCCCGGCGGTGACAAGGAGATCCTTCTTGCGGCCGGTGATGGTGAGGAAGCCGTCTTCATCGAGCGAACCGAGGTCTCCGGTGCGGAAGAACCCGTCCACGAACGCTTCTGCGTTGGCGGCCTCGTTGGCATGGTAGCCCTTGAAGACGCCGATGCCCTTGACCAGGATCTCGCCGTCGTCGGCCACCCGGACGGTGGTCCCCGGCACGGGAATCCCCACTGTCCCCACCTTGGTCCGTGACGGGGTGTTGGCGGTGCAGGGGGCCGTGGTTTCAGTGAGGCCGTAGCCTTCCAGTACGGGAATTCCTGCGCCGCGGAAGAAGTGGGCGTCGTTGGAGCTCAGCGGGCTGGCGCCGGATACCGTGTACTTGACCTGCCCGCCGAAGGCCTGGCGGAGTTTGGGATAGAGCAGCCGGTCGAACACGGAGTGCTTGGCGCGGAGCATGAGCCCGGGTCCGTTGCCTTTTCCGCGGGCCTCAGCGTCGAGCGCCCTGGAGTAGTTGATGGCCACTGCGGAAGCGGCAGCGAATAGCCGTTCCTTTCCGGCAAGGGCGGCCTTGTGGGCGGCACCCGCATAGACCTTCTCAAAAATCCTGGGCACCACCAGCAGAAACGTGGGTTTGAACGTGGCCAGGTCCTCGAGCAGTTGCGCTGCGCTGGCAGTGTGGCCCAGGGTGACCCCGGCGCTGAGGCACACCACCTGGACGGCGCGGGCAAGGACATGCGCCAGGGGGAGGAACATCAGCGTCCGGGCACCTTCCTGCCGCAGGATCTCGGGAAGGAACCCCACAATATTGGTGGCCACCAGGGCGAAGTTGCCGTGCGTTATCTCGCAGCCCTTGGGCTTGCCCGTGGTTCCGGAGGTGTAGACCAGCGAGGCGACGTCGGCCAGGCCGGCCGTGCTGCGGTGCCGCTCCAGCTCCGAGTCAGTGACGCCGGCACCGGCGGCGGCGAGGCTGGCCAGGTTGGGTGCGCCGCCGTCGTCGTCCATCCGCACAACCGTCACCACAGCGTCGCCGAGCAGTTCCGACTGGGCCAGGACACCAGCCACCAACTCTGCCTTCGCCGGGTCCTCAACGAACACCCTGCGGGCCCCGGAGTCATGCAGGATCCATTCCACCTGGCTGGCGGAGGACGTTTCATACACCGGCACGGTGACGCCGCCGGCGAACCAGATGGCGAAGTCCACCAGGGTCCATTCGTACCGGGTTCCGGACATCACTGCCACGGTATCGCCGGGCGCCAGGCCGCCGGCAATCAGGCCCTTGGCCAGTGCCACGACTTTGTCCAGGAACTGCTGGACGGGAATGTCAACCCAGCCGTTGGGGCCTTTGCGGGCATAAATTGCGTGGGACGGGTCCTTGGCGTGCTGCCCGAGCAGAAGGTCGGTCACGTTGCTGTCCTGGTCCAGCTCCACGAGCAGTTCAGTGCTTGCTTCTCTCACAGCCAGTCTCCGTTCCGGATCCGCGATTTTGGTTTCCCGGTACCCCGGTCCTTTGCCCGCGGCCCCCCCTTGCCATCCTGCCCTAGATCCAGGACGGCATCCACATTCGGAACCGCCAATCCTGGTAGGGGATGATTTCGGCGGTCCAGATGGGGTAGAAGAACGCGGAGAGCAGCACCGCTCCGGCCACGAACAGGGCCACCAGGTAGAGCCCGGAACGCCGGCGCCACAGCGGGTCCTCCCGCCGCCCGAGCACCAGACCCAGGCAATACGTCAGGGCGAGTACCAGGAACGGTTCAAAGGACACGGCGTAGAAAGTGAACATGGTGCGTTCCGGATACATGAACCAGGGGAGGTAGCCCGCGCCGACCCCGGCCAGGATGGCACCGGCCCGCCAGTCGCGGCGGCCGGCCCACCAGAACAGCAGGATCACCAGCGACACCGTGGCGCTCCACCAGATCAGCGGGTTGCCCACCGAGAGGATGGCGGACGTGCAGCTGGCAACATCGCAGCCGGGGCTTCCCTGCTTGGGGGACTCGTAGAAGAACGACGTGGGGCGCCCCATGACCAGCCAGCTCCAGGCACTCGCCTCATAGGGATGGTCTGAGCTGAGGCCCTGATGGAACTTGTACGCTTCCAGGTGGTAGTGGGCCAGGGACCGCAGCGGCCCGGGCACCCAGCCCCACTGTGCTGACGGGTTGGTATCCGCCCAGTGGCGGAAATACGCATCCTTCGACTGGAACCAGCCCGTCCACGTGGCGAGGTACACCAGGGCAGCCACCGGCACGATGCTCAGGAAAGCGGGGATCCCGTCCTTGATGATGCCGCCGCTGATCCATCCCCGGATGCCCGCGATCCGGCGCGCACTCAGGTCCCAGAAGACGGTCAGGAGCCCAAAGCCGGCCATGAAGAACAGCCCCGACCACTTGGTGCCCACCGCGAGTCCCAGGCAGACCCCCGCGGCGACGCGCCACCAGCGGATCCCGAGCCACGGCCCGGAGACCAACTGGATCACGGACGGCCTGCCGGTCGTGCCGGCGCCAGCCTGCCGTGCCAGCCTCGCGGCCAGCCGCCGCCGTCCGTCGTCACGGTCCAGCAGCAGTGCACCGAACGCGGCGAGGAGCCAGAACATCAGGAAGATGTCCAGCAGGGAGGTCCTGGACATCACCAGGTGGTGCCCGTCCACTGCCAGCAGGAGTCCGGCCACCGCCCCCAGCGTCAGCGAGTGGAAGAGCTTCTGCGCGATCAGGGTGATCAGGAGGATGGACAGCGTCCCCGTGAGCGCTGCCCCGAAGCGCCACCCGAGCGGGTTGTCCGGGCCGAACAGCCACATGCCGGCCGCGATCATCCATTTGCCCACCGGCGGGTGCACCACATACTCGGGGGAGGACAGGATGACGCCGGGGTTCCCCGCCACAAACGATTCGTTGGCCTTGTCCGGCCAGCTGCGTTCGTACCCGCTGATGAGGAACGAGTATCCGTCCTTCACGTAGTAGGTTTCGTCGAACACCAGGCTGCGCGGACTGTCGAGGCGGACGAACCGGAGGATACCGCCGATCGCCGCCGTGATGGCCGGAATGAGCCAGAACCACAGCCGCAGCGACGGCGGATAGTCACGCCAGCTGCGGATGTCGCCGATCAGCCGCTCCTGCAGGGCGCTTTCCGTGAATGCTTCCTGCGGCCGGCGGATCCACCGGTGGCCCTCGAGGTTGCGTCCCAATGTCCCGGACGCCGGCTGCACCGGTTTGGCTGGGTCGGCCTCGACAGGAGGTACGGAGGTCTGGGTCACGTGCCCATGCTACCTTTTGGCGCTGGAAGAGCCTGCCAGCAGTAGGCTGGTTCTGTGGACCAACAATTCAGCACTTCCCGTTCTTCCCGCGCGAGCGGCTCCGACGACGCCGGCACTGCGCCGGAGGAAGGCTCCACGCCGGAGGCAGGTTCGACGCCGGAGGACGCGGCGGGTGCCATGGATGAGGCCTGGGCTCCCGCAGGGGAAGCGGCGGCCCGCTCCGCGGACGGGCAGCCGGGCAGGATCGTGCTGGCAGCGACCCCCATCGGCAACGTCGGCGATGCGTCGCTGCCGGGCAGGATCGTGCTGGCAGCGACCCCCATCGGCAACGTCGGCGATGCGTCGCCGCGGCTGGTTGACCTCCTCACCACCGCTGACATTGTGGCCGCCGAGGACACCCGGCGGCTGCACCGGCTGGTGCAGAACCTGGGAGTTGCCGTGTCCGGGCGGATCATCAGTTACCACGAGCACAACGAGGCGGTAAAGACCGCCGAACTCCTGGATCAGGTGCGGGCGGGGAAGACCATCGTGATGGTGACCGATGCGGGCATGCCTGCTGTCTCGGATCCGGGTTTCAGGCTGGTTGAGGGTGCCGTGGCGGCCGGCCTGACAGTCACCGCCGTGCCGGGCCCGTCGGCCGTCCTGACGGCACTTGCCCTGTCCGGCCTTCCCACGGACCGTTTTTGTTTTGAAGGATTCCTCCCCCGCAAGGCCGGTGAGCGCGCCTCCCGGCTGTCCGAACTCGACGCGGAACGCCGGACCATGGTGTTCTTCGAGGCGCCCCACCGGCTGGAACCGATGCTTCGGGCGCTGCGCGAGCGCTTCGGCGGCGACCGCCCGGCCGCTGTGTGCCGCGAACTGACCAAGACGTATGAAGAAGTCATCCGCGGCCCCTTGACTGACCTCCTTCGATGGGCGGAAACCAACGAGGTTCGCGGCGAAATAGCCGTCGTGGTGGGCGGGGCCCCGGAACGTGAGCCAGGCAAGCCGGAGGACCATGTGGCCGCCGTCAACGGCCTGATCGCCCAAGGCATCAGGCTGAAGGAAGCAGTGGCGGCTGTGGCCGAGGACGCAAAAGTCTCCAAGAGGGAGCTATATTCCGCCGTCCTGGCAGCGCGCTAAATCAGGCACGCACCTTGTGCAGCTGCACAGCAAAGTCCGCCATGCCTAGTGCGCACATGCATAGACGCTCCGGATCACGCGGCAGTACCGTGGCTGTAAAGCAGCCGAGAGCTGAACCCATCCCCAACCCCAATTGCTGACGAGGGAGTCATCGTGACTGTAACTGCACAGCCCACTGTTACTGCGGAGCGCGAGAGCGAGCTGCTGGCCTCTGTTCCCACCGGCCTGCTGATCAACGGCGAGTGGCGCCCGGCCGCGTCCGGGAAGACGTTCGACGTCGAGGACCCGGCCACGGGCAAGGTCCTGCTCAGCATCGCTGACGCCGGCCCCGAGGACGGCAAAGCCGCCCTCGACGCCGCCGCTGCCGCCCAGGACTCCTGGGCCAAGGTCCCGGCCCGTGAACGCGGGGAGATCCTGCGCCGCGCCTTCGAGATGGTCACTGCCCGGGCCGAGGACTTCGCGCTGCTGATGACCCTGGAGATGGGCAAGCCCCTCGCCGAGGCCCGGGGCGAGGTCACCTACGGCGCCGAATTCCTGCGCTGGTTCTCCGAGGAAGCCGTCCGCGCCTTCGGCCGCTACTCGGTCTCCCCGGACGGCAAGTCCCGCCTCCTGGTCACCAAGAAGCCGGTGGGTCCCTGCCTGCTGATCACCCCGTGGAACTTCCCGCTGGCCATGGCCACCCGCAAGATCGCCCCCGCCGTGGCTGCCGGCTGCACCATGGTGCTCAAGTCCGCGAACCTGACCCCGCTGACCTCCCAGCTGTTCGCCGCCGTGATGCAGGAAGCCGGCCTGCCCGCCGGTGTCCTGAACGTCATCCCGACCTCGACGGCCGGTGCCACCACCGGGCCTTTGATCAAGGATCAGCGGCTGCGGAAGCTTTCCTTCACCGGTTCCACCGAAGTGGGCCGCCGCCTGCTCTCCGACGCCTCCGAGACGGTGCTGCGGACCTCCATGGAACTCGGCGGGAACGCCCCGTTCGTGGTGTTCGAGGACGCCGACGTCGACGCCGCCGTCACCGGGGCCATGCTGGCGAAGCTGCGGAACATGGGCGAGGCCTGCACGGCCGCGAACCGGTTCATCGTGCACGAGTCCGTCGCGGACGAGTTCGCGGAGAAGTTCGCCGCGAAGATGGCTGACATGACCACCGCCCGCGGCACCGAGCCGGAGTCCAAGGTGGGCCCCCTGATCGATGCCAAGAGCCGGGACAAGGTCCACGAGCTCGTCACCGACGCCGTGAACTCAGGTGCGGTGGCCGTGGCCGGCGGCGGCCCGGTGGACGGCCCGGGCTACTTCTACCAGCCCACCATCCTCAAGGGCGTCACCGAGGGCACCCGCATCCTCTCCGAGGAAATCTTCGGACCCGTCGCGCCGATCATCACCTTCGACACCGAGGACGAGGCGGTCCGCCTGGCCAACAACACCGAATACGGCCTGGTGGCCTACGTCTTCACGAAGGACCTGAACCGCGGCATCCGGATGGGCGAACGCCTCGAGACCGGCATGCTGGGCCTGAACGCCGGCGTCGTGTCCAACGCGGCCGCACCGTTCGGCGGCGTCAAGCAGTCCGGCCTGGGACGTGAAGGCGGCCTCGAAGGCATCGAGGAATACCTCTACACCCAGTACATCGGCATCGCAGACCCCTACGCCGGCTAAGCCCGACGCAGGCCAGTCAGCAGCCTAGCCCCGCCGCAGCCGCCGCAGGCCGTCGCGCACCGTCCGCCAGGACCGCGCGGCGGCCTGCGTCGTTGTGGCTGCGGCCCGGGTGACGGCCCGGAACGGAGCGCCGGCCACGTGCCCCCAGCGATTCAGGACCGACGGCGGCAGCCACTCCGCCCGCAACCGGCGGGCCGGGCGCGAGTGCCTGCGCAGGGCTGCCTGGACCGCCATAATCCTCTCGGCCGCGGGTGGCACCGACGCTTCGGACGGTGCGGCGCCAGCGTCAGCTCGGCCGGCGGGCGGGCCATACTGCCGGCGTTCAAAGTCCGCGGTGAGCGAGGCGACCGCCCGGACGCCGGCGCCGTCCCCGTCGTCGCGCGCGCCAAGCGCACCCGATCCGAGAAGCCGGCGGGAGAAGTGCCGCGGAGTTTCGCTGACGCCGGGAGCCAGTCCGTAGTCGGTGGCAAGGTCCCGCAGTTCAGCCCAGGCAGCAGCAGCGGGGTTGCCACCCGAGGACGGCGCGCCCCTGAGCCGTCGGGACCGCAGCCCGGCGCGCACCAGCCGGGGCGAGGCAACGAGCAGGGCAAGCACCAGGACCCCGGCGGCTCCATAGAGCGGCAGCGTCAACGGGTGCCCTGCTTCACCGGCCGAGTCCAGGCCCGGCAGCGGCGCCGGCGTGGCGCTTGGTGTCGCGGCCGGCGTGGCGGCGTTGGACGGGACCAGGCCGTCGTTGTTTTCGTTGGTGCTGGCACCGCCTGGAGTGGAGGCCTGCGACGCGTAGTCCGGCACCACTCCACGCGAGGGTGTGGGTTCGAACGCTACCCAGCCGAGGCCTTGGAAATACAGTTCGGGCCAGGCATGCGCGTCCCGGGAATCGACCTCGTATTCCGTCAGCGCCCCTTGCCCGGGAACCGAAACTGTGGCACCCGTGGACCGGCCCGGGGCATAGCCCACAGCGATGCGGCTAGGGATTCCCTCCAGCCTGGCCATGACGGCCATGGCCGACGCGAAATGGATGCAGTAACCGCTCTTTTGGGCCAGGAAGTCCGCGAGCACGGAGAGTCCGTTGCCGTCGTAGCCACCCTGGACCGGGGACTGCAGGGAATACGTGAACTCGACGGAACGCAGGTAGTTCTGGATGGCCATCGCCTTGGCGTACGGCGTGCTGCTTCCCCCGGTGACGGTATCCGCCGTCCTGCGCACAATCTCCGGAACGTTGTTGGGCGTCCGGACGAACTCCTCCGAGATCCCGCGCACCGGAGCCGAGGACTGGGACAAAAGCTCCGGAGTGAGCCTGGGCGCAGACGACTGCACCACGTACTGCTGGTTCCGTGAGTTCGTGTCCACGCCCTTGATGCTCAACGTGGCCGGATCCCAGCTCCACCGTCCGGCCAGCCCGTTGACCGCATCCGGAGCATACGGCACCGGCAGGTACGGGCTGGTGAAACGGCCGGTATTGACGGCCGTGACCTGGCGGACCTGCTCGTCTGCGAGGATCTCATACCCGGCGTCCATCCTCCCCACCCCTACCCGCCGGGAAGCGTCGCGGTCGTCCGGTGACCACGAATCCCCGTCGAACCGGTCCACCGTGACGGACCGCAGGTACGGGGGCCTGCTGGCACTGGTGGCATAGGTGATACGCCCGTCGCCGGAGGGGCTCCGCAGGCTGCTGCCCAGGCTGATCATGGGGTTGAGCCCGGTGGCCGAACCCCACGGATTCAGCCTGGAACCTTGCGGGAACGTGCCCTGGTCGAAGCCCGGGACGGCGAGGGGGAGGAGGAGCGTGATCACCAGCGCCATGCCGCCGGTAAGGGCTGCGCGGCGGAACTGTCCCGGATTGCGGGCGGTGTCTGCCGTGATGCGGTTGTCAGGGGCGAACCACTGGCTGCAGGCAAGGATCACCAGGTAGCCGGCGGCCGCTGCGGCAAACCCCCACACCCCGACGCTCTGCGGCTTGACCATGGCCGGCACCACGAGGACGGCCACGAGACCCAGGCCGCTGGTTGCCGGCAGGGCCAACGGCACTGCCAGGGCATCCACCAGGATCACCACCAGGCCCAGGACCGCGCAGGTGACCAGTACTATGCCGGCGTTGGGCGCAACGGGGGAGCTCTCGGCCAGGACGGTCTCGCTTGCCCGCCGCAGGTATCTGCCCAGCTGCTCCATGGTGTCGCCGGACGGAATGAACCCGGCGATGCTGTACCGGCGGAAGAACGTGAAGGTCAGGATGAAAACGAGGGACGCAAAGCCGCCCAGCGCCACGAGGAATGGTTGCGCGCGAAGCGACCTCAGGGCAGCCATGGCCAGGGCCACCACACAGACGGTGGTGAGCACCGGGGGATACCAGGCCCATCCACGCAGCACGCCGTTCAGGGAGACTGCGGCACCGGCGACCGCAAGGGCGACGGCCGCCGCCATGGCCCACGGCTGCGCACCTACGCGGCGCCACCGTGCGGCCGGAGCCGGTGACGGTGCAAGGACCTCAGGCGCGCGGCCGGTGTCCGGACCCTGGCCGGAACGCCGCTGGGGAGTCAGGGTCATCGGCTGACCCCCGTGCCCCGGCGCACGTCCGCGGCGGCCGTGGCGGCAGCCGCGTCGCGCTGGTCGAAATAGGACCATGCCGCAGGCACCGATGTGCCAGGGGTAACGGCCACGGCCCGCCAGCCGCCGGACCTCAGCGTCTCAAGAGCCGCCTGGCATTCGGCCGGGTGTTCGGTGACCACTACCGCGAATGCATTGGCGCCGAACCCGGCAGCCGCGGACAGGGCGCGTGCCTCTGCTGCCTGCAGATGTCCCAGGATGGCCATGACGGGGCCGCGCTGCCGGTGGGCGGAGAGCTTGTCCATGAGCCGGTCGTCGAAGGGCCTGTGGCCTGATTCGGGCGCTGCGGCATGGTGCGCGCCGGAGAGCTGGACGGCCGCCAGGCTCTCGGCGATGGACTGCAGGCCGGCGGACCCGGTGTATTCCTCGGCCTCGGGTTCGGGGGCGGAGGGCGAATGCAGGAAGGCAGGTTCTCCCGCGGGATCCAGGAACCGCAGGGCATAGTTTCGTTCCGCCAGGTGCGCGCTGACAGACATCGCGGCGGTAACGGCCCACTCGAACGTGTCGCTGGTGACCAGTTCGTGGCCGTCCTCGCCGGAGGTGGCGGAGAAGGCAGCACCCGGTCCGCGCGCAAAGGCCGACCACCGGTGGTCCAGGATGATGGTGGCCTCCGGCGTGGTAACGGATTCCTCCTGCCGCACCATCAGTGCACCATGCCTGGCCGTCGCAGCCCAGTGCACCCGGCGCATTGGATCCCCGTGGCGGTATTCGCGGGTCATGACGTCGTCGTCGCTTGGATTCGCCCGGATCCGCGTGGCAGTGACGCCGTCGTTCCCGCGCGCGCCGGCAAGTCCCGTCGCGGGGAGTTCGACGGCGGCGGGTGTCACGGTCAGCGTGTCGCCGTCGTCGATCGCGTGGCGGTGCATCGAGAGGCCGAAGGGATCGGTGAACTCGGCCGTCACAGGGCCAATCACAAACTGTCCCCGCTTGCCGGACCGGAGATGGTATTCGTACCGGCTGGTCCCGCCGGCCGCGGAGCGGGACGGGAACCGGAAAGCCGGCGATTCGCCGAACCGCGAGGGGAGGCGTTCCTCCATGATCACCTGCCCCGCGGCCGCGCCGGTACGGGCCACGGCGAGCCGCACGGTGGTGGTCGAGGAGGTTTCCACGCTGGCGGGGCTGAATTCCCGGTACACCTTGAATCTGGGTTTGAGGATGCGGATCCCCGCGAGTGAGACCAGCGGGAGGAC
Source organism: Arthrobacter sp. SPG23 (assembly GCF_000876655.1). Classification (GTDB taxonomy): domain Bacteria; phylum Actinomycetota; class Actinomycetes; order Actinomycetales; family Micrococcaceae; genus Arthrobacter. The sequence continues at coordinate 51,436 of NZ_JYCN01000012.1, forward strand.
AACCAGAAGGATGCCCAGCGTGAGCAGGTCGCGGCGGCCCATGACCTGCGCGGCCAGCAGCGAAACCACGCCGGCAGCCAGCAACCCCCAGCCGCGCGTTGTGAAGAGGTGTCCAGGGAGCTTGTCCATGAGGGCCATCGGGGTGTTTTCGGCTAGCGCGTACGCCGCTGGTCGGGGCCGCCTCGCGGGCTGCCGCCCCGGGACGGTGCCGCGGACATCTCCTGCGGCACCGGCAGCTTCGCCAGGATGCCTCGGATGACGCTGTGCGGAGTTTCACCCGTACTGGCGGCCTTGCGGTCAAGGATGATCCTGTGCGCCAGCACGGATTCGGCAACACCGACGACGTCGTCCGGGAGGACGAAGTCCCGGCCGTCCAGCGCAGCGGTGGCCTTCGCCGCCCGCAACAGCTGGAGCATGGACCGGGGACTGGCGCCGAGACGGAGCATGGCACTTTCGCGGGTGGCGCGCCCCAGCGACACCGTGTACTCCTTGACGGCCTGTGAAACGTAGACCCGCTGGACGGTGGCGATCATGGCGGCCACATCGGCCGCGGTGACGACGGCGGTCACCCGCGTCAGCGGCGACGTCGCCTGGTGCGTCTCCAGCATCTCAATCTCGGAGTCCTTGTCCGGATAGCCCATGGAGATCCGGGCCATGAAGCGGTCCCGCTGCGCTTCCGGCAGCGGGTAGGTCCCTTCCATCTCAATCGGGTTCTGGGTGGCCACCACCATGAACGGCTCATCCAGCTTGTAGGAGTCCCCGTCCACGGTCACCTGGTGCTCCTCCATGCATTCCAGGAGCGCGGACTGCGTCTTAGCCGAGGCCCGGTTGATCTCGTCACCGATGACAATGTTGGCGAACACGGCGCCGGGCCTGAATTCGAACAGCCGCGAGGCCTGGTTGTAAATGGAGACGCCGGTGACGTCCGAGGGCAGGAGGTCCGGGGTGAACTGGATCCTGCTGACCGAACAGTCAATGGTGCGGGCGAGTGTCTTCGCGAGCAGCGTCTTTCCCACGCCGGGAACATCTTCGAGGAGCAGGTGTCCCTGGGCAAGGAGGACCGTGAGGGCCAGCTTCGCCGCCTCCGCCTTACCGTCGATCACCGTGTTGATGGCTGAGAGGATGCGCTCGCTGGCGTTGTGGAAGGCCTCCGCATCCATGGCAGTCGGCCGGGTTCCGTTGAGCTGGTTTCCAACAACCCCCGCACCGCCGGGGAAGCCCTGCCCTTCCGGGAGCGCTTCATCTACTGTGGTGCGTCTGTGGGAATCCATCGGCAGCCTTTCAGCCCTCGGGAAAGCCTGGCACGGGGTGGCAAGGAGTGCGCGCCCGCCGCCGGGCCTTCGCCCGTATGCCTACCAGACTACTAACACAACTGCCGGAGCTGACAGAGAGTTCCGGTAATTCCCGGCGGGAGGCGGAATGCCCGGGCGGCTAGGGTAGAAGGATGAACACCCCGTTGACGCCAGCCCCGTTTCGCGTGCCCGGAAGCGACGGCTCCGGCCGGCACGGCTATCCGCCCGCTCCGGAGCCGCTGCCCGTCCCGGTCATGGACAACCACACGCACCTGGACTTCCCCAACAGCGACGTGACAGTGGACGTGGCCGCTGCCCTGGACGTCGCCGCGTCAGTGGGCGTGCAGGGAGCGGTGCAGGTTGGCTGCGACCTGGAATCCTCCAGGTTCACGGTGCTGGCCGTGGACCTGGACCCGCGGCTGCTCGGCGCGGTGGCCATCCACCCCAACGACGCCCCGGACTATGCAGTCCGGGGGGAGCTGGAGGATGCCCTGGCGGAGATCGAGGCCCTCGCTGCACACCCACGGATCCGCGCCATCGGCGAGACGGGACTCGATTTCTTCCGCACCGAGGGGGAGGGGCTGCTGCACCAGCGGTACTCGTTCCGCCGCCACATCGACATCGCCAAACGCCTCGGGCTGACGCTGCAGATCCACGACCGGGACGCCCACGACGACGTCGTCCAGATCCTGCGCGAAGAAGGACCCCCGGAACGGGTGGTGTTCCATTGCTTCTCCGGGGACGAACAACTCGCACGGACGTGCAACAACGAAGGCTGGTACATGTCCTTCGCCGGCACGGTGACGTTCAAGAATGCGGCCAACCTGCGCGCGGCCCTTGCGATCGCAGATCCGGCCCGGGTCCTCGTGGAAACTGACGCGCCGTTCCTGACCCCGCATCCATTCCGGGGCCGCCCCAATGCCAGTTACCTGATCCCGCACACCGTCCGGACCATGGCCGAATTGACAAGCACCGAGTTGTCCCGGCTGTGCTCCCAAATCGCCGAAAATTCCCTGCGGGCATACGGATCCTGGGACTGACAGCGGTCCCGCTCAGCCAGCTGTCAGGAATACCAGGTATGCATCAAATCTTGGCTGCTTTATAACGCTTCGGTTACAGTGGAAAACTATTAGCCGGGGTCGGGGAAGGCCTTCGGATAATTTCGCTCAGTTCCAGGCCCGTCTCACGGCGGGTCCGGTGAGTCCTGAGTGTGGCGGCGCACACGTCTGCTGCAAACAGCCGGACCGTGTCCGGAGTTGCCCTGAGGGTGTTTGCGTCGGTGGGTGATGTGCGTTTTTCCCCGTGCCCGGATGGTCCTAGAGTTACGGGCAATCGTGGTCAAGTTCTTCACTTCGGACGGTAAGTTCAGTTTCGTCAAGGTCGGCGCCCAGCTGGTTGTGCTCTCTGCACTCGTGCTGGGCCTGGTGGCCTTCGTAGGCAACAACAAAACAGTCACCCTGAATGTGGACGGCAAAGTCAGCTCCGTCCAGACGTTCGGCGGGACGGTAGGCCAAGTGGTCAAGAGTGCCAAGGTGGAGCTGCAGGCTGCGGACCGGGTATCCCCGTCGGCGGACGCCCGCGTGGAGGATGGCTCGGTCATCAACGTCAATCTTGCCAAGGCAGTGAAGATCAGCCTCGACGGGGCTGAGAAGACGATCAACACCACGTCGGCCAACGTCGAAGGGCTGGTCACCGAACTCGGCGTCGCCAGTGCCTCGGAAGTCTCCGCGCCGAAGGACGCCCAGCTGGCCGTCTCCGGTTCCTTCGTGGCCATTTCGACACCCAAGACCGTCAGCATCCTGGCGGACGGCAAGGCGTCAAAGACCACCACCACTGCGGCAACCGTAGCGGAAGTCCTCAAGGACGCCGGCGTGACCGTCGGCGCCGGCGACAGGCTTTCCCAGCCGCGTAACGCGCACGTCGTCAACGACATGGCGATCAAGGTGTCCCGGGTGGATTCCTCCAAAACGGCCGCCACGTCCGAAGAGGTTCCCTTCGAGACGCTGAGCTCCGAAAGCTCCGACCTCTTCGTGGGCGAGAAGAAGGTTACCCAGGCCGGTGTTCCCGGCAAGGTGGACAAGAACTTCAAGCTGGTGCTGGTGGACGGCCGCGAAGCCTCCCGGACCCTCGTGTCCGAGACCGTCTCCGTCCAGCCCGTGACCGAAAAGGTCTCGGTGGGCACCAAGGAAAAGCCCAAGGCCGAAGCGGCAGCTTCGAGCGCCGGTGCGAACACCGGTGCAGCGGCACCCGCCATGATGAATGAAGCCATGTGGGACAAGATCGCGCAGTGCGAATCCACCGGCAACTGGTCCATCAACTCCGGCAACGGCTACTACGGCGGTCTGCAGTTCGACATCCAGACCTGGATCGGTGCCGGCGGCGGCGCCTATGCGCCCAACGCCAGCCTTGCCACCAAAGCCCAGCAGATCGACATTGCCAACCGCGTTTACGCGCAGCGCGGACTCTCCCCCTGGGGCTGCGGCTGGGCAGCGACCAGCTGATAGCCGCTGCAGCGAGCATTTGCTCCTGCTGACACCCGCGGCGGCTGACCACCGCCGCGGGTGAATCGAAGGCCGGGTCCGGATAACGGACCCGGCCTTCGCCGTGCCCGTCCCAGGTGGGCCGGGGAGCTTCACAGGGGCCGCCGCCGCAGGCCAACGGGATAGGATACCTAGGTGACTGAACCGACCCCCGCCGCCTCCGGCACCGCGCCCGCAGCCCTGTTTGGCGCCTCAGATGTCCGCCGGCTCGCCGAGGAAATCGGAGTCCGTCCCACGAAGACCCTGGGCCAGAACTTCGTGATCGACGGCAACACCATCCGCCGGATCGTGGCCGCCGCCGACATCCACGCCGATGAGACAGTCCTCGAGGTCGGTCCCGGCCTGGGGTCGCTCACCCTGGGATTGCTGGACGCCGCAAAGTCCGTCGTCGCCGTCGAAATCGATCCGGTCCTTGCCGCCAAACTGCCGGGCACAGTGCAGCAGTGGCGGCCGGACGCCGCCAAGGACTTCCACCTGGTGCTGGCGGACGCCATGAAGGTCACGGAACTGCCGGTGGAACCGACCGCCCTCGTGGCAAACCTCCCGTACAACGTGGCGGTGCCGGTGGTGCTCCATCTCCTGCAGCATTTCCCGAGCCTGCGGCACGGCCTGGTCATGGTCCAGGACGAGGTGGCGGACCGGCTTGCCGCCGGCCCCGGCTCCAAGACCTACGGCGTGCCTTCGGTGAAGGCGGCATGGTACAGCGGCATGCGCAAGGCCGGCGTGATCGGCATGAACGTCTTTTGGCCGGCGCCCAAGATCCACTCCGGGCTGGTCGCCTTCACCCGCCGGGAACCTCCGGCCACCACCGCCACCCGGGAAGAGGTGTTCGCCGTCATCGACGCGGCCTTCGCCCAGCGGCGCAAAACCCTGCGGGCCGCCCTGGCCGGCTGGGCCGGCAGCGCTGCCGAAGCCGAACGCTGCCTCCGGGCCGCCGGCGTCGACCCCACTGCGCGGGGCGAAGTGCTCGATATCACAGCCTTCGCACGGATCGCCGAAGCCCGCCAGGCCCGGCAGGCGTGAAGTGACAGGCCGCTGCCGTATGCGCGGTCCCTTGAGGATGCATGCTTGGAGCCTGACGCCGCCATGCCATAGCTTGGACTCATGAACGCAGTGAGAGGGCGCTTTGCCGCGAGGACGGTCCGGGTCAAGGCTCCGGGCAAAATCAACGTCTCGCTGGACGTGGGCCCGCTGCGCGAGGACGGCTACCATTCCGTTGCCAGCGTCTATCTGGCGGTGTCCCTCTATGAGGAAGTGGCCGCCACGAGCACTGCCGCGGAAGGCATCACCGTCAGCATCAGTCCGGCCAGCACCTTGGACCTCTCTGACGTGGACATTCCGCTGGACGAACGGAACCTCGCCTACAAGGCGGCCGCCATCATGGCCGACGTGTCCGAGCACTCCACCGGGGTCCACCTGGAAATTACCAAGCGCGTCCCGGTGGCTGGCGGCATGGGTGGCGGTTCAGCGGACGCGGCAGCCACGCTGCTCGCCTGCGACGCCCTCTGGAACAGCGGGCTATCCCGCGATGAGCTCGCCCATCTCGCCGCAGAACTCGGCGCCGATGTCCCGTTTTCCCTCCTCGGCGGGACCGCCGTCGGGCTGGGCGTGGGTGATGAGTTGTCGCCGGCGCTGGCGAAGGCCCAAATGGACTGGGTCCTGGTCACTGCCGACTATGGCCTGTCCACGCCGGAGGTCTTCCGCACTTTGGACCGGCTCCGCCTCGCGGAAGGCGTCGCTGTGGATGAGCCCGCCGCCGTTGATCCGAAGATCCTCCAGGCGCTGCGCAGCGGCGATGCAGACGCCCTGAGCCGCGTCTTGGTCAACGACCTCCAGCGAGCCTCCATTGAGCTGGCGCCGGGGCTGCGCGATACCCTTGGACTCGGGGAATCGTGCGGAGCCATCGCCGGACTTGTATCAGGCTCCGGCCCCACCGTGGCTCTGCTCACCCACAGTCCTGAGGCGGCAGCCGGCCTAGCGGAAGACCTCAGCCATCACGGCCTGAATGCCCTGGCCGTCCACGGTCCGGTGCCCGGCGCGCGCATCATCTCCGATACGCTCCTTTAGTACTTTAAACGAATTTCCACCGAAGAAAGCAGTTCCCAGTGGCTCACCTGCTCGGCGGCGAGAACCTCACGGTCTCGTATGCAACCCGCACCGTCCTCGACGGCGTTACCCTCGGCCTTGAGGAGGGCGACCGGATCGGCATGGTGGGCCGCAACGGCGACGGCAAGTCCACCCTCATGCGCCTGCTGGCGATGCGCGCCACCCCCGATTCGGGACGCGTCACCAAGCGCAGCGACGTCAACATCGGATACCTGGACCAGAGCGACGTTCTCGACGGCGACCTCACGGTCGGCGCCGCCATCGTGGGCGACAAAGCGGACTACGAGTGGGCTGCCAACCCGCAGATCCGCGAGGTCATGGGCGGACTCGTGTCCGACGTCGACTGGCATGCGAACGTGCACGCCCTGTCCGGCGGACAGAAACGACGCGTTGCGCTGGCGAAGCTGCTGATCGAAGACCATGACGTGATCATGCTCGACGAGCCCACCAACCACCTCGACGTCGAGGGTGTGGCCTGGCTGTCACGCCACCTCAAGACCCGGTGGCGGGCAAACCAGGGCGCCTTCCTCGTGGTCACCCACGACCGTTGGTTCCTCGACGAAGTCTGCAACAAGACCTGGGAAATCCACGACGGAATCATGGACCCGTTCGAAGGCGGCTACGCGGCCTACGTCCTGGCCCGCGCCGAACGTGACCGCTCGGCATCCGTGATGGAAGGCAAACGCCAGCAGCTCGTCAAAAAGGAGCTCGCCTGGCTGCGCCGCGGCGCCCCGGCCCGGACGGCCAAGCCGAAGTTCCGCATCGAAGCAGCCAACGCGCTGATAGCCGACGTCCCGGAACCGCGGGACTCGATGGCGCTGAGCAAGATGGCCACAGCGCGCCTCGGCAAGGACGTGCTGGACCTTGAGCACGTTTCGCTGGACTTCCTGGGTGGCGAGCCCGGGCAGAAACTCTTCGACAACATCACCCTGAGGCTCGCGCCGGGGGAGCGGCTCGGGCTGGTCGGCGTCAACGGCGCCGGCAAGACCACGCTGCTGAAGCTCCTCAACGGCGAAATCCAGCCCACCTCGGGCAAGCTCAAGCGCGGCAAGACGGTTGTCACCGCCGTTCTGACCCAGGAGGTCAAGGAGCTCGACGACGTCAAGGACTTGCGCGTCATCGAAGTGATCGAGCGCGAAAAGCGGTCCTTCAACGTTGGCGGCAAGGAATTCAGTGCCGGCCAGCTGGTGGAACAGCTCGGCTTCACCAATGAGAAGCAGTGGACCCCGGTCAAGGACCTCTCAGGTGGCGAACGCCGCCGCCTCCAGCTCCTGCGTCTACTCGTGGGCGAGCCGAACGTGCTGATGCTCGACGAGCCCACCAACGACCTCGATACCGACACCCTCGCCGCCGTCGAAGACGTCCTGGACGGCTGGCCGGGCACTCTCGTTGTGGTGAGCCACGACCGCTACCTGCTGGAGCGCGTCACGGACCACCAAATGGCGCTGCTGGGCGACGGCAAGATCCGCGCGCTGCCCCGCGGCGTCGACCAGTATCTGGAACTGCGCGAAAGCGCGCTGGCCGGCTCCACCATCACCGGCGGCGGAAACCCCGTCACGGGAGCCAGCGGCGGTTCAGCTCCCGCCGCGGGCGGCCCGTCCGAAGCCGAGAAGCGTGACGCCCGCAAGGCGAAGAACCGGATTGACCGCCAGCTGGGCAAGCTGACACAGCAGGAAGAAAAGATCCACGCCCAGATGGTCAAGAGCACGGCCGACAACGACTTCGACGCCATGGCCGAACTCAACAAGAAGCTCAAGACCCTGGCCGAAGAACGCGAAGCCCTGGAACTCGAGTGGCTCGAAGCGCTCGAGGTCCTGGGGGAGTAGCACGCAGAGGATGGCTGCCTCGCCCACCTAATCCTCGGACCGGAGCTCGGGCTCCTTGTGCAGTCCGGTGAGGCCGTTCCAGGCGAGGTTCACCAGGTGGGCGGCCACGGCGCGCTTGTCCGGGGTCCGGCTGTCCAGCCACCACTGGCCGGTCATTGCCACCATTCCTACCAGCATCTGCGCGTACATGGCGCCGTCGGCCGCACTGAAGCCGCGGCGGGCGAACTCGTCGGACAGGATGTGCTCGACTCTGGCCGTCACGTGCGAGAGCAGGGTGGAGAAGGCGCCTTCGGGCTGCGACGGCGGGGCGTCGCGCATGAGGATCCGGAACCCGTCGGTGCGTTCCTCGATGTAGGTCAGCAACGCCAGTGCGGCGCGCTCCACCTGGACCCGCGGCTTGGCTTCGTCCGTGAGGGCGTCGTTGATGGCTGCCAACAGAATCCGGAACTCGTGCTCCACCACTTGCGTGTACAGGCCTTCCTTGGACCCGAAGTGCTCGTAGATCACGGGTTTCGACACGCCCGCAGCAGCGGCAATCTCTTCGATCGTGGTGCCGTCAAGTCCACGGATGGCAAAGAGCCCGCGGCCGATTTCGATCAGCTGTGAGCGCCGCTGCGCCCCGGTCATGCGGGCCCTGGGCACGTATCCGGGAGCCCTGACGGGCCTGCCAGGAGGGTTTCCGGCACCATCGGGCGCACCGTTGATCTTGCTCACCGTCCAATCATGCCTTAAGGGGCGCCGGGGCTTCCGAGTCGCACGTGCGCCGACCTTCGTGGCAGAATTGGTTCTCGTGCCGCGGGGCCAATGGCCCGGGCACGGTCCGCTCTGGTGTAATGGCAGCACCCCGGCCTTTGGAGCCGTGGAGTATAGGTTCGAATCCTATGGGCGGAACTGCCACTGTGGACGGGTCCTGTACCCGGAACAGTCCGGCCAAGGTGTGAAAGTGCGCGCAACTGAGATTCACCAAGCAAGGAGAGCCTGTACGTGAGCCCCGAGACCACCGGCCCCGCCGCCGTCATCGTCCTAGCTGCAGGTGCCGGTACCCGGATGAAGTCGCGCACCCCCAAGATCCTCCACGAAATCGGGGGACTGTCGCTGGTGGGCCATGCCCTCCGTGCCGCCCGCACCATCGATCCCCGGCAACTGGCCATCGTGGTCCGGCATGAGCGCGACCTTGTGGCAGCCCACGTGTCCCGGCTCGATCCGGCAGCGCTGGTCGTGGACCAGGACGAAGTGCCCGGCACCGGCCGCGCGGTGCAGGCGGCCCTGAAGGCCCTCGACGCCGGCGGCCCGCTGAGCGGCACCGTTGTGGTCACCTACGGAGACGTGCCACTTCTGTCGGCGGAACTGCTTGCCGAACTGGTGCTGATCCACGAACACGAACGCAACGCCGTCACCGTCCTGACGGCAGTCCTGGACGATGCAGCCGGCTATGGCCGCATCCTGCGTGCGGCCGACGGCACGGTCACGGGTATCCGCGAGCACAAGGACGCCTCGGACGAAGAACGCGAAATCCGCGAAATCAACTCCGGAATCTACGCCTTCGACGCCGCCGTCCTCCGCGACGCGCTGGACCACGTCACCACGGACAATGCGCAGGGCGAGATGTACCTCACCGACGTCCTGGGCCTTGCACGCTCGGCCGGCGGGCGCGTGGCCGCCGTGGTCACCACCGACCGCTGGCAGGTGGAGGGCGCCAACGACCGCGTGCAGCTCTCCGCGCTGGGAGCGGAACACAACCGCCGCACCGTCGAAGCCTGGATGCGCGCCGGCGTCACGGTGGTGGACCCCGCCACCACCTGGATCGACTCCACGGTGACCCTGGCAGAGGACGTCCGGATCCTGCCCAACACCCAGCTGCACGGCGCCACGGCGGTGGCGAGGGACGCCGTCGTCGGCCCTGACACCACGCTGACCGACGTCACCGTTGGCGAAGGCGCCAAAGTGACCCGGACGCACGGCTCCGGGGCCACGATCGGCGCGAACGCCAGCGTGGGTCCGTTTACCTACCTCCGCCCGGGAACGGTGCTGGGGGAGACCGGCAAGATCGGCGCGTTCTACGAGACCAAGAACGTGAAGATCGGCCGCGGCTCCAAGCTGTCGCACCTCGGTTACGCCGGCGACGCGGAGATCGGTGAGGACACCAACATCGGCTGCGGCAACATCACGGCCAATTACGACGGCGAGAACAAGCACCGCACCGTGATCGGCTCGGGCGTTCGGACGGGTTCCAACACGGTCTTCGTCGCTCCGGTCCAAGTGGGCGACGGCGCCTACAGCGGCGCCGGCGCCGTGATCCGCCAGGACGTGCCGGCCGGCGCGCTGGCAATCTCGGTGGCCAAGCAGCGGAACGCCGAAGGCTGGGTCGTCTCGCACCGGCCGGGCTCCATCTCGGCAGTACTGGCCGAAGCCGCGGGGGCAACGGCGCCGGTCAGCGAAACAGCAGCGGCTCAGCCGACCCAGGATTCCTCAAGCACCCCGGCAACTACAGAAGAGGGCAAGCAATCATGACCGAAATTACGGCACGCGGCGAGAAGAAACTGGTTCTCGCGGCTGGGCGGGCACACCCCGAGCTTGCGCGGGAGATCGCCAAGGAACTGGGCACTGAACTTTTGCCGGTGGATGCCTACGATTTTGCGAACGGGGAAATCTACGTGCGCGCCGGGGAGAGCGTCCGTGGCACTGACGCCTTCGTGATCCAGGCGCACCCGGCTCCGCTGAACAACCACCTGATGGAACAGCTGATCATGATTGATTCGCTGAAGCGGGCATCCGCCAAGCGCATCACCGTGGTTTCGCCGTTCTACCCCTACTCCCGCCAGGACAAGAAGGGGCGCGGCCGCGAGCCGATTTCCGCCCGTCTGGTGGCTGATCTGTACAAGACCGCCGGCGCCGACCGCATCATGAGCGTTGACCTGCACACCTCACAGATCCAGGGATTCTTCGACGGACCCGTGGACCACCTCATGGCCATCCCGCTGCTGGCTGATTACATCCGCACCCGGGTTGCCGCGGACAACATCACCGTGGTCTCGCCGGACACGGGGCGTGTGCGAGTGGCCGAACAGTGGGCCGAGCGGCTGGGCGGGGCTCCGCTGGCGTTCGTCCACAAGAGCCGGGACCTCACGGTCCCGAACCAGGCTGTCTCCAAGACCGTGGTGGGCCAGATCGAGGGCCGCACCTGTGTCCTGATCGACGACATGATCGATACCGGCGGAACCATTTCCGGGGCCGTCCAGGTGCTCAAGAACGCAGGCGCCAAGGACGTCATCATCGCGGCGACCCATGCTGTCTTCTCCGACCCGGCTGCCCGCCGGCTGTCCGAGTCGGGCGCCCGCGAAGTAGTGGTCACCGACACGCTGCCGATTCCGGCCGACAAGCGGTTCCCGCAGCTGACCGTCCTGTCCATCGCTCCGTTGATTGCGCGCGCCATCCGTGAAGTGTTCGACGACGGCTCCGTCACCAGCCTCTTCGACGGCAACGCCTGAGGAAGGGCCCACGCCAGCAGGGTTCCCTGAGCGAGCTTGCGAGCTTAGGGAGCTGGTGGGGATCCGTCCGGCGTCGGGCCCGTTTTCAGTAACCGGGCCCGACGCTGGTAAGCTTGTCCACGATACCTTGGCGAGGGAGAGCGTTCTCCGTTATCGACTGGGTCTGAATCTCCCTTCTTGAAGGGCCGGCCACGGGCCGCCCGGCGTTGAAGGTCGCAAACAGACCTCCGCCCTTGCTGAACCCCGTTTAGATTTCAAGGAGATTTTCATGTCTGAGCAGAAGCTCGCAGCAGAAGTACGCACCGAATTCGGCAAGGGCTTCGCCCGCCGCGCACGCATGGCCAACCTCATCCCGGCTGTTATCTACGGCCACGGTGCAGATCCCATCCACATCACCCTGCCGGCCAAGGCCACCACGCTGGCTGTCCGCGTTGCCAACGCGCTGCTGACCCTGGACATCAACGGCGAACAGCACCTCGCGCTCGTCAAGGACATCCAGCGCGACCCGATCAAGCAGATCATCGAGCACCTTGACCTGCTGACCGTCCGCACGGGCGAGAAGGTCACCGTGGACGTTCCCGTCCACGTCACCGGTGAACTTGCTCCGGGCAACGTCTACAACCAGGAAATGACGGTTGTTTCCCTGGAAGCCGAGGCCACGCACCTGCCCACCGCCGTCGAGGTCAGCATCGAAGGCCGCGCCGCCGGCGAGCACATCCACGCTTCCGATCTGGTCCTGCCGAAGGGCTCCGTGCTGCTGGCTGACCCCGAGTCCCTCGTGGTCAACATCTCCGAGGCCACCGAGGTCACCGAGGAAGAGGCTTCCGAAGAGGCTACCGCCGAGGCATCCGGGGCTGCAGCCGAGTAATTCCGGCAGCCCGTTTGCAGTGGCCGGGACCCCGTCGGGGCCCGGCCACTGCCGTTTTAACGCCCACTTGTATTAACCCTAGGATTGACGCATGACTGACACCTGGCTGATCGTAGGCCTTGGCAACCCCGGCACCGAGTACAGCAGGAACCGGCACAACGTCGGCCAGATGGTGCTGGATGAACTGGCCCGCCGGGTGGGCGGGAGTTTCAAAGTGCACAAAACCCGCGCCCACGTACTCGAGGGCCGGCTCGGCATTGGCGGACCCCGCGTTGTCCTGGCCAAGCCCATGAGCTACATGAACGTCTCCGGAGGGCCGGTATCCGCCCTTGCAAAGTTTTACGACATCAGTCCGGAACACGTCGTGGCAGTCCATGACGAAATAGACATTCCCTTTAACACCGTCAAACTCAAGATTGGCGGTGGCGAAGGAGGGCACAACGGCCTTCGGGACATTTCGAAGGCCTTGGCCACCAAGGATTACCTCAGGGTCCGCGTCGGAGTGGGCCGCCCGCCGGGCCGGATGGACACGGCAGACTTCGTCCTGAAGGACTTCGCCACCACTGAAAAGAAGGAACTGCCCTTCCTCCTCGATGATGCCGCCGATGCGGTGGAGGCCGTGGTGAAGGACGGCCTGGCGGCCGCCCAGCAGAAATTTCACACTGCGGTTCAGTAACGTTGCCGTGAAGCCGCCTTTATCGCGGTAACCTGCGGGTGGGGGACTGGCCACCGTTAGTGCCATGCAATTGGTTAACCAATCGCAAAACGGCCTAATTGTTTAGTCATACCTGCTATGGTAATTTTCACATTCAAGGCCTTGTTGCCTCGTTTGGCGGCATCGGAAAACTGAACACCCGACGGCTCAGCCAAGTCGCATCAGCTCGAGCCACGAAGGTAGCGTGATCGATCGTGCTTGCATCACCAGGCTCTGAACATGGGGGGCTGCTGGAGACTGAACGCCGGGGCATGGGAGCCTCAGAGCGGCGTAAGTGGTCGTCTCTGGTCAGGCAGGACCTCCAAGCATCCGTCGTTTCGATCCTTGGCGACAACGATCTTCATGGTGTTGTTGTGGTCGGAGCCCAGGGCGTAGGCAAATCCACGTTTGCACGTGCAGTGGAAGCCCAGCTGGCCGGAAAGATGCACGTCATCCACCTGCACGGAACCACCACCGATCCTGCTGTTCCCTTCGGCCAGCTGGCGTTCTTGGTGGCCCGGCTGCCCGGCAAGGCGCTGGAGTCTCCCGGCGAAATTGTCCACGGGATTTCCCGGCTGATCCGGGAGGACGCCGCCGGACGCCCTGTCCTGGTGGTGCTCGAGGACTTGCCGGCGATCGACAGCATGAGCACCGCCGTCCTGATGCACCTCGTCCTCAGCGGCGCCGCCAAGCTCATGGTCACCGTCCGCAATGTGACGGACATGCCCGAAGACCTGATCCGGCTCCTCCGGAACAAATCACTTGAGGAAGTCCGGCTCGAAGTATTCACCCGGCCGGAAGTGAGCAAATTGCTTGCCGGAGTACTGGGTCGCCCGGTGACGGCCACAGCCGCAAGTTCGCTCTACGCGGCGAGCGGCGGAAATCCGCTGGTCCTCCAGGCGATCGTCATTGAGCAACTGCGTTCAGGCAACCTTCATCTGGCCGGCAAGGTCTGGGCGCTCAGGGGAGGCATCAACCTCGCGGAAGCCGACGCACTGGTGGACCTGGTCAGGTCCCGGCTGGCAAGGGAGACACCCAAAGTCCGTGAGGGCCTGGAATGGCTGGCCCTGATCCGGCGGGTTCCCCTGTTCGTCCTGCTCGACGTTCTGGACCCGGCGGTGGTGGCCGACCTCGAAAAGGCCGGGTACCTGCAGGTGGGAGAGACTGGCCGGCGTTGGGTGAGCTTGAAGGACGAATATGTAGGCGAAGTCATCCGGGGCTGGATGGACCTGCCGCGCCGCAAGGAGCTGCACCAGCTCGTGGCGAGGGTGGTGGGTGCAACCCCCGCTGAGATGGATGTCGAAGAGCTCCTTGGCTATGTGGCATGGACACTGGACTGCGGGGAACCCGTGGAACCGGCGTTTGCGCTGGCCGCGGCCGCTGCGGCAAACCGGCTGTTCGATCCGATGTTCGCCTTGGAGTCCCTGGCGCAGATCCGGGTGGGAGACCCGCACTGGGCTGAAGCAGCCCAGCAGCGGGCCTCCGCTTACATGACCCTGGCCGAGCACGAATCGGCAGTGGCTGTCCTTGAGGAGGTCACCCCCGAGCAGCTGTCCGAACTGCCCGCGACCGCCTACGCAAGCTACGTACAGGACTTCTGCAGTGCACTGCTCTGGATCTACGGAGGGTACAGCAGGATCGACGGCATCCTCTCGGCGGCCCGGCAGGAACTTGCCCGGCGGGAGAGGGCATCCATTGGCAATGAAACGGCAGCCGACTTTGCCCGCGCGCATGAGCTGATCAGGCTCGCCGAATTCGAGCAGATGGTCCACCAGGGCGAATACGCGGCCGTTGCCGAAGACCTGGAGCGGGCCTACAAGGAAGAGGGCGACCCGCTCTTTGTCTTGAACTGTGCGTGCCTGCTGACCATGGCGTGGGCGATCCTGGGCCGGGAGGCAGACGCAATCGCCCTTGCGGCCGAGATTCAGCACAGGATGGAGCAGTCCAACGTAGCTCCGGGGATGCTCAGCTGGCAGGCTGAGGGCCTTTTTGCCGCCCTTCTATGCAGCGGCCAGTGGGAGGACTGCGTCAGGATACTCACCGAAGCCCTGGATAAGAAGCCCAAAATCATGCAGTATCTGGGCGGGGCAGCCGAACTCGCGCTCGGCGTGGCCTACACCTATGCCGGCCGGGCCGACCTCGCCATCGACACCTTGCTCGGCGCCCAGGCGCAACTGCAAATCAGGCGGAGTTACTACGGTCCGTCCCTGGCGTGCTCCGCGCTGGCTTTCGCCTATGCCCAGGCGGGCGATATCCAGGAGTCGCGGAACTTCCTGGACCTGGCTGCCCAGGAGGAGCAGCACGTCGCCTGGTTCACCTCCTGGATGGCAGACTTCTGCGTTCGGATGGCCAAACGGTGGCTCAAGGATCCGGGAGCAAAGCAGAAGCTGATGGAGTCCGCCCACGAGGACATTTCCAAGGGGCGGACAACCACTGCCTCCATCAGCCTGTTCGGTGCTACGGTGCATGGAACAGAGGAAGAACTGGTCCTGCTGACCGAAATTTCCTCTCGTCGGCAAGGAAAGATGGCCAGCGTTAACCGGCTGGTGGGGGAGGGGAGCAGAAAGAAGGATTCCAAGGTCCTGCTTGAGGCAGCGTCCGTAGCCCATGAGCTCCACCTCGATGCGGTGGAGTCCAGATGCGTCGTCCTGGCGTTGGACATCGCCCGGGAAAAGGGTGATTCCCAATCCGCCCGCGCGGCCCAGCATCGTCTGGACCGGCTCGTGGAGACGCTGCCGGTGCTGCCCTTAATGCCGCACACCGTGGGACCGGAACTGACGGAGCGGGAACGGCAGGTCGCCAGGATGGCCAGCCAGGGGTTGAGCAACAAGGAAGTCGCCAACCGGCTGCAGCTTTCCATACGTACGGTGGAGGGCCATCTCTACCAGATCTTCACGAAAATGGGGATTTCATCGAGGAGTGAGCTTGAAGGATCCGCTCAAGTCTGACGGGAAGGCTTCGGCGCAGGCGCGCGCCGGGACCAGGCGTCAGAATGCCGGTGAGCCGTGGATAGACCGGGGGGACATGCTGTCCGCAGTCAGGGACGCCCTCGCTTCGGATGACTGCTGGGCTGTTTTTGTGGTGGGCGACGCCGGGCTGGGTGCCTCTTCGTTATTGGCACAACTGAACGACGCCCGAAACGGCCGGACGTCCGTGATGACTGTCCACGGGAGCCCGTCGCTTGCGCCTGTTCCGTACGGGGCGCTGTCCCCCTACCTGGCTGATCTCTCCGTTGAGGACGTCACTTCCAAGGTCGCTGTCCTCAGGGCCTTGTGGGCCCACCTGGAAAGCGGCAGGAAGAATCCGGGGCCCGCCCTGCTGCTGGTTGACGACGCCCACGACCTCGACACGGCCACGGCCGAGATGATTTCCGAACTTGTCCAGGCGGGCTGGGCCAAACTCGTGGCCACGTGCATTCCGAGGCCCGGCATACCGCAGCCGCTGCTCCGGCTCTGGCACGACGGCACGGCTGAACGATTCGACATTGCCCCCCTGACCATGGAACAGGGGCACCAACTCTGCGAGGCGCTGCTTGACGGCAAAGTCCTCAACAGCACCTCGCGTCAATACTGGCAGGAGGCCGGCGGCAACACGCTGCTGCTCAAGACCCTCGTCCGCGAGGCCCAGCGCTCGGGTGACCTGATCCGGCGCAACGGAGTGTGGCTTAACGCAGGTTCGTCCCACGTCCGCACCCTGGAACTCACCGCCGTCGTCAAGGTCCAGCTCATGCGCATCTCGGCCGACGGCCGTGAGGCGCTGAACCTGATTGCGCTGGCGGAACCGGTGGACAGGACCCTCGTGGGAGAGATCGCGGGCGAGCCCGCCGTCAAGGAACTCCTGGACCAGCGGCTCGTGGTCCAGTCGGTGGACAGCGAGCCGACACTCCGTCTGGTCAGCCCGGTCTACGGCGAAGTGCTGCGTCGTATCGTTCCCGCGGCCCGAAGCCTCCAGCTGCACCGGGAACTCGTGTCCCGGATGGAAGTTTCGGCCGACAAACCGGAGTCGCTGCTCCGAATGGTTTCCTGGTCCCTGGACTGCGGGGCGGAAGTGCCCGCCCGCCTGCTGATCCGGGCAGCGGTGCTGGCCTGCAAGCTGTTCGAGAGCGAGACTGCCCTGCGCATCGCCTGGGCAGTGCAGGACCCCGAACTGCAACAGACTGCACGGGCAGTGATGGCCCGCTCGCACTACAACCTCGGACACTACGACGAAGCCGCCGCCCTGTTGAACGTCAACGTCCCGGCCGGCAGCGGTCTCACGCACATGGTGGTCAACAGCCTCCTGAGATCGGCCACAAGGACGGCACTCGGGCACCCCGCGTCGGACATCGCGGACGATGCCCGCCGGCTGCGCCAATGGGGAGAAAAAGAGGCCGCGGCCAATCCCGCGGACTCGGCCGCCATCCTCAACGTCACGGCACGCCGGGCCTCCCTGGTGGAACTCATGGCCTACTCGCTGACGGGCGACTACAGGCAGATGGGCCCCCTTCTTGACGACCTGCTGGCAGCCGGCGGCTCCACCGGGGAATCCGGTGGCGCCCTTACCCGGTCCATGGCCCTGGCGCTGCAGGCCGAGCGGCTCTGCGCGCTGGGATACCCGCTTCAGGGACGGCAACTGGCCATGGACGCCTTCGGCCAGGCCCAGCCGCCGGACAATGACATCTTCTTCCTCCCAGAGTTCATCGTGGTCCGGCTCGTTGCCTGCGACCTTGCGGCTGGTGAATGGGACGAGGCGCAGCAGCTCCTGGCCGGCTACGCGGAAACGCCCTTCGGTTCCGCCATGGTCTCGTTCAGCGGTGCCGCCTACGTCGTGATGGGCTACATTGCGGTCCGGCAGGGAAAGCTTGCGGACGCCCTGGAGCTACTGACCACCGGGCTTGAAGCCCTCCGCGACAGCGACCCCCAGCAAATGTTCCGGTTGTGCGCGGCCATGGCGTACTACGTGGCGGCGGCCCAGGGATTCAAGGCCGAGGCTGACAGGCTGAAGTCAGACTACGACGCCTGGGGTGAGCGAGGCATGCACCTGGTGACGGCTTTTGCCCGGGATTTCCTGGCTGCCGGTGATGAGCTCCTGGCCGGGGACGGAACCGGCATCGCGGCCCTGCTGAGGAGTGCGGAGGAAGCCGCGCAACAGGATGCCAAGTTCCTGGAACTGAATGCCCTCGCCATGATGCTGGGCCTTGGCGACACCACCAGGCTGGAGCGGATTCGGGAACTTGCCGGAGCGGTGGAGGGCACCTGGGCCGCTGCCCTGGCTGAATACTGTGCGGCGCTCAACGACGGCAGCCCTGAACTGTTCCTGCGTGCGGGCGACACCCTCTGCGCGGCATCCGTCTTCCAGCTGGCCTCGGACGCTTATTCAGCCGCCCTGACCTTTCTGGACCGCAGCCGGGACCGCGAACTGGCAGCTTTGGCCCGCGCAGGCATCGCCCGGTGCAACGAAGAGCTGGGCCACGCAGGCAGCGAAGCCCAGCCGGACACCGTGGCCCCCGTCCTGACCAAGCGTGAGCGGAACATTGTTGGACTGGCGGCAACCGGGCTCAGCGACCGAATGATCGCGGACAAACTGCAGATTTCTGTCCGCACGGTGGAAGGCCACCTTTACCGTTGTTACTTGAAGCTCGGTATCGCAGGACGCGACGAGTTGGCCGCCGCCGCCGGACTCGTAGAAGACCCGGACGCCGGGCCCGGGACGCCACCGGGGAAATAGGTACCTGGACCGCCGGGTACTACCCGGACGCGTGGCGGAACCGGTAGTGCCACCGCGGCTTGTTAACTATTTCGGAGCGGCAGCAGGTGCCGGTCAAGCCCCTAAACGCCTGTAAATTCGCAGGTCTGCGTACCGTGACGGGGCAAGCAGGGGTACCTGCTTTCCAAGTACAGGTAGGGGCACCGGGCAAATTCGAGTACTCACTACTGGTGCCCGCGGGCCTGCCAGCTGGTTAATTTGGGGTACTAGGAATCGCTCGTAAATACAGAGGTCTCACTCATGTTGACAGCCGATAATGTGGCCAGTTCACACGCCACCAGGTCCGCCGGAATGACACGGGGCGCCGCATGGCCTTTGATCGGGCGCAAGCAGGCGGTCAGCGACATCACTCGCGCGTTGGCGGAGTCCACCGGTGGAGTCCTGGTGACCGGGACCTCCGGCACCGGGAAGACCTTCCTTACCACCCACGCCCTCAAACAGTTCCGGGACGATTCCCTGGTTGTGACCCTTCGATGCAGTGCCGCCCTCTCCCGTTCACCCTACGGCGCGCTGAACATGCTGTTGAGCGATCTGGAGCCGGGGTACTTGAACCACCCGGTGCTGGTGCTGTCCGGGCTGATGCGACTACTCCGCGAACGCGCCAAGGGAAAGACCGTATACCTCTTTGTCGACAACGCCGGCGAGGCCGACGAACTCACGGCTGTCACCATCGCCCAGCTGGCCCGAAACCGCGCAGTGCGCCTGGTGCTGACGTGCTCGGATCCCTTGCGGCTGTCGGCAGAGCTTTCGGGACTCTGCGACGGCGGGTTCCTCACCCGCGTCAACCTCGAACCCCTGTCCTTCCGCGAGGCCGTCAGCTGGCTTGAAGAAGGCCTCAGTGCCAAGGTCTCACACTCGGCTGTCCAATCCCTCTGGGCTGCCAGCGACGGCAATCCGCACTACCTCAAGATGTTGGCCATGGAGCTTGCTGACTCAGGTTCCCTGGTAGTCCGGGACGGGGTGTGGGTACTGACTGCGGACCACCACGTCCACGGCCGGGCCATCACCGACCTGATCGCCACACGCCTGGGACGGATCGGCGAGGCTGACCGGCGGATCCTGGAAATCCTCTCGCTGGCAGAGACACTGCCCTTGGACACGCTGCTGAAGCTCGTAGAGGCCGACGACGTGGACGCCCTCGAAGAACGCGGGGTCCTGGCGGTCGAGGACTCCCTGCCCCGCCGCGTCAGGATCCAGAGCCAGTTGGTGGCCGATGTGGTCCGCGAAAACGTCCCGCCCGGCCGGAGCAACGAGCTCCGCGAAATGGTTCTCCTCGCTGCGTCACCCTCCCTGCGGACGCCCGCCACGGAACTGCCGTTCGCGGTCTGGGCGCTGGAATGCGGTGCCGTGTTGTCAACGAAAGAGTCCCTTTCAGCCGCACGCCTTGCCAACAGGAGGCTGGATGCCGCCCTGGCGCTGAGGTTTGTCCGCTCCGTACCGGGGCATGAGGGGCTGGCGGCAGCAGTCACCGAGGAAGTCGCGGCGCTGATGACCCTCGGCGACGTCGAGGAGGCCCTCGAGGTGGTACGCCGCCACCGTAAGTCTTCGACGGGAGACCCGGCGCTAGCTGCATGGATCGGTCTGCTGCTGGCCGAGAGCTCGGTCTTCCTTGCCACGCCGGGGGCCTGGCAGGAGGCCAGTGATTCCTTGGCAAAGGCGCGCCACATACTTTATGAGGAGGCGCCAGGTCCGTCAGCCGGGATGCCGGCACCGGAGCTCAGGCGCATCCGCGAGCAGCTGACGCTGGCGGAAGCCGAAGCAGCCAGCTACGCCGGCACGTACCCGGAAATGGCAGCCTCCCTTGCCGGAGCCTTGGACAACGCGGAATTCCATAGCGCGGAATTCCGGCTTCAGGCAGGCAGTTGGCTGTGTGAAGCGTGGGCCGTGACGGGGCGACAGGCGGACGCCGCCGAGCTTGCTGAACAGCTGAAGTTGCAGTGTTTGCGTCCGGAGATCCCGGTGGCGATAGCGCAGTCGGTGATTTCCCGGCTGCGCTTCGCTTATTTGGTGGCCGGCAAATGGGACGAGGCGGCGGAGACGTTGCCGGCCGAGGACTGGGGCCCGTCATCGGTGGTCTACCGGCGGTTCAGCGCCACTGAGGTGCCAGAGGCGATCTGCGCCTGCATGCAGGGCCGCGGACGCGACGGACTGGACCTGCTCATTCCCGGCATCAGCCAGCTGCGGATCCAGGACAGCGACGGCATCCTGACCCTTGCCTGCGCGGCCGCGGCCTACGCTTCGGCCCTGCAGGGGGAGCGCGAGCAGGCGCTCGGCTACCTGGCGGAGACGGAATCGGAATCCCGGCGGAAATCATGGAAGGTGTCCCGGGCGGAGGGCTACTTCACGGCCCTCGCGCGGGCGGAGCTGGAGGGTCCCAGGACGGGGATCGGACAGCTGCTGCGCATGGCGGAGGAGGACCGCGGCACGGGCAACGTCGGCCATGAGCTGCTGTGTTTGAGTTCGGCAGTCAGGCTGGGGGAATCCGCTGCGGCGCCGCGGCTGCTGGAGAGTGCGGCGGAAAGCCAGGGACCTTTCGCGGAACTGTGTGCGCAATACGCGCGCGGCGTCATCTCCGGTGAAGCGGACGATCTTATGGCTGCCGCCAATCTCGCAGCAAGGCTACATAATGACAGGTTTGCCCTGGACATCGCCGAATCACTTCTCAACCTCGACCAGGCGCGGCTCGAACGGAGCCTGGTCCGGCAGGCCAAGCATCTGGCGGAGACCTGCCGCAGAAGGTTGCGGACGCCCCAGGACGGAAGCCACGACCGTCTCACGCTGACAGCCCGCGAGCTCCAGATAGCGCAGCTGGCAGCTGCCGGAGCGAGCAACAAGAGCATCGCAGCCCAGCTGCACGTTTCGGTTCGGACCGTGGAGGGCCACCTCTACCAGATCTACGGCAAGCTAAAAATCGAAGAGCGCCTGGAGCTTCCGGTAGCCCTCGGAAGTACAGGAGATGACTAGCCATGACTGAAACCACCATTACGGCAGAGCGGCTGATCGGCCGATTCGGCATGGTTGCGTCGGTTGTCGACTGCCTTCTGGACGCCAACGGCCCGGGCGCCCTCATCCTTGGCGACGCAGGCATCGGCAAGACCGCGCTCGCCAACGAAGTGATCTTTGAACTTGGCAGCCGGATCCGGCCCTTTTACGTCTTCGCCGGCCCTTCGCTCTCGGAGGTTCCGTACGCGGCCCTTGCGCCGTTGCTGACGGCCCTGACTCCGGGACAGACGGACCAGCCGCGTGCCGTGCTCAAGGCCCTTGTAACGGAACTCAATCCGGAGGGCTTGCGGGACCAGTCGCAGGCAGTCCTGGTCGTGGAAGACGCCCAGCACCTTGATGACAGCAGCGCCGCAGTCATTGCCCAGCTGGCTGCTGCGGAAGCCGCCAGGGTGGTGCTCCTGTGCCGGCCGCACCCGTCGCCGCCGCCGGAGGTGTTGTCCATGTGGTCGGAAGGCCTGGTGGACCGTTTCGAACTGCAGCCCCTGAGCAAGGAAGAAGCGGACGAGCTGTGCACCCGGGTGCTGGGCTCGCCGCTGGTTCCCAGCGCGAGCGCGGTCCTGTTCAGGTCCTCCGGCGGAAACCCGATGTTCCTGCTGGAACTGATAGCCCATGCCAAAACCCGCGGCCATCTGGTGCAGCGAAATGACACCTGGGTACTTTTGGGCGAGCCGGGAGCAGCCACTGTCCGGCTGATGGACCTCGTCAGGAACCAGATCATGCAGCTGAATCCTGATCAGCGCCAAGCCTTGGAATCAGTGGCGCTCGCCGAGGCGATCCCCCTTAGCGTCCTTCAGCGGGCAAGTGACAGCCACGCCGTCGATGAGCTCAAGGAGCTCCAGTTCATCGCGATCTCGGCGGATCCGGCGAGGCACGTCCGCCTGGCCCAGCCGCTGATCGGCGAAGTAATCAGGCAGCTGGTTCCGACCGCCCGCAGCGTGACCATCCGGCGGCGGATAGTTGACCTTATGGACTCGCGCCCGGAGACCCTGGACGGCAGGCTCCGGCACGTCACCTGGGCGTTGGAGTCCGGCGCAACAGTCCCCGACGCCGACATCCTTGAGGCCGCCCAGCTGGCGAACCGGCTCTTCATTCCGGAATACGTGGAACGGGTGGTTGGCGCCATCCGCGACCCATCCCTGAAGCTTGCCGCACAGGTGGAACTTGCCCGCGCCAAGCTCTATGGACGGGACCCGATGGGGGCCGCCCTGTGCCTCGAAGGCGTGGTGGAACAAGCCACCGACCTTCGCACCATACGGCAGGCTTCCATGCTGGCGGCCCAGCTCGCGGCCGGCAAACGCAACGGTCCGGAAGCCGTGCTGCGGGCGGCTGACGCCTGGGCGGAGGCTGTCTCGAGGCTGGAAGAAGCCGAGCCCGGCTTCGATGCGAAGGAGCTTGAGACCGCGCGGCTGGGCAGCAGGCTTCTTGCCCTGGAGGGCTATCAGGCCGCAGGACGCCATGTGGAAGCGGAGCCGGAGCTCCAGCAGATCTGGGAATCCACGGACGACGACGAGTCCCGCCTGCTGGCCGGGACGCTGCTGGCAGAGTCGCTGGCGCTCACCGGACGTGCCGTGTCGGCACTCCAGATCGTCATGGACGTCGAGGATATCCTTGCCGATAGCGGTGACCGGCGCCTTGAGTACGCCGAGTTTGTGATGCGACGCTACTTGCTGGCGCTGCTGCATGCCGGTGAATTCGACGTCCTGGATACCTACCTGCAAAACCACATCGCCCAGGCTTCGAACTCCCTGATCTACTTCGGCGGGATGCTGCACCTCGCGGCGGGTACCGCGGACCTTCGCCGTGGGGCTATCGGGGCAGCCTTGCCGAAACTCAGCCAGGCGTCCGAGGTGCTGCGCCTCTCGGATGCCGGCGGAGACCTGCCAGACGCCCTTGCGGCCGCAGCCTACGCAGCGGCCATCCTCAACCGGACGGAAACGGCAAAAGCAAATGCGGACGCGTATGACGCACTGCTGTCCGACCACCGCCACGCGTCACCGCTGGGGCGGGCCTACACAGTTGCTGCGCTGGCGGAGCGTATGGGCGTCCAGACCGCCGTCTCAAAGCTGATGGCTCTCGCGGATGCGGCGGCAGCGTCCGGATTCCTCAGTTACGAAGTGGAGATCCTCTCTTTGGTGCTCCGCCTCGGCGACCTGTCCGTCGTGCCTCGCCTTGCCGCAGCCGCGGAGGGCTGCGAGGGGCGCAGCGCGGAATTCCTGGCCGCTTACTGCCGTGCGCTCGCTGCCAAGGACGTCAACCGGCTCGTGGAAATGAGCGATTCCGCCGCGCGGGACGGTTTGGACCTGGCGGCCGCGGAATGTGCAGCCCACGCCTTGCGGATCCTGGAGACGCGCGGAGATAAGCCCCGCCAGTTCGAGGCCCAGAAACTCGTCAAGCAGCGCAATGCGGCGCTGAACAAGACAGGATCGTCCACCGCCGAGATCCCGCCGGATCTGCACAAGCTAACGCGGCGCGAGCAGGAGATCGCAGCGCTCGTCCAAGCCGGTGCGAGCAACCGGGAAATCGCCCTGCAGCTCGGGCTCTCGCTCCGCACCGTGGAAGGCCATCTCTACCGGATGTTCGCGAAACTTGGCATCAGCCACCGGGAAGACCTGGCTTCCGTAGCCTACGGTGCCCGCCACGCCGGCCTGCCCGGCACGGCCTGACCTGACGCCGGCACTGCCAGTACGGCACGGACCCTTCCGGCACGGCCGGGTCCGGCCGGCTGGCAGCGTTAGAGCCCGGCCACATCTGTAGTCAACCCTCCGGCTACCCGCTGGAATTTTTCCGCGCCCCGGGATCGGAGCCGGCCCTGCGTTCGCGCCGTCCTCAAACGAGTATTCATGCGAGTGGTTCGGGCGGGCCGGGCGGGTACCACCCTGTACACCTCAGTGATGCACCCGCAAAGACGGGTAGAGCCCACTCGCGCCCCGGCAGGTGGTTGGTTAATACGCTGTAGCTTGTTGGGCCGCAGGCAACTATTGGGGAAGAAGTGGGTCTCTAAATGCATCAATCAGCTGACACTTGGCATTCGGAATTTCACGTGGCAATCCACCTGGAACACTCCTCCAGGGCGACCAGCATCCCGCGGATCGCGGGCACCCCATTCGAGCCGGCGACGATCCGGGCAGCATCTTCTGTTACCGGGATCTGCCACCTTTCGTCGCTGGCTTTCTTTCAAACGGGACACATCGAATACCGGGAGGTCGGTTAGCATGACACCGAACACCAAACTCAAGACCCACAAAGCCGCCCTGAGCAGGGCCGAGCTTCCACCGCTCCATGAGGATTCCCGGGAATGGCCGGAAGACGGAGCAGGGGTGCCAGAGCTGGCGTCGGAAGCCGTTGAATCAGACGCAGCGGCAGACGACGCTGCCAGCCAGGATCTCACCTTCACGTTCGACGTCGCGATTGTGGGACTTGGCTACGTTGGCCTGCCGACGGCGCTTGCCATCAACGCCTCCGGACGGCGCGTCCTGGGACTCGACGTCTCCGAGAACAGGCTGGCTGTCATCCGGTCCCGGCAGGCTGACCTGCTGGACTCCGACAAAGTCCGGCTCGACAACGCGCTGGAGGACCCGTCCTTCATGATCAGCACGGACCTCTCACTGCTGGCACGGGCGGCTGCAGTGGTGGTTTGCGTCCCCACCCCGGTGGATCCCTACCTGGTGCCCGATCTCGGCATTCTCCGGGCAGCGTGCGCTTCCGTGGTCGAATTCGCGGTACCGGACCAGCTGCTGATGCTGACGTCCACCACCTACGTGGGATCCACCAGGGACCTCCTGGCAGTGCCGCTGGCCGCCAAAGGCCTGATTCCCGGCCGGGATGTGTTCGTAGCCTTCTCGCCGGAACGCATCAACCCCGGCGTGGACGCCTTCTCGCACGAGGACGTTCCCCGGGTGGTGGGGGGAGTAACTCCTGCTTGCGGTGAGGCCGCAGCCGAGCTGCTCCAGGCCAGCACCAAGCTGGTGCATGTTGTGCCGTCAGCCGATGTGGCCGAAATGACCAAACTCGTCGAAAACACGTTCCGTGCGGTGAACATCGCCCTTGCCAACGAGTTCGCGGATATCTGCCACGAGTTGGGCATGGAGGTCATGGACGTGATCGATGCGGCGTCGACGAAGCCTTACGGCTTTATGCCGTTCACGCCCGGCCCGGGCGTCGGTGGACACTGCATTCCCTGCGACCCGCACTACCTGCTGTGGCAGTTGCGGAAGGCAAGGGTCACGGCGCCCGTCATCGAGCACGCCATGGCAGGCATCGCAGGAAGGCCCCACCAGGTGGTGGAAAAGGCCCGGCGCATCCTGTCGGACCGGAACCACGGAATCAAGGGAGCCCGTGTGCTGGTCCTTGGCGTGGCCTACAAGCCGGATGTCGAGGACCTCCGCGAATCTCCGGCCTTGGAGATTATCGCCGCAATGGTGGCCGACGGCGCTGTGGTTGCCTACCACGATCCGTGGTGCCCCACGGCCCCCGACGGCCAGGGCAGCTCGCTGGAATCCCTCGAGGACCCGTCGAAGTGGGACGCGGATCTGGTCATCCTTCACACCAGGCACTCCGCGATGGACATCGACTGGCTGCGTGACACCCCGGCCGTCCTGGACACCACCTACCGGCTTCCGGCCGGCACCAACGTCACGAGGTTGTGAATCCGAGTTGTGAGCCCAGCGGCCCAGCTGGGATTCAAAAGAAAGTAGGAGAAGTGAAAACAGCAATCACCGGCGGAGCCGGCTTCATTGGGAGCCATCTCGTGGAGCACCTCCTCGCGGCCGGGGACACAGTCACCGTCTTGGATGATCTCTCAACCGGTCGCCTGGAAAACCTCCGGACGGTGATTGGCCACCGGGACTTCCATTTCGTGGAGGGCACCATCCTGGACCGCGCAGCGGTGGACAAAGTGGTGGCCGGTGCCGACCGGGTGTTCCACCTGGCCGCCGCGGTAGGCGTCAACCTCATCGTTGAGCACCCCTTGGAGAGCTTGCGCACCAATATCCACGGGACGGAAGTGGTCCTGGACGCGGTCCTGGAATCCGGGGCGACGCTGCTCCTGGCATCCACGAGTGAAATTTACGGGAAGAACACTTCGGACAGCCTTTCGGAGGAATCAGACAGGATCCTCGGCTCCGCGCTCAAGTCCCGGTGGACCTACGCCGCGGCCAAGGGCATCGACGAGGCGTTTGCGCACGCCTACTGGCGCCAGTTCGGACTTCCGGTTGCCATTGTCCGGCTGTTCAACACGGTGGGTCCGCGGCAGACGGGCCGCTACGGAATGGTGGTTCCCCGGCTCGTCAAGCAGGCGCTGGCCGGGGAGCCACTGACCGTCTACGGCGACGGCCACCAGACACGGTGTTTCTCCTATGTCGGGGACATCGTTCCGGCCATCACCAAAATCTCCGAGGAAAAGTCCGCTTACGGCAATGCGTACAACCTGGGCGGCAGCTATGAGATCTCGATCTTGACCCTCGCAGAGCGGATCGTGGAGCTGCTCGGCAGCGGAAGCCCCATCACCCTGGTGCCCTACGAACAGGCCTACGCCGAGGGATATGAGGACATGCGCCGGCGTGTGCCAAACAACGGCAAAGCGAAGGATCTGGTGGGCTTCGACCCCAAGACCACACTGGACCAGATCATCCTGAACGTGGCGGCCGACCACCGCCCGGTGAAAGCACCCGACCCGCTCGGGTGGAAAGTCACGATGGCGGCCAACTAGCCGTCCGTGAGGTGCCGCGCCGTACGGGGGGCGGCAACCGTCAAAAGTTATGAGCACCTTCGACGAAAGAGTTGAGTTCCATGACGCTTCTGCAACGCTATACCGCGGCCTCGGAGCCCCGGCACAGGGCCGAGCGGCCTCCGGGCCGGCGCAGGTCCCGCTGGCTGGCCGTGTCCACAACGGTGGCGCTGGCCGCCTCGCTGCTGGGGCTCACCGCCCCCGCCGCCAACGCTGTTGGCGAAACCGTCGTCACGCTGACGTTCGACGACGCCAACGTGGACCAGATCGCCGCCGCTGACAAGCTCGTCTCGAGCGGCCTGCGCGGTACGTTTTACCTGCCGTCCGGCTACATGAACCAGACCAACTACATGACCACGGCCCAGGCCCTGGCGCTGCAAAGCGCCGGGCACGAGATCGGCGGCCACAGCGTGACACATGCCGACCTGGCCGCCGTCGGACCCGATGAACTGGCACGGCAGGTCTGCAACGACCGCGCCACGCTGTTGGGCTACGGACTGGACGTCCAAAACTTCGCCTATCCCTTTGCCTCGGCAAGCGATGCCGCCAAGGCAGAAGTCGCAGCGTGCGGCTACAACAGTGCGCGTGGACTGGGCGATATCCGCAGCAAGGTAGTGGGTTCAGAGACGTTCCCCTTCGCCGAGACCCTGCCTCCGGGCGACTTGTACTACACCGGTGCCCCTGACCAGTTGGACAATACCTGGACGCTCGCGGACATGCAGTCCCTGGTTACCCAGGCGCAGGCCAACGGCGGCGGCTGGGTCCAGTTGACCTTCCACCACATCGGCGACGGCAAAGTGATCGGATCCAATGTTGTTGATCCGCTGACCGTCAGCACGGACACGTTCAACCAGTTCGCCGACTGGCTCGCAGGCCTCAAGAACTCCAACGCGATCCAGGTCAAAACAGTCAAGGAAGTCATTGGCGGCACCACCAAGGCCGCACCGGCCGTTGTTCCGCCCCCGACCCCGCAGACCGCCGGCAACCTGATCAAGAACCCGAGCCTTGAGACCCCGGGCCTTGCCGGGTCCCTGCTCCCGCGGTGCTGGCAGGCCGGCGGTTACGGCAACAACACCCGGACATTCAGCAATGTGACCCCCGGGCACGCCGGTACGGCCACAGCCGCCCAGCAGATGGTGATGTCGGCCTATACCGACGGCGACGGCAAGCTGTTGCCCACCTTGGACACGGGGGAGTGTGCGCCCAGTGCTACGCCGGGTCATACCTACCTTGCCAAAGCCTGGTACAAGTCCACCGGCGGGAATACCCAGTTCAATCTGCATTACCGCACAGCCACAGGTTCGTGGACGTACTGGACGGATAGCATTCAGTACCTTCCCACGAATAATGTTTGGACGCAGCTGACCTTTACGACGCCGCCGGTTCCGGCCGGGGCAACCGCCATCAGCTTCGGCCTGAACATGATCGGCGTTGGCACCCTGGTCACTGACGACTACGAACTGTATGACACCGTGGGCGTCAAGACGTTCACCGATGTCCCTGCAACGTTCCCCCTGTACAACGAGATCAGCTGGATGTCGAACAACCTGATTACCAACGGCTACCCGGACGGCACCTTCAAGCCGGGAACCACGCTGGACCGTGGAATGATGGCGGCTTTCCTCTACCGGCTGGCCGGACGGCCGACCGTTCCGGCGGCAGCCCAGAAGTTCCCGGATGTAGCACCGACCCACGTGTTCTACAACGAGATCCAGTGGATGGCGTCAACCGGCATTACGGAGGGGTTCCCGGACGGCGGCTACCACCCGTTTGAGCAGGTGAACCGTGACCAGATGGCGGCCTTCCTGTACCGGATGAACGGCAAGCCGACTGTCAGTGCCACCGCCCCGGTCTTTCCGGACATCACGCCATCACTGAAGTTCTACAACGAAGTTCGCTGGCTGGCTGACATGAAGATCACGCTTGGTTTCCCGGACGGCACGTTCAAGCCGGGCGCCTCCATCAACCGTGACCAGGTGGCGGCATTCATCTACCGCTACAACCTGAGCTTCCCGAAGGGAATGTAAACAGGCTCAACGCCGGTAACGCGACAGGCGGTCGCGCAGCCGGGGGAACCCCCTCGGATGCGTGGCCGCTTTCGCCGCTGTTCTTTTCCGCAGGACTGAAGTCCGCTGACCCGGGGGGACCGGAGTGAAACATCCAGGCTCAAAGCGCCGCCGCTTCCGCGGCCTGGCGGCGGCAGCATTGCTGCTGGCGATGGTGGCGACAGCCTGCACGCCTCCGGAGTCGGAAAAACGGTCCCAGGGGAAATACCCCTGGCATACAAACATCGTGGCCACCACCTTCTGGGTGGGCGAGGTCTTTGACCCCAACGCAGCGGACGGGAGCCAGGTGTTCTCCACCTACGACTCGAAGTGGATGGACAGTTACGGCGGCTGTGACGGCCGGCTCACGGCAGACGGCTGTGAGACCGAAGCGCGGTCGGGTTCCAACGGTTTCGCCCCCACCGCCATGAAGCCCAAGGAGAACCCTTTCTACCTTGATCTGCCGTATGACGACATCAACAACGCTGCCGCCTTCCGTGAACGGGCAACGGTCATCCCCTGGGCAAACGACGAGGGATACAAAGGCCAGGCCACCAACCGCGCCTTCAGTTACATGAAGAACCGCTGGGTCAAAATCCGCAAGGACGGCAAGGAGTGCTACGGCCAGATCCAAGATGCCGGCCCGGGGGAGTACCAGGACAAAGAATACGTCTTTGGGTCGAACGACGCGCGGCCGGTCAACAAGAAATTCAACGGCGCCGGAATGGATGTTTCGCCTGCCCTCAACGGCTGCCTGGGCTTCAGCACCCTCAACGGCGAACAGGACAAGGTGGACTGGCAATTCGTGGAGGAGCAGGATGTTCCGCCGGGCCCGTGGCTGGACGTGGTCACAACCAGCCAGGTGAAGTAAGGGTCAGCCCATCCTGCCGGGGAGTCCGGATCCCAAGAGGTCGGAGAACCTGGAGCTTCCCTGGTCCACGCCGCTGCAGGTAAAGCTGGCGGTTTCCCCCTGTTCACTGGAAGGACAGGGCGCGTCCCGGTTGAGCGACCACATGGACAGGCGTTGGATCTCCAACTCCACCGCGTAGTCCTTTAGCTCCCGTGCCGCGTCCAGCCCGAAGATCTCGCCCGGCAGATCGTTGCGGCCGATCATCGGAGTCAGCCCGATCTTCTTCCACACCTGTTCGCGGCTGAGGTTGATCCCGGCGCGCTGGTAGATGATGCCCAGCTGGTCATGCGTGGCAGCCGCTGCGGCCTGGGCAGCCTCCAGCATGTCCTGTGAACTGCTCCGGCTGGCCCCGTAGTTCATGGTCATGATGTTGACGCCGGACAGCTCAACGCCTGCCTGGAGCATCTGTTCCGCAGCGGCTATGCCGGCGTCGGTGAGTCCACGGGGTGAAGCCGGAAGGGTCAGCCAGACGGCGAGCTCCTTGCCGGACGAATTCCGGTCCCCCTGCAGGGCGGCAACGGCCCTCGCCCGGCGTTCACCGCCGGCCTGGTCAATGAGATCAGCACCCTCCAGGTCGAAGTCGATGAAGGCAGGCTCGTAGCGTTCAACGACGTCCCGGTACGCGGTACGGAGCTTCCCTTCGTCCTTGCACGTGGTGGCCAGTTCGCTGTTCCGGGCCCCGCCAAAGGACACGGCAGCAGATCCGCCGCGCGAGCGAAGATCGGCGATGCGCCGTTCCAGGCCCAGAGCGGTATTTGCTTCCTCGAGTCCGTAGCTGGCGCCCCAGCTGGGCACGCAGAGGTCCTGGGGGGAGGCAACGAGGAACGCCAGCACCACTTCCTTGGTGCCGGACGTGGCGGCTTGCTCGAAGGCGTACGGCGGCGAGACCGTCACGTCGACGTAACCGGCAAACCATGTGGGTTGCGCCGTTCCGGTGGCCAGGCCGGAGCGCCAGGCCCAAAAAAAGATGACGCCGGCGAGGATGGCGGCTGTGGCAATGCCTGTCATCCAGGGCGACGAGGGCTGAGGCAGCTTTGAATTCCGGCGGGCGCGGGACCTGCCGGGAACCGGCGGCGGAACGGCCTTCGGTCCCGGCTCCTTTTCAGCCTTGGCGGCCGGCTCCGTGCCGCGGTTTATGGCTGTCATCCGGTTCCCACGCCCCCCTCTGGTTTACTTAGACACCATTTCACCACGGCATGCCTGCCGGTGGCCCCTGTGGGCCCGACAAGGCGGGTGTGTACGGGTCCGCAACGAGTACCGAACCGGGTATCGGGCGAGTGGCGTCAGGCCCATCCGGCTCACGCTGAAGGGAAAGACGGGTAGGCACCACTCGTGCCGCCGGGGTCCCCGCTTAATAGGCTTTGGATGTCGGATAGATACAGAGTTCCGGGGGAGAATCGGGTCTCACAATGGGAATGGACGCACCTTTGCGGGCGAAAGCACGCAACCATACCCTTGGACGGCAGTCCGCGACGGCCATGGCGGCAGGAATGCCCAAGCCAGCGGAACCAGCCGGTGACTTCTCTCCCAATTCTGCCGATACAGCTGCCGCGAGGCAGCCAGCCCTGGCGCACAGGCCCGGGGCCCGTGAACGGGGGTCGGTGGCGAACAAGCCTTTGAGACCAAGGCTTCCCCCCAGTCGTCACCGACCCCTTCAAGGTGTCAAACAATGAAGCACTGCGGCCTGGGGGGATCCTCTTGCGGCCGGGCGATACGGATGTAAGAGGGGATATCTGTCATGAGCCAGAGGCATGAACTGCCGGGGGAGCAGGGCGGTCCGCCCGGGCCCGGTTTGACGAGGCAGCGCAAACGGACAACGCTCTGGGCGGTCTCCTGGCTGGCCGGGCTTGCACTTCTGACGGGGTCCGCCGCACTGGTACCCCAGGACGGTCCGGCGCAGGGCCGCGACGCTCAGGGCCCCCTGAAGAATTTTGCGGCACCAGTGGACACCAGCCTCGCGCTGACCACCGTCACACTGACGTTCGACGGCGGCAGGGCCAGCCAACTGGCCGCCGCCCAGACCCTTCGAAGCCATGGATTGCGGGGGACGTTCTTCGTCAACTCCGGCTTCTTGGGGGCGAAAGACTATATGACGGTGGAGGATCTGCACGCGCTCGCCGCGGACGGCAATGAGATTGGCGGCCACACGGCAACGCTCGCCGACCTGACGGCGCTCGAACCTGCTGAAGCCACCCGGCAGGTCTGCAATGACCGGACCAACCTCACTGACTGGGGCTTCAAAGTCACATCCTTCGCGTATCCCTTTGCCGCGAAGTCGCCGGCGGCCGAGGCGATGGTGGCCGGCTGCGGGTATAACAGCGCGCGCAGCCAGGGCGATCTCCGCAGCCGGCTGGGGTGCGCCGATTGCGCCGTGTCTGAAACGGTCCGGCCGGCCGACCCGTTCGCCACGAGGTCGACGCCGGAGATCGGTTCCGCGTGGACCCTCTCGGACCTTCAGCAGTCAGTGATGGATGCCGAAACCACCGGAGGATGGGTGCAGCTGGGATTCTACGACATCGATGACAGCGGCAGCCCGCGATCGGTGAGCCCTGCACTCTTCAACGACTTCGTCGCGTGGCTGGTGACGCGAACGGACGAGGGAACCACCGCCATCCGCACCGTGCACGACGTCGTTGGCGGCGGGGCAAAACCCGCAGTACCGGGACCTGCAGCTCCGCCGGCACCGCCGGGCACCAACGCGCTACGCAACCCGGGACTGGAAACAGCCGGAAAATACGGCCTTCCCGAGTGCTGGCAGGTTTCCTCCTACGGCGAGAATTCACACGTCCTGAGCACGCTGACTCCCGGCCGCTCCGGCACCATCACGCGGCGGCTGGATGTTACCGGCTACGCATCCGGGGACGCGAAGCTGCTGCCTGTCATGGACCTGGGGGCGTGCACACCGAGCGTAGTCCCCGGCCACAGCTACACTCTTCGCGCGTGGTACAGCTCCACTTCATCCACGCAGTTCGAGTTGTATTACCGCAACAAGGTTGGCACCTGGACCTACTGGACAGCCAGCCCATGGTTTCCCGCCAGCGATGCCTACCGGCAGGCTGAGTGGACTGCACCACCGGTGCCGGCAGACGCCGTCGGCATCAGTTTTGGCTTGAATCTGTTCAGCGACGGGGAGCTGGCCACAGATGACTACGAGATGTTCGACACGGGGGCGCCGCCCGCCCCGTAGGCCCCGCCCGTTGCCAGCGCAGAAGCTCCACGGGCTCGAAAAAAGAATCGAGTCGATTCCCATGAAGTTACCAACTTCCGGGCGTTTAGCATGGCAGTTTGACCCTGGCCCCGCACTGAAGGGGATCGGGAGGCGGACGCGGAAGGCTGTGACGGCAGCGGGCATTGTGGCCCTGGCCTTGACCGGCTTGGCTGCGCAGGCATTACCGGCGCAGGCTGCGGCACCCACCGTTGTGTCGTTGACGTTCGACGACGGCAATGCCGACCAGTTGGCTGCGGCCCAGATCATGAACACTTACGGTCTGGACGGAACGTTCTTCATTCCTTCTGGAAATATCAACAATGCCGGCTACATGGCGGTCTCGGATCTTCAGGCCCTCGCAGCCAACGGTCACGAGATCGGCGGACACACCGTGACCCATGCTGATCTCACCACCCTGCCCTCCGACGAGGTCACCCGCCAGGTATGCAACGACCGGGTCAACCTGACCAATTGGGGCTTCCGTGTCACCAGCTTTGCCTATCCGTTCAGCGCAGTTAATAGTGCGGCCCAGACGACCGTAAGAGACTGTGGCTATAACAGCGCACGTGCGCTGGGCGACATTCAGTCCCGCTTTGGCTGCTCGGGGTGCGCCTGGGCGGAAACCGTTCCACCGCTGAATCCGTTCCGCACAGCGGCTTTGGACCAGGTGGACAGCCCGTGGACCCTGGCTGATTTCCAAAATAGCGTGACCAGGGCCGAAAGCGTCGGCGGGTGGGTTCAATTCACCTTCCACCACATCTCGTCTACACCCGGTCCGCTGACCATTAGTCCCACGCTCTTCACTCAGTTCGCATCCTGGCTGAAGACCCGGCCGGCCACAACAACGGTCAAGACGGTGGACCAGGTGATCGGGGGAACTGTAAAGCCTGTTGTCTCCGGCCCGGCACTGCCGCCGCCGCCTTCGAGCGGCAACCTGGTAAAGAATCCCAGCCTCGAGACGCTCGTTAGCGGTGTGCCCCAATGCTGGCAGGCGGCCGGCTACGGCACGAATACACGGACATTCACAACGGTGAGTCCCGGCCGGACCGGATCTGTGGCAGAGCGCCTGGTGGTGTCAGGCTACGTCAACGGCGATGCTAGATTGCTGCCGTCCCTGGACCTCGGCGGATGTTCGCCGGCGGCAACGCCCGGGCACACATACAACTTAGGCGCTTGGTACAAGTCCACCGCCAACACCCAGTTCGCGCTCTACTACCGGACAGGGCTCGGGTACTGGGTCTACTGGACTTCGAGCCCGTGGTTCGGACCCGCCACGACATTCCAAAGAGCCAGCTGGACAACCCCCGCCCTGCCTTCCGGGGCCAGCGGTATCAGCTTCGGGCTTAACCTCTTCAGTAACGGGACGCTGACCACGGACGACTACGAAATGACCGACACCGCATCGTCCACGCCTCCGCCTCCGCCACCGCCCGCCGGTACGAACCTGGTGCAGAACGCCAGCCTTGAAACCGCGGGAACAGGCACAACGCCGCAATGCTGGCAAACAGCAGGGTACGGCTCCAATACGGCCTCCTTCAGTACCGTCTCAACCGCCAGGACCGGGACAAAGGCAGAACGCCTGGTGATGACCAACTACGTCGACGGCGACGCTAAACTCCTGCAGACACTGGACTCCGGTTCATGCGCACCGCCGGCGGTCGCCGGCCACACGTATTCGCTCCGCGCCTGGTACACCTCGACGACGGTGACCCAGTTCGCCGTCTACTACCGGAATTCTGCCGGAACCTGGGTGTACTGGACATCAAGTCCGTGGTTCGCTGCCGCCGGTTCCTATACGCAGGCGAGCTTCACCACCCCCGCGTTGCCCTCCGGCGCAACCGCGATCAGCTTCGGGCTGAACCTCTTCAGGAATGGCACGCTCATCACGGATGACTATGCCATGTACGACACGATTGGAGCGCCGTCGCTGTGATAGCCGTATACATCGTCCTTGTCCTTGGAATTAGTACGATCTTCTGGTCATTCGTAGGCTTGTTGCGACTGGCCAATGAGCAGTACACCCGCCGGATCACGCTGGGCCCGCCACTCAGCGGGCGTATGCTCGGGCTCCTGCAGCGCTGGCCGATGGCCAACCGGATCGGCCATGGCGTCCATGGCGCCCACACGTTGCCGGCGCCGCGGGCACACCGGGGTCAGATCCAGCGCGAGCATGGCCGCCACCGGGCCAGGGACCCCAGGATACTGCCCGCAAATGTTGCCGTGCTCATAGCTGCGCACAACGAAGCCCTGGTCATCAGGGAGACTATCCGGGCCGCCTCGGCACTGGTGCCGATCAGGAACATCCACGTGATCTCGGACATGTCCACCGACGACACCTCAGCGATTGCCCGCGCCGCCGGGGTCAAAGTCCTGGATCTCGAACCCAACAGGGGGAAAGCCGGCGCACTGGCCGCGGGGATCGCCTATTTCGAGCTGTGCCGGAAGTTCAAAGTAGTGATGCTGCTTGACGCGGACACCCGGCCCACCGCGGATTACCTGGAGACCGGGCTGCCGCTCTTCCTTGATCCCTCCGTGGTGGCCGTGGCCGGCAGGGCAAAGTCCATCATGACGCCGCCGGCACCCACGGTGCTGGGCCGATTCCTGGTGGCCTATCGGGAACGCCTGTACATCGTGGTGCAGCTGCTGCTGAAATACGGCCAGGCGGCCAGGGGCGCCAACGTCGTCTCGATCGTGCCGGGCTTCGCCAGCATGTACCGGACAAGCGCCCTCGCGAAAATCAAGGTGCTGGCGCCGGGGCTGGTCATCGAGGACTTCAACATGACCTTTGAGATCCATGCCAAGAAACTCGGACGGATCGCGTTCCACCCCTCGGCCGCTGTGGCCTACACCCAGGATCCGGACAACCTGCAGGACTACACCAGGCAGGTCCGGCGTTGGATCCTGGGCTTCTGGCAGACGGTCCGGCGGCACCGCCTGCAGGCCGGTAAGTTCTGGTTTGTGCTGGTCTTCTACATCATCGAACTCGTTGTTAGCTGCCTGTTCTTCGTGTTGTTGATCCCGGTCTTCCTGCTCTCGCTGGTGGCGTCCATGCAACTCCAGGCCTTCGGTGACAACGGCGAGTCGTTCCTCTACCTGTCCGGACTCATGCGTCCGCAGGACGTCCTCCTGGGTGTCCTCATTCCGGACTTCCTGCTCACCGTGATCGCGGCTCTGGCCCTTCGCCGTCCGGGCATCCTGCTGATGGCTCCTTTCTTCCCGCTCATGCGCATCCTCGACTCCGTCATCTGCCTCATGGTGCTGCCCCGGGCCTTCTCCGCGGCCTCATCGGGCGTGTGGGTCAGCCCGATGCGGCGCATCCAGGGTGAAGGCCTTGAGCTGGAAGAGGCAACGGCGGGTGCCGGCATCACCCGATAGTGCAGAAACGCCCCTTCCGCCGGACACTGTGGTCGCGGAAGGGGCGTTTCTTCGTACAGGGTTCCTGCGTTCAGGGTTTCTGCTTACAGGGTTTCTGCTTACAGGGGTTCTGCTTACAGACGCGTGCTGCTTTTTACCAGCTGACACCCGAGGTGGTTTCGACGTTCAGCCACGGCCCGGCGGGAACATTTGCGCGGTCAACAAACCTCCACGAGACGTGATCGCCACTGCCGTCCAGTTCTGCGAAGCCGAGGCAGCCGTTCAGGGCAGGGGAAACATCCATTCCTGCGCCCTGCGTGCCGTCGGCGGAGAAATCGGTGTTTGCGGGGCGCGCGTCGGCGGCACCAAAGACGTAGTTCGCGTCATGGTACTCGGACCCGCTGGAAGGACCGGCGTCCTCAATCTGTCCGTAGCACACGTTGCCGTTCGGACCGGTCATCTGGACCCACCGGTTCTTCATGTACGAATAGCTGCCGTCCGCGCAGTGGTCGACTCCCGTGGCGGCGTTGTCCGCGGCGGCCCAGGGGATGACCTGGCAGCGCTGCTGGAACGCGACGCTGTCATTGACGTCGTCGTAAGGCAGGTCAAGGTAGAACGGGTTCTCAAGCGGCGCGGGCTGGTTCTTGGGGAAGTACCCGTTGGAGGCATCGCGTGCTTCCGTGGCGCAGGTGAACGAGCTTCCCGAGCCGGAGCTCACACCATCGCACCCGCCGTAGATGCTGCCGGGGCAGCCGGAAGCGGTGGCGGAAGTAGTGCCCGCGTTGAC
The DNA here is from genome assembly GCF_000876655.1 of Arthrobacter sp. SPG23. Lineage (GTDB taxonomy): Bacteria > Actinomycetota > Actinomycetes > Actinomycetales > Micrococcaceae > Arthrobacter. The sequence goes on from NZ_JYCN01000012.1 coordinate 89,027, forward strand.
GCCGGTGTGCTTGAAAGCCCACTGGCCGTTGTACGTCGAGCAGACCTGGGAACCGTCTGCAAGGTTGGCGTTGAAGATTTCGCCTACCCAGAAAGTGGTGCTCACGACGTTGGTGTGCAGCGGGTACTTGCTGGCTGACGGAGCGGCTGCGGGCGCAGCTGCTACGGGCTCAGCTGCGGCTACCGCCAGCGGTGCGGGGGCCGCGACGGCAGGTTCGGGTGCGGAAGCCGCGGCGGGCGCAGGTTCCTCGACAGGGGCGGCAGCCGGCGTCGAACTGGGTGATGCCTTCGGCGTTACCTGCGATGCTTGTGCGCTGGCTGACGAAGGGCTGGCAGAGGCCGACGGGCCGGGCGCCGATTGGGCGGCGCAGCCTGCGGTCAATACTCCGATGAGGAGGATCAACACAGCCATGATGGGCGTGGTCATGTGTTTCATTTTTTGGGATACATATCTGTTGGGGACATTAACAGGGATGGCAGGGGCCCAAAGAGGGCACGCCAAGCACGGGTCATGACCGCCAGATCGGCGCAGCAGTGGCCGCGCCCAGAATCGATGCTGATAGTGAAATCAGCTGAGCCGCTTACTCCCCAGAAGCAGCCAGCGGGACCGTCACGAGACCCGTAGAGACCGTTAACACCCGCTCCACTTTACACGGATGCCTGTGAGTAGCCTGAACGGGCCTGTGAGCAACGGTCCGGCATTTTCGAGTAGTCACTACTCACGCCAGCGCGAGGGGTAGCTAGGTAGCGTAGGAGGTGCTAATGCCGGCATGGTTGGGGGCGGTCCGGAACTCCACGCTCCGCGGCTAAGGAAGCGACGCAACCATGAACGTTAGGGCAGGAAATTCATCTTTCCCCCCGGTCATTCGTGAGGCCGAACTGCGGGCCGCCATCAGTGCGCTCTGCGGTTCGGAGAGTTCCGGCGTCATCGTTACGGGCGCTGCCGGCTCGGGCCGGACCATGCTCCTTGCCGCTGCGGCGGAGGAGCTCTCCGGACAGCTCACCGTCATGGTGCACAGCATTCCCCGGTCCTGCCGCCGGATGAAGTTCGGCATCGGCAGCGTGCTGGCTCCGGCGTTGCCCGCGAATGCCAAAGTGTCACCCCTGAACATCGTCCGGGCATGCCGTGATGCACTCCGCAGCCAGGACCCGGGGGCGAACGGAATCCTGGTGGTCCTGGACAACGTTGACCACCTGGACGGAACATCGCTGTGGGTCCTGAACCAGCTCCTCGCAGAACCGGACATCAGGATGCTGGCGAGCCACCGCTCCGACCGGCAGCTGCAGATGGAGCTGATGGAATCTGTGGTGGCCCGGCAACTGTCCATCGTGACAATGGAGGAGCTGACACCGGACCAGCTCCGGACGTTCCTCGAGCACCGGCTCCCCGCCCGGCCCGGCCACGCACTGGTGCGCGACATCCACGCCGCCTCGGGCGCCAATGCGCTAACGGCCAGTTGGCTGGTGGACGAAGCGTTGGCCGACGGCCGGATTGCGGAGCGGGACGGCGCCTGTACCCTGGTCCGGCCGCTTGAGCCGGTGGAAGTGCGCCAGTTCGACCTTGCCCGCAGGCGGATCGAAGGACTTCCGGCAGTGCAGCGCCAGGTGGTTGACTTCCTGGCCGCCGCAGATCCGGCTCCGCTGTCAGGCCTCGCCCGGGCCGTGCCGCCGGACGCCCTGGCCGCTCTGGAACGGCGCAACGTCATCCGGCTCCAAATCAGGAGCGACGGCGGGGCCGACGTCACCCTGAACCACGAGGTCGAGGCCATCGCCGCGCGGCATTATCCGGGCGGTGCAGGGCCGCTGGACCTGCACACCGAAGTGCACCTGCGCGGCTGGGGGCACGGCGCCTCCGGGCGGGCGGGGGAGGAACCGCTGTGGGATCTCTTTCGGCGGGTTGATGCCGCGCTGGATGCCGGCACCGCGGTGGCGGACCTGGACCTCCTGGCCGTGGCAACCATCGCAAACAATCTCTATGACAGCGACCGCGCCCTGAAGGCAGCCGAATCGGTCAAGGCACCGGAACTCCAGCTGATGGCGCAGACGGAAGCGGCACGGGCGCTGTTCCATTCCCACCAGTACGGCCGGAGCGCCGAGGTTCTGCGAGGCGTCGTGGAGACCACCCCGGCAGTGCTAAGCATCGAGTTCGCCAGGGCAGTCGGACTGCTCCTCCAAGCACTCATACCCATGAATCCGGGCCGCAGCACACTTGAATCCGTAGTGGACGGTGCAAGGCGGCGGCTGACCATGGCGGCCGCCGCCTCCGTAGGCGATACGGCCGCCGAGACATACCAGAATGCCGTCCAGGATGAGCTGGACGTCCTCCAGCTCTATCTGGAATCGCGGGAGGGAAACTGGCCCAGCCCCGACGGGGAGCTCTTCCGCCGGCTTTGCCCGCCCGGCTTCTGCGACGACGGCGGTCCGGGTCCTGAGGACTCGCCGGGTACCCACGCAGGCATCCTGCTTCTGGCGCTGGCCTCACAGGGCCTTTCCGCGCGCGGGAAGTCCGCGGACGCCGTCGAGCTTTCCACCCGGGCGCTTAACGCCGTGGAGCGCCTGCCGCGGTGCAGCGTCGACTTCCACTCCACCGTGCTGACCATCCATGCCTCCAACCTGACTCGGATGGGGGAGGGCCCCGATGCCGGGAGGTCGGACAAACTCCACGGGCGGAACAAATGGATGACTTACCCGGGCGGACCGCTGCAGCTCTTCCGGGCCATGATGTTTTGCCGGCGGGCTGCCGGGAGCGCCGACGAGCGCACGTCCGGGGGCGCGGCCGCCGGGACCACCGGGGACCCTGACGACCTGCTGGCACTCACCCTGGGCGCGCAGGCCACGGCGGAGTGGCTGTCCTGGGACCTGGCGCAGCTGCGGGGCCCCGGCTATGCCCCCGCTGACGACCGGGCGGAGGAACGGTCGGCGGACCACCAGGCAGCGGACGGCCGGGCAGCGGACGGCGGCGTCGCGGCCAGACTGGCTGAAACCTACGCCTCGGTGGCGCGTCCGGCCGTTACCGGTGCAGCCGGTCCGCCCCAGCGGACGCCCCGAAAGCCGGCCATGGCAACAGGAGGCGGCAGGGGCCGCAGGGCACGTGAACTGCTGAACCTTGGAGCCGCGGCAAGGCCGGAAGGGGCGGTATTTGAACAAACGGCAGACGGGCCGCCGGACTGGCGGTGGTCAAGTGACGGGAACAGCGGGCCGGAGCCCGGCGGCACGCAGGACTGGCTGTCCGATGGGCCGGACAGCGAACCGGCGCGCCGGACGCGCGCCGGCCACCGCGCCCCGTCCGGCAGGAACGGACCGGCTGCTGATGCGGCCAAGCTCTCCCAGCGGGAGCGTGAAGTGGCGGTGCTTGTTGTCACCGGCATGGGGAGCGCACGCGTGGCGTTGGAACTCGGGATCGCCGTCAACACCGTGAACGCCCATCTGCAGCGGATCTACGGCAAGCTGGGGGTATCCCGCCGCCAGGAACTGGCTGAACTCTGGAATAGCCTGGACAACACCGGGCAGTGACAACACCGGGCACTGACAACGCGGGCGGAACCGGCGCCGGGCAATAGTGGGACAATTGAGGAGTAGCACCGCGGACGCAAGCGGTGTGCCTGCCCGTAGCGGAGAGCCGCCGGCAGGTCTTGCCTATCAAGGAGCTCCAGTTTGGTCATGGTATCCACTCCCGCTACCGCAGACACCCAGGTCGGGCTAAGTGATGTCGAAGTGCTGCGGATCCGCAACGACTTCCCCGTCCTGGACCAGGAAGTCAACGGCCGGCCCCTCGTCTACCTGGATTCCGGTGCCACATCACAGAACCCCAGAAGCGTGCTCGAGGCTGAACAGGAGTTCTACGAACGGAGGAATGCCGCGGTGCACCGCGGTGCCCACCACCTTGCCGTCCAGGCCACCGACGCCTTCGAAGACGCCCGGGCCACCGTGGCGGGATTCGTAGGCGTGGCGGAGGACGAGCTGGTCTGGACGGCCAATGCCACCGCCGGACTCAACCTCCTCGCGTACGCGTTCTCGAACGCAAGCGTCGGCGCAGTCCGGGGTGACGCCGCCCGCTTCGCCCTCGGCCCGGGCGACGAGGTTCTGGTCACCGAGATGGAACACCACGCGAACCTGATTCCCTGGCAGGAGCTCTGCCGGCGCACGGGTGCCACCTTGAAGTTCATCCCCGTCGACGACGACGGCGCGTTGCGGCTTGAGGAGGCGGCGCGGCTGGTCACCGGGCGCACCAAAGTCCTGGCGTTCACCCACGCGTCGAACGTCCTCGGAACCATCAATCCGGTGTCCGAGCTCGTCGGTCTGGCCCGGGAGGCAGGTGCCCTCGTTGTGCTGGACGCCTGCCAGTCAGTGCCGCACCTGCCCCTGGACTTTAAGGCGCTGGACGTGGACTTTGCTGTTTTCTCCGGGCACAAGATGCTGGCGCCCACGGGGATTGGCGGCGTATACGGGCGGCGGGAATTGTTGAACGCCATGCCTCCGTTCCTGACCGGGGGCTCCATGATCACCACTGTGACGATGGAAAAGGCCGAATACCTTCCGGCGCCCCAGCGGTTCGAGGCCGGCACCCAGCCCATCTCGCAGGCGGTGGCGCTCGCTGCCGCCGCCAGCTACCTGCGCGAAACCGGCATGGAACGCATCGCCGGCTGGGAAGCGTCCTTGGGCCAGCGGCTGGTCACCGGGCTGAGCGCCATCGACGGAGTCCGCGTCGTGGGGCCCGGGGCAGGCGTGGAACGGCTCGGCCTGGCCGCCTTCGACGTTGCCGGCGTGCACGCGCACGACGTCGGGCAGTACCTGGACAGTATGGGTATCGCGGTCCGGGTGGGTCACCATTGCGCCCAGCCGCTCCACCGTCGGCTGGGCCTGACCGCCACCACGCGGGCGAGCACGTACTTGTACAACACCACCGACGAAGTGGACCTCCTGCTGGAGGCCGTGGCCCAGGTCAGGCCCTACTTCGGTGTCGCGGGCGCGGGGGCATCCAAATGAGCACCCTGGATGCGATGTACCAGCAACTGATCCTGGAGCACGCAAAAGCGCGCAGCGGGTCCGACCTTACTCCTGATGAAGCCACGGCCATGCCTGACCAGGCGGGAGTGGGGCAGTGCCATCAGCTCAATCCGGTCTGTGGCGACGAAATTACGCTGCGCCTGGAACTGGAGGCTGCCGGAAACCCGCCGTCAGTGAAAGGAATCCGCTGGCACGGTGACGGCTGCGCCATTTCCATGGCCTCGGCTTCCATATTGAGCGAGCTGTCCGAGGGGGCGTCGCCGGACGAGCTCAGCGAAATGATCGACCATTTCCGGGAGCTCATGCGGTCGCGGGGCCGGCTGGAGCCGGACGAGGAAATCCTGGGTGATGCGGCGGCCCTGGCGGGAGTGGCAAAGTACCCGGCCAGGGTCAAGTGCGCCATGCTGGCGTGGGTGGCTGCCGAGGACGCGCTGCGGCAGGCCGTAGCCACCAGCCGCTAGGTCTTGCCGGCCTCCGGATGCTCGTCGTCCGCGAGCGTGGAATGGTGCTGGACGTAGTCTTCGATGGCGTGCTCGGGGACCCTGTACGAGCGGCCAAAACGCACTGCAGGGAGGTCGTGCGCCTTGACGAGGCGGTACACGGTCATCCGTGACAGCCGCATGACCTCTGCGACCTCGGAAACGGTCAGGAAACGGGTATTTGAAAAACCTTCAGCGGCCACTGTTCTCAGCTCTCCTGGGACGTAGTTCAATCCTGAGGACGTACTTCAATCCTGAGACAAACGTCGCTGAGCCGATCGCCGATCTTATGGCTACTTTATGGCATGGTGAGCTTGATGTGAAGAGCGCGCCGCAATGGGGATAAAGACAAGTAGTGACTACTCTAGTGGCGTGGAGGCAGGGCCAGTAGCGTCTATATATGGTTGATATCCAGGACGAAACTGAATGGCGGCAGACGCAGCACAGGATTCACAGGGCGGAAATTTTCTGCGTTGTAGCCCTCGTGGTGCTCACCGCACTCACGATCATTGCCGGCTATTCCGACTTCGTCCGGTAATTCCGCAGGAAGCGTTGACCGGCCGCCGCAGAAAATAGAACTCCGACAGGTGGGGACCCGCCGGAGTTCTGGTTATGGTGCCGAAAATTCGAATATTAGTGGGGAAAAACAACTATTACCCACGCGATAAGCCCCAATAGGGTGAGTGCGAAATACAACGACCAGTTTCTGCGGTCGATTTTACGGTGGCTTCCGTGCCAAACCCGTTCCATATCGTTCGCGTCCATATCAGGAATTTACGGCTTATCACATTCAGATAACAGCGTGTCCTCCACCTCATTTAGGCCCCCTCCTACTCCATTTGCCGCGGCTGCTACTCGAGTGGTCGGCTAACCGATCATTCCGGCGATGCCGATCGCTGCCGTAGCGGCGCCGAGGACCATCGAGATGGACACCAGGACCACGTGGACCGTGAGGAACCGGGTAGCTTTGCCGGCCGCGTCACGGGCGCGCGGGTCCTTCATGACCCGCTTGAGGAACTGGGGCCAGACCACCAGGGACCAGACACCGGCAACGATCAGGACCCAGGCCAGGGCAACGGGAAGCTGCACGGCGTTAGTGGCTTTCCAGCCAGGCCTGCGCCTGCTGTGACTGGATATTCAGGGCCTTGCCCACCATGGGCTCGGCAGCATCGGCAATCTTGCCGCCCAGGAACGGGACCGAGGATGTGACGTTGCCTTCAAGCTCAACGCGGGTGCTGCCGCCCTCGGCCACCAGCCGCTGTACCGCGGTGACGTCCAGCGGGGCGCCTGCGATCTTCAGGCTGATGTTGCTCTGCCGTGAGCCGTCGGCGGCAGGGGCCTCCCAGGTCTCGAGCTGGGTGACGGTGAGGCTTTCGCCCACGAATTTGCGGGCAATTTCCGGCAAACGGGTAGTGGGCAGCGTGCGCACCGAGGTGGTGCTGAAAGCGCCGGCAACATCGCCGTCGACCTTGAACGATTCAAGGGTTCCGCCCACCAGTTCACTGGTGTGACGCTGGAAGTCCTCATTGGCGAACACAGCCGTTACGCGGTCAACGCTGTGCGGCAGGGTGGTGGAAGCACTCAGTGCCATTGTTCCTCCATGTGGGTTGGGGGTATGGGGGCATCGGTTTTTTGCCTCCCACATCCTATGTGGTGGACCCTGCAGACTCCGATTCGGCTTCGGCCAGCTTTTGCGCGGCGGCAGTGATGTTGTGTGACATGGCGGGGAAAATGACGCTATGAAACGGCAGCACGGCGAGCCAGTACAGCTTGCCGCTGAGGCCCTTCGGGAAGAAGATGGCCCGCTGCCGGTAGCGGCTGCCGCCGCCTTCCGGTTCCACCGACAGCTCCAGCCATGCCCGGCCGGGCGCCCGCATCTCGGCGCGCAGCCGGAGCAGGCGGCCGCGGTCGATCCGTTCGACCCGCCACCAGTCCACTACCTCGCCCTCGGCAAGCAGGTGCGGGTGCCGCCGGCCGCGCGCCAGCCCCGCACCGCCCGTGAGCTTATCCAGCCAGCCGCGCACGCTCCATGCCAGTGGCAGCGAATACCAGCCGTTGCGGCCGCCGATGCCTTCGATGATGGTCCAGACGTGTTTCGGGTCCACCGGGCTGGAGTAGCTTCGCTCGTCGACGTACACCCGGTGCCCGGCCCAATCCGGGTCGCTGGGGAGCGGGTCGGCGTCCGCACCGGCGCTGGCCCAGGTCGTCTCCACCTGGGCGTCGCGTTCCTTGCCCAGGGCGAGGGCCACGGCGCGCCGGTACGGTGTCAGGCCGCCCTCAGGCAGCGGAATGTAGTCGTCGATGTCGTGCTCGCGCGCCACGGCGTCGTGCTGGAGCGATTCGACGAGCGGCAGCGACATGGACAGGGGGATGGGCGTAGTCAGTGCCACCCACATGCCGGCCAGTTTCGGTGCGGGAATGGGCAAAGCAAGCACCACGCGGTAGGGCAGGCCGGCCTCGGCGGCGTACTCCTTCATCATGCCCGCGTAGGTGAGGACCTGCCGGCACCCGATGTCGAAGGTGCGGTTAATGTGCCCTTCCAAGGACGCTGCGGCAACGAGGTAGTACAGCACGTCCCGGACGGCGATCGCTTCGATCCGGTTCCGCACCCAGCTCGGCGCGGGCATGAGGGGGAGGGTCTCTGAGAGGTGCCGGATCATCTCGAAGGACGCCGACCCGGATCCGATCACCACTCCCGCCTGGAACACCACTGCGTCCACCGGACTCGCGAGGAAGACCTTGCCCACGGCTTCGCGCGAGCGCATGTGCGTTGAGAGTTCCGCGCCTTCCGGGTGCAGGCCGCCAAGGTAGACGATTCTCTCCACCCCGGCGTCCTCTGCCGCCTTCGCGGCGGTTTCCGCCATGGCCTTCTCTTTGGCTTCGAAGCCGGCGCCGGTGGCCATTGAGTGGACCAGGTAGTAGAGCACGTCGACGCCGTCCAGCGCCCCCCGGAGCATGTCGCTGTCGTCGAGGCTGCCCTGGATGACCTCCACCTTTTCCAGCCATGGGACGCCGGCGATCTTCGCCGGTGTCCGGACCACGACTTTCACCGTGTGCCCGGCTTCGAGGAGGCGGGGGACCAGCCGGCCGCCGATATAACCGGTGGCACCGGTGACAAGCACGGTTTTCGGGATGCCGTTCATGTGGATCTCCTTGGAACGAAAGCGGAGTGCGTCGGTGCACAGCCAGCTTAGCAATCCAAGTTTTTCCAAAGGCCGGTCATCAATGCTGGGGCCATTCAGGGAACCGAGCGACCACGTTGAGGGGGGAGCCGGTAGGAACTCGATGGAGGAAAAGTCATGGCTAAACATCGCAAGTCCCGAAAGGGGGACGGTAAGCCCCATCCGCAGGGCCCGGCGGCCGGCGTGACCCGCAAAGTCACCGCCGGTGCGCTGGCCCTTTTGATCGGGGCGGGGGTTGTCCCCTCGGTTCTGGCACCGGCGGTTTCCGCGGCTCCGACGGGCCAGGGATTCACGCTTAATGCCGGCGATATGCGGTTCATTCTCAAACAGATCAAAATTGCCGAAAACAACGCCACCAAAGAGGACGCACAGGGGAATGACGTTCCCGGCCAGCCGCTGCTGGGCGACGGCCCGAACCAGGTGGCCAGTCCGTTGCTGCCGTACGGCCTGCGGACCGTTGACGGCACCGACAACAACCTGGTGGCCGGCCAAAGCGGCTACGGCTCCGCCAGCCGTGAGTTCCCGCGGTTGTCGGACCCGGAATGGCGTACGTCGTCCGGCGGACAGAGCTATGAGTCCGTCAACGCCAACGTCACCGATAACGGCCCGCGCTTCGTCAGCAACGTCATTGTGGACCAGACCGTCACCAACCCCGCGGCTGTGGCCGCAGCCGGCAAAGCCCACCGCACCGTAAACGACGGCCCCACGGCAGTTCCCTGCGACGGCAACGGCCTCCCGGAAAACTGCGTGCCCGAGGGGGAGACCCTCGACATTCCCAACGTCACCACGGACTTCGGCCTGTCCCCGCCGTATAACGGCATGTTCGCGCTCTTTGGCCAGTTCTTCGACCACGGCATTGATTTCACCAAGAAGACCAAAAACTACGTCATGATGCCGCTGTCACCGGACGATCCGCTGTATGTTCCGGGCGGCCGGACCAACTTCATGCTTCTCAACCGGGCCGAGAACCAGCCCGGTCCTGACGGTGTCCTGGGAACAGCCGACGATGAGCAGGACGCCACCAACACGGACTCTCCGTGGGTGGACCAGAGCCAGACCTACGCCTCGCATTCGTCCCATCAGGTATTCCTGCGCGAATACACCCTGAACGAAAACGGCGATCCCGTGTCTACGGGCGAGCTCATCGAGGGTGAACCAGGCGGCATGGCAACGTGGGCCCGCCTCAAGGAACAGGCCCGGACAATGCTTGGGCTTGAACTGTCGGACGTCGACGTGGCAGACATCCCCAAGCTGGCTACCGACCAGTACGGCCGGTTCCTGCGCGGCCCGAACGGACTCCCGCAGTACGAAACGGCCACCGGACGCGTGGAAGGGAACCTGGCCGCCCCGGTGGCTCCCCCTGCCAACGTGGAACGGATCGGCATCGCCTTCCTGGATGACATCGGCCACAACGCGGCACCCTTCAACTCCCAGACCGGGGCACCGCTGCAGCCGGACGACGACGCGGACATCAACGGCGTCAACGAGCCCCGGCCGGCCGGCCGGTACGACGACGAAATGCTGGACAAGCACTTCGTCGCCGGTGACGGCCGGGTCAACGAGAACATCGGCCTGACAGCGATCCACCAGGTGTTCCACTCCGAGCACAACCGCCTGGTGGGCTACATGGAGGAGCTTCTTACTTCACAGAACCTTGACCTCAATGAGTGGAAGCTTCCCAACGGGCAATGGAATGGTGAACGGCTGTTCCAGGCGGCACGCTACGTGACCGAGATGCAGTACCAGCACATCGTGTTCGAGGACTTTGCCCGCAAGATCCAGCCCGGGATCAACGGCTTCAACGTCTTCACGCAGTCGGACACCGGGATCGACCCCGCCATCAAGGCGGAGTTCGCCCATGCCACGTACCGGTTCGGCCACTCTATGCTCACCGAAACCGTGGATCGCAAGATGAACGACGGCACGGACATCGGGATGCCGCTGCTGGACGCATTCCTCAACCCGCCGGCGTACTACGAAAGCACGGCTGGCACGCTGACGCCCAAGCAGGCGGCCGGCGCCATCGCCATGGGCATGACAGACCAGGTGGGTGCTGAACTCGACGAGTTCGTCACTGACACCCTGCGGAACAATGTGCTTGGCCTGCCTCTGGACCTTGCATCGCTGAACCTCGCCCGGGGGCGGGATACCGGCATCCCGTCCCTGAACAAGTTCCGTACCCAGCTGTACGCACAGACCGGCGAGTCCTCACTGAAGCCCTACACCAGCTGGGTGGATCTCGGCCAGAACCTGAAGCACCCGGATTCCGTGGTCAACTTCATGGCTGCCTACGGCACGCATCCGACGATCACCGCGGCAGTGTCCATCACGGACAAGCGTGCAGCGGCCCAGCGGCTGTTCGATATGGACACCGCTGACCCTGCCACTCCCACGGACTCCTACGACTTCGTCAACAGCGCCGGAGCCTGGGCCTCGCAGCCCACCGGCCTGGACAACGTCGACCTCTGGGTGGGAGGCCTCGCGGAACGCCAGAACCTCTTTGGCGGCCTCCTGGGCTCAACGTTCAACTACATCTTCGAGCGCCAGATGACGGACCTGCAGGACGGGGACCGGTTGTACTACCTCTCCCGTACCTCGGGCCTGAACCTCCGCACCCAGCTGGAAGGCAACTCGCTGGCGGAGCTGATCATGCGCAACACCGATGCGGAAGCCCTGAAGGCTGACGTGTTCGGCGTGGCGGACTGCGAGTTCGAGCTTGGCCGCATCACGGCCAGTTCCGGAAACTCGGTTGCCGACGACCCGGCCTCCGCCTGCGACGAATCCGCGCTCCTGATGCGGATGTCGGACGGCACCATCCGGTACCGCGTCAGCAACACCGTGGACCGTCCGGGCCTGAACGCCCAGTCCACCTTCAACGGCACCGCCCTCGGTGACCGGGTCTGGGGCGGCATCGACAACGATACGTTCTGGGGCAATGACGGCAACGACATCATCGAAGGCAACGACGGCGCCGACACAGTGCTCGGTGGCGACGGAAACGACCGGATCACGGACTCGCACGGCGATGACGTGCTCAAGGGCGGCAACGGAAACGACGCAATCGACGCCGGCCCCGGCCTGGACATCATCATGTCCGGAGAAGGCGACGACTTCTCCAACGGCGGCCTCAACGGCAACGAGACGTTCGCCGGCGAAGGCAACGACCTGGTTCTCGCCGGCGACGGACCGGACACGGTGTTCGGTGGCGGCGGGGACGACTGGCAGGAAGGCGGCAACTCCAACGACCTGCTGCAGGGCGACAGCGGCGCACCGTTCTTCGACGACATCAACGCTCCCGGCCATGACGTCCTGATCGGCGATTCCGGCGAAGACGACTACGATGCCGAAGGCGGCGACGACGTGATGGTCGCCGGCCCGGGCATCGAACGCAACCACGGAGTGTTCGGGTTCGACTGGGTGACACACGCACGGTCGGTCGAAGCCGCCGATTCGGACATGCGACAGATCATCGTCGACGGGCCGAACGCGCTCAAGGACCGTTTCCTCCTGGTCGAGGCCCTCTCCGGCTGGGACAAGGACGACGTGCTCCGCGGCGACGACGAGGTGCCGTCCGTACCCAACACCGAAGTCAACGTCCAAGGGCTGACCAACGAACTGGACGCGGCCGGTATCGCCCGGATCAGCGGCCTGGCGGCCCTGCTGCCTGCGGGCGCAACCACCTTCGGAGCCGGCAACATCATCATCGGCGGCTCCGGCAGCGACCAGATCTGGGGCAACGGCGCCGACGACATCATCGACGGCGACAAGTGGCTCAACGTCCGGCTCAGCGTCCTGGACGGACCGGGCGGCACCGAGATCAGGACGGCCACATCGCTGACCGAACTCCAGGCGGACATCATGGCCGGGACCATCGACCCCGGCAACGTGAAGATTGTCCGGGAAATCCTTGCCAGCCCTGGCGCAGCCGACGTCGACACCGCAGTATTCTCCGGAGCCCGGAATGAGTACCAGATCAGCACCGTTGGGGGAGTCACCACCGTGGCCCACACCGGCGGCACCGGGAGCGACGGCACGGACCGGATCACCAACGTTGAACAGTTGCGGTTCACCGACCAGACCGTGAACCTCGTTCCGGCTGTCATCCAGGCTCCGGCCGCTCCGCTGATCGGGACGGCAGTGGAGGGAGACACCTCGGCGACGGTGGCCTTCACGGCACCGGCAGGCGGGTTCCCCGCTGACTCGTTCAGCATTGTGGTGCGCACCGGCACCACGGTGGTCAGGACCATCGACGGGGTTCCGGGCAGTGCAACCAGCCATCAGGTCACCGGACTGAGCAACGGTACCGCTTACAACTTCCAGGTCCGGGCGGTCAATTCAGCCGGCGAAAGCCCGCTGTCGGCGGCTTCCAATGAGGTGACGCCCCGCGTACCGGCCTATGTTCCGCCGGCGGTCTCACCGTTTGCCGACGTGGCGACGAACCACCCGTTCTATCGGGAAATCGCGTGGCTGGCCGAACGCCGGATTTCCGAGGGCTGGCCTGAAGCGGACGGTACGTTCACCTACCGGCCGTGGGCCAACGTGAACCGTGACCAGATGGCGGCCTTCCTCTATCGGATGAGTGGCACCACCGACTACACGGCACCTGCGGTCTCGCCCTTCACGGACGTGCCCACCAGCCACACTTTCTACAAGGAAATCTCGTGGCTTGCCGATCAGGGCATCTCCCAGGGGTGGCCAGGCGCCAACAACACGGCGACGTTCCGTCCGGCGGATACCATCAACCGTGACCAGATGGCGGCCTTCCTCTACCGGATGAGCGGCACTACCGACTACACGCCGCCGGCGGTGTCTCCGTTCATTGATGTTCCTACCAGCCACACGTTCTACAAGGAAATTGCGTGGCTTGCCGATCAGGGCATCTCCAACGGCTGGCCGGAGGCTAACAACACGGCCAGCTACCGTGCCGGCGAGAAGATCAACCGCGACCAGATGGCAGCCTTCCTCTACCGGATGAGCAACAGGGCGGTCGGCTAGCACCCGCGCCCGGTCACCAACCAAAGGCAGGCTCCGGATCATCCGGGGCCTGCCTTTGACTGTAAATTCTTCACTCCTTATCACCTGCGCGTGCTACTCACTCAGGCATCACTCCAGTCACTCCCATTACTTGCTAGGACATGTCGGGTACTCCTGTTTGTGGAGGCCGGGATACCCGGCGCAGCCAGGGAGCTACGCGTCTTTTCCTTTCGCGGAAAGACAGGTATTTGGAACGCTTTGTGGGGCCATATCCAGCGTGTCACCGTGGATTTGGAAGGCCGGACCAGCAACAACGCACCGTTGCCTGGTCCCGCCGGAAGACGCATGGGGCGTTGACATGGGGAAAATGGAGAACATCGTGGGGACAACTCCTGAATTATCAACATCGATATCTGTTCGATTGTTCGGAATGTTTGAAATCCGGCGCAATGGGGCGATGCTGGCCGCAGCCGACATGGGCGGATGCAAACCCCGGCACATTCTGGAAATCCTGCTGCTGAATTTGGGCAGCCCTGTATCCAAAAGCCGGATCATAGAAATTCTGTGGGGTTCCAGCGCCGGCGGCGGAACAACTGCGACGCTGGAGAGCTACGTGTGCGGCATCCGGCGGGCGATCCAGCCGGGGAACACCAGGAACGGCCCGCTCCGGACCGCCAACGGCGGCTATGTCCTGGACCCGGCGCTGGTGGACCTGGACCTGTGGACATTCCGCCGGCTGGTGCGGGATGCCTGCCAGGCAGCTCCCCGGGACGCCTATGCCCTCCTGACGGAGGCCCTGCGGCTATCCGCCGATCCGCTCCTCGGTTCGGAACTGGCCTCCGACTGGGCCGACGAAGCCCGAACCCGGCTCAGCGCCGAAAGAGTGGCCGCACAGGTCCGGGCCGCGGAAACAGCGGTCCTGCTCAACAGGCCTTCGGAAGCTGTCCCCTGGGCGGAGTCGGCGGTGGCGTCCGAGCCACTCAACGAACGGGCCTGGACCGTGCTGGTGACAGCCTACGAACTGTCGGGGCTCCCCGCCGAGGGCCTGTCTGCCTATGCGCGGTGCCGCAGGATATTGGACCGGGACCTCGGCTGCGCGCCGGGTCCCGCCCTGCAGGCCGCGCACCTGCGGCTCCTGCGCCAGCGGGCCGAGGCGGACGTGGAGCTGTCAGAAGCCCTGGCCGCCCTGCTGTACCTGGGCGAGTCAATGAAGGGAACCCGGCACGGGCAGGAGGCCGGCGCGGATCCCGTGTCCACCCGCGAGAACGCCGGCCGCATTCTCGATTCTTTCCTGCAGCGCGCCAGGGCCGCGGTCTGACGCCTGCGGACACCACCGTTCGCACGCAGGCTCCGCGGTAGCGGTAGGCTGGGAAGACCCGGGATTCTCGCGAATTTCGGGTTTTCGTGTTGCCTGCTTCCCCGTGATCATTTCAGGAGCTTCTGCCATGAGCCTCACCGGCCCGTCACTCACAGGCCTTCGCCGCGCGCTCGCCGGAGACACAACGTTTGCCCGCGTGCAGGCTGAAGCGTCCCGGAGTTTTGGAACCCGCAGCGAGGATTACCAGATCAGCGCACCGGCCGGGCTGCGCGCTGCGCTGCTGGCCGAGATGTCCGACGGCCTGGCGGCGCTGCACGCCGGCGATGCCGCGTCACCGGACGCAACCCACGACGACGGCGGGGCGCCCCTGGTGCTGGCCGTCACCGCCACCGGCCGCGAAGCGGAGGACCTCACCGCGGCGCTGCGTGCGTTCCTGCCGGCCGGGTCCGTGGCTGAATTCCCCAGCTGGGAGACGCTCCCGCACGAGCGGTTGTCCCCGCGCTCGGACACCGTTGGCCGCCGCCTGTCCGTCCTGCGCCGGCTGGCCCACCCGGCGACGGCCTCGGGAGGACCGCTCCGCGTGGTGGTGGCGCCAGTCCGCGCCGTGGTTCAGCCGATCGTGGCGGGCCTGGGCGACCTCAAGCCCGTCACACTGAAGGTGGGACAGGATGCCCCCTTCACCGACGTTGTGCGCAGCCTCTCCGACGCCGCCTACGCCCGGGTGGACATGGTGACGCACCGCGGCGAGTTCGCCGTCCGCGGCGGCATCCTGGACGTCTTCCCGCCCACCGAGGACCACCCGATCCGGGTGGAATTCTTCGGCGACGAGGTGGACCAGATGCGCTGGTTCGCCGTGGCGGACCAGCGTTCCCTCTCGTCGCCCGGCCTGCACCACCCCACCGAGCTGCATGCTCCGCCGTGCCGGGAGATCCTGATCACCCCCTCGGTGATGTCCAGGGCCGCCACGCTCAAGACCCAGCTTCCCGCAGCTGCCGACATGCTCGAAAAGATCGCCGGCGGCATCGCGGTGGAGGGCATGGAGTCCCTGGCGCCGGTGCTGGTGGATGCCATGGTTCCCTTTGTGGAGCAGCTGCCCGGCGGGTCCATCTCCGTAGTGATCGAGCCGGAAAAGGTCCGCACGCGCGCCCACGACCTCGCCGCCACGAACGAGGAATTCCTTGAGGCGGCCTGGTCTACCGCCTCGGACGGCGGCACGGCGCCCCTTGACCTGAGCTCAGCAGCCTCGGCTGCCCTGCATTCGGCCAGCTTCCGCTCGCTGACGGAGACCCGCACCTCGGCGCTCGGCCAAGGCGTCTCTTGGTGGTCCATCACCTCGCTGGCCACCGACGAAGAGCTGACGCCGGACATCAACGTCCTCAACCTGCACGCCCGGGAACCCCGCGGCTACCAGGGCGACGTCGCGGAGATGATGGAGTTCATCGGCTCGCACGTCCGGGACCAGTGGCGAATTGTTGTCGCCACGGAGGGCCCCGGACCGGCCCAGCGGCTGGCTGAACTGTTCCATGACAACAACATCCCCTGCGCGCGGGTGGACCGGCTCGACGACGAGCCGCAGGCCGGCATCATCGAGGTGACCACTGCCGCCGTCGGACGCGGTTTTGTCCTGGACGGGCTGAAACTTGGCCTGCTGACGGAGGCGGACCTGCTGGGCCGCACGTCCGCCGGCTCCACGAAGGACATGCGGCGCATGCCGTCCAAGCGGCGGAACGCCGTGGATCCGCTGCAGCTGGTGGCCGGCGACCATGTGGTCCACGAACAGCACGGCATCGGCCGCTTCGTGGAACTGATCCAGCGCAAGGTTGCGGGAGGCGGCGAGGGTGTCCGCGAGTACCTTGTCCTGGAATACGCGCCGTCCAAGCGCGGTGCTCCGGGGGACAGGCTCTTTGTGCCCACGGACCAACTGGACCAGGTTACCCGCTATGTGGGCGGCGACACCCCCGCGCTCAGCAAGATGGGCGGCTCGGACTGGGCCAGCACCAAGTCCAAGGCGCGCAAGGCAGTCAAGGAGATCGCCGGCGAACTCATCCGGCTGTATTCCGCCCGGATGGCGTCCAAGGGCTTCGCTTTCGGACCGGACACCCCGTGGCAGCGTGAGCTGGAAGAAGCCTTCCCTTACGTGGAGACCCCGGACCAGCTGACCACCATCAACGAGGTCAAGGCGGACATGGAGCGTGAGATCCCCATGGACCGCCTGGTGTCGGGTGACGTGGGCTACGGCAAGACCGAGATCGCCGTCCGGGCAGCGTTCAAGGCAGTCCAGGACGGCAAGCAGGTGGCGGTGCTGGTGCCCACCACCCTGCTGGCCCAGCAACACTATGAAACGTTCACGGAACGTTTCTCCGGATTCCCCCTGCGGGTGAAGCCGCTGTCCCGCTTCCAGGCATCGAAGGAGGCCAAGGAGACCGCGGAGGGCGTCAAGAACGGCTCCGTGGACGTGGTGATCGGAACACACCGGCTCCTGTCCAAGGACTTCGAGTTCAAGGACCTGGGCCTGGTGATTGTGGACGAGGAGCAGCGCTTCGGCGTCGAACACAAGGAAGCGCTCAAGAAGATGCGCACTAACGTGGATGTCCTGGCCATGAGCGCCACCCCGATTCCGCGCACCCTGGAGATGTCGCTGACCGGCATCCGGGAAACGTCCACCCTGGCCACCCCGCCGGAAGAGCGCCACCCGGTGCTGACCTATGTGGGTCCGTACACCGACAAGCAGACCTCCGCCGCAATCCGCCGCGAACTGATGCGCGAGGGTCAGGTGTTCTTCGTGCACAACCGCGTGTCCACGATCGAACGGACCGCGGCGAAAATCCGCGAACTGGTTCCCGAGGCCCGGGTGGAGGTGGCCCACGGCCAGATGTCCGAGAGCCGCCTCGAGCAGATCATCGTGGACTTCTGGGAGAAGCGCTTTGACGTGCTGGTCTGCACCACCATCATCGAAACGGGCCTGGACATTTCCAACGCCAATACCCTGATCGTGGACGGCGCGGACAAGTACGGCCTCTCCCAGCTCCACCAGCTGCGTGGACGCGTGGGCCGCGGACGGGAACGCGCCTACGCGTACTTCCTGTACCCCTCCGAGAAACCCCTGGGCGAGGTGGCGCTGGAACGGCTCAAGGCGGTGGCAACCCATAATGAGCTGGGAGCCGGCATGCAGCTGGCCATGAAGGACCTTGAGATCCGCGGCGCGGGCAACCTGCTGGGCGGCGAACAGTCCGGCCACATCCAGGGCGTGGGCTTCGACCTCTACATCCGCCTCGTGGGCGAGGCCGTGGCCGACTTCCGCGGCGAGGCCGAGGAGAAGGCCGCCGAAATGAAGATCGAGCTGCCCGTCAACGCCCACCTGCCGCACGACTATGTGCCGGGCGAACGGCTGCGCCTCGAGGCCTACCGCAAGCTGGCCTCCGCGCTCACGAACGAGGCCATCGACGAGGTCCTGGCCGAACTCGTGGACCGTTACGGCGAACCGCCACTGGCCGCGCAGAACCTGATCGCCGTCGCCCGCTTCCGGGTGGGAGCCCGCGAAGCCGGGCTCTCCGACGTCGCCCTGCAGGGAAACTTCATCAAGTTCTCCCCGGCCCAGCTGCCCGAATCGAAAACCATGCGGCTGGCCCGGATGTACCCGGGCTCGCAGTCCAAGCCTGCCCTGGACGCGGTGCTCATCCCCAAGCCCAAGACCGCCCGGATCGGCGGCCGGGACCTCCAGGACGCCGAAATCCTGGAGTGGGCCAACGGCGTCATCCGGAACATCTTCTCCGACGCCCCACTCGCCGCTCCGGCAGTTAGCGGTTAGCCGCATGATGGGAGGACACCACGCGCGTCGGGAGCCGCGGCGTGGGTAGCTATTGCCTCGACGGGGCCGTACACCCTGGGCTGGTACCCGCTGGATGCCACCGGCATCCTGATCGGCGGCATGGCGACGGCAGGAACCGCACTGGTGTGCGACTGGGACCACCGCCACAGCACCGTTGCCAATTCGCTGCCGCCACTGTCCAACGTGATCGCCGTGGGGATCGAGAATGCCAGCGGCGGCCACCGGCAGGGCACGCACTCCGTGCTGGGGGCGGCCTTCTTCGTGCTGCTGGCCACCATCGCCGGCCAGCTCCAGCTGCACACGGACTGGGGCCTGCTCTCAGTGGGTGCCGGCCTGCTCTGCATGTTCATGATCAACATCGCCGCCAAGGCCCTTAAGCTCTTCCCCAAGTCAGGCTTCATCAGCAACTGGCTCTTCGCCCTGACCATGGCCGGACTGGTCACCTGGTTCGCGCCGGACCAATGGACCTGGCTTCCCGTCTCGATGCTGACCGGGGTGGTGGTGCACATCGTCGGCGACATGATCACCACCGGGGGAGTGCCCCTGCTCTGGCCGATCGTGATCAAACCGCCCAGGTTCCTGCGAAAACTGCCCGTGCTCAACGATGTGTGGCGGGCGAATGGCGCATTTTCCATTCCGCTGCTGGGCCGGGCCGGGTCACGGCGGGAGTGGCTCGTGCTGATTCCCGTCAGTGCCTACGCCATGGTGGGGTTGTGCGTCGCGGCCTGGGCTCTGGCCAAAACCCATTTCCCGGCAGCACTTGCGCTAGGAAGCACGCTGGTCAGCAGCCTGTTCCGCGCGGGCTAGCTGCCGTGCCGGGCCAGCCGGTCACCGGCCGCTTAAAGAGCTGAAGCCCCCGGAAGTTCCGGGGGCTTCAGCTCTTTAAGTTCGAAGGCTCAGTGCTCGCCGGCCGAATCCGAACGGCCCAGGAGGGTCTGCGGGATCCAGAACGCTCCGGCGAAGAGGATCAGGCACACGGCCATCGGCCACGGGTTGCCCAGCGTCAGGAAGGACAGCGAATAGATGGAGCCGAGGAACAGGGCCATCATGACCACGAAAACGGCGATGCTCCCGGCAAGGCTGTTCTCGTTCTGAGGGGTCTTGGGGCTATCAACGGTCTTGGACATTCATTCCTCCTCGGCCCCGCAGGGCTCAAAACGCCCCGAAGGGCTCAAAAACTGTGGCGCTTCCGGACCTGGTCAGTACGCGGACGAACCCTGTTCGCCTTTGACGATCGCAATTCCGGAGCTGGCGCCAATACGTGTTGCACCTGCAGCAATCATAGCCTGAGCGTCGGCCAGCGAACGCACCCCGCCGGAAGCCTTGACGCCGACATCCGGGCCCACCGTGCGGCGCATCAGGGCCACGTCCTCCACCGTGGCGCCACCGCCGTTGAAGCCCGTGGACGTCTTGACGAAGTCCGCTCCGGCTTCCACTGCTGCCTCGCAGGCGAGGACTTTCTGGGAATCGCTGAGCAGCGCGGTCTCGATGATCACCTTCAGGATGGCGTCGCTGCCGTGCACGGCCTCGGCAACGGCCCGGATGTCATCAACCAGCGCGCCTTTGTCATTGGCGCGGGCTGCCGCAATGTTGATCACCATGTCCACCTCGTCGGCGCCGTCAAGCACGGCCCCGCGGGCTTCGAAAGCCTTGACGTCGGTGGGAGTGGCGCCGAGGGGGAAGCCGACCACCGAGCAGGCCAGGACGCCCGAACCCTTGAGTGCGTTGGTAACGGTCTTGACCCACACCGGGTTCACGCAGACGGATTTGAAGTGGTACTCGGCGGCCTCGGAACAGACCTTGAGGATCTCCGCTTCACTGGCCTCAGGCTTCAGCAGCGTGTGGTCGATAAAGGAGGCGATGTCTCCGGGTGCGGTGGCCCCGGGTGTCGTGACCCCGGCGGCGGTTTCAGGCATGCCGGCCGCGGTGGCTTCGTTGCTCATGGTGGTCCTTCCTGGTGCGCCTGCCGGGCCTTGTGGGCTACAGGCGCCGTGTTCTTCGTGGCTTCTCAGGTGACCATCTTGCCACAACGGTGCTAGGCGGCAGCGGCCACAGGTTCCTGCAGCGTTGCCTGCATAAGCTGGGCTGCGCAGACACCTGCTGCGGAGCCCGACGCCACGAGAAGGCCCAGGCGTACGCCGTCGAACGAGGCGGCATCGCCGATGGCCCAGATACCGGGAACCGACGTCCGGAAGTCCTGGCCAATCACGATCCCGCCGTTGGCTGCCGTCTCGAGGCCCGCGCTCGCCGCCAGGCCGTCGCGTGCCACCCGCTCTTCGGCGAGGACCACCAGGTCGCCGTTCATGCTGCTGCCGTCCTCGAAGACAATCCCGGCGGCGGGGAGCACTGAGCCCGCCAGTGTCGGGACCACCGCGGCCGGCCGGAGCGTGGTGCGGATAGGACGTACACCGCGGGCCCGCAGCACCGCTTCGGCCTGTCCCGCCTCGGGGCCTGTTCCCACCAGGATTCCCAGCGGCCTGCGACCGAGGACGCGGGTGACTTCCTTGACGGCGTCACCGATCCGGGCGGCGTCGTCGATGGTGGAGTAGCTGAGGCACCGGCCTGCGCCGTCCACGGGCGAAAGGGCCGGGGCGGAACCTGTGGCAATCACCAGCTGGTCGTAACTGAATTCCATACCGTCTGCTGTGGTCACCATGCGGTTGGCCGCATCGATGAAGCTGGCCGGCTGGCCGAATCGGACCGAAACCTGCGGAAGGGCAGCCAGCTCGAGGAGCTCGGACGGGGCGTCGTCGCGGTTGCTGAGCACCGTGATGGTGCCTGCGAAGCGGGACCTGTCCAGCTGGTCCACCAGGGCACGGGCTGCGGGTCCGGCGCCGGCGATGACCACGCGCGGCGCCGGGGACGACCCCCGGAACGTGGCGGAGGAGGAGATGGACGGTGCCGGAGCGGACATGTGAAGGCCCTTTCGCTGGTGAGGCCCTTGTCAGGCCCGGGTTGGTGATGGGGACCAGCCTAGGCGCCCGGTTTTTCGGGGGTGTTTCCCGGTTGTTGCCGGAATGACAGTGCCTGTTCCACGCTGTTTACCAGCCGGCAACAAATGTGTCCTTGAATGTGTCCTGTCTCACAATCAGGCCCGTCGTCAGCCCTGCGCTGCCATTGAGGCGTCAGCCGTACCGGCGGAAGGCCTCCCGCAGCCCTCCCGCTACGACTTTTGCGACGACGCCGGCGCGGTCTCCGGGACCATGGACTCCGGCCGGTTCCACCGAGGCGATCAGGGCCGCTGCGTCCGGCAGACCCATGGTGACCGGCACATCCAGCAGCGACCCCACCGTCAGGCGGCCCCGCCTGGTGTCCTCCCAGGCGTCCGGTCCGGGATCGTCGTGGAACACCCGGTTCAGGGACAGCCGGTGCCAGGCGCCCCCCGCATGGACCGACGCCCGGTAGGTCACCGACTCACCGCGGACGTCCACCCGTCCGCCCGCCAGGAACACCCTGGGGCCGAAGGGTGCGTGGTCAAGGAACCCGGTGAGCCTTGCTGCCGCGCCTGAACCGTCGAGGGGCAGGGCCACGGTGACTGTGAGTTGGACGTCCTGGCCGCCGGCGTCGCCACGCAGGCGTTCGGTGAAGCGGATGCCGGCCGGCGGTTCCACCATCGCAGTGCAGGAAGCGTCCTTGGGCAGGCCTTCGGCTGTCATTTCCTTGAGGTAGCTGCGGGCGTCCCGGTACCCCATGCCGATCAGCGTGTCCGCATCGATCCGGCCCAGGTAGAACTCCGGATCCAGCGGCAGGGGGTTCTCCGGCCTGACCACGTGGAGGGTGAAGTCCCGGCCCGCCGCTGCCGCAGCCTCGAAGTCTGCCAGCAGGGCGCCCATGGCACTCATCTCGATCATGTGCACGTATTGCTCCAGCGGACCGTCGCCCCAGTACCCGGTGTTGCCGATGCACCAGACAAGCCACACCTCATCCGCCCCGCGGCGAAGGGCTTCGGCCACGTTGGCGTCGCGGATCCAGACCGCATCAGTCCAGATCTTCCCTCCGCGCCGCAGCGGAGTGAGGAAGATGGGCAATGACATTCCCGCCGCCATCAGTTGGGCATCCGCGGCACGGGCGTCGATGGCGTGGCAGCGTTTTTCGGTGAACTCCGCCACGTTGAATGTGCCTTCGGCGGCGCCGGGCAGCGCAGCACGGCGGCGGATCGCGCCGTCGTCGATCCCGAGGGCCGGGAAGACCTTGCCGAGCAGGCCGTCGGCGTCGCCGATGGCAGGCAGCGACCACGGGCCCTTGACGTAGTCGCCCAGCGGCAGCGCCGAGCCGAAGTCCTTGACCTTGACGGAGGACCAGTTCCGGCACATGTCCTCCGGGGACACCCCGGAGAGCAGCATGCCTGCCGTCAGGATGCCGCCGGACGTCCCGTCCACGTGGTCAAAGTGCAGCCCCTCTTCGGCCAGTGCGCGGACCACTCCGGCCTGCCACGCCACGCGCATTCCGCCTCCGGCCAGGACCAGCGAGCGTTTCACCGCAGTGTTCCCGGTCCGGTGGTTTGGCCGGCACCGTTCCCCGCCGGGACGCCGCGCAGATACACCAGCCGGCGCAGGTAGATGAGGCACAGTGCCGCCGTCGCAAGGTCAAACACGGCAACGGCCAGCGCCACCGGCGCAAAGACACCGTTGAGCACCCCGACTGCGACGGCGGCGCAGGCCCCCGCTTTTTGCACACCGCACCACAGCAGCACTTCGGCCGCCGGCTGCGGCCGCAGCAGCGTGTGCAGCAGGAGGCCGCCCACCACCACCATGAACATTCCCACGGTGGCGAACAGCTGGCGTGCCGCCGTCGTCGGCTCCGCTCCGAGTAACTCCAGGACAGCGCCGCCGAAGGGTATCTGCACCGCACCGGAAAAGACGGTGACGACGGCGATCGCGGCCAGGACGGCGCGCAGCGGATCGGCCGCGATCCAGGCGCCGACGCGGGGAAGGGCCGCTACGGAAGGGCGTACCGCCCCGCTCATGCGAACGCCTCCCACAGGCGGCCCCGGTCCACCAGCAGCCAGACGATGGCCAGCCAGGTGAGCGTGGAAACATAGAAGCGGATGTCGTTGAGCAGCATCCACCGGCGCAGCAGGGAACGCAGTTCGGCGTCGTCGGCAAAGTCTCCGCCCCGGATCCTGATGTTGACGGGAATGATCATGGCCTGGCCCACCACCGTGAGGACGATGATCCCGAGGAGGCAGAGCGCCGCGGGGATGATCCGGACCGTGCCCCATTCCGTCCAGACCAGGACGATGCCGGCGATGAACATCGGCGGCACCACCACGGTGAAGAACTTGGTGGCCTGGCGGGTGGGGATGCCGAAGTGCATGTCCACGTTGCCGCGGTTCAGGGACTCCCAGGTGGGGTAAAGGAAGAACTTCAGCACCCACATGGTGCCCACGTACATGGTGGCGCCGAAAAGGAAGTAGAGCGCGTTCAGCAGCAGGAGCCAGTTCATGGCGTTTCTCCGCTGGGAGCCGTGCCTCCGGCGCCGGTGCGGCCCGTGGTGCTCCGGTCCGGGGCGGGCAGCCATTCCTGGCCCTGGCCCAGGCCCACGACGGATTCGAGGGGGTCGCCGCCGGGGATCCGGGCGGCCTCCTCGGCGCTTGGCGCCGTCAGGAACCAGGCCTCGTAGTGGTCGTCCAGCACACCGTGGGCCTCGGGAAGGTAGGCCGTGAACACCGGTTTCTCCGCCGGTTGGAGGCTCTTGAGGACGGTGACGCCGGGCGCGTCGCCCAGCACCAGCCGGGCCTTGGCGCCGCCTCCCAGGGCAATGTCCCCGGCGGCCTCAAAATAGATGTCTGATTTCATCAGCATCCCGCGGAAGGCGCAGTAGTTGGAGGCGGCCAGCTTGAGCGGGATGCCCATCGCCGGGGGCCGTTCGATCTCGATAAAGCAGCCCAGCTTGCCGCCGTCGTCATACTGCGCCGAAACCGCAGTGTCAGTGACCACGAAGTCCAGGCTGGCCTGGTGCTTGGGCATGCCCCAGATGCCTTTGCCGCCCTTGACCGAGATTTCCGTGCTCACCGGCAGGTCCACGACGTACTGGCCCAAACCGAATGTCTTTTGGAAGATCAACGGCAGCAGCGGAGGTGCCGGCCGGGAGCCGTGCGTGACGGCGATCGCCAGCGAGTATTCGATGTATTTGCCGATGTCCGTCGACCTGTAGTTCACCACGGTGACCACCAGCAGCCCCTTGCCGCCCAGGCTGAACGGCCGCAGCTCCGTGCCGGGCAGGGCTGCCGCGGCGGCGCGCTTGTTGATGGGGAAGGCCGCCATCAGCACCGGGGAATCATCGGAATTGACGGGCATGGAGTATTTGATGCCGTCTACTGTGGCGTGTTGTCCCCGCAGCCGCTCCTGGCGGTGCGGCACGGGGGAGGGCACAAGCCGCAGCAGGGAAGCGGCAAGACCGATGAGTTGGTTCATCTGTTCAGCTCCTTGAGGATGACGGGATAGGTGCCCGCCCAGGCGCGGGCACCAAAGAAGACGTCCAGATGCCCGTACCCGGACAACAGGTGCAGGGAATCCTTGCCGGGGCGGTGGCCCTGGAAGAAGGCGAAGGTCCGTTCCTGGCTTTCGGGCAGGAAGCAGCGGTTGTTGCGGCCGGCCAGGAAGGAGAACCTGGCGTCCGTCTGCGGGGCATCGGCCAGGAAGTTTGCGGGCAGCTCCGGGTGGTTTCCGGCCGCCACCATGCGCCTGGCCAGCACGCTGCGGCCCATCTCGGACAGGAACGTGAACGGTACCTCGGCAAACTCTCCGCTGATCCAGTTGTGGGTTGCCTCGTCCAGGTTCTCGTGCGACCACAGCGCGGGCCTGCCGCTGCCGTAAGTGAAGCTGACCAGGCGGCATACCAGGTTGTCGCATTCGTGGTGGGTGGCCTTGACCATGGACCTGAGGATCCGGGAGAGGTAGCCGTTGGATTTGTAACCCCACGCCGGGGAAAGGCAGGGCGTGAAGGGCTTCAGCAGTTCGGCCAAGTAGGTGATCTTGATGACCGACCACAGCGGGATGACCGGATGCAGGGACACGGCGTTGGAGACCACCGTATCCACCCGGGGCAGGAGCCCGGCCACGGCCGCCATGGTGAAGGAGACCGACCCCTGGCAGTGGATGACCGCCTTCAGCGTTTCGGCGCCGGTGGCTCCCAGGACGTAGTCGACGGCGGCAGGGTGATCGTACACGGCGGCGTCGCCCAGGGTCCAGGAGAGAGGTTCCAGGTCGATGGAGGCGCGCCAGTTCAGCAGCCAGACGTCCCAGCCGTCTTCCAGCAGTGCGTCCACCAGCGTCCGCGGCAGCGGCGGGCGGAAGAGCTCGGCCCGCACGCCGGCCCCGTGAACCAGCAGCACCGGCCCCTTCGCTGGTTTCCCGGCGTCGGGAGGCACTGTGGAGGTGACATGGACCAGGGTCAGCGGCGTCCCGTCGCCGGCGGCGAACGGGATGACTTCGGTGACGTGGTCCGCCCGGGTGATGGTGCGGGGGCTGTTCATGGCGGAAATCCTTCCCTGGCGACGGTGACCGGCGGTTCGAAAAGCCGGAGCGGCGGCAACCCGCCGGCCGGTACCGGGCGGATGCCGCCGTCGTCGTTTTCCTTGAGATCCCAGTCCCGGCAGACGCGGTCCACTGCCACGGGATAAACCGTCACGTTGCCGTCCGCGGCAACCCGGATCCGCAGGAAGCCCTTGTGGTCCTCGATGGCCTGGCCGGACATGGCCCACGAGGCCACTTCTCCGCCTGCGGTGCCCAGGATGAAGCAGGCGAACGCTTCACTTCCGGCAGCAAACCCTGTGGCGTAAATGATGGCGAGCACCAGCGCGAGGGTCAGGAACGGCGGCCACCCCGCCGGCCAGGGAAGGAGGAGGACGACGGCGATCCCGGCCCCCAGCGCGGACAGCTGCCAGAGCGCACCACGGGCAACGGTGAACCCCGCGCCGTTCTCCCGGGGATCCCGGGAGAGGCCGAGCGCAGCGCCGACGGTCACCAGCAGCACCAGCAGGAGCAAGGGGACTGCGAGGATCGTCAGCGCGAGGAACCCGGTATTTCCCGCCCTCAGGCTGAGGAGGCTGTCCACGAAGGAGAGGCCCCGGAAAGCGCTGAAGACGGTCCAGAGCGTCAGCGCAGCCACCGTGTGCGCGATGCCGAGGGCCGAGCCGAAGCCCGGGTTCCGCACCGGAAGCCAGAACGGCGAGAAAGGATTGGCCAGGCGCCCGCGGAACTTCAGGGACTCGGCGGCACCCGGGAAGGTTCCGGGCGTCAGGACGAAGCGGCGGCCGGGGCCGGGAGTTCCGCCTGGCGCTGCGGAGTCCAAGGTGCCGGGTGCCGTCCCCGGCCCTGCGGCGTCTGCCGTGCCGGGCCGGGTCCGCCGCCCGGTGCCGGTGGGGGCAGGTGCCGGCTGGTGCGCAGGAAGCGTAAGTTCCGCGGGCAGCAAGCGTGTGTCGGCCAGGAACGCACCGCCCAGTCCGCAGGTGATGAGCTGAGTCCGGCGCGGGTCGGCCCCGGCCCGGGTGCCCCCCGGGGTGCCGGTGGCGCCGTCAGCCTCCGACGCGAGTTCCTCGTAGCGTGAATAGTGGTGCAGGTCCCCGGTGAGCCACAGCCGCACGGAGGCCCCGGTTTCCTCGAACAATCCTGCGCGGCGGTTGAAGCGGCGCCGCAGGTAATCCTGCTCGAAGAAATGCACCTGCCGAAAGGCATTCGCATTTTCCGTTTCCCGCACCCAGTAGGGGGCAGCCACGCACAGGATGACCGCATCTCCCGGCAGCAGCCTGGTGGTCACCGTGTTGTAGAAATAATCCAGCTGGGGTTCATCGATGTACTGGCCCAACTGGCTGTCCAGCCCCACCAGCCACCAGCCGGGTGAGTCCTCCCCGCCCGTCAGCCGGAGGCCGAAGTAGCTGCGCGTCTGGATGGTCCGCCAGCCGCCGATGTTCCGTTGCCGGGTGAACAGCCGGATGAAGGAGGTCAGGCCGTCGTACCAGTCATGGTTGCCGGGCAGGGCCAGCAGCACGCCGTCCCGGCCCGGGGAGCGGCCGCCGGGAAGCGCCGTCCGGTACGGCCCCACCATGCGGTCCTCGTACGCGGCGGGCGCGGCCACCGGATACACCTCGTCGCCGCCCAGCACCAGCACCTTGCCGCGGCGAAGCTCATGCCCGTCCACCACCAGCGACTCCTCGGCCAGCACCGACGCCACCGTGTACGTCGAATCAAAGCCGTCGCCGAGGTCGGCCGCGAAATCCAGCCACAGCTCGGGGCCGCCGGACTCCGCGGCTCCGTGCGTGCGGGCGGTGCCGTGGTCAGCGGGTTCTCCAGCGGGTTCTCCTGCGCGGTTGGCGCGTGACGGCGTTCCGGGCAGCTCCAGGTCGCGGACCACCGGCTGCGCCGGCTGGCCCTGCACTGGCAGCCGTTCCAGATCGAGGTCGTAGCGGGGAAAGCCGCCCTCCAGTTCCCGCTTGTCGCCGAAGTCCGCGAAGACGGACGCGAGGACAACCCGCACGGCGGTCCTCCCCAGCTGGGCCGGGGCAAGCCAGCGCACTGCGTCCCGCGGCGTGAAGCCAAGTCTTTCGCTGTGCTGTGCCAGCTCAGCCCGCTTCATGCCCGGTCGCCCCTCATCGCCTGCCGGCGGACTGGCCGTACTCTTCGCGGTCGGCCCGCTGGACCCGGGCGCCGCCCCCGGACCGGCCGTGCAGCCGGCGGCCGTATACCTGCCAGAGCTCACCCAGGAAGACCTTGCCGAAGGCCGCCAGGGCGCCCGCAGGGTTCGGGCCCACCGCGCGGACCGTGGTCAGTTGCCGGGCGAAGTCCCACGGCCGGATGTACAGAATCCCCGCGCCCGCTACCGCTTCTGCCCCCGCCGCCGCTGCAGGGTCGGCGTTCTTGTCCATATAAGGCGGGCCAGGGGGCGCGTCAGACCCTGTATCCGGACGGGAACTCTCCGGGGGCGGAATGTGCCCGCGCAGGACCGTGACATACAGTGTGGTGGTGTCAGCCCAGACGTCCAGGCCCGGGTCGTTGCGGACGTCCTTGTGGCCCACGAACGTCAGCGGCGTGCCGCCGGGATCCCGCAGCCAGAGACGGTAGAGCATCTTGCGTCCGGCAGGTTCAGGACCGTCCTTGACGAAGAGGTTGAACCAGCCCCGTTCCACCGGCAGGCGGCCGCCGAACTGGTCCGCCAGGACGTAACCGTCCGCGCTCGCCGGATGGAGCGGGTCCCGCACGAACTCCTCAATGTCCAAGGCGGTGATGGTGAGCTCGAACATCATCCGCCGGCCGCGGTCACGGCCCAGGCTGCGTCCCGCCTCGGGGTCCGCCACGCCGGCGCTGAACCACCCGTGCATCTGTTCGGTGAAGCTGACGGAGGTGGGCCCGGTTTCGGCCAGTTCGGCGTCCTCCTCGATCTCAGCCTCCTGCAGCGCCTCGCTTCCGGGGGTTCCAAAGGCAGCCGGTGATCCGAGGTCGCGCAACCCCCGCGACCGGCCGGCGGTCCGCGGGACGAACGTGCTTTCTTGGGCCGGGGCCTTGGCGCCTTTGGTGGCGTCCGGCACCAGGGCGCGAAGCGGCCCCGGCCGGTGGCCGGGAATCCCGCCGTCGGGCATCCCGCCGTCGACGCTGCCGCCGTCGAAAGTCACGGCGTCGGTAGTGCCGGACGGGGAGCCGGCGGTGTCCAGGCCGCCGCGCTGCCTTTGCGCGTCAGGTCCGGTCAGGATCCGGTGGCAGGCCCGTTCGGCAAAGGCGGCAATGGTCAGGGCCGGGTTGGCTCCCACCGGCCCGGGCATCACGGCGCCGTCCACCACATGCAGCCCCGGGTAGCCGAAGACTTCACCGTAGGAATCGCACACGCCTTCGCTGCTGTTCCGTCCCGCCGGGGCGCCGCCCAGCGGATGCACGGTGATGACCCGCTTGCTCCACCACAGCGGATTCTGTTTGAAGCTCCCGCCCAGTTCCCTGGCGATCGCGTGCATGGTGGCCTGCATCCGGCCGAAGTACGTGGCCGAAGTGGCCAGGGTCCAGTTGATGGCCAGCCGGCCGCCCTGGAGGGTCATCATGCCGTCCGGTATGTCCCGCCCCATGCCGAGCAGGGGAACGGAGGACGCGGACAGGCGGCCGTCCCCGAGTGCGGCGGCAAGGTCGGCGGAGATGTTGGAACGCTGGGCCTGGAAGAGCCGGTCCTTGAGGAGCTGCACCATCACTTTGCCGGCGCGTTTGGCCACCTGGCGGAACTGTCCGGTCTCAAGGAGCCAGTTCATGAACGCGGGGTAGCCGGCGTCTTCGATGTAGTAGCCGCGCCCGTCTCCGCCGTCGGTGGAGTCGGGCGTGCGGATGGCCGTGGTGATCACCGGCCCGATGCTGCCCGAGAGCGTCCGCGTGGCCCCGTCGGCGTCCTTGGCGTCCAGGACGAACCCCAGCAGGTCACCGTTCCCGCTGAACCGGGTGCCCAGTGCAGGGCTGAGCGCCGGCAGGGAGGCGCGGTTGCGCAGCAGCAGGAACGTGGTGCCGAACGTGCCGGCGGCGAGGATGAGCCGGCGGCAGTGGATCACCTGTTCGCGCAGGAGTCCGGGCGCGGCGTCGGCGGGATTATGGACGACGTAGCGGACCTCGTAGCCGCCCGCCGGAAGGGGCCGGATGCCGCGGACGTCGTGGTAGGTCCGGATATCCGCGCCGGCAGCCTTGGCCGCGGAAAGGTAGTTGTGGTCCAGGGTGTTCTTGGCGCCGGCGTTGCAGCCGATGTCGCATTCGCCTGAGAGCGTGCAGGTAGTGCGGAACGCGTCGTCGCCATGGACGCTGCCATAGGGCGCGGGCGGCAGCACCCGGTTCCGGGCAGGGGCGGCGTCAGGGGAGGTGGCAAAAGTGACGGCGATGGGCGGCCGCGTGATGCTGAGGCCGAGTGTCCTCGCGGCGGTTTCCATGGCCAGGGTCTTGGGGGTGTCCTGGTAGGGATAGGGCACGGGACGGAGCATGGCTTCGGCTGCGTCGTAAAAGGGCTCGAGATCCTGCCTGCTGAACGGCCAGCTTTCGTAGCCCCCGCCGGGAACGGGAGATTCCTGGACGAACCAGTTCCGGTCCTTGCGCAGCAGCACGTTCGCGTAAATGAGGGAACCGCCGCCCAGTCCGCTGGAGACGATTCCTTCCAGGCCGCGGAACGTCCAGGCGTCAAAAAGGCCATAGAGGCCTTTGTCCGGGTCCCAGAAATTCCGGCCCATCTCGGACGGCGTCCTGGCGAAGCTTCCCGGCGGGTAGGCCCTGCCCCGTTCCATCAGGACCACGGACTGGCCGCCGGCCGCCAAGCGGTAGGACGCTACCGATCCGCCGAAGCCGGAGCCCACCACCACGGCGTCCACCGACTCCGCGGGATCATCGTCGCCTTGCACCACCGGTTCCACGCAATTCCCCTTGGAAGAGCTGTCTCGCCGAACGTCCCGGCAGCCACGCACCTGGGCGGTGCGGGGGCGGCCAACGGGCGGTCAGACGCAAACCATAGCGACATGTTCCCACTGCGGCCCGGGTCTGTCCACGGACTGCGCGGCGTCCGGCGCCGGCGGGGACCAGCTAGACCCGGATCCGGTATCCGCGCTTGACCACGGTTTCCACCATGCGGCCGTCGGGCAGCGAGGAGCGCAGCCGGCTGACGGTCATGTCCAGCGCATGCACGGAGCCGCGCAGTTCGAGCAGGTCGGAGAGCGATTCCCGGGACAGGACGGCGCCTTCGGCACCCAGCAGGGCCCGGAGCAGCAGGAGTGGTGCCGGTGCCATTTCCACCGGTTCCCCGTCGATCCGGAGTGACCGTCCGCGGAGCTCCACGTTGCCGGACCGGGTGTCCAGGCGGCGCACGTGGTTCAGCGCAAGATGTTCGCAGACCAGGCGGATCAGGGCGCCCATCCGGAAGCGTTCCGGGATGAGCGGTGACAGCCCGGCGTCGATCAGCGGCTGTGCCGTGATGGGACCGACGACGGCGGTGGTGACGGTGGTCTTCAGGGCATCGACGAGCTGCTTGTAGAGGCCCATCTCATGGGCGGTGCTCCACATGGCGTCGACGGCGGGCGCGCTGGTGAACGTCAGGACGTCCAGGTTGCCGCTGCAGGCGGCTTCGATCAGCCGCGGCAGCTTGTCCTCGCCGTCGGGCTTGACCCAGCGGTAGGGGGTCACGGTCAGGACAGTGGCGCCGGACATCTTGAGTCGCTCCAGCTGGCGGACATCCGTGTAGCCGTGCAGCTGCACGGCCACGGTCTTGCCGCGGACGCCTTCCTTCAACAGCATGTCCACCAGGGTTGCCGTGGTTTCGTCGCTGCTGATTCCGACGTCGGCGAGTCCGGCGGCGCGGACTGCGCCGCGTGCCTTGGGACCGCGGACAAACATGCGGCAGGCCGCGAGGGTTTCCAGCAGTTCGTCGCCGATGCCGGACGCGTCAGCCGCCTCGCACCAGCGGCGCATGCCGTAGGCAGTGGTGGCGATGCAGAGGTCGGGCCTGGCGGCAATGATGGCCTTGGTGTCCTCGATGAGCCGCATGTCCTCCTGCACCGGTGCGATCTTGAGCGCGGGCGCGTGCAGCACCTCCGCTCCGCGCCGCTCCAGTGCTTCGATCAGGTCCTGGGAACGCCGGTGCGACGTCACGCCGATTCGGAACCCCTCAAGGGGCGAATCGGGGGCGTCGGCAGCGGGGGAGTCCTGCGGGCCGGAGGTGGAAGCGGGGGCAATAGAGTTCATGGCGCTCATGGTTTTTCTTTCACGATTCCATCAGTGACGCTGCGAGGCGGTCGAGGTCTGCCGCCGCCTCGGCGTGCCCGCGGTTGGCTTCAGCCACCCGCACCACCTCGCCGATGACCAGCACTGCCGGGTTGGTGCAGTCGGCGGCCGCGGTGACAATCGTACCCAGCTGGGCGATGGTGGTGCGCTGGCCGGGCCGGTAGCCGCGTTCGACGACGGCCATCGGCATGTCGGCCGGCATGCCCGCCCGGCGCAGGCCGGCGGCCAGCTGGTGGAGCGTTCCGATGCCCATGAGGACCACGATCGTCCCGCCCAGCCCGGCGAGGTGGGTGAGCTCCTTCTCGGTCAGCGGGGCGTGACCGGACACCACAGTGAACATGTGGCTGACTTCGCGGTGGGTCACCGGGATCCCGGCCGCGGCAGGGACGGAGATGGCGCTGGTGACGCCGGAAACGACCTTGACCGGCACCCCGGCGGCCACGCAGGCGGCAACTTCCTCGCCGCCGCGGCCGAACACATAGGGGTCCCCGCCCTTGAGGCGGACCACGTTGTTCCCGGCCAGGGCGCTCTGCACCATGAGCTTCTCGATGTCGCCCTGGCTGACCTTGTGATGGCCTGGCTGCTTGCCCACATCCACCAGCTCGGCAGAGGTCAGGGACGGCAGCTCCTGGTAGGGGGCCAGCCGGTCGTAGAACACGACGTCGGCATCGCGCAGCGCCTTGACAGCCGCTACGGTCAGCAGCTCGCCGACGCCGGGGCCTCCGCCCACTAGGGTTACGTGGCCCACCGCTCCGGCCGCCGGTTCCAGTGCCACGGGGATGCCGGTCTGGCGGCACCGCTCCAGCAGCGCGTCCCAGCCGGGCTGGCCGTCGTCGACGGCGGCCACGAGGAACGGGCGCTCGGGCAGTGGTCCGTCATGACTGGCTCCGTGGGGAGTGCTGAGGCGGGAGACGACGGCGCCGGCGGCCTGGTAGCGGCGGACCGCCTGCCGTGCGGCGTGGTCCGAACCGGTGACCAGGACTTCGCGGCCGGTGAGATCAATGCTGAGCTGCATGCCTATACCTCGTTCTTGTCGAGTTCCGGGGTGGAGGGACGCATCGGGATGGTGGCCCCTATCAGGACCTTGCCTTTTTCCTCAGCGGTGGCCGGGCGCATCTGGCCTCGCTCGTCGGAGACGAACGTGATGGAGTCGTCCTTCTGGTCCGGCGCGTTGACGAAGGAACGGAACCGGCGCAGGCGCTCGGGATCCTTCAGGGTGTCGGCCCATTCGTCGACGTAGGTGTCAACGTGCTTGGCCATGGCCGCTTCGAGTTCCTCGGCGATGCCCAGGGTGTCCTTGACCACCACATCCTCGACGTGCTTGATTCCGCCGTCGAGCTCTTCCTGCCAGCGCGCGGTGCGCTGCAGGCGGTCGGCGGTGCGGATGTAGTACATGAAGTACCGGTCGATGTACTTGATGAGGGTCTCGTCGTCGAGGTCCTTGGCCAGCAGCTGGGCGTGTGCCGGGGTGGCACCGCCGTTGCCGCCGACGTAGAGGTTCCAGCCGTCAGCCGTGGCGATTACCCCGACGTCCTTGCCGCGGGCCTCGGCGCATTCCCGGGCGCAGCCGGAGACGCCCATCTTGAGCTTGTGCGGGCTGCGGAGGCCGCGGTAGCGGAGCTCGAGCTGGATGGCCATGGCCACCGAGTCCTGCACGCCGAAGCGGCACCAGGTGGAACCGACGCAGGACTTCACCGTGCGCAGGCTCTTGCCGTAGGCCTGGCCGGATTCGAAGCCGGCGTCCACCAGTTCCTTCCAGATCTCCGGCAGCTGTTCCAGCCGCGCACCGAACATGTCGATGCGCTGGCCGCCGGTGATCTTGGTGTACAGGTTGTACTTCTCTGCCACGGCTGCGATGACGCCAAGCTTCTTCGGGGTGATCTCACCCCCGGCGATGCGGGGGACCACCGAGTAGGTGCCGTCCTTCTGCATGTTGGCCAGGGCGCGGTCGTTGGTGTCCTGCAGCGTGCCGCGGCCGGCGTCGAGGACGTAGGCGCTGTTCTGGCTGGCCAGGATGTTGGCGATGGTCGGCTTGCAGATGTCGCAGCCCGCGCCGGTGCCGTACTTGGCCATGACCTCCTCGAAGGAAGTCATTTCCAGGACCCGGATGGTTTCGAACAGTTCCTGGCGGGAGAGCTCGATGTGCTCGCACAGGGCCTTGGAGACCTCGACGCCGGACTTGGTCAGTTCGGTTTCGAGCAGCTTCTTGAGCATCGGCACGCAGGAACCGCAGCTGGTTCCGGCGCGGGTGCAGCCCTTCAGTTCGCCGAGTTCCTGGACAGGAGCGTTGCCGTCGCAGGCGCCGCAGCCGTTGACGGTGTCGCGGATGGTTCCTGCCGACACGTTGTTGCAGGAACACAGAATGGCGTCGTCCGGCAGCTCGGTCTCCGGAGCGTCCCCGCCGCCGGCAGCGGTGAGGTAGGCGCCGGGCTCGGCGGCGAGCTCGCGGCCCAGCATCGGGCGCAGGCTCGTGTACGGGGTGGCGTCGCCCACGAAGATGCCGCCCAGGAGGGTCTTGGCATCATCGGTGGTGACGATCTTCTGGTAGACGCCGCGGGCGGGGTCCGCGTAGACGATCTCCAGTGAGTGTTCGGTGCGGGCAAAGGCATCGCCGAAGCTGGCAACGTCAACACCTGAGAGCTTGAGCTTGGTGGCGGTGTCGAATCCCGGGAAGGTGGCTTCGCCGCCGTGCAGGCGGTCGGCCACGATTTCAGCCATGGTGTTGGCCGGGGCCACGAGGCCCAGGCACATGCCGCCGAAGTTCGCCACCTCGCCGATCGCCCAGATGCCGGGGATCTGGGTTTCGCAGCCGTCAGTGATCACGACGCCGCCGCGCGGACCGAGGTCGAACAGCTGTTCCTCGCCTTCGGCGGCGCGGAAGAGTTCGTCGCGCGGTTTCACGCCGATGGCAACAATCACGAGGTCGGCCGGGATGATGCGGCCGTCTGCCATCAGGACGCCGGTGACCTGGCCGTCTTCGGAGAGCACCTCGGAGGGGAACACCCCGCCGTGGACGGTGAAGCCCTTGGCTTCGATCAGGCGGCCGAGCGCCTGGCCGGCGCCTTCGTCGAGCTGGGTGTTCATGAGCCAGGGGGCGCCGTTGATCACTACGGGAGTCGCGCCGAGCTGTTCGGTGCCTGCGGCTGATTCGAGGCCCAGGAGCCCGCCGCCGATGGTGACGGCAGTGATCTTGCGGCCGAGCTTTTCGGTGAGTTCTGCGATCGCCTTATTGATGGCCCACACGTCTTCGAGGGTGCGGTAGACGTGCACGTGCTCGGCGCCGGGAATCGGCAGGCGGGCGGCGTCTGAACCGGTGGCCACCACGAGTTCGTCGAATTCATAGGTGTTGCCAGCTGCCGTCTCCACGGACTTGGCAGCGTGGTTGATCCTGATGACCCGTTCGCCGGTCTTCAGGGCCAGGGCGTCGTGGTCCCACATGGCGGCGCTGCCAAGGGTGAGGTCCGCGTCGCTGTCCGTCAACGCCTTGCTGAGGGCAACCCGGTCGTAGGGGAGGTGTGCTTCCTCGGTGAGCACAGTTACATGCCAGCCTTCAAGGCCACGGGCATGCATTGCGTCCGCAAAGCGGTGGGCCGCGGGGCCGCCGCCGGCGACCACGATGCGGCGTGGTGTCTGGGTGCTTGAAGTCTGTCCGGTCACTGTGGGCCTTTCGCATGGGCCGCAGACGGTGCTCTGCAGCTTGTCGTTCCAGACTAGGCAGGCGCAGTTTCGCTTCAGTTTCCCTTATGTTTCGTGAACTTAACTTCTGCATCACGAACGGATTTCCGGACAGGTGAGTTGCCTTTTACGTGCCGGACACATTGACTGCACGCCGCCGAAACACCGCAACCCTAGCTTGGAGATGTGGCCGCGTCGGCGGCCCGGGCCCGGTAGCCGTATCAATAGCGCACCGGGCCGCAGGCTATGCGAGAGGGGCCGGAAAATGACCGCAATACTTGAACTAGAAGACCAGAGCACCGGATTTGCCACGGGCTGGAACCGCGTCTGCGCCGTGGAGGAACTGGAGCTGGCCTGGGGTGAGGCTGCACTGATCGCCGGCCGCCAGGTGGCATTGTTCCGCATCGCGCCCGCCGAAGTTTTCGCCGTGGCCCAGGAAGATCCCGCCACGGGAGCCCACGTGATGGCCCGCGGGATCGTTGGCTCACGCGGAACGCGCCAGACCATTGCGTCCCCCTTGCACAAAGAGGTTTACGACCTGGAAACCGGTGAGTGCTTTGGCACCGCCGAACTCCGCCTGCCGACGTTCCGCACCCGTGTGGTGGACGGCTACGTCGAAGTTGAGCTCTAGTTAGAGCCCCAGGGCCTCCCGCACATCCACCAGGACGCCGTCGAGCGCTGCCCGTGCCGCCTGCCGTGCCTCGGGCAGTTCGGCCGCTGAGCCCACGCTCCGGATGACCTCGAGGTAGCACTTGAGCTTCGGTTCCGTGCCGCTGGGACGGATGATCACCCGGCTGAGGTCCTTCGTCAGGTAGAGCAGGCCGTCCGTCGGGGGCAAGGCGTCGCTGCCTTCGGCCAGGTCCTTGAACGTTTCGACGGCGGACCCGCCGAAGGATTCCGGCGGGTCCGCCCGGAGCCTGTTCATCATGGCGTCCAGCAGGCCCAGGTCCGCCACCCGGATGCTGAGCTGGTCGCTGGCGTGCAGGCCGTGCACCAGGTACAGCTCGTCGAGGGTATCGAAAATGCTCTTGCCGTCGGCCTTGGCCGCGGCCGCTAGTTCCGCGATGAGCACGGCAGCGGAAATCCCGTCCTTGTCCCGGACCAGGTCCGGGGCCACGCAGTACCCCAGCGCTTCCTCGTAGCCGTAGAGCAGGCCCGGAACGCGGGAAATCCACTTGAACCCGGTCAGGGTTTCCTCATGGGCGTATCCGGCCGTAGCGGCGATCCGTGACAGCAGGCGCGAGGACACGATCGAATTCGCGAAGACCCCGTTGGCCGGGCTTGCGCCGCCGGCAGCGAGCCGGGCCACAATGTGCGCCCCCAGCAATGCGCCCACTTCGTCGCCGCGCAGCATGCGCCAGGCACCTGTGTCCGGATCCTTGGCGGCAACGGCGGCACGGTCGGCGTCGGGGTCGTTGGCCAGCACAATGTCGGCGTCCACCCGGGCCGCCGTTTCCAGCGCAAGATCCAGGGCGCCGGGTTCCTCCGGATTGGGGAAGTTGACCGTGGGAAAATCCGGGTCCGGCCGTGCCTGTTCGCTCACCAGGGTGACGTCGTCGAACCCCGCCGCCCCCAGTACCGCAACGGCCGTGTCGCCGCCCACGCCGTGCATGGGGGTCAGGACGATCTTCAGGTCCCGGGCCGGGAACTGCCCGGGACGCGCCAGGGCAGCAACGGCTGCCTGGTAGTCGGCAGCGATGGAAGGGTCCAGGACAGTCCAGCCCGCAGTGGCGAGGGTGACGGAGTCCAGCGTGCCCACACGGTCGATTTCCGCGGCGATCAGCGCGTCGTAGGGGGCCACGATCTGCGCCCCGCGTCCGCTTTCGTCCACCGCGTGCCTGCCGAGGTACACCTTGTAGCCGTTGTCCTGCGGAGGGTTGTGGCTGGCGGTCACCATCACGCCGCCGTCGCAATCCAGGGCCCGGACGGCGTAGGCGAGCAGCGGCGTGGGGAGCGCCTGCGGCATCAGGAAGGTTTCGATTCCCGCGGCTGTGAAGACCGCGGCGGTCTCTTCCGCGAAAATGTCGGAGTTGTAGCGGGCATCATAGCCGACGACGGCGCGGGGCCGGGTGCCAGGCGAGGCATCCGCGACGGCGGTGGCCAGGAAGGAGGCGAACCCTGCAGCCGCGCGCCGGACAACCACGCGGTTCATCCGGTTGGGCCCCGGCCCAAGCGCGGCACGGAGGCCTGCGGTGCCGAACTGCAGCGTTCCGCTGAAGCTGTCCTCGAGTTCCTGCCGGGCAGAGGGAACCCCGTCCCCGGAGCGCTGGATGAGTTCTGTCAAAGCGGCGGCAGTGGCGGGATCCGGGTCCTGGGCGGCCCAGTCCCGGGCATCGCTCAGCAGCTGCGGAAGTTCGGCATCGGAAGACGTCATAGGAACAAAGCTATCGCCTAACGTCCGGGATTGGCTGTCCGACAAGCGCGGCGGCGCCCTTGACAGTAAATTTTCCGGACACGTAATGTCTGAAAAATGAAGATGGGGCAGGGGGTTGAGTGGGCGCTGCACTGCTGCGTGAACATGTCCTGGGCGCCCGCGGGCGAGGCCGTGAACAGCGCCAGGCTGGCTGAGCTGTATCAGTTGCCCGCCGCCTACCTGAACAAGCAACTGCAGGCGTTGGTCCGCGCGGGCATCCTGTACTCCGTTTCGGGACCCCGTGGCGGCTTCCAGCTGGCGCGCTCCGCGGAAAAGATCACCGTACTGGATGTTGTCCTGGCTATTGAGGGTCCGGAACCCGCTTTTCGTTGCGAATCCATTCTCGCGAACGTGCCCGGCGCGGACCCCGCCGAAGACTATCTCCGCAGTTGCCTGGTGTCCCAGACCATGCGGCAGGCCGAGCTGGCGTGGCGGCAGACGCTGTCCCGGCAGACCATCGCCGGCATTGCAGCCTCAGTTGAGCGGAAGTTTCCCGGCTCCCGGAAGGACACACTCCGCCGCCTGATGCCCGCCAGGAACTAGAGGTTGGGGGACTAGTTCCCGGCGGGCACCGCACGAAGTAGGTGCTCAGAGCTTGGCGATGATTTCCGCGAGCAGCTTGGAGATGCGGGGGGCGGCGGCCTGTCCGGCTTCCAGAACTTCCTCATGGCTCAACGGCACCGGGCTGATGCCGGCGGCGAGGTTGGTCACCAGCGAGATGCCGAAAACCTCCATGCCGGCATGCCGGGCGGCAATGGCTTCGAGCGCCGTGGACATGCCCACCAGATCGGCGCCGATCCGCTTTGCGTACTGGACTTCGGCGGGGGTCTCGTAGTGCGGGCCGGTGAACTGCGCGTACACGCCTTCGTCGAGGGACGGGTCAACTTGGCGGGCCAGTCCGCGGATCCGTGACGAGTACAGATCTGTCAGGTCAACGAAGGTTGCGCCTTCCAGCGGGGACGTGGCGGTGAGGTTTATGTGATCTTTGATGAGCACAGGGGTGCCGGGAGCCCAGTCTTCGTTGAGGCCGCCGCAGCCGTTGGTCACCACCAGAACCTTGCAGCCGGCCGCAGCGGCCGTCCGGACCCCGTGCACTACTGCGCGGACGCCCTTGCCTTCGTAATAGTGCGTCCGGGCGCCGAGGACCAGGGCCCGCTTGCCTTCCCGGGTCAGCACGGAGCGGATGGTGCCGACGTGGCCCTCAACTGCCGGTGCCGAGAAGCCGGGAACCTCGTCCGCGGATAGCGTGGCCGTGGTTTCGCCGATCAGGTCCGCGGCGTCGCCCCAGCCTGAGCCGAGCACGAGCGCGACGTCGTGGCTGTCCACGCCCGTCTCCTCGGCGATATAGTCGGCGGCCGCGCGCGCGGCGTCAAAAGGGTCCGTGTTCAGGAATTCTGTATTACTCACTGGTACAAGCTATCGTGCCCGCCGTGCCGTGCCCAGCAGTGGCGCAGGTCCCTTTTATTGGTGTGCGGCGGCGGTTGGGTAGAGAATGGATCTTTGTGACTACGCATCCGGATTTCAGCTCACCTCGCATCGCAATACTCGGCGGAGGGCCCGGCGGCTACGAAGCCGCCATGGTGGCCGCCTCGCTGGGGGCGCAAGTCACCATCATTGAGCGGGCGGGCCTGGGCGGCTCAGCGGTGCTGACCGACGTCGTACCTTCCAAAACCCTGATCGCGACGGCGGACCTGATG
The DNA here is from genome assembly GCF_000876655.1 of Arthrobacter sp. SPG23. GTDB lineage: Bacteria > Actinomycetota > Actinomycetes > Actinomycetales > Micrococcaceae > Arthrobacter. The sequence continues at coordinate 129,321 of NZ_JYCN01000012.1, forward strand.
ACCCGCGTCGGCGAGGCGGGGGAGCTGGGAGTGAAGTTCGACGTCGACGGCGGCGATTTTGCCCCCGTGATGCGCGCGGACCTGAAGCACATCAACGACCGGCTGCTCGGCCTGGCGCGGAAGCAGTCCGAGGACATCCGTACCGGCCTGGAACACCAGGGCGTGCGCATCCTGATCGGCTCCGGCAAGCTGCTGGACAACCACACCATCGAGGTCCTCACCGTCGACGGCACCGAGACGGTGGAAGCTGACACCATCCTGCTCGCGGTGGGCGCCCACCCGCGTGAACTTCCCACCGCGCGGCCCGACGGCGACCGGATCCTGAACTGGGCGCAGATCTACAACATGGACGAGCTCCCCGAAGAACTCATCGTGGTGGGTTCCGGTGTGACCGGCGCGGAATTCGCCTCCGCCTACAACGGCCTGGGCTCCAAGGTCACCCTGATTTCCAGCCGCGACCGCGTGCTGCCGGGCTCCGACACTGACGCCGCCGAGGTCCTGGAGGGCGTCTTTGAACGCCGCGGCGTGAAGGTGCTCTCCCGCTCGCGCGCTGAAACGGTGGAGCGGACGGACGACGGCGTGGTGGTCACCCTGGGTGACGGCTCCCAGGTCACCGGCAGCCACTGCCTGGTCTGCGTGGGCTCCATTCCCAACACGGCAGGCATTGGGCTTGAGGAAGCCGGCGTGGCCCTCAGCGAGAGCGGCCACATCAAGGTGGACGGCGTCTCCCGTACCACCGCTCCGAACATTTACGCCGCCGGTGACTGCACCGGTGTCCTTGCGCTCGCCTCCGTCGCGGCCATGCAGGGCCGCATTGCCGTGGCCCACTTCATGGGCGACAGCGTCACCCCGCTGAAGCTGCACCAGGTGGCCTCGAATATCTTCACCTCGCCCGAGATCGCCAACGTCGGCGTGTCCGAGGCCGAGATCGACTCCGGAAAGTACCAGGGCGACGTGGTGAAGCTGTCGCTGCGCAGCAACGCCCGGGCCAAGATGCGCAACCACCGCGACGGCTTCGTCAAGATCTTCGCCCGCAAGGGCTCCGGCACAGTGATCGGAGGTGTGGTGGTGGGGCCGAACGCGTCCGAACTGATCTTCGCGATCTCCATCGCGGTCACGCAGAAACTGCACGTCGACGACGTCGCCAGCACCTTCACGGTGTACCCGTCACTCAGCGGTTCCATCTCGGAAGCGGCACGGCGCCTGCACGTTCATATGTAACGTCAGGCGGGCAAGGCGCCCATGTGCTCAGTGGACACGGAGGCGCGGGTCATCCGGGCCGCCAGCAGGAACAGCAGCCCGGTGATCAGCGGGATCACGCTGACGGCGGAGAGGGACACCACTCCGGCGAGGTTCCCCAGGGCTGAGAAGGCTATCGGGCCCAGGCCGAGGGCCAGGAGCAGCCAGCCCGCAGTGGCCGTTCGTTTCAGGCCCAGGACGGCTGCCGGGAACGCGAGGACCAGCACGGCCACGGCGCGGACCGGGCCGTTTGCGTTCTCGAATTCTCGCCACGACGCGGAATCCAGGGCGAACCATATTCCTGCCATGACCACCAACGCGGTCAGCAGTGCCAGCACCGGTGCAGCCCATGAGGGACGAAGCCAAGCAAGGACGGCGAGCACGGCCAGGGGAACGGCCCACCACAAAACCAGCATGATTCCCTCGGTGCCGCCGGGGTCGGCCAGGGCGTAGCCGCTGATGAACAGGCCGGCGAGGACCGTGAATACTGTCATGATGGCGGCTGCCGTCCACACCAGTGCACGGGCACGGACGCTACGGTCCGGCCGCCGCATGGACACGATCCCCATGACGGCGGCAACAACGATGAGCGCGGCCGCGGCCAGGAAGATCGTGACGCTGAACATGGCAACCCCTCGGATCCACGGACTCTAGCTTCCATGACACCCCGGGGGCACGGGCGGGGCAAGGGGCATAAGTCCCTTGGACGGGTCAGCGGCGAAGCCAGGCTTCCCGGCGCACCGGGCGAGCCGCCATCACCTCACGTCAGGCGGCTGCTGCCGCCTGGAAGTATTTTTCGATGATGTCCTTGATGTCGGAGTGGCAGCCGCCGCAGCCGGTGCCGGCGCGGGTGGCGCCGGAAACCTCGGCCACGGTGGAGCAGCCGTCAACGACGGCGTCCTGGATCTTGGTTCCGCTGACCCCGGCGCACCGGCAGACGGTGCGCGCGGGGTCGCTGTTGCCCGGGGCTGCCAGCTGGTCCGGTCCGTCGAGGCGGAGCAGGAGCGACCTGTCGGCCGGGAGCTCGTCGCCCCGCTCGAACAGGGACACCAGCTCCGCGGCGGTGCGGGGCATGCCCACGGCCACGAGGCCCTCCAGGACGCCGCCGCGCGTGGTCATCTTGACGTAGCGGCCGTGTTCCGGGTCCGCCCACTGCGCGATCTGCAGGCGCGGGCGGCCGTTCACGGCACCGGCCGTCAGGATCTCGTCGTCCCACGGCTCGGCTGCGTTGTCGCCGGCCACGGCCATGTTCAGGCCCCGGGCCTTGAGGACGATGACCCCCGGCTTTTCCATCGGCAGCTCAGGCAGGGAGTCCGCCAGGTCGGCCGCGGCGGCTTCGCCGGATCCCTCCCCGGATGCCGCCGCGGATCCTTCGGCGAGGAGCGTCAGGTATTCGGCGAGCCACTCGGCCTGGCGCCAGCCCGGGCCCACCAGGCCGGAGGGGCCGCCCGCGGTGCGGCACTCGCTGCAGGACGGATCCGGGCAGCGGACTTCTGCGCAGTCGCCGATTGCGAAAATGTGGGCCTCGTGGTGTGCCCGCAGCTTGTGGTCCACCAGGATGCCCGTTGCCGTGGACAGCCCGCAGCCTTCGGCCAGTTCCACGCGCGGCCGGACGCCGCAGGAGAGCACCAGCAGGTCGCCGTCGATCGCTGAACCGTCATCCAGCAGCAATGCGGAGAAGCCGCCGTCGGGAGCGTTGTGCTCCAGCCCGGTGGAGCGCGCGTTGCCGGCCATCCGGACTCCGCAGTTCCGCAGGCTGGCGGCGAGCACCGCGCCGCCGCCGCGGTCGATGTTCCGGCCCAGCGGGTGGGCGCCGTTGTGGACCACGGTCACCGTGGCGCCTTCTTCGGCGGCGGCCAGGGCAGTCTCGAGTCCCAGGACGCCGCCGCCGAGCACTACCACGCGCTTGCCGCCGGAAACAGCCTGGCGAAGCACCTCGGCGTCGCGCAGGTCGCGCAGCGCTGTCACGCCGGCAGGCAGCACGGGGTGGGCCGGGTCCGGGTTGAGGCCGGTCAGGTTGGGGATGACCGGGCGCGACCCGGTGGCGAACACCAGCCGGTCGTAGTGCGGCGTGGTGCCATCGGTGAGGATCACCTGCTGGCGTGCGCGGTCCACCCGGCGGACGCGCACGCCGAGCCGGACGTCCACGCCGTCGGCGATCAGCGCGGCGGCGTCAGAGAGCGCCAGCGCCGCCGCAGTGGTGCGTCCGACGCCGAGGTCGGCCACCAGTACGCGGTTGTACGCTGCGTCCGCCTCCTCGCCGATCACCGTCAGGCGGGCGAGCCCGCTGCGGACGGCGGGCAGCAGCTCATCGATCAGCCGTGCGGCAACCGGACCAAAGCCAACAATTACGATCTGCTCACTCATGAGGCCTCCGTTGTCTGAAGAACGCTGTGCTGGAGTCGGTTGGCGGCGGCCCGGACCCACACTGTATTGAATTTGAACTCGGGCATCCCGGAGATGGGATCGGTGGAAGCTTCCGTCAGGCGGTTGGCGCTCTCGAGCTCCGGGAAGTGGAACGGCAGGAAGACCGTCTCGGGCCGGATGGCGGTGCTGAGTTCCGCCCGGCAGAGCACCTCGCCGCGTTCGTTGGCCACGGACACGAACGCGCCGTCGGTGATGCCCAGGGACGCGGCGGCAGCGGGGTGGATCTGCAGCTTTGCCTCAGGCTGGGATTCCAGCAGCTCGGACACGCGGCGGGTCTGCGATCCGGACTGGTAGTGCTCCAGCAGGCGGCCGGTGATGAGTGTCATGGTTTTGGCGCCCGGGGCTGTGTTGTCCCGTGCGGGGTTTGCTGCCGGAGCACGACGGCGGCGGGGCGCCACCGGTGTCATGACCGCCTTGCCGTCGGCGTGGGCAAAACCGTCCAGGAACAGCCGCGGCGTGCCAGTGCTTCCGGCGGGGTAGGGCCAGTAGGCGGCCTCGCCGCGGTCCAGCATGGCGTAGTCGATACCCGAGTAGTCGGCGAGCCCGCCGGCAGAGGCGAGGCGCAGTTCCTCGAACACCGTCTCGGGATCCTCGCTGTAGGTGGACGGGGCATCGAGCGCCTCGGCGAGCCGTGCCATGATCCAGAGTTCGCTGCGCGCTCCGGCCGGCGGCTGCAGGGCGCGGCGGCGGCGCAGGACACGCCCTTCAAGGTTGGTCAGCGTACCTTCCTCCTCGGCCCACTGAAGGACCGGCAGGATGAGGTCGGCTTCGGCGGCCGTTTCGGAGACGAAGAAATCGCAGACCACCAGGAAGTCCAGGCTGCGGAGGCCCTCGATGACTGCGTTGGCGTCGGGGGAGGCCACCGCAATGTTGGAGGCGTGCACGAAGAGGCAGCGGACGCCGTCGGGCTGTCCGAGGGATTTCAGCAGTTGGACGGCGGGGAGGCCGGGGCCGGGAATCAGCGATTCCGGGACGCCCCACACCTTGGCAACGTGGGCGCGGGCGGCTGGATCGGTGATCTTCCGGTAGCCGGGGAGCTGATCGGCCTTCTGGCCATGCTCGCGGCCGCCCTGGCCGTTGCCCTGGCCGGTGAGGGTGCCATAGCCGCTGCGGGCTGAACCCGGCAGGCCGAGCAGCAGGCTCAGGTTGATGGCGGCGGTGGCGGTGTCCGTTCCGTCCACGTGCTGTTCCACGCCTCGGCCCGTCAGGATGTAGCTTCCGCCCTTGGTGGCCCCGTGGGCAAGCCGGCGGGCAGTCTCCCGGATCAGGTCCGCGGGCACGCCGGTCAGGGACTGAACCCGTTCGGGCCAGAAGGCGTTGACGCTGCGGACCACGGCTTCGAAGCCGCTGGTGCGCGCCTGGATGAATTCGGAGTCCGCCAGGCCTTCGTGGATCACCACGTGCGAGAGGCCCAGGAGGAGGGCGAGGTCGGTGCCCGGCAGGGGCTGCAGGTGCAGGCCGCCGCCGTCGGAGGTGAACGCAGCCGTGGCGGAGCGGCGGGGGTCCACCACGATGAGCCCGCCGGCGTCGCGCACTCCCTGCAGGTGCTGTACGAAGGGCGGCATGGTCTCGGCCACGTTGGAGCCGAGCATCAGGATGGTGCTGGCGCCGTCGAGGTCCTCGAGCGGGAACGGGAGTCCGCGGTCCACCCCGAAGGCCCTCATGCCGGCGGCGGCTGCGGAGGACATGCAGAACCGGCCGTTGTAGTCGATCCGGGACGTGCCAAGGGCCAGGCGGGCGAACTTGCCCAGCATGTAGGCCTTTTCGTTGGTCAGGCCGCCGCCGCCGAAAACGCCGACGGCGTCCGCGCCGTAGCGGGAGCGGGTGTCCTTCACGGCGGCGGTGATGAGCTTCAGGGCATCATCCCAGCTCACCGGGCGGTGGACGCCGTCGGAGCCCTTCAGCATGGGCTCAGTGACGCGTCCGGGGTGGCTCAGCAGGGACGCGGACGTCCAGCCCTTGCGGCAGAGGCCGCCGCGGTTGGTGGGGAAGTCGCGTCCGGATACCTCCAGGACGGGTGCAGCCGGCACGGGGTCTGACCCCGGCTGGACAGCCGGGGTCAGAGCCGCTGGAGACTTCAGCGTCATGGCGCACTGCAGGGCGCAGTAAGGGCAGTGCGTGTCGGCGCTTGTGGCCATGTTAGACGTGTCCCATCGCATTTCGGTTGGCGTTGCGGATGTAGCAGGCCCAGCAGACCACCAGCATCAGGACGTATGCCCCGACGAAGCCGTAGAAGGCGGGGGTGTACGAGCCGCTGGCCTGGTTGGAGGCGTTCAGCACCTGGGGGATAACGAACCCGCCGTAGGCGCCGATTGCCGAGATCAGGCCGAGGGCGGAGGAGGCCAGGCGCTGGGTGGCCACTGTGCTGGCGCCGTTTCGGGCCGCCCGGCTGTTGGTGGCGAAGATGATGGGGATCATCCGGTAGGTGGCGCCGTTTCCGAAGCCGCTGGCGGTGAAGAGCATCAGGAAGAGGACCAGGAACAGCCAGAAGTTCTTGAGCGGCAGGGTCCAGATCATGGTGAGCGTGATGACCGCCATCGAGGCGAAGGCGGCAACGGTCATGCGGGCGCCGCCCATCCGGTCCGCCATCCGTCCGCCGTACGGGCGGGCCAGCGAGCCGACCAGCGGGCCGAGGAACGCGAGGGACAGTGCAACCGTGCCCACTCCGATGGAGGAGAACGCGGGGAAGTAGTCCTTGATGAGCTTCGGGAAAACACCGGCGAAGCCGATGAATGAACCGAAGGTGCCGATGTACAGCAGCGCCATGATCCACAGGTGCGGTTCCTTCAGCGCAGCCACGGATCCGGCCACGTCACCCTTGGCACTGGTGAGGTTGTCCATGTACTTCCAGGCGCCGAACGCGGCGAGCAGGATCAGCGGGACCCACATCAGGCCGGCGACGGGCAGGTTGACCGTGCCGGCGGCCAGGAGCGTGATGGCAATCGGGACGGCGAGCTGTGCGACGGCGGCACCGAGGTTTCCGCCGGCGGCGTTCAGGCCCAGTGCCCAGCCCTTTTCGCGGGCAGGGTAGAAGAACGTGATGTTGGCCATGGAGCTCGCGAAGTTTCCGCCGCCGAAACCGGCAAGGGCAGCAACGAGGAGCATGACGCCGAACGGTGTCTCCGGGTTGGAGACACACAGTGCCAAGCCAGTGGAGGGGATGAGGAGAAGCAGCGCGGAGACGATGGTCCAGTTGCGGCCGCCGAACCTGGGGACCATGAACGTGTAGGGGATGCGCAGGGTGGCACCCACCAGGCTGGGCATGGAGATCAGCCAGAAGATTTCGGAAGTGGAGAAGGTGAAGCCTGCTGCCGGGAGCTGGACCACCACGATGGACCAGAGCTGCCAGACGACAAAGCCGAGGAATTCGGCGAAGATGGACCAGTTCAGGTTCCGACGTGCGATGGAACGGCCGTGGGACTCCCACTGCTCCTTGTTCTCGGCATCCCAGTTGGCGATCCAGCGGCCGGGGCGGACTTCAAGGGCGGGGGCGTCAGCGGTGCGGGTAGTGCCGGGCCGTGCGCCGGCCTCTGCCGTGCGATCAACAGTCACGGTGTACCTCCTTTGGGGGGTTTTGTTGTTCTTCAAAGGTAGGGATGGCGCGTTTCGTGAACCGTCGCCGTTTGTTAACGTGCTGTGAAGTTTGCCTATCGGCGCATTCGGGGCGGCGTGAGGCGCCGTCAGGTGAGACAAATCAAAAAGTCCGCATAATGGACTCTTTGTCCAGTCGCTGGACGCCGGGAACTATTATTGAGAGATACGTATCCCTTAGCCGGGCAGTCTTTTGGGGCACCCGCCCGGTTTCTCACGAAAGCGTTACTACATGTCATCCACTGCCACCTCACCGCAGCCGGGGTCAGCCAAGCAGGTTAACTCGCGCGGGCGCGTGATCGTCGCCAGCCTCATCGGCACTACCGTTGAGTTCTACGACTTCTACGTCTACGCCACCGCCGCTGTGCTCGTCTTCCCCAAGCTGTTCTTCCCGGGACAGAGCGAGACCACCCAGCTGCTGAGCTCCTTCGCCGTGTTCGGTGTCGCGTTCATCGCCCGGCCGCTCGGTTCCGTGGTCTTCGGCCACTTCGGGGACAAGTTCGGCCGCAAGGGCACCCTGGTGGCTTCGCTGCTGACCATGGGTATCGCAACATTCCTGATCGGCTGCCTTCCCACGGCGCTGGTTCCGGGCTGGGGCTTCTGGGCGCCGGCCCTCCTGGTGGTCATGCGCTTCGCCCAGGGCCTGGCCCTCGGCGGGGAGTGGAGCGGCGCAGCCCTCCTGGCCACCGAGAACGCCCCCGCCAACAAGCGGGCCATCTACGGCACGTTCCCGCAGCTGGGTGCGCCCATCGGCTTCATCATTGCCAACGTGATCTTCCTCGTGGCCAGCTACCAGCTGTCCCCGCAGGCGTTTGAAGCCTGGGGCTGGCGCGTTCCGTTCCTGCTCAGCGCCGTCATGGTGATCATCGGGCTCTACGTCCGCCTCAAGCTGATTGAAACGCCGGCCTTCACCAAGGTCCTGGAATCCAACGAAGTGGCCAAGCTTCCGATCGGCCGCGTCTTCAAGACCAGCTGGCGCCCGCTCATCCTGGGCACGTTCATCATGCTGGCCACGTACGTGCTGTTCTACCTGATGACCACGTTCACCCTGACCTACGGCACCCGCGCGTCCAGCCTGGACGCCGCCAGGGCCGCCGCCGAGAAGGCCGGAAAGCCGATGACCGAAGCGGCAGCCGCCGCGTTTGTCCCGGGTCTGGGCTACACCCGTAACGACTTTCTGTGGATGCTGATCGCCGGCGTCGTGTTCTTTGGCATCTTCACCCTGGTCTCCGGCCCGCTGGCTGAAAAGTATGGCCGCCGCAAGATGCTCATCGCCGTGACCGCCGGAATCTTCGTCTTCGGCCTGCTGTTCGTCCCGCTGTTCAGCGGCGGCTTCGTGGGCACCATGGCCCTGCTGATCCTCGGCTTCACCCTGATGGGCTTGACCTTCGGACCCATGGGTGCGCTGCTGCCGGAACTGTTCCCCACCAACGTCCGCTACACGGGGTCCGCCGTGAGCTACAACGTCTCCAGCATCCTGGGTGCGGCCGTGGCGCCCTTCATCGCGGTGTGGCTCTGGGAAATGGCAAAGGGCAGCCCCGTGCTGGTGGGCGTGTACCTCAGCGTCATGGCGGTGCTGACGCTTGTGGCACTCTTCCTGAGCAAGGAAACGCGGGACCTGGACTACGAGAACAACGTAGCCTGACCCGATCAGCAGTCACGGGAAATGCCCGGCACCCCTTCGCGGGGGTGCCGGGCATTTGTCATTTCCCGCTGCTACCTCGCATAGCGCTCCACGAAGTTTCGGAGGATCTTCATCGGTTCCGCCGCAGTGAACTGCCGGGCGCTTTCCATCAGCAGCTCCGCCGACTCCGGCGGGAAGTAGCCGGCATGGCGGTAGATGTCGATCCTGGTGACCAGCCCGTCGGCATCGAGCTCCGGGTGGAACTGGGTGGCGTACAGGTTGGCCTTGATCCGGAACATGTGCACCGGGCAGGCCGCGGAACTGGCCAGGAGCACCGCGTGGGAGGGAAGGACGCTGACGGCTTCCTTGTGGCCGGTGAAGGCCGTGAAGCTTTCCGGCAGGCCGCGAAGGAGGGGATCCTGCAGGGCCTCCGCAGTGAGCTTGATGGTGGTGCCGCCCAGTCCCTCGCCGTAGGTCCGGTCAATGACAGCGCCCTGGTGGAGGCCCAGCGTGCCCACCCCGTAGCAGGCGCCGAGGAACGGGAAATCCGCCGGCACAATGCGGTCCAGCAGCAGGCGCAGCTCATGCTCTACCCGGTGCTGGGCCGCGCTCTTGTGGTCCGCCGGGTCGCTGGATGTGAAGGGGCTGCCGCCCACGATCACCCCGGAGTAGTCGGACAGGTCCAGCTCAGGCATGGGTCCGGCTTCCATCCGGATGCGCCTCAGCTGCGCCGGCTCGAGTCCGCCATAGCGCAGGTAGGCTTCGTATTCCTCTTCGGCGGCCCTGTCCTCGGCACGCGATGCAAGAAGTAGAAATGGCTTCACACGCTAAGTGTGCATGGAGCCGCCCCCGGGCGCCATGGGCGCGCCGGGGGCGGCGTTAATGCTGTGCGGGCCCGCTGCGAAGGAGCCTGCGCGTGGTCAGTCCTCGATCGTGGCGATCACGGCGCCGGCGGAAACCGTCTCACCCGCGATGGCGGCCAGGCCGGTAATGGTGCCGGCGCGGTGCGCAGTGAGCGGCTGTTCCATCTTCATCGCTTCGAGTACGACGACGAGGTCACCTTCGGCAACAACGTCGCCCTCCACAACAGCCACCTTCACGATGGTTCCCTGCATGGGGGAGGTCAGGGCGTTGCCGCCCGCAGCGGCAGCCGGTCCGCCGGAGCGGGACCGCTTCTTGGCCTTGGCCGGCTTGGCGGCGCCGCCGCCCGCGCTGAACGAGCCGAGCGACGCCGGCAGCACCACCTCAAGGCGCTTGCCGCCCACCTCGACCACAACGCGCTGGCGATCGCCGGCGTCGGACGCTTCACCTTCGACGGAGTTCGTCCACGCCGGGATGTCGTTGACGAACGCCGTCTCGATCCAGCGGGTGTGGACCTTGAACGGTCCTTCTGCCGGGGCGAAGTCGGGGTTGGTGACCACGGCCAGGTCGAAGGGAATGACGGTGGGGATGCCCTCGACCACCATCTCCTCCAGGGCGCGGCGGGAGCGCTGCAGTGCCTGCTCGCGGGTGGCGCCGGTGACGATCAGCTTGGACAGCATCGAATCGAAGTTGCCGCTGATGACGTCACCCTGCTCCACGCCGGAGTCGATCCTGATGCCGGGGCCGGTGGGGTTCTTCAGGGTGGTGATGGTGCCCGGGGCGGGCATGAAGTTGCGGCCGGGGTCTTCGCCGGTAATGCGGAATTCTATGGAGTGGCCGCGCACTTCGGGGTCGCCGTACCCCAGCTTTTCGCCGCGGGCCAGCCGGAACTGTTCGCGGACAAGGTCGATTCCGGTGACTTCCTCGGAGACGCAGTGCTCCACCTGGAGGCGGGTATTGACCTCCAGGAAGGAGATGGTCCCGTCCTGGCCCACCAGGAATTCGCACGTTCCGGCACCGAGGTAGCCGGCCTCCTTGAGGATGGCTTTGGAAGACTCGTAAAGGCGGCGGTTCTGCTCTTCGGTCAGGAAGGGGGCGGGCGCCTCTTCCACAAGCTTCTGGTTGCGCCGCTGCAGGGAGCAGTCGCGGGTGGAGACCACCACCACGTTGCCGTACGCGTCAGCCAGGCATTGGGTTTCGACGTGCCGGGGAGCGTCCAGGAAGCGTTCGATGAAGCATTCGCCCCGGCCAAACGCGGCAACGGCCTCGCGGACCGCGGACTCGAAGAGTTCCGGGATTTCCTCGCGCGTGCGGGCCACCTTGATGCCGCGGCCGCCGCCGCCGAAGGCCGCCTTGATGGCCACGGGCAGCCCAAACTTGTCGACGAATTCGAGGATCTCTTCCGCGGATTCAACGGGGTCCGCCGTGCCGGGGACCTGCGGTGCGCCCACCTTTTCAGCAATGTGCCGGGCCTGGACTTTGTCGCCGAGGGCGGAGATTGCCTCCGGGGAGGGCCCGATCCAGGTGATCCCTGCACCGATGACCATGGCCGCGAACTGTGCGTTTTCGGCCAGGAAGCCGTAGCCCGGGTGGATGGCGTCGGCGCCGGACTGGTGGGCCACTTCGATGAGCTTTTCCATCACCAGGTAGGACTCAGCGGCAGTGTTGCCGCCCAGTGCGTAGGCCTCGTCCGCCAAGCGGACGTGCAGGGCGTCGCGGTCCGGGTCGGCGTAGACGGCCACCGAGGCGATGCCTTCGTCGCGCGCGGCGCGGATGATGCGCACGGCGATCTCGCCGCGGTTGGCGATGAGGACTTTGCTCAGCCGCTTGGAGCTCGTCAGGGCGGCACCTGCGTGGCTGGGGGCGGTGGACTGCTCTGGACTTGCGGACTGCTCCGAATTTGCTGACAAGGCGTCTCCTTCTTTCCTTCAGGGAGCCTAGCGCGATTTTGAGGGTTCCGCCGATATTACTTGCGGATTCCGCGTGTAAAGCTCCGAAGCTTTGTAGGGAAGCTACAAAGACTTGCGAAATGGCTCACTCGGCGCGGACTTCGGCGGGGTCGATGGCGCCGCCGGTCCACAACTCGGTGATGCCCACCTGTGCTTGGCCCAGCAGCCCGCGAAGGGTGGAAATGGAGAGTCCGACGACGGTGTGGGGGTCGCCGTCGACCTTCCTGATGAAGGCGCCGCCGTAGCCGTCGATCGTGAAGGATCCGGCGCACTGGAGCGGTTCGCCGGTGGCGATGTACGCATCGATTTCTTCGGCGCTCATGTCCATGAAGTGGACTTCGGCGGAGGTCACGGAGCCCAGCGTGGCGCCGGAACCGTTTGAGCCGCTGTCGTCTGAGTCTGTGTCCCGGCAATCGACCAGCCAATGGCCTGTATGAAGTACCCCCATGGCGCCGCTCATTCGCAGCATCCGCTCCCTGGCGACGTCGGCCGTGTACGGCTTGCCGTGCGCCTCACCGTCGAACTCGAAGACGGAATCGCAGCCGAGCACCAAGGCGCCGTCCGCTTCGGGCAGCGAAGCGACGGCTTCCGCCTTGGCGCGCGCCAGCAGCAGGGCGGTGTCGTGCGGATCCGTCACGCCGTAGCGGGCCTGGACCGCATCTTCATCCACATCCGAAACCAGGATCTCGTGGCGGATGCCGGCGTGGCTCAGCAATTTGGTGCGTGCGGGGGACTGGGAGGCAAGAATGAGGCGGGTCACCGCTCCAGCCTAATTCCTGCTGAGCATGGTTGTCGCTCGGACTTATTGCGCGGGCTTTAGCGCTCCGGTCTTATTGTCGGAGGTCGGCGGGATAGTTGGTTCATGGACGGCAACCAGGGATCGGAAGCGGCACAGGCAACGGCCGGAAGTGATGGCGACAACTTCCTAAGCTTGCTCAGGATGTGCGGCCGTGCGATCGAAGAGATGAGGCCCCCCGAGGAACCTGACGGGCAGGAGGAGTTCTATCGGCGCGTCGACGAGCTGAACTCAGCATTGGCCGCTGTCAGGATGCGCCTTCAAGTGGCCCTTGTCGTCAGCCGGGGGCCGGTTGCTACGACCGGGGTGGGTACCACGCCGATGGCATCCCAAGCGGTTGATCGGCTTCTGTTGGCCCTCGTTAGGGTCTTAGCCATGGATGTCAGAGCCCGGCGGGACACTTGAGCTATGGACGGGAATTCGGGGTCTGAAGCGGTTCCGGCAGCAGTGGAGTGCTGTTGTGCTTGCTGCTGGGGTCAGGAGCCTGCGGGGAATGCGTTTGAGGGGGACGGTGCCCGGCTGATCGATGAGATCCGGGCCTTGGAAGACCACAAGTCTGCCCTCGCTGCCCGTCAGGCCCGGCTGGCTGTGGCATTCGACCGCCTGCAGCGCCGGCAACAGTCCGCTGCCGGGATTCCTGGAGACCAGCTCGGGGCAGGCGTCGGAGCCCAGATCGCGCTCGCCCGGCGCGAATCCCCGGCTAAGGGGAGCCGGCTGTTGGGCCTGGCCAAGGCTCTGGTGACTGAAATGCCGCACACGCTCGCTGCCTTGGAAACCGGGCAGTTGAACGAGTGGCGGGCCACGTTGCTGGTGCGCGAAACGGCGTTCCTGTCGGCGGAGGGCCGGTGCGCCGTGGACGAGGAACTCGCCGCCGACACCGGGGCCTTTGACGGAGTAGGCGACCGGGGAATCATCGCCGCGGTCCGGACCGCTGCCTACCGCCGTGACCCCCGTTCTGTCACCCAGAGGGCCAGCCACGCCGCAGCCGAACGCCACGTCAGACTTCGTCCCGCTCCGGACACCATGTGCTACCTGACCGCCCTGCTGCCTGTCGCCCAAGGCGTCGCCGTGCAGGCCGCCCTGACCCGCCACGCCGATTCACTCCGCAGCGGCGGGGATCGGCGTTCCCGGGGGCAGCTGATGGCTGATGGCCTCGTCGAGCGGATCACCGGCACCCCCGGCGGGATCACTGGCGTTGAAATCCAGCTCGTTAAGACCGACCGCACCCTCTTCCGGGGCGACAGCGAACCGGCACGGCTCCCGGGCTACGGTGTGGTCCCGGGCGGCTGGGCCAGAAGCATCATTGACCGTGGCGGAGGGACGCCCGCAGCCGGGGAGCCGGAATTCAATATGTGGATCCGCCGGCTCTACACCGCACCCGCCACGGGCGAGTTGGTGGCGATGGATTCCCGCGCCCGACTTTTCTCTCCGGGACTCCGCCGCTTCATCGCGGCGCGCGACGACACCTGCCGCACGCCCTACTGCGACGCCCCCATCCGCCATCTGGACCACATCGTCCCCTGGCGCGGCGGCGGCGCTACAACGCACGCCAACGGCGCCGGGCTCTGCGAACCCTGCAACCACACCAAGGAAGCGCCGGGCTGGAGCGCACACCCGACCACGCCAATCGTCCCCGGCCAGAGCAGGAATGGCATCGAACTGATAACTCCCACCGGACACAGCTACCAATCCACTGCACCGCCGTTGCCGGGAACCCAACGCGGTAGCCCGGCCGCGGAATCAGGAGACCCGGAAGAGGTTCGCCGTCGGAAAGAACTCCGCCACCACGCCAAGATTCGCAGGCGTGCCCTCCGGGATGCCCCATTGGCGGCGTAGCTCGGCCCACGGACCGCATCAACGAACTGGAGAAACAGGGCCGCCCGCCGATCAAGTGATCGGCGGGCGGCTCATGACGGACCCGAAGCGTTCCGTCAGCGTGCGCCGACCTCTTCCGCTTGTGTCACGGCGGCGGCGTCATCCTTGCGGAGTTTCGTGCCCTCAACGTCGACGTCCGGCAGGATGCGGTCCAGCCAGCGGGGGAGCCACCAGGCTTTTTCGCCGAGGAGGTACATCACAGCCGGGACGATCGTCATGCGGACCACGAAGGCATCAATCAGCACACCGAAGGCCATGGCGAAGCCGAGCGGCCGGACCATGTTCAGATGCGAGAAGATGAAGCCGGCGAAAACGCTGACCATGATGATGGCGGCCGCGGTGACCACGGCAGAGGCATGGCTGAAACCGCTCCGGACGGCGTGCTTTGCCGATTCCCCGTGCATGAACGATTCACGCATACCCGAGGTAATGAACACCTGGTAGTCCATGGCCAGGCCGAACAGCACGCCGATCAGGATGATGGGCAGGAAGCTCAGGACAGCACCCGGATTTTCGACGCCGAACACCGCGCCCAGCCAGCCCCACTGATAAACGGCGACGACCGCACCGAATGCCGCGGCGAGCGAGAGCAGGAAGCCGCCGGTGGCCAGCAACGGGACCCAGATGGAGCGGAAGACGAGCAGGAGCAGGATCAGCGAGAGGCCAACCACGATCGCCAGATACGGCGGGAGCGCGTCACCAAGTTTCGTGGAAACGTCAACGTTGCCGGCTGTCTGTCCGGTGAGGCCGATGCTCACGCCGGTGGAGTCCTTGATCTGGCCCTTTTCGGCCCGGAGCTCGGAGACCACCTGCACGGTGCTCGCGCTGGCCGGGCCCTCGTTCGGGATGACTTGGAACACTGCGGTGCGGCGGTCCTCGCTCAGAGCCAGCGGCACGGCGGCGGAAACGTTTTCGGTCTCACGCAGGATATCCGCGACGTCGAACTGCTTTGCCTGCGCCTCGGCTTCGCTGAGTCCCTCCGGGAAGTCGCCCACCACGATGATCGGGCCGGTCATGCCCTCGCCGAAGCTCCGTTTGGTGACGTCGTAGGCCTTGAACGCTTGTGAGGCTACCGGCTCGGAACTGGCGTCCGGCAGGGCGAGCCGGAGCTGGCTGGCGGGCAGCGCCACAACACCAAGCAGCACCACGCCGGCCAGAAGGGCCAGCCACGGGTGCTTGGTGACGATGCCGCCCCAGCCGTGACTGCTCCGGTATTCGTCCTTTGCGCGGTCCTCTGTTTCGTGGCCGGGAGCGGCATTGTGCTTGGCCGCTTTGGCCCAGGCCCGCTTGGAGATCAGTTTCCGGCCCACGAGGGAGAGCACGGCCGGCGTCAGGGTCAGGGCAACGACGACGGCGACAGCCACCGTGGCGGCAGCGGACAGACCCATGACGGCGAGGAACGGAAGGCCCGGGACCACCAAGGCCGCGAGGGCGATGATGACGGTCAGGCCGGCAAACAGCACGGCATTGCCGGACGTTCCCGTGGCCAGCGCCACGGACTCCTCCGGGTCCATTCCGGAGAGCAGCTGGCCGCGGTGCCGGTTGACGATGAACAGGGAGTAATCGATTCCGACGGCGAGACCAAGCATCAGGGCCAGCATCGGGGAGATGGAGCTCATATCCACGGCGCCGCTCAGGGCGAAGGTGGCGCCCACACCGACAGCGACGCCGACGACGGCCATCAGCAGCGGCAGCCCGGCGGCGATCAGGGTGCCGAGCATGATGATCAGGACCAGGGCTGCCACCGCGATGCCGAGGATTTCCGCGGTGCCAAAGAGCTCGGAGATGTCCTCGCTGATCTCCTTGCTGGGGAGGGCGGTCACGTTGGCTCCAGACACCTCGCTGACGATGTTTTGCACTTCCTGCCGGACCTCGGGATCAAGTCCGTTGATGGACGTTTTGAACTGGACCTGCGCGATCGCTGCCTTTCCGTCCTCGGAGACGAAGCGGAGCCCCTCCGAAGCCGCCAGCTGGCGGGTGCCAAGGGCCAGCTTTGCTTCGCCCGCTTCCAGTTCCTTGGTGCCGGCGTCGAGCTTTGCCTGGCCTTCGGCGAGGGCGGCCTTCTGCTGCCCGAGCTGGGCCTCGATGGCCGCGGGAGGGAGCCCTGCGGCAGTCATCTGTTGTTCGGCGGCTTCCAGCTGGGCGTTGCCGGCAGCGAGTTCTGCAGCTGCTTGCTCCAGCCGCGCCTTGCCGACAGCTGACTGCTCCTTGCCGGCGGCGAGGTCTGCGGCGGCCTTGTCCAGTTGCGCCTGGGTGGCGAAGGGGTCAACCGTGCCCTGGACGTCGGGCAGGGTCTTGAGCTTGGTCAGTGCAGCGGTGACTGCGTCCTTCCCGGCTTGGCTGAATTGTGCGTCGTTGGCTTCGAACACAACGCTCGCCGAACCGCCGGAGGACGTGGGGAGCTCGCTCTTGAGCTTGTCCGCCATCCGCTGCGTCTCGGTGCCCGGGATCTGGAAGTTGTTGGACAGGGTGCCGTGGAAGGCTGCAGCCGCGCCACCGACGGCCACCATGACGGCGAGCCACACGGAGATGACCAGCCAGCGGTGCCGGTAGGAGAACTTGCCGAGGCGGTAAAGCAAAAGTGCCATGTCAGAGCCGATCTGCGAAAGGGGTGGCGGTGGAGTTGTTGGCCGTCGTGCTGGCCTGGGGCGTTTCGGGGCGGGCGAATCCGGAGCCCAGCAGGCCCACGGCATCGATCAGGAGTTGCCTGAGGATCGAAAGGGACTCCGGGGTGAGGGACCCGCCGCACCGGGCGAACCAGACGTCCATTGCAGCCTTGCCGCAGGAGATGAGGGAACCGGCCAGCGCACGGAGGTAGAGCTCGTCGAATTCCGCCCCGGGGGTCCGGGCGAATCGTTCCCGGGCAGCGTCGATGATTTCCGCGGTGCAGTGGTCCCAGGCTTCAAGTTCGGAGCGGTTGAGCTGTGGGTTGGACTGCGCCAGGCTGTAGAGCTCGGCCATGGGGGCCACGGTCATGGGGTCGGCCAGCTGGATCAGGGCCGCCCTGGCTGACTCAAGGATGGGCTCACCGGCCGGCCGCAGCCGGAACTGCGCCAGGGCGTGGTCCAGGAAGCCGTGGGTCACTGCCGCCAGGGCCGCTTCGGTGCTGCTGAAGTAGTTGAAGAACGTTCGCCGGGAGATGGCAGCGGCCTCGGCGATGTCCTCGACTGTGAAGTTACCGGGCCCCTTGCTGCGCAGAAGGTGCAGCGCGGCATCGGTGATGGCCTGGCGCGTGGCGGCCTTGTTGAGTTCCCGGCGCGAGGGAGCGGGCGGGACAGCGTTATCGCCGGAAGCCTGAGCGGGCACGGTCTGGGTGGTCGGCACGGCATTACACTACGTGCATATTTACACTCTGTGCAAGTTTGTGCGGTGTCGGATTCACAGCTTCCTGACAGCTCTATGACAGCTCTTCTATAGGTCGAGGCCGGACGCTTGGAAAGGTAGGTGAACTGTACCTACCGCCACGGGCAGCAACGTTGCTGCGGAGGATCTAGGAGACGTGCCATGACAAGCAGAAAGAAGTTGGGCCTCGGCCTGGGCGCCGCTGCCCTGGTAGTCGGGGCCGGGATCGGCGTGAGCGGAATTGCGTCGGCCGCCACTACACCCGCGCCCTCTCCGTCGCCCAGCGCGTCGGCCTCTCCCAATGCCGACGGCCACGACCGCGGGCACATGGGCGGCCGGCACGGACACGGAGGGGGCGCGCAGGCATCGGAGCTAGCTGCCAAGCTCGGAGTTGACGAGGCAAAGGTCACCGAGGCGCTGAAGGCGTTCCGTGACGCGAACAAGCCGGCCACGCGTCCCGCCGAGGGCACGAAGCCGGACAGGGAGGCCATGGAAGCGGCACTCGCCAAATCCCTCGCGGAGTCACTTGGCATTGAGGAATCCAAGGTCACCGCCGCTCTGGACGAGCTGCGCACCGAGGCCCAGTCCCAGCGGGCCGCCGCACTGAAGACCCGGCTGGACAAAGCCGTAGCGGATGGAAAGCTCACCCGGGCGGAAGCCGACGCGGTCACCAAGGCCGTAAAGAACGGCGTGATCGGCGGCGGAGGCCGGTAGGTCCCTGCCGGCACCCCCCAGGGCGCCAATAACGCAGCAGTCCCCGGGAGTGATTCCCGGGGACTGCTGCGTTGTCAGCTGCGCCTGGTATCAGGCCTTTGCATCGGCGAGTTCGCGGCCGTCGGCGGCAGCAGCCGCCGTCGGGCCGGCAACCGCCTCGGCGGAGTCTTCAACGGAGTCGTCCGCGAACGGGTCGCCGTTGCGCGGCGCGTTGTACAGTGCTTCGTCCAGGATTCCCTGGCGCTTGGCCACGATCGTGGGGACCAGGGCCTGACCGGCCACGTTGACCGCAGTGCGGCCCATGTCCAGGATCGGGTCGATCGCCAGCAGGAGGCCGACGCCGGCCAGCGGGAGTCCCAGTGTGGAGAGCGTCAGGGTCAGCATGACGACGGCGCCGGTGGTGCCTGCGGTCGCCGCCGAGCCCAGCACGGAGACGAGGGCGATCAGCAGGTACTGGCTGAAGTCGAGCTGGATGCCGAAGAACTGGGCCACGAAGATCGCCGAGATGGCCGGGTAGATCGCGGCGCAGCCGTCCATCTTGGTGGTGGCGCCCAGCGGAACAGCGAAGGAAGCGTACGCCCGGGGGACGCCGAGGCTGCGTTCGGTGACGCGCTGGGTCAGCGGCAGTGTACCCACGGATGAGCGGGAAACGAAGGCAAGCTGCACTGCGGGCCAGACGCCGGAGAAATACTGCTTGACGGACAGCCCGTGGGTGCGGACCAGTACGGGGTAGACCACGAACAGCACGAGGGCCAGGCCGACGTAGATGGCAAAGGTGAACTTGCCGAGCGACCCGATGGTGTCCCATCCGTAGACGGCCACGGCGTTGCCGATGAGGCCCACGGTGCCGAGCGGGGCGATCCGGATGATCCACCACAGCACCTTCTGGATGACGGCGAGGGCGGATGCGTTGAGGGTCAGGAACGGCTCCGCTGCCTTGCCCACCTTCAGGGCGGCCACGCCGACGGCGATCGCGATTACCAGGATCTGCAGGACGTTGAAGCTGACGGCGGTGGTCACGGCGCCTGATTCGGCAACGGTGGAGCTGGCGCCCAGGCCCAGGAAGTTCTTGGGGAAGAGTCCGATCAGGAACGCCCACCAGTCGCCGGATTTGCCGGCGTACTTGGCTTCCTGGGTGATGCCGGTGCTGGCGCCGGGCTGCAGCAGCACGCCCAGGCCGATGCCGATGAGCACTGCGATCAGGGATGTGATGGCGAACCAGAGGAGCGTGTTCCACGCCAGCTTCGCGGCGTTGGACACCTGGCGCAGGTTCGAGATCGAGCTGACAACTGCGGTGAAGATGAGGGGGACCACGGCGGTCTGCAGCAGCGAGACGTAGCTCGAACCGATGGTCTGCAAGGTGGCGCCGAGGGCATTGGGGCTCGCCTTGGTGCTGCCGGTGTACTTGGCCAGGAGGCCGAGGCCCAGGCCCACGATCAGGGCGGCGATGATCTGGAAGCCGAACGAGCCGGCCCACTTGGGCAGCCGGAAGCCGGTGTTTCCTGCGGGGGAGGGGGTGCTGGTTTGAGTGGTCACCCGAACACGCTAGGACGGGTGCGCCTACCACGACGAACGGATGTTGAGAAATGTTACGGGAATAAATTTTACGCGCGGCCAGGAAATCCCTAGAAAATGGCGTATCTGGGCACTTTTGTGAAGTTATTCCCGGCGCCCATGTGGCAAACGTCTCGCGCGGGACACGGTTACTGGAGCAGTGCCCGCTTGAGGGTGTCGAGGCCTACGGAGCCGATGTTGAGGGCCTTGGTGTGGAAGGCCTTCAGGTCGAAACCGGGGCGGGCTTCAAGTTCGGCCCGGATCTGTTCCCAGAGGCGCTGGCCCACTTTGTAGGACGGTGCCTGGCCCGGCCACCCCAGGTAGCGGGCGAATTCGAAGTTGAGCTGTCCCTCGCTGATCGCCAGGTTCTCCTTCAGGAAGTCGTAGCCCTTGTCCGGTGTCCAGGTGCCGCTGCCCCAGCGTTCCGGAACCTCCAGCTCCAGGTGTACGCCGATGTCGAACACCACGCGCGCCGCGCGCATGCGCTGCATGTCCAGCATGCCCATGTGGTCGCCCGGGTCCTTGAGGTAGCCCAGTTCCTGCATCAGTTTCTCTGCGTAGAGTGCCCAGCCTTCGCCATGGCCCGAGGTCCAGCAGACGTTGCGGCGCCACTTGTTGAGCAATTCCCGGCGATAGATGGCCGTAGCGATCTGGAGGTGGTGCCCGGGTACGCCTTCGTGGAACACCGTAGTGGTCTCGGCCCATGTGGTGAACGTGTCCTCGCCCGCAGGGACGGACCACCACATCCGGCCCGGCCGGCTGAAGTCGTCGGAAGGGCCGGTGTAGTAGATGCCGCCTTCGTCGGTGGGGGCGATCAGGCATTCGAGGGTCTTCATGATGTCCGGGATCTCGAAGTGAACGCCGGCGAGATCCGCCACAGCCTTGTCGGAGAGGTCCTGCATCCAGGCTTTGAGGGCATCGGTGCCCTTGAGTTGGCGGGCGGGATCGCTGTTCAGGATCTCCTTGGCTTCCTCCACTGACGCGCCGGGCCGGATCTCGTTGGCCACGCGTTCCTGTTCCGCTATGAGCCGTTCAAGTTCCTGGACGCCCCAGGCGTAGGTCTCGTCGAGGTCCACCGTCGCGCCGAGGAATGCCCTGGATGCCAGTGCATAGCGCTCCCGGCCCACCGAGTCCTTGGCCGGTGCCACGGGCAGTAACTCGGCGGACAGGAAGTCCGCGAGTTTCACATATGCTGCGCGGGCAGCGGCAGCGCCGTCGTCGAGCGTTGCCTGCAGTTCCGAGGAAAGCGGCCCTTCGGTGGTCTTTGCGCCGGCGGCCATCTTCGCGAAGAAGCCGTCTCCGGCGGCGTATTTGGTGGCCTGCTCGATGACGATCGCCACTTGCCGCGAAGCGGACACCCTGCCCTGCTCCTTTGCGGAACGCAGCGACTCGATGTAACCGTCGATCGCTCCGGGGACGCTGTGGGCGCGGCCGGCGATGTGCTCCCAGTGTTCGGTGGTGTCGGTGGACATCAGGTCGAAAATAGAGCGGATGTTTTGCGCCGGCGATTCGATGTTGTTCAGTTCGGCGGCATCCCAGCCGGACTCATGGATCTCCAACTGAAGTCCCAGCCGTTCGCGCATGGCGTCGAGCGTCACTGCGTCCACGTCGTCCGCCGGCTCCAGGCCGTCAAGGGCGCTGAGCGCCTCCCGGGCCGCCGCCATGAACCCTTCGATGCCGGCCGGCGAGAAGTCCTGGAATTCGGTCTCGTGGCCCGGCACGCCCAGCACGGTGGCGAAGCTCGGATTGAGCCTGATCAGGGTGTCCGTGTAGGCGTCTGCGACGGCGTCGATGGCTGTTTGGGGGCGCGCGGAGGCTGCGGGTTCGGTAGTCACCCCACGAGACTAACGGGGCAATCCCAGTTATGAAAGACTTACTGAACTTTTCGGTGTGTCAGTTCCCGGCGTGCTCCCGCAGGCCGGAGGGCGCCGGCGTCAGCCTCGGCTGCGTTTCCAGGCTCCCGGTCCCGGAGCGGGGGCCAGCCGCAGTTGCTGCCGCCGCACCCAGTGGCGGACGCTGGGCTTGGCCGTGCCTTCCGGCTCGGCGCTGCTGCCAAGGGAGAGGACGACGGCGGTCAGCGCCGCGAGTTCGACGTCCGTCGGTTCGCCCTTGACCACCGAGAACAGCGGCTCCGTGGCGTCGGTTCCGTTCCCGTATGGCGTCGCCTGCGACTCGACCGCCGCGTTCGCGGCCGGCTCCACGTCCGGGGTCACAGCGGAATGTTTCCGTGCTTCTTGGCGGGAAGGCTGGCGCGCTTGTCCCGCAGGGCCCGAAGGCCCTTGATGATCTGAACCCGGGTATCCGAGGGCGCAATGACGGCATCCACATAACCCAGCTGGGCTGCCTGATACGGGTTGAGGAGCTCTTCCTCGTACTGCCGGATGACCTCTGCGCGTTTGGCCTCGACGTCGCCGCCGGCGTCCGCAACCGCGGCAAGCTCGCGGCGGTACAGGATGTTGACGGCACCCTGCGCGCCCATGACGCCGATCTGGGCGGTGGGCCAGGCGAGGTTAAGGTCGGCGCCGAGTTTCTTGGAGCCCATCACGATATACGCCCCGCCGTATGCCTTGCGGGTGATGACCGTGAGCTTGGGGACGGTGGCCTCGGCGTAGGCATACAGGAGCTTGGCGCCGCGGCGGATGATTCCCTGGAATTCCTGGTCCTTGCCCGGCAGGAAGCCCGGCACGTCCACCAGCGTGATGATCGGGATGTTGAAGGCGTCGCAGTGCCGGACGAAGCGTGCGGCCTTTTCAGACGCCGAGATGTCCAGGGTGCCGGCGAACTGCATGGGCTGGTTGGCCACGATGCCAACCGTGTGCCCCTCGATCCGGCCGTAGCCGATCATCACGTTGGGAGCGTATAGGGCCTGCATCTCGAGGAAGTGGCCGTCGTCCACGATCTGCTCAACGACCTTGCGCATGTCGTAGGGCTGGTTTGCGGAATCCGGAATGAGCGTGTCCAGGGCGAGGTCGTCGTCGTCGACTTCCACTTCCTGCTGGTGGTCCAGCACTGGAGCCTCGGCCAGGTTGTTGGAGGGAAGGAAGTCCAGGAGTTCGCGGACGAATTCGATGGCATCCGCCTCGTCCGACGCCAGGTACGTGGAGGTTCCGGTGGTGGCATTGTGCTGCCGCGCGCCGCCCAGGGTCTCCATGTCGACGTCCTCGCCGGTGACGGTCTTGATGACGTCCGGTCCGGTGATGAACATATGCGAGGTCTTATCCACCATGACCACGTAGTCGGTCAGGGCGGGGGAGTAGGCGGCACCGCCGGCGGAGGGGCCCATGATGAGGGAGATCTGCGGGACGACGCCGGAGGCGTGGACGTTGTTGCGGAAGATGTCCGCGAACATGGCCAGGGATGCGACGCCTTCCTGGATGCGGGCGCCGCCGCCGTCGAGGATGCCAACCACCGGGCATCCGTTGCGCAGCGCGAATTCCTGCACCTTGACGATCTTCTCGCCGTTGACCTGGCTCAGTGAGCCGCCGTACACGGAGAAGTCCTGGCTGTACACCGCCACGGGGCGGCCGTCCACGGTGCCGTATCCGGACACCAGGCCGTCGCCGAGGGGCTTCTTCTTTTCCATGCCGAAGGCCGTGGAGCGGTGGACGGCCAGGGCGTCGAACTCGACGAAGGATCCCTCGTCCAGGAGCATGTCGATGCGTTCGCGCGCAGTGTTCTTGCCGCGGGCGTGCTGCTTTTCGATGGCCTCGGGGCCGGATGGCTGCTCGGCACGCGCCTGGCGGTCGCGGAAGTCGGCAATCTTTCCCGCTGTCGTTGTCAGATCGTGGCTCATCAAGTGTCTCCGGCTCTGTAGCTGATGGTCGCTGGCACTGTGTCGCAACGGCGCTTAAGTAGCTTCCGCACAAAAACAGGACCCTGTTGGCTAGTCTAGTGACGCTATTGGCGCGGACCGCTGTAGAAAACCTACAATTTTCTGCCGTTGAGAGACAGCGACCAGTATGTTACTCACCGGTAACATACTTCGGTTAGAGTGTCCTTATGACTTCAAGCAACGATGCTTCGGGCACCGCCGCAGGGCCGTACCAGGCCGCCGGTTCCCTTCAGGGCCGTACCATTTTGATGTCGGGCGGCAGCCGCGGCATCGGCCTGGCCATAGCCCTCCGCGCCGCACGCGACGGCGCCAACATAGTGCTGATGGCAAAGACCGGCCAGCCGCACGCGAAACTGGAGGGGACGGTCTTCAGCGCTGCGGAACAGCTGGAGGCGGCGGGCGGCCAGGCGCTACCGATCGTCGGGGACGTCCGCAACGACGACGACGTCGCCGGGGCGGTTGCCGCCGCCGTCGAACGGTTTGGCGGGATCGACGCCGTGATCAACAACGCCTCCGCGATCGATCTGTCCAAGACCGACGCCGTGGACATGAAGCGCTACGACCTAATGCAGGACATCAATGTGAGGGGCACGTTCCTGCTCTCCAAGCTTGCGCTTCCTGCCCTGCGCCGTTCATCCTCCGCTAACATCCTTACCCTCTCCCCGCCGCTGAACCTGGACCCCAAGTGGGCCGGGATGCATCTTGCCTACACCATGGCCAAATACGGCATGAGCCTCACCACCCTCGGCCTGGCCGAAGAACTCAAGGCAGACGGCATCAACGTCAATTCGCTCTGGCCCTGCACCCTGATCGATACGGCAGCCATCCGCAACATGCCCGGCGGCGAGAACATGGTGAAGGCCGCCCGCGGACCGGAGATCATGGCGGATGCGGCGCATGCCGTGCTGACGGGAAGCAACCTGCAGGGAGGCGGCGGTTCGCCGAGCGGCAACTTCTATACGGATGAACAGGTGCTCTCCGCGGCCGGGGTGGCTGACTTTTCCGCCTACAGCCTGGGCGCGCCGGAGGACCGGCTGGTCCCTGACATTTTCCTCTGAGAACCCTTCGGGCCGCCGCCGGAGCCGCACCAACTCGGTAGGATTCAACTATGGACGCCCCACAGCCTGCCGACGGCCAGGACCCGAACAACCTGCAGTCTCCCGAGCCCGGGCCGGAGCCGCAGGACCCGGAGCAGCAGGGTGCTGATGCGCCAACCGCTGCCGGGCCGGACTCCGTTCCGCGGGCCGGGCTCAACCGGGCTGAGCTGGGCAGCGATGAATTCCTTGCTGCCAACGGCCTCGCGCAGCTCACGGTGGTGGACTCGACAGGCTCCACCAACGCGGACCTCCTGCAGGGGGTGACCGTGGATCCCCGCGCCTGGCCGGACCTTTCCGTGCTGACGGCCGAGCACCAGACCGCGGCCCGCGGCCGGCTTGACCGCCATTGGGAGGCCCCGCCGCTGAGCTCGGTTTCCGTGTCGGTCGTTCTCCGCCCGGTCAACGCGGAAGGGCGGCCGCTGCCCACGCACAGTTACTCCTGGTTTTCGCTGCTCGCCGCGCTTGCCCTGCGTGAGGCACTCCTGGAGACCGCTGGCATCCCGGCAGAAATCAAATGGCCCAACGACGTCATGGTGCGCGGCCGGAAGATCGCCGGCATCCTGGCGCAGCTTGGACCCATGGGGGACGGCACTGTTCCGCCCGTGATCCTGGGCACGGGCCTCAATGTGACCCTGACTGCCGGCGAACTGCCCGTCCCCACGGCCACGTCCGTGCTGCTGGAGAATGCCCGGACGGTTGACCGGACCGCACTCCTGAAGAGTTATCTTTCGCGCTTTGCCGCGCTCTACCGGAACTTCTGCAATGCCGACGGCGATCCCGCCGCCGGGATGGCCGGCGGACCGTCGCTGCACAAGCGGGTTGAATCGGTCATGTCCACCCTCGGCAAGCAGGTGCGGGCACAGCTGCCCGGTGACCACGAGATCATCGGCCATGCCTCCCGCCTGGATGAATACGGCTCCCTCCTGGTGGTCGATGCAGCCAAGCATGAACACGTCGTGACGGCAGGGGACGTGGTGCACCTCCGGCCGTGGACGCCGCCTGGCACAGGCAACGGAACAGAAACCGGCACGGGCGCCGCGGAAAGCGGATATGCGTAAAGACCTCCTGCCGGGTGAACAGGTCATCACTGTCACCCGGCCCCAGCCCCGGAAGCTCTTCTTTCCGGGGCTGTTGTTCATTGTTGTTCCTGCCCTGGGTGCTTTCGCGAGTGCCTGGATCGTGAAAGGCGGCCCGGCCCGGCTGGTTCCGCTGATCAGCGGGGATTGGACGATCTGGCTTGTCGCAGTGTGCGTCGGGGCAGTTGCGTGGATACTGTTGGGGTATTGCCTGCCTCGTGTGCTCAGGTGGCACGCTACGCAGTACGTGCTGACCAGCCGGCGGATAGTTGCCCGTTACGGCATGTTGCGCAAGCGGGACATGCAGGTTCCGCTCGCATCCGTCCACCACATCGGTGTCAGCCAGACGCTGTGGCAACGCATATTGCGGTCCGGGAATATATCGTTGGATACCGGACATGGCGGGGACGCCGTGATCCCGGATGTGCCGGAGGCCGTGAAGTTCCGGAACTTCGTCCTCGATGCCATCGATGAGCTGCCGCCCGGCATGGTCTTCGAGGCGGACCGGGCGGAGCAACTAGCCGGGGACGCACAGTACTACCGGCCGTGGGACATGGGCGGGCAGTGGGAAACGAGAGAAGGTGGAAGAGATGAGCGTTGAGAATGCCGGACCCGTGGACGAGGCCGAGCGCTCCGAGCTGCCCTCGCCGCCGGACGCCGTAGTGGAAACCGCCACTCTCGAAGCCGCCGTGTTGGAAACGGCCGCGCTGGACACCGTTTCAGTGGAGGCACCCGTGCTTGACACGTCCGCGGCCGGGGACCCTGCCGGAACGCCGCTTGCACCCCACCGCCCGATACCCCACGACCCCGCCCCCTATGATCCGGCCCCGGCGGGCAGGCCGGCGGGATCATCCCCGTCTGAGGCACCCCCCACGGGGACACTCTCCGCCGAACGGCTCGCAGCCAAGGCGCTTGAGGCCAGGCTCCTTGGCGGTGAGCGCAAGCTGCGCCGCCGTGAGGTGGCTGCCGGTGCGGGGCTGTCCCTGCTCTCCGCCCGTAAACTGTGGCGCGCCCTGGGCTTTCCCAACCTCGGCGACGAGGACGTGGCCTTCACTGAACGCGACCAGGCGGCGCTCTCCACCGTGGTGGACCTGGTCCGCGCGGGAAAACTTACCGAAGAGGCGGCCATTTCGGTGACCCGGGCCATCGGGCAAATGACTGACCGCATGGTGGTGTGGCAAATCGAAGCCCTTGTTGAGGACATGGTCCACCGGCAGGGCGTGTCGGACGCCGTTGCCCGCAAGCGGCTGGTCAACCAGCTGCCGTCCCTCGTGGATGCCCTCGAGGAAATGCTGGTGTACTCCTGGCGCCGGCAGCTCAATGCGGGTGTCCAGCGCCTTGCCGTGCGGGCCGAAGCCGGACTGCAAGCGAGCGAAGAGGGCCGTGAAGGCGATGAGGATGACGCGCCGTTGCCCCTTGCACGGGCAGTGGGCTTTGCGGACCTTGTCTCGTACACCAGCCTTTCCAGGCGCATGAACGAGAAGACGCTCGCCCAGCTGGTGCAGCGTTTTGAAAACAAGTGCGCCGAGATCATTTCGGTAGGCGGCGGCCGGCTGGTGAAAACGGTGGGCGATGAAGTCCTCTATATTGCCGAAACACCGGCAGCCGGCGCCGAAATTTCCCTCGCACTGTCGCAGGCTTTCACCGAGGACGAGATCCTGCCCGAGGCCAGGGTTGCCATGGTGTGGGGCCGGATCCTTTCGCGCCTGGGCGATATCTACGGGCCCACTGTCAACCTCGCAGCCCGGCTCACGGCACTGGCCGACCCCGGCACGGTGCTGGTCGACTCGATGACTGCCGCCGCCCTGGAACACGACGAGCGGTTTGTGCTGGTGCCGCAGAAGGCCGAGGAGGTCCGCGGCTTCGGCGAAATCCATCCCGTACTGCTGCAGCGCGGCAGCGGCCGCGGGCTCGTGCTGGACTGAGTCCTTGCACCGGGCAGGTTTCTACATTTGATGGTCTTATGACATAGTCGGACTGACCCGGCTACGTCTCTGGTGGGTCGCAGCGTGCCCGGAATGCATTTTTTGTGGGGGAAAAACTGGCAATGAAACGGCTACTTAGATCCGTGCCGCCCAAATCGGAACCGACGCAGAACCGTCGGCGTGCGCGGATTTTCCGAGGCACGGTTTTTGCGGTGGCCGGTGCTGCGTTGGTGGCTGGTGCGATTATTTATCCGGGGTTTAAGACCACTGAGGTGGAGTTGAACGACGGCGGCGTGTGGGTGGTCAGCAAAGCCAGGAATGCTGTGGGCCGGTTGAATTATCCGTCGCGTGTTTTGGATGGTGCGGTGACGCCGGCGAGTACGACGTTCGATATCCTGCAGAACTCCGGGAACGTTTTTGTTGACGATGAGACCGGTTCGACCCTGAATCAGGTGTCGCCGGCGAATATGCAGCTGGGCGGGGATAAGCAGTTGCCGGGTTCGGCTGATGTCAGTTTTGGTTCGTCGGTCATTTCGGTGACGGATCCGGCCAAGGGCAAGGTGTGGGCTCTGTCGCCGTCGACGGTGAACGGTTTCGATGAGGAGGCCTCTGAACCGGTGCTGGCCGGTTCGGAGG
>NZ_JYCN01000013.1 GCF_000876655.1 Arthrobacter sp. SPG23
GCGGATCCGAAGTCGGGTGTTGTGACTGTGACGGCTGTTGACGCCAATGGCGCAGCGACCTCCACTGAGTCGGGCACGTGGGACGGGTTGAAGGGTGCGGGTGATCTGCAGCTGGCTGTGGTGGGGGATAAGCCGGTGGTCCTGGATGCGGGGCGGGGGAAGTTGTTCCTGCCGGGTGGTCGTGAGCTGGCGTTGGAGAATGCGCGGGATGCGAAGTTGCAGCAGTCCGGTCCGGGGTCGGATGTTGTTGCGGTGGCGACGCGGAAGGCGTTGTTGAAGCAGCCGTTGGATGGTTCGGCGGCGAAGGCGGTGTCGTTTGATGGTGAGGGTGTTCCGGCGGCGCCGGTGCAGCTGGGCGGGTGTGTTCATGCGGCGTGGTCGGGGGCGAACAAGTATGTCCGTGACTGTGTGAATGATGCTGATGATAAGAACGTTGAGGTGCCTAAGGCGAGTGCGTCGCCGTCGTATGTGTTCCGGGTGAACCGGGAGCTGGTGGTCTTGAACGATGTGAACTCGGGCAATGTGTGGCTGGTGAACCAGAACATGCAGCTGGTCAACAACTGGGACGACGTTATCCCGCCGCAGCAGACCTCGGATGACGCGGACAAGGACTCAGCGGACGAGGTGCAGCAGACCGTGCTGCCGGACCGGACCAAGCCCAACAGTGCGCCGGTTGCCAAACCGGACACCTTCGGAGTCCGCGCGGGCAAGACCGCCATCCTCCCCGTCCTGGACAACGACACCGACCCGGACGGCGACATCCTCACGGTCCGCGCCCCGGATGCGATCAGCTCCGGGCTCCTTGCCCCGATCTACGGTTCCACCGGTTTCCAGGTCAGCGTGCCGGCGGACAAGACCGGCTCCGAGACATTCAAATACTCCGTGGACGACGGCCGCGGCCTCAGCGCCTCCTCCGATGTCACCCTCAACATCATCCCGCCAGGGGAGAACTCGGCCCCCCGCCGGAAGCCGAACCGCAACACCACCCTGGTGGTGCAGGCCGGCAAGCTCGTCAGCCAGAACATCCTGACCGACTGGACCGACCCCGACGGCGACGACCTGTACGTCGTCAGCGCCACCAGCAGCGACCCCCGGGACCAGGTCAAAGCCCGGCCGGACGGACTGCTCAGCTTCCAGGACGGCGGCTCCGAGCCCGGCCGCAAAGTAGTCACCGTTACGGTCTCGGACGGCCAGTCCACTGCCGAAGACAAGGTCACCGTGGATGTGCGGGCCCCGGGAGCGCTTCCGCCGATCGCCAACGCAGACCACATCGTCGCCGTCGCGGGCGTGGACACGGTCATCGCCCCGCTGAAGAACGATTCGGACCCGCAGGGCGGCGCGCTCCGGCTCGCCCAGGTCACTCCCGACGGAAACTCCACTGCCACCATGGGAGCGGACCAGCAGACCTTCACCTTCAACTCCACTGCCGAGGGCGCCCACTATGTGACCTATCTCGTGACCAACGGCCCGGCCAGCGCACAGCAGTTGGTACGCGTGGACGTAGTTCCCGGCAACGGCGACGGCGCCCCCGTCGCCGTCCGCGACACCGCCCTGCTGCCCAGCGGCGGCAGTGTGCTGGTGGACGTCCTCGGCAACGATTCTGACCCCTCGGGCGGCGTGCTGGTGGTTCAATCCGTCACAGCGGCCGAGGGCCAGCCGGTCAGCGCATCGGTGCTGGACCACTCGGTCATCAGGATCACCGACATCCGGGCAGAGGGGCAGCTCAACGTCAAGTACACGATTTCGAATGGCAAGGCCTCCGCCAGCGGAGACATCGCCGTGCTGGTGGTGCCGGCACCGGCCAAGCTCCAGGCCCCGCAGGCCAAGCCTGACGAGGTATCGGTCCGGGCGGGCGACGTCGTCACCATCCCGGTGCTGGAGAACGACACCGACCCCAACGGCGGCAAGCTCACCCTTGAACCCGAACTGGCGCAGAAGCCCGACGACGCCGACGGCCGCATGTTCCGCTCCGGCGGCACCCTGCGCTTCATCGCCGGGGACGTTCCCAAGACGGTCTATGCGATCTACAAGGTCACCAATGAATCCGGGCAGTCGGACTCCCAGCAGGTCACCATCCGCATCCGTGCCCGCGACGACGAACGGAACACCCGTCCCGAGCCGAAGAACCTGACCGCGCGCGTGGTGGCCGGGATGGTGGTGCGGATTCCGGTGCCCTTGGACGGGATCGATTCCGACGGCGACTCCGTGCAGCTGATCGGCGTGGACAAGGCTCCGGCAATGGGAACGGCCGTGGTGAAGGACGGGTACCTCGAGTTCACTGCTACCGCAACGGCCGCCGGCACCGACACCTTCACCTACCGTGTCCGGGACCGGATCGGCGCCGAAAACACAGGCACCGTAATTGTCGGAATTGCCCCGCCGGAGGCCAACAACCAGAAGCCCATTGCGGTGGACGACGCCGTGGATGTCCGCCCCGGGCGCCAGATCGCCGTCGACGCACTCAGCAACGACTCGGACCCTGACGGCGACCCCATCGGCCTGGTGGCCAACGGCTTCGAGGCGCGCCCCGAACTCCGGGTCGAGAGCGCCGACGGGGGCAAAGTGCTGCTCACGGCACCCGGCGCCGCCGGCAACGAGAGCGTCAGCTACAAGATCCAGGACGACAAGAAGGCCCAAGGGAGCGCCGTGATCCGGGTACGGGTCAGTCCCGATGCCGCCCTCAAGTCCCCGGTCGCGCAGGACGATGTGGTCACTCCGGCCGAGACGCTGGGCAAATCCGCCGTCGACGTCCCGGTCCTCAAGAACGACTCGGACCCCGACGGCGTCGCCGCCGAACTCAAGGTCGCCCTGCCGGACGGCAACCCGAACGCGCGCGTCGGAGGTGACGGCAATGTCGTCGTGTCACTCGCCCCGAATGACCAGCTGGTTCCGTACACCGTCACCGACGTCGACGGCCAAAGCGCGACGGCGGTCATCTGGGTTCCAGGGCAGGGCGAGCAGTACCCCACCCTGGCCCGCACCGACGTCCTGGAAGTGATGGCCGGCAAAGAAGCGACCATCGACTTGGGCGAGTACGTCCGCGTACGGGACGGGCGCACCGCCCGGATCACCCAGGCGGACAAAGTACGCGTCCAGGGAGCGGACCCCGGGAACATCATCACCGGCAACGGAAACGCGCTGCGCTACGCGGCGCTTAGTGACTACGTGGGGCCGGGCTCTGTCACCTTTGAAGTGACGGACGGCACCGGCCCGGACGATCCGCAGGGGCTGACGTCCACGCTGACCGTCATCACCCGGGTAATCCCGGACCCCAATGCCAACCACGAGCCCACGTTCAGCGGAACCGACCTCGAGGTGCCGCTGGCCGAAACTGCCAGCCTGGAACTGGGCAACCTGGCCAAGGACGTTGACGAGGGGGACCAGGAGAAACTCGCCTTCGAGCTGGACGGCACCCTGCCGGAAGGTTTCAAGGCAACCATTGAGGGGCAGACGCTCAAGGTCAGCGCTGACTCCGGCATCGCCGCAGGCCGCAAGGGGATCATCCCACTCAAGGTGACCGACGGCCGCTCCGGCGCAGTGAAGGCTGCAGTGACCGCTACCGTCGTCACCTCCAACAGGCCGCTCCCCGCCGCCAACGAGGACGTCATCGACAAGGCCAACGCCGGCCGGACCGAGACCATCAACGTCCTCGCCAACGATTTCAATCCTTTCGGTGAAACCCCGCTGAAGATCATCTCTGCCACGGTCGAAACCGGTTCTGCCGCCGGTGCACCTGCCGTGAACGGGGACTCGATCACAGTCACTCCCGCCGAGGGCTCCAAGGGAGTCATGGTGATTCGCTACACCGTGCTGGACAAGACCGGGGACCCCTCCCGGCAGGCGAGCGGCCGTGTGCGCATCACCGTCCGGGACAAACCGGATGCCCCCTCGGCCCCGTCCGCGACGGACGTGCGCAGCCGCACCGCCGTACTCAAGTGGGCGCCGCCGTCGGACAACGGCGCGGCCATCAGCAAATACACCGTTACGTCCAGCGGCTTCAGCCAGGACTGTGCCACCACCACCTGCACACTCAGTGGCCTGACCAACGACGTCAAGTACGTTTTCACCGTCACGGCCACCAACGAAGTGGGGGTCTCGGCGGCATCGGTGGCGTCCAACGAGATCAGGCCGGATGAGAAGCCCTCGCCGCCGGAGGCACCCACCGTCAAAGCCGGCGACAAGAATATGGTCATTGCCTGGCCTGCGGCGAAGACCGAGGGCTCAGCCGTCAAGGGCTACAACCTGGAGATTTCGCCGCCGCCGGCCAACGGGGTTGCCGTGAAAAACGGGGTCACCGGCCTCAACTACAACTGGCCGGGACTGACCAACGGCGTACGCTACAAGGTCCGCGCCCAAGCCGTCAACGAGCTTGGCCCCTCCGACTGGGGCATCTACTCGTCCGAAGACAATCCTGCCGGGGTGCCCGCGGCTCCGGCAGCGCCGACGTCTGCCGTGGCCTCAGCCGTCGGAACCACGAACCAGCTGCGCGTTAACTGGTCGGAACCCGACACCAACGGTGATCCGATCAGGAACTACTTCGTCACGATGAGCGGAGGCGGCGGAGCGCCGCAGACCCAGACAGTTGCGGGCACAGTGCGAACCGCAAACTTCACGGCAAACAACTCCGAAGCTGAGTACACCTTCACCGTGCAGGCCGAAAACAAAGCCGGAAAGGGTGCAGTCAGTCCGCCATCCGCGCCGCGGCGCGCCACCGGCAAACTCGGCCAGGTCTCGGGGGTCAGCGTTACCCCGGCAGACACCGGGGGAGCAGGGCGGAAGGTGACCATCAACTTCAAGGAGCTGACCGCTGCCGAACGCAACGGCTCTGCCTACGGTGAAGTCAGCTACAGCTACAACGCCAGCACCGGCCAGGGCGGACCCATCAAGCCCGGGCAAACCGTGGGAGGCTTCACGAATGGTGACGCCACATCCATCACCGTGGTGGCCAACTCCACCGTGGCACCAAGCTCGGACGCCAGCGCCGCAGCCAAGGCCACGCCGTACGGCGCCCCGGGTACGCCCTCGGTGTCGGGCCAGAACGGCGGCCAGAACCAGAAGTCCCTTAGCTTCAGCTGGTCCTCACCGTCGACGGCGACGAACGACGTCGCTTACACACGGATCAATATCGACGGCCGGGGCTGGGAAACTGTCGCGGCGTCCGGAACACGGACGGTGAACACCGGCGGCTTTGACGAACGGCACTCGATCCAGGTGCAAACCGTCAACTCCGTGGGCACCGGCGGGCCCGTTGCCCAAGCCACGGCCCAGTCCGGCCCGGCCAAGACAAATTGGGACACGGCGGTCAACGGTTACCGCACGTGCACTGACGCGCCTGCCTCCGGGCAAACCTCGTGGCGGTCGCCGACGAACGCGGAACATACCTGCGACGGAGTCATCCGTGGCTATCCCTGGATCTACGGCTCCGGGCCGTCCTTCACGGTCAACTGTTTCATGTGGCGCACTGTGCCTGACGCCCGCGGGACCTATAAGTGGTACCGCATCAATACGCATCCTGACGGCCGCTTCGTGGGCCGCACCATCCAGGTCGGCAATACCACCCTGGGCGAACCCGAGGGTCACGGGATTCCGCAATGTTCATGACGGGCGTAACCGCAGGTCAGGCGGCTGGGGAGTGCTCCCCATCGCAGTCCCGCGGAAGGTTGGGTAGGCTGTCGCGGGAAACAGAGAGCCCGGTACCGGGTCTTTGGAAACGCTGCCCTGGGGGCGGCTGCGATTTTGAGGGATTTGAAAACTTGTGACAACTCTGTTCGGCAAGCTGGGTCTCAAGGAGCGCCGCAGGAAGTTGGTTTCGGGCACGGTTTTTGCGGTGGCCGGTGCTGCGTTGGTGGCTGGTGCGATTATTTATCCGGGGTTTAAGACCACTGAGGTGGAGTTGAACGACGGCGGCGTTTGGGTTGTCAGCAAAGCCAGGAATGCTGTGGGCCGGTTGAATTATCCGTCGCGTGTTTTGGATGGTGCGGTGACGCCGGCGAGTACGACGTTCGATATCCTGCAGAACTCCGGGAACGTTTTTGTTGACGATGAGACCGGTTCGACCCTGAATCAGGTGTCGCCGGCGAATATGCAGCTGGGCGGGGATAAGCAGTTGCCGGGTTCGGCTGATGTCAGTTTTGGTTCGTCGGTCATTTCGGTGACGGATCCGGCCAAGGGCAAGGTGTGGGCTCTGTCGCCGTCGACGGTGAACGGTTTCGATGAGGAGGCCTCTGAACCGGTGCTGGCCGGTTCGGAGGGC
Source organism: Arthrobacter sp. SPG23 (assembly GCF_000876655.1). Classification (GTDB taxonomy): domain Bacteria; phylum Actinomycetota; class Actinomycetes; order Actinomycetales; family Micrococcaceae; genus Arthrobacter. The sequence goes on from NZ_JYCN01000013.1 coordinate 6,254, forward strand.
CTGGTGTCCGCTGTCGGTGCGGATAACCGGATTTACAGTGCGGATCCGAAGTCGGGTGTTGTGACTGTGACGGCTGTTGACGCCAATGGCGCAGCGACCTCCACTGAGTCGGGCACGTGGGACGGGTTGAAGGGTGCGGGTGATCTGCAGCTGGCTGTGGTGGGGGATAAGCCGGTGGTCCTGGATGCGGGGCGGGGGAAGTTGTTCCTGCCGGGTGGTCGTGAGCTGGCGTTGGAGAATGCGCGGGATGCGAAGTTGCAGCAGTCCGGTCCGGGGTCGGATGTTGTTGCGGTGGCGACGCGGAAGGCGTTGTTGAAGCAGCCGTTGGATGGTTCGGAGGCGAAGGCGGTGTCGTTTGATGGTGAGGGTGTTCCGGCGGCGCCGGTGCAGCTGGGCGGGTGTGTTCATGCGGCGTGGTCGGGGGCGAACAAGTATGTCCGTGACTGTGTGAATGATGCTGATGATAAGAACGTTGAGGTGCCCAAGGCCAGTGCGTCGCCGTCGTATGTGTTCCGGGTGAACCGGGAGCTGGTGGTGTTGAACGATGTGAACTCGGGCAATGTGTGGCTGGTGAACCAGAACATGCAGCTGGTCAACAACTGGGACGACGTCGTCCCGCCCAAGAACCAGTCCAACGACCAGGACCAGGAATCTGCGGACAACAACACGATCAACATCCTGCCGGACCGCACCAAGCCCAACCGTCCGCCGGAAACCAAACCCGACACCGTCGGCGTCCGGCCGGGGCGCACCACTATCCTCAGCGTGCTGGACAATGACTCCGATCCCGACGGCGACGTCCTGACGGCATCCGTGGGCGGTTCCGGGCCGACGTCGGGCACACTGCAAAGCATCTACGGCGGCACGGCCTTCCAGATCAACGTTCCGGCGGACGCCAAGCCCGGCTCCGAAACCTTCGGCTACAACGCGGCGGACGGCCGCGGGCTCTCCGCCGGCGGACAGGTCTCCCTGAACATCGTCGGCGCTGACGAGAACAAGCCGCCCGTCTTCAAGCGCGGCGACCCCACCACCATGCTGGTGGAACAGGGCAAAACCGTCAGCCAGAACATCCTGACCGACTGGACCGACCCCGACGGCGACGACCTCGTGCTGCTGGACGCCAAGGCGGACAACGACCAGGACCAGGTCAAGGTCCGCCGCGACGGGCTTCTCACCTACCAGGATTCCGGCGCCGCGCCCGGCAAGAAAACCGTCACGGTGTCCGTGTGGGACGGCCGCGACACCACCACCGGCCAGGTGGTGGTGAACGTGCAGCCGCCAGGCGCCCTGGCGCCGGTGGTCAATGCCGACCACGTGACCGCCGTCGTCGGCCAGGATCTGGTGATCGCACCGCTGAAGAACGACGTCGACCCCAACGGCGGAGCCCTGCGGCTCGCCCAGGTGGAAGCCTCCGGCCCGGCCGAACTCGGCCCCGTCACCGACGGCGGCACGTTCACCTTCCGCAGCGAAACCGCGGGCCCCGTCTACCTTACGTACATCGCCAGCAACGGTCCGCAAAGCAGCCAGGGACTCATCCGCGTGGATGTGGAATCAGGCAAGGACGCCGGCGATCCCGTGGCGGTCCATGACGTTGCGCTGATGCCGACCGGCGGCAGCGTGCTCCTTGACCCGCTGGCCAACGACTCCGATCCCTCCGGCGGAGTGCTGGTGTTGCAGTCGGTCCAGCTTCCGGAAAACACCACGGCCTCAGTGAGCGTGATCGACCACAGCGTGCTGCGCATCACTGACGTGCTGGGCACCAAAGACCCCTTCATGTTCCAATACACGATGTCCAACGGCAAGAAGTCCGCCACCGGAAGCGTCTCCGTGGTGCCGGTGCCGGCGCCCGCCGTCGTGGAAGCTCCCCAGCCTAAACCGGACGAAGTGAACGTCCGCGTCAACGACGTCGTCACTATTCCCGTGCTGGCCAACGACACCCATCCGCAGGGCCAAAAACTGACCGTGGATCCGGTGCTGCCGCAGGCAGTGGCGGAAGCCGACGGCAAGAGCTTCGTCTCCGAAAACACGCTCAGGTTCATCGCCGGACCCCAGCCCAAGACGGTTCGGGCCATCTACAACGCCGTGGACCCGCAGGGCCAGAAAAGCGCCGCGGCCGTCACCATCCACATCCTGCCGCTGGAAGGCGCCGAGAACTCCCGGCCGCAGCCGAAGAACCTGACGGCAAGGGTGGTGGCCGCCGGCTCTGTCCGCATTCCGGTGGACCTGGACGGCATTGATCCCGACGGAGACTCGGTCCAGCTGACCGGCATCGACAGCACCCCCGGCATGGGCACCGCCACTGTCGGCAGCAACTTCATCGACTTCACCGCGGCAGGCGACGGCGCGGGCACGGACACCTTCCGCTACAAGGTGGTGGACCGGCAGGGCGCCGTCAATACCGGCACTGTCACCGTAGGCATCGCGCCCCGCGGGGACGCGAACCAAAAGCCCATGCCCGTTGACGACGACGTCCAGGTCCGTCCCGGACGCCAGATCGCCGTGGACGCCATCGGGAACGACACCGATCCCGACGGCGACCCCATCGGCATTGTGGCCGACGGCATCGAGGCGCCCGCGGAACTCCAAGCAACCGTGAGCAAGGCCAGCGGACGAATCCTCCTGCAGGCTCCGGCGAGCGAGGGCACCGTCAACGTCCGCTACACGATCGTCGACGACCGCGGAGCATCGGCCCAGGCCACCATCCGGGTGAACGTCCGCGGTGACGTTCCGTTGAAGGCACCCATCGCACGGGACGACCGCGTGACCTCCGCACAGACCCTGGGCAAGACCGCCGTTGACGTGCCCGTACTAAAGAACGACGAGGATCCGGACGGAGTGGGCGAGAACCTGAAGATCGCCACGCAAGCCACCACCGCCCGGCCCGGCACCGACGGAAACATGGTGGTGGAACTGACCGAGCAGCCACAGCTGATTCCGTACACGGTGGAGGACGTGGACGGCCAGAAATCCACCGCCATCATCTGGGTGCCGGGCATCGGCCAGCAAGTGCCGACGCTTGCCAAGGACGAGGTGCTCGAGGTCGTTGCCGGCCAGTCGGTAACGGTCGACCTGAAGGAATGGGTGAAGGTCCGCGACGGAAAGTCCCCGCGACTGACCCAGACAGACCGAATCAAGCTCATCGGCTCCGACGGCGGCGACCCTGTTGCCGGCAACGGCACTGCGATCAGCTACACCGCTGGCCAGGACTATGTGGGGCCCGGCTCCATCAGCTTTGAAGTCACGGACGGCACCGGCCCGGATGATCCGGCCGGACTGAAATCGACCCTCAGCATCCGGACCAAGGTCCTGCCGGACCCGAACCGGAACAACCCGCCCACCCTGCTGGGAAGCTCGGTGGACGTGCCGAAGGGGGAGTCCGCGGAGCTGGACCTTGGCCGGCTGACCTCGGACCCCGACCGGGACGACGTGGACAACATGAAGTATGAGCTGGTGGGCGACGGCCCCGCCGGCTTCAACTCCCGCATTGACGGCAAGGTCCTCAAAGCGTCAGTCGACGGTGCCATGGCCACAGGCACCTCGGGCGCCGTGCAGGTCAAGGCGAAGGATCCGCGGGGACTGGAAGCAACCGCGACATTCCAGCTTGCCGTCACGGCCTCCAACCGGCCGAAGCCGGTGGCGAGTGACGACGTCGAGCCCAACGCGGCCGCCGGCAAGGCCGTGTCCGTGAATGTCCTCGCCAACGACTCCAACCCGTTCCCGGAAACGCCGCTGAAAATCGTGCAGGCGTCCGTCGAAACCGGACTCGGCAACGTGGAAGTATCCGGAAGCGACGTCACCGTGACTCCCGCTTCCGGCTTCACCGGAACGCTGGTGGTGGCCTACACCGTAGAGGACAAGACAGGGGAGGCCTCCCGGCACGCCACGGCCCGGCTCCGGTTGACGGTCAAGGACAAACCGCTGGCACCTGCCACGCCGCAGGCCCAGAGCGTGGGCGACCAGACGGCCCTGCTGAACTGGACTGCGCCCGCGGACCGAGGCTCACCCATTACCAGGTACACGGTCTACGGCGAGGGCGGCTACAAGCAGGACTGCCCGGCGAACTCGTGCACGCTCACCGGTTTGACCAACAACACCAAGTACCACTTCCAGGTGACGGCCACGAATGAGTTCGGCGACTCCGACCGGTCCCCGGCTTCGGCCGAAGTCCGCCCGGACGTCAAGCCCGACACCCCGGTTGCCCCTGCGCTGAAGTTCGGGGACAAGCAGCTCAGCGTGACGTGGACGGCTCCGGCCAGCAAGGGCTCGCCCGTCAAGTCCTACGACCTGGAAATCTCACCTGCTCCGGCCGGGCAGAACGCCCAGATCCAGAACCTGACTTCGCTCAGCTATGTGTGGAAGGGGCTGCAGAACGGCGTTTCCTACAAGGTGCGTGTCCTCGCGCGGAACGATGCCAAGGAACCCTCCGAGTGGAGTGCCTACTCCGCCGCGGAAATCCCTGCCGGCGTCCCGGTTACTCCGGGCGCTCCCAGTGCGGCAGCGGCGCAGTCCGTCGGTACGCAGAGCCAGCTCAGGGTGACCTGGACGGCGCCGAACAACAACGGCGATGCCATCTCGGCGTACACACTGACCACGCTGAGGGGCGGGGCCGTCGTCGCCACCCAGCAGGTCGCCGGGACGTCGCAGAACGTCACGGTGGACAACTCCGAGTCGGGTTACACCTTCACCGTGTCGGCCACCAACAAGGCGGGCACCTCCGGCACGAGCGCGCAATCCGCGGCCGTCCGGGCGGTGGGCAAGCCGGACATGGTGGGCAAACCCACCGCGGCCCTCGTCGACACCGGCGGAGACGGCGGGAGGATCGATGTGAGGTTCCCGGTGTTGACAGATGCCCAGCGCAACGGATCGACTCCTGGTGAAATCACCTACAAGTACCGTCTGACGTCGGGCGGCGGCAGCGGAAACATTGCTGCCGGCGGAGCAGTCGTCCCGGCTGCCAACGGCACGGATACCGCCGTCGTTGTGTGGGCCGTCTCGTCCCGCAGTTCCACGGCCGGTGACGCAAGCCCTGCGTCCAACACCGTCAACCCTTACGGGCTCGCTTTCGCGCCGACCGTGACGGGCAGCAACAGCAGCGGCGTCGGGGACAGGACCGTTTCCTGGAACTGGAACCAGCCGAGCGGTAACGGCCGTGCGGTGACGGGCTACCAGTACAGCCTGGACAACGGACCCTGGCAGGACACCGGGCAGCGGTCGTTCTCGAAGACCGTAGGCTTCAGCGAAACCCATCGCCTTGAGGTCCGTGCCATCAGCGCGGGCCAGGCGGGGCGCATCGGCAGCGATACCTCGCGCAGCGGGGCGGAGCCGCCGCCGCCGGCACCGACGTCGTGGGACATCAGGGCGACCCCGGTCAGGACCTGCACGGAGGCGAATAGCAGCACGAACAGCTACCGGAACACTAACCCGGACCAGTGCCTCAGCCCCGGACGGTGGTTCGACACCGGCTATACGGCGCAGGCCGACTACTACGTGCAGTGGGGTACCAGGATCTGGTACCACCTCACCTCAGGAGCCGCCAGCGGCAACTTCGCCCGCGGCGACACCACGTCCCTGGGCACAAACCCGCCGGCCGGCATGCCCAAGCGGTAATGCCGGGGTAATCAGGGCCCAAGCAAACAATTAGACTAATCGCTGGACGAAGCGGGCATCGGCCCGCCGCGTCAGCCGACACCCGGAAGAGGACCTACCCATGACCATGACAACTGAGCAGGCCGACTGGTTTGCAGGAACGTTCGAGAAGCTCGTTGCCAACGTAGGACAGGCCGTGCTGGGCAAGTCGCACGTCATCCGCCTGACCTTCACCGCCATGCTGGCCGAAGGGCACGTGCTCTTCGAAGACGCGCCCGGAACGGGCAAGACCTCACTGGCCCGGGCCCTCGCGGCCACGGTGCAAGGCTCCAACAACCGCATTCAGTTCACCCCGGACCTCTTGCCGTCGGACGTCACGGGCGTGACCATCTACGACCAGAAGACGCAGAAGTTCGAGTTCCACAAAGGCCCCATCTTCAACAACATCGTGCTGGCGGACGAAATCAACCGGGCCTCGCCCAAGACGCAGTCCGCACTCCTGGAGGTCATGGAGGAATCGCGGGTCACGGTGGACGGCACCACATACGAGGCCGGCCGCCCGTTCATGGTGATGGCAACCCAGAACCCGATCGAGCAGGCGGGCACCTACCGCCTGCCCGAAGCCCAGCTGGACCGCTTCCTGATCAAGACGTCCATTGGCTACCCGGACCACGCGTCCACGGTGCAGTTGCTGGGCGGCGCCAACCTCAAGGACCGGTCGAAGGAAATCAACCCCGTGATCACGACGCAGGCAATCGGGGACATGGCTGACCTGGCCGCCACGACGCACGTGGACACCGCAGTGCTGGAATACATTTCCAGGCTTTGCGAGGAGACCCGCAGCGCCCCGGAAACCCGCCTCGGCGTTTCCGTCCGCGGCGCGCTGGCGATGGTCCGTGCCTCAAAGGTCTGGGCGGCCAGCCAGGGCCGAAACTTCGTGCTCCCGGACGACATCAAGGACCTCGCATCCGTGGTCTGGACCCACCGGCTGGTGATGGATCCGGAAGCCGAGTTCTCCGGTGCCACAGCCGAGGCCGTGTTGACGCGCGTCCTGTCCGAGGTGGCAGCACCGCAGCAGCGCGCCGCTGTCGTCTAGCCCCGACAGCCCCGGCGCCGCGGGATCCCGGTACCCCTGTAAACCAGCACGAACAAAGGCACCCATATGTCCCCCAGCACTCCGCTGACCCGGCTTGCTGAACAGCTGCAACGGCCCTTTCGCCGCGACGGCCGGCCCACCCGGCTCCATCCCGCCTCCCTCTGGTCCGAGGCAGTCGGCACAGCCGGCCTCGCATTGGCACCCGCCGGGTCCAAAGCCCGGGAACTCTGGCTGAGATACGTCTGGCCGGTACTTTCGGTGGTGAGCGTTTTGGGCTGGTCCGTCCTGGCCGCATCCATCCTGCTGTGGAGCGTGGGCCAGTCCTATGGCTGGCAGGAGGCGAAGGCAGCCGCCGTGGCGGCCTTCGTCCTCTTCGTCCTTGCCGTCGGATTCATCCTGGGCCGCTCCTCCTACGGAGTGGTGTTGGACCTCGCCAGGACCAGGGTGGCCGTGGGGGACAGCGCCGTCGGCAGCATCGCGGTCTCCAATACTTCGGCGCGCCCCCTCCTGCCGGCCGCGCTGGAACTTCCCGTGGGAGCCGCCACCGCCGTGTTCCACCTGCCGCGGATGAAACCGCAGCAGGTCCACGAGGATCTCTTTACCATCCCCACCGCCCGCCGGGCCGTCATTGTGGTGGGCCCGGTGCGCTCCGTCCGCGCCGACCCCCTGCACCTGTTGCGACGCCAGGTGCTCTGGACGGAACCGGAAGACCTCTACGTGCACCCGCGGACCGTTGCCCTGGCCGGTTCGGCCGCAGGCTTCATCCGCGACCTCGAAGGCATGCCCACCACCGACCTGTCCAGCGCCGACGTTTCGTTCCACGCCCTCCGCGACTACGTGCCCGGCGACGACCGCCGCCACATCCACTGGAAAACCACCGCACGGACCAACAAACTCATGGTGCGCCAGTTCGAAGAGACCCGCCGCGCGCACCTCGCCATCTCACTGTCCATCAACACCGACGAGTACGACTCCGAGCAGGAATTCGAGATGGCCATTTCCGCCGCCGCCTCCATCGGACGCCAGGCCATCCGCGAACAGCGCGAACTCGACGTCCTCACCCAGAAGGGGCCCCTCCGGTGTGAAACCGGCCGGAACATGCTCGACGACATGACCCGGATCGTGGGCACACCGATGCGGAAGACCGCCGTCGACCTTGCCCGGACACTGGCGGACACGGTCCCCAACGCTTCGGTGGTCTTCTTCGTGGTGGGCAGCCGGGTCACCCCCGCCCAGCTTCGCTCGGCAGCCGCATCCGTACCGCCGGGAGTCCGCAGCCTCGCTGTCAGGCTCCAGACCGGGGCCGCGCCCGCACGCGCCAACATCGCAGATCTTACGGTCCTGACGCTGGGGGACCTGTCCGACCTCGCCATCATCCTCAGAAAGGCGGCTGCATGAGCTCCGCGCCCGCTTCCCGCCCGCGCAAGCAGCCCGCGCAATCTCAGCCGTCCGCATTCAGCGACGGCCAGCCGGCCTGGCATTTCGCGCTCGACGCCGGGGCCCTGGTTGTCCTGCTGGGGCTGGGGGTCCTCGGGTTCAGCCTGAGCTTCGGCGGCGACCCCTACTATCTGATCGCGGGATTCGGCGGCATCCTGCTGGGCCTCGGCATAGCCGCAGCCAATGCCCACTTCAGGCTCGGGACGCTCATCACGGCCGCCGCCGTGCTCGGTTCCTACCTGGTTCTTGGAACACTGTTCGCCGTGCCGGATGCGGCCATCGCCGGCTTTGTACCCACCCTCGAGTCGCTTCGGACCCTGCTGCTGGGCGTCGTGTTTGCCTGGAAGGATATGCTCACCGTGGGTGTCCCGGTAGGCACCGCGGGCGGGATGCTCATCGTCCCGTTCCTTAGCGCCCTGCTCACTGCGCTGGCCGCGGGACTCATGACCTGGCGGCTGAAGAGCCCGTACTGGCCGCTGCTGCCCGTCCTGGTGCTCTTCGTGACCGGCATCGCCTTCAGCACCAACGCCGGCTTCCTCAATGTGGAACGAGGCATCTCCCTCACGGTGGTGGCCGTGGCGTGGGCAACGTTCCGCCGCGACGCACACCGGCGCAGCGACACACGCAAGGTGTCCGTCAACCGCCCTGAGGCGGATGCCGCCACCGCCCGCCGCGCCAAAGTGCGCCGGCTCGGCTCCGCCGCCGGCGTCATCGCCGCCTGCGTTGCCATCACCGCTGTGGCTTCGCCCCTGGTCACGGCCGGCGATGACCGGACGGTCCTTCGAAACGTGATAGTTCCGCCGTTCGACCCCAAGGACTACATCACCCCGCTGGCCAGCTTCCGCAACTTCGTCAAGGACAAGAAGGACGACAACCTGTTCGTGGTGAAGGGCCTGCCCCGGGACGGACGCGTCCGGCTCGCTGCCCTGGACGCGTTCAACGGCACCAACTACAACATGGACCCGGACAGCTCCGGCAACTTCAGCAAGGTGGGGGATGCCAAGTCCCTGAACACCCTGGCCGACTCCGACGGCATCGTCCCCAGCAACGATTACACCTTGGACATCACCATCGAGGACTACCAGGGGTACTTCCTGCCGGGCGGCCGCCGCACCACCGGGATCAGTTTCACCGGGGATTCCTCGGGTGCCGCGTCCGGGCTGTACTTCAACTCCGGAACCGACACCGCGGTCACCACCAAGGGCCTTGCGAAAGGCGATGCCTACACCGTCCAGGTGTCCGACCCCGCCAGGCTCGAACACGGCCAGCTGACACAGTACGACTTCGCCAAGGTTGCCCTCCCGGACGCCTCGGAGGTGCCGCCGGTAGTCGGCTCGCAGGCCAACGATCTGTCCGCCGATGCTCCGACGGCAATCGACCGCGTCCGCCAGGTCGAAGCCCATTTCCAGAAGAAGGGCGCCTTCAGCAACGGCCTGATCGACGAAGGCCAGCTGCCCAGCGTTTCAGGGCACGGATCGGCTCGCATCCGCAGCCTGCTGACCGCCAAGCAGATGCTGGGCGACGACGAACAGTACGCGGTGGCGATGTCCCTGATGCTCCGGCACCTGGGAATCCCCTCGCGCGTGGTGATGGGCTTCTACCCGGACCCCAAGAGCCCGGAAAACGGCGCCGGCGAAGTGAAGATCACCGGCAAGGACGTCCATGCCTGGGTTGAGGTCGCTTTCGACCGCGTCGGCTGGGTGTCCTTCGACCCCACGCCGCCCAAGGACAACGTCCCGATTCCGCCGGACCCTGAGAACAAGTCCAAGCCCAAGCCACAGGTCCTGCAGCCGCCGCCACCGCCGCAGGAGCCGGCCGACCTGCCGCCGGACTCTTCCCCGGATGCGCTGGACGCAGACGAGAAGAAGAACAATCCGTGGCTCTTCTGGGGACCCATCCTGACGGCCATCGGAATCGCGCTGATCCCCATCGGTATCCTGGCGCTGCCGCTGCTGCTCATCGCGCTGCTCAAGAGCCGGCGCCGCAAGGCCCGGTTCTCCGACGGTCACCCGGCGCAGCGCGTCGGCGGCGGCTGGAACGAAGTGGTCAGCCTCGCGACTGACATGGGCGCCGCCATCGACACCCGGGCCACACGGCGGGAGTCCGCCGTCGTCCTCGGTGAGGCTTTCCCGGGAACGGCGGGCACCACCACCTTGCTGGCCCGGCGCGCTGATGCCTCCATTTTCGGCGCCGGCCAGCCGAGCGAATCGGAGGTCCGTGAGTACTGGACCATCGTGGACGGTTCGCTGAAGGAAATGACGGCTACGGTCGGTTTTTGGAGACGGCAGGCTGCCCGGTTCTCGCCGCGTTCCCTCCTGTCCGACGGCCGGACCGCGCTCAACCTCCGCGGTCTCAAGCTTGTCCGCACGGCAAAAACGGATCCCGCCGGTAGGGTGGTTGACGGCCCGTCTTCGGCACCCGGCTCGAACGGTGCGCCGGACTCCCCGGCGGCCGGACCAGGACCGGCCCCCGCTGGCCAGACGACGTCCGGCCCGGCACCTTCCGGGCCGGAGAATGAACCCACCGTGCTGAGGCGCGATCTGAGAGAGAACCGCAACGAACCATGACGCATGACGCCGAGCGCTGCCAGCGCTGCCAGCAGTTGATTCGTCCGGGAGCGACGTTCTGCCCGGCCTGCGGCGCCCCGTTGAGCAACCGGGCCGCCCGCAACAGCCGCAACATCGACCACTCGCAGTGGGAACTGATGGAACGGGCCGCCGCGCATGGCAGCCGGATCCCCGGTAGTATCCCCGTAGTGCAGGCCCGGACGGAAGCCGCCGTACCGGGCGCCCAGGGACAGGCCGCCGGAACGGGCGGGCTCGGACCAGGAGTCCAGGCACAAGACGCCCAGGCACAGGGCGGGCACGTACTAGGGGGAGGTACCGGAATGAGTGGCAAGCTGGACGTGGTTCCCGCGGCGGCCGGACGACGCCTTGGCGCCGCGGTGCTCGACTGGGTGGGGCCGGCAGCACTTCTCATCGTGATGTTCACCATTGGATTCGCCAGCATCACCCGCACCCAGAGCGGCGGCTTCATCATTTACGACACGGCGATGCTGGTGCTGCTGGGCAGCATCGCCGTCGGCATCACCGTGGCCTACATGCTGGTGCTTCTCGGAATCGAGGGACGCTCCGGCAACACGATCGGCAACAGGCTGATGGGAATCCGCAGCACCGACCAGGACGGCTACGCCCCGGGCACCGGCGCCCTCTTCCTGCGCGGCCTCATCACCGGGGCCGGCATCCTCCTGGCAGTAGTGGCAGCGGTGTTTTTGGTGGTCTTCAAGTGGTTCGAAGCCGCCCTGTGGATCCTCGCGCCCCTGGTCCTGCTGGGTGTCGCGTGGGCCTTCATTGTGGTGGTGTCCAACGCCTGGGACAAGAACGGCAAGCTCAGGGGCTGGCACGATGCCGCAGCCAAGACCCTCATGTTCGATGTCAACGCCGGCCGGAACCCGCTGACCACCGGAGGCATCCAGGGCCCCTACAGCTTCGCGCCGCTGGACCTGCCCCCCGTGCAGCAGGTCACCTCACCGATTGCGGGTGCGGCCGCAAGGACCGGCCACGCCGTGACGGCACGCACCCCGGAAGCGCAGCAGGGGTTCAACCAGCCTGTCGCCATCCCGCAGCCGCCCCTGAACCCGAACCAGTGGCAGCCGCCGGCCGAGCCCCGGCCGTTGGCTGGCCCCGCCGCTGCAGCATCCGCTCCGCCAGCGCCCACCGCTGCAGCGCCCACCGCTGCAGCGCCCGCCGCTGTCCAGGCGCAGCCCGCGCCGGACCCGGTGCAGACCAAGACCCTGCCGGACCCGGCAGTCCAGAGCCCGGCAGCGCAGAGCCCGGCAGTCCAGGTGCCTTCGCCCGGCTGGGCCCTCCACCCCGATGACGACCACGACCGGACGCAGATGCGCGGGCAGACCGTTCCGGCCCCGGTGGCCGTGCTGCGGATCAGGCTGGACGACGGCCGCGATTTCCAGCTTGACCAGACGGTGCTCATCGGCCGGAATCCCAGCGGCTTTCCGGGCGAACACATTGCGCAGCTGCTCGCTGTGGCCGATCCCGGCCGGTCCATCTCCAAGACCCACCTGCACCTCCGCGAGGACAACGGGGGCGTCTGGGTCACCGACCGCAACTCAACCAACGGCAGCGCCGTCACCACTCCGGACGGCGTCCGGACTGCTTTGCAGGCCGGGGAACCAGCCTACGTACGCCCAGGGTCCACCGTGCACTTCGGTGACCGCACCTTCCACCTAGGACAGGCATGAATCCCCAGCCGGCAGCAGCCACCTCCGCAACGGGCCGGGAGCCCGGACTCCAACTGAGCTGCGGCTACGGTACCGACCGTGGCCTACGCCGGGAACTCAACGAGGATTCCTTCATCGCCTCCGACCCCGTGTTTGCGGTCGCCGACGGCATGGGAGGCCATGAAGCGGGCGAAATCGCCAGCGGAATATGCGTGCGGACGCTCGCCGGAATGCCGCAGCTGGCCACCGGGGAAAGGACGGCCACAGCCGCCGTCGTCCAGCAGTATCTCGTCAGCGCGGACGAACGGATCCGCACCGCCACCGGCTCACGGGCCGGCACCACGCTCTCCGGGGTAGTGGTTGTGGAACAGATGGGCGTCCCGTACTGGCTGGTCATGAACATCGGCGACTCCAGGACCTACCGGCTGAGCCAGGGCGAATTCGCGCAGGTCACCGTTGACCATTCCGAAGTCCAGGAGCTCGTGGACGCCGGCGAAATCACCAGGGAACAGGCGGCGGTGCACCCCCGCAGGCACGTGGTGACCCGCGCCCTGGGGACCGGCGACGAGACGGAAGCTGACTACTGGCTGCTGCCCGTCGAGGAAGGCGACCGTATCATGATCTGCTCCGACGGGCTGAACGCCGAGCTCACGGACGATCACATGTTCCGCATCCTGAGCACCGTCGGCCACCCCCAGGATGCCGTCGACGCCCTCATCCAGGCCGCGCTGCGCAGCGGCGGGCGCGACAACGTCACCGTGATCGTTGTGGACGCCAAGAACGTGATGAACGACGCCGGAACGGACACCGCGCCCCGGCCTGCCACGGGCGTCGAAGACGAGGACACACTGCCCCGCACCCAGGTGCTGGACAGCGCTGAGGTGGACAGCGACGGGCTGGACAGTACCGAGGTGGACACCGAGGAGCTCCCCGAGGCTCCCGGGGCCGTGCAGCCCGCGGACGCGCCGGTGTCCGCTGAAAAGCCCGCGGACGATCCGGAGACCGGGAACCACTCCGCAACCGACCACGAGGGCCGCCACGATGGTCGCAACTAACTACACCCCGGGGACCTGGCTTGGTGTGATCCGGGCAGGGACCGCTGTGCTGCTGCCGCCCGCGACTCCGTCCGCGCTGGTGGACTCGCTCTGGGAACTCCTGGGCGGCGAGCCTGAAGCACACGAAGTGCTGCACGCGGTGACCAGCGCCTCCTCAGGTTCGCTGGCGCAGATTCCCTGGTTCGGCATTGTGGACTTCCGGGAGTCCCTGCGGGTCTTCCTCCGCGGCGACGTCGAGCTGACCGCACGCCTCGCCGCAGGAGCGGTGGAGTTGAACGGCAGCGACGTCACCACCTGGACGGAGCGGCGGCTCAGCGAACCGCAATGGTACAAAGTGTCGGTTCCGGACAACGCGGCCGGTGCAGCTGAACTCCCGCTGGGGGAGGGGGTTGTCCTGCTGCAGAGCCTCACCGTGGATTGCGTTCCCGCTGACGCCGTGCCCGCTGAGCCAGTGGTTGTTGAACAGGTGCCTGTCGGACAGGCGGTTGTTGAGCCAGTGCCTGTTGAACAGGTGCCTGCTGAACACGGTGCATCAGCCGAAACCGTGATGGGCATTCCCGACGAAGACCTCCAGATCACGGATGACGGAGTCACCGTGCTGCCGCATGACGCGGGTTCGGATGACGCGGGTTCGGAAGATGCAGGATCGGACGACGCCGGTACGGATGTGCCCGATACCCCCGCCCCTGCTGAATCGCAGGACCCGTTTCCAGCGAACGAGCTGACGGGAAGTTACGACCACCTGTGGGAGAAGACCGTGGTGCGCCGCATTGAGGACGCCGCGGTGCGGGACGAGCCCGAGGACGAGCCTGCCGTTGCCGCTGCCGAGGCTGCGGACAGCCCGGAAGAAACCGCTGACGGCGACGGCGATCAGGAACCGGCTGCCCCGAAGCAACAAAAGAATGCCCCCGGGCAGCAGCCGGCCCCGGCCCAGCCCGCTGCCCCAGCCCAACCCCTCATCCCTGCAAGCCAGGGCGGCCTGATCGATTCCGTTCCCTGGAACACCGGCGGCGACAAGCCCGCCCGGCCCTCAGGGCCGCCGTCGTTCGGTGCCGGATCTTCAGCTGCCGGATCCCAAGACATGACGGGCTGGGGCAGCCCGGCGGCAGTGCCGCCGGCACTCGAAGGCGACCACGACGGCGAAACGATCATGAAGAGCGACCTCGCCGGGCTCGGGACCTCACCGCAGGTGCGCGCCCCGGCAGGCGGAAACGAACCGGCCACCGGGCCCATGGTCCTGGCCCGTGTCTGCCCGCAGGGCCACGCCAACCCGCCCACGCATTCACAGTGCGCCGGCTGCGGCATGGCGCTGGCGTCGGACGCGGTGCAGGTCCGGAGGCCGCGGCTGGGCCGCGTCCGGGTGTCAACCGGTGAACTGATCGACCTGGACCAGTCGTTGGTGATCGGCCGCCAGCCGTCAGTATCGAGGGTCCAGGGCGGAGGCATGCCGCGGCTCGTCCAGGTGGCCAGTCCCAGCGGCGACATTTCCCGCTCCCATGTTGAGGTCCGCCTTGAAGGCTGGCACGTGATGCTGTGCGACCTCAAGGCCACGAACGGCACCGTCCTGGTCCGGGAGGGGCAACCGCCCAGGCGGCTCGCCCAGAACGAGATGGCCATCCTTCTTGACGGTGATATTGCAGAACTCGGCGATGACGTGTCGCTGCGGTTCGAGGAGATTCTATGAGTACCAAGCGGCCAGTAGCACCGCCGCCCGCCATTCCCGGATTCACGTACGTCAGCCTCCTTGGTTCGGGCGGCTTCTCCGACGTCTACCTGTACGAACAGGACAGGCCGCGCCGCAAGGTGGCCGTCAAGGTGCTTCTCTCCGACCTGAAGACAGAGGGTGCCCGGCGCCGCTTCGAATCCGAAGCAAACCTCATGGCGCAGTTGTCCTCGCACCCCTACATCGTCACCATCTTCGAAGCCGAGGTCACCGAAGACGGCCACTCCTACCTGGCCATGGAGTACTGCTCCCGGCCCAGCCTGGACGTCCGCTACCGCCGCCAGCGGTTCAGCGTGGACGAAGTGCTTGCTGTCGGGATCCAGGTGGCCTCCGCCGTCGAGACCGCCCACCGCGCCGGCATTGCCCACCGCGACATCAAACCGGCCAACATCCTGGTCACTGACTACAACCGTCCGGCACTGACTGACTTCGGCATCTCCGGCACGCTGGGCAGCGACACGGATGAGGACGCCGGGATGTCCATTCCGTGGTCCCCGCCGGAGCAGTTCCGGGACGGCCCGGTGGACGGCGTCATGGTGGACGTCTGGGCCCTGGGCGCCACGCTGTACACCCTCCTGGCCGGACGCTCGCCGTTCGTCCTGCCGGGAGCCGACAACTCCCAGCGCGAACTGATTTCCCGGATCACCAACTCGCCCGTGCCCCGGCTGGGGCGCGCGGATGTTCCCGAATCGCTGGAACTCGCGCTGGCCACGGCGATGGCGAAGTCGGCCGCTTCGAGGTACTCCTCGGCCCATGCCTTTGCGCTGGCACTGCAGCGGATCCAGGCCGAACTGAATCTCTCTGTCACGCCCTTCGAGGTCCTCGAGGACGCCCACGCAGAGGAAAGCCATCCGGATGACGGCTTCGAAGAGACCCGGGTCCGCAGCATCGCCTCGGTGGACCCCGACCAGACGGGGAACACTCCGACGTTCCCGGCCAGGACACGTCCTTCAGCGCCCTCTGCCTACACTCCGGTCGTGCCAGCGGTCCCGCCGGCAGGGCCCGCTCCCGGGCCTGTCCCGGGACCGGGCGCACGTCCGGACCAACACGATGACTGGTCGCAGGGCACCATGCTGCGGGGGAGCGTAGCGTCAGGGCTGCGGCCCGGCGGCGGCCACGATGCGGCCGACGACGCCACCGTCCACCGTGGCGCTCCCGGCCGCCCGGCCGGGTGGCAGTCCGGTCCTGCGGGCCGGGACGAGCGGGGCGACGAGCCTGTGGCCGCCACCGTCAACAGGCCGCAGGCGCTGCAGGAGGCGACAGCCGAAGAGCCTGCTGACCACAGCAAACGGAACCTCTGGCTGGCCGTGGCCGGCGGTGCCGTGCTCGTCGTCGCCGTCGTGGTGGGGTTGGTGCTGGGGGCATCCCGGCCGGAACCTGTTGCCGAACCCACCGGACAGGTTTCCAAACCGCCGGCGGATGCCATCGGTGAGGGGACGGTACCTGACGTAGTGAACCTATCCGGCATGTTGACCAGCACCGGAAAGGTCCGGTTTACATGGGTCAATCCGGACCCTCGGCCCGGGGACACTTACAAGTGGTTTTTGTCGACTGACGGCCCCAGCAAGGACTACAACGCCACCACAACGCCCGAGGCGGAAGTGGCTCTCGGATCCCGCGATTTCGCATGTATTGGGGTAATGATCGTGCGTCGCGACGGGTCGGCGTCTCCCATGGAGCCCGACGCAGCCTTTCAGTGCGCCCCCCAATGACTGTGATTGGCGCACGTCGCCAGGACGGCGCCACGCACCGGACAGGGGCCGGCCACAAACAGCATGACACCTTGAACTTTCCACTAAGGAGGCACGGAAAATGGGGGATCTAGCAGTAGATTTCTGTGGCGAATGGTACGAGCCGTCGGACGAGGACGTCTTCAATATCGGACGCGAGGGCGACCTGGAAGTGGACGACAACCCGTACCTGCACCGGCGGTTCCTCCAGATCGCCCGGTACGACGGCATCTGGTGGCTCAGCAACGTGGGGAGCATGCTCTCAGCCACGGTGGCGGACGGTACCGGCGGGATGCAGGCGTGGCTTTCACCCGGGGCCAGGATTCCGCTTGTCTTCAGTCACACCAATGTGATTTTCACGGCCGGACCCACCACCTACGAGTTTGCCGTGCACCTCAAGACACCTTCTTTCCGCCAGGAGGCCCCCGATGACGAAAGCGGCGGTGACACCACCATCGGGCCGGTGGTCTTCACCGATTCGCAGAAGGCGCTCATCGTTGCCCTCGCCGAGCCCATGCTCCGCCGTGACGGCACCGGGTTCAGCGCCATCCCGTCGTCGGCGGATGCCGCCAGGACGCTCGGCTGGGCACTCACCCGGTTCAACAGAAAGCTGGACAATGTGTGCGACAAACTTGACCGCGTCGGGGTGGCAGGGCTGCGCGGCGGCGGCGGAAAACTGGCCACCAACCGTCGTGCCCGGCTCGTTGAGCACGCCGTGACGTCGCACCTGGTCACCGCCGCAGACCTGCACCTGATCGACAAGATGAGGGGGATCGACGAAGGATGAAAATCCGACTGACGCTGCGCCGGGACCCCGCCGACGCCAAAGACCTGGCCGTCACCGTTGACGGCCTGGCAACGGTGGCGGACATCGCCACCCAATTGTGGGCTGCCGATCCTGAACGGCGGGGCACCCGGCCGCCGGACAACCTGTCGCTCTGCATCGACGAGGCATTCGTGGCCGGCGGCATGCGCGGCAATATCCTCAACCGTGCGGACAACCTCCTGGAATCCGGGCTCAGACCCGGGTCCATTGTGTCGCTGGCGCAGGTCAGCGAGCAGTTCGGGGCGCCGGGCGCCAACCGCGGCCCCGCAGCGGCGACCCTCCGCGTACTGTCCGGGCCCGACGTCGGGCAGGAATTTTCGCTGCCCTCCGGCACCAGCTACATCGGCCGGGACCGGGACGTCGACATCCGGCTGTCGGACCCCATGACCTCCAAGCGGCACGCCCGCATCACCGTGGGGGAAACCGTTGAAATCGTGGACACGAATTCCGCCAACGGGCTGATCATGGACGGGCTGCCGGTCACCCGGGCCACCCTGAACTCCTCCGACACCGTGACCCTGGGCGACACCACCGTGTCCGTCGTCGGGCTGGGCCACCACGGGGGTGCACCGACGTCGCCGCTGGTGGACTTCAACCGCTCGCCGCGTGTGGTCCCGCGTTTCGCCCCCTCCAAACGCGTACTCCCGGCGGGCCCCAAACGCCAGGAGCACCACCCGTTCCCCTACATCATGCTGATCGCACCGCTCATGATGGGTGCGGTTTTGTTTGCCGTCACGGGCAACGTCCTTTCGGTCCTGTTCATGATGATGATGCCGCTGTTCATCATCGGCCACTACGTGGACCAAAAGATGCAAAGCAAGCGGGAGCGCAAGGAGCAACTCAAGCAGTTCCGTGAAGCAATGGCGGCGTTCCGCAAGGACATCACCGAACTGCAGCACGTCGAGAGGTCCGTGCGCCTCCAGGAAGCTCCGTCGGTGAGCGACACCGTGGATTCCATCTACAAGCTGGGACCGCTGCTCTGGACGCACCGGCCCGAGCACAACGGGTTCCTCGGCCTGCGGTTCGGGCTGGGCACGGCGCCGTCGCGCATTTCGTTCGACGAGCCCGCCAACAACGAGACCGAAGCCGAATACATGCAGGAAATCCAGGCCTGCCTCAAACAGTTCCAGGACATCGAAGGCGTTCCGATCGTGTCCCAGCTCCGCTCCGCCGGCGCCTTCGGGCTCGCAGGAGCCCGCGGACTGGTGGACGACGTGGCCCGCGGCATGGTCCTGCAGACCGTGGGGCTGCATTCCCCGGCCGAAGTGGTGGTTACGGCCATCACGTCGGCCAAATCGAGGGAACGCTGGAACTGGCTTCAGTGGCTGCCGCACGTGGGCTCGGGGCACAGCCCGCTCAGCGGCGACCACCTGGCTGCGGGACCTGCCGGCGGGTCTTCCCTGCTGGCCCGGCTGGAGGACCTTATCGACCAGCGCGAAGCGGGCGCCCAGTCCCCGCGTCCCGCCCCGCGGCCTGCCCTCAACGGCGAGAACGGCGACATCCCCGGCCCGGTGCTGCCCTCCGTGCTGGTGATCGTGGAAGACGACGCACCGGTGGACCGCGGACGCCTGACACGGCTCGTGGAACGCGGCCCGGATTCGGGCGTGCACGTCATGTGGGTGGCCACCAGTGTCCAGTCACTCCCGGCCGCCTGCCGGGACTTCATGGTGGTGGATGGCGACCACGGCACCACCACCGGCCAGGTCCGGCTGGGCCGCCACACCTACCCGGTCAGCTGCGAAAGCCTCGACGCCGGCCTGGCCACCCAGCTTGCCCGGATGCTGTCACCGGTCATCGATGTGGGCAAGCCCGTGGATGACGACTCAGACCTTCCCCGCGCGGTGTCCTACGTGAGCCTCATCGGCAAGGACTTCATGGACAACCCGCAGGCGGTGGCTGACCGGTGGAAAGAGAACAACTCCGTTCACGCCACTGCAGTCGCGAACCGCAAGGACAACGGCACCCTCCGGGCCCTGGTGGGGTCCAAGGGCATCGAACCGCTGTACCTGGACCTGAAGAATGAGGGCCCGCACGCTCTGGTGGGCGGCACCACCGGCGCCGGCAAGTCGGAATTCCTGCAGTCCTGGGTCATGGGCATGGCCGCCGCCTACAGCCCGGACCGGGTGAGCTTCCTGTTCGTCGACTACAAGGGCGGTGCCGCGTTCGCCGACTGCGTGCACCTGCCCCACACCGTGGGCCTGGTGACCGACCTCTCGCAGCACCTGGTGCGCCGCGCCCTGACGTCCCTGCGGGCTGAACTGCATTACCGCGAGCATCTGCTCAACCGGAAGAAGGCCAAGGACCTCCTGGGCCTCCAGCGCGAGGCCGACCCCGAGGCACCGCCGTACCTCATCATCATTGTGGACGAGTTCGCTGCCCTGGCCACGGAAGTCCCCGAGTTCGTGGACGGAGTAGTGGACGTGGCAGCCCGCGGCCGTTCCCTGGGCCTGCACCTGATCCTTGCCACCCAGCGGCCCGCCGGCGTCATCAAGGAAAGCCTGCGCGCCAACACCAACCTGCGCGTCGCCCTCCGGATGGCCGACGAGGACGACGCCACGGACATTCTCGGTGTTCCGACGGCGGCATACTTCGACCCCTCCATCCCGGGCCGTGGCGCCGCGAAAACGGGTCCCGGCCGGATCCAGGGCTTCCAGACCGGCTACGCAGGCGGCTGGACCACGGACAAGCCGCAGGCACCCCAGATCGACATCGTGGAAATGGCCTTTGGCTCGGGACCGAGCTGGGCCGCGCCGGCGCCGGAGAAGCCGACGCGGGAGGAACCGGCGGGGCCCAACGATATTGCCCGGATGACGGCCAATATCATCAAGGCCGCGGACGTGCTGTCCATCGCGCCGCCCCGGAAACCGTGGCTCAACGAGCTGGCAAAGACCTACGACTTCTCCAAGCTTCCCAACCCCAGGACCGATGAACGCCTCCTCCTGGGCGTGGCCGACGACCCGGCACACCAGGACCAGCCCACCGTCTTCTATGAACCCGACAGGGACGGCAACATGGCCATCTACGGGACTGGCGGCTCAGGCAAGTCAGCTGCACTGCGCGGCATCGCCATCGCCGCGGCAGTGACGCCCCGCGGCGGGCCCGTGCACGTCTACGGCATCGACTGCGGTTCGTCGGGCCTGAAGATGCTCGACGGGCTCCCGCACGTCGGGGAGATCATCAACGGTGACGACGTCGAACGCGTGGGCAGGCTGCTGCGGTGGCTGCGCGATGTTGCCGACGACCGCGCTGCCCGCTACGCAGAAGTGCGGGCCGCCACCATCGTGGAATACCGGAAGCTGGCCGACGATCCGGACGAGAAGCGGATCTTCATCCTGGTGGACGGCATGTCCAACTTCCGGGAGGCCTACGAATACAGCAGGCTGTCAGCGCTGTGGGACATCTTCCTGCAGCTGGCAACGGACGGCCGGCCGCTGGGCATCCACCTGGTTGTCACCGGCGACCGGCCCAACTCCGTGCCGGCCTCGCTGCTGGCTTCGATCCAGCGGCGCCTGGTCCTGCGGCTCTCCTCCGAGGACGACTACATTTCGCTGGACGTGCCCAAGGACGTCCTGAGCCAGGCCTCGCCCCCGGGCCGCGGCCTGCTGGGAGGGCACGAGGTGCAGCTTGCCGTCCTCGGCGGCGACTCGAACCTGGCACTGCAGGCCCGCGAAGTGCACAAGCTCAGCGAAGCCATGCTGCGCCAGGGCGTGGAAAAGGCACCGCAGATCGAACGCCTGCCCGAGCAGGTGGACCTGGACATCCTCCCCGCCGGGAGCCAGGACCTGCCGGTTATCGGCGTCGACGACGAGACGCTCCAGCCGGCCGAGATCATGGCCAAGGGACCCCTGCTCGTCGCGGGACCGCCCGGCGCCGGCCGCACGGTGGCGCTGGTCACCATGGCCTACGCGCTGCGCCGGTCCAACCCCGGCACCGAACTGATCTACATCGGCTCCCGCCGCTCCGCCGTCGCATCGCTGAAGGTCTGGAACCGTGCCGTCGTGGGCGCTGACGACGTCGAAGAAGCAATCGACGGGCTGGTGGACTACTCCGCGGAGAACCCGGGCCGGCTGGCCATCTTCATCGAGGGCCTGACCGAGTTCACGGACACAGGTGCAGAGTCCGGCATCGAGCAGCTGGTCACCACGTCCATCAAGGCCGACCAGTGGGTGGTGGGGGAGTCCGAGACCTCCACCTGGTCCTCCGCGTGGTCACTGTCGCAGCCGTTCAAGTCCGGACGGCGCGGACTGCTGATCAACCCCGGCGACATCGAAGGCGACAGCCTGCTGAGTACCTCGCTTGGCAAGATCAGTTCCGATTTCATTCCAGGCCGCGGCTACATCGTGGGCCGGGGGAAGGTCCGCAAGCTGCAGATTGCGCTGCCACCGGAAAACCGCAGCCAGGCCGATCCGGACCTCAACAGGGTGGGAGCATCACGGTGAGCGGACCACATGGGGACTGCTCCATGGGGAGCGGTGCCCATCGACGGCGCCCAGGCCGCGGGATAGTTTCTAGGTAATGGATCTTCCGGATGAGCCGGGGGCCGCTGGGGATGCCGATCGGATCGGGTCCGTTGACTGAAGGAGAAAACTAATGGCTATTTGGGGTGCAGACATTGCTCAGCTCAAGGCACTGGGAACCAAGCTTCAGGCTGGTTCGTCCGAGATCGAGAAGGCCAAGTCGCAGCTGACGAAGGCTCTTGACAGCACCGACTGGAAGGGCCCGGACGCTGAGAAGTTCCGCAGCGAATGGTCCGGCCGCCACGTAGCGGACCTGGCCCGGGTGGCGCGTGCTCTGGAAGAGGCCGGCAAGCAGGCCAGCAAGAACGCTGCCCAGCAGGAAGAGGCTTCCCGCTAGGGAACGCCCCGCCACCCTCCGAGGTGGGAATTAACGCCTAAATGCGCATGCTCCGGACGCACCACAGCGTCCGGAGCATCCGCATTTAACAGGGGGGCTGCTGCCGGCGCGTAACCGGTTCAGGGGACCGGTTCGACGTCGTTAGCGTGGTCCAGCGGCGCCGGCAACGGCGCTGCACCGGCGTCCGAAGCAGGACCTCCTGCCGCGGCAGGCACGGCCGCCGGGCCGCGCAGCTCGTCCACGCGGACCAGAACCACGCCGCCAACGATCAGCATCCCGCCGAGGAGTTGGACGGGGCCGGGCAGTTCACCCAGCAGGAGCCACGCCCAGATGACGGCGAAAAGCACCTCGGTGAGCGACACGAACGATGCCACTTTGGAACCGAGCGCCCGCGCGGCAACAATGCCCGAAACGTAGGCGAGGACCGTGGCCAGGACAATCAGGCCGCCCAACGAAACCCACCACGGGGTGACCCACGGCCCGAGTTTGGTGTCCGCCACGCTGAACGCCATGGGCAGCAGGCCCGTCGCTGCCGCCAGCCACATCACCACGGCGCCCACCATCAGGCCGCCGGACGCCAGGACGATCGGCGGGAGGGTGTCATTCTCCTTGGCTGTAATGAAGAAATAGATCGCCAGGCAGACGGCTGCGGCAATTCCCCACAGGACCCCGACGACGTCTATTTTCACCGCACCCGTAAGGTCCAGCACCAGGATCAGTCCGCCCAGCGAAAGCAGCGTTCCGGCAATGGTGAGCGGGCGTGGACGCCGGCGGCTCGCGGCCCACAGCCAGAGGACGATGATCACCGGAGCCAGGTACTCCAGCAACAGGGCAACGCCAACGGAGAGGCGCTCGACGGCGTTGAAGTAGAAGAGCTGGCAGGCAGCAACGCCAATGAGCCCGAACAGCAGGATGGTCACCCAGTTGTCCCTCAGCTGGCCCCAGCGGCCGCGCAAGGCCGGCACGGCAGGGATCACGAGGATGAGTGCTGCTCCGGTCAGGCGTGCGGTCACTGCGGCGCCCGGAGTCCAGCCGGTTTCGAGCAGGGACTTGGCGAACGATCCGGAAAGGCCGAAGACCGCCGAGGAGAACAGTGCAACGCCAAGCCCGGACGCCAGGAAACCGGAAGCGGCCCGGCGGGCGGCGTCCGGCCGGGAAGCCGCGCTCTTGACCGACGCTTCTTCGCGTTTGCTTACGGCAGGCACGGCTGCCTCCTGTCAGGAGTAAAGTGGGGTAATGGTCATGACATTACGCCCGGCCCTGTAAGGAGTCAAGATGGTTTTTGCCCCTGACACTGAAGTGGCGCTCCGCACCGTGGTGGGGTTGATCAACAGCGCGGCCAACGGCGAAGAGCATCTCGCGACGATTGAGGATCTGGACCGCTTCCTCCAGGCGGAAGGCTTCTCCGGAGCGCGGTCGCGCGACGCGGCTGAACTCACCAGCGTCCATAAGCTGCGGAGCCAGCTCACCGAGCTCTGGACCATGGATGAGGACACAGCCGTCGCGACCGTCAACCGCCTGCTCCGCGAAGCCAATGCGCTGCCGCAGCTGATCAAGCACGATGAGTGGGACTGGCACCTGCATGCCACCACTCGGGAGGCTCCGCTGGCCGACAGAATGGGCACCGAGGCCGCCATGGCGCTGGTGGATGTGATCCGCAGCAAGGAAATGGACCGGATGCTGGTGTGCGCCGCGGAGGATTGCGACGCGGTGGTGCTGGACCTCAGCCGGAACCGGTCCAAGCGGTATTGCGATACCGGGAACTGCGCCAACCGGGCACACGTCGCCGCTTACCGCGCACGAAAGGCCGCTTCGTAGGGACCGGAACCAGCTGGAATTATCCTACGGAGGAGCCGGCCCTCAGGAAACCTACCGGGGGTCGGTGCCGGGAGCGGCATCCGGCGCACCGGGAGCCTGCGAATCCGGGCGCGCGGAATGGCCTCCGTGGCCGGCGGACTTCTTGGAACTCAGATTCACGCCGGACCCCTTACCCAGGTGGTCGGCATTGTCCTTGTAGCTCATCGAAAGCATCGCCGCGATCACCAGCGTCACGATGAAGGCAATTCCCGCGCCGGTGAAGGCGAGGTCGAAACGCGGAGTCCGGGAGCTGCCGCCGGAGGCGAAGATCAGCACGGCAAAGAAGGCCAGGACGGCCCAGAATGCGGAGAACATGAGGGGCCCCTTGACCGAGGTCCGCAGATTGCGCGGTTCTCCTGGTTTCTGCTGTGCCAAGGTGTTTCCTCCCGTGCGGCACGGCCGGGGCCCTGCCGCTTAAGTCAAGCGATTGTTCTACACGAAGTAGAACCGTTCCCTACTAGTTTACGGCCTCACCGAAACGGACCGCGCATCATGCCGGAGCGTCAGGGCCGCCAGGATCCAGAGAACGCCGGAAATGATCGCTCCGCCACCGGCCACTCCGAGCAGGGCGTGCGCTCCGAGGCTGATGAAGAAGGGCAGCGCCACGGCCGTCCCCAGCCCGATCACGCCTGAGGCAAGCCAGTCGCGTGCCAGTACGCTGCGGCCGCGGTACAGGACTCCAAGGTAGAGTTCCGCGGCCCCCAGCAGGCCCACGCCCAGCGCAGCCAGGACCCCGAACACCAGTTCGCTGCCCAGGAACGCCACGGCCACACCGGCGCCTGTGAGGACAGCCCCCGCTGCGGCCATGACCTTGCCGGCCGGCTGCTTGGCAGCAAGGCCGAACTTCCCGATTCCGCGGATCAGTATCACGCCGGTGGCCAGCAGGTAGAGCCCGCCGGCCCACCCCATTTCGGATGCCGACGGCGACGCCCAGAACACGGTTACCGCACCGAAGACAAGGGCAATCACGGCCCTGGTGAGCACCGGCTGCCACAGGTCCGCGGCGGGAGCGGTCAGGGCAGCGGGATCGGAAGGAGTTGCGGGAGGGGTCACGGGTCCAGTTTAGTGCGCGGGGGACATGGCGCGAACCGGGGACAGGAGCAGCCCGCCGGACCTGCAGGAAAATGCGGACCTCGTGACCGGGACGAACCGGCTTAGGGCGACCCGAGGACCATCCACTTGTCCGTCCTTGCCCGGAGGCCCAGCGTTACCGCCCGGGCGGACATGTACCCCAGCGAAAAAGCCAGCCATAGCCACGCGAGCCCTGCGGCCCCGTCGACGGCGGAGACCCGCACAGCTGCCAGCAGCGGCACGTACACCGCAAGATTCACGACGCCGGCAATTGCCAGGTATTTCGCGTCACCGGCGCCGATGAGGACGCCGTCGAGCACAAAGACATAGCCGGCCACCGGCTGCCCGGCGGCGAGCACCCACAAGGCGAGCGTCAGCGCGGACCGGACGCCGGCGTCGGACGTGAACAGCGCACCCGCCCATGGGGCTGCAGCGGCCAGCAATACGCCGGTGACCACCCCGAATCCCGTACCCCAGCGGATCATGGTCCGGGTCAACTCGCGCGCCGCGGCGGGATTTCCGGCCCCCAGTTCCTTCCCGATCAGGGCCTGGGCCGCAATTGCCAGGGCATCCAGGGCAAAGGCCAGGAAGGTGAAAATGGTCATGGCCAGCTGATGGGCAGCCAGGTTCACCGGGCCCTGGGCCGTCACCACCAGGACGGTTGCAAGGATCGCAATGCGCAGGCTCAGGGTGCGGAGCATGAGCCAGGACCCCACTTTGGTCATGGCACGAATGCCCCGCCAGTCCGGCCGGAGCGTAACTCCGTGGTCGCGGGCGTTTCGCTGGACGATCACCAGATACACCAGGGCCATACCCCACTGGGCAATGCTGGTCCCCACGGCGGAACCTGTCACGGACCAGCCCAGGCCGTAGACCAGGCCCAGGTTGAGGAGGATGTTCAGGGTGAACCCCGCCGAGGCCACGGCCAGGGGTGTGCGGGTGTCCTGGAGGCCACGCAGCACGCCGGTGCCGGCGAAGATCAGCAGCATGGCTACGAGTCCGGGCATGGACCAGCGGAGATAGTCCACGGCGAACTGCCGGACTTCTCCCGTAGCGCCCATCAGGTCGACGAGCAGCTCGGCACCGACGAATCCCGCCGGCGCCAGCACCAGGCCCAGGACGAGCGCCAGCCAGACACCGTCCCGTCCTGCCGCGAGGGCTTTGGGGAGCTTCCCCTCGCCGATGGCCCTGGCAACGGCAGGCGTGGTGGAGTATGCCAGGAACACCATGAGGCCCACGGCCGTATGGAGCACAGCCGAGGCCAGCCCCACCCCTGCCAGCTGGGACACGCCGAGGTGGCCCACTATGGCCGAGTCCGCCAGCAGGAACAGCGGTTCCGCGATGAGGGCACCGAATGCCGGCACGGCAAGGCGGAGGATTTCCCGGGTGTTCCGGCCGGCGGGAACAGTCCGGGAAGCGGCACGTGATTTTGGCACGGAGCCAGCCTAGCTGGAGAGAACTGTCACATGCCGACCCATTTAGTTGACTCTTCAAGTAATTGGGGGCACAGTTAAGTCTTGAAAGTTCAACCGTGTCCCTGAAGGGCGCGCGGCAATGCCCCCGACCTCCGAAATGGTGAAATTCCCATGAACCAGTCCACACTGACCACCACAGCACTCACTATCCTGCGCGTCATCGCAGGCTTCCTCTTCGCAGCCCACGGCTGGCAGAAGTTCAACGAGTGGACCATCGCCGGAACCCAGGCCTCATTCGCCAAAATGGGCGTTCCGGCGGCCGAGCTGGCAGCTCCCGCCGTGGCCACCCTGGAGCTTGTGGGTGGCACCGCCCTGATCCTGGGCGTATTGACCCGTGTTTTCGCGGCACTCCTCGCACTGGACATGCTGGGCGCCCTGTTCCTGGTCCACGCCTCCGCCGGTGTCTTTGCCGCGACGGGCGGTTATGAACTGGTACTGCTGCTGGCAGCCGGAGCGCTGGCCATTGCCCTGACCGGCGCCGGCAAGGTGGCTGTGGACCGGGCACTGTTCGGCCGCAGCAACTCGAAGCTCAGCGTCCTCGCCTAAAGCGGGAGCCGCCCAGAACAAAGACCCTGCACGACGACGGGCCGGTCACGCGAGTGGCCGGCCCGTCGTCGTTCGAGCTGGGCATTCGAAGTATTCTCCTACGGGAATACTATCCGGACACGCCTGTCAACTCGTTGGGCACGTGCGGGAGTTCCGCGGATTTGGTGAGCTTGCCTGACGAAAGGTCCACTGCATGGATCGTGCTGCTTGCCGGCTCGGTGACATAGGCGGTGGAACCCTGGACAAACAAGGCGGGCCGCGGGTCCTGCCAGGTTTCGGACTCCTCCCATTCCTCGACCACGGGAATCGTGGATGCGATATTTCCCGTCAAAGGATCGATGACCCGCAGTGCGCCGTCGGTCCCCAGGACCAGGGCCTCGCCCGAGGGACCCCTTCCCAGCGACCGGAACGAATAGCTCGTGCCGAGTTCCACCAGCCGGAGGGTGGCCGTGTCCGTATTGACGAGGGAGACACGCGTGGGCCGCTCCAGCGTGGCGTCCTTATCCACCTTGTAGTCACCCAAAACCACGGGCGACGCAGGGGAACCCGCCTGGTTTCCCATCCGCCCGTAAGCGTCCGGGCTGGCCACTTTCGAAATCCGCCCGTCCCGGTAGATGAGCATGCCGTTTTCGCAGCCCACCACCACGGCGTCATGGCCCGCCGCCGCCTCACCGTGCACGCCGGGGCAGTCCTCGTTGCGCTCCAGTTCCACCCGGTCCTGGCCGGCTCCTGCAGCCATCACGGCAACCCCCCGCCTCGACTCGCTGCCTCCGAGGGTGACGAGCAACTTGCCGCCCTCGAGAGGCACTGCGACGCCGTGGTGCGCTTCCGGCGCGGTGTAGATATCCGTTACGGGAAGACCCCCGGGCTTCTCCCCCAGCCCCGCCGGGTCGAAGATCTCCACTTTTCCGGAACCGTCACTGAAGAGTGCGGTCCTCCCGGCATGGAAGACGGCGTGGCCGGACTTGCTGGCTTCGAAGGAGGCTTCTGTGAGGGCCGGAGGCGCCGCGTAGGAATGCCCGTGGTCACCATGCTTTTCAGTCCACACGCCGGCATCAAACACCCTGAAGGCATCCCCGGTGGACACCAGGACATGCCGGCCGTCGCCCGCGGGGTTCAACCTGTTGAAGCCTGCAAGCTCCGCCTCCCCCACCACCTCCAGGGAGGCGGCGTCGAGGACCGTGAGGCCTCCGGCGTGGGTCAGCACCAATCTGGGCGCCGGCCCCTGGACTTCCCGGCTTGCACTGGATGGCTCGGCGGACTGCCCGGCGGCCGGCGCGCCTGCTGGCGGCTGGGAGCTGCCACCGCTGCGGGCGGGAGCCGCGGCGCAACCGCTCAGCACAAGCGCCGCGCCGGCAGCTGCGGCCGCGCCACGAATTACTGCCAGGGGCGCCCGCAGACCGCGCCGGGGAACCGTGCGGGCGAAATGGGGCGTGGGTTTCAGGCGACGAATGATACTGTTGCGGGCTCTCATGGCTTAAATGATATTCATTCTCATTAACGATGCAAATTGCATGCAGCACGGCAGGCCGGTCAGGGCCCGGGAATGGTCCGGGCCGCCTCATATGGCGGGTGGGCCGGCCTTTGTGTCATTCCGACCGCACGGTGTGCCGGGTCATCAGTAAACTCTCAGCATGAGCGAGACTGCCGCCAATTCAGTGACCCTCCGCTTCCTTGCGGCCCCCATGGACGTCGGCCACAGCGGTTCCGTGGACGCCGGAACCGTACTTGAGTGGGTGGACAAAGCGGCCTATGCCGCAGCCGTTGGCTGGGCCAAGTCGTACTGCGTGACGGCCTACGTCGGCAACATCCACTTTGCCGATCCGGTCAACAGCGGGGACATGGTGGAAGTCACCGCCACGATCGTCTATACCGGGCGCTCTTCCATGCATATCCGCACAGTGGTTTCTTCGGGCGACCCCAAAGGTGGCCCGGCCACAATGCGCAGCCAGTGCATGGTGATTTTTGTGGCCGTGGGTCCGGACGGGAAGCCGGTGCCCGTACCGCAGTTCGACCCCTCCACACCGGAGGAGATCGAGCAGCGCGACCATGCCCTGGCCCGGATCAAGGTCCGCGAGGACATCGTCCAGGCGATGAACGCGCAGGAATATACGGACGCCGGCACCGCAGAACGCGTTGTCCTGCGGTTCATGGCTGCCCCCACGGATGTGAACTGGGGCGGCAAGGTGCACGGCGGAATCGTCATGAAGTGGATCGACGAGGCCGCCTACGTATGCGCGTCCCGGTACTGCGGGAAGGACACCGTGGCGGTATTTTCCGGCGGGGTGCGTTTCTACCGGCCGTTGCTGATCGGCCACGTGGTGGAGGTGGAGGCGCGGCTCGTGTACACCGGCACCAAGGGGATGCACATTGCCGTGCACGTCCGGTCCGGAGATCCCAAGGGCCGGGAGATGAACCTCACCACGTACTGCCTGACCGTCATGGTGGCCAGGGACGCCGCCGGGAACTCGGTGCCGATTCCCCCCTGGGTTCCGGTCTCGGACGAGGACAAGCGCCTGCACGCCCACGCCCGGGAGCTGCTGGAGATCCGGGGCCGGGCCCCGGGGAACCGGCTGCCCAACCATCTGCTCACAGCTGGCGGCGTGCAGGACGGCGGGGTCCAGGAGACGGCCTAGTCCGGCTGACTAGAAGCCGCCCCCGCCGGCGTCCGCCGCCATGTTGGCGAACCGCGAATAGTGCCCTTGGAAGGCCACCACAATGTCCTTGGTGGGGCCGTTACGGTGCTTGGCAATGAGGATGTCCGCCTCGCCCGCGCGCGGCGACTCCTTGTCGTACACGTCCTCGCGGTGCAGCAGGATGACCATGTCGGCGTCCTGCTCGATGGACCCTGATTCACGGAGGTCCGAGACCATGGGCCGCTTGTCCTGGCGTTGTTCGGAGCCACGGTTCAGCTGCGACAGGGCAATCACTGGCACCTGGAGCTCCTTGGCCAGCAGCTTCAGCGCACGGGAGAACTCGGAGACTTCCTGCTGGCGGGATTCCACTTTCTTGCCCGAGCTCATCAGCTGCAGGTAGTCGAGGATGACCAGCTTGAGGTCGTGCTGCTGCTTGAGGCGGCGGCACTTGGCCCGGATTTCCATGAGCGACATGTTGGGGCTGTCATCAATGAACAGCGGGGCGTCGTTCATCCGGCCCATGGTGGTGGCGATCTTGGACCATTGCTCGTCCTTGATGGTGCCCTTTCGGAGATCCTGGAGGCCGATCGTGGCCTCCGCGGAGAGAAGGCGCATGGCAATCTCGTTCCGGCCCATTTCCAGGGAGAACATCACCGTCGCGAGGTTGTTCTTGATCGCTGCGGACCGGGCAAAGTCCAGCGCGAACGTTGACTTACCGACCGCCGGGCGGGCGGCGATAACGATCATCTGGCCCGGGTGCAGACCGTGGGTCAGTTCATCCAGTTCGTAGAAACCCGTGGGGACACCTACCATCCCCTCGCCGCGGTGGCCGGACGCTTCGATCTCGTCCACCGTGGACTCCATGACGTCCTTGAGGACCACATAGTCCTCGGCGGTACGCCGCTCGGCAACGGCGTACACCTCGGCCTGGGCCTGGTTGACCAGGTCTTCCACTTCGCCGTCCGAGCCGTAGCCCAGCTGGACGATCTTGGTTCCGGCATTGACCAGCCGGCGGAGGACTGCACGCTCGGCAACGATCTCCGCGTAGTACCCGGCGTTGGCTGCCGTGGGTACGGTCTGGATGAGCTCGTGCAGGTAGGCGGGTCCGCCGATCCTGTTGATCTCGCCGCGCTTGGTCAGCTCATCGGACACTGTCACGGCGTCGGCGGGCTCGCCACGGCCGTAGAGGTCTATCACGGCCTCGTAGATAGTCTCGTGGGCGGGGCGGTAGAAGTCTTGGCCCCGAAGGATCTCAACCACATCGGCTATGGCGTCCTTGGACAACATCATGCCGCCAAGAACTGATTGCTCAGCGGGGATGTCCTGAGGCGGCTTTCGGCTGCCTTCGGAACTCCGGGTGCCCTCGATTGAATCCAGGTGCGTAACTGACAAAGCTGCCGTCCTCCATTGTGTACCGCGGCGTATTTCCCAATGCCGTCGGTGCTGTAGCTATCTGCCATTGGGCTGCCGCGGGGCAGCGGAACCCCGCTGTGCGGCAGTGCCAGTATTACCACCCGGCACCGACAGTCTTCCTGCACGGGCCTGCGCCCGCGCCCGCCGCGACGGCCGTAGAACCCGGTTATCCCCAATTTGCGGAGGTTATCCACAATTGAACCTCGGGGTCCCCATCCGGATCTCCTCCGGCAGGCCTGTCGGAACTCCGGAAACCAAGTACTAAGGCCCCAAAAACAGGTATCCCGCTACGTTAGTACCCCTCCCCCCGGCCACCAAGCCCACATACATGCACACCTGTGGATAAGTTGTGGACTACCTGCCACTGCTTGTGCACAGCCTGTGAGGCTACCTGTGGAAATCAAAAAACTTTGAGCCCCCATATGGCCCTGACCTGCGAAAACTTTCAGATTGGGCTGTGGATGAAAGATTCTTTTTAGAAACGTTCATCCACAGCTTGCAGGTTCCCTTTGGGGATACCGGCCAGTAACTCGGGTCGACGTGACGGAGAATATACCCGCGCCGTGATCCCGGCCACTCCCCGGCTTCCGAATTGACGCATTCCCTGCAGGGCTGTATGCGCCGTCGAGAATATGCTGTGGATAACAGCGAACTGGCATAAGCTCTATTCATGGGCGATGTATTGATGGTTATGCTGCCTGCCCTCATCCTTGTGGCAGTTATCTGGGCGGTTTCCACGGCCCTCAAGCCGCGGGACAGCGGCATCTCGGATGCCGAGCGCTATCAGCTGGAACTGGCCATCCGATCGCAGGCACACTACGCCGCCCAGGTGCGGGCAGCCACCGCCGCACGGGCGCGGGTTGATGCCGCCACCCGGCCAAGCCAGAACGAGCAACAGCAGTCGCAGCAGGCTGACAACACCCGGGCGGCCCTGCGCGCCCAGGCCGGGTCGAGCCCGGGCGTGGGGATGCACGGCTACCAAGGTCCGGTCCTCCCCGGGGGCCAGTTAAACCCGCAGTTCGCACTGCAGTTGCAGTCCATGGCCCGCAACGGCCAGAAACTGCAGGCCATCAGGATGCTGCGGCAGGCAACGCATTCTGATCTTTTGACCGCCAAGAATTATGTAGATCGGCTGTAGCAATGGAATCACTGGTGATCCCCGTCCTGATCCTGCTCATCGCAGGAGCCGCCGTCCTGATGGTGGCCCGTGCCATAGGACGCCGCACCGCCGGCGCCCAGCCTTCTCCCGGCACAGCGGGTCGCGGCACAGCCAGTCGCGGCACAGCCAGTCGCAGCACGCCGCCCGGCGATCCCGAGGAAGTGGCCAGGGCCGCGGCTGCCAAGCTCACCGAGGACCAGCACCGGCGCCTGTACGCCCTGATCGCCCAGGGCCAGGCCATGGCGGCCATCAAGCTCTACTATGAAGCGTCAGGTGAGGGCCTGCGGGCCTCCCGCGACGCCGTCGGCGCCCTGGCCGCGCATCCGCAGCCGTTCCGCTCAGCGGCCCCCGAGGCCCCGGAGACCCTGGAGCATGACGACGACGACGCACCCGAGCGTTTCCCCTACCGCTACCGCGCCATCGCCAGCAAGGGCGATGTCACGCGTGAGGTCAGCAGCAACATGCTGAACGACGAGATTTACGGCCGGATCCGTACTCTTGCCAAGAGCGGTGACACCGAGGCCGCTGCAACGGCGCTGACCCGGCACTCGGACATTTCCATGAAGCAGGCCAGGGAATTCATTGCACTGCTCGACGACTGAGCCGCCAGCCTGACCCGATGCGCCGCCGTGGGGGCAGGACGCCAGCCCAGGCGAAGCGCCTCAGAAATCAAAGAGGTCGCCGAGCCAGCCTTCCTTCTTCTTGGGCCGCCGACGGTCGTCGTAGCGGCGGTCGTCATAGTGGGGCTGGTCGTGGCGCGGCCGGTCCCGGCGGTCGTCATAGCGGCGGTCATCAGGTCGCCTGGCATCGCGGCGCGGGTCGAGGTTGCCGTACAGCGGCGGCGGAACAAGCCCGGGAGTTGGCGGAGCGGCCGGGGCGGCCGGGGTCCCCGGGCCCATCAGTTCGGCGGCGCGGTCGATGATCTTGTCGAGTTCACCCCGGTCAAGCCACACGCCCCGACACTGCGGGCAGTAGTCGATCTCCACTCCGCTGCGCTCACTCATCACCAGGTCAATCGAATCCACAGGGCATTTCATGTCCCGCACAACGACTGGAACCTCGGAAAAGTTCGGACCACACCCCGCCGGTGCCCAACGGCCGTTGTCTAACGGCCGTTCGAGATGCCGGCCAGGAGCTGCTCAAACGGCAGGGACCCTGCGTCCGGCGTCCGCCGCGGCCGCGAAGCGGTGACCAGCTCCGAAAACTCATCAGCCGCCCGGTTGATCCGCACCGAAAGGGGCGAGCCGCCGTCGTCCGTGTTGCCCCAGTCCTGGGGTCCGGCGAAGACACCGGTGGCAGCCGTGCGGGTCCGCAGGTAGCTGAACAGGGGCCGCATGGCGTAGTCCAGGACCATCTGGTGGCGGTCGGTGCCGCCGGTTGCTCCGAGGAGGACGGCCTTGCCCTCCAGCGATTTGGGGTCCAGGACATCAAAGAAGGATTTGAACAGTCCGCTGTAGGAGGCGCTGAACACCGGCGTGACGGCGATGATGCCGTCCGAATCCTCCACGCCGGCAATCACTTCTGCAAGGCGCGGCGGCGCGTATCCGGTCACAAAGTTGTTGGCAATGTCCGCGGCAAGATCACGGAGTTCCACCACATCTACGGCCACCGCGTAGCCGGCGGCAGCGAGCTTGCGTTCGGCTGTGGCCGCGAGCTGATCGGCCAGCAGCCTGCTCGACGACGGTACGCCCAGTCCGGCGGTGAGGACGGTTATGCGGCGGGTTTCCACGGTCTGCTCCTGAAGGTCGGCGGTAAATCGAGCTTACATGCATTTGCATCTACCGACTCAACCTGCCCGCCCCCGCATTTATTCCGCAGCAACGGAACACCGCTGCGGAACGCTGCCGTGAACCCTGCTGACAAGCGCAGCGGCGTCTGCCAGACTGCCCTCATGGTTGAAAACAAGACCCGCGCAACCGACGCCTCTGTCGAGGATTTCCTTGACGGCGTGGAGAATCCTGCACGCCGTCGGGACGGCCTGCGGCTCCTGGCCCTCATGAAGGAGAACACCGGCGAAATGCCTGTGATGTGGGGCCCCGGCATCGTGGGTTTTGGCAGTTACCACTACCGATATGAGAGCGGCAGGGAGGGGGACACTGTGGCCGTGGGATTCTCCCCGCGCAAGGGGAGCCTTTCGCTCTACGGACTGACCTACGCACCTGAGGCCGCGGAGCTGCTGCCGCGCCTTGGCAAGCACAAGGTGGGCGCAGGGTGCCTGTACATCAACAAGCTCGAGGACGTGGATGAGGCCGTGTTGGTCGAACTCATCCGGGCGGGCCACCGGCACTCCACTACCGTGATGCACCAGGAGTAGCCGCCGGACGCAGCAGGCATTGGGAATAGCACCCGTGTGAACAACCGGAGGACTAAAGAACAAGGGCCCCCGCCTTCGGTTCCGAAAAGGAATCCGAGGCGGGGGCCCTCAGCAGTTCAGGACTGCGTAGCGCTCTGGCGAGTGGCCGGAGGGACTACTTGCCTGCGACTACGTCGAGTTCGATCACAGCCGCAACGTCGTCGTGCAGACGGACGTTGGCCTGGTAGGAACCGGTCGACTTGATGTGAGCCGGCAGTTCAACCTTGCGCTTGTCGATGCGGCCGAGGCCGGCAGCCTCAACAGCGTCCGCCACGTCGCCCTGCTTGACGGTGCCGAACAGACGTCCGGTCTCGCCAGCCTTGACAACGAGCTTGACCGGCTTGGCCTGAAGTGCAGCGGCCTGCTTCTGAGCGTCTTCCAGGGAAGCGTGCTCGCGGGCAGCGCGGGCAGCCTTGATGGACTCAACCTGCTTCTCGCCACCCTTGGACCAGGTCAGAGCGAAACCGCGGGGCAGCAGGAAGTTACGTGCGTAACCGTCCTTGACCTCGACAACGTCGCCAGCAGCACCGAGACCGGTTACTTCGTGGGTCAGAATGAGCTTTGCCATTTTAGTTAATCCCTTCCTTAGCCGCGGCCAGCGCCGGAGTAAGGCAGCAGAGCAACTTCGCGGGCGTTCTTGATTGCCTGGGCGATCTTGCGCTGTTCCTGCACCGTGACGCCAGTGACGCGACGGGCGCGGATCTTTCCGCGGTCGGAGATGAACTTGCGCAGCAATGCTACGTCCTTGTAGTCGATGACAGTGATGTCAGCGGCCTTCAAGGGGTTGGACTTTGGTTTGGGCTTACGGAGTTCAGCCTTAGCCATCGTGGAGCTCCTATTCTAGGGAGCCCGTGGATATTGATCCACGGGATGGTGGTGGTTCGACGGCGGCACTCAACCGGGAGCCGTGAGGCATCCCGGCGGGTTCCGGCGCCGGACCTGAATTATTGGTTAGAAGGGAGGTTCGGAATCCGGGCCGTTGCCCCAGCCGCCGCCTGCATTGCTGACTCCGGGCGTCGCCCAAGGGTCTTCCTGCGCTGCGGGCTGGTTGCCGCCCCAGTTTCCTCCGGTATTGCCGCCCTGGCTTGCGCCCTGGCCGCCACCGAACCCACCGCCGCTGTTGCCGCCGCCGAAGCCACCCTGTCCACCCTGTCCGCCGGAGCGCTGGGTGCGGTTGACCTTGGCATTGGCGTAACGCAGGCTCGGGCCGATTTCATCGACTTCGAGCTCGATAACGGTGCGCTTCTCGCCTTCTTTGGTTTCGTAGGAACGGCTCTTCAAACGGCCGGAAACGATAACCCGCATACCCTTTGTGAGGGATTCGGCGACGTTTTCGGCTGCTTCACGCCAAACGGATGCGCGGAGGAACAGGGTTTCCCCGTCCTTCCACTCGTTCGACTGGCGATCGAAGGTGCGGGGCGTAGAAGCGATGGTGAAATTCGCTACTGCCGAACCTGACGGTGTGAACCTCAGTTCGGGGTCATTGGTGAGATTACCGATGACCGTAATAGTGGTTTCGCCTGCCATCTACTGCCTCCTTGTTCGTTCCTGCGGGGTAAAGATTGAATGAACGGTGCTGAAATTACTCAGCAACGACCTTCTGCTCTTCGGGGCGGGTGATCTTGGTGCGCATGATGGTCTCGTTGAGACTCAGCTGGCGGTCAAGTTCCTTGGCGGTGTCCGGCTTGGCGGTGAAGTTCACCACGGCGTAGATACCTTCAGACTTCTTCTTGATTTCGTAAGCCAGTCGACGACGGCCCCAGATGTCAACCTTTTCGATGGTTCCACCATCGTTGGTGATGACGTTCAGGAACTTCTGAAGCGACGGCTCAACGGTACGCTCTTCGACCTCGGGGTC
Source organism: Arthrobacter sp. SPG23 (assembly GCF_000876655.1). GTDB lineage: Bacteria > Actinomycetota > Actinomycetes > Actinomycetales > Micrococcaceae > Arthrobacter. Next base: position 43,166 of record NZ_JYCN01000013.1, read on the forward strand.
GATGATTACCATCAATTCGTAAGGACGCATATGTGAACCCACCTCCTTTGGGCTAAGCGGTTACGGCATTTCCGTAACAGGAGGTTCATTTGCGGTGCCGTGCGCGTCCGGCCCCAAAACGGAGTCAGGACGCAGCACAGACTTCAATATCTTAGTGCATTTAGGTCGGTTTCGGCGATTCGCGACTGCTTCAGGCTAGTCCCGGAGCCGTCCCGGGCGAAAACACGCCGGGACCCTATGTGGAAAAACCGTCCGGAACCGGGTGCGGCCCGTTTGGTTGGCTAGAGTATCGACACATGGACACCAGTCCCCTGCCCGCCAGGGTCAAACGAAGCCGGCTGCGGTTCCTTGCCATGGTTTTGACCGGGCTGGCTGCCGCGGCGGCGACAGGACTGTCCGGATATTGGGTGGAGGCGCCAGCCGTCGGCTGGGGCAGCGCCGCGCTGGTCTACGTGGCCTGGGTCTGGCTCGTGGTGGGACGCCTGGACCCTGCAGGGACCCGCGCGCACGCGACGTCTGAGGACCCGTCCCGCAGGACCACCGACCTGCTGATCCTGGTAGCCAACGTCGCCAGCCTGGCCGCAGTTGCCGCCGTGGTGGTGGACTCGCACCGGTCCGACGGCGGCTCGCGACTGAGCGGCGGGCTTCTGGCCCTGGCGTGCGTCGCGTTGTCGTGGATCCTGGTGCAGACCCTTTTCACGCTGCGCTACGCAGAGCTGTACTACAGTCCCGGGAAGAGGGGCGCAAAAGACGCGGGCGGCATCGATTTCAACCAGGACCGGCCGCCGCAGTACACGGATTTCGCCTATCTGGCCACGAGCCTGGGCATGACGTACCAGGTGTCCGATACCAATCTGCAGAACCACCTCATCAGGGCCGAAGCCCTCAAACACAGTCTGCTGTCCTATCTCTTCGGCACCGTCATCTTGGCCACCACCATTAACCTGGTGATCGGACTCGCCTAGGAACCGGGCGCGCCCCTAAGGGAACTGACCGGTTCTAGCCGCGTGACCCTCTCGCTGCGGGGGGCGTCATGCGAGTGGTGGAGCCCCTCACCCAAGTGGTGCATTCTCTAGTGCCGGGTAGAACCGGTCACTATATTTGCCTCAGTTCATCACCACCGGTCCGTGCACCTTGGAATCACAGAGTGCATGGTCGCTTTGTGACAGAGGAAGGCAACCGCATGCTTCAAGCCGGCAGTGGCGACTGCAAGCAAGGGCGGCAGGTGTTCGTGTATGTCCCCGGAAGCCGCTGGGAGAATGTTCAAGGGACCGACCACAGGCTGGCGGCAGCTCTGGCCCGCCAGGTTCCAGTGCTGTGGGTCGATCCACCGCTCCCGTTGAACCTTGCCGCCGGGCACGGCATGAACGTACTTCATGGCCGCACCGAACTGAGCAACGTTGCACCCGGCATCACCCGCCTTCGCTCACTTTCAGTTCCGGGTTTCACCCGGCCGATCCTTGCCATGCTTGCCAACCGCTTCTTGGGACGAGCTATCCGGCTCACTCTCCGGGCAATGGCTGCCACGCCCGTTGCCGTGATGGTCTCAGCGCCCACTTCCGGTTTCCCCCCCCGGCTGGCGGGCCGGAAAATCCTGTTTGTCACCGATGACTGGGTGGCCGGAGCGCCAATGATGGGCCTGTCGGCGTCATTGGTACGCCGGACGCTGCGCCGGAATCTCCGCGATGCGGACATCGCCGCGGCCGTGTCCCCGCATCTGGCCGAAAGCCTGGAGGCGGGCTTCCCGGGCCGCCAGTCCGCCGTCGTGGTCCTGCCCAACGGCTGTGATATTCGGGAAGAAACACCGCTCCGCGTCGAACGCTCCGACAATGCCGCCCTCGTGGGCCAGTTGAACGAACGGCTGGACATGGACCTATTGGAGGCGGTCAACGATGCGGGGGTTCCGATCCTCGTCATCGGTCCCCGAACGGAGCGCGACCCGCAAACGGGGCGTCGCCTGGACCTATTTCTGGCCTCCGAGAACGTGACCTGGCTGGGGGAACTTCCGTCCACGGAACTGGGGCAACACCTCGCAACAGCAGGGGTAGGCCTCACCCCGTACGCCGATACCGCCTTCAACCGCGCAAGTTTCCCGCTCAAGACCCTCGACTACCTTGCCGCGGGCATCCCTGTTGTTGCCACCGACCTGCCGGCCGTCCGGTGGTTGAACACGGGGCTGGTGGCCATCGGCAGCGGCCGTGAAGAGTTCGCAAACCGCGTGCAGCAGGCATTAGCCCGGCCGCACGATCCCGTGGCGGAGGAAGGGCGCCGTCACTTCGCGGGACTCCACACATGGGACGCAAGGGCCACCCAGCTCCTTCAAATGTTGGGAGCGCGCACATCCAAGCAGGAGGCATAACGGAGTAGTGCAGCAATGACGGTTGAGCGGAGTGACAGCGATGAGCGTAACCAGAGCAACGCGGGCAACAGAGCCACAGGAGCGAAGGGAACAAGGCATGCGCGGAATCAGAACGACAGGAAAACGCAACAGCTTCCAGCGGAGGGCGGGCGGCGGCAGGGGATCTACTATGCGGGCGTGGCTGGCCTCAACAGCCCTGCTATCAGCCGTGGGGCTCCTTGTTGCGGGATGCACAGCCCCCGACAGTTCCCGGATCCAGGCAGCACCCGTTGTGGCCGTTCAAGATCTACCCAAGATCCCTTGGGAAGGCGGTCCTGATTACTGGAAGAAGTTCGCCAAGGCCGACGGCGCCGGCTGGGATGATCCGAGCTTCTTTCCCATAGCCATTTGGTACAACGGGATCAGCAGCGACGCCGAAGTCCAGTACGACAAAGATCACGGCATCAACACCTACATGGGGATGTCAGACACCACTCCCTACTCGATCTTTGAGGCCAACGGTGTCTTCTGGATCGGCGGAAAACTGAACGATACGTTCACGGAGCAGAGCCGCAACTGGGTTGGCTCCTTCCTCGACGACGAGGTTGACGGGCGGTTCACCCCGGAAGCCGGCCGGCAGCACCTGCAGGCGCTGGCCGGCGGGACGCCCCAAGGGTTCTTCAAATACGCCAACTTCACCCAAATGGTCATCAGCCATTACATGGCAGCGCCGGATGCCCAGCAATTCGTCAACAATTTCACCGACGCCGTCTCGGTGGACATGTACTGGTACACGATTCCGTACTGCGGCCTGAAACCCTATACAAACGCCCATCTGGCGCCTGTTGCCGAACAAAACTGCCGCACAGCGTCCAGTTATGGGAAAACGATGAAGGCCCTCCGGATGCAGGACGCTGCGGATGGAAAGCTGCAACCCCTGTGGCAGTTCGTGGAAAACCTCAACGGCGGTCCGGGGGAAGGCCCCTTTGTTGCAAATATTTCGGCTGGCCAGCTGCAGGGAGCCGTGATGAATTCCGTCATTAATGAGGCGCGCGGGATTGTGTACTTCAATCAAAGCCTGAGCGGACCCTGTGGCGGCGGAAGCGTGCTGCGGCTCTCGCAGGTCATGACTGGCTTCTGCGGGGCCGAACAGATGGAAGCGGTAAAAACCGTGAATTCCCGCATCCGGGAGCTTGCGCCCGTGATTAATACGCAGTCCTACGATTATTCACTGGGAAATCAGCTGGATACCATGCTGAAAATCCGCGATGGTTACGCCTATATTTTTTCCATGGTGGACGGAAGCTCCACGCCAGGCAGCAGGAATTTCAAACTTCCCGACGGCATCAAAACGAACCAGGCTGAAGTCCTCTTCGAAAACCGCACCGTCCCGATTGATGCGGCAGGCTCTTTTACTGACACCTTCGAATCGGAATACACCTACCACATTTACAAGGTGAAACTATGAATTCGCCGGCAGACCACGTCCTCCTCACCAGGTTCAACCTGCCCTCACGGGGCGCCGAGAGCAGGATAAGGGCCAGGGACGGGTGGCTACAGACCCGCCTTGGCCTCTTCGAGAGCTACTGCCTACCCTCCGTCCGGGGCCAGTCGAACCAGAATTTCCATTGGATCATCTATTTCGACCCGCAAAGCCCCGCCTGGCTCAGGGAACGCATTGCAGAGCTCAACCAGGACTCGGTCTTCACCCCGATCTTCCGCGCCGAGGTCAGTAGTGCAGAGTTGCTGCAGGACCTGCGGGCCGTCACCGGGGCCAGGCACAACGACCTCCTCACCACAAACCTGGACAACGATGACGGACTTGGCAGTGACTTCGTAGAACGCCTCCAGGCGGCCGGCCACCAAGGTACGCGCACAGCGATCTACCTCGTCAACGGCCTGATTCGCTGCGGCGGCGGACTTTACGTGAGAACAGACCGGGCAAACGCTTTCTGCTCAGTCAGGGAGGACTGGAGCGGGGCCCGCACGTGCTGGTCCGACTGGCACAATCTCCTCGGACGATCCATGGGTGTTAGGGAAATCTCGGGCGACCCGGCCTGGCTCCAGTTAGTCCACGATTCCAACGTCAGCAACAGAATCCGCGGCAGGCGCGTCTCTCCGGACCCCTACCGCGGCACCTTCGGCGGACTGCTGGACGGCGTGCCCGATCTCAGCGCCTTGGAGGAGCTCAAGGATTTGGTGGTCGGAAGGCCCCACCGGTTCGTCAAGGAAGCCGGCCGTTCGACGCTGAAAAAGCTGGCCCTGAATGTGCTGGGCAAAGAGGGCCTGGACCAACTCAAATCGGGCTGGGCGCTCCGCCCGGTACATCGAAGATAAGGGGAAACTGCGATGACAGGCTACGAGGCGCTCCAAGAACTGTTGAGGCGGGGGAAATTCTGTGTTCTTACGTGACCTATACGCCAGCGCAAGGCGTCGCTGGTATTTCGTGCTCGCCGGACTGCTGATCACGGCGGGAATGTCCTTCTGGGTATTCCGTGTGGCGCCGGTGACCTACGAGGCGACCGCAAATGTAGCCCTCATACCGCCCCCAACAGCCGTGATCTCGGGCGACAACCCGTTCCTGTACATGGGTGGCCTTGACCAAGCCATGGGCGTGCTTACGGTAAAAGTGAATTCGGACTCCGTGCGCGGCCCGATTGAGGAGGCCTACCCGGGCGCGGAATACTCCACCGAGCATGACACCACTACCAGCGGCCCCATCGTGCGGGTGAAAGTCTCGGGAGACTCCTCCGCAACAACGTTGGAAGTCCTGAACCGCGTGCTGGAGGTCATGCCTGCGACGATTACCTCGCTCCAGGATGAGCTGTCCCTCCCGCAAGCATCCCGGATCTCCTTGCTGACCCTTGGCATCGACAAGGACACGACACTTGTGGGCGAGGCCCGGACACGGGCCCTGCTGGTGGTTGCGGCCCTCGGTTTAGCAGGCACGCTGCTAGTGACGGGGCTTGCCGACAAGCGGCTGATTAAGCGGCGCGGGAAGAAGCATGTTGGCACCCCCGCTTCGCTCCCGGATGACTTTCCCCTCGCCGAGGGGGAACTGACGCGGCGGAACCGCGCGGACCGGGTGCCTCTGCCTTCCTCATCATTTTCCGGCGCAATCCGGACGGCCGAGCCTCTTCCCGACCCGCACGTGCCTGTTGCCGATCTGCGGCGGTAGTGCATGTTTACCATCAGCGGCACCCCGCAGCGGGTATTTCTTCCCGGCCTGGAGCGAAGACCGCCCGGACCGGACGCGGCGACCGTCCTGGCCGTCTACCTTTTCCTTCTTCTGGCCATCCCGTCCAACAGGACTGTGGCGGCACTCGGTGGTGCGGGCGCCCCGGCGGCGCTCTTCGCCATCGTCGCATTGCTTTGGTGGTGCTGGTACCACGTTCAACGCCCGACGCCGTCCCTCGCCCGGGACTCCCAACCAATCCGGATAGCGTTGCTCCTTTTTGTAGCGGCAGCCCTGGCCAGTTACGCCGCCGGGGCGTCCCGTGCGCTCCCGGAGGCTGAAATCAACGCACTGAATCTCGGGCTGCTCCGGATTGCAGCTTTCGCCGGTATCCTCCTGCTGGCCACGGACGGTATCCCCAACCGGGAACGATTGATAACGCTCCTGCGCTGGCTCTGCTTTCTGGGCGGCACGTTTGCGGCCCTTGGCCTTCTTCAGTTCTTCTCTGGTCAGTCCTTCGTCGACAGACTCAGCATCCCGGGCCTGAACGTTTCTGACTTCGGCGCCCTCCAGGACCGCGGCGGATTCAACAGGTCCATGGCCACGGCCCGCAACCCGTTGGAATACGCGTTTGTGCTCGCCATGATCCTTCCCCTCGCATTGACACTGGCCCTGCACGACACCCGCTCCCGCCTTCTGCTGCGCTGGTTCCCTGTTGGAACCATCACCGTGGCCGCGCTACTGTCCGTGTCGAGGTCCGCGATTATCGGCGTCCTGGTGGCAGTTGTGGTCCTCCTGCCCTCGTGGAGTCCGGCCGTGCGGCGCCGGGCGGGCCTTACAGCGGCGGCGCTGGTGGGCATAGTCTGGGTGGCGGTGCCCGGCATGGTGGGCACCATCAAGGGCCTGTTTGGGGGCCAGGACCCAAGCCTGAAATCACGGACGGACAGCTACGACGTCGCCGCTACCTTCGTGGAAATGAATCCACTCCTGGGGCGTGGCTTTGGGACGTTCCTGCCGGAGTACCGCATTCTCGATAACCAGTACCTGGTCACCCTCATCGACATGGGCATCCTCGGACTGATCGCCCTGTGCACCGTTCCGGCTGTGGGGATCGTCGTCGCCATCAGGGCGCGCCGCCACTACACGGAACCGCTTCTGGCCAACCTCGGCCCGGCGCTGGCAGCCTCCCTGGCTGCGGGCGCCGTGCTCACCGGATTCTTCGATGCATTCTCCTTCCCGCAGGCTGCAGGCATGCTGTTCTTCGTGGCCGGACTGTCCGGAGCCTACTGGCGGATGAAGGATTCACGGGGAACGGAGCGCTATGCCTAGCCCCGGGCCCCAACACCGGCTGCGCATACGGGCCGTCCTTCGGCGCTGGTATGTCGTCTTGGCTGTGATGGCCCTGATGGTTCCGGCCGTTATGCACGCAGCCGGCGCTACCGGCGTCTATTGGAGCAAAGTCGACGTCGTGTTTTACCCGCCGAGCGGCGCGGCGGGGGGGAACCCGCTGCGGGCCGATTCGCAGGCCACCATCCATTACGCCGCGATGGTGGAGCGGCTGGTGAACGGAGAGGGCGGCGACACCGAACCCGGAACTACCAGTGCCGACCTGTATGGCACCGGCATCCGGAACGGCTACTCCGTCTACGTCCCCAGTTCAGGCGGTCAGTGGCAGAGCTCATTCGACCGCTCGGCCATCACAGTGGAAGTGGTGGCGGAGACGAGGGATGACGTGAGCAGGGTGCTCACCGGGATCGTGGACAGGATTGAGAGAACTGCCGCGGAACGGCAGGAAGCCTTGGGGGTGATTCCGAAGTCGTACATCACCACAAGTCTTTCGCCCGGCGTTCCCGAAATCAGCTACCAGCCGGCCCAACCCGCCTATGCGGCCAGTGCACTGGCCGTCCTCGCTGTGGGGCTGGCGCTGGGCGCGGCCGGTCTTGCAGACCGGCTCTCGACGCATGTTGCCGGCCGGCGCGGCCAACTCCGCCACGCTGTCACCGCCGCCCGGGACCGCACCGAAGTGCGCTCCTGACCCGCGCGGTCCCGCCTAAGCGGCCGTCCGGAAGAACAGTTCGGTCACCCGGGCCAGCCTGAACGGGTCCTCGACGCCGCAGAGCTCGCGGGCGGAGTGCATTGACAGCAGCGGCACACCCACGTCCACGGTCCTGATGCCCAGCCGCGTCGCCGTGAGCGGTCCGATGGTGGACCCGCACGGCATCACGTTGTTGGAGACGAACTCCTGGTACGGGACCCCGGCATCGCCGCACAGGCGTGCCCAGAACGCGGCACCCGGCCCATCGGTCGCGTAGCGCTGGTTGGCGTTGATCTTCAGCAGCGGACCGCCGTTAAGCACCGGCCGGTTGACCGGATCATGGCGCTCCGCATAGTTCGGGTGCACCGCATGGCCGGCGTCGGCCGACACGCAGAACGACGCCGCCAGGGCCTGGCGCCGCTGGCTGACCGAAGCCCCGAGTCCGTCCGAGATGCGTACCAGGACGTCCTCGAGGAACGGTCCGCAGGCTCCCGACCGCGAGTTGGACCCGATTTCCTCGTGGTCGAACGCGGCCAGTACGGCGACGGGCCCGCCGTCCTCCTGGTCTCCGGCTTCGGCATGCGCGATGAGCGCGGTCAGGCCGGCATGGGTGGCAGACAGGTTGTCCAAGCGTCCGGAGGCGAAGAACTCGCTCTTGGCCCCGAAAACCGCAGCCGGCTGCGTATCCGCCACGACGACGTCGTACCCGCCGATCTGTGCCGGATCCACCGGCTCGGAACCGGGAGCCGCCTGGGTGGCCCGTTCGGCCAGCAGCGCAAGGAGGTCCTCGCCTGCCGGATCGCCGAGCCCGAAGACGGGATTCATGTGCTGCTGCTTGTCCAGCGCCAGGCCCTCGTTGACCGCGCGGTCCAGGTGGATGGCGAGTTGCGGGAACCGCAGCAGCGGCCCGGTGGCGGTCAGGCACTGCGTACCGTCCAGCATCACCAGCCGGCCGGCCAGCTGCAGTTCCCGGTCCAGCCAGGAATTGAGCAGGGGACCTCCGTAGACTTCCACACCTGCCTGCAGCCACCCGAACTTGCCGGTGGTGGGCTTGGGCTTGAGCTTGAACGACGGCGAATCGGTGTGCGCCCCCAGGATGTTGAAGCCGGTGGTGGGTCCGGCATTCTCCGGCGTCACCCAGGCGATCAGGGCGCCGTCGCGGACCACGTAGAACCGTCCTGCGGCGCTGGCTTCCGCGCCGCCGGCCGGCCATGCCGCCAGTTCGTCCATGCCGGTGAAGCCCGCCTCATCCAGCCGCCTGGCGGCTTCCTGTACTGCGTGAAAGCTCGACGGCGAGGCGCTGACGTACGCGCCAAGGTCCTGGATGTGGTGTGCGGCAGTGGCGTCGGAAGGCATGGCACCGAGTCTAGCCGTGCCGCGGCGGCCGGCGCCGGAGACCGTGCCTAGACAGTGACGTTGAGTCCGGCGGCATAGCCGCCGGCAACCGAACCCGACATGGTGGCCAGCTGGTGGATGCCGCCGTCGTCGCCAAAGACGTTGTCGGAGGTGAGCGTGGTGTTTGGAAAGTTCCGGGCACTGGTCTCGTAGCCCGCCGTGGCGTAGACCTCGTTGCAGGCTGCCTCGGTCATGGCGATCTGGGAGACCGCCAGCACCTGGCCGGCCGCGGTGGCGTTGCCCATGGACTCGAAGACTTCGAAGTGGATGTGCGGCCAGCGGCCGTTGTATGCCCCCGGGTAGATGGTGGTGAAGGAGACCTGCCCGTTGGCATCCGCTTCCTGCACCCCGCGGAGGAAGTTCTCATTTTCAAGTCCGGCGTCGTACATCGAGTACTTGCCGTCCCGGTCGCAGTGCCAGGCGTACACGGCGGCTCCGGCGAGGGGCCTGCAGCCGTTGGCGTTGTCCAGGAGAGTCAGGGTGACGGTCAGGGGGATGCCCTCCGCCTTGGTGGCGGAGGTCCCGAAACTGGCCGTGATGTCCTGCCGGACCACACCGGACGCCTCCAGGACGTTCGGCCCGTTGGAACCGTCCCCGGGATAGGGCCCTGCCGTTTCCTGCGGAATTTCGACGCCGCATTCCGCGATGGCCCGGGTCAGCGTGGGAGACGCTGAGGGCGTGGCAGACGCCGTAGCGGAGGGCGCCGCCGTCGTGGTTGCGGAACTACTGGAGGCCGCCGTTGAACTCGCGGCGCCGGAAACGGACCCGCCGGGAGTACAGGCTGCAAGGGCGGCGGCCGCGGTGCCGGCACCGAAGAAGATGCCCAGCGAACGCCGGCTCATCAGGGTGGAGAGGTCAAACTCCAGGCCGCGGTCGTGGTTGGGGTGGGGTTCGTGGGGAGGTGGCGTTGTCATTGACCCATCAAACGCCGACGGGCTATGCCGCGCATAGGCCTTTCCTGTGCGCCCGCTGTGCGACTGCCGAGGGCGCGGGGGTTTTCATGGTGCGTGCCTTCAACGGCTCGTGCCTGCTGGGGCAGAGGTTGCTGATCAGGCCTGTTCCGGCGCATTCCCGCATTGCCTCAATACCTGCGGCGGCCGCCGCGGTGTCCGGGAACGGCCGGGAAACGGCCAGGACCGTACCGTCGGGGCCGATCATCCTGAACCGCACCTCGGCTGTCTCGTCCACGAAAAGTTCAAATTGTCCGGCCATGGTTTCCTTCCAAGGGGGGCGTGGGGATTCCTCTCCATGGTGCCCGCATGCCTTCGCCAGGGTAAGGGGCGAAAGTCCTCTGCTTGGAGAAAATCCCGTACCTCAGAGCCACACTCCCCGGACCGGGTTCAAGCCCGGATCATCCGGGGACTTTGGGCCCTGTTGTCCGGTCGGGGCACGGGTATCTACTGGGGTTTGGGTCCGGGCCGCCAGTGGCGGCCGGCTTGCCAGGAGAACAATCAGGAGAGTGCTATGTCCGGTGCGTTGAAATGGTTCCCGTTCGAATCGGCCCGGTGGCCGTCTGCCCAGGAGGGGCCCGGCAGCAAGCCGTCACCGTCCTTCGGCGCGATGGAGCGCCCCTTCGAACCCGTGAATGCACCGACCCCCTTCGGCGTCGAGGAAGTCGGCGTCGACGAGTACGTCGACGAGGAGACCCTCGTGGTCCGGGCACAGCTGCCCGGGGCCGATCCGGACAAGGACATCGAGGTTTCCGTGGCCGGCGGAGTACTGCATATCCGCGCCGGCCGCGATGACGCCGGCGGCCACTCCGACAGGGACCGCTTCCATTCTGCCTTGCGGTACCGCCGCTTCACCCGCAACCTGCCGTTGCCGGAGGGCGTGACGGACAAGGACATCAAGGTGTCCTTCCGGAACGGGGTCCTGGAAGTCAGGACCCCCCTTCCCGCGGCACCTGGAACCGATGCTGCCGAGAAACGGCTTCCCATCAGCCGCGACTGACTGCGGCTCCACCAACCACCAGCCGCGCAAGCGGGAAAGAGGCAACACAAAACATGGAACGGCTCCCCGCATGGAACTGAAATCGCAGTGGCACCGGCTTGATCCCGCCACCCGCCGGTGGCTCATGGAGAATCCGGGGTGCGTCGTGCTGCCCAGGACAATTTCGACCATCGTCGCCCGGGTTGCCGATGAGCCCGTGGTCCGCGACCAGCACGGTGCTATCCAGCTCAGTGCGGCAGACGTCAGCTTCATCCGCTCCCGGGTTCACAGTTCATCGGCTCCAAGCGGGGATCATCGTTTCTTCGACGCCGGGCAGCCGGGCAGCGCCGCCCCGGGCGACGCTTCGGATCCAAACAGAACGGAGTCCGGCCACCTGGACTGAAGGTGGCCGGACTCCGTTTCCGGGCGGGCGGTGCCCGCCCGTGCTGCGCCGGCCCCTTTCCGGGCTAGCGCCTGTGAATTACGACGCCGGGCCGGCACTCACGCCGGCTTCTTCCGGCGCGGTTTCTTCCGCAACAGTGCCAGTGGCCCCGAGGCCCTTGCGGTAACGCCATACGCCTACGCCCACCACCACAGCGGCCAGGGCCAGCGAGAGCAGCAACGACTCCCGGGTGGATTCAAGAATCACCATGCCGATGAGCAGCGCGACGATGCTGACAATGGCCACCCAGGTCAGGTACGGGAAGAGCCACATCTTCAGTGCCAGGTCCTTGGCGGCGGCACCCATCCGCTGGCGGAGGACGAGCTGGGACGTGGCAATAACCAGCCAGACGAACAGCGCAATCGCACCCGAGGTGTTGACGAGGAACAGGAACACGGTGTCCGGGGCGATGTAGTTCAGGCCCACAGTGATGAACCCGACCACCGTTGAGGCCAGCACGGCAGAGGCCGGCACGCCGCGGCCGGAGATCCGTGTCCAGGCGCGGGGTGCGTCTCCGCGGCGTGCGAGGGAAAACAGCATGCGGCTGGCGGTGTAGAGGCCGGAGTTCAGGCAGGACAGCACCGAAGTCAGCACCACAATGTCCATGATGGTGCCGGCGCCGGGGATGCCGAACAGTTCGATCACTGCGACATACGGGCTTTTGGCCACGGACGCCGAGTTCCACGGCAGCAGGGTGACCACGATGGCGATGGAGCCGATGTAGAACACCAGGATGCGCCAGACGGTGGACTTGACGGCCTTCTTGACGGCGTCCACAGGGTTCTCGGATTCGCCGGCCGCGATGGTGGCGATTTCAGCGCCGAAGAAAGAGAAGACGACCACCAGGATGCCGGCGAGGACTGCCCCGGGTCCGTTGGGCAGGAATCCGCCGTTGTTGACGAGGTTGTCCAGCCCGGGCGCCGGAACTCCGGGAATCAGGCCCAGGATGGCAGCCACGCCGAAGAGCAGGAACAGCACAATGGCGGCCACCTTGATGGAGGCGAACCAGAACTCGAATTCGCCGTACGATTTCACCGAGCCCAGGTTGGTAAGCGTCAGGAGCACCATGAGGATCAGGGCCCACACCCACTGGTCGATGCCCGGAACCCAGCGGTGCATGATGGCCGCTCCGGCCGTGGCTTCGATCCCAAGGACGATGATCCAGAACCAGGCATAGAGCCAGCCGATACTGAATCCGGCCCACCGGCCCAGCGCCTTGTCCGCGTATGTGGAGAACGATCCGGTTTCGGGGTTGGCGGCGGCCATTTCACCGAGCATCCGCATCACCAGGATCACCACAATTCCTGCGGCCGTGTAGGCGAGCAGGATGCCGGGACCGGCCTGCTGGATGGCAGCACCGGAACCCACAAAGAGTCCGGCGCCAATGACGCCGGCGATGGCGATCATGGAAAGGTGCCTTGGTTTCAGGGACTTGGAAAGCTGTTGGTCAGCGTGCATGGAAGCGCCGTCCTTCGTTGAGGGTATGGGCCCCGGGATACACGGATCACCGTGTTTCAGGCCACATTTCTTTTTCACCCTAGACCGGATGCCACCGCTCGGATCATGTGCAGTCGAACATTTTGACGTTCCGGCATAGGGAGCTTCACACAATGAAGCGCATCAATAGGCAACAGCGGTGACCTTCAGGACAACTTTGAAATGTGCTCGAAATCTACTTCCGGGTAGCTAGTAGTCCGGATTGCCGGGCACTACCAGCCCTGTTTCATAGGCGTAGACCACCGCCTGCACCCTGTCCCGGAGATGCAGTTTGGCAAGGATCCGGCGCACGTGCGTTTTTACCGTAGCTTCCGAGAGGAAGAACCTGTGGGCGATCTCGGCGTTGGAAAGACCCTCCGCCATGACCTCCAGCATCTCCGTTTCGCGTGGTGTCAGGGCGTCCAGCAGGGGATCCCTCTGCAGCTCTTCGCCAGGCGAATGCCGGGCCCGGCCGGCTGACGGAGCGGAAGCGCCCGCTTGTTGTCCGTGGACGGCCGAGGGGTGCCCCTCGCGGACATAGGCTTCCAGCAGGCGCCGCGTGACGCGGGGCGCCACCACGGCATCGCCGCTTGCCACCACGCGCACGGCCCTCACCAGTTCGGCCGGCGCCACGTCCTTGAGCAGAAATGCCGAAGCGCCCGCTTGCAGCCCGGCAAAGGCGTATTCGTCGAGATCAAAGGTGGTCAGGATGATCACCTTCGCATTGGAGCCCGAAGAGGTCACTGCACGGGTAGCCTCGATGCCGTCCAGCACCGGCATCCGGACATCCATCAGCACCACGTCGGGGTCCGCTTCCCTGACCTGCCGGATTGCTTCCGCCCCGTCAGATGCTTCGCCCACGATCCGAAGGTCATCCTCGCCCTCAAGGATCAGGCGGAAGCCCATCCTCAGCAGCGGCTGGTCATCCACCAGCAAGACTTTGATCGGTGCACTGCCATTCATGTTTTTCCTTGGTCCCCATTCCAATTCAGAACTGCCCGGACGCGCCATCCGCCGCCTGCGGGGCGTCCGGCTTCCACCGTACCGCCGTAAATGCCGGCACGCTCGCGCATGCCGTTCAGGCCCTGGCCGGAACCCATCGGCCCGGCACCGCCAGCCGCTGCCCCCGGTCCGCCCAGGACTACCGCCCGGTGGCCCAGGGTGCCCTTGCCGTCGTCGAACACTTCAATGGTGACCGCGCCGCCAGCGCGGACCATGCTCACTTCCACCCGGCTCAGCGCCCGGCCGTACCGGAGGACATTGGTGAGCGATTCCTGCACGATCCGGTAGACGGTCAGCTGGAAGGCTGCATCCTCGGGAAGGGCCGGCCCGGTGTGCGAATAGTGCAGCGGCAACCCCGCCGTGCGGAAGCCCTCAAGGAGCTTGGCCAGGCTGTTTCCGGCGCTCAGCGGCTGCCGGGGCGCCTGGCCTGCCGGCGACTCCTCGCGCAGGACGCCCAGCACCCGGCGCATGTCCCCCAAGGCCGTCCGTCCGGTCCGGGAAATCTCCGCCAGGACCTCAGCAGCGCGCTCCGGGCTCTTCCTGACCACCACGGCGGCACCGTCGGACAAGGTGAGCATCACCGTCAGGGAGTGGGCCACGACGTCGTGCATCTCCCGGGCGATCCGGTTGCGCTCGGTGACTGAGCCCAGTGCCGCGGTCCGGGCCGCCCAGGCGGCGATTTCCTCTTCGTGTTCCCGCCGCTGCCGGACGGAAATTCCGATGCCGGTGGCGATGATGTTGGAGAGCGTGATGGTGATCCCTGCAACGATGCCAAAGACCAGCTGCGAATTCTCCGGCGCCGCGGGACCGCCGTTGGGAAGGGCGCGTTCCAGCGGTCCCACAAGGGTCAGGAAGTACAACAGGGACAGCGGGGCGTTAGCCAATGCCAGCGCCGTGATGGAGAACCGGCGGGACCGCTGCACCGCCAGCGCGTAGAGGGCAAACCACAGGCCCGCGGAAACATTGGAGCCCCAGGGGTGCAGCAGGGTGATGCCCACTTCCAGCACGGCCACGGCGGCAAGAACGGCCACCGGCCGGGACCGGCGGAAAAAGAGTGAAACGGCGACGGCGGCGAGCAGCGCCGTAGCCAGCCGCCCGCCGTCGAGCACGGCGTCCACGGCGGTGGGCGTGACCAGCAGCAGGTAGCAGAGCACCACCACCGCATCCATGACTCTGGGCCGCCGGTAAAGATAGCGGCGGAGCCGGCCGCGGCGACGGTCGGCGAGCTCGGCAAAGGACGCATCAACCTGAATGAGGGCTGATGCGTCCTTTGCCGTGAGTTCTGCGTGCATGTGCTGGGCCTAGACGGCGGTCCGGCCGCCCTCCCCGCTCAAACGTCCCGCTTCTTCAACAGGACCATGGCCAGGACTGCCGGAATGACCACCCACGCGCCAAGCACCAGGGCTGCCTGCCACGCCTCCAGGGTTCCGTCCACGTGTTCCACGGCGGTCAGGGGCGTCACGGTATTGCCGGGAAGGTACTTGCGCGCCTCCTCGAAGAAGTCGCCGGGAATCAGCTGGAAGGCGATGGGAGCCACGAAGAACAGGCCCACCAGGCTCATGATGCCGCCGGCGGAATTCCGGATGATGCTGCCCAAGGACATGCCGATGGAGGCCACCGCGGCCACGTAGAGGCTGTTGACGAGCAGGAGCTTGACGGACTGGGAGCTGGCCAGGTCCAGGCTCAGGCCGTAGTTGTCCAGGATCGGGACCGACACCAGGCCGGCCAGCAGCGTCGAAACGCCGGTCAGGACGAAGGACACTGCTACCACCACAAGGAATTTGGCCACAAAGGCCGGGGTCCTCTTCGGCACTGCCGCGAACGTGGACCGCGCCATTCCGGTGGTGAACTCGGAGCTCATCAGCAGCACGCCGAGGGAACCGAGGATCAGCTGGGCAAAAGCGATGCCGGACGTGGGGGCGCTCACCGCAATATCCCCGCCCTGGGCCGCCATCTGCGCCGCGGCTTCCGGGTCGTTCGCCATCTGCTCGCGGAACTGGCCGGTGGACCACGCCGCCAGGGCACCAAAGCCCACCATCACCAGCATGGTGGAGCCGAGCAGGATCAGCGTGGACAGCAGGGTGCGGAACTTGATGAATTCCGAGTTCAGCACCCGCAGGAAACTGGGACCGGGTCCGGGGGAAGCCGGAGTGCCCGGGCGGGCGGACTGCCCGGAGGGGGCGCCGGCCCGGGATGCGCCGCCCTCAGCCCTGCGGCCGGAGGGGTTGGGTTCCAAAGTTGTAGAGCTCATGGCTTATTTGCCTCCGGTCCGGGCGGGAACGGGGGCTCCCGTGGTGATCAGCGAGTGGTATTCGACCTCATCCTTGGTCAGCTCCATGTAGGCCTCCTCAAGGCTGGCCTGGAGCGGGGTGAGTTCATAGATCATGACGTGGTTGTCCAGGGCTGCACGGGCGATCTGGCGCGGGTCCAGGCCCTTGACCTCCAATAGTTCGTGGTCCTGGGCCTCCACCGAAACTCCCGTTCCGGCAAGGAGGTGCATCAGCTGGTCCGGTTCATCGGTGCGGACGCGGGTGCGGACCGCGCCTTTTCCGGTGATGATGTCCTTGATGGGGGCGTCCGCGATGATTTTTCCGCGGCCGATGACGATCAGATGGTCCGCCGTGACGGCCATTTCGCTCATAAGGTGGCTGGACAGGAAGACAGTCCGCCCTTCCGAGGCCAGGTACTTCACCAGGTTGCGGACCCACACCACGCCCTCCGGGTCCAGCCCGTTGACCGGCTCATCCAAAATGACTGTCTGGGGATCCCCGAGCAGTGCCGCAGCAATGCCCAACCGCTGGCCCATGCCGAGCGAGAAGCCTTTGACCTTCTTTTTGGCGACGTCGGCCAGGCCGGTCATTTCGATGACCTCGTTGACGCGCTTCTTGGGAATGCTGTGGGTGGCGGCCATGGCCAGGAGGTGGTTGTAGGCTGAACGGCCGGTGTGGACGGCTTTGGCGTCCAGCAGTGCGCCCACTTCACGCAGGGGGGCCGCATGCTTGGTGAACGGAACTCCGTTGACCGTGACCGAGCCCGACGTCGGGGCGTCCAGCCCCATGATCATCCTCATCGTGGTGGATTTGCCGGCTCCGTTGGGACCCAGGAAGCCGGTGACCCGGCCCGCCTGGACCGTGAAATCCACGCCGCCCACTGCGGTCTTGTCACCGTAGACCTTGGACAGGCTTCTTGCTTCAATCATGGAAGCGTTCCTTTGCGTAGCTGTGGATGCTGTGACGGCTTCTGCTGGCCGCAGATCCGTTCGTACCTCCCACGCTACAGACGCAAGCCTCCCGTTTCGCCGGTCTCAGGGATGATTCAGGGTGGAATCAGGGTAGTCCCAAGGGATGACTGCGAGGCTGTGCTGGCTGCCGGGCGCGAAGCCTGCGCCGGCCTCCTACGCCGGCTTCGGGGTGTAATAGGTGAGCGCCCCGGGCAGCACCGAGAATTCGACGCGGCGGACGCCCGGCAGGGCTTCCCCGTCCACGGCCAGCGCCATGGGGGACTCCGCCGCTTCCACGGTCACTTTCGTGGATTCGCTCAGATGCGTGATCTTGGACGTGGCCACCGTGCCCGTCAGCACGGACCACAGCAGCCGGATCCGTGCGAAGGATTCGTCGGCAGTGATCATCCGGAAGTCCAGGACGCCGTCGTCCATCACCGGGCGCACCAGCGGGGCATGGTCGCGGGGGTAGTAACGGCCGCGGCCAACGTAGAGGATCCACAGCTTGTGCCGGACGCCGTTCACGATCATGGTGGTGGGCGTTCCGGCCGCAAAGGTCCGGAACATGGCCGCGACTCCGGCGAGCGGTTTGCCGAGTGCGGGCCGGAGCTGTTCCCGGCGTCGGACCAGATTGGGGTAGAGGCCGATGCTCGCTGTGTTGAGCATGGTCCGTTCCAGTCTTTCCGGGCTTCCAGCGAGCCCCCGCTCCACCCGGACGTGCCCCACATCCGCCCGGGCCGCCTCGCCGGCGGACGCCGCCTCCACGGCATCCTCGAGGCTGGAGGTTCCGGCGTCACGGGCGAAGTGGTTCAGCGTGCCGCCGGGCAGCACAAGCAACGGGAGGGAAAGATCGACGGCGACCGCCGCCGCGGTGCCTACCGTTCCGTCCCCGCCCCAGACGCCGAGCGCCTTCACGCCCGGCCGGGCAGCGGCCGCCCTGATTTCTGCGGCGACGTCACCGTCCTCGTCAATCTCCTGTATATACGCTAAGGGGAATACATCCTGCAACGCCTTGATGGTTTCAGGCGCATAGGAGCCGCCCAATGTGTTGACAGCTATGCTGAGCCCCTCGCCGCCGGGCAGTGGTGCTGCCTGGGTGGCGGTGCGGGTGGTCGCCGGGAAGGGCGGCCGGACGGGCCACCACCTGCGGGTGATCATGGCCGCGCCCGCTCCTATGGCGGACCCGAACAGTACATCCGAGGGCCAGTGTGCGCCGGTATGCACGCGGGAGTATGCAACGCCGGCGGCCAGCGGCGCCAGCGCGGAGCCAATGGCAGGCTGGACCAGCCCTACGCCCACCGCAAAGGCGGCTGCGGACGCCGAATGACCTGAAGGCATCGACGAACTGGTGGGTTGCGGGTTGACGAACCGGAACACGGGAAGATGCTCCGGCAGCGGTCTGGCCCGCGGAAGGAGGGTTTTGAACACCACATTGGTGACCGCCGATGCGACCCCCTGGGCAATCAGCCCGTGCAGTGCCGCGCGCCGGGGCTTGCCGGGAACGAGGGCCAGTCCACCGGCCACAGCGAACCACAGCTTTCCATGGTTCGCAGCCGCAGAGAGCCGGCGGAACAGGACATCATGGTTTCCGCCGGGCAGGTTGGACACGGCTTTGAGTAGGGTCCGGTCCAGCCCTGCCACCAAGCCCGGGCCTTTCCTCAGCATCCTTCGCATTTCCCCACCCTACCGCCGCGCCGGCGGATGCCGGGGTTGGCTGCGGCCGCGGCTACTCGTTGCGCAGCGGCGCCCCGGGCAGCGGCTTGGCCGCTCCGGCGAGGAGGAGCGCCACCAGGATGGGCACCATGATCGCGAGCAGGGCCAGGTGGATTCCGGTCAGGTCGCCGAGGTAGCCCAGGAGCGGCGGTCCAGCCAGGAAGGAGATGTAGCCCAGCGTGGAGACCACCGAGACACGGGCGGCAGCTTTCTTGGGATCGTCGGCCGCGGCGGACATTCCCATCGGGAAGGCCAGTGCCGCGCCGATTCCCCAGAGCGCGGCCCCGGCGGTGGCGAGCCACACATTGCCCGCCAGCACAAAGAGGCCAAGGCCCGCGGCGGCCGCCCCCATGCTGGCTCGCAGCACGGCAACCCGGCCGTACTTGTCAATGACGAAACCGCCGCAGAACCGCATGGCCGTCATGGCCAGGACAAAGACCGCAAACATGAGCGCTCCGGTGGATTCGCTGGTCCCCAGGCCGTCAACGGAGGCTTTGGCGATCCAGTCGTTTCCGGCACCTTCTGTCAGGGTGGCGCCGAGGACCACCACCCCGATCAGCAGCGTGCGGCTGTCCCGCCACGCGGATGCCCCCTTCGGCGCAGCGGCGTCACCGCTGGACGGGACTTCAGCGGCAATGTGCGGCAGGAAGTAGCGGGGCGCCACCATGGTCAGC
The DNA here is from genome assembly GCF_000876655.1 of Arthrobacter sp. SPG23. Lineage (GTDB taxonomy): Bacteria > Actinomycetota > Actinomycetes > Actinomycetales > Micrococcaceae > Arthrobacter. The sequence goes on from NZ_JYCN01000013.1 coordinate 62,565, forward strand.
ACGGCCACGACGGCGGCAATGACCAGCAGGTGGGCAGGCAGTCCCACACCCAGGCCGGAGAGGCCGGCACCGATCAGGGCGCCCACGAAGGCGCCGCCGCTGAAAGCCGCATGGAACTGCGGCATGATGGTGCGCTTAAGCCGGTGTTCGACGTCGGCCCCTTCGATGTTCTGCGAGACGTCCCACAGGCCGATGCCAACGCCAAAGAAGAACAGTGCAACGGCGGTCCCGGGCACTGACTCGGCCGTGAGGGAGAGGGCGATGCCCACCCCGGCCACCGCAGCCAGGAGTCCGCTGGCCCGGACCGTATTGGCGGTTCCGATCCGTCCCACCACCCACCCGGCAGTGGGGAGTGCGATCAGCGATCCCACGGCCGTGCAAAGGAGCAGCGTTCCCATCTGTCCGGAGGTCACATGCAGGATTTCGGTGACGGCGGGGATGCGGGCGGCCCAGCTGGCAAACACCAGGCCGTTAATCCCGAAGATCAGGAACGTGGCGGCTGCCGCGGCGTTCAGCTTCTGTGTGGACACGGCGATGCTCATACATTCACTACTTTCACTGAGTATTTTCCAAGTTGTGTGAGTTCCTGCGGGCTGAAGGACCTGTCGGTGACGATGACGTCCACGGCGCCCAGACCAGCCACCAGTGCAACGGCGGCGGCGTTCCATTTGGATCCCGCGCAGGCGGCAATGACCCGGCTGGCGGATTCCAGGCCGGCTCGCTTGACGGCGGCGTCGTCGAGGTCGTGCGCCAGCAGCCCGTCCTTGAGGTTCACGGCGCAGGGCGTCACCACGGCGGTATCAAAGCGGAGGGAGCGGATGTTGGCCTCGGCCAGCGGCCCGCGAAAGCACAGCTCGCCAGGGATCAGGCTTCCGCCCGGCACCAGCAGGGCAGGCCGATGCCCGGACTGGCCTTCCGCCGTCAACGCGTTGAGGGCTGGTAACGACATGGGCATCAGCGTCAGTTCGCGTTGCCGCAGCTGGCGGGCGATCCCGGTGGCTGTGGTGCCGCTGTCGAGCCAGACGTGTTCGCGGTCCTGCAGCAGGCCTGCCACTCCGGCGGCGATCCGGGCCTTGGCGTCCTGCCCTTCAAGTTCCCGTTGCCCGTAGCCTGGAAGCTCGCCGCGGAGGACCAGGCTTTTGGCTCCGCCGTGCACCCGGCGGAGGACGCCGTGGACCGCGAGGGCATCGAGGTCGCGGCGGATAGTGGCGCCGGACGCTCCGCACTCAGCCATCAGCTCGTCGACGGTCACCTCTTCACGGCTCCGCAGCAGGTCACCGATCAGCCGGTGCCGCTCTTCAGTCCTCATGTTCAAATGCTAGCCGAAAATGATCATTTAATCAGAACGAATGAGCGTATGGACGGCGATGCCCTAACGAGCGTCCGGGTTAGCGGGTGACTTCCTCCAACAGCTCCAGCACATGGCGGTACTGCGCGCCCGTGGCCCGGGTCATGCCCAGTTCGCACGTCCGGTTGCACGAGGCGTGTGCGGCCGTGTCCATGTCCGCCACTTCCGCCGCCTGTTTCGCGGTGGCCGACGCCGTCAGCTCGGGATGCAGCATGCCGCGGTCCCCGGCGAACGCGCAGCAGCCCCAGTTTTCGGGGACCTCAACCCGGTCGGCCACGGCACCGGCCACCGCACCCAGGGCATCATTAAGCCCCATCCGGGTGGACGAACAGGTGGGGTGGAGGGCCAGGGACTCCAGCTTCCCGTGGTCGGGCAGGCCGGGAAGGATCCGTTCGGCCACGAAGTCCACGGCGTCCACCATGCGCAGGGCGCGCTGCCCGGCCGCGGGTTCGTCCGACTCCACGGCCTGGCGCAGGCCTTCGGTGCAGGAGGATGCGTCGCAGACGATGGGCAGCTCGCCGTCCCGGGTTGCCAGCCGGAGGGCAGCCAGGGTCTTCTCGCGCATGGTCTTCCGGCCGGCGTCCATGCCCTTGGAGGACCAGGGGGTGCCGCAGCACAGGCCGTCGATGCCTTCCGGGACCAGGAGCGTGAGCCCGGCCCGGGCGCACAGCTGTTCGAAGCTGTACTGCACTCCGCGTCCCTCGCCGTCAGGGCCCCCGCCTGCGGGTCCGAACATGGTCCCCACGCAGGCCGGGAAGTAGACCGCGTCAACCTCGCCGGCCGGCGTCGGGCGCTTCCGTACGGAACCGCCGCCCGGCAGTTCAGCGGAATACAGCGGCACGGTGTCCTTCCCCAGCACGGCCCGCGCGGCCTTGTTGGGCGGTGCGATGGCGGCAGCCGGGAGCTTGTCCACTACCGTCAGCGCCAGGGCAGCACCGCGGGTGACGCCTTCCCAGTGCTTGGCCGCCACATTCCAGACGCCGTTGGCGAGCGGGCCGGCGTCGTCCTTCCGCAGTTTCTTGACGAGCGAACCGGTATTGATGTCCACCGGGCAGGCGGTCTGGCACATCCCGTCCACGGCGCAAGTGTCCACGGACTCGTATTCGTAGTCTTCTTCCAGCTCCCTGACCAGTGCTAGGTCCCCGGCCAACCGCGCGGATTCAATGGCGCGCAGCGTGACGATCCGCTGCCGCGGCGTCAGGGTGATGTCCTTGCTGGGGCAAACCGGCTCGCAGTAGCCGCAGGAGACACAGCGGTCCACTTCCTCGGCCACCGGCGGCGCAGTCTTGATGTGCCGCAGGTGTGCCAGCGGGTCCTCGTCCATCAGAACGCCCGGGTTGAGCATCCCGGCAGGGTCGAAGAGCTGCTTGATGGTGCGCATGACGTCGTAGAGCTCATCGCCGTACTGCCGGCGGACGTACGGGGCCATGACGCGCCCGGTCCCGTGCTCGGCCTTGAGCGATCCGCCCTCGGCCAGCACCAGCTCCACCATGTCTTCGGTGAAGGCGCTGTAGCGGTCCAGTTCGGCCGCGGACGCGAAGCCGTCGGTGAGCATGAAGTGGACGTTGCCGTCCTTGGCATGGCCGAAGATCACGCTGTTGCCGTAGCTGTACTTGTCGAAGAGCCGGATCAGTTCCCGGCAGGTGCGGCCCAGCACCGGAACCGGGACCACAATGTCTTCCAGCAGCGCGGTGGTGCCCTGGGGGCGCGCGCCGGCAACCGAAGCGTAGAGGCCCTTGCGCAACTGCCAGAGCTGCCCGCGTTCCCGGGCATCGCCGGTGAACCGGGCGGGAGCAGAAAGTCCCAGCCCGGGGAGGATGCCCTCGCCGTTGCCCTGGAGTTCCGCCAGGTCCCCGGCGTTGCCGGCGGAATACTCGACGAGCAGGCCGGCATGCTCCCGGACCGCCAGATCCTGCACGACGGCGGGAGTCCCCTTGAGCGTCTGCCCCACCTTGAGGGACAGGGCATCCATCAGCTCGATAGTTGCGGCTCCCGTGTCGACGAGCGCCGGTAGGGCCGCATTGGCGGCCTCAAGGTCGGGGAACACCAGCAGGCCCGCGGCAGCGTGCTGGAGCCGCGGGATGGTGCGGAAAACCGCCTCCGCCACGAAACCCAGGGTGCCTTCACTGCCGACGATCAGGTGGGCCATGATGTCCACCGGGGTCCGGAAGTCCAGCAGGGAGTTCAGCCCGTAGCCCATGGTGTTCTTCATCGAGAACTGCTGACGGATCCTGTGGACGGAGTCCGCGTTGTTCCGGACCCGTTCCGCCAGCCGGGCCAGTCCCTCGTAGAGTTCCGGTTCGAGGGCGCGGAGTTTCCGGTCGGCGTCCGGCGCTCCGGTGTCGATCACGGTGCCGGAGGGCAGCACCACGGTCAGGGACTCCAGTGTGCGGTAGGTGTTGTCCACGGTGCCGCAGTTCATGCCGGAGGAATTATTGGCCACCACGCCGCCGATCGTGCACGCCGCCTCGCTGGCCGGATCCGGGCCGAACTTCCGGCCGTAGCGGGCGAGCCTCGCGTTGAGCGCCCGCACGGTGACGCCGGGCTGGACGCGGACCCGGGCGCCGTCGTCAAGCACTTCAATGTCCCGGAAGTTGCGCCGGACGTCCACCAGCACGCCGTCGGTGACCGCCTGGCCGCTCAGGCTGGTGCCGCCGGATCGGAAAGTCAGCGGCACGCCCTGGGCAGCGCTGGCGCGCAGCAGTCCGCCCACATCGGCAGCACTCCCGGCGGTGACCACGGCCTGCGGGATCAGCAGGAAATGAGAGGCGTCATGGGCGTTCGCGTGCAGGTCAATGGCCCGGGTCTTCACCTGGGCCGGATCCTTCACCGCCGCGCGGAGGCCAGCCATGTCCAAGGGTGCCATCAGGGGACCATCCAGCCCAGTACGGGGGTGGACTGCAGGAAGATCAGCACAGTAATCAACGCCAGCAGGCCCAGGCTCCAGCCGAGGAGCTTCCGGAAGAGGGTTCCCTCGGCGCCGTCCAGGCCCACCGCCGCGGAGGCAACAGCCAGGTTCTGCAGTGACAGCATCTTGCCCATCACGCCGGCGGAGGAGTTGGACGCGGCCATCAGTACCGGAGACAGGCCGGTCTGCGCCGCGGCCGTGGCCTGCATCTGGCCGAACAGCGAGTTGGAGGAGGTGTCAGAACCGGTCAGGGCCACGCCGATCCAGCCGATCAGTGGTGAGAGTACGGCGAAAAAGCCGCCCGCGGAGGCCAGCGCAAAGCCCAGCGTGGTGGTCTGGCCGGACAGGTTCATCACGAAGGACAACCCCAGGACGGCAGTGACGGTGACGATGGTCCAGCGCAGCTGGACAATGGTTTCCCGGTAGATCCGCAGGCCCTTTGAGGCAGAGATCTTGTACAGCACCATGGTGAGCAGGCCGGAGAACAGGAGCAGGGTGCCGGTCGCCTTGAGGTGGTCGAGCTTGAATTTGGTGGCCGCGACCGGCTTGCCGGCCGAATCAGTGATGTCCAGCCCGGGCCACGCGAACGTCACGCTTCCCACTTGTCCCAGCCAGGTCTTGACGAACGGGATCTGCGCCACCGAGAACACAGCGATGATGATCAGGTAGGGAGCGATCGCCATCCAGATCTGCCGCGGTTCAGGCCTTGAGTTGTCGGTCGGAACCGAAGGCCCTGAGGCGGCTGCAGGGTGTTCCGCGCCGGAACCTGTCGCCGGCGTGGCTGCGGAACCGCCATCACGGGAGCCGGCAACGGCCCCGACGGCGGCGGCGGCGTGCGCGGCCTCCGGTGCGGCCTCCACGGCGCCTCCCATTCCGACAGTTTCTTTCGGCTGCCAGACCTTGAGCATCAGCAGCACGGCGGCCACTGTCACGACGGCGGCCACAACATCCGTGAGTTCCACCGCGAAGTAGTTGGAGGTGACGAACTGGGCCGCGCCGAAAGCGACACCGGCCACCAGGGCCACGGGCCAGGTCTGCTTCACGCCGCGCCGTCCGTCGACGATGAACACCAGCAGCAACGGCACAATGAGCGCAATGAAAGGCGTCTGGCGTCCGGCCATCGAAGAAAGGTCGTGCAGCGGCAGGCCGGTGACGCCATTAAGGGCGATGATCGGCGCCGCCATGGCGCCGAAGGCTACGGGAGCCGTGTTGGCCAGCAGCGACACCACGGCCGACTTCAGCGGTTTCATGCCGGCGGCCATCAGCATGGCGGCGGAAATGGCCACCGGCGCGCCGAAGCCGGCCAGGGATTCCAGCAGGGCGCCAAAGCAGAAGGCGATCAGGATTGAAAGGATGCGGAGGTCGTTCGAGATGGAGCGGATGGTCCGTCCCAGCACTTCGAACCAGGGGGTGGCCACGGTGAGCCGGTAGATCCACAGCGCGTTGACCAGGATCCACAGGATCGGGAAGAGTCCGTAGAAGATGCCGGCCGCGGTGGCGCTCAAGGCCTGGTTGACCGGCATCCGCCAGCCGACGATGGCCAGCACGAGGGAGAGGGCGAGGCTGGCGAGGGCCGCCTTGGGTGCCTTGACCTTGAAGACGCCCAGGAGGACGAAGAGCAGGACGAGGGGAAGTGCCGCGCAAAGGGCTGAAATGACTAGGGACCCGGCAATGGGATCGAGGATCTGCTGAAACATGTGTCTCCAGATTGTGTTAGGCGTCACAACACCGTGGCGCCCTACGATTGTCTAACAAGTACACATGATGGTCAAGAGAGACTTGTTGACTTGTCTGGCAAGATGGAGGTAAATCAAGAAACCCTAGGCGGAAATGGAGCTCCGGTGGCCGGCCGAATTGCAGCAGTCTCGATCGTGGACGCTATCGCCGCAGATCTGCGCAGCCGGATCTATGCCGGTGACCTCGGCTCCGGCCAGACCCTCACCGAGACAGACGTCGCCTCGTCCTACGAGGTGGCACGTCCCACGGCGAAGGCGTCGATCGAGAAGCTCGTCGCAGAGGGACTGCTGGACCGCGGCACGCACAAGACCGCCCGCGTAGTGGACCTCGGCCCGGACTCCGTGCGGGACATCTATCTGGCCCGCGCATATTTGGAAAGCGAAGTGCTCCGCAGGCTCGCCCGTACCAGGGACGTCCCGGAGGCGGCCCTGCAGGCCAACCGCGACATCGCAGCGGTGCAGACGGGTGCCCCGCTCGACGTCGTCGAACCGGACATGCGGTTTCACACCAGTCTCATCGACGCCGTCGGCAACGAGCGCATCAGCAGGATGTACCGCTCGCTCGTGGGCGAGGTGCGGCTGTGCATGGTCCGCATCCAGTCCCTGCGCCTCCTGGACACCGCACTGATCCAGGCCGAACACCAGAAAATCCTGGAACTCATCGAATCCGGCCAGGGGGACGCCGCGGCAGAGGTGCTCGACGAGCACCTCGGGCGCGCGCGGGAACGGCTGGTGGCCGCCATGGGAGGGACCGCCGGCCCGGAAGCCGGGGTACGCTCCGAACTGCTGCCGGAGTAACTGGCCCCTGTTTCCCGGACCAACTGACACGCCGGTTCAGCGGCGCGGTTCAGGCACCGTTCTAGCGGCACCGTTCTAGCGGGCGCGTTCCACGCGCTTCTCATCCCAGACCGGCTCCGCGGATTCGTACACCTTGCCGTCGGAACCGAACACCAGGAAGCGGTCGAAGGTCCGGGCGAACCAGCGGTCGTGCGTCACGGCCAGGACAGTTCCCTCAAAGTGGTCGATGGCACGTTCCAGGGCCTCGGCCGAGTGCAGGTCCAGGTTGTCCGTGGGCTCGTCGAGGAGCAGCAGGGTGGCCCCGGAGAGCTGCAGCAGCAGGATCTGGAACCGCGCCTGCTGCCCGCCGGACAGCGATTCGTACTTCTGCTCCGACTGGGACGCCAGGCCGTACCCGTCCAGGGCGCCCGCGGCTGCCTCGCGGCCAAGGCCGGAGCGGTGTTCGTCGCCGCGGTGCAGGATTTCCAGCAGGGTCTTGCCGAGCAGGTCGGGGCGGACGTGGGTCTGGGCGAAGAAGCCTGGACGGATGCGGGCGCCGAGCTTGACGGTGCCTTCGTGCGGCACTTCGGCGATATCAACGTCGGACACCGGCAGGTGCTCCCGCTCGGGATCCGTTCCGCCCGTGGCGAGCAGGCGCAGGAAGTGGCTCTTGCCGGAGCCGTTGGAGCCCAGCACACCGACGCGGTCCCCGAACCAGACCTCGGTGGAGAACGGCTTCATCAGCCCGGTCAGTTCCAGCTTCTCCGCCACGATGGCGCGCTTGGCGGTGCGGCCGCCCTTGAGCCGCATCTGCACGTTCTGCTCGATCGGCAGCGCCTCGGGCGGACCGGCTTCCAGGAACTTCGCCAGCCGGGTCTGGGCGGCGTGGTACCGGTTGGCCATGTCCGAGCGGAACGCGGCTTTGTTCTTGTACATGTTGACGAGTTCCTTGAGCTTCACGTGCTCCTCGTCCCAGCGCTTCCGAAGCTCCTCGAAGCGGGCGTTACGGTCCGCGCGGGCGTCCACGTAGGAGCCGAAGCCACCGCCGTGGATCCAGGCGCCGGCACCGTTGATGCCCGGCTCAAGGGTCACGATGCGGCCCGCTGCGTTGTTCAGCAGTTCCCGGTCGTGGCTGATGAAGAACACGGTCTTCTTGGACTCGTTGAGCTTGGCCTCGAGCCAGCGCTTGCCCGGGACATCGAGGTAGTTGTCCGGCTCATCGAGGAGCAGCAGTTCGTCGGGACCGGCGAACAGCGCCTCCAGCACCAGCCTTTTTTGCTCGCCGCCGGAGAGGCTCGACGCCGGGCGGTGCTGCGCGCGGTCAAACGGAAGTCCCAGCGCGGCCATGCAGACCTCGTCCCAGACCGTCTCGACGTCGTAGCCGCCGGCGTCCCCCCAGTCCACGATGGCCTGGGCGTACTGCATCTGGGTGGGCTCGTCGTCGTGCTCCATCATGGCGAGTTCGGCGTCGTCGACGGCGCGCGCGGCAGCGGCCAGCGCGGGCGGGGCGGCGGACACCAGTAGGTCGCGGACGGTGGAGTCGTCGCGGACCTGGCCCACGAACTGGCGCATGATGCCCATGTTGCCGGACCGGCCGATCACGCCTTCATCCGGCACAAGGTCGCCGGAAATGATCCGGAACAGGGTGGTCTTGCCGGTTCCGTTGGGCCCGATCAACGCCGTCTTGGTGCCGTCCGGGACCTTGAAGGTCACCCCGTTGAGCAGCTGGGTGCCGTCGGAGAGGAAGTAGTCGATGCCGGAAACGTCAATATGAGCCACGCCTTCAATCTTCCCACGGCAGCACCCTCTGAGTTTTGAGGGGAGGACGGGTCATCCCGCCGAGGTCAGGAACTCCTTGAGCAACGGACCGGAGGTTGTGGCGCCCAGGCCGCCCTCTTCAACGAAGACGGCAACGGCGAGGTCTCCGTGCACGGCCACGATCCAGGCGTGCGTCTTGGGCGGATTCTCGTTGCCGAATTCGGCGGTGCCCGTCTTCGCTCCCACCGGTTCCCCCGGCACGGATGCCAGGAATCCTGCGTGGCCCGAGGTGACTACGGCCCGCATCATGTCGGCCAGGGCCGCTGCTTCCGCCGCCGTAACCGGCTTCTCGGCGGCTTTTGCGGGGGCAGGCGCGGTGGAGGACAACGACGGCGACGTTCCGGCCGCCGTCGGGGTTCCGGAGCCCTCGGGGGCTGCCGTGCCGGATCCTGCGTCCGTGTTCAGGACAAGCGTGGGAGACACCGGGGATCCCTTGGCCACCGAACCGGCCATCACGGCCGCAGCAAGCGGGGAAAGCAGTACTTTGCCCTGCCCGATCATGGAGGCGGCATGCTCGGTACCGGCAGCTTCCCCGGGGACGGAACCCAGGAAGGCGTCGGCCCCCAGGCCGGGCGCCTCGACGGCGACCCCGAGGGAGGTGGCCGCGGATTCAAGCTGGGCCTGGCTGACGGAGTCGCGGGCGGCGATGAAGGCGGTGTTGCAGGAGTGCGCAAACGCGTCCCGCAGGGTGACAGACCCCAGGGAGCCTTCCGGATAGCCCTCGGCGTTCTTGAACGTGCGGCCGTCCACCGTGAGCGTCGGTGTGCATTCAACCTTGGAATCCGGGGTCATTCCGTTGCGGATCATGGCTAGTGAATCCACCACCTTGAATGTTGAACCCGGAGCGTACTGTCCCAGCATGGCGGTGTTGTACCCGTTGCTGCCCGGTCCCGAAGCTGCGGCCAGGACCGCACCGCTGGAGGGACGGAGGGCAACGATGGCGGACGCCGGGCCAACATCGGCCAGGACATCCTCGGCGAGCTGTTGCAGCCTGGGGTCCAGCGTGGTTTTCACCGGGGTGCCCGGTTCCATCCCGACCTGGAACAGGGTCCGGCGGCCCTCGTTGGGCAACGCCTGCTTCTCCTCGGCTGTCAGTCCTGCCTTTTCGGCAAAAACCTGGATTCCGTCCGTTCCGCGGAGCTGGGCGTCGTACTGCTGCTGAAGCCCGCCGGTACCTGTCGTGTCGCCGGCTTTGAGCGCTCCGCCGGATTTTTCGATCTGTTCGGCGTTGGCCTCGGCGGCGGTGCCCAGGAGGGCGCGCGCGAAGGTGCGGCTTGGCGCCAGCGGCAGGACTCCGGCGATGGACCGGGCGCCGGGGATCCGGGCGATCTGCTCGTCCGTAATGGTTCGGCCGTCCTGGCGCAGGGTGATGGCGGTGACGAAGGCCTCGGGGCCGGCCGCCTGGACCTGCTGAGTGTAGGCGGCGGGATCCACTCCTACCAGCTGGGCAAGTTTGGCGGCCGACGCGGCAGGGTCGGCCGCACCCAGCTTGGGCTTGTCTATGCCAACGTCCACCACGGGACGGTAGGTGACGAGTTTCGCGTCGCCAGCTCCCAGGATGTCCGCCCGCTGAGGCGACTGGGTGGCTGCGGCGAGGACTTCGCCGTCGGCCAGTTCAGGGGCCAGCAGGGCAGGCTTCCACACGGTCAGCCATTTGTCGCCGGATTTCTTCAGTTCGGCAGAGGCCGTGTACTTCCACTCGCCGGAGCCGACCTTCCAGCTGTAGTTCAGCGGGACCGTGGCGGTGTCCTTATCAAACGTCAATTCTCCGGCCTCGACAGCCGGCTTGGCGGGACCGAGCCCTTGGAAGACTTCTTTCAGGCGCTCGTTTGCTGCCGCGGCGTCGGTACCTTCAAAAGCGATGGAGCCGACGTCCAGGGCGGCCACAGCGGACGCGAGCTGCTTGGCTGCGTCCTGCGCCCCGGCACGGCCGTCATCGCAGGCCACCAGCGATCCACCCATAATGAGTCCGACAAGAGCAAGCGAAAGTTTCTGAAAGTTCCCCATCGCGCCATTATGCCCGCAAGCACGGACAAAGTTCTTGTCACATGGACCGTGCTGGAAGACACCTGCCCGGCGGCTACAGGGCGCCGGCCGCGATGCCGGCTCACACGGGCCGGATGATCCGGCGCTGCGTTGCCGCCGAGATCGCCGCCGTGCGGTTGTCCACGCCGAGTTTCCCGTAAATATGCACCAGGTGGGTCTTGACGGTGGCCTCGGAAATGAACAGCTGCCTGGCGATGGCGCGGTTCGTCAGTCCGGTGGCCAGGAGCTGCAGCAGTTGGATTTCCCGTGCGGACAGCGCCGGTTCGGGGTTCCGGATCCTGCCCATCAGCCGGGCGGCCACTTCGGGGGCCAGCGCCGTCCTGCCTGCTGCGGCGGAAAGGACGGCCTGGCGGATGTGCTCAGGCGGCGCATCCTTGAGCATGTAGCCGCTGGCGCCGGCTTCGACGGCGGCGAGGATGTCGGCGTCGGAATCGTAGGTGGTCAGGATCAGCACCGGCGGGGCGGGAGTTCCCGCCTCGCCGGCCTTGATTTTCTGCGTGGCCGTGACGCCGTCCATGCCTGCCCCCATTTGCAGGTCCATCAGGACCACGTCCACGGGCTCGCCCAGCGCGCGGAACCTGGCGAGCTGGGCCAGTGCGGCGGCACCGTCGCCGGATTCGGCCGCCACGGTGATGCCCTCGAAGTCGCCCAGCATGGCCCGGAGGCCGGCGCGGACCACGGGGTGGTCGTCCACCAGAAGGATCCGGATTCCGCTCATGCCCTCAACCCGCTTGCCGGCTTCCCGGCCGCCGCACTGTCCACCAGCGGGAGCCGGATGGCCACCACCGTTCCCTCATCCGGGGCCGATTCGATGTCCAGCGTTCCGGCCAGGGCCGTCACGCGTTCCCGGAGGGACCGGAGGCCGTACCCGGAACCGTCTCGTGGCTGTGGCTGATCTCCGCCGGCCGCCGCCGGCGGGCGGAACCCCACACCGTCGTCGTAAATGTCCATGGCCACTTCGGTCCCCATAAAGGACAGGGTCACGACGGCGTTGCGTGCCTTCGCGTGCACCCAGACATTGGCGAGGCTCGCCTGGGCGGCACGCAGGAGCGTGGTGGAGTACGGATTGGATAGCTCAACGGGGGTGCCCTCGAGGTCGAATCGGCACCGAAAGCCTGCCCCGCGTGCCGCCGCCTCGGTCTCCGTCTTTTCACAGAGCCGGCGGAGGCTGCCCACCAGGGACATCTGCTCGAGCGCCGGCGACTGCAGGCCGCGGACAAAGTTCCGCGCCTCGGCGAGGTTGGCGGACGCAGTCTCCTGCACGGTCCGGAGCCGCTCGCGCGCCGCGGCCGTGTCGCCGTCGTCGAGCGCCTTTTCAGCTGAGCGGCTCATCAGCACGATGCTGGAGAAGCCCTGGGCCAGGGTGTCGTGTATTTCGCGGGCCAGCCGTGCCCGCTCGGTCAGCGTTCCGGCGTCGTGCTGGCTGCGGGCCAGTTCCCCGCGCGTCCGGCGCAATTCCTCGGCCGCGAGGCGCTGATTCTCCGCCTCAAGGTACAGCGCCCGGTACGCGAGGCCGGTGATCACGGCGAAGGCTGCTCCGAAAACCGGCCCCAGCACCATCGGCATCTCCAGCGCCGGCCCGGCAGCACCCCGATTGTGGAACCAGAGCGCAACGACAACCAGCACAGTGGATGCCGCAATGACCGGCAGGGCCACGCGTCTCGGCAGCACGTGCAGCTGCAGGAAGAAGAGCGGGAAGGCCAGCCAGACGAAGTCCGCGCTGAACCAGATCAGCACCAGCCACAGGACCGAGACCGCACCAAGCCACCACCCCGCATAAGGGTGCGGATCGAATCGCTTCGTATCCGTGGAGTGGCGTTTCTCCAGCACGGTGCCGATGAAGTAGACGGCTGCGAGCAGCAGGGCGGGGATGAAGGCCAACCAGCCGGAAAGCCCCGGGCCGGACATCAGGACGCGCGCCGTGGCCACCAGCAGCAGGACGGCGAAGCCCACGTGGAGGCTGACCCTCAGCAGCCGCAGGATAATCCCGGAACCGCTGGATTCACCAGGTATCAACACTTGCCTCGCATCAATCCAGCGTATCCTCCGGGGCCCGGGTTTCCCGGCGAAACGGGGCAGTGCCGCCGGAGATCAACCTTTCGGTTGATACTCGGCTCCATCACGTGGCCCCTGCCGACCAACCGGCCTGCCGATGTGCACTGCCGCACGCGGCGGAAGAGTGGAACCAGCAGTCCACACCGCCACGAAAGGAACCCCTTGTTTCTCGCCATTCGAGATCTCCGCTTTGCCAAAGGACGCTTTGCCCTGATGGCAGCCGTCATCGCCCTGATCACCCTGTTGCTCGTGATGCTCTCGGGCCTGACCGCCGGTTTGGGAAACCAGTCGACGTCGGCGATCGCCGCGCTGGGTGCCGACCAGATCGTGTTCGGCGCCCCCGACGGCACTCCGGCCAAGGCATCCTTCACCGAGTCGGAAGTCAACCGGGACCAGCTTGCCGCCTGGTCCGGACAGGACGGTGTTTCGGGCGTGGAGGCGCTCGGCATCAGCCAGGCCCGCGCGCAGGCTGTCGGTCCCGCCGGCGCCCCCGGCGGCACCGCAAACGTGGCCGTCTTTGGAACCGGCAACGGACTGTCCGGGGACCGGCCCGTTCTGCCTGATTCTCCAGGGGACGGAACTGTGCTGGTGGGCGAAACCCTCGCTGCGGACCTTAGCCTCAGCCCCGGCAGCCTCCTGTCAGTGGGCGGGCTGGAACTCGCCGTCGCGGACATCGTCCCGGACGAGTGGTATTCACATACGGGCGTTATCTGGACGTCGCTGAATGACTGGCGGCAATTGGCCCGGGCAGGCAGCGGCTCCCTCGGCACCGTGCTGGCCGTGACGTTCGACGCCGGCGCCCGGGTTGACGTCGAGGCCGCCAATGCAGCGGCCGGAACAGTCAGCGCAAGCCGGCAAGGTTCGTTCCAGGCGCTGGGGTCATACAAAAGCGAGAACGGCTCGCTGGTCCTGATGCAGGCGTTCCTGTACGGCATCTCGGCCCTGGTGATCGTGGCGTTCCTGACGGTGTGGACTGTTCAGCGGACCCGGGACATTGCCGTGGTCAAGGCGATGGGCGGCTCACCGGGTTATGTGCTCCGGGATGCGCTGGCGCAGGCCGGCATGGTGTTGGCGGCAGGGACGGTCGCCGGCGGCGGGGCAGGACTGCTGGGCGGGCTTCTTGCGGCACAAGCTGCCCCGTTCCTGGTCACGCCGGCCACCACCCTCGTGCCGGTCGCAGGAATCCTGCTCCTGGGCCTCGGCGGAGCCGCGGTGGCAGTCCGCGGCGTTACCCGGGTTGACCCGCTGCTCGCCCTCGGCGGCAACTAATTTCTCCCACCACAGCTATATTCCTCGAAAGGAATACTCATTGGATACCCCGCTCAACCTCGTCAACGTCACGCTCGAGTACCCGGACGGAGACTCCACCCTCAAGGCGCTGGACCAGGTAAGCCTTGCCCTTGGCGCAGGGGACTTCCTCGCCCTGGTAGGGCCCTCAGGCTCCGGAAAGTCCTCCGTGCTGGCAGTCTCCGCTGCGCTGCTCCGCCCCACATCGGGCACTGTGGCAATCGATGGCCAGGAGGTCACGGCCCTGCGGGACGCCGAGCTAACCTCCCTGCGCAGGGAGAAGATCGGCATCATTTTCCAGCAACCCAATCTCCTGCCGTCGTTGACTGCGGCCGAACAGCTCCTGCTGGCGGACCACCTGCGCGGGAAGCCGCTGCCGGCCGCCCGCAAGCGCGCGGCCGAACTCCTGGACGTGGTCGGACTCGGGACGGTCGGGGACAAGCGCCCTCACCAGTTGTCGGGCGGACAGCGGCAGCGCGTCAACATTGCACGGGCACTGATGGGCCGGCCCAAGGTACTGCTCGTGGATGAACCGACTGCGGCGCTGGACCACGAGCGGAGTGCCGGGATTGTCCGGCTCCTGCGCGAGGTCACCGACGAATTCAACGTGGCCACGGTGATGGTCACGCACGACACCGAGTTCGTGCCGCTGACGGATGCCGTGGCCACCATGCGGGATGGACGGATTTCCGCCCTTCATCCCTCCGGCGGCGTCCCCTCACGGGCGTCGTCGTAGGCATCCCTGGCGTGCAGGATGGTGGGGACGTTGGACTCGGCCCATTCCCGGAGGACGGCGAGGGGGCCGAGCAGTGACCGCCCCAGGTCGGTCAGCTGGTAATCGACCCGCGGCGGGACTTGGGCGAACACGGTCCGGGTCACCAGCCCGTCCCTTTCCAGCGCCCTCAGGGTCTGGGTCAGCACCTTGGGCGTGATCACATGGACATGCTTGCGTAATTCGGAGAAGCGGACGGGTCCATCGGCCAGCACCTGGACCACCAGCGACGCCCATTTGTCGCCGATTCTCTGGAAAACCACCCTGGACGGGCACCGCGGATCCATGATGTCTGCACCGGGCCTGGCGTCGGTCGTAATGGTATCCATTCAGCACCTCGTTTCTGCTTCGTCCCTAGGTATCCTAGAGATACTGTGAATTCCTACGGTACCCAATACAAGGAGCGCCATGAAAATCGCAGTGTACGGTGCCACCGGGATGGTGGGCGGACAGATCGTCAAGGAATCGCTGCGGCGCGGCCATGACGTCACCGCCATTTCGCGGACGGGCGCAGCGGTACCGGGCGCCACTGCATGCCGCGCAGAACTGGCGGACCTGCGCACGTTCAGTAACGTCGCCCAGGACCACGACGCCGTTGTGCTGGCCACGGTGCCCAGCCGGACGGGCGGCGATCATGGCGAATGGCTGGCAGCCATGAAGGCAGCCTTTGCCAGTGCCGGCACCACGCGGCTGCTGGTGGTGGGCGGAGCCGGGGCGCTCGAAATCAATGGAACGCGGCTCTGCGATTCCCCCGAGTTTCCCGAACCCTACCGTCCCGAGGCACGCAGCATGGCCGCCGCCTACGATGAAATCCGCTCAGCTCCGGAGACCCTCAACTGGACCATGCTGGCGCCCGCCCCCGTCATGCAGCCGGGAACCCGGAGCGGCAGGTACGTGACAGCGGACAATTCGCCCGCCGGCCGGTCCATCACCACGCAGGACTTCGCCGTGGCCATGCTGGACGAGTTGGAATCACCGTCCCACCCCCGCTCCCGCTTCACGGTCGCAAACCCGGACCCGAACCCGGACGCGGTTCCGTCGGGGTACCCCGTCTCCTGATCCGGAAGGCCTGCCTAAAGCTTCAGTCCGAGAACGGGCATACGCAATCCGAATATATCTTTCAGGGCATATCTTGCAGCGTGGAACCCGGGCATGCCGGTAACGCCCGGCCCGGGAGGTGTTGACGAGGAGCACAAGTACACGCCTGACAGGGGGGTGCGCCAGGGTACGGCGCTGATCACCGGCCGCTGGATCAGTCCGCGGAGATCCATCAGGCCGGCGGCAAAGTCTCCGCCCACATAGTTCTGGTTGTATTCCGCCAGCCCCGCCGCCGTCGTCACGTGCACCTGGACCACGAGGTCCCGGAAACCGGGTGCGAAGCGTTCCAGCTGGGCCGTCACCGCCTCCGCCATGTCCACCGTTGACCCTGCCGGTACATGGCAGTACGTCCACAGGATGTGCCGCCCTTCCGGTGCCCGGGAATCGTCGAACCGTGACGGCTGGGACACCAGGACATAGGGCCGTTCCGGATGTTTCCCCGCGGCCACCTGGTTTTCCGCTTCGGCCATCTCGGCACGTGTGCCGCCCACGTGGACAGTTCCCGCATCTGCCAGTCCCGCAGCCTCCCACGGAACAGGACCGGACAGGATGAAATCGACTTTGCAGGCGGCATTTCCAAAGCGGAACGACTCAAGGGAACGGCGGTAACCGGCTGGCAGCCTGTCCCCGGCAAGCCTGAGCAGTGCCGGCGGGGCAATGTCCAGCAGCGTGGCCCTGGCAGGCGGAAGTTCGGCCAGGGATTCGATCCGACGTCCTGTTTCCACCGTGCCCCCGTGGGCCTCGATATCCCGCACCATGGCACCGGCGATGGACGCTGATCCGCCCACGGGAATCGGCCAGCCCTGCGCATGCGCCAGCGTCCCGAGCATCAGACCCGCCCCCGCGGGTGCCAGCGACGGCAGCCGCCCCACGGAGTGCGCGGCGACGCCGGTCAGGAGGGCCGGCGCCAGTTCGTCCTTGAATCCGGCGTTCCAGGCCGCTGAGCCCTGCCCGAGGGTCCGCAGGCCGAAGAGCACCGCGGCAAGCGGGTCACGGGGGACCCGCAGGAGCTGGTTGAGCGTGAAGTCGGCAATGCCCTCCACCCGGCGGACCAGCGGTGCCATCAGGCGCCGGTAGGCCGGGCCGTCCCGGCCGAGCCCTGCGGCAGTGCGGTCCAGGGAGCGGAAGGCAAGGGCGGCCCGGCCGCCGTCCAGGGGCGATCCGAAGGAAAGCTCCGGAGTAACGAGGTCAATCCGACGGGACAGCTCGAAGGCCTGGAAGAACGGTGAGGCGAGGGCCATCGGCTGGACAGCAGAGCAAATGTCGTGCAGGTGGCCGGGCTGCATCAGCTCCGACGTCCGCAGGCCGCCTCCGGGGGTGCCCGCGGCTTCGAATACGTGCACCTTGAGGCCCGCGCGGGCCATGGCCACGGCAGCGGCGAGCCCGTTCGGGCCGGATCCGACGACGGCGACGTCAGGCATCGCTGGCCGCCCGCCGCCAGGGGAGTGTTGAGGCCGCGGGGTCTGCCGGGTTTATCCGCAGCCAGTCCCCAACGCCGTCGAACGGGCCGCCCTGGGGATCGTCCAGCGAGTGGCGGCGGACCACGTCGTAACCCGGGTCCCAGATGTCCCACGCCACGCGGACCATCAAGTAGGCCGTGGCAATCATATGCAGGGCCACCGCCAGTACGTAATACGGCATATCGATGTTGTGCTGCGTCGGGCCGCCGCTGGTCGCCTGCCCCAGGTACATCCACACGGCCGCCCAGTGAAGTCCTTCGATCCCCTGCCAGATGAGGAAGTCGCGCCAGCGCGGACGGGCCAGGGCAAGCAGGGGGATGAGCCAGATGACGAACTGGGGTGAGTACACCTTGTTCGTCAGGATGAATGCGGCAACGATCAGGAACGCCAGCTGCGCCAGCCGGGGCCGGCGCGGTGCTGTCAGGGCCAGGACGGCGATGAGTATGCAGCTGATGAGGAAGAGGTTGAGGGCGAGGGCGTTGATGGCCTCGGACCCCAGCGGCAGCCACTGCAGGCGACCGGCCACCAGGTTGTAGGCGAACCAGGGGGAGCTGTAACCGGCGGGGCGGTCCTCCGTGAACTGGTAGAAGTACGTCCAGCCCGAGGGGTTCATGGCGGCTATGGGAACGTTGACGGCGAGCCAGGCCGCTGCGGCGGCCGCTGCCGTGACGAGCAGCGGCCGGATCTTTCCGGTCCTCAGGGCCAGGAGGAGGATCGCGCCGAAGACCAACAACGGATACAGCTTGGTGGCCGTCCCCAGGCCAATGAAGACGCCGGCCAGCACCAGCCGTTTGCGGGAAAAGAAATACATGCCGACGGCGAGCAGGCCCACCGCCCACATGTCCCAGTTGATCACCCCGGCGAGGATTATTCCGGGGGCTACGGCCACCATGGCGGCGTCCCAGGGCCGGCGCCTGCTCATGCGGGCTGTTGCGAGGACCGTGACGATCCAGACGGCGGCGATGAGGGTGGCGTTGACGTCGAAGTAACCGAGGATGCGCGCGTCCGTGGCGCCCTGTCCGGGGAGCAGCATGGCCGTCAGCCCGGCGATGATGCCCATCAGGACCGGATATTCGAAGAAACTGCCTTCGCTGAAGAAGGGGAAGGTGCCCTCGCCGAGTCCCCTGTTGCGGAAGAGCTCCGGGAAGTCCGAGTAGCAGGTGGAGTAGAACTGTCCCGGCGACTCCCAGCCGTTTGACCGGCAGTAGTTCTTGACCAGGACGCTTGCCATGGCTGCCATCACGGTAAGGATGATGAGGACGCGTTCCACGGTGAACACTCCGGGTGCGACAATGCCCGGCGCGGTACGCCTCCCCATCGGGCCGCCGATGAGTTCAGTGAAGTTCCTGAGCAGGAGATCGCTACGGCTCGGGATGACCAGGCGCGTTCTCTTTCGGTGCGCCGGCGGCAATGTCTCCTGCATCCCCCGAGCTTACCGTCGCGGTTGCGCTCCGACTGCCCCGGAATGACAGGCGTTCCGGCAAACAAAAAGCCCACGCGTCGCCGCGTGGGCTTTTTGGGCATGGATACGGCTCGATGCCATCGGTTCCTCCTTGATATTTCCTTCCCGGCTGCAGCCCGGGATGTTCAGAAAGGAAGGACGCGGCTCAGCGGATGACGCCGCCCATCTGGTGCAGTACGACGTAGACATCTTCACGCTTCTGGTCCAAGAGCTGGCCGTTGAACAGCGTCTGGTCTTTGAGCGCTGGCTGCCAACCCAGGCGCAGAACGCGTCGGAGTCTTTCCATCATGGTTACCTCCTCCCGCGGCGTTGTTCGGCGGCGTCGGACACGATCGGCCTGTGTGGTGGTGCTGGCGGTGATGCTCACGTGGATCCTTTGTTAGTTGGATTGCACCCGAAATTGGGCATGACAATTAGGGCCAGTTAATTGACGGAATTGACGGCGGGAATTAGGGCATGGAAATGCCCGGGTGGATATTTCCCGGAACAAAAAACGCCAGGAGCAATTGGTGGATTTCGCTAAGCGAAGAATGGCCCCCGAATGCAGGTACGCCTCAGTCCCGACAAGAAGCTGGTTCCGAACTATGGGGTGTTGCGCAACCGCATGGGCCCGCGTGGACGGCCGACTGCCGGCCGGTTTTCTTGGACAGGAAGCCGGCTACCAGGATGCCGGCCGAAGGGCCGGAGTCCGCAGGTTAGGAGGCAGTCAGTCCGTGAAGTGGGCGTTGGAAGCAGCCGGGGCCGGGAACGCGGTGATGGTCATCTTCCATCCGCTAGTCAAAGTAATCATTTCCCAACCTCCTTTTCTGCTATGCCGCTGTTCGGTTGACTGACTGGACAATTGACCAGCCGAACAACGCGCGCCGATGACCCTGGCAAAACGCTCTAGGGTCAGGAATAAAATTACACTATCCTCCGGGCCTTTGACTACTGAATTCAGAAGATTCCCGGAAGTATTTTATAAATCGTCTTTATAGTCCCCAGCGGACTATGGCTGGAGTCTTCTTGTCCCATCCAAGGGTGCAGACTTTCGCTGTACCCAGGATGAAATGGCGGCCTTCGTGCGGGTCCAGCCCCAGCCAGCGCGCCGTCAGGATCCTGGAGAAGTGTCCGTGGGCCACAATGAGGACATTGTCCAGTCCGGATTCCAGCACACGGGCCACTATCTTGTCCGCCCGTGCAGCAACTTCCTCCAGGGCTTCGCCGTTGGGCACGCCGTGGGTCCAGATCAGGTACTCCGGATTGTCCTTGCGGATCAGGTCGGAGCTGATTCCCTCATAATCGCCATAGTTCCATTCCACTGCGAGCGGTTCCTGTTCGGCATCGGGAAATCCCGCCAGTTCCGCCGTGCGGCGTGCCCTCCGCAACGGTGAGGTCAGCACCAGGTCGAAGTCGACGGCGTCGAGGATCTTGCGTGCCTCGACAGACTGCTGCTCGCCCTCCACCGTCAGGGGCAGGTCGGTGAGTCCGGTGTACTGGCCGCTCTTGGACCATTCGGTCTCGCCGTGGCGCAGGATCCAGAGCTGGGGGCGGGCAGTGCTGTTAAGTGAAACCACTTAGGACTCCTCGGTAGTGGAAAGTTCGACGCCGGCGGCAGGCTGTTGTTCGGCGGCTTCGGGCTGGTCCGCCCACCACTCGCGGAGCCTGGCCTCCGCCACTGCCGGATCGAGCGGGCCGTGCTCCATCCGCTGTTCAAGCAGGAACTTGTAGGCCTTGCCCACCACGGGGCCGGGCTTCAGTCCGAGCAAGGCCATGATCTGGCCGCCGTCCAGGTCGGGCCGGACCGCTTCCAGTGATTCCTGCTCACGCAGCCCCGCGATGCGCGCCTCAAGGTCGTCATAGGCAAAGGACAGCCGGTCCGCCTTGCGCTGGTTGCGGGTGGTCACATCGGACCTCGTCAGCAGGTGCAGCCGCTCCAGGAGGGGACCTGCGTCCGTAACATAGCGGCGGACCGCCGAGTCGCTCCAGCCGGCCTCTCCGTAACCGTAGAAGCGCATGTGCAGCTCTACCAGCCGGGCAACCGCCTTGATGGTGTCGTTATCGAAGCGGAGGGCCTTCATCCGCTTCTTGGTCAGTTTGGAGCCCACCATGTCGTGGTGTCGGAAGCTCACCGCGCCGCCCGGTTCAAAACGGCGCGTAACCGGCTTGCCGACGTCGTGCATCAGCGCCGCAAACCGCAGGACAAAATCGGGGCCGGGCACGGCGCCGTCGGAATCCGTCTCCAGGGACGCAGCCTGCTCCAGCACCTGCAGCGAGTGCTGGTAGACGTCCTTGTGCCGGTGGTGTTCGTCGGCTTCCAGGCGCAGGGCGGAGACTTCCGGCAGGACGAATTCGGCCAGGCCGGTGTCCACCAGGAGGTCGATGCCCACGCGGGGACGGGCTCCGCAGATGAGCTTCACCAGTTCCTCGCGAATACGCTCCGCGGAAATGATGGTGATCCGTTCCGCCATCTGCGACATTGCCTGCTTCACGTCCGCGCGGACCGACACACCGAGCTGGGAGGCAAAGCGGGCCGCCCGCATCATGCGCAGCGGGTCGTCGGAAAAGGACGTCTCCGGCGCACCGGGCGTAGCCAGTACGGAGGCGTGGAGGTCGCGGACACCGCCGAAGGGGTCGATCAGCTCCATCGAGGGCAGCCGCAACGCCATGGCATTGATGGTGAAGTCCCGGCGAAGAAGGTCGTCGGTCAGCGAAGACCCGAAGGCGACCATGGGTTTCCGCGACTCGGGGTCGTACGCTTCGGCGCGGTAGGTGGTGATCTCGATCTGGAAGCCGGACTTCCGCATTCCGATGGTGCCGAATGCCCGTCCGATCTCCCAGAAGTTGTCCGCCCATTTCTTGATCAGCGCGAGGGTCTGGTCCGGGGTGGCGTCCGTGGTGAAGTCAAGATCGGGGGAGGTCCTGCCGAGGAAGAGGTCACGCACAGGGCCGCCCACCAGCGACAATTCATGCCCGGCATCGACGAAGCGCTGCCCGAGCTCCAGGACCACCGGGTCCACCTGGAAATCGACGGTGTGCGGGTCGGACTTTTGATGTGCGTGCGCCATAGTTACTTAAGCTTGTCAGAAAACCACGCCAACAAGCACCAATCGGGGCCGCCTAACCGCGCCGTTACGCCCCCGGTTCCGGAATTCGCGTCACACGCAGTCCACTTTCTTGTCATGTTCCGGTCATCACCAACGGGCAAGAGTCGTTAGAGTGGACTTCATGGCCCATCCCGTACCGAGTGCTCCTGGCAGGAGGACAAACCCACCGTTGCCGTCGGCAATCGGTGCCCATGTCGCGCCCGCCCAGCACCCCGGGCCGGCCTCGCTGCCCACCGTTGAGGAAATCTCCGCCGGCGGCGTCGTCGTTGACACGTCCGACGGCGAGCTGAGGGTTGCGATCATCGCCCGCCTCAACCGCGGCGGACGCCTCGAATGGTGCCTGCCTAAGGGCCACCCGGAGGGCAAGGAAAAGAACGAGGAAGCGGCCGTCCGCGAAATCGCCGAGGAAACCGGCATCAGCGGCGACATCCTGGCCCCGCTGGGGAGCATCGACTACTGGTTCACCGTCAGCGGACACCGCGTCCACAAGACCGTACACCACTACCTGCTCCGGGCCACGGGCGGCGAGCTGACCATCGAAAACGATCCCGACCAGGAAGCCGTGGACGTCGCCTGGGTCCCCATCCAGGAACTCGCCCGCAAGCTGTCCTTTCCGAATGAGCGCCGCATCGCCGACCTCGCCAGAGAAGTCCTGCCGGAACACCTCTGAGGTCCCGTGACTGATTCCATGAAGCGCCGCCCACGTGCCTAACTGCGCACCTTTGAGACGATGAAGGCCATGTCAGCAGCTAATCCAGCTTCCCCCGAATCCGGCTCCGCGGATTCCCAGGCCGAATCCAGGACTGTCCAGCACGGAGAAGCCCGTTCCAGCGCCATCATGGCCGCCGGGACCCTGGTCTCCCGTTTCCTGGGCTTCGGCAAGACGTGGATGCTGGGAGCGGCCCTGGGCCTCGGCTCCACGGTCAATGACACCTTCATCAATGCCAACAACCTGCCAAACCTGATCTTCCTGCTGGTGGCCGGCGGAGTCTTCAACGCCGTTTTGGTGCCCCAGATCATCAAAGCCAGCAAGGCACCGGACAGGGGAGCGGACTACATCAGCCGCCTGCTCACCCTGGCTGTCGTGGTACTTCTCAGCCTGACCCTGCTCGTCACCCTGCTGGCTCCCTGGGTCATTGAGCTGACCACGCAGGGCTATTCTCCCGAACAGAAATCGCTGGCGGTCTCTTTCGCGTTCTGGTGCCTGCCCCAGATCTTCTTTTACGGCCTGTATGCCCTCCTGACGCAGGTTTTGAACGCCAACGGGGCATTCGGTCCGGCAATGTGGGCACCGATCCTGAACAACATCGTGGCCATTGCCGGCCTGGGCATGTTCATCTGGATCCTCGGGGCCAACGTCACCAACCCCCACACCCTGGACAACTGGGGACCTACGCAGACGTTCCTCATCGCCGGGTTCTCCACCATCGGCGTGGTGTCCCAGACAGCCATCCTGCTGATACCGGTGTTCCGGCTCCGTCTTGGGCTCCGTCCGAAATTCGGCTGGCGCGGGGTAGGCCTGGGGCAGGCAGCGAAACTGAGCGTGTGGACGCTCCTCACTGCCGCCGTCGGCCAGCTGGCCTTCCTGTACGTCATGCGCATTGCCACCATTCCGGGTACCGAGCGGCTCCGCCTTGAGCGGGCGGGGGACCCGGCAGCAAGCTTCCTGCCCGGCAACGCCGTGCTGGAGGTGGCCAGCCAGCTGTACCTGCTGCCGCACTCCATCATTGCCCTCTCGCTGGCCACGGTGCTGTTCAACCGGATGACCCGGGCATCCCAGGACGGCGACCGGGCAGGACTCCGGGAGGCGCTGTCCCACGGGCTCCGCACCATGGCGGTGGCCACGGTGTTCGGGGCTTTGGCGCTCTTTGCGCTGGCCGGTCCGCTGGGCATGTTCTTCTCCGGCGGCAAGGTGCAGGACGGCGTGATGCTCGCCCAGACGCTCACCATCCTCGCCCTCAGCACACCGTTCATGAGCGCCAACTTCATGATGTCCAGGGTCTTCTATGCCAATGAGGACGCCCGCACTCCCTTCTACATCCAGTTGGTCCTGGCCATCGTGAATGTGGTTGCGGCCTTCTCCATCCAGTTCCTGCCCTTCGACCGGATCATCTTCGCCATCGCGATCCTCTACACGGGCGGCAATATTCTTTCCGTGATTGTGAGCGCTTTCTTCCTCCGCCGCCTCCTGGGGCACCTGGACGGCCCGCGGATCGCCAATTCGTACATCCGGATGGGGTATGCCGCCTTGGGTTCCGCGCTGGCCGGTGCCGTTGCGCTGTGGCTGATGGGCAGCTACAGCGCGGACGGCTTCGCCTGGAGCGGCAGGATCCAGGCCCTGGTGACCATCGTCGTCGTCGGGCCTGTAATGCTCGTGGCGTACCTCCTCCTGCTGAAGCTCTTCCACGTCACGGAACTTCGCGACCTGCTGCAGCCGCTCCTCGGCCGCCTGGGCCGGAGGGCCGCTTCCGCAGCCGCACCGGCGGAGTCCGCCCCCGGTACACCGGCGGGCACCGGTTCCCAGCCGGAACGGACGACGCCGGAGCGAGCCACCGTTTCGGTGGACACCGGGTTGATCCCGCGGATTTCCGGCGAGTTCGACGCAGCGTCGTTCCGTGCGGGACCGCAGGTTGAGGAACCGGTGGCCCACCCCGACGTGCACCAGGGCTCCACCGGCGAATACCTGCCGGCCGAGGAAGAACCCAACACCGCGCGCGGGAGCTTCATGCGCGACGAAATCCCGCTGCCTGGACGCCGGACATTCCAAGGCAGGGCCGGTCGCAACCCGTACTTCAGGGGGCGGTCAGAAAGTCGGCGCCGGAAGAAAAGGTGACATCGCCGCGGTTCACCGCGCCTGTCTCACGCGGCCGTAACGCACCATCGGCTAGGATCAGAAGCTAACTAGGGTAGTAGTTACAGACCAGAAATTAACCGGCTAACCGGCGTATCCGCTGTCGCAGCATTGAGGCGCGGTTCCCCGGACAGTCTAGGAGGAACCCGTGTCCCACCCGATCGATGTTGGATCAGTGCTCGGCGGCCGCTACAAGGTCACCGCCACCGTATTGACCTCACACGACCATGATCTGGTGCTGGATGGCGTTGACCAGGTCCTCAACCGGCCGGTGAGCATCCTGGTGGCGGGTCCGGACAACGCGGAGCAGGTGGCCCAGAGCGCCCGCGAGGTTGCCACCGGGGAGCGGCCCGGAAATGTGCAGATCCTTGACCTTGGCGTCAGCGACTCCACCACCTACCTGATCACCAACCACACGTCAGCTGCCGATCTCCTGGACCTTGTGGTTGCCTCCAATCCGCCCTACGTTGAGCCCTTCTTTACGGACACCCTGGGTAGCGAAATTTTCGGCCACGCGCGGTCCCACGAACCGGAAACATATGACGGCCAATACGACGAAGAAGAGGTTGAAGCCGGCTATATCAACTACGGCAACAACCATCCGGCCGCCCAGGACCGCAAGCAGTCATCTCCGCCCGTTGTACCTCCTGTAGTTCCTCCCCGCGCCGCACCCGTGCGTCCGGCGTCGGCCCCGTCTGTTGGCTCCGCCGGCTCCGGTGCCGGTGCAGCGCGTCCCGGCGGGGCGAGAGGAAACGGGGTAGGAGCTGCAGCCGCCGGTGCGGCCGGTGCAGCGGGTCTTGCTGCCGGAGCGGCCGCTGCGGGCAGGGACTCCAAAAGTCCTTCCACCGCGCCGCAGGCCACGACGCCGCAGCAGGCTGTCCACAACGGCGGGCGGGACACCGAAGCCATCAATACGCAGGCTCCCGCTGCCGAATCCCCCAAAGTGTCCCTGTGGGAAGATAACGACTACGAACACCCCGAGGAGGAGGCCCCCTCAACCGGGCCGGCCAGGACCGCCCGGGAGCGGATGGCAGCCACATTCCCGGCCTTCGCCGGTGGCGGCCGCGGCGACGAAACTGACGAATACTACGACGACGAAGAGCCGCCGGAGCGCGAGCCGCGGTCCATGCGCTGGCTCGTGGGTGGGCTGCTGGCCGCCGTCCTCGTGGTGGGTTTGATCTTCGCCGTTTCCAACCTCGGAAGCCTGTTCAAGAGCGAACCCCAGACCAATCCCGCTCCGGGGAACTCCAGCAACACGTCCCAGCCGCAGACCACCGGAGCGCCGACAGCCACCGAGTCCTCAGCTCCCGTGGCGGGTCCGCCGGCCGTCGAAGGAGTCTCCCGGCTGGGCAACTTTGATTTTGCCGCAACGTACGACGGTGACCTTTCCAAGACGTTCGACGGCAACGGGGCCAGTTACTGGTCGGACATGGAGTTCGCCACCGACAACTGGGGCGGTCTTGCTCCTGATGTTTCCCTCGTAGTGAAGCTGAAGAGTCCCTCGAAAGTTTCGTCCATCACGCTCAGCCAGCTCGGCGGCAGCGGCGGCAACATCAGCGTCCTGACGAATGATCGCCCCTCGCTGGAAGGCGCCAAGCAGGTGGGAACCAACAGCTTCACGTCACCGGACCTGACCATGCCGCTTTCCGAGCCGGTCACGGCGCAGTACGTGATCGTGTCCATCAAGAACCTCCCCAAGCTGGCCGCACCGAAGACCCGCTTCGGCTACGGCCTCCGCCTCGCCGAGATCAAGGTTCAGTAGCCCCCTGACCCCCTGCAGGAACAGACCCTAGAGACCCTCGAGGCCCGGTAACACGGTGTCTCCCGCCCCGGCAAGACGGTACCCTGAGTGGTGGCGTCTTGTTGGCCTCCGTCCATGCCCGGAATATTCAGGATCAACAATGGGTTGTGCCATGTGGCCGGCCAGCAAAAGCAGGCGCATCGACAAAGGAAGAGGTTCACCGTTCAGTGAGCAACGCAGAAAACACCGCGTCCCAGGTACGTGATGTCATCATCGTCGGCTCCGGCCCTGCAGGCTACACGGCCGCAGTTTATACGGCGCGAGCCAACCTGAAGCCGCTGCTCCTTGCCGGTTCCGTCACTGCCGGCGGGGAACTGATGAACACCACCGACGTGGAAAACTACCCCGGTTTCCCTGAAGGCATCATGGGTCCTGACCTCATGGAGAACTTCGAAAAGCAGGCCGCCCGCTTCGGCACGGAAATCCAGTTCGAGGACGTCACCGCGTTGGATCTCGACGGCGACATCAAGACGGTCACCATCGCAACGGGGGAGACCTTCCAGTCCCGCGCCGTTATCCTGTCCACCGGATCGGCGTACCGCGAGCTTGGTCTTCCCAATGAAAAGCGACTCTCCGGCCACGGCGTTAGCTGGTGTGCAACCTGCGACGGTTTCTTTTTCAAGGACCAGGACATTGCAGTGATCGGCGGCGGAGACTCAGCCATGGAGGAGGCGCTGTTCCTCACCAAGTTCGCCAAGTCCGTCACCGTGGTGCACCGCCGGGACACGCTCAGGGCGTCCAAGATCATGGCCGACCGTGCCCAGGCCCACGAGAAGATCAACTTTGTCTGGAACACGGCCGTCGAGGATGTCCTCGGCGGAGAGAAGGTCACCGGACTGAAGTTGAAGAACCTCGTTGACGGCACCGAGTCCGAACTCGCCGTAACTGGCGTCTTCGTGGCCATCGGAAACGATCCGCGCACCGACCTCATCAAGGACACTCTGGAACTCACGCCAGAGGGCACCATTGCCGTTGAGGGCCGCAGCTCCAGGACGAGCGTCAAGGGCGTGTTCGCCGCCGGCGACGTTGTTGATCCCACGTACCGCCAGGCCATTACCGCTTCCGGCTCGGGCTGCGTCGCAGCTATCGATGTGGAGCACTACCTCGCAGACTTCCACGCCTAAACAGCGCACTATTGATCCGAAGGGAAACAACAAGGTTATGAGCAACGCAAAAGACGTAACGGATGCAAGCTTCAGCGCGGATGTACTGTCGGCCGACAAGCCGGTCATCGTGGATTTCTGGGCTGAGTGGTGCGGTCCCTGCCGCAAGCTGGGCCCCATCCTGGACGAGATCTCTGTTGAGTACAGCGAGAAGGTCAATGTGGTCAAGGTAAACGTTGACGACAACCCTGCCATCGCAGCCGAGTACGGCATCACCTCCATTCCCGCCGTCTACCTGTTCCAGGGCGGCGAGGTGAAGAACACCGTTATTGGCGCCAAGCCTAAGCAGTTCTTCGAGAAGGAATTTGCGGACGTCCTGTCCTAGCTTGAGGACCGCCTAGGCGGTTCACGTGCTAACCGGGGATCCGGTTAGCTAGAAGCGGTGGCCACCCCTCTCATAAGGAGGGCTGGCCGCCGCTTTTCGTATGTAGTGGCCGGTTGATACTGAGGGGCAGTCAGTTCGGCTGGAACCAGGGCAGCGACCTGTCCGGACCCAGGCGCCGGCGTCGTTGCCATTCCTGTAAGCAACCTTCCTGGGATGTTTTGCAGTTCTATCTTGTCCCAGTCTGGCCAGGCTTTGAATGGAGTATTTTCTCTAGCTTGGGGTAGTCCAATCCGCCTTTGGAATCACCGGGCCGTCTCCGGACCGGGACGTAACGGGGTTGTGATGGGCGCTGGCATGACGTTGCGCGCGGCGGGACAGCGCTGGTTGCGGGCAACGAGCAACGCGGGCGACAACGTGACCCGTACGGCAGGCACCGGGCACTCACTTACTGACTGGATAGGCTGTTACAGCCCCCCCCCGGTGAGCGGTTCCCGGCACCAAGGTGCGGGCTGGCTCCTTTCCCCACCGTGTAGAGCCCAATGAGGGGAGCGGTGCCGCACAACGGGATGCAGCGGAATGAAGCGGCCGCGTGTCCCATGGCGCCATCTCCTTGGCTGCGGCAAGGTCGCTTCAGGAGCTCATCGCGGCTGGTGCCGATTTAAGGGTGCTAATCATTCGCCTGCGCACCTTGGTTTCACGTGAAACGTCGGACCAACCACGCCCTTAGCGAAGGCGCGCCCTGCGGATCGTCTGCGACCACGGCCTAATCCCAAAGACAACAGACCTCAATGGACCCCTTCCTGCAGGCCTGCAGGACGGACAGAGATCCTCTTGGGAAGGACCGTGAGGGGGCGAGGGAACGGTATCGTGGTATTTTCGTGGCGCTCTGGTGAGTGTTCCTCCCTCCCATGTTTCACGTGAAACGTACTCAGGGTGGAAATGGGGTGCGCTCCAAATATGGCTAAGGCACATCACTCGTGCCGTATTCCGTCCATAAATTGAAGGCCGCCCTTAGCTGTACCTCTCTATCTGTGCGCAAGAGGCAGAAGCCACGATGGCGGCACAACAAGGTGCACTGCGAGTCGAACAGCATAATCCTCCCTGCGGTGATGGTTTGTCTTATTTGCCCACAGGTCGACGCAGCCGTTCTCGAAGCCGGCTAACCATCCCGGCAAACTCTCACCAGTCAAAGTAACCAGGACCGAGAGACAGCCAGATTCGTATGTAGACCTTCCCTCATGACGCATGCGCCAGGGGGATACCTGTCCGAACCACAAGTCGCGATCCGGGCATGCCGGTATCAAAGCCAGTCAGTGTCGGAGCCTGCCCGTAGCCCTTCGGGACGTTCGCGAGTGCTACCGGTGGTGATTTAGCAGTGACTCTTCCTGTTCTCACCCTCACGCGCACCGGGCCTCCAGACAACGCCCCTCGTGGACTCGGCCTCACTCTACGCGAACACCCCAGTCTAAATATAAAATCCCGGAGTACGCGCGGACTTCTGGCCTGGTTGACTCTGTAGCCCGCAAGTCCGCAAGCTCACCTGATCACTAGCCCCTAGGGGGGGGGTGGCGACCATTCCAACAATTCTGCATGAACGATCCTTCGATGACCTTCTTGGAGACTTGAAGGGTCACACTGCACTGCCGTGTTTCACGTGAAACATCGCCATTGGATTGCTCGCTCCATGGTGAGCCCTGGCTGCCTCCAAGGGGTGCCCAGCAGGAGTTATCTCCTTCGTTCGAAACACCCCACGAATGCTCGCCTAGTATCCGCCTAGCCAATCTTCTTACGCCGGTGGATCAGATCACTGAGAATAGCCGAAATGTCTGCCGGACCAGTAGGTCGATGACTGCTCCGGTCCATGTACCTCATATTGAAAGTCTTCACGGGCCGCCCCATCTACGCCGGCAGAGTGGGGGAGTCAGCATAAGTTCTCTAATCAGACGAATTGGCTTGGCTTCCCAGCGGGACCGGATTCGATGACTGCCAGCGCAGACCGCCCTCCCATGCCTGACAGCTCTGGACGCCCCCGAGGAGATGGCCCAGGTCCGGCACATCAGCTTGGCTCAGGTTCCCCGTATTCCATCCGTTCAATGACTAGCAGATGTGGCGGGACGTCACCGGAGACCACCGCCGTCCCTTCAGAGGAAAGCCTCTAAGAGTCATGCGGCTAAGCGAACCTCTAGCCAGCCTGGACTCACCGCCAATAGACGACTCACGCCACAGACTCCTGTATACGTTTCACGTGAAACATCGGCGATGCGTCCCGCAATGACCGCTCCATCAGGACCCGGAACCAACCGAGAGGAGGTGCATGCACATCCGCCCGTCGCGTACTCCAGCAGCATAGGAACCGCTCCTGCCGCCTACGCCGACCCGATGCGGGGCAACGCCTATGCAGTCACAGCATCGCAGCAGCAAGGTTCGACAGGGGGTCAACGACAAGTTCCCGTCGAGATCTTTCGTAACTGCTACCTGGGAGCTGACACCTAGTTATTTGTGCTCTCCCAGCCCCCGCCCGTAGGAATATGCACCTCCAGCAACACACGAGTACCAAGGGCGGACCAAGCAGAGCATAGAGCTTCTGGACACCAGCCGGAAATAGCAACTCCATCCCTCGGCCCACAGGTCACCAGGGCAACCACCTAGCGGTACTTCCAGTGACCACCGCGAGGCACCGCTCTCAGTGTTTGGCACCAAGCACGCCCCTGTTTCCTGGCACAAGTCCGGTCCTGGATCGTGGGTTCGACGACGCCCAGAGGCATGTCGCCGGGCACGTGAGTGGCCGACTACCCTCTGTCACCGCGGTATCTACGAGCAACGCTTCGCCCAAGCGAGCGGGCTGGCACAATGCAGTACGGGCCAGCCTGCGAAGAGGGCTCAGCCGCAGTGCTGGTCCTGCGCGAACTCAGCGAACCCGTCGCTTAGCAACCAACCCAGGAGGTGACCTCCCGGACGCTGTGCCAATGAATCTACGTCACCAGACAAACGCCCTATGCGCCGCCCAGCAGCAGCCGCTCCTGACGATTCGGGATGTGCCGGCCGATCATCGGGACGGCTGGCACAACGGTCAACCCTAACCCGTCATATGGCCCGTCTGTCTGACCGACAGCCACCTTCGGCGAGCCCCAAAAGAACACCGGCTGACGGCGGAGTGAGAAGGCCGGACCGGCATCAAGGTAGACCCACAGTCCCTAAATTCCAGCCAGGCTGGGAGATTCCACGAAGAATATCCCGCCGCGCTAACGCCCCATCCAGCCAGCATCGGAGCAAGCTCCATAGGTACAAGAGCGTCTCCCAGATCGTGGCCGGTGATCTGCCCCTCGGACTGGACTAGGGAACTTTTGCGATGATGCCAGCACCCCCAAAATAGGCGAGATCTCGGGGACGTCGTCAAAGGAAGGTTGGATCGGACTGTCCTGCATAGTCCGAAAAATAGCACCAGCCGGGCAGTTCGTTTCGTCTTCCTTGCCTGGTTCGGCCACGGTTGTCCCCACCCGTTGAGCATTTCTCCACAGAAGTTTTCCACAGGCTTGTCCACAGCCGTCGACGATATCAACACTTCGTGACTTTGAACATATTCTCCACGTCCGACCGCAGCGGTCGCCATGTGGCGCGTGTCACTTACTGCGGTCCGAGTGAAGGATGCCTTCTGGACCCTCTATGCATTACCCAAATAGGCGTCTTTTGGTGTTATTCGCGGGAATTTACCCGATGAGCCCCCCGTTTATGGGACAGGAGACAGAGATCTGCGATGTTTCACGTGAAACGAACCCCCGCGGCCAATTGAGAGCGTCGCTACTTGCGATGGTGCCGCGGTCTCAATCCACACCAAGGACTCAATCGGCGCCAATTTGTCCACAAAGTTATCCACAGAGATATCCACCTTGTTATGCACTCCTTATCCACGGATCCACACCGCACCCGATGCCGCGACCCGAAGCCTCAAGGGTCGTGGGGAGGGTGTCTCCACGCCACGACAGGGGGACTGCCCGAAGTGAACGCAGCCAGTTCCAACTTCGGAAAGCGAAGACCTTGCGGCCGTCGACTATGCGGAGTAGCTTCGGCTGCACCTGACGCCCACCAAGATGCCAGCTCTGCACTGCGCCGAACACCATCTCCCAGTCCTTTCTGGAATGCCGGCGGGTAGACCGCCGGGACGCCGGGTCGTTGGCGGTTGTGAATCGGCGGAGAGCATCTGCCACGAAGCCCCACATGCACATGGTTCCTGCCTGTGTAGGGCTGGTGCCTCACCTGTCAGCCGGCACATGGTCCAGAGCACATTTGCCTGAGCCGTCGAATCTCCAGCTGGATGGGCTCTTGCTGAGTCTCCTGGTCCGTTCGAGTTGATGCCGTGCCGTCTGAGGAACGCACGACACATAAGCCCAGAAAGCTGTACAGTCCCAAACAGGCGGCAGTTGGCGCCACTCGGGATGTCGTAGCGTCTGGCTTCTTACCTTGGTGACTCAGTTCCCCGAACCACGTCAGGCCCCCAGGGTAGGCCAGAAGAGTCCGATGGGTGCCTGCGCTGTAGAAAGACCCGCCGATTGGTGCGCATGTTCCGGCACTCTGTGGAGCCGATCGAAAAACCACGCCAGGGGGAACCAAAGAACCCCGGCAAAAGCGGAACCGCCCACGGAGCGGTGGTCACGGACGTCGCGCAACCTCACGGATGCCCAAGGCCACATCCCGACGCATTCCAGTTACTACACATGTCCACTCACCCGGGAGGATCCATTCATCCAAGAAGCCTCTCCGGTATCCACGGGCTCATGGCCGGAACGCTGTATGTCGGTTTTTCCTCTAGAACTGCACCCATCCACCGGCCGACGAATGAGCCAAGCTGATCAAGTTGCCGTTGGACTGGGGACGCTCCACCACGCGGGCCTATCCCAAGGCCTTGTGAGCCTGTCCATCATGATCCATAAATATGACTTTATCTAACCAATGATCGCTTGGTTTCACGTGAAACATTGGCGGCTCGTTCCCGGGTGCGACGGCAGCTCGTCCGCATAATTGTCTTGATGCCGGGGATCGCGCCGTTCTGGGGGAGCAAAAGAGCACCGGCCGATGGCCTGCGCACCACTGGCCGGGTTTGAAGCGAGCAGCAACACCGGTAACATCTGGCCTGGACTGATGATCCTGCTCGGGCCGATTTCCGAGCGTATGAGCATAAGCCAGAAGGGCGGGGACTGGCGGCCCCGAAACTCAGACTCGTACTGAACGGGGGTTCCGCATGGAGTCAGCCGGGCGATGGGTAACCCAGTAACCAGCGTCCTTCAGCTGCCACGCAGCCGTGCTGAAGGTGACGGTGATGTTTGATGCCTAACCAGGCGAACCCCGTAAGAGCGTCCCAGCCGAGCCACAAGCAGGCTAACAGGGTCGCGCAGAGCGACGGGGCACACCGCGAGGACCCACCACGCGGCCCTAGTGCGGTAGTTTCACGTGAAACATCCCGTGAGCCAGCCCGGTACTGGCAGCCTGGTACTGGCGCCGGCCAAAGAGGGCCCCTTACGGGCAACGATTGAGCCGCCGGATGTTTGGGGGATCCCGTCGTACAAAAGCGACGGGGGATTGGCGCGACATGCGTAGCGGGGCGCACAAAGCCAACCCGCCTCATCAAGATGGACCGAACCGCCCAACCACAACCACCTCATCCCCGACAGGTGGGTCGGAGGCCACCACCCAAAGAGCAATCGACGACCGGAGTCCAGTAGTTCAACTTCACCCCGCCAAGAGACACCTGCTGCCCATCAGGAATTCCACGCACTTTGGCACTGTAACCACCCCCTGCCGATGAACGTGACTAAACGGGATCAACTCAACCGGACCGCGGCGGCCGAATCGACAAAGGACGTCCGTTTAGGCCGAACCAACAAGCCATAGGGTACAGAGCTGCACCATAGTGGATTACGCACGGTGACCGGTGAAGCTATCCACCTCCGCCCTTTAGGTCACGCCGCCGACAACAGGCACGCATTCGGCCCGTCGGCATAGTCGGTACCACGCAAGTAGGGACCCGCACGGGTACAGGCCATCCTCGCTGGCACCAAGGGGGGACGTCCGTTACCCCGCGCCCCCTAGGGGCCAACTGCAGTCCAGGGGCCCAATCCACGCGCTAGCTGCCCGTCCCCGCCCCAGGAGCCACGTCGACGCCCCACGGCGCTCGTACCGTCTGCGAGGAAACCCGCGCGGCGCCTCCAAACGATCCGAAAACCACGCAAAAGCGGCCTAGGCACAATCCCTTTCACCACCAAGTCACACCAATTCAGCGGATGGGCCGGACACAGGATCCCCAAACTAACGTCCCAGGCGATTATGGCTTGCGGGAACACTCCCGATGCCCGAGGCGAGGGGGCGCAGCACCCGTAAGGAGTACACAGCTGTCTGGACACAACAAAGGGGACCTGTTTCACGTGAAACAAGCCCCCTCGTTCTGCTAAATATCTAGTTCTCAGAACCGGGCGTCAAAACTTCCATAATCCGGTTCAGGTCCTCAACGCTGGCGAACTCGATACTGACGCGGCCCTTCCGGGCACCAAGAGAGATCTTCACGTTGGTATCGAGCCGATCCGACAGGGAGGACGCGAGGTAATCCAGGCGTTCGTGACGAGCACCAGGGCGGGGAACGTTACTCTTGGCCGGCGTGCCCGGGCTCTGGTACAGGGTGACGGCTTCTTCGGTTGCACGAACCGACATTCCCTCAGCGACGATCTTCTGCGCCAGGCGTTCCATCGCCGCTGCATCGGGAAGAGCAAGCAGGGCGCGAGCATGGCCAGCGGACAAAACGCTCGCGGCAACGCGCCGCTGCACCAACGGCGGCAGCTTGAGCAGGCGCAGCGTGTTCGACACCTGGGGCCGCGACCGGCCGATGCGGTCGGCAAGTTGTTCATGCGTTGTACCGAAGTCCTCGAGCAGCTGCTGGTACGCGGCCGCTTCTTCCAGAGGGTTCAGCTGGCTGCGGTGAAGGTTTTCGAGAAGGGCGTCCCGAAGGAGGTCATCATCAGTGGTGTCCCTGACAATT
This sequence comes from Arthrobacter sp. SPG23, assembly GCF_000876655.1. GTDB lineage: Bacteria > Actinomycetota > Actinomycetes > Actinomycetales > Micrococcaceae > Arthrobacter. The sequence continues at coordinate 97,582 of NZ_JYCN01000013.1, forward strand.
GCAGGGATGGTTTCCAGCCCCGCGGCCTGTACTGCCCGCCAGCGACGCTCACCCATAACAAGCTCAAAGGGTTCGCCACCCTTTTCGGTTGAAGTACGCACCACAATTGGCTGGAGGACGCCTATTTCACGGACAGAGTGAATGAGCTCCGCCATGTCGTCTTCATCGAAGACGGACCGAGGCTGTTTGCGGTTCGGGTGGATGTCACCAACTGGGATTTCCGCAAACCGGACGCCGGGGACTTCCACCAGTTCCGGTCCGGCGTCGGAGGCCCCCGCCGCTGATGCAGAAACGTCGGGGCGCTCCTCGGACGACTCAGTGCCTGTCTGCTTGGCAGCCGACTTGGCCGCAGGTTTCCGGGTCGGAGGCTTGGGCTCCGACGGCGTGGTAGCGCCGGCGGACTTCCTGGGTGCCGGTGCTGCCGGAGGAGCTGTGTCCTCCTCGAGGGGAATGGCGGGGACTGCGGTAGCGGTCTTCCGGGCCTCAGGAAAGAACAGGTCCACTGGGCGTGAAGGCGCTGCGCCGTTTCCGGATGCGTTAGCCGGAGCGGAACTTGGAATGAGTGCGCCAAGACCACGGCCGAGGCCGCGTCGCTTATCGCTCATGGATAAATCCCTCCAATGGAAGAGCCCGGCAGATCCGGCTCTGGCTAGTGCAATTGTTGAAAATTCTAACGTTCAGCGATTTCCGCTGCGGCTTCCAGATAGGAGAGTGCACCGCTGGAGGACGGATCGTAAGTCATCACAGTCTGCTGGTAACTGGGTGCTTCCGAGATTCTGACCGACCGTGGTACCACGGCACCGAGAACTTGTTCCGGGAAGTGTTGACGGACCTCTGCAGCCACCTGCGCGGCAAGGTTTGTACGACCGTCGTACATGGTCAGGAGAATGGTGGAAACTACCAGCTCGGCATTGAGGTGCTTCTGGATCATCTCGATGTTCTTCAACAGCTGGCTAAGACCTTCCAGGGCGTAGTACTCGCACTGGATGGGAATCAGGACCTCGCTGGCGGCGCAGAAGGCATTGACCGTCAGGAGGCCCAGGCTCGGCGGGCAGTCAATGAAGATGTAATCGAGACGCGCCTCGCCGGCCTTCTGGCGTTCCTTGGCATAGACGTCAATCGCGCGGCGGAGGCGCTGTTCCCTGGCAACTAGGGAAACGAGCTCGATTTCCGCGCCGGCCAGATGGATCGTGGCGGGGGCACAAATCAGGTTTGCAATGTCCGGGCACTGGGCCACAACGTCCTTGAGGGGGACGTCGTTGATCAGGACGTCATAGATGCTGTCAACATCTGCGTGATGTTCGATGCCCAGGGCCGTTGAGGCGTTGCCCTGGGGATCAATGTCTATGACCAGGACGTTTAGCCCGGCAGCAGCGAGTGCGGCTGCAATGTTGACCGTCGTGGTTGTTTTGCCGACCCCGCCCTTTTGGTTCGAGACGGTGAAGACACGGGTCTTTTCCGGCTTCGGAAGCTGGCGGCCGATCAACCGTTCACGGCGTTTGTTTTCGTGGGCCAGTTCGCGGGCGATGGGGCTCGAGTCGTCAATGGAGTCCATGATGTTCCCGCTGGCCGGTCCGGCAGTTTCACGTGAAACCGCGGCCGACTTGGAACGATTTGCAACCGAATTCAGGTGATTCCACGAGTCAGTCGGCGCAATTGAGGGCGCGACCATAGCCCGCGCGGACCCCAGGGACACGAACGGGGGTATCCGCTGTGTGGAGGCTTCGCTACTGGTCACTGTGACACACTCACTCTCATTCGGCTTTTTCTGCCGTTCACTAGCCTAACCGCTTCCCCCAAAAGTCCCGCGGCACCGGGCCAGCGGCTAGGCAATCTTTTGCGACTTATTAACGATGATTCGGACTACTGTGGTGGGCTCCTCGAGGAGGTCTTCTCCGACTACCACCACAGATGTCTGAACGCCGCCGAGCTTGCGGATGGCTTTGGCCGCCTTCTCAATCTCTTCTCCGGCGCTGCGTCCCTTGATGGCCACCACCTCGCCCTTGCCCGCGAGCAGGGGGATGGTCAACCCGGCCAGGTTGGACAATGCGGACACCGCACGGGCAGTGACGACATCGGCATTCACCATACCCACGGCAAGTTCAGCTCGGGTGCGCATCACCGTGACATTGGTCAGTCCGAGGTCGTCCACCACCTCCTGCAGCCAGATCACGCGACGTTCCAGCGGCTCAATCAGCGTCAGTTCCAGGTCAGGGCGTGCTATTGCGAGGCATAGACCCGGCAGCCCGGCACCACTCCCAACGTCCGCAACGTGGCTGCCCTGGGCAATCTCACGCTCGATGACGGCGCAATTCAAGACGTGGCGGCTCCAAAGCCTCGGCACTTCGCGGGGGCCGATCAGGCCCCGCTCGGTACCGGACGTGGCCAGGTGTTCGACGTAGCGCTTGGCCAGTTCCAGGCGATCACCAAAGATCGCCTCGGCCGCCTTGAGCTCCGCGGCAGTAATGTCAACCATTGTCGGCGTCCCGGCGTCTTCAGTCTGCGGAAACAACGATGTGCCTCCCGGCACCTTCGCCTTCGGATTCGCTAACGAAACCCAGATCGGCCACAGCGTCGTGGACAATCTTCCGTTCGTACGCACTCATCGGTTCCAGCGCCACTGCGTTACCGGACTCCTTCACGGAGGCGACTGCATCCTCAGCGATCTTCTGCAGGTGCCCTGCGCGCTCCTGGCGGTATCCGTTGATGTCCAGGACCAGGCGGGAGCGGTTCTCGGTGGCGGACAGTACCGACAGGCGGGTCAGCTCCTGCAGGGCCTCCAGCACTTCCCCGTCGCGGCCAACAAGGCTTTCAAGCCCGGCTGACTCTTCCTCGGCCACGATGGAAATGTAGGTCCGTCCGTTCCGGACCTCGATGTCGATGTCGCCGTCGATGTCGGCGATGTCCAGCAGTTCCTCGAGGTAGTCTGCTGCGACGTCGCCTTCTTCTTCCAGCCGGCTTGCAGAGGAACCCTTGCCAGCATCCTGGATCTCGTCCTGGGCGTCGTCCTGGTCTTCAATGGCCTCGGCGGAAACGGCGTTTTCGGTGCTATCGACAGACATTACTTCTTCTTCCTGTTCTTGCGTTGTGGCTGGATGCGCTGGCTCTTGGCCTCGGCAACCGCGGCGGCAGCGGCAGCTTCAGCCTCGACGTCGGCCTTCTTGCCTCCCAGGATGGGCAGGGCCGGAAGGCCCTTGGCGGCACGGCGCTCGGCGAGGGCCTTGGCGGCGGGGGATCCCGGCGTCGGCATGCGGCGGATGACGAAGAACTGCTGTCCCATGGTCCAGAGGTTGGTGGTGGTCCAGTAAATGAGGACACCGATGGGGAAGTTGATGCCACCCACGCCAAAGACAATCGGCAGGATGTAGAGCATCATCTTCTGCTGGCGCATGAACGGGCTGGCCATGGCCTCTTCGGACATGTTCTTGGCCATGATCTGCTTCTGCGTGATGAACTGCGACGCCGTCATGGCAAGGATCATCACGATCGAGAGGATCCAGACGGCGGTCTGGTTGCCCGCGCCGCCGTGCAGGAGGGAAGCCGAAAGCGTGGCCCCGAAGATGCTGGAATCGTCGAACTGCACAACCTGCTCGTGGCTCATCGCCCCGATACCGGCGCCTTTGGTACGGGCCGCGGTGATTCCCGAAAGAACCTGGAACAGTGCGAAGAAGAAGGGCATCTGGATCAGCATGGGCAGGCAGGCCGAGAACGGGTTGGTGCCATGCTTCTTGTACATGGCCATCTGTTCCTGCGCCATGGCCTGGCGGGACAGCTGGTCTGTCTTGCCCTTGTACTTGTCCTGCAGCTTCTTCAGGTCCGGCTGCAGGAGCTGCATGCCGCGCTGGGCCTTGATCTGCTTGACGAACACGGGGATCAGGGCAGCACGGATCACCAGCACCAGCCCGATGATGGACAGCGTCCACGTCCAGCCGTTGGCAGCCGGCAGGCCAATGGCACTCAGGCCTTCGTGGAAGCCCACCATGATGACTGACACCAGCCACTTGAACGGAAACATGATTGTTTCAAAGAAGTCCATACGATATCCCTATTCGTTAGGCCGCAGAGCGGCCTTCTCCATCAGACTGTGCAGCCAGGTACTTGTCCGGGTTGTTCAGTACAACAATTGTGGGGGTCTGGCTTTCAGGCCAGTGGCGGTGGCCGGCGGGGACGTGGTCCACACCACCGGCGTTCCAAGGATGGCAGCGCAGCAGGCGCCGGGCCGCGAGCCAGCTTCCCTTCACGGCACCGTGCACCGTGATTGCTTCGAGGGCGTACGCCGAGCACGAAGGAAAGAAGCGGCAGACCTGTCCGTACAAGGGCGAAATCACCTTGCGGTAGGTCATCAGCAGCAGAATGAGAAAGTTGCGGGGCAGGTTCCAGAGCGTCCTGCCAACGAGGACCGCTGTTGGTTTTAGGAAGCGGACGACGGCGGCAATGGGGTTACGCACGCGGTGTCCCTTCCTGTGTTGTTTCCCGTGAAACCGCTGACGCGGCCCGAGGAAGGCGGCCGCCCAGCCGTTTCATGGTCGTTTCCAGAGCGGCGTTGTAGTCTGCCAGCAGTTGGTCCCAGCTGGCAGACGCGGCCGCAGGCAGTGCCCGGACCACAATGGCGAACCCGGTACCGTATTCCTGCAACGACAAAGCGCCGGCTTCCCTCAGTCTCCTCTTAACGAGGTTCCTGACAACAGCGTTCCCAACACTCTTGGAAACGATGAATCCGATCCGGCTTGGTTCGTCAGCAGCAATAGCTACCGTATATAACACTACGTTCCGGCGTCCATTGCGGACGCGAACGTACAGTTGTTGAAAAATCGGTTGGGGTCCTCAGACGGTTCCTGGTGGCTAGCACCTTTAAACTCGCAAAGGGATGTTGACCGACGAGTCAGTGTATTTAGGCCGACAGTTCGGTGCGGCCCTTGCCACGACGGGCTGCCAGGATGGCACGGCCGGCACGGGTACGCATACGAAGGCGGAAGCCGTGCTTCTTGGCTCGACGGCGGTTATTCGGCTGAAAAGTCCGCTTGCTCACGTTAGTTACTCCAGTGGATCAAAGGTGCGCCCACCCGATCAAAAAGGGGAAGAACTGGCCGACGCTAAGTTTTGTATGTGCACACGCTGCCCTCGGCTCGTAGGACGCAGAACGTCAGAGAGATTCAAATGAGGTCGAAAAGCGGACACAAAGGACTTCACAACGTTAGGCCAAAAAGCGTCGCGTAGTCAAACCGGGTGGGTCTTCACCACCCTCCGGCCGTTGTGGTTAACCTCTGCCCACAGCCTGTGGATGAAGTGGCTCACAAGGCGCGATTTCGAACCACAACGGTGTAATTATCCACAAGCCTGTACCCAGCTATCTTCTAGGCTTTTCATCCCCTAGAGTGGCTCAGTAGCCGATTATCCACGCTCTGTGCATAACCCTGTGGATTAAGCCGGAACCAGACCCCTGGTTCAGGACTTGTGGCTGCAGGTAATGCAGGCAAGCAAGTTTGAGGAACTGATTGATGACAGTAGACGAAGCCAACCACGCGAATACTGTCGGAAGTTCCTGGCGGCGGGTTGTGAGTCTTCTGGAGCAGGACCACCGGGTTTCACCCCGGCAGCGCGGCTTCGTAATCCTCGCCCAGGCGCAGGGCCTGATCGGCTCAACCCTCCTGGTGGCAGTGCCCAACGAACTCACCCGCGAAGTGCTCCAGACCCAGGTCAAGGAAGCCCTCGACGACGCCCTGCACAACGTCTTCTCCGACGACATTCGCTGCGCCATCGATGTGGACACGGATCTGGTTCCCCTCCACACCGAGCCCGAACCCGCCGTCGAACTTTCCCTCGCTACTGATCCCACCGTGGAGCAGAAGCCGCAGCCCATGCTGCCGAGTACCTCCCACGAATTCGGCCGGCTCAACCCGAAGTATGTCTTCGACACGTTTGTGATCGGTTCGTCGAACCGGTTCGCGCACGCGGCGGCCGTCGCCGTTGCCGAGGCGCCGGCCAAGGCCTACAACCCGCTGTTCATCTACGGTGATTCGGGTCTGGGAAAGACCCACCTGCTGCACGCGATCGGGCACTACGCCCGCCGCCTCTACAGCGGCATCCGGGTCCGCTACGTGAACTCCGAAGAATTCACTAACGACTTCATCAACTCCATCCGGGACGATGAGGGCACCAGCTTCAAGACCACGTACCGCAACGTGGACGTCCTGCTGATCGACGACATCCAGTTCCTGGCCGGCAAGGACCGCACGCTGGAGGAGTTCTTCCACACGTTCAACGCGCTCCACAACAACAACAAGCAGGTGGTCATCACCTCCGACCAGCCGCCCAAGCTGCTCGCCGGGTTCGAGGACCGGATGAAGTCCCGCTTCGAGTGGGGCCTGCTGACCGACATCCAGCCGCCGGAACTGGAAACGCGCATCGCGATCCTCCGCAAGAAGGCCCTCAGCGAAGGCCTCTCCGCACCGGACGACGCCCTGGAGTACATCGCATCCAAGATCTCCAGCAACATCCGTGAACTCGAAGGCGCACTCATCCGTGTCACCGCGTTCGCCAGCCTGAACCGGCAGCCGGTGGACGTTGCCCTCGCCGAAATGGTCCTCAAGGACCTCATCACGGACGACGGCGCCCAGGAGATCACTTCGGCGCAGATCCTGACGCAGACGGCAGACTACTTCAAGCTCAGCATGGAGGAACTCTGCAGCAAGTCCCGGACCCGCACCCTGGTGACGGCGCGGCAGATCGCCATGTACCTGTGCCGCGAGCTGACCGACATGTCACTCCCCAAGATCGGACAGGAGCTCGGCGGCCGCGACCACACCACGGTGATCCACGCAGACCGCAAGATCCGCGAACTGATGGCCGAGCGTCGTGTGATCTACAACCAGGTGACGGAGCTGACCAACCGCATCAAGCAGCAGCAGCGGGATTCCTAAGCCGGGCTTCCGCCCCGCCTCCTTACCTTATTAACAGGCACATGTGGATAAGCCTGTGGATAGTTAAGGGGACAACCACGGTTAATGGGCTTAAAACCCTTAAGGCATCTGTGGATCAGCGAAACGGCCGAAAAAGTTGTCCCCATCCACACCCTGTTTAAAACCTGCTTCGCCCACAACGGATGAACAGGGCTTAACCGCGGAACCGCACCGTGAAACAGGGTTATCCACAGTTTCCACAGCAGTTATTAACACTACTAATCCCAAAAAATTGAAATTCCCTCAAACAACAATCTCGTTCCCCGCCGCACAGAGCCTCGTGGCCTCGGCCCCGAGGGGCCTCCGGGCCGGCCGGGGATGGGGAAATCCTCAATCTTCCGGCTAAGCTGTCAGCAGCGCTCCCATCCTTGGGTCTGTTTGTGGTTCAGCAAGCGCGGACCATGCAGGTTCCGGTGTCCGGGGGCAAGGTTTTTTGAACTCCCTGTGGGGTTCCCGTTGAGAAAATGGCAGCAGCAATGAAAGGCGGCACCCTTCCGTGAAGTTCAGAGTCGAACGGGACGTCCTGGCAGAAGCCGTTACATGGACCGCCCGGTCGTTGTCTCCGCGGCCGCCGGTTCCGGTGCTCTCCGGACTCCTCCTCAAGGCCGAAGCCGGCACCGTCAGCCTCTCGAGCTTCGACTACGAAACGTCGGCCCGCCTTGAGATCCCGGCCGACATCAGCGTTGAGGGCACCATCCTGGTTTCCGGTCGGCTCCTCGCGGACATCTGCCGCAGCCTGCCATCTGCTCCTGTCGACGTTGAGACCGACGGCAACAAAGTCACACTCACCTGCCGCCGCAGCAGCTTCCACCTGGCCACCATGCCTGAGGCCGAATACCCGCCGCTGCCTGCGCTGCCCACCATCAGCGGAACCGTCCCGGGCGATTCCTTCGCCCAGGCCGTCTCCCAGGTGATCATCGCTGCCAGCAAGGACGACACGCTGCCGATCCTCACCGGCGTCCGGATGGAAATCGAGGACGACCTCATCACCCTGCTGGCCACGGACCGCTATCGCCTGGCCATGCGCGAAGTGCCCTGGAAGCCTGTCACCCCCGGGATTTCCACCAGTGCCCTGGTGAAGGCCAAAACCCTCAACGAAGTTGCTAAAACGCTGGGCAACAGCGGCGACATCAACCTTGCCCTGGCCGACGACGACAGCCGGCTCATCGGCTTCGAAAGCGGCGGCCGCACCACAACGTCCCTGTTGGTGGACGGCGACTACCCGAAGATCCGTTCGCTGTTCCCGGACGCCACCCCGATCCACGCCACCGTGCAGACCCAGGAACTGGTCGAAGCGGTCCGGCGTGTGTCCCTGGTTGCCGAGCGCAATACCCCGGTCCGGCTGGCATTCACCGACGGCCAGCTTCACCTCGACGCCGGCACAGGCGAGGACGCCCAGGCTTCGGAAGAGCTCGAAGCCCAGCTGACAGGTGATGAAATCACGGTTGCGTTCAACCCGCACTACCTCATCGAGGGCCTGAGCGTCATCGAAACCAAGTTCGTCCGGTTCTCCTTTACCACGGCACCGAAGCCGGCCATGATCACGGCACAGGTCGATGCCGACGGTGAAGACCAGGACGACTACCGGTACTTGGTCATGCCGGTGCGCCTGCCCAACTAGGTAGCAGCCCGCCCGGTCGGGTTCACCACCGCAGCCCCCCACCTCACCAGCGCAGAAAAGAGTTCCTACCGTGCACATCGGACTGATCGGCCTTGGCAAAATGGGTTTCAACATGCGCGAAAGGCTGCGCAAGGGAGGCGTCGAAGTTACCGGCTTCGACCGCAACCCCGACGTCACCGACGTGGCCACGGTGGACGAACTCATCGCAGCTGTTCCCGCTCCGCGCGTCATCTGGGTCATGGTGCCCGCCGGCGAGATCACCGATGCCGTAATCACCGAGCTGGGTTCCAAGCTCGACGCAGGCGACCTGGTGATTGACGGCGGCAACTCCCGCTTCACGGAAGACCAGAAACACGGCGCCGCGCTGGCTGAAAAGGGCATCCGCTTCGCGGACTGCGGCGTATCCGGCGGAGTCTGGGGCCTGCAGAACGGTTACGGACTGATGGCCGGCGGAGATGCAGCCGACATCGAGCGGGCAATGCCGGCTTTTGACGCACTCCGCCCCGAAGGCGACCGGGCGGACAGCTTTGTCCACGTGGGCGGTATCGGCGCGGGCCACTACGCCAAGATGGTGCACAACGGCATCGAGTACGGGCTCATGCAGGCATATGCAGAGGGCTACGAACTGCTGGCGGCAAAGGACATTGTCACCGACCTGCCGGGAACCTTCCGCGCCTGGCAGAAGGGAACGGTTGTGCGTTCCTGGCTGCTGGACCTTATGGTCAAAGCCCTGGACGAGGACCCGGGCCTGGCCTCAATCGACGACTACGTCGAGGATTCCGGTGAAGGCCGCTGGACTGTTGAAGAGGCAATCGCCAATGCGGTTCCGGCGCCGGCCATTACAGCGGCGTTGTTTGCGCGGTTCTCGTCCCGCGAGGACAACTCTCCGGCCATGAAGATGGTGTCCGCGCTGCGCCATCAGTTTGGCGGGCATGCCACCCGTCCGGCCAAGTAGCGGCAATCCGAGCAGTCCGGGAATCCTGAAGACGGCGTGTACCTAGAAAAGCTTTCGCTGACCGATTTTCGCAGTTATGCCCAGGTGGACCTCACCCTCGAACCCGGGGTGACGGTGCTCGTGGGGTACAACGGCATTGGCAAAACCAACCTCATGGAAGCCATCGGGTACCTGGCCACGCTCAGCTCGCACCGCGTCAGTTCGGATGCTCCGCTGCTGCGTTTCGGCACCGAGCGCGCGCTGATCAGGGCCAAGCTGGTCCGCGGCGAGCAGTCCACCGTGCTGGAGTTGGAAATCAACGGAAGCCGCGCCAACCGCGGGCGTATCAACCGCAGCAACCCCGTTCGTGCCCGCGACATCCTTGGTATCTGCCAGACGGTGCTTTTTGCGCCTGAAGACCTTGCCCTGGTGAAGGGGGACCCGTCCAACCGCCGCCGTTTCCTCGACGAGTTGCTGGTCAGCCTCACACCGCGCCATTCAGCCACGCGGACTGATTACGACCGCGTCCTCAAGCAGCGCAACGCCCTCCTGAAATCCGGCCGGACCGGGAAGTTCACCGCCGGGCACGAGGCAACCCTCGATGTCTGGGACCAGCACATGGCCAGGGCCGGTGCGGAGCTGCTGCATGCCCGGCTGGAACTTGTGGAACGGATCAGGCCGCACCTTGCGAAGGCGTATGCCCAACTCACCGACGGGTCCAAAGCGGCGGATGCGATCTACCGGTCCACGCTCCAGGGCATGATGGACGACGACGGCGCCGGCGCGGGCTACACGGCGGAACCCGCCGCCGTCGAACGCGTTGAGGACCTCCGGTTACTGTCCGTCGATGAACTTACCCAGCGCTATGTGCAGGCCTTTGCTGCGTCCCGCCGCAAGGAACTGGAACGGGGCATTTCCCTCGTGGGTCCGCACCGCGACGACGTCGAACTCATCCTCGGCGAGGCGCCGGCGAAGGGATATGCCTCCCACGGCGAAACGTGGTCCATGTGCCTTTCCCTGCGGCTCGCGTCCTACTACGTGATGCTCGACGACGCCCGCACCGGCGGCTCCGCCCCGATCCTCATCCTGGACGATGTGTTCGCCGAACTGGACGTCCAGCGGCGGCGTAAACTGGCGGCAATAGTATCCGGTGCCGAACAGGTGCTGGTGACTGCCGCCGTCGACGCCGATATTCCGGACGAGTTGGCCGGGCGGCGGGTGAAGGTGGTCCCCGGAGGAATCGATGAGTCGGAATCCCGATGAATAAAGACGCTGGTGGCCTGCAGCCGGGCCGCGACCCCGACGACATCGACGCTGCCCAGGCGGCGCTCAACCGGATGCGCGAGGCGGCCGCCGCCCGCGGCGAAATCCGCCGCAAGGCTCCGCTTCCCGGCGGCGCAGCCAAGAAGCCGGGGCGCAGCGGCGCCGGAACCCGGGGTTTCACCCAGTTCCACGGCACGGGCCGGGACCCGCTGGGCCTGGGCAAAGTGGTGGGGCGGCTGGTGGCCGAACGGGGCTGGACGTCACCGGTTGCGGTCGGTTCCGTCATGGCGGAGTGGGGAACCCTGGTGGGTCCGGAAATTTCGGCGCACTGCACCCCGGAGAGCTTCACCGACACCACGCTCCATGTGCGCTGCGATTCCACGGCGTGGGCCACCCAGCTGCGCCTGCTCAGCTTCAGCCTCCTGGAGAAGTTCCGGACCGAACTGGGCGAGGGCGTAGTCACCAAGATCCAGGTCCTCGGACCGGCGGCCCCGAGTTGGCGGAAGGGCGGGCGGACAGTCAACGGCCGCGGCCCGCGGGACACGTACGGATAACGCCGCGGATCCTGACGGCCGGTGCGATCCCGGCCGTCGCCGGGCCGGACTCTTGAAAAATGGCCAAACGGCGTGTAGGGCGCTCTAACGCCCCTTGGCCGTATAGGAACCCAGAGACCGGACCCCTGGAGCCTTGCAGGCGCGGCCAATGGCCTGCCAGCAGCATATTCCCGCGCGTTTACGGGCCTGGAATGCGGGATTACGCTCTCCAGCACGGTAGAATCGTGATAGATAACTGGGCGCCGGTGAAACGTTGACTGAGTCCGTTTTCCGGCGCTTTTCCTGCAGCCGGGGCACGGTTCCGCCAGCCAACGAAGTAAGCGGCGTTATCAGTGACGTGCCTGTTGGCAGGAGCCTCTTCTATCGGAGACGGTGACGGCCGGCCATACGAATACAGAGGAGTCGAAAGCGCCTGTGGCTAACGACAATGCAGATATCCCGGCAGTGGAACCCGCAGCTGAGGATGCCCGTACACCCGATGCGCCGGCGGAGGCAGCCGAACGCAAGGGATACGGTGCGAGCGACATCACCGTCCTTGAAGGACTTGAAGCTGTTCGGAAACGTCCCGGCATGTACATCGGTTCCACCGGACCCCGCGGACTCCACCACCTTGTGTACGAAGTGGTGGACAACTCCGTAGATGAAGCCCTCGCCGGGTATTGCACCCACATTGAGGTTGTTCTGCAGGCGGACGGCGGCGTCAAAGTAGTTGACGATGGCCGCGGCATCCCGGTGGACATGCACCCCACCGAGCACAAGCCCACCGTTGAGGTTGTCATGACCATCCTGCACGCCGGTGGAAAGTTCGGCGGTGGCGGGTATGCCGTCTCCGGCGGCCTCCACGGCGTGGGCATTTCCGTAGTCAACGCGCTTTCCAGCCGCGTGGACACCGAAGTGCGGCGCCAGGGCCACGTCTGGCGGATGTCCTTCGCCGACGGCGGCAAGCCCCAGGGCAGCCTGGTCAAGGGTGAAGAGACGGACCAGACGGGCACAACGCAAACGTTCTATCCTGATGCCAGCATTTTCGAGAGCACGGAATTCGACTTCGAGACGCTGCGCGCCCGCTTCCAGCAGATGGCCTTCCTCAACAAGGGCCTGCGCATCACGCTGACCGATGAGCGCAGTGTTCCACAGGAATCGCCCGAGGACGGCGACCTGGACCTGGACGCCGTTCCCACCGAAGGTGAAGTCGCCGCCGAATACCGGACCGTGGTGTACCAGTACGACGACGGCCTGCTTGACTACGTGAAGCACTTGAACTCCGGCAAGAAGGTTGACGTGGTCCACGAGGACGTCATCGCCTTCGAAACCGAGGACAAGGACCGGAAGATCGCCCTGGAAATGGCGATGCAGTGGACCAACGCGTACTCCGAGAGCGTCCACACCTACGCCAACACCATCAATACGCACGAGGGTGGCACCCACGAAGAGGGCTTCCGCGCCGCCATGACGTCGCTCATCAACCGCTATGCGCGCGAGAAGAACATCATCAAGGAAAAAGACGACAACCTCACGGGTGATGACATCCGTGAAGGCCTCACCGCCGTCATTTCCGTGAAGCTGGCCGAGCCGCAGTTCGAAGGCCAGACCAAGACCAAACTGGGCAACTCCGAGGTTAAGGGCTTCGTCCAGCGCGTAGTCACCGATGGCCTGGGCGACTGGCTGGAGCGCAATCCCGGCCCGGCCCGCGACGTTATCCGCAAAGCGATTTCCGCAGCGCAGGCCCGCATGGCGGCCCGTAAGGCCCGCGATAACGCACGCCGCAAGAGCCCGCTGGAGTCCTTCGGCATGCCGGGCAAGCTGTCAGACTGCTCCTCCAAGGACCCGGAAAAGTGCGAGGTCTACATCGTGGAGGGTGACTCCGCCGGTGGTTCGGCCAAGCGGGGCCGCAATCCGGAAACGCAGGCCATCCTTCCGCTGCGCGGCAAGATCCTGAACGTTGAGCGGGCGCGGCTGGACAAGGCCCTGGGCAACAACGAGGTCCAGTCCATGATCACCGCGTTCGGTACGGGCATCGGCGAGGACTTCGACCTCGCCAAGCTGCGCTACCACAAGATCGTGCTCATGGCCGATGCCGACGTGGACGGCCAGCACATCACCACGCTGCTGATGACCCTGCTGTTCCGCTACATGCGCCCGCTGATTGAAAACGGTTATGTATACCTGGCCCAGCCGCCGCTGTACCGGATCAAATGGTCCAACGCTCCGCACGATTACGTCTACAGCGACCGCGAACGCGACGCGCGTCTTGTGGCCGGCCAGGCCGCAGGACGCCGCATTCCGAAGGACAACGGCATCCAGCGGTACAAGGGCCTTGGCGAGATGGACTACACGGAACTGTGGGACACCACCATGGATCCGGACCACCGGACACTGCTGCAGGTCACCATGGACGACGCCCTGGCGGCCGACCAGATCTTCACCGTGCTGATGGGCGAGGACGTTGAATCACGCCGAAACTTCATTCAGCAAAACGCCAAGGATGTCAGGTTCCTGGATATCTAACGAGCCTCTAGCCGGCCCGTAAGTATTCTTGAATCGACATATACCTGAAACGGAAAATATAGACTATGAGTGACGAAACACCCGAGGTTCCCGCGGATTCCGCCGGCCCCGTCGAGCCCGTTCTGGAGGGCGACGTGCTGGTCGACCGCGTGGAACAGGTGGACCTGCAGACGGAAATGCAGCGCTCCTACCTCGACTACGCCATGGCCGTCATTGTCGGCCGCGCGTTGCCGGACGTCCGCGACGGCCTCAAGCCCGTCCACCGCCGCGTTCTCTACGCCATGTTCGACGGCGGCTACCGCCCGGACCGCTCCTTCAACAAGTGCGCCCGTGTGGTGGGCGAGGTCATGGGCCAGTACCACCCGCACGGCGACACGGCCATCTACGATGCCCTGGTGCGCCTGATCCAGGACTGGACCATGCGCTACCCGCTGGCCCTGGGGCAGGGTAACTTCGGTTCGCCCGGCAACGACGGTGCAGCAGCACCGCGGTACACCGAAACGAAAATGGCCCCGCTTGCCATGGAAATGGTCCGCGACATCGACGAGGAAACCGTCGATTTCCAGGACAACTATGACGGCAAGAACCAGGAACCCACCATCCTGCCGGCGCGTTTCCCGAACCTGCTGGTCAACGGCTCCTCGGGCATCGCCGTCGGCATGGCCACCAACATTCCGCCGCACAACCTCCGCGAGGTTGCCGACGGTGTCCAGTGGTACCTGGCCAATCCGACCGCCAGCCGCGAAGAGCTGCTGGAAGAACTGTTGCTGCGCATTAAGGGCCCGGACTTCCCGACCGGCGCCACCATCCTGGGCCACAAGGGCATCGAAGACGCCTACCGGACCGGACGCGGCTCCATCACCATGCGTGCCGTGGTGAACGTCGAAGAGCTCCAGGGCCGCACCTGCCTTGTGGTCACCGAACTGCCGTACCAGGCAAACCCGGACAACCTGGCCATCAAGATCGCCGAACTGGTCAAGGACGGGAAGATCTCCGGCATCGCCGACCTTCGGGATGAGACCTCCGGCCGCACCGGCCAGCGCCTGGTCATCGTGCTCAAGCGCGACGCCGTGGCGAAGGTGGTGCTGAACAACCTCTACAAGCACACCCAGCTGCAGGACAACTTCGCGGCCAACATGCTGGCGATTGTTGACGGTGTTCCGCGGACGCTCAGCCTGGATGCCTTCATCCGCCACTGGGTGACCCACCAGATGGACGTCATCGCACGCCGGACCCGGTACCGCCTGCGCAAGGCTGAAGAAGAGGCGCACATCCTGCGCGCCCTCCTCAAGGCACTGGACATGTTGGACGAGGTCATTGCCCTCATCCGCGCGTCCAACACCACCGAGGCTGCCCGCGACGGCCTGATGCAGCTGCTGGACATCGACGAACTGCAGGCCCGCGCCATCCTGGACATGCAGCTGCGGCGCCTTGCAGCCCTGGAACGCCAGAAGATCCAGGACCGCCACGCTGAACTCGAGGCCCTGATCGCGGAGTACAACTCGATCCTTGCCTCGGAGGAGCGCCAGCGCGAGATCATCAGCACCGAGCTGTCGGAAATTGTCGCAAAGCACGGGGATGACCGCCGCACGAAGATCCTGATGGGCTTCGACGGTGACATGTCCATGGAGGACCTCATTCCCGAAGAGGAAATGGTGGTCACCATCACGCGTGGCGGCTATGTGAAGCGCACGCGCAGCGACAACTACCGCTCACAGCAGCGGGGCGGCAAGGGCATCAAGGGTGCCCAGCTGCGCGGGGATGACGTGGTGGAGCACTTCTTTGTGACCACCACCCACCACTGGCTGCTGTTCTTCACCAACCTGGGACGCGTCTACCGTGCCAAGGCCTACGAACTCGTGGAAGCGGGACGCGATGCGAAGGGCCAGCACGTCGCCAACCTGCTGGCCTTCCAGCCGGACGAGCACATTGCCCAGGTGCTGGACCTCCGCGACTACCAGCACGCCCCGTACCTGGTGCTGGCCACCAAGCGCGGCCTGGTCAAGAAGACCCGCCTGGAGGACTACGACACCAACCGCTCGGCCGGCGTCATCGCCATCAACCTGCGCGACGGCGACGAACTGGTTTCCGCCCAGCTTGTCTCGGAAACCGACGACCTGATGCTGGTCTCACGGATGGGCCAGTCCATCCGCTTCACGGCCACCGACGATGCGCTGCGCCCCATGGGGCGTGCCACCTCCGGTGTGACCGGCATGAAGTTCCGCGAGGACGATGAACTGCTGGCGGCCGACGTCGTCAAGGACGGCTCCTTCGTCTTCATCGTCACCGAGGGCGGCTACGCCAAGCGGACCGCGGTGGAAGAATACCGCCTCCAGGGCCGCGGCGGCCTGGGCATCAAGGTTGGTAAATACCAGGAAGAGCGGGGCCATCTCGTAGGCGCCCTCATTGTCCAGGAAGAGGATGAAGTCCTGGTGGTCATGGAAGGCGGCAAGGTGGTCCGGTCCTCGGTGGCCGGGGTGCCCGCCAAGGGCCGCGACACCATGGGCGTCATCTTCGCCAAGCCGGACAAGAACGACCGCATCATCGAGGTGGCCCGGAACAGCGAACGCGGCCTTGAGGCTGAGGAGGCCGAAGCCATCGACCCGGAAAACCCGGCTGAAAGCCCGGCTGCGGCCGGGGATGACGTAACGTTGGCTGAAGGTGCCGGGTCCCATGACGGGTCCGCAGAGGCAGATTCAGCACCGGCCGTGGAATCCGACGAGTCATCGGACGACGCTGAGCTGGACGAAGAAAATACCGGAGGTAACGAGTGAGTAATTCCGACTCATATCCCAAGCCGAACAGCAACACTCCCGGCGGGATCAGGCAGCCGGCGTCCGCTCCGCGCGTGAACGCCCCCGTACGTCCCCAGCAGCGGCCGTCGACGCCGGGTGCCCCGGCCCAGCGTCCGGTGGTTCCCGGCCAGCGCCCGGCGCAGGGCCAGCGCCCCGGCCAGGCGCCCCAGGGCCAGCGTCCCGGGGTTCCCGCCCAGCGTCCCGGCCAAGGCAGTGCCCAGGGTGCCCCCGGCCTGGTCAAGCCGGCTCCTAAGGCGAAGGTACGCCGTGCCCGGCTCCTCGTCAGCAAGGTGGACCCCTGGTCCGTGCTGAAGATGGCCTTCCTGCTGTCCGTTGCCCTCGGCATCGTCACAGTCGTTGCGGCAATCGTTCTTTGGACCGTCCTGGACCTGACCGGCATCTTCGACCAGGTGGACAGCCTGCTCGGAACCCTTGCCGGTTCCGAAGGCGGCGGGTTCGAACTGAAGAAGGTCGCGTCGCTGGGCCAGGTGGCCTCGTTCGCGGTCATCATCGCCGTGGTGAACGTTGTACTGCTGACTGCCCTGTCCATGCTTTCGGCGGTGCTGTACAACATTTCCGCCACCCTTGTCGGGGGTATCGGCGTGACCCTCACGGACGACTAGTCCGCGGAATTTCGCCGGAATTTCACCCGCGAAATGCCTCGATTTGAGATCGGGCCGGGATGTGCTGTAAAGTCATATCTCGGCCCGATGAGGCATCGGGGCGTATAGCTCAGGCGGTTAGAGCGCTTCGCTGATAACGAAGAGGTCCCAGGTTCAAGTCCTGGTACGCCCACGGAACCTGCACAGGTTTTGGAAATGGTTCGGATGAAACCGAACCGGAACGGGGTGCATGTGAAGAAGTTGCTGGTTGTTGCAGTGGCTATCGCAGGCGCCTTGCTCGTCAAGAAGGTGCAGGAATCCGAAGCCCGGAAAACGGTCTGGAGCGAGTCGACTGACACAGTCGAGTAGCGCAGGTCCCCGGTCTGGAAGCTGGTCAGAAGGCTTCCGGAACTAGGGTATGATTGACGGGTTGCTTCTTATGGGGGCATGGCGCAATTGGTAGCGCACCTGCTTTGCAAGCAGGGGGTTCGGGGTTCGAGTCCCCGTGCCTCCACCATAAGGAAGGCCCCGGAATGCGGAAACGCAGTCCGGGGCCTTTTGCTTTGCCTTCAGTCCTTGCGCTTCGCGTAGTCGTCCATGCCTTGCCAGTCGATGACGACGTATGGCTCGTCGCCGACCACCCAGGCGTCATGTCCGGGCGGAATGATGCCGAAGTCGCCGGGGCCGTACTCCATCTCTTCGCCCCGAATTGCGCCGCGTTGCCCGCCCGCGGAAGGAGTGCGCCGGGACCACAGAGGCACCACTACTGTTGGAACGGTGAACTTCTTTATAGCCGCTTTGGGTGTGCTCGGCGTGGCTTCCTCGGGTCCCCTCATTGCGGCCACTCTTGGCGCCACGACAGTCAGCGCACTGGCTATCGCGTTCTGGCGTAACGCCATCGGAGCCGCCGTTATGGCCACTCCGGTTCTGGTGGCCAATCCCCGGCAGTTCAGCAAAGTCACACCCCGCGAGTTCCGCTGGTCCGTTCTGGCTGCCGTAGCACTGGCGCTGCACTTCGCCTGCTTCATCACCTCGCTCCAGCTCACCTCCGTTGCTGCCGCCACGGCGCTGGTCTGCCTTCAGTCCGGCTGGATCGCCATCTTCCAGCTCTTCCGGGGCGTGCGGCACCGCTGGCAGGTCCTGGCGGGTCTGGGGATGGCGTTCGGAGGCGTTGTCGCCATCACGGGGTTCGACATGGGCACCTCGCCCGATGCCTTGCTCGGAGATGTGCTGGCGGTGGCAGGAGGTGCCCTGGCGGGCCTCTACACGCTGGCAGGGGGCAAGGCACGCGAAACCATGGGAACGGGGACCTACACGACCCTGTGCTACGGCATGTGCGCGGCGCTGGTGGCCCTGCTTGCGCTCGTCTCCGGGCAGCCGCTGCTGGGCTTCGACGCCGCCGGCTGGGTGGGGATCGTGGCCATTACCGTCTGCGCCCAACTGGTGGGGCACACGGCCTTCAACCATTTGCTGGCCACCATGAGCCCGCTGCTCGTATCGATGATCATTCTGCTGGAGATTCCCGGGGCCGCACTGCTGGCCGCCGTGTTCCTGGCTGAGACCTTGCCGGGAGGCACCTACGCCGGGCTGGCGCTCATTCTGGTGGGTCTCGCCGTCGTGGTGGCCGGCCAGCGGCGCAAAAGGCCCCCACGGCCCGGCGAGATCCGCCTGGCGGAGTTGGGAACGGACTGAACCCGGCCGGCCCCGGTTCCGATGCCGGGCTGTCAGCCGGGCTTGGAGCTACTGGCCGCCGCGGCGCACGGGCTGTGCGGAGTTCACGGTGTGGATGGCGCGCAGGAGCTTGGCCGGGAAGTACACGGAGAAGAACACCACCATGGGTGCCTTAAGGGCCATCTTCTTGACGTTGTGAGCCTTGTACGTCCGGTCGAACCTGGTCACGTAGTACCTGTAATCGCGCGGCGAGTCCTCGAGGCGGCGGGCTGACATGCCGGAGACCATCTGGGGCCAGTACTGCACGCGCAGGTCATGGTCGGCCAAGTGCAGGGACAGGTCGATGTCCTCGTGCATCTCGTCTTTTTCATCCCGGCACGTTTCGTCCCGGATGGTTTCCCAGGCTGAGCGGCGCAGCGCCATATTGGAGCCGAAGAGGAAGTGGTACTGGTGCTTGGCCAGTTTGAGCATCAGCTGGCGCATTTTGTCGTCAGCTTTGAGGCCGAAGCGGCGCATCGGCATGTCGTAGTAGACAACCGGTCCGGTGGCAGCCTGGACAGCCGGGTCGAGGAAGGCTTTCTGGACCTGTTCCACCCAGTCAGGTTCCACCACGGAGTCCGCGTCGATCCGGCCCAGCACCTCGCCGGTGGCGTGGTTAAGGCCGAAATTCCGGGTGGGGATGAGCCCCTGGTCCCGGTCCTGGCTCAGCAGGACGATGGGACTTTCAGGGTATTCCTGTTGCATCTGGCGCACTATGTCTGCCGTGCGGTCCTTGGACATGTTGTCCACAACAATGATCTCTGCTGCCGGCACCGATTGGTAGATGGCCGCAATAAGGCACTGCCTGATAACGCTGGCCTCGTTGTATGCCGGGATGACGATGGATACGCCCGGCATAAGCGCAGCGTCGTGCGAGGCATCCTCGGCGGATCTATCGGGTGACATCACCACAAATTTAGCACCCTTGTGTGCTGCGGACCGGGACGGCGGGTGAAGGTCGGAGAAACAGCAGAGGAGCCCCGCACTCAAATGTGCGGGACTCCTCTGGTGTGTGGTGCCGTCTCGTGACGGCGGAGTTCTAGTTTTCGGTTGCCTTGGTGGAACCGTTGTTCATGCTCGACGCAATGTTCTTCACGGCAGTTTTGGCATCCGTGGCAACCTTGGCGGCCTCGTCCTTGGCATCTTCGGCGGCGTCCGCGGCCTTCGCCGCGGCGTCGTCGGACGCGTCGGCAGCAGCGTCCGCTGCATCAACGGCCTTTTCGCCGGCGGTTGCCGTTGCGTCAAGGCCACTAACGGACGGTGCAGTGACGTCATTGACGGTTGTGGCCGGAACGGGTGCGGGGGTTACCGGGGCGGGGGTCTTCCAAGGGTCCTCAACCGGCTTGGAGGCCTTCCATGCTGCCACTCCGGCGGCGACGGCTGCGGCGATGACGCCGAAAATCAGCAGTCCGCGGTGCTTCGGCTTCTGCGGCTTTGCAACTTCACCGGTGACAACCCGGGTGGCCTCCGCGGCTGCAGCCTTGAGCTGGTGGCCTGCGGCCTGGGCCTGATCCTGGATGGAATGCACAACGCCGGAGTCCGCAAGCCTCTGGGCGACGGCGTCCACGTGGGCCGGTGCGCTTTCGAGGGTACGGTGCACTGCCTCAGAGGCGTGGCCGATCTGGTCCGAGAGCCGGGGCAGGTACTCCACCACCACACGGTCACGGGCCTGGGAGATGACCGGGGTGGCCTTGTCCAGTGCTTCGTGGAGGCGGGGCGTGGCGCTGTCCACAGCGTCATGGATCTTGGGCGCGAGGTGCGCGAGCCCGTCCTGGATGCGCGGCGTCACGGTGGCAACGCCGTCGGCCAGGTTGTGGGCTGCCGATTTGAGCCCCTCCTGGATCTTCGGGGATGCTGTGTCAATGCCGTGCTGCAGGCGGGGAACCGCCCAGTCCACGGCTGCTTCTACGCGGGGGGCTGCCCAATCCTTGGCGTTCTCTACCGCGCTGCTGACTGACTGCTCCAGGTCACGGGCAATACGATCCGATTTCTTCACAACTACCTCCCGATTAATGTGACGGTTCTGTTGTTAGCCTACGTGGATTGGCTCCCACCGGCTATTCTTCAAAGCCATTTCGGGCCGATTTCACCTAGCGCGGAACTGCCCGGCAGGCCTGATGCCGCAATAGCACGACGTGGAACAATGGGCCTATGACTGCCATCGCAACCGCAAAAGCAACCATCCACACCAGCCTCGGCGACATCGTCGTTAACCTCTTCGGCAACCATGCGCCCAAGACGGTCAAGAACTTCATTGGACTGGCCACCGGCGAGCAGGCCTGGACCCACCCGGAAACCGGTGAAGACAAGACCGGAACCCCCCTGTACAACGGCACCATCTTCCACCGCATCATCAAGGACTTCATGATCCAGGCCGGAGATCCCCTGGGCCGTGGCGTGGGCGGACCGGGCTACAAGTTCGACGACGAAATCCACCCCGAGCTGACCTTCAACCAGCCGTACAAGCTGGCCATGGCCAACGCCGGCATCCAGATGGGCAAGGGCACCAACGGCTCACAGTTCTTCATCACCACGATCCCCACCGACTGGCTCCAGGGCAAGCACAGCATCTTCGGTGAAGTTGCCGATGAGGAATCCAAGAAGGTCGTCGACGCCATCGAAGGTGTCCGTACGGGCATGGGCGACCGCCCGGTCGAGGACGTCGTTATTAACAGCATCGACGTCGAGCAGCTTTAACCCCTCATGAGCTACGGAATTCCGGCGGCTGAGCCGTCCGCGCAGATTCCGGTGTGCCCCCGGCACCCGGACAGGCCTTCCTATGTCCGGTGCCAGCGCTGCGGGCGCCCGGCATGCCCGGAATGCCAGCGGGCGGCCGCCGTCGGATTCCAATGCATTGATTGCGTCAACGAGACAAAACGGACGACGCCGGCAGCAAAGACGGTCTACGGCGGAACCGCCGTCGGCGGCCGCCCGCTGGTGACGTTCGGAATCATCGCGGCCTGTGCGCTCGTCTATGTGCTGCAGTGGATAGTTCCCAATGACGGGATCTACCAGAACTTCGCCTTCGCCACGGTCTATGCCACTCCCGAATACGGGGTCTTCGAACCCTGGCGCATGCTGACTTCGGCCTTCCTTCACTCTCAAGGCTTCATCCTCCACATCGTGTTGAACATGTACATGCTGTGGATGTTCGGCCAGGCGCTGGAACCCCTTCTCGGGCGCATCCGCTTCCTGGCCCTCTACCTGATATCCGCAATCGGCGGATCCGTAGGCTATGCCCTCCTCACCCCGGCCCTCCCCCCTTCCGGGGTAGTGGGTGCCTCCGGTGCCATCTTCGGGCTGTTCGGCGCCATGCTGGTGGTCCAGCGGCACCGCGGCGGTGATACGAAGCAGTTGTGGGTGCTGATCGCCATCAACGGCGTGATCGGCTTCGTCGTCCCCCAGATCGCCTGGCAGGCACACCTTGGCGGCCTGGTGACCGGTGCTGCCTGCGCCGCGGCAATCGCCTACGCCCCCCGCGGTCCCCGGCGGTGGCTGTGGCAAGCGGCCGGCCTTGTGCTGGTGCTCGGCCTGCTCATCGGCGCCACCGCGGTGCGAATGGCCAGCGCCTAAACACCCCCGCCTTAGCGTGCACAGTCTGTACGCGCACAATCTGCATGCGCACAATCTGCAGCCGCGCGTGGGCACGCCCATGCCACGGCGCTCCAGGCCCAATGCCGTCCTCCCGCGCTGCCCCAGTACCCCCGCAGCCGGACTTCGTGCTGCCGTCAACCTGCCCTGTGGCCGCGCTAGCAGCGGCTGCTCGGCTCGCTCGAACCGGACATCCGTGAAGTTTTCCACAGCAGTTATCCACATTGTTGGTAACTTACACGCCTGTAGTTCACCACGACTCCCCCACGCAGCCCCTGCCAGCTGGCGATTATCGACAGCACGCCGCACCGTTGTCCACATTTGTGGATAAAGATGTTCCTGCAGGCTGTGGTTAAGTGGACAACTCGGCAGGGAGAACCGGAGGCAGGGCGCCTGCCGCTACCACCGCGTCGGACCGAAGTCCGCGTGAACGACGGCCGGGGAGGGGGAACACACACGATCCACCACCCACGTTCGGGTTCGAAAAACCCCGTCCGATGCCTGGTCCATCCTGGGAACGGGACTCGATCAACAGGTTATGCACAGTGTTAATAACTTGCGACGCGGACATTTCACCCAAGAATTTGGCGGGTTGGAGCCTCGGCCCGGCCCAAAGGTCGAATTATCCCCCGCTTTATCCCCACCTGTGGATAACTTCTGGGGATAGCGTTGTTCTTAAGTGGATAAGTCCACCGTCGCCACCTGCAAGTCCCATGTGTGAGATTTTGGTCCCGCCACGGGGACAGCTCCCGTGGTGGTGTCGGGATTTTCGTCCGATTCCGGTCCGGCAAGCGGGTTATCCACAGTCAATCCACAGTGTTAATAACTTACGGGACTGTGATTCAACCCCTGCGCGGCTCAGATCGGGCCATGGCTGGCAGAACTGCCCCTCGCCGATGTCTGACTTATCAACAATGGGGATAAGTTTCCCCACAGGGACGGGATAACTCAGGCCCGGTCCGTCCACACGCCGGAGGAGCCCCGTCGATGGCTGTCCACGAGGTGCGTGTCAATAATGCCGATCGCTTCCATGAGCGCGTGCATCGTGGTGGGTCCCACAAACGCGAAGCCTTTGGCGCGCAATGCCTTGGAGAGGGCAATGGATTCCGGTGAGGTTGTGGCGATCTCTGCGTGGCTCTGCGGACTGGGCGTCACCGCCGGCTGGAAGCCCCACACGAAGTCCACCAGCCCGCCCTCGCCCCGGAGGGCGATGGTGGCCTGGGCATTGGTGATGGCCGCCCTGATCTTCAAGCGGTTCCGGACAATGCCGGCATCGAGCATCAGGCGTTCGACGTCGACTTCGGTGAACGCCGCCACCGTGTCGGGCTGGAAGTCGTGGAACGCCGACCGGAAGGCTGGCCTTTTCCGCAGGATGGTGGCCCAGGAGAGTCCGGCCTGAAAAGCCTCCAGGCTGATGCGTTCGAACAGGCCCTGTTCGTCACGGACGGGCATGCCCCATTCGGTGTCGTAATACTGCTGGAGCAGCGGGTCCGCCGCGGCCCACGGCGGACGGGCCAGGCCGTCGCTCCCGATGATGGTGCGGCTTTCGTCCGGGATCATCTGGTTTCCTTAGCTATTCCTGCACGGTGCTGCCACGTCCAGCATATTGAGCGGCCGGCGCAGGACATGATGTGGTGATCGCGAAATTCATAGTCGAACGCTCACTCTCACATTATGCTGTGGCTCTGATCACAAATTACTGGGAGGTACGTGTGAGGAAAACCAAAATTGCCGTGGCCGGCGTGGCGGGGGTCGTTCTCGGGATGCTCAGCATCCAGGCCCCGGCCGTAGCCGCGCCACCTGCCGACGACGGGTCAACCGGGGCCGCCGCGACAGTCCGGCAGGACAACCGTCCGGGACCGCGGACGAAGGAACTCGTGGATCGGCGCAACGCAGCCATAGAAAAGGTGGCCAAGGGGCAGGCGAAAGCCAGCCAGGACGGCGTGGTCCAGCTGGCGCCGGACAAATTCGCCGAGGTGGAAACCGCTAAGCAGGACAAGATCTTCACCATCCTGGCTGAGTTCGGCGACCAGGGATCGGGCCGGTTCGGAACGACGCCCGGGCCGGTACACAACACGATCGCGCAACCGGACCGGGCGGTGGACAACACCACGCTGTGGACCAAGGATTTCAGCCCTGCCTACTACGAAGAACTCTTCAATGGCAGCGGCGAATCCATGAAGGGGTACTACGAGGCCGTTTCCAATAACGCGTATTCGGTAACAAACACCGTGACGGACTGGGTCAAGGTGCCCAATAACGGCTCCTTCTATGGCGACAACGCCACGGAGGACACCGGCGGTGCCTGGGCCTTTGTCCGGGACTCCGGCAACGCATGGTGGGATTCCCAGGTGGCGGCCGGCAAGTCACCGGCTGACATCGACGCGTACCTCGCGCAGTTCGATGTGTGGGACCGCTACGACTACAACAACAACGGCAACTTCAACGAACCAGACGGCTACATCGACCACTT
This sequence comes from Arthrobacter sp. SPG23, assembly GCF_000876655.1. GTDB lineage: Bacteria > Actinomycetota > Actinomycetes > Actinomycetales > Micrococcaceae > Arthrobacter. Next base: position 122,589 of record NZ_JYCN01000013.1, read on the forward strand.
CCAGGCAGTCCACGCAGGCGAGGGCGAGGAAGCCGGAGGTGGCACCCTCGGCGAAGACGCCATCTGGTCCCACCGCTGGTATGCCTTTGGCAACCAGTTCGGCTCCGCCGGCCCGGAAGGCAACCTCTCCGGTGGAACCCGGATCGGGTCCTCCAAATACTGGCTGGGCGATTACACGACAGAACCCGAAAACGGCGGAGTCGGCGTCTTCGCCCACGAATTCGGCCACGACCTTGGACTGCCGGACTTCTATGACACCTCGGGAGCCGCAACCAACAGCACTGCGTTCTGGACCCTCATGAGCGCAGGCTCCTGGCTGGGCCATGGATCTTCCGCCAACGAAGGGATCGGCACCACCCCGGGTCTGATGGGGCCCGAAGAGAAGCTCTTCCTCGGCTGGCTCGATTTCAGCACAGTGACGGCGGGGGCTAGCGGAGACTTTGTCCTCAACCCGTCCCAGCTCCAGGCTGAGGGGAAGGACCAGGCTGTCCGGGTCAACCTGCCGGATAAGACCACCACCACCAACTACACAACTCCCGCCTCAGGGAGCCACGCGTGGTGGACAGGCAGCGCGGACAACCTCAACAAGTCCCTGACCCGCACCGTCCCGCCACAGTCGCGGGTGACCGTCACGGCGAATGCCTGGTACGACATCGAAGCGAACTACGACTACCTCTACGGCGAGTATTCCACCGACGGCGGCAAGACCTGGAAGTCCGCAGGGCGTGCACTCAGCGGATCCGCGGCTTGGGGACAGGTGCGTTACTCCTACGACGCAGCCGGCCTGGAATCGCTGTTCCGCTTCAGGTACCAGACCGACGGCGGTGTCCACAACCCCGGCGCCTTCATTGACGATGTCAAGATTTCGGCCGGAAAGACTGTCATCGCGAGCGACGACTTCGAATCCGGCGCAGGACAGTGGATTGCTGAAGAGCCGTGGCAGCTGAGCAGCGGTTCCGTGACCCGGACCACTGAGCAGTACTACCTCGTGGAGAACCGTGAATATGTGGCTTTGACGCCACGCTAGCGGAAGGACCGTATGCCTTCACCAAGGCCATCACGGCACCGAACTGGGTGGACTTCTTCAAGTACCAGAACGGAATGCTGGTCTGGTACATCGACGATTCCTACGCGGACAACAACGTGTCGGCACACCCCGGCGGCGGATCGGCACTGCCCGTGGATGCCCGGCCCGCACCGCTGAAGTGGTCTGATGGCACGATGCCCGGCAACACCCGCCAGCCCTTCGACGCGACCTTCGGGTTGGAGGCCACCGACGCGCTGTGCATCGGGAAGGAAGTCCAGTCCGGCACGAAGCGCAGTCCGTCCATCAGTTCGCTCGACGCCTGCGCCCCGAGCAGCGCCCCGATCGGTGTCTTCAAGGACAGTGATCCGCTGGCCTACTACAGCGCCGACAACCCGTACGGAAGCGTGAAGGTTGCAGGTCACGGCGTGGAGATTTCCCTAACCTCCGACGCCGGTACTGACCTGGCAATCCATGTGGTCAACCCCGGCCAGTAGGAAGTAACTGCCGGCAATACCCCAGCAACAAAAAAGTCGGACCGGCACAGCGTGCCGGTCCGACTTTTTTGTGTAGCGGAGGAGTTGGCCGGGCGGATGCCGGGCGCGGGAAGTCTGTGGCTAGGAACGCCAGCGGGTGGTCATCAGGAAGCCGGCAATGGCAATGCCGAAGCCGGCCACGATGTTCCAGGATCCCCAGTCCCTGACCGGGAGGGCGCCTTCGCTGATGTAGAAGGTGATGATCCACAGCAGTCCGATGATCATCAGGCCGAACATGACGGGCTTAAACCAGACGGCGTTGGGCTTGTAGGCCTGTGATGCTGAAGCCGGCTTTTCCGCGGCGGCGGTCTTCTTTCGTGGCTTTGACTCGGGCACAGGTCCTCCTGGTCGGGCTGAATCAGGGCGGAGCCTCCGGCTTGATATCCTGCAGGAAGGAACATGCCGGCGGGGTTGGCGCCCTGGTCAGGTCTGAAGTCTTACTAGCAGCCAATTCTAGCTGTAGTTCAGAACACACCGGCGCCAGCCCAGGCCGCCAATTGAGGAGACCACGTGGTGTTGCTGGAGAAGGAGACCACCGCTGCCGTGCCGGCACGCGGCGTCGGGATTCTCCGCAAACTCGTCCAGATCGTTGGCGAGCTGCTGATCACGGTGGGTGTCATCCTGCTCCTGTTCGTTGCGTGGCAGCTTTGGTGGACCAACGTGGAGTCCGATGCGAAGCAGAGCGAGACCATCCGGAATTTCGCCCAGGAACTGGGCGGGTCCCCGGCTCCCGCGCCATCCGATGCGCCGGGCCCCTCGACATCCGCGCCAGCCGACTACGGTCCGCCCAAGGTCGCCGAAGCGCCCGGACACGGCCAGACCATCGGCATCATGTACATCCCCCGTTTTGGCGCGGACTATACCCGGCCCATCGTGCAGGGAACCTCCACGGACGTCCTGGATACGCTGGGCCTGGGCCACTACAACGACACGGCGATGCCCGGGGCCACCGGCAACTTCGCCGTGGCCGGCCACCGCCAGACCCATGGAGCGGTCCTGGACAACATCCATACCCTGGTTCCCGGCGACAAAATCTACGTACAGACCAGGGACGGGTTCTATGTGTACGTCTTCCGGAACAACCAGATCGTGCTTCCGTCGGCCACGGATGTGCTGCTCCCCGTGCCCACCCAGCCCGCCGCCCGGCCCACGGAGGCCTACCTCACCATGACCAGCTGCAATCCGCGCTTCGGCTCGCAGGAACGCATCATTGCATACTCCCTGCTGGACCACTGGCAGCCCGCTTCGGCTGGACCACCGGCAGAAATCGCGGCCCAGGTGGCCAAGGCACTCGGGAAGGGCTGACGCCATGTACGGATGGATTTTCCGCCACCTGCCCGGGCCGCTGTGGTTCAGGATTGCCACGTCACTGGTGCTGCTGGCCGGAGTGCTGGTATTGATGGTTCAGTTCCTCTTCCCCTGGATGTCACAGTTCACCCAGGTCACCGACTCAACGATTGGTTTAGTAACTCGACAATGAGCACCACCAAGATCCTGGTCGTAGACAACTACGACAGCTTTGTTTACACCCTGGTGGGCTACCTCCAGGAGCTCGGCGCCGAAACGACGGTGGTCCGGAACGACGACGTCACCCTCGCTGAGGCAATCGAGATGGCGGACGCGCGCGACGGCGTCCTCATCTCGCCGGGCCCCGGCACCCCTGCGGAAGCCGGCGTCTGCATTGACCTGATCAAGTGGTGCGGCAGCCACGACAAGCCGATGTTCGGAGTCTGCCTGGGGCACCAGGCACTGGCTGAGGCCTACGGAGCCACTGTGACGCACGCTCCCGAGCTGATGCACGGCAAGACATCCCTCGTGGAGCATGAAGGAGCCAGCGTCTTCGCCGGACTTCCCTCCCCTGTCACCGCCACGCGGTACCACTCCCTGGCCGCTGTCCGCGAAACCATCCCGGACATCCTCGAGATCACAGCCCAGACGGCAAACGGCGTGATCATGGGCCTGCAGCACCGGACGGCACCGCTCTGCGGTGTGCAGTTCCACCCGGAGTCGGTCCTCACGGAGGGCGGTTACCAGATGCTGGGCAACTGGCTGGAATCCCTCGGCATGACCGGTGCAGCGGAGCGGGCCGCCAAACTCAGCCCGCTGATCCAGCACTAACTGCCGGGCGCCCATTTTTCAGGCACCCGTTTAGAGGTGCCGGGGCGCGCCCGTTATCCCCGGTTCCGGCCCGTCTCAGTCGGCGTCGGCGTCGGCGTGGGGGTCGGCGTGGGACTCGGGCTGGGAGCCGGTGCCTTGGCAACGACAATGCTGATGGTCTTCCCCTGTTCAACCAGGGCATTGACGGCGTCGCTCTGCTCTGTCACCTTGCCGGGTTCAACTTCGGAGTTCTCCACTTCCTTCACGTCGATCCCCAGGCCAAGGTTCTTGAGTGCCGTCTCCGCCTCCGCCCGGGGCAGACCCCGGAGTTCGGGCATGGCCACCTTGCCGGTGGACACCACGATTTCCACGGCGGTTCCGACGGCGACCGTCTCGCCCGGTGCCGGCTTGGTGGTGATCACGATTCCGGCGGGAACGGTGGCGCTGTTGGCCATGGTGGTCCCGGGGGCGCCGGCAAGGCCTATTTGGCGCAGGACATCCCGGGCCGCTGCTTCCGTCCGCCCGGGCAGGTTATCCGGGATTTTGACAGCGCTTGGACCGTCGGAGATGTTCAAGGTTATCTTCGATTCCGGCTCCATGGCCGTGCCGGCGGCCGGCACCGTGCCGATCGCCGTTCCCTTGGTGATGGTGTCGTGCGGCAGCCTGGTGATCTGCGGGCTCAGCCTGGCATTGTAGAGCCGCTGCAGCGCCTCCGACTCCGTGAGCGCGGATACGGCCGGCACCTCCACCTTCGCCACCGCAGGCGGCGGCTGGTTCATCATGTTGTAGAGCCAGAGGCCACCGCCAGCCAGCACCAGGAGGGTGAATATCACCAAAGTGGCAATCCACGTCCGACGGCGGGACTTCTGCCGCGGGGTACGTTCCCGTTCCGGCGGAAAGCCGAGGGGAAGATCGTTGGATTCCGAAGGCTCATATACCCGGGCGGGAATAGCCTGGTCGTCGCCTAGCGTGTCATGAAGGGGGCGGAGCCGGCCGCTTGGCGAATCGTCAAGGAAGCTTGCCCCGGTCAGCGAGTACGGCGCGGCGTGGGCCGTCCGTTCGCTGGCTGGCACGGTGTTGTTGGGATCCGTCGATGCCTCGCCCGCCGCCACATCGGGCAAGGGGACACCATTGCGGGCTGCCCGGAGTGCCCGCTGGAATGCGGCGGCATCCTGGAAACGGTCTGCACGGTTCTTCTGCAAGGCCTTGGCCAGGACACTGTCCAGGGCATCTGACACTTCGTGGTTGAGGCTGCTGGCCGGTTCCGGAATCTCGCGCACGTGCTGGTAGGCCACTGAAACGGGACTGTCGCCGATGAAAGGAGGCCGCCCTGTCAGCATCTCGTACAGCAGGCACGCCGCGGAATAGAGATCGCTGCGGGCGTCCACGGTTTCACCGCGTGCCTGCTCCGGGGAGAGATACTGCGCCGTACCAACCACTGCCTGTGTCTGCGTCATGGTGGCGGACGAGTCGGCCATGGCCCGGGCAATCCCGAAATCCATCACCTTGATGGTGTCCGAATTATCGCAGAACATCACGTTGGCCGGCTTGATGTCCCGGTGCACGATTCCGGCCCTGTGGCTGTACTCGAGGGCGGACAGCACACCCAGGGTGAAGTCGATGGCATGGTCGATGCTGACTTCCTTCGCGCGGATGAGGTCCCTCAGGGTCTTCCCGGACACGAACTCCATCACGATGTACGGCACCCGGACAGTGTCCTCGGGGCCGCCGGGCACGGCATGGTCCCCGGTGTCGTAAATGGCGACGATCGAAGGATGGTTCAACGCCGCCACGGCCTGGGCCTCGCGTTTGAAGCGTGCCTGGAACTGCGGATCACGGGCAAGGTCCGGCCGCAGCAACTTGATGGCCACGGTCCGGCCCAGCCGGGTGTCAACGCCGCGGTGGACGTCCGCCATGCCGCCACGGCCGATCAGCTCACCGAGTTCGTACCGTCCGTTGAGGACGCGCTGGGTATTCACTGGGAGGCTGTCCTCTCTGTGCGACGGGAGACGGGGTGAGTTCGGCACGGTACGCGTTAGTTCGTCGTCGACGTGCTCGGGGTGGGCGCGGGTTCAGCGGCGAGGTGGTAGGTCACCACGGATCCGGCGGGCACCTTTTGTCCTGCGCCCGGCTCGGAACTGACGAAGGTCCCGGCTTTTTGTCCGGTGCTGCCGGGTACGTCCGCTCCCTTGACCCACCGGAGCCCGGCGGCTTCGATCGCCTTCTGCGTCTGGGCCTCGGTGCTGCCAACGCCAATCGCGGGCACTGACGACTCCTGAACAGGTTCCGGTCCCTTGGAATAGGTGACCGTGATGGTTTCCCCGGGGTTTACGGGGCCGGACGGCTCAATATTGGTGACCGTTCCCTCCGCCGCGTCGCTGAAGACCGGGTCGCCCTTGACTGTCAGCCCCATGCCGACGAGCTGGCTGCGGACTGTGTTGTACGGCTGGCCCAGATAGGCGTCCGGGATCAGGTTGATGGTCTCCGGAGTCGACTGCGTGGGAGTGGGCGTCGGGCTCGCGCTGGAGGGTGTGGGGCTGGCCGAACGGGACGTCGGCGAGGCGCTGGTGGTGCTGGGCCTGGCGCTGGTGGACGTTGCCGAAGACTCGGCCGGGCCGGACGGAGAGAAAATGCCAGCCTGGGTAAGCAGGAGACCCACCAGTGCGAAGAGGACGAGCACGATGAGGGCGATGAGCGGCCACGTCCAGGGGCTGCGGCCCTTGCGCTCCGGCTCGTCCACCGGTTCGTCGTACCGGTCCTGCTCTTCTTCCTGGTCCCAGCTGCGTTGCGCAGCCAGTGCGTCAGCGCGCGACAGTGTGCTGTGCGGACCCGTGGCCCCGGCAGCGGCTGCACCCGCCGCAAGCCCAGCCGCCGCGCCGGCACCCGCAGCGCCGACCACCGGAAGTGCGGAAGTCGCCGTCGTCGATTTGTCCTTTTCGGGTGATTCAATGACGCCGGTGGCGGCGGTGGGAATGTCCACCGGCGCGGTGATCGGTCCCGTGGCCGCTTCGAAAAGCAGCATTCCGGGAACTGCGGCGTGAGCTGTGGCGATGTCACCGTTGCGGATGGCTTCCGCTGCCTCGGACAGCTTGATGGCGTTGGCCGGGCGGTTCTTGGGATCCTTGGCGAGCATGGACATCAGGAGTGCCCGCACCGGCGTCGGCAGTGTTTCCGGAAGAGGCGGCGGTGCATCATTGACCTGGGCAAGCGCAATGGCAATCTGCGATTCACCGGAGAACGGACGGTGCCCCGTGAGGCACTCATAGCCGATAACGCCGAGCGAGTAGATGTCCGAGGCACCGGTGGCGGTCTGGCCGGTGGCCTGTTCCGGTGCGAGGTACTGGGCAGTGCCCATCACCTGCCCGGTCTGCGTCAGCGGAACCTGGTCCGCGAGCCGGGCGATGCCGAAGTCGGTGACTTTGACACGGCCGTCCGGGGTGATCAGCAGGTTCCCGGGTTTGATGTCGCGGTGCACCAGCCCCTGGGAGTGGGCCACCGACAGGGCACGGGCGGTCTGGGCGATCATGGACAGCGTACGGTCCGGTGAAAGGACCTGTTCGTGCTCAATGATGCTGCTCAGGGGCTGGCCCGGGACCAGCTCCATGACGAGGTACGCCGATCCCTCTTCTTCGCCGTAGTCAAAGACGTTGGCAATGCCCACATGGTTCAGCAGCGCCGTGTGGCGCGCCTCGGCACGGAAGCGCTGGAGGAACCCGGGATCGCCCGTGTACTCCTCTTTGAGCACCTTGATGGCGACAATCCGGCCAAGGATAAGGTCCTTGGCCTTCCAGACTTCTCCCATCCCGCCAATCGCAATACGCGTGGTCAGCTGGAATCTCCCGCCGAGTGTGATCCCTGATGTAGGCCTCACTTATTCAACACCGCCTCAAAAATCTTCTTCGCGTTCGGACTGGTTAGCTGTGCACCGGTGGTGATGTCCACGCCCTGCATGACGATGGTCACCGACACCTGAGGGTCGTTGGCCGGGGCGAACCCGGTAAACCATGAATTGTTCAAGCCGTCGGTTCCAAGCTCTGCAGTGCCGGTCTTGCCGGCCACCTGGACGCCCGGTACGGCGGCCCCGCGGCCGATGCCTTCACTGACCACACTGGTCATCCACTCGGTGATCTGCCGGGAAATTTCCGGGCTGGTGGATGTCCGGAGGACTTCGGGTTTCGGTTCGCTGATAACGCGCAGGTCCGGGGACCGTACCGTTTTGATCAGGTTGGGCCTCATCTGGACTCCTCCGTTGGCAATGGCTGACGTCATCAGCGCAATCTGCAGCGGAGTGGCACGGACATCGCGCTGGCCAATGGCGGACTGGGCGAGGCCGGCCGGGTCCAGCTCCTCCTCCGGGAAGGCCTTCTTGGCGTAATCCAGTTTCAGCTGGTCGCCCAGGTCCTCGCCGAAACCGAACTTCGCGGCCTGGTCGGCGATTGCCTTCTGGCCCAGGTCCCGGGCAATGGACGCGAACGGGGTGTTGCAGGACTGCTGAAGGGCGAACGCGAAGCTGGCCGTGTTCTGGGTATAGCAGTTGCCGCCGGCGTAGTTGGGCAGCTTGTACTGGATGCCGGGGAAGCTCATCTCGGCGGGGTTGGGCAGCTCACTGTCCTTGTTGTACTTGCCTGAGCTGAGCGCCGCGGCGGTATCCACGAGTTTGAAGACCGAACCCGGCGCCAGGAGTGCACCGGTGGGCCCGCTGACATTCGGGTTCAGGTTGATCCCCGGGACCTTGTTCAGCTCGTTGAAATTCGCAGCCTCGGCATTCGCGTCCTGGGTTGCGATCAGGTTGGGATCGTAGGACGGCTTGGAGACCGTGGCCAGGATGTCACCCGTTTTCGGGTTCGTGACCACGATCGAGCCGCGCTGGCCGTCCGGAATGAGGTCGTAGGCGAGCTTTTGGATCGCAGGGTCCAGCGTAAGTTCCACCGAGGCGCCCTTCGGCTGGTTGCCGAGGAACAGCTGGCCCACGCGGTCCAGGAAGAGCTGGTCCGAGCTGCCGGCGAGCTGCTCGTTGAGGGCACTTTCCAGGCCTGTGACGCCGTAGTTCTTGGAAAAGTACCCCGTGATGCCGGCGTACAGTTCGGGCTCCGTGTAGGTGCGCTGGAACTTACAGCTTTCGGTGGCGGCAACGGACTGCGCGACGGGTTTTCCGCCGACGATGATGGCTCCGCGGTCGTTGCAGTAGTTCTGCAGGATGGCGCGCTTGTTCCAGGGGTTTGCCTGCAGTTCGTCGGCACCCACCACCTGCACATAGCTGAGGGCGCCGAAGATCAGCGCGAACATGGCCACGGCGGCGATCCATGAATTCCGAATGGCGTGGTTCACAGCTGTTTCACCGCTTCAGTTGGCGCGTCGGGATGGGTGGAAGAGGGCTGCCGGCCGGGCTGTTTGGCCGGGCGCGGCGGGGAGGGCGGAACAGGCTTCTCCTCGGCGGGCGCGGCGCCCTGCGGCATGGGCGTGGTATCCACCGGGCCACGGGCGGCGTGCGAAATCATCAGCAACAGCCCCACGATGATCCAGTTGGCCAGCAGCGAGGATCCGCCGGCAGCCAGGAAGGGTGTGGTGAGTCCGGTCAGCGGGATCAGTCGCGTCACGCCGCCAATCACCACGAAACACTGAAGCGCGATGGCGAACGACAGGCCGCAGGCCAGCAGCTTTCCGAAGGCATCCCGTGTTCCCAGGGCCGCCCGGAACCCGCGCGTGAACAGCAGGAGGTACATCAGGACGATCGCGAAGAGCCCGATCAGGCCGAGTTCCTCGCCGAACGAAGCGATGATCATGTCGCTGTTGGCAAACGGGACCAGGTTCGGGCGCCCCTGGCCAAGGCCGGTGCCCACGAGGCCGCCGTTGGCCATGCCAAACAGTCCTTCCACAATCTGGAAGCTACCGCCGAACTGCCGCCCGTACACCTCGTCCGTAAAGGCGTTCAGCCACCCGTCGATGCGGAGGCCGACGTGTGAGAAGACCTTGGAGGCCACATATCCGCCGCCCAGGATCAGGGCCACACCGATCACTACCCAGCTGATCCGGCTCGTGGCCACGTAGATCATCACAATGAAGAGGCCGAAGAACAGTACGGAGGAACCGAGGTCCCGCTGGAAGATCAGCACTCCGATGCTCACCAGCCAGGCGGTGATCATCGGGCCCATGTCCTTGACCCGGGGGAACTGCAACGGGCCCAGTTTGCGGCCTGCGAGGAGAATCAGGTCCCGGTTGGAGGAAAGATACCCCGCGAAGAATATGGCCAACGTAATCTTGGCGATCTCGCCCGGCTGGAAGGTCATGGGGCCCAGCTTGATCCAGACACGGGCACCGAGGATTTCACCAGCGGAAATGCCCGGGATCAGCGGCAGGATCAGCAGGAGTGCACTGGCGGCCAGGGAAATGAACGTAAACCGCCGGAGAATCCGGTGGTCTTTGAGGAACCAGATGACCGCGATGGCCACGGCCATGGCAATCAGGGTCCAGCGGAGCTGGTTGTTGCCTGTGTCGTCCCCCGGGGCATCCAGCCGGTGGATCATGGCCAGGCCCAGGCCGTTAAGGGCCACAACCAGCGGAAGTATAACCGGATCGGCATATTTTGCCCGGACGCGCAGCACGACGTGGAAGACCAGGGCGGCGGCAGCGAGAAGGCTGGACTGGAACCAGAAATCCTGGTCAAATGCTTTTTCCTGGTCCACGCCCACCAGGGCATTGGCGCCGATGCCCACGGCAAGGGCAAGGATCAGGAGCGCCAGTTCGGTGTTCCTGCGCGGCTTGGGGGTGGCCTCAATCTGTGTCACTTGGCCTCCTCGCAAGGGTTGGTGGACGGGCGGGGGGTTGCGGACTGCGTTGCCTTTCCGGGCGGCGCCGTGCCGCTTGGCGCCGGCGCGGCGCCCGAGGCGGACGGGGAGGCAGCGGTGGGCGTGGCTGACGCGCTGGCGCACTCCTCCGCCGGCGACGTCGTTCCGGTGAGATCGAGGTTTTTGACGATCCGCTGCGCATCGTAAAGGTCGCGGGCCGGGACGGTCTGGCGGACCCGCTGCTGCGAGAACTCCGGAAGATCGGACATGCGGATGTCCGTTACCGTCTCCAGCGTTGAGAGCTGAATTGGCCCCAGCCGCTGGGACACGCCGTTATAGATGGCCACCCGCGAATCGTATTCGCCGATGTAGTAGCGCGTTTGCGTCCAGGCATAGCCGAGCCACAGCCCGACGCTCAGGATGACGAGGAGAGCCGCCGCGGTGGCGATTGTCACCCAGCGGCGCGGCTTGGCGGCCGGCTTGTACTCGTCCGTTTCCTCGCGGTCCTGCTCCGATTTGTGGGTGAGGACGGTCGCGGCGCGTCGCGCGACAGTCCGGCCGGCAATCGTTGGAATGGACCCCGACTCGGCGGCGGCGGCGGCTGCGCCGACGAGCTCATGCGGACGCATGGAAAGTTCCTCACGGAGGACGGCGGCAGAGAGGTGCTCGCCCAGATGCGGGTCCGTGCTGGTGGTGGGCTCAGTGGCCTTGGATGCCGGACCGGTGCCGGCGTCTTCGCCGCGGGTGTCGCTGCCGCTCGCGTCGTCGGCAGGTTTTGCTTTAGGCTCCGGGTTCGGCTGGGCCGTTGCCAGGGCGGCCGCCTTGGTGACGTCCTCGGCGGCGGCCGGCGGCTGCACGATCTCGACAGCAGCGGTGCGGATGTCGTCGGGGGTCTGCTCGGCGATTTCAAGCATGACCACCGTGACGTTGTCCGGCGCTCCGGCTTCGAGGGTGAGATCCACCAGCGTTTCGACGCACTCGCGCAGATCCTTGGTTTCGCGGACGGTGCGCTCCACGACGTGTCCGGCAACGTAGTTCAGGCCGTCGGAGCAGAGTAGCCACCGCTCGCCGGGTTCGACGTCGAGGGTGGCGAGGTCCAGTTCGGGGCTGGCGTCGACGTCGCCCAGGACGCGCATGAGGACATTCTTGTGCGGATGGGTTTCCGCTTCCTCAGGGCGCAGCCGGCCTTCGTCGATGAGCCTTTGGACGAAGGTGTGGTCGACGCTGATCTGCTTGAATTCGCCATTGCGCAGCCGGTATGCCCGGGAGTCGCCGATATGGGCGAAGTGCAGTTTGCCTTCGGCGAGGAGGAGTGCCGTGACGGTGGTCCCCATGCCGGCGAGCTTGGGATTGATGTGGACCAGTTCGGACAGGAGGGAATTTGCGGTCTGGATCTCGTCCGCCAGGACGGTGCCGGCATCGCCGTCGTAATTTCCGTGGTCCAGGTGGAGCATATCCAGGACGGTCGCCGCTGAAGCAACGTCACCTCCGGCATGGCCACCCATGCCGTCCGCCACGATGGCCAGGTGCCGGCCGACGTAAGCGGAGTCGTCGTTTTTGGCTCGGATTCGTCCCACATCTGAGCGGGCGGCGTAGCGCATGATGAGCGGCCGCGTCGGGGTGGAGCCCTTGTCGGCGGGAGTTTCCGGGACGGCCACGGCTATGGCCTCAATTCGATGACCGTCTTGCCGATTCTCACGGGGACACCGAGCTCCACCGGGAGGGCGCGGGTGAGCTGCTGATTGGCCAGGTACGTGCCGTTGGTCGAGCCGAGATCTTCGATGAACCAGCGGCTGCCCTGCGGAAAGAGCCGGGCGTGCCGGCCTGAGGCGTAGTCGTCCTCAAGGACCAAGGTGGCCTCCTGTGCGCGGCCAAGGAGGATGGGACTGTCCGCGAGCGGAATTGTGTGGCCCTTGAGCGGACCTTCCGTGACAACAAGCTGGCGGGCCTGCTGCTTCGCGGGCGGCGGTGCAGTCTCCGCCAGTTCAGGGTGCTTGCGGACCTGGCGGGCAGTGGGGGCGCCCATGGCGGCCTTCCTGCCGATCATCAGGTCGCGGCGCATGGCGGACACGATGCTGAAGATGAGGACCCATAGCAGCAGGAGGAACCCGAACCGCAGGGCCGTAATAGTCAGTTCGCTCACGGGCGGCCACCGGAATTGGCGGGCAAAAGGCGGAAGATAATTTTGGTCCGTCCCATCGTGATGGTGGAGCCGTCGGTCAGGTCGACGCTGCCGACGACCTTGCGTCCATTGACGTAGCTGCCGTTGGTGGACCCCAGGTCGACGGCCTCGGTGGTGCCGTTGGCGGTGCGGATTTCGAGGTGGCGGCGGGAAACTCCGGTGTCGTCCACCAGGATGTCGGCTTCCGAAGACCGGCCCAACACGATGGAAGCGGCGTTGAGCGAGTAGCGCTGGCCGTCAATGTCCAGGACCGGCTGAAGCCGCACCGGCTGGCGGCTGGGCGCGGCCGGCACGTTGTTGCGCGGCACGGGAGGGGCCGCGGCGGAACCGGAGGCCTTTTCCGTCCTTGAATCGATCTCGAAATCTCCGGCGCGGATTTCTCCGTCGCGCCGGAAAGAAATGCGGACCGAGCCCTGGAGTGTGTAGCCCTGGCTGCGGACGTGGTTGATCACCACATCGCACAGTTCCTCGGCGAGGGGTGTGCCCCACTCCTGGGCGCGCTTGAAGTCGTCTTCGCTGAGGCGGACATCAAAAACGTTGGGTGCAAGGGTGCGTCCGGCGGCGATGGTAATGGCCTTGTGGTCCACTTCCCGGCGGAGGCGGCTGGCGATTTCCACAGGCTCAACCTGGGCCCGCGAACCGGTGGAGAAGACACCGCGGACGGCCTTTTCGATGCCGCGCTCGACTTTGTCCAGCATTCCCATGGCACCTCTCCTCTCCTTACGGCTGCGGGGCAGCACACGATTCGGAACTCAGTTCACAACACTGCCGGAAGTGCGCCGGGGACGGGCACTCCTACACCTGATACTACTGGGCGGGGCTGTGAATGACCTTAATGCACAACGCCGGGGCGGGGAGAATAGTTCTTTCCGCCCCGGCCTGACGCGGGCCCGGCGGCATCGTTTCAAGGGCCCGTCCGGGTGGATGATTCAGCCCGCCGGGAGTGCTGCAGGGCCCGATTGGTGTTTTGCCGTGGTTGTCCGTTATGCTTGATCTCGCTGCTTTTACGAGGCTGGCAGTCCGGAAAACGGGCTCCTGTCGGGTGAAAGAAGTTGCGCGCGAGTGGCGGAACGGCAGACGCGCTGGCTTCAGGTGCCAGTGTCCGAAAGGGCGTGGGGGTTCAAATCCCCCCTCGCGCACGCAATGAAAGAACCCCGGTCTTAGGACCGGGGTTCTTTTGCTTTAACAGCGCGTCAGCCTTGGGCCGGCTCCTTGTCGGCCCGGTAACTCCCCGCCGCGTGGTCATTTCCCCTGTGAGTCGCCAGGGGAAATGACCGCAAGAGGGGGAAAAGCCGCCCGAGCTGAGGCGGCTGCCTCTCGGAGGCCCAGCCCCACCCTGCTAAACGACAGTTAACTTCGCTGAAACGGCTCGGGCTGATTCCTGAAACAACCGTTCCATAGTGTCGGTGCCAGACGGCCCACGGGGCCGCTTGTACATGTGACCGCCTCCCGATTTGGAGTAGACGAATGACAGCTTTCAGTTCGGAAAAAGGCCCGCTGCGCCCATCACGGCGGATGGTGCTTGCAGGATTTTCGTCGGCGGCGCTGGTGGCGCTGACCGGCTGCGGAGGTGAATCGGGAGCCACGGCACCGGCTGCGTCGGGCAGTGCTTCGGGGGCTGCGGCCGATTTCGGAACGCTCGAGGTCCAGCTTTCGTGGCTGAAGAACTCGGAGTTCGCCGGTGAGTACTTTGCCGACAGCAAGGGCTATTACAAGGACGCCGGCTTCAGCGCGGTCAACCTGATCGCCGGCGGCCCCGGCGGGGCTTCGGCGGAAACCATGGTCCTCTCCGGCAAGGCGCTGGTGGGCACGTCGTCGCCCGTCGGGGTGGCGCCGGTGGTCCTCAACGAAGGAGCGCCGCTGAAGATCATCGGCTCCACGTACCAGAAGAATCCGTTCACGATCGTTTCGCTGGCTGCCAACTCGATCACCGCCCCGGAGGACCTGGTCGGCAAGAAGATCGGCGTCCAGGCCGGCGTTAATGAAACGCTGTTCGATGCCCTCCTCGAGGTCAACAAGATCGACCCGTCCAAGGTCACCAAGGTGCCGGTGCAGTACGATCCGCAGCCACTGCTGAACGGCGACGTCGAGGGGTTCTTCGCGTACCTGACCAACGAAGTGCTCACCCTTGAGCTGGGCGGGCACAAGACGGCGGTCCTGCCGTTTGCGGACAATGGCCTGCCCTTTGTTGCCGAGAGCTTCGTGGTCACGGACGAGTCCATCAAGAACAAGAGGCCGGAGCTGAAGGCCTTCCTGGCGGCGACCATCAAGGGCTGGAAGGACGCCCTGGCTGATCCGGCTGAATCTGCCCGGCTCGCCGTCGAGGTGTATGGCAAAGAGCTGGGCCTGACCATGGACAAGGAAAAGGGCCAGGCCGAGGCCCAGAACACCAAGCTCATCGCCACGCCGGAGACGGACAGCAACGGCCTGTTCACAGTATCCAAGGAGCTGATGGACAAGAACATCGAGATCCTCAAGCTGGCCGGCTACGACACCACCGCAGAAACGATCTTTGACCTGAGCCTCCTGGACGAGGTCTATGCCGAAAACCCGGACCTGAAGTAGGACGCATGACTGAAGTGAGAACGGAAGCCGTAGCCGGAGGACTGCTTTCCGGAACCGGCATATCGCTCAGCAACCTGGGCAAGAGCTTCCGGATGGGCAGGAAGAGAGTCGTGGCGCTGGAAGACGCCAACCTGATGACGTCCAAGGGAACGTTCCTTTCCCTGCTGGGACCCTCCGGATGCGGCAAATCGACCATCCTGCGGATCCTGGCCGGGCTGGAAACCCCCACCACCGGCCAGGTCACGGTGGACGGCCATACGCCGGCCGAGCTGCGGACCCGGCACGAACTGGGGATTGCCTTCCAGGATCCGGCGCTGCTCCCTTGGCGGAGCGTCGTGTCCAACATCCGGCTGCCCTTCGAGGTGGCAGGACTCCCCGTGGACCACGCCATGGTGGACGACCTGGTGGACCTGATCGGGCTGAAGGGGTTTGAAAAGGCGAAGCCGGCCCAGTTGTCCGGCGGCATGCGCCAGCGGGTGTCCATTGCCCGGGCCCTGGCGCTTAAGCCCTCGGTGCTGTTGCTGGATGAGCCGTTCGGGGCGCTGGACGACATGACCCGGCAACGGCTGAACCTGGAACTGCTGCGGATCTGGACGGAGAAGCCCGCCACAACTTTGATGGTCACCCACGGCATCGCGGAGGCCATGTTCCTCTCCGATGTGGTGGCTGTGATGAGCGCCCGTCCGGGCCGGATCAAGGAGATCATCACCGTGGACCTTCCCCGGCCGCGGACACCGGAAATGATGCGGACCCCGGAGTTCCATGCCCTGTGCGACCGGGCCTCCGAACTCCTGTTCGGCGACACCGGTGCGCCCCTTGAGGAGGTGGAATCACCATGACGCGGTCGTTCCCGTTAAGTACGACGGCGGCCCGGCCGCTGCCGCCATGGGCTTCGGCTGCGATCGGCGTTGCGGCCACCGTCGCGCTCTGGTGGCTGGCCGCCGCGACAGTGCTTTCCGGAGTGGGTGCCAGTGCGGACGGATCCGGCGGAGCCGTCCCGACGCCGCCGGAAGTCCTGGGACAGCTGGCGAGTGACGGCGTCGGGTTTTACTGGCCCAACCTGGCGGTGACAGTGGCGGAGGCTTCCGCAGGATACCTGTGGGGGAACGCCGCCGCGCTGCTGCTGTCCGCGAGTGTCCTGGTGCTTCCGTCACTGGAACGGCTGGTCACCCAACTGGCGGTGACCAGCTATTGCCTGCCCATCGTTGCCATCGGGCCGCTGGCGTTCATAGTTATCGGGTCGCCCGCCCGGGGGGAATCCTCGGGCACGGCCGTCCTGCTGGCGGGCATCTCGGTCTTCTTCACCACCGTGGTAGGTGCGCTGGCCGCACTCAAGAGCGCGGACCGGGCAAGCCTGGACCTCGTGGCAGTCTACGGCGGCGGCCGGCTGAAACAGCTGGTCAAGGTACAGCTCATCTCCGCCCTGCCCGGAATCCTGAACGCGTTGAAGATCGCCGTCCCGGCCGCCGTGCTGGGGGCCGTGCTCGGCGAATACGTGGGCGGCGTGGACCGGGGGATCGGCCCGGCGCTGGTCAATGCCCAACAGAACCTCGAGATCGCCAGGGCATGGGGCGTTGCCCTGGTGGCGGGGCTGCTCGCCGGCGCCGGCTATGGCGTCTTCGCGCTGCTGGCACGATTCGTGACGCCGTGGTCCTCCGGACGCCGGGCGGCAGCGTGATGCCGGGATCGGCGGCCGGCCTTGCCGCACTGAAGGGCGCGGGGCGCGCGGTAGCCGGCCTGCTGGTTTCCCTGGCCGTGGTGCTGCTGCTGTGGGTGGCACTGCTGAAGCTCTTCAACATCTCGCCGTTCGTCGGCAAGGGGCCGCTGGACGTGTTCAACTTCCTGTTCTCGGTGCCGGCCGCGGAGGCCAACCGGCAGGCCGTCCTGCAGAACCTCGGCCAGACCATGGTGGACGCGTTCCTGGGGTTTGCCGCCGGAATGGTGGGAGCCGTTGTGATTGCCGCGGTGTTTGTGTTGTTCCGTGGTGTGGAGAGCGCGCTGATGCCGGTAGCAATGCTCCTGCGCTCCGTGCCGCTTGTGGCGCTGGCGCCCATCATCATCCTGATTTTCGGCAGGCAGGAACCGGCTGTTGCTGCCATCGGCGGGATCGTGGTGCTTTTCCCCGCCCTGGTCACGATTGTGTTCGGGCTTCGCTCGGCGTCCCCGGCCATGATCGAAGTGATCGATGTCTACGGCGGCTCACGCTGGACTGCACTGTTGAAGGTTGCGCTGCCGTCGTCCCTGCCGGCGTTCTTCACGGCCGTGAAGGTCTCCATCCCGGGGGCGATCACCGGCGCGCTGCTGGCGGAGTGGCTCGCCACCGGCAAGGGAATCGGCTACGCCATCATCTCCGCCGTGTCCCGGGCAAGGAACAACGAGGTGTGGGCATCGGTGGTGGTGATCACGCTGGTTTCGATCATCCTGTACACCGTGGTGGCGCTCCTGGAGGAGGCCATGCTGCGGAGGTCCGGCCAGGCGCCGTCGACGTCCGGCTGACCGGAGGAAGGGCGTAACCCTAGCGCCCGGCTTTCAGCCGGCGCCTTGAGTTGGCCAGGTGGCTGCGCATGGCAGCCGACGACGACGGCACGTCGCCTTCCGCGATGGCGGCGTAGATGGATTCGTGTTCATGGACCACTTGGTCGAAGTGGTCGCGGGCGTAGTGTTCGTCGCCGGTGATCAGCCGGGTGCGGGGCATTGCGATCATGGTCTGGCCCAGTGAGGCAAGGCAGTCGGAGTAGAAGGGGTTCCCGGACGCGGCGGCGATGGCCTTGTGGAATTCGTAGTCGGCCTTCATTGCATGCGCCGGGTGGCCGCTGCTTGAAGTGAAGTCCTCCAGGGCCTTCTGCACGGCCCTTAGCTGCCGGTCCGTCCGGTTCCGCGCGGCCAGTGCGGCAGCCTCGGATTCGACGCCCATGCGGAACTCGAGCAGGTGGAGCCGGTCCTCGAAACTGGCCACGGCGCGGCCGCCGGGAGCCTGCAGATCACCGGCCGGGGGCGGGGTCAGTGCGAAGCTGCCCCGCCCGCGTTCGGTTTCCACCAATCCCTCTGCCTGCAGCCGGGTCAGCGCTGCCCGCACCACGGTGCGGCTGACGCCGAACTCGCCGATCAGCGTGTTTTCGCTGGGCAGCTTGTCGCCGGGCTGAATGACGCCGTCAACAATGCGCGTGCGAAGGTCAGCGGCGAGGTCCGCGGTCAGGTTCCGGCTCATGCGATCAAGGTTACGCGCCGAACTCCACGGACTCTGTGGACCAGGCGCGGGCCTGGTCGCTGAGGGACACGCCGAGGCCCGGGCGGTCCGGAACCAGCATGCGGCCGTTCTTGGTTTCAAGGCGCTCGTTAAACAGCGGGTCGAGCCAGTCGAAGTGCTCCACCCACGGTTCGCGGGGGTAGGCGGCGGCCAGGTGAAGGTGGATTTCCATGGCGAAGTGCGGTGCGAGGCCCAAGCCCCGCTCGTCCGCCAAGGCGGCCAGGCGCAGGAACTGGGTGATGCCGCCGACGCGCGGGGCATCCGGCTGGATGATGTCGCAGCCGTTGGCGTTGATCAGGCCCTTGTGCTCAGCCACGGACGCCAGCATTTCACCGGTGG
This sequence comes from Arthrobacter sp. SPG23, assembly GCF_000876655.1. GTDB lineage: Bacteria > Actinomycetota > Actinomycetes > Actinomycetales > Micrococcaceae > Arthrobacter. The sequence continues at coordinate 141,364 of NZ_JYCN01000013.1, forward strand.
CGATGGGCGTGTCCAAGACGTTGGCCAGGTGGGCATGTCCCTCGAAGTCGTAGGCATCCAGCGGCTCTTCGATCCAGATGAGGTTGAATTCCTCCAGCTGCCGGCCCATCCGCAGGGCGGTTGCGCGGTCCCACTGCTGGTTGGCGTCCACCATGAGCGGCACGTCCCAGCCAAGGTGTTCGCGGATTCCGGCCACGCGACGAAGGTCCTCTTTGCTGTCGGGGAGGCCCACCTTGATCTTGATGCCGCCGATGCCTTCGTCGATGGACTGGGTGGCGCGGGCCTTGACCTCGTCCAGGGAGGCATTCAGGAAGCCGCCGGACGTGTTGTACGTCTGGACCGAGTCGCGGTAGGAGCCCAGGAGCTTGGCCAGGGGAAGCCCGGCGCGCTTGGCCTTGAGATCGTAGAGGGCGATGTCGATGGCGGCCAGCGCCTGGGTGGCCACGCCCGAGCGGCCCACGGAGGCGCCGGCCCAGAGCAGCTTTGTGTAGATCTTGCCGATGTCGTTTGGGTCCTCGCCGATGATTCCTTCGGCCACCTCTTTGGCATGCGCGTATTGGGCCGGTCCGCCTGCGCGCTTTGAGTAGCTGAAGCCGATGCCGCGGTGGCCCTGTTCGGTGGTGATCTCGGCGAACAGGAAGACCACTTCGGTCATGGGCTTCTGGCGGCCGGTGAATACTTTCGCATCACTGATCGGCACGGAGAGGGGAAGCCTCGCGGTGGAAAGTTTCACATGGCGAATGAGATCTACGGTGCTCATGCGGGCGCTCCTCGTCAGCAGGAAGGGGGCTGCATTGCCCTCCCGCTTAGGATACAAGTATAAAACATGTATTACAAGTGACTGAAGGTCATCCTTCCGGCCCGCGTCCTAGTGAACCAGCCACGCCACAACGAGGAGCGCCCCGACGCTCAGGAGGGTAGTGCAGAGGATCACGTCGCGTGCCACGGTCATGCCGCGGCCATAGGGGGAGGCGAAGAGGAATACGTTCTGCGCGGTGGGGAGAGCGGCCATAATCACGCTGGCCAGCAGGTGCTGCCCTTCCAGTCCAAAAATAAAGCGGCCCAGGACCCACGCGATCAGCGGCATCCCGGCAATCTTCAGGAACGTGGCCACGAGGGTTTCCGTCCGGCCGTCGTCTTTCTGCAGCACCCTTCTATTCGACAGCTGTAGTGCCGTCGGTCCGGTCAAAGGTGAACATTGCTAATTCCGCAGCGCCCCGAGCCCCGAGATCAACGCCTCCAGGCCCAGGCTGAAGGCGATGTCCGCAGGCTTTTCGTGGCCTTGTTCGGCGAGGCTCTGGACGGCCGCCGTGAAGTTGGGCGTTGATTCCGCCATGCTGCCCGGATCGAAGATGTCCGCCGGGGCCGTGACGTCGAAGGCCGAACCGAAAATGAAGGACTCCAGCGCCACGATCGAGGAGATGATGCGTTCCTCGGGGAAGCCGGCTTTCCGCAGCCCTGCGCTGACGGTCTCGTACATGGCCAGGGTCTGCGGCGCATCCGTCACCGGCAGGACCGCGATCACCGGGATGAGCGGCGTGTGCTTGGAGAAAACGTCCCGGTAACTCCACGCCCACCGCCGCACGGCTTCGTTCCAGGGTTCACGGCCGAACGCGGACACGTCCACCAGGGCCGCGAGGTGGTCCTCCACCAGGACCAGCACGTCCCGTTTGGATGTCACGTGGTTGTAGAGGGCCGACGGCGCCACGTCCAGTGAGCGTGCCAGCGCCGCCATGGTGAGCCCGTCGTAGCCGCTTTTCCCGATCAGCCGCAGCGCTGCCGCGGTGATCACCGCCTGGTCCAGTACGGCCGATGCCGGCCTGCCCGCGCGTCGCTTCGGCGGGGTTGCTGCGGGGAGGGGGTCCGTGCGGGATGTGGCGTTCTGGCGGGCGGCTGCCGGCATCGTCGGCCTTTCTGCTGGCTGGGTCCCCAGCATTATTCCATTGACCCCTTCCGCGGCGGAGCTGGAACCGCTATAGTTTTCCTAAATGAATGGCATTCATTTAGTGGTCCGCATCACTCCCGCGGCCACAGAGAGGACATCATGCTGGAACTTGACCGCGACGTCGTCGTCGTAGGCGCTGGCCCCTCGGGACTCACCGCAGCCCGCGAACTGAAGAAGGCAGGCCTCAGCGTCGCCGTGCTGGAAGCGCGGGACCGGGTAGGCGGCCGCACCTGGACGGACACCGTTGACGGCGCCATGCTGGAAATCGGCGGCCAGTGGGTCTCGCCGGACCAGACGGTGCTGTTGGAACTCCTGGACGAGTTGGGACTTGAAACCTACTCCCGCTACCGCGAAGGCGAATCGATCTATATCGGCGCCGACGGCAGGAAGACCCGCTACACCGGGGATTCCTTCCCGGTCAGCGACACCACGGCCGCCGAGATGGACAAGCTGGTCGGCCTGCTGGACGGACTGGCGGCGGAGATCGGCCCCACCGAACCCTGGGCCCATCCCAAGGCCCGGGAACTGGACACCATTTCCTTCCATCACTGGCTCCGCCAGAACTCCCCGGATGAGGAGGCATGCAACAACATCGGCCTGTTCATCGCCGGCGGCATGCTGACCAAGCCCGCGCACGCATTTTCCGCGCTGCAGGCAGTCCTGATGGCTGCCTCCGCCGGGTCCTTCAGCCACCTCACGGACGAGGACTTCATCCTGGACAAGCGGGTTGTGGGCGGCATGCAGGAGGTTTCGCTGCTGCAGGCACGCGAACTGGGTGACGACGTCGTTCTTAACAGCCCGGTGCGCACCGTTAACTGGACGGAAGGGTCCGACGGCGGCACGCGCGTCACCGTGGTGTCCGAACGGGCCACGGTGAACGCCCGCTACGTGATCATGGCGGTGCCGCCGAACCTGTATTCGCGGGTTTCCTTCAACCCGCCGCTGCCGCGCAGGCAGCACCAGATGCACCAGCACCAGTCACTGGGCCTGGTCATCAAGGTGCACGCCGTCTACAAGACGCCGTTCTGGCGCGAGGAGGGGCTCTCCGGCACGTGCTTCAGCGCCGGCTCGCTGGTGCAGGAGGTGTACGACAACACCAACCACGGGGATTCCCGCGGCACCCTGGTGGGTTTCGTCTCGGACGAGAAGGCCGACGCCGTCTTCGAGCTGAGTGCCGAAGAGCGCAAGCGCACCATCCTGGAATCAATCGCGGCCTTCCTGGGCGACAAGGCACTGGAGCCCGAGGTGTACTACGAGTCCGACTGGGGCGCCGAAGAGTGGACTCGCGGCGCCTATGCCTCCAGCTACGACCTCGGCGGCCTGCACCGCTACGGCAAGGACCAGCACCAGCCCGTGGGCCCCATCTACTGGAGCTCCTCCGACCTTGCGGCCGAGGGCTACCAGCACGTCGACGGCGCCATCCGGATGGGTCAGCTGACCGCCGCCCGGGTTGCCGCCGTTGCGCACCGCGCTTCAGTCACGCAGTAGGAAACCAGTTAAGAGAGGAACGGCCAGATGCGGTACGTAGTGGGGTATTCAGCAAATGCCAGAGGCCATGATGCCGTAAATCTGGCCGTTTCACTGGCCCGGGGCCGTGGTGCAGCCCTGGACCTGATGGTCGCCATTCCGGAGGTGTCGCCGTTCAGCGCGGCCCATGCGCCGAAGGCCGGATTCGAAACCCTGCTCCATGAGCAGGCCCGCGCGTGGCTCGACGAGGCACTGGCGCTGGTTCCGGCCGATGTCCCGGCGGAAGGGCACGTTCGCAGAGGGGGGTCGGACGCGCAGACCCTGATGGATGCGTGCGCGGAATTCCAGGCGGACATGCTGATTATCGGGGCCACGAGCAACGGGTTGTTCAAACGGTTCACCATCGGATCCGTGGCCGGTGCGCTGCTCCATGCAGCCACCGTTCCAGTGGCGTTGGCACCTCACGGATACCACCGCAGGGAAGCCCTGACCCGGATCAGCTGCGGACTCGGCACCCGCCCCGGTGCCGACGAACTACTGGACTACGCCGTTTCGATGGCGTCCAACCGCGATGTGCCCCTGCGGGTGGTGTCGCTTTTGACGCTCGACGACGGCGGGTCGCCGGACGTCGCCGAGGCGGCCCGCAGCCATGCCGGCAATCGCGTGTCCGCCGCCCTTCCCGGCGGAGACGCGGGCGTCCACGTTGCCGCGAAGGCGGACGTCGTGGTGGCGCAGGGCCGGAGCATCGAGGAAGCCGTGGACAGGCTCGACTGGGAGGACGGCGAGGTCCTGGTGATCGGATCAAGCCGGCTCGCCAGGAGCCGTGCCATCTTCCTGGGCAGCACAGCGAACCGCATCCTCCGCGCCCTGCCGGTGCCCATGATCGTGGTCCCGAGCGACTACGAACTCAAGCACCAGACCCATTCAATGTCGAATGAAACCTCCGGAGAGGCACCATCATGACCACAGAGCACGCGACATCCGCGGCATCGCAGACCGACCACAAGGGCATTAGTGCCAAAGGCCTGAAGGCCGGAACCGTAGGGCTGATCGGCGCAGTCGTCATCGGCGTCTCCTGCATTGCCCCGGCCTACACCCTCACCGCAGCGCTCGGGCCAACAGTGTCCGAGGTCGGCGTCCACTTGCCGGCCATCTTCCTGGTGGGATTCATTCCCATGCTGCTCGTGGCGTTCGGCTACCGGGAACTCAACAACGCCATGCCCGACGCCGGCACCTCCTTCACCTGGGCATCACGGGCATTCGGGCCGTGGATTGGCTGGATGGGCGGCTGGGGACTGATTGCGGCCACCATTATTGTGCTGTCCAACCTCGCCGCCGTCGCCGTCGATTTCTTCTACCTCATGCTGGCCCAGCTCTTCAGCAATCCGGAACTGGGGGAGCTGAGCAAGAACCTGCCGCTCAATATCGCCACAACGCTGGTGTTCATTGCGCTGGCCTGCTGGATCTCATACCGCGGCATGGAGACCACCAAGGGTGTCCAGTATGTGCTGGTGGCGTTCCAGCTCCTGGTGCTCGGCTGGTTTGCGGTGGCTGCGTTCAGCCATGTTGCCAACGGTTCGGCTTTTGATGCCACAGCCATCTCGCCCGACTGGTTCAACCCGTTCGCCGTGGACTCCTTTTCTTCCTTTGCTGCCGGGGTGTCCCTGTCGATCTTCATCTACTGGGGATGGGACGTCACGCTCACCATGAACGAGGAAACCCGGAACCCCGAAAAGACCCCCGGCCGCGCCGCGACGGTCACCGTCCTGGTGATCGTGATCATCTACATGACCGTGGCGCTCTCCACCCTGGCGTTCGCCGGCACCGGCGACACCGGCCTGGGCGCGGGCAACCCCGATAACCAGGGCAGCATCTTCGCCGTCCTCGCCGGTCCGGTGATGGGGCCGTTCGCCATCCTGATGTCGCTGGCAATCCTGAGCAGCTCGGCCGCTTCCCTGCAGTCCACGTTTGTGTCGCCGGCCCGGACGCTTCTCTCCATGGGCCACTACAAGGCGTTGCCGGCCAAGTTCGGGCGGATCAGCCCTACGTACAAGTCCCCCAGCTATGCCACCATTGCGGCAGCCATCGCCGCTGCGGCGTTCTACGTCATTACCCGGACCACCTCCGAGAATGCGCTCTGGGACACCATCACCGCGCTGGGCATGATGATCTGCTTCTACTACGGCATCACGGCCCTCGCCTGCGTCTGGTTCTTCCGGGCCCAGGCGTTCAGCGGAGCACACGCGTTCTTCTTCAAATTCCTGGCGCCCCTGCTGGGCGGGGTCATCCTGCTGGTCATGTTCTTCAAGACCGCCTATGACTCCATGGATCCCGCCTACGGTTCCGGCTCCTCCGTGGCCGGGGTGGGCCTGGTGTTCATCCTGGGCATGGGCGTGATCCTGCTGGGCGTGGTGCTGATGCTGGTCATGGCCAAACTCCGCCCGGAGTTCTTCAAGGGGCAGGTCCTGGCGCGGGGTATCTGAGCTGCTGGTATCTGAGCTGCAACCCCCTAGCGTCCCGACCCTCCGGCCCGTCGTTGAAAGTAAGCAAACTTACTAATAGGCTGGGCTGGCGGGGAATTTCCCCGTTCGACACGAACGAGGTGAGTGCATGTCTGACACTGAGAACATCAGCAAAGTCACGAAGATCATCAACGATTCCCACATCGGGATGCTGACCACCATCAACGAAGAAGGCGCGCTGGTCAGCCGGCCGCTTGCCGTCCAGGAAGTCAAGGACGACGGCGACATGTGGTTCTTCACGTCATCGGAAACTTCCCAGGTGGCGCACGTCCGTGCCGACCCGCGGGTGAACGTGTCCTTCGGCAAGAACACCGAGTGGGTGTCCGTGGCCGGCACGGCGGAAATCGTCACCGACAGGCAGAAGATCCACGACATGTGGAACCAGGTGGTTGAGGCCTGGTTCCCGGACGGCCCCGACACTCCTGAGGTTGTCCTGCTGCGGGTTGATTCCGATTCCGCCGAGTACTGGACCAGCCCGGGCGGCCGGGCTGCCACGGTGCTTCAATGGGTCAAGTCGAAGGTGACGAACAGCCGCATGAGCGTCGGCGAAAGCGGCACAGTGGACCTGTAGTCCTCACTGCAGTTGCCGGAGGGCCGCCAGCACCTCCGGCAACAGCACGTCGTTCCGGCCCCACACCGGGTCCAGGACTTCCACATACCAGGAATCCGCGAGGAGCAGGGCCAGTGCGTCGTTGGTTTCCTCGGACCAGTCGCGGAGTGCGTCCTCGTCCACCGGGTTCTCACTGGACCCGAGGACGGTGACCACTGCATCGCCGTCGAACGTTACCGGGACGGCCGCCGCGCTCACCTCACCCGGGGCGTGGCCGATGGAGACGAGCTCGGACCGGGTGGACAGGGCCATGAGTTCGGCTGCGGCCGCGGCGCTGCAGAAGCCGGTTACGTACTGCCTCTGCGCATGGCCGGTGTCGCTGCGGATGCCCGGCTGGGATTCCTTGGTGAAGAGGCCGTTCCTGTTGATCTCTGCCAGTTCAGCAGCGATGGGCCGCGTCTCCTCGTCGAAGCTGGGTGCAAACGTTCCAGGCTGGTATTCGCTGTGGGATTCAAGCCACCGCGCGGTCAGTTCGCCGGCCGCTTCGAGGGTTGTCGCCTGACGCCAGGCTCCCCGGTCAGATCGCAACCGGCCGTGCTGGTCTCGTGTGTCCGTGACTAAAGGCTCCATCATGGGATGCTACCGCCGCAGCTTCCGGCCTTTCCAATGGTCCCGACACACCAGTTAACGTCGCGGCCCTAACTCGTCGGCACTCCCGCCGCGGCTTCCGCGCGGCCCAGGGCATGTTCCAGCCGGGTGACGGCGGGAAGGTAGCCGGCGGCCTCGACTGCCCGAATCCGTTCAGCCTCCCTCATGGCCTTGATCAGGGCCGCCGTCTCCGGCCGGCGCACATCGGTCATGTCCGGGTAGTCAATGCAGCACGCGGGATCCAGCTCATAGCGCTGCCATCTGCTCAGCACTGTACGGTGCCGCGCGGCCGCGGCTTCGATCTCTGCCTGTGCGGCTGCCTCGTGGAGCCGCGCTTGCTGCCGTGCCATCACCCGGGGACTCCACACATACGCGGCCACGGCAGTGGCGGTGGCGAGAGAGGCCACGGCGAGGCCCAGCCACGGGGATGCCAGGAAGGGGATAAGGACAGCCGGGAACACCACCACCAGCCCGGCGAAACCGTCCCAGAAGACGGCGTCGGTCATCTGTCCGGCGTCGCGCCTTGCGTGGTAGCGCGCCGAATAGACTGCGCCAGCCACGCCGCACACCACGACGGCGGCGCAGACTGCTAGCTGTAAGGGCCCCATGGGGACCGATTCCGTGATGACAGACACCGTTCCACCTCCCACGGGACCTGCCCGGGCTGGCTGGTTCCGCTACTTCCATTGGAATCCCGCCGCGTCCGGACGTCAATGGGCTGGCCCCGGAGGAACCCGGCCGGGGTGGCTGCCCTGCCCCGTTCCCGGCAGCACCGTGCACCGGTAGCCTAGGCACCATGCGACTAAAAATGTGCAGCATCCACGTCAAGGATCCGGCCGCGGCCCACCACTTCTACACGGAGACACTGGGTTTTGAAACGCTCATGGCCATGCCCGAATACAACCTGTACATCGTGAAGGATCCCGGCTCCGCCGGGGGCAGTTCGGGATCCCTGGGGCTGCTGCTGGAGCCCAGCGACAATCCCATTGCGGCGACCTATATGAACGGCCTGCACGACGCCGGGTTGCCGGCGATCGTTTTCGGCGTTCCCGATGTGCGGGCTGAATACAAGCGGCTCGCAGCCCTCGGCGTCATCTTCCAGGGGGAACCGACCGAGGGCCCCACGGGCACGTCGGTGGTGCTGGACGACGGCTGCGGAAACTACGTCCAGCTGCACCAGGACTAGTCCGTCATCACCTGGACAGGGGGCCAAGGGACTCTGGACCGGACCCGGAGACCGGCTGGTACTGTGGCCGCATGAGTGCAGCATTGGTACGGCCCAGGAATGGCAAAATGATCGCCGGCGTCTGTGCCGGCCTCGCAGCCCGGTTCGGCATTTCAAAAGCCCTCGTCCGCATTGGCTTTGTGCTCTTCGGCCTGTTCGGTGTGGGGGAGCTGGTCTACATCGCGTTGTGGATCGTTATGCCCAAGGAGTAGCACCGCGGGTCAGCGGGGAGGCGCCACTGATTCCCGAACAACCAGCGTGCCCTCCAGGACAGCGGGTTGGGCCGCCAACGCGCCCGGGTCAGTCTTGCCCTCAATGGCATCAATGAGGTGGTCCGTAGCCCATGCGCCCATCGCGTAGTGAGGCAGCTGCACCGTGGTCAGCGCCGGATCAAGGTTCTCGGCGATAAGTTCCTGGTCCCCGAGGCCCACCACCGACAACTCGTCGGGGATCCTGACGCCCACTTTGCCGGCGGCCCGGTACAGGCCCATGGCCATCAGGTCGTTGAAGCAGAACACTGCCGTCGGCCGGTCCCCGGGCTGCAGCAGGCGCAGGGCCGCCTGATACCCCCTGCCGCGTTTGACCGACCGGACTGAACCAGTTCGGCACGGAGCTTGAGGCCAGCGTAGGCCACGCTGTTGAGGACCTGGGAGACGGTGGTGACGGACACTCCTGCGGCGGCGGCCACGTCCTTGATTCCCACTGCCTTATTGCTCATGCATCTCCCGCGTCATTCTGGCCTAGAGCGATTCTATGGGCGGGACGCTGCTTCCCTCGCTGCCGAGCGGTCATCCCGTTCGGCTGCAAGGTCTTCGGGGAGGGGGCCGCCGGCCGGTGTGTTGATCGCTGCGGTGAGCGCGGCCAGTACCTCGTCCTGCGAGCCGCCGGCGTCGATGGGGACGAAGCGGCCGAACTCCGGAAGGGTGCGGTAGCCCTTGCTGAGCGCGGTCAGCTCCTCGAGTGTTTCGGTGTCCGTTCCGCGCAGGAGGATACGTTCCAGGGCCTGCTCCGGCGCAACGTCGAAGTGGATCACCATGTCCGGTGCGGGAAGGCGCCGCAGCAGCCAGGGGACCAACCTGCCCGGCGGGAGGCCCCGGACGCTGCGCAGGGCAAGCTGGCAGTACAGGTGACGGTCCATGACCACCAGGCCGGAAAAGCTGCGGGCACGGGCGTGGGACACCAGAACGTTGGCCGTCCGGATCAGGGTCTCCAGTGCATCCGCCAGACGGGGGCTGAGGGCAATCCCGGAGCGCTCCGACCACTGAGACAGGTTGCGGCGGCCCGCGTGGTTGCGCAGCAGCAGGGCGTTGCCGCCAGCCAGGCGGGCCGCTTCGACGGCGGCGCGTGCAGCGGTGGTCTTTCCGGCACCGTCAATTCCGGTGAGGACAATTAGCAGGGGTGGCTCGTTTCGTTGGGGCGGGCAGCTCGTGCGTTGGAGGCGTTCAGGCAGTTTGATCGTGTGGTACCCGCTTAACGCGGGGCAAGCCCCGGTTGTCCCGGCGGAACTTGTTTTCTGTTCGCCGTCGCGATTTCATGCGCCGTTAATGGCGGGGTTCTAGCGTGGTTCTTCAGGCACCATCCGCTAGAAGGGATCCATCATGGCCGATATTGCTGCTGTGCTGGGACGGCTCACTCCGGAAGAGCTCGACGAGCTCCGGGAGATTGGTCCCCAGGGGCACCTCACCAGGCGACTTGTTGATGCCCTGGACAGGGCGGCCGGCGGTTCAGGCGCGGGCCGGGGCTACTACGTGCCTACGGGCAGCGTGAGTGCAACCGGCGGACCCCACCTCGTGCTGCGCAGCGACGTCTCCGCATGGCTGTTCGGCGCAGGCCCGCAGCTTCCGCACGGGCACCAAACGGGAGAAGCAATCGACGGGCCAGTACGGCAGGAATCTGACTGGTCGGAGCTGCGCCCCGGCGACAGGGTGGCGATTGTGCGGGGCAACCGTGTCACGGCGTCGGGAATTGTTGACGCGATGACCGACGACGCCTCCACGGTGTGGGTCCTGTTCGAAGGCGTTGCACCCCGCCGCATGTTCCACCGGGGCGACCCGGACGACCTTCGTCCCGTCCGCTAACCTCCCACGACGTCAGGGGCCTACTCGGCTTTGGCGCGGGCTTTCTTCGCGTCCTTCTTGGCCGCCTCGTCCTTGACGCGCTGCGCTTCGGCGCGGACTGCCGCATGCGTGGAGCGCTCGGCGACCAGCCAGGCGGGGGGAGCCTGCAACAGCGCGGTGATTTCCGCCGTCGTGAGTGCCTCTTCGACGCCGCCGCGGGCCAGGCCGCTAATGGAAACGTTCAGCTTCTGCGCCACCACCGGGCGGGGGTGCGGGCCGTTGCGGCGGAGTTCGGCCAGCCACTCCGGCGGGTTGGCCTGGAGCTCGGCGAAATCGGCGCGGGTGATAACCGAATCCTGGAACTCCTGGGGTGTTGCGGGCAGGTAGATGCCAAGCTTCTTGGCAACGGTGGCCGGCTTCATGGACTGGGAGTTTGCAGAGGTCATGCTTCAAGGGTATCCGGCGGGGGACCGTACCCTAGCACTGGCGGTACTGTGAACGTGTGTCCGCTGAAGAAGAATCCCCGCAAGTACCCGCACCCGCTGAACCGGAAGGCCGTGTGCTGCGCTTCGCCTACGTTGCCGGCGTGACGCCGGGGAAATGGATCCGCCGCTGGGAAGAGCGGATGCCGGATGTTCCGTTGCAGTCCTTTATGTCCGACGACGGCTCGCAGCTTGCCGTTCTACGTGACGGTTCCGCAGACCTTAGTTTCGTCCGGCTGCCCGTGGAGCGCGAGGGCCTGAACGTGATTCCCCTGTACGAGGAGCAGCCCGTGGTGGTTGCTCCCAAGGGGCATGAGATCTCCGTGTTCGAAGAGGTGGCGCTGGCGGACCTTGCCGCGGAGACGTTCCTGGATGTGGCGGAGCTCGGCGGCCCGGAAACCGCGTTGCAGGTGGTTGCCTCCGGTGCGGGGCTTGCCATCCTGCCGATGTCCGTTGCCCGGCATTTCAACGTCAAGGACACGGTGGCGCGGAAACTCACCGGCGCACCCACCACGCAGATTGCGCTTGCCTGGCCCAACGAGGCCTCGCGTGAAGCGATGGCCGAGGCCGAACAGCCGGCCATGGATGAAGTGATCGAGGAGTTCATCGGGATTGTCCGCGGACGGACCGCCCAGAGCTCCCGCCAGCCGTCGGCGAAGGTGGAGCCGCCCAAGAAGGAACCGAAACCGGACCGGCGCGGGACCGGCGGCGTCAAGAAGCCCAAGGTGGCGCAGCGCTACGCTCCCAATCCGGACAAGGGCCGTGGCAAGGGATCGCGCAAAAAGGGCAAACGCTAAGTCTCAGGCGGTGCAGGCATCCTTGAGTGCGGTGACGGATTCCGCCGGAACCTGGTCGCCCGACGCAGCAATCTGACGCAGCGGGGTGGTGATCTCGGAGGGCACACCGGCGGTCTCGGCGCCGGCCACGAGGCCACCGAGGAGTTCCTTGTCCTTCACGCTGACAAGCCCGTCTTCCACGAGCGCGCACACCTGGCCCTTGACCTGGTCCGCGGCCGCCGTGGCAACCTGGGACGCACCGTCGGTCACGGCCTTTTCGGCTGCTTCCTGGACCTGCCCGCAACCGGTCAGTGCAACGATGAGGGCGGCAACGGACAGGGCGGCGAGGCGGGATTTCATTGTTCCAGCGTAGCAAGCGGTGCCGCGGCCCCCGACGGATCCCTGCCGTCAGCCCGTGAAGCGTGACGTGGTGCCGCGGACCACGAGGACCGGTTCGATCAGTTTGCGGCCCGGCGCCAGGCCGGGGTCCCGGATCCGTGCCAGCAACGTCTGCGCGGAGTCCGCTCCCACCACGTCGCTGCGGTTGTCCACGGTGGTGATGTCCAAATACCGTGATTTCGCCAGCGGCGAGTTGTCGTAGCCGATCACCGACAGGTCCTCCGGCACGGACCGGCCCCGTGCCTTCGCCGCGGCGAACGCCCCCACAGCCATGGTGTCGTTGGCCGCGAAAATGGCCGTGGTGTCGGTGTGGTGGTCCAGCAGCCAGCAGGCCGACGCGTAACCGTCCTCCTCCGACGTTCCCCCGGATTCCCCTGCGATCCGAAGCTCCAGGCCGGCCGTCACCATGCCGCTGCGGAAGCCCTCACGCCGGTGCGCCGCCGCGCCGTCCGAGCCGGACAGATGGCCGATCCGGGTATGGCCAAGCTTCAGCAGGTGGCCGACGGCGAGGCGGCCGCCGCCGTCGTCGTCGTTCGTGATGAGGTCGGCACCGGCCGGAACGCCGTTCCGCCAGCCCGCGACGACGGTGGGAACCCAGGTGCCCGCGAGCATGGGCTCGCTGGGTTCAGCGGCGATCACCAGGCCCGCGACGTGCAGGGCAAGGAGGCCGTCGGTGGCCTCCTTGATCCGGTTCTGCCCGGGCCGAGAGTCCGCCACCGTGACCTGGTAGCCGTGCACCGAGAGCGCGGATTCCATGCCGCGCAACAGATCCACGAACCACGGGTTCCGGAAATCGTCGATTACCAGCCCGATGCTCTTCGTCTGGCTGCTCGCGAGGGCGGTCGCGGCGCGGCTGGGCCGGTACCCGAGTTGCGAGATGGCGGCCAGCACGGCCTCCCGCCGCTTATCGCTGACCCGTGAGGGGTTCTGCAGGACCAAGGACACCAACGACGGCGAAACGCCGGCGCTTTTGGCGACGTCATAGATCGTGGGCCGGCGGGACCGGGGGGTGTTCAGCGTCATGGAGAGCCTTTCCTATCTCGTTATCGAGGATAGCCGCATGATGATTGACAGGACATACAGACAAAGCTACGCTCTTTTCAGCGAGCAATTTTGTAGCGCTACAATTTTCCGGACGGGCGTCAGGCCTGACCGAATTTCAAAGGAGAAATCAATGGCTGAAAGCCTCGGCGTCGCCGTCATTGGCGCAGGCATGGCCGGCAAGGCCCACGCTGCTGCGTACCGGACGGCCTCTACGCTGTACAGCCCCGTGCTTCCCCCGGTGCGGCTGGTCTCGATCGGCGACGTCAACGCCGAATTCGGCTCGCTGGCTGCCCGCCGCTTCGGCTACGAACGCAACGACACCTCGTGGCAGGCCATCGCTGAAGCCGATGACATCGACGTCGTCAGTGTGGTCATCGCCAACTCGCTCCACCGCGAAGTCGTGGAAGGCCTGCTCGCCGCCGGCAAGCACGTTCTGTGCGAAAAGCCGCTGAGCGACTCCCTTGAGGACGCCCGGGCCATGGCTGAGGCCGCCCGCAACGCGAGCTCGATTGCCCGCATCGGCTTCACCTTCCGCCGCACGCCCGGCATCGCCTACATCCGCGACCTCATCCGCAGCGGCGTCCTCGGCAAGGTGCTGCACTTCAGCGGCCGCTACTGGACCGACTACGGCTTCAGTCCTTCCGCTCCCATGAGCTGGCGCTACAAGGGCGGCCCCGGCTCCGGGGCGCTGGCCGACGTCGGAAGCCACCTGGCTTACGTCTCCGAGTTCCTCTGCGGCGACATCCAGTCCATCAGCGGCGGCCGCCTCAGCACCGCGATCGATAAGCGGCCCCTGCCTCTTGTCGCAGTCATCGGGCACGATCATGCTGCGGTCAGCGACACGTTTGAAGCCGTGGAGAACGACGACTACGCAGCATTCAACGCAGAGTTCGCCAACGGCGCCGGCAGCTTTGAAGTCTCGCGGGTTGCCGCAGGGCACGCCAACAGCCTCAACTTCGAGGTGTTCTGCGAGAACGGTGCCGCCAAGTTCGACCAGCGCCGCCCCGCCGAAATCCAGCTGTTCCTCAACGACGGATCGGGCAACGAAAACGGCTACCGCCAGGTGATTCTCGGCCCGGGCCACCCCTACATCGCCGGCGGCCTCGCCATGGACGCCCCCGAAGTCGGCTTCGGCCAGAACGACGCGTTCGGCTACCAGGCCCGTGCGTTCCTCGAAGAGGTTGCCGGCCTCAGCGAAGCCGAGTCGCTGCCGCGCTGCGCAACGTTCGACGAAGGCGTCCGCAACATGGAGCTGCTTGGCGCTGTCACGGAATCCGCGCTCAACAACGGAAAGAAAATCACGCTATGAAACTCGGCGTCTACAACGCAATCCTGCACGACCGCCCGCTTCCCGAGGCCCTGAAGGTCATTGCCGACCTCGGGCTCACCGGCATAGAGATCAACACCGGCGGATTCCTGCCGGCCGTCCACGTTCCGAACATGGACCAGATCCTGGAAAGCGACGCGGCCCGGGACGACTACCTGGCGATCTTCGAAGGGACCGGCGTCTCCATCGCCGGCCTGAACTGCAACGGCAACCCGCTGCACCCGAAGCGGGAAATCGGCGAGAAACACGCCGAGGACATCCGCCGTTCCATCCGGCTGGCCCACCGGCTGGGACAGGACCGCGTGGTGACCATGTCCGGGCTGCCCGGCGGTGAACCCGGAGCAACCACGGTCAACTGGGTGGTCAACGCCTGGAACTCGGCCGCCCTGGACGTGCTCGACTACCAGTGGGGCGTCGCGGCAGACTTCTGGAAGGAGACCGACCGCCTAGCGGCGGACCACGGCGTCAAGGTTGCCCTTGAGCTGCACCCGCAGAACATCGTGTTCAACACGGCCGATGTCCGCAAACTCATCGACCTCACCGGCGCCACCCATGTGGGCGTCGAATTGGACGCCTCGCACTTGTTCTGGCAGCAGATGGATCCGGAGGCCGTGGTCCGCGAACTCGGCCCGCTGGTGTTCCAGGCAGCAGCGAAGGATGTACGCGTCAACACCGCGAACGCGGCGCTCTACGGAGTCCTGGACAACAGCTTCCGCCGGCTCGCACCGGAGGAAAACCGCACCAACCTCGGGGGAGATGAATGGGCCAACGAGTGGCCCAAGAACTCCGCCTGGGACTTCGTGGCACTGGGCCGCGGGCACGACACCGCCTACTGGACCGAGTTCCTGCGCGCACTCTACGAGGTGGACCCCAGCATGCTGGTCAACATCGAGCACGAGGACACCTCCTTGGGCCGGATCGAGGGTCTCCAGGTGGCGGCCAAGGTCCTGCAGGACGCCGATGCGGCACTGACCGCATCGCTGCACCTGACGTCCTAGTTCCGGCTGGACGCGTCAGCGCGGACGGCGGTTGTGGTCATCACCGGATGGCCACCACCGCCGTTTTGCGTTTGCCGCTGTACTCCCGGCCGTGCCGGGTTAGGCCGGGACGGTGCGCCGGAACAGCCGGCTCGGTACGAATGACACATGTGACGTGACTCTGTTGCGAGCCGCCCCGGCAACGGATAAAGTGTGAGCCGTGTCACCGACAAGTGGCACACGCTTTTGATCTGCGGCGGGAGAGTCCTGCCGGTACGTTCAGCAGGCGCCGTAGGAGCAAATCCTCCCCAGGAATCTCTCAGGCCCACGTACCGCCGCGGCGAGGCAACTCTGGAAAGTAGTCCGGTCCCCGGGCTCACCGACGGTGCAAGCGGCGCTCTGTAACAGCAGGGTCCGCGGAAACTCTCAGGTCACATACAGAGCGGGGAGGAACCCAATCAATGTGGCGCCCTGCGCCACCTGAATTATGGAGTTCCTCGTGACGATTCAGCCGTCCTCTTCCGCGTTTGCGGGCCCCCGCAGCTGCCTGCCCTGCAGCCTCAGTGCGCGTCCCCGGTCCGCTCCGCAGCGCCTGGGCAACTAAGGAACCCCCGGCCATGGCTGTTGGTGTTTTCGATCTTTTTTCCATCGGGATTGGGCCCTCGAGTTCGCATACGGTGGGCCCGATGCGGGCTGCTGCGGTGTTCGCCGAGGAGCTGAGGGCGTCCGGGGACCTGGGCAAGGTGGCCGGGCTGCGGGTGGATTTGTATGGTTCCCTCGCCGCCACCGGGCACGGGCACGGGACCATGACGGCGATCCTGCTGGGTTTGGAGGGTTACCACCCGGAGAAGATCCTTCCCGCGGAGGTGGAGGAGCGGCTCGCGGCGATCGCCGAGACCGGGACCCTGCAGCTTGCCGGTGCCGGTGCCGGTGCCGGTGCGGGTGTTCCGCTGCCGTACGGGGTGAAGGACATGGTGCTGCGGCCGTTGACCATCCTGCCGCGGCACACCAACGGGATGACGTTCACCGTCACGGACGCCGGCGGGGAAGTCCTGCACCAGGCGACGTTCTTCTCCGTGGGCGGCGGCTTCATTGTCCGCGAGGGCGAGGAAGAGGCGGCGCTGAAGGAACTCGATGAGTCCAAGAAGGAGCTTCCGCTGCCGTTCCGCACCGCGGCGGAGCTGTTGAAGCACTGCCGGTCCAAGGGCCTGTCCATCGGCGAGATCATGTTCGTCAACGAACGGGCGTCCCGGTCCGAGGAGGAGATCCGCGAGGGCCTGCTGCACATCTATTCGGTGATGGAGGAGTGCGTCGCGGTGTCCCTGAAGCGGGAGGGGCTGCTGCCGGGCGGGCTGAAGGTCCGCCGTCGGGCGCCGGACTGGCACGAACGCCTGTTGAAGGAGAACCGCGGCCAGGACCCCGCCTACCGGGATCCGAAGTACTGGCAGGAGTGGGTGAACCTGATCGCGCTGGCGGTCAATGAGGAGAATGCTTCAGGTGGCCGGGTGGTCACCGCGCCGACGAACGGGGCTGCCGGGATCATCCCCGCGGTGCTGTATTACGCGCTGCATTTCGCTCCGGGCATGGACCAGGCCACCCGGCAGGATCGTGACGATGTGGTGGTGAAGTTCCTGCTGGCTGCCGCCGCGGTGGGGGTGCTTTACAAGGAGCAGGCCTCGATCTCGGGGGCGGAGGTGGGTTGCCAGGGCGAGGTGGGCTCGGCGTCGTCGATGGCGGCCGCGGGCCTGGCCGAGGTGATGGGCGGGACGCCGCAGCAGGTGGAGAACGCCGCGGAGATCGCGATGGAGCACAACCTCGGGCTGACGTGTGATCCGATCGGCGGGCTGGTGCAGATCCCTTGTATTGAGCGGAACGCGATCGCGGCGGCCAAAGCCATTAACGCCGCGAAGATGGCGTTGTGGGGGGACGGAACGCACCGGGTGTCCCTGGACGAGGTGATCGTGACCATGCGCGAAACCGGCAAGGACATGTCCTCCAAATACAAGGAAACCGCGATGGGCGGCCTGGCCGTCAACGTCGTGGAATGCTGAGCCCGCAGCCGATGACCGGAACGGCCCCAGCACCAAAGTTTTGCCGGCCAGCCGGCGCACGCACAAAGGAAAGAGAATCATGACACTGGCACCAGAAGGCCGGAAGATGCTGCGTATTGAGCAGCGCAATGCGGCTACACCGGTGGAGCGCAAGCCGGAGTGGATCAAGGCCAAGGTCCAGATGGGCCCGGAGTTCGTCCAGCTCAAGAACCTGGTGAAGAAGGAGGGCCTGCACACCGTGTGTGAGGAAGCAGGCTGCCCGAACATCTTCGAGTGCTGGGAAGACAAGGAAGCCACGTTCCTGATCGGCGGCTCCGAGTGCACCCGGCGCTGCGATTTCTGCCAGATCGACACCGGCAAGCCCTCCCCGGTGGACATGTTCGAACCCACCAAGGTGGCCCGCTCGGTCCAGGCCATGCAGCTGCGCTACGCCACCGTCACCGGGGTGGCCCGGGACGACCTCGCCGACGAAGGCGTGTGGCTCTACGCCGAAACGGTCCGGAAGA
>NZ_JYCN01000014.1 GCF_000876655.1 Arthrobacter sp. SPG23
CAGGCCGCGGGATAGTTTCTAGGTAATGGATCTTCCGGATGAGCCGGGGGCCGCTGGGGATGCCGATCGGATCGGGTCCGTTGACTGAAGGAGAAAACTAATGGCTATTTGGGGTGCAGACATTGCTCAGCTCAAGGCACTGGGAACCAAGCTTCAGGCTGGTTCGTCCGAGATCGAGAAGGCCAAGTCGCAGCTGACGAAGGCTCTTGACAGCACCGACTGGAAGGGCCCGGACGCTGAGAAGTTCCGCAGCGAATGGTCCGGCCGCCACGTAGCGGACCTGGCCCGGGTGGCGCGTGCCCTGGAAGAGGCCGGCAAGCAGGCCAGCAAGAACGCTGCCCAGCAGGAAGAGGCTTCCCGCTAGGGAACGCCGCACCGCCGGCAATGCTGAAACGGAGGTCCCGGACGCAGCAAAGCGTCCGGGACCTCCGTTTGCCGGTAGCCGGACAATGTCGGAGATCTAGGGCAGGATAGGTCTGTGAGCACAGGGAACACGGCAGCAGAAACTGAAACGCAAAGCATGACCGGGGCAGGCATAAGCCAATCGGGCACCGACCGGGATCAGGTGCCCTCCGGTGCGGTGCGCGAGGAATACGAGAACCTGGTGGAAGAGGTCCGCAAGCACCGCTTCGCGTACTACCAGGAGGACGCGCCCATCATTTCGGACGCCGAGTTCGACGAGCTCTTCCGGCGCCTCGAAACAATCGAAGCCATGCACCCGGAACTCGTGGCCAACGATTCGCCCACCCAGGAAGTGGGCGGCGAAGTGTCCGCCGCCTTTGCCGCCGTCGAACACCTCCAGCGGATGTACAGCCTGGAGGACGTCTTCTCCCTCGAGGAACT
Source organism: Arthrobacter sp. SPG23 (assembly GCF_000876655.1). Taxonomy (GTDB): domain Bacteria; phylum Actinomycetota; class Actinomycetes; order Actinomycetales; family Micrococcaceae; genus Arthrobacter. Next base: position 844 of record NZ_JYCN01000014.1, read on the forward strand.
TGAAGCCTGGATCGCCAAGGCCGAGGCGTCCGTGGCCAAACTCGGGAACGGTACTGCCGGACCCGCATGGCTCACTGAACTCAAGATCGACGGCCTGGCGGTGAACCTGCTCTACCGCGACGGCAAGCTGGTCCGCGCCGCCACCCGGGGGGACGGCTACACGGGCGAGGACATCACCCACAACGTCCTGACCATCAAGGAGATCCCGCAGCAGCTGACCGGCGGAAACTACCCGGCCGAGATGGAGGTCCGCGGCGAGGTCTTCATTCCGTCCAAGGCCTTCGCCGAATACAACGAGGCCTTGATCGAGGCAGGTAAGGCGCCGCTGGCCAACCCGCGCAACGCTGCCGCCGGCTCGCTCCGGCAGAAGGACCCTGCGGAAACTGCCAAGCGCCCGCTGCGCATGTACGTGCACGGCATCGGCGCCCGCGAAGGGCTGGAGACCGTCAGCCAGTCCGACACCTACCGCCAGCTTGCCGAATGGGGCCTGCCCACCAGCCCGTACTTCGAGGTCCTCGGCAGCCTGAAGGAAGTGCTGGATTTCATCAAGCGCTACGGCGACAAACGGCACAGCCTCACCCATGAGATCGACGGCATCGTGGTCAAGGTGGATGATTTCGCCACGCAGCGCGCCCTCGGCTACACCTCGCGGGTCCCCCGCTGGGCGGTGGCCTACAAATACCCTCCGGAGGAAGTCCACACCAAGCTGCTGGACATCGCCGTGAACGTGGGGCGCACCGGCCGGGTAACCCCATTCGGCATCATGGAACCCGTGAAAGTTGCCGGGTCCACCGTAGGAATGGCCACCCTGCACAACCAGGACGTGGTCAAAGCCAAGGGTGTGAAGATCGGCGACATCGTAGTGCTGCGCAAAGCCGGGGACGTCATCCCGGAGATCGTGGGGCCGGTCCTGGCACTCCGGGACCAGCAGGAACCGCCGGTGCGTGACTTCGTCATGCCCACGGAGTGCCCGTCCTGCGGGACGCCGCTTGCCCCCGGGAAGGAGGGCGACGTCGACATCCGTTGCCCCAATTCCCGTTCCTGCCCGGCCCAGCTGCGCGAACGCGTCTTCCATGTGGCCAGCCGCGGCGCGTTCGACATTGAGGCCCTCGGCTGGGAAGCGGCGATTGCCCTGACCCAGCCGGCCGAGCCCGCAACGCCTCCGCTGACCAGCGAGGCCGCGCTCTTCCGGCTCACCCGCGAAGACCTTGCCGATGTCCGGATCCGCCGTGAGAAGCGGTCCAAGGGCGTGGCTACGGGCGAATTCGAACTCGTGCCGTACTTCTACACCAAGGGCACAGCCAAGTCGCCGTCCAAGCCGACTGCCACCACGGAGAAACTGTTCAACGAGTTGGAAAAGGCCAAGACGCAGCCCCTGTGGCGCGTTCTGGTCGCGTTGTCCATCCGGCACGTCGGCCCGCGGGCATCGCGGGCGCTCGCCACGGCCTTCAGCTCGATGGACGCCATCCGGCAGGCCTCGGAGGAGGAACTCGCCCACGTCGACGGTGTGGGCCCGGTGATCGCGGCTGCGCTGAAGGAATGGTTCGCCGAGGACTGGCACCGCGAAATCGTGGACACATGGGCTGAGGACGGCGTGCGGATGGAGGACGAGCAGGACGAATCCACCCCGCGGACCCTGGAAGGGCTGACCGTGGTGGTCACCGGAAGCCTTGAGGGCTTCAGCCGGGATGAAGCCAAGGAAGCCATCCTCATCCGGGGCGGCAAGGCGTCGGGATCCGTCTCCAAGAACACCAGCTACGTCGTCGCGGGTGAGAACGCCGGAACGAAACTGGACAAGGCCGAACAGCTCGGCGTTCCCGTGCTGGACGAGGACGGCTTCCGCGCGCTGCTGGCCAACGGCCCGGCCGGCTTGGCTGACTCCGCGGACGCGGCCGAGTCGGACGCGGCCGGTTCCGCGGACCACGCCGCCGGCAAGGGCGACGCCCTCGAAGATCACCAGGAAGAGCCGACGGAATGAGCCTCACCGCAGCGGACCTGCTCGAAGTGGCGAAAGCGGCAGCCGCGGCCGGAGCCGCGGTGCTCGCCACCCGCAATGGCGACGCCCTGGACGTCAGCAACAAGGGAGCCTCGGGTGACTGGGTCACCGCCTTCGACGTCGCGGCCGAAAACGCCGTGCGTGAAGTCATCGGCCGCGTCCGGCCGCAGGACACCGTCACCGGCGAGGAACATGGCACCCTCCGCCGGGACAACCCCAGCGGATACCGCTGGTCAATCGACCCGCTGGACGGCACCACCAACTTCATCCGGAACATCGTCTATTACGGCACGTCGGTGGCGGTGGCGGATCCCGACGGCGTCTGGCTTGCCGGCGTCGTGAATGCCCCGGCCCTGGGCCGCATCTACTACGCGTCGCGCGGGGGAGGCGCCTGGCTCGAGGAGCGGGGGCAGCGGACCCAGCTCACCGGACCTGTTCCGGGCCGGGCCGGTCAGATCCTGGCCACCGGCTTCAGCTACGATCCCGGCGTCCGCGCCGAGCAGGCAGCGGCACTCGGCGGTTTCATGGAAGGTTTTGCCGATGTGCGCCGGCTGGGGTCCGCTGCCCTGGACCTCTGCCTGGTGGCGGACGGAACCCATGACGCCTTCGGCGAACGCGGACTCAATGAGCACGATTTCTCGGCGGGCGCCCTCATCGCCGAGGAAGCGGGGTGCTGGGTGCGCCGGCCCCGCCTCACGAGCCCCCTCGACGGCGGACCGTCGGACGAGGAACGCCTGGCGGCCTGGACGTGTGCTGGCACCCTTGAGCTGTCGGGCAAGTTTCCGCTCTAGGAGCCGGCTCAGGCGTGGCGCCGGCTCAGGCGTGCGCGCCCGCGAGTCCGGCGGCGCCTGAGTACCGGTTGAGCGGGCGCTCCAGCCCGTAATGCCCCCGGAGCGTGTCGGCTGTGTACTCGGTACGGAACAGGCCGCGCTGCCGGAGGACCGGCACCACGTGGTCCACAAATGTCTCAAGCCCTGAGGGCAATACTGCCGGCATGATGTTGAAGCCGTCGGCAGCGCCGTTCTCAAACCAGAGCTGAATGGCATCGGCCACCTGCTCCGGTGTTCCTGAGAAGGTGCGGTGCCCGCGGCCGCCACCCAGGCGCCCGATCAGCTGCCGCACCGTGAGGCGTTCGCGGCGGGCAAGCTCCACGATCAGGGTGTAGCGGCTCTTGGCACCCTGGATGGAATCCTCATCGGGGAGGTCGGCGGGCAGTTGCCTGTCCAGCGGCAGGTCGTCCGGGCTGACGCCCAGCGTCCTGGCAAGTTCGATCCGTGCATACTCCGGACGGATCAGCTCATCGAGTTCGCGTTCAAGCTTCCTGGCCCCGGCTTCCGTACCGGCCAGCACAGGCACGATTCCGGGAAGGATCTTGATGCCTTCCGGGTCGCGTCCGGCTGCAGCGGTGCGGGCCTTGAGGTCGCGGTAGAAGCCCTGCGCGTCTTCGAGCGTCTGCTGCGCCGTGAATACGGCCTCGGCGTAGCGTGCGGCAAGGCCCTTGCCGTCTTCGGAGGATCCCGCCTGGACAATCAGCGGGTAGCCTTGCGGCGACCGCGGAACGTTGAGCGGCCCGCGCACCTTGAAATGCTTGCCGGCGTGGTCGATCGGCCTGACCTTCTCCGGATCCGCCCAGACGCCCGCTTCCTTGTCCGCCACCACGGCGTCGTCGTCCCAGCTGTCCCACAGCTTGCCGGCGACGTCGAGGAACTCTGCCGCCCGCTCATAACGCGTTGCATGCGCAGGCTGGTCGTCTACGCCGAAGTTCCGCGCGGCGTCGGGCCCGGCAGTGGTGACCACGTTCCATCCCGCACGGCCGCCGCTGACGAAGTCGACGGAGGCAAAACGCCTCGCAAGGTTGAACGGATCGTTATAGGTTGTGGACGCCGTGGCAATGAGGCCGATCTTCTCGGTTGCTGCGGCGATGGCGGTCAGCAGCACCGTAGGTTCGAGCTTTCCGGCCGGCCGGCGGCCCACGTTGCCGAAGATCACGGGCGAGTCGGCGAAGAAGATGGAATCGAAGGTGCCGCGCTCGGCAATCCGGGCGAGGGCGCGGTAGTGGCTGATGTCCAGGCTGGCCAGCGGGTTGCTTTCGGGCAGCCGCCAGGAGGCTTCATGATGCCCGGTGCTCATGAGGAATGCGTTGAGGTGCAGCGTGCGCTGAGGGGATGCCATGGGAGGGTCCTGTCCATCGGGCGGCGTGGTTGCCGGCGTCGGTGGTGCAAATCAACCACAGCCCGGCGGCGGCCGGCCAGCGCCGCCGACCACTGGAGCAACGCCCGGAAATGCAGGGAAACACCCGGAAATACGGGGCCATGCAGGGCAACGCAGAGCAACGCCGCGAAACGGAGGGCAACTCAGGGCAACACCCGGACGCAGAGCAACGCCGCGAAACGGAGGGCAACTCAGGGCAACACCCGGACGCAGAGCGCGTAGTGATAGTTCAGTCACGGAAACGGCACTTTCAGGGGAACCGGGATGCGCCCGCGACTACCATGGATAAGTGCATTCGCAGATCATCATTCGTCCCGCCGTCCCGGCCGATTTCGACGCCGTGGCCCGCATTACGCGGGACGCCTACCTCGCCGCCGGCTACTTCGCGAGTGCCGACCACCCCTACATGCTTCAGATCCAGGACGTGGCCAAACGGGCCGGCCAGGCCACCATCTGGGTTGCCGAGCGGGCGGGGCGCATTGTCGGTTCGGTGACGCTCGCCGTCGCGGGTGAACCTTTCGCGGATATCGCACTGCCGGACGAACTCGAATTCCGCATGCTGGTGGTGGACCCGTCGGTCCAGCGCAGCGGCGCAGGCAAGGCCATGGTCGAGGCGATCATCGACCACGCAAAGTCGCTGGACGGCATCAAGGCCGTGGCCCTCACCACCGGCCGCACGTGGGAGAGCGCGCACGGCCTGTACCGGAAGACAGGCTTCCACCGCGTTCCTGAGCGCGACTGGTTCGTGACGGACACCGACATAAAGCTGCTGGTTTACCGGCTCGACGTGTAGCCGCCCTAAAGTGGTGCCGACTCAAGGCACCATCGAAAGGCACACCCATGCGCAAGACATTCGGCTCCGGCTCCACGTGGGAGCAGACCCTCGGATATTCCCGTGCGGTGCAGGTGGACAACACCCTGTACATCTCCGCCACCGCGGCGAGCGGCGACAACGGCATCGTGGGCGAGGGCTTCTACACCCAGACCAGGTACATCCTGGAAAAGCTGGGCGCCGTCCTGGCCGAGGCCGGATTCGACTATGCCGACGTGGTGCAGTCCAAGCTGTACCTGACGGACATCAGCAAGTGGGAAGACGCCGGCCGCGCCCACGGCGAAGTCTTCGGCGAGATCCGCCCCACCTTGTCCCTGGTCCACGTGCTGCCGTTCCTGGACCCCAAGATGCTGGTGGAGATCGAACTGGTGGCCCAGAAGAGCGCCAGCTAACCGGCTCCAACGCTACTTCGCAGGCAGGCCGTAGCGGTGTTCCGGGCGGCCGGTTGTTCCGTAGCGCAGCTGGATGTCGACGGCGCCGTCGTCCGCCAGCGAGGACAGGTACCGCTGGGCGGTGGCCCGGGAGACTCCCACCCGCCCGGCGACTTCGGCCGCGGAATACTGTTCCCCGGGCACCAGTGATTCGAGCACGGCGGCCTCGGTGGCGGAGCGCGGCTTGGCGGTGGGCGCCACGTCGCCGGGAATCAGCGAACGCTTGGCCCGTTCCACCGTGTCCTGGTCCAGCGCCCCCGGCTGGGCCAGGATCCGCCGGTACCGGGCATAGGAGCGCAGCTGCTGCGAGAGGGACTCGGCTGTGAACGGCTTCAGCAGGTAGCCCAGGGCGCCGCGGCGGAAGGCCACCCGCAGCGAGGCCGCGTCCGACGCCGCACTGAGGATCATGGTGTCCACGTCCAGCTGTCCGAGCAGGTCAAGGCCGGACGCATCCGGCAGGTACACATCCAGCAGCACCAGGTCCGGGCGCAGGCTGTGGATGGCCTGCAGCGCCAGCGATGCCGAACCCGCTGGCGGCAGCGCCAGGAAACCAGCCACCGAATCCACGTAGGCCGCGTGCAGCTTGGCGACGTGGAAGTCGTCATCCACGATCAGCACCCTGAAATCCTCAGCCATCGTTGTCCTTTCCGGTTACTTCGCTGATCCCGGCGGTGGTCCGCGGCAGTGTCGCCATAAAGACGGCGCCCGGGCCGCCGGGGGAGCCGGCTTCCAGGACCCGGACGTCCCCGCCGCGGCGCCGCGCAAGCTGCCGGGCCAGGGCCAGCCCCAATCCCTGCCCGCCGCCGGCACGCGCCGGCCGAGCCGACGTCGTAAACCCCTCGGCGAACACGGCATCCGCACCGGGCCCGTCCGCCCCGCCCGCCGCGGAGTGCACGGCCAGGCCGTCGCCGGAGTCCGCGACGACTATATGCAGCGTGCCGCCGTCGGGTCCCGGTTCGTCCAGCAGCTCCACTTCCACCCAGCGGTCCGCCGCGGAACCGGCGACGGCGGCGTTCACGGCGTTGTCGATCAGGTTCCCCAGCACCGTGGTGACGTCCTGCGGCTCGGTGACCTGGCCGCGCACCAGCGTTTCCGGGCCGATGCGCAGCATCACGCCGCGTTCGTCCGCTTCCACGCCCTTGGCGCCCACGAAAGCCTGCAGGTACGGGTCCTGGAGGAGCTCCGCCTGGTCCACCGGGAACTTCAGCGGTCCCGTGGCAGCCAGCCGGGCCAGGTAGTCGCGGGCCTGCTGGTGCTGCCCGATGCTCATGAAACCGGCAATGGTGTGCAGCTGGTTGGCGAACTCGTGGCGCTGGGCCCGCAGCGCCGTGGACATGGTGCCCACGGCATCGAGCTGGCGGGTCAGATGCTGGAGCTCGGTGCGGTCGCGGAGCATCACCACCCAGCCCAGGTCTTCCTGCCGGTGCAATGCCTTGCGGGCGCTGGCCACCAGCACGCGGCCGCCGGCGATGACTTCGACGGCGTCGGCTTCCGCGGCGTCCGGCAGGGTCAGCGCCTTCAGCTGTTCCGGGACCGGGGCCTGCTTCCACGGCGTGCCGGCGAGGTCCGGCCGGTCGAGGAGCCGCTGGGCGGCTGCATTGAAAACACTGATCCTGCCGTCGGCCGAAACGCCGATCACGCCGTCGTCAACGCCCTGGAGAACCGCCACCTGGTCGTGCACCAGCGTGCTGATCTCCTCCGGTTCCAGGCCGAGCGTCAGCCGTTGCAGGCGGCGGCGCAGGAGGAACGAGGCCAGGATTCCGGCCAGCAGCGAACCCGCCGCGGTCAGCGCAATCGGCATGATGTCGCGGGCCAGGCTCTGGATCACGCTCTCCGTGGAATACCCCACGCTGACCTCGCCCACCACCGTGCCCGAATCCGGTCCGAAGACCGGCACCTTGGCCCCCGCTGAGGGCCCCAGCGTTCCAGTGTTCCGGGTGGTGACCTCCTTGCCGGAGAGCGCCTCGGACGGATCCGTACTGACCTTTTCGCCCAGCCGGTCGGCATCCGGGTGGGCCAGGCGCAGGCCTGTCTCGTCTGTTATCACCACGAACAGCGCCCCGGTGCGGGTGCGGGCACCTTCAGCCACCGCCATCAGCGGGCCCGCCAGCAGCACGGATGCCGGGGGAGTGCCCGCTTCGCGGCTGATGGCCTGGACTTCCTGCCGGACCGCAGGATCCGAGGCGACGGTGCGGGCCAGGGTGAGCGCCTGGTTCTCGGCTTCGCGGCCCAGCCGCTCGTACGTCAGCCAGGCATGCACGGCGCCGCTGAGCAGCACAACGAGCAAAACCACTCCGAGCTGGAGCAGCAGGGTCTGCGTGGAGAACCGCAGCGGCGGTGCCGGACGCTTCATTGCCCTCCTGACGGGGTGGTGCTGACGGGGTGGTGGCTGCTGAGCTAAATGAGCAAAATGCTCCCAATAAGCAGTATGCCAATCAATTGAGCCAAAGGCACTGCCGTGACGCGGGCCACTCTAACGTCTGTAGTGCGCATCACACCGGAGTGGTGCCATTGACTGACAAAGGAGCCGGCCGTGCTGGTATTACTTGGATTCGCCATGATCGCGGTATTCATGGTGCTGATCATGACGAAGAAGTTGACGCCAGTGTTGGCGCTGATCATCGTCCCTACCGTTTTCGGGCTTTTCGCCGGAGCGGGGCTGGGCATCGGGGACATGGTCATGGACTCCATGAAGTCCATGACGTCCACCGCAGCCCTGCTGATGTTCGCCATCATCTACTTCGGCCTGATGATCGACGTCGGGCTGTTCGACCCCTTGGTGCGGTTCATCCTCCGCAAGCTGGGCAACGACCCCGCCAAGGTGGTGCTCGGCACCGCCATCCTGGCCGCCGCAGTGTCCCTCGACGGCGACGGCTCCACCACCTTCATCCTCACCACCGCGGCCATGCTGCCCGTCTACCTGCGCCTGAAGATGAGCCCGGTGGTCCTGACCTGCGTCGCCGGCCTCGCCAACGGCACCATGAACATCCTGCCGTGGGGCGGCCCCACCGCCCGCGCCGCCACGGCGTTGAAGATCGACGTCAACGACGTCTTCGTCCCCATGATTCCGTCCCTGATCGCAGGCCTCGTGGTGGTCTTCGCCTTCGCCTGGCTGCTTGGCCTGCAGGAACGCAACCGGCTCCGCGCCACCGCACCGGAAATCTGGGGCGTGCCGGATACTGCAGAAGAGTTCGACGGCGGCATCACCGGCGGCGGTAGCAGCACCTCCCGCCGCGGCCCGGGCAACGGCGGCACCGGCACCGCACCGGGCGGCCCCGCCGTCGGCGGTTCAGTCGCAGTCCTCGAGCGCACCGAATCCCTCGTGGACGACCATGACTCGGCCATGGCGGACACCGCCCTGGACCCCAACCGCAAGACCCTGCGCCCCAAGCTGTTCTGGTTCAACCTTGGCCTGACGGTTGCCGTCATGGTCACGCTCGTCGCCAACGTCATTCCGCTGCCGTTCGTCTTCATGGTGGGCTCCGCCATCGCCCTGCTCATCAACTTCCCCAAGGTCAAGGACCAGGGTGCCCAGCTCATCGCCCACGCCCCGTCCATCGTGGCCGTGGTCAGCATGGTCATGGCCGCAGCGGTCCTCACCGGCGTACTGAAAGGCACCGGCATGGTCGAGGCCATGTCCGCCTGGCTGGTCCAGATCATCCCCACCAGCATGGGCCCGTTCATGGCCGTGATCACCGGCGTCCTCAGCATCCCCATGACGTTCTTCATGAGCAACGACGCCTTCTATTTCGGTGTCCTCCCCGTGCTGAGCGAGACCGCGGCACACTACGGCGTCAGCGCCGCCGACATGGCGCGGGCCTCCATCACCGGCCAGCCGTTCCACCTGCAGAGCCCGCTGGTGCCCGCCATCCTGCTGCTCGTGTCGCTGGCCAAGGTGGACCTGGGCGACCACCACAAGAAGGTGCTGTGGCGTACCGCCGTCATCTCCCTCGTCATGCTCGGTGTCGGAATGCTGACGGGAGCCATCGGCATCGGCTAGGGTAAAGCTGCCCGCGGCTCCTGTTGCCTGCAGCTCACGCTGCCTGAGGCCGGCGCCGCGGGTCGGTGTTGCCCGTCTGACGCCCGCTGGGGGTCGTCAGGCGGGCACACTGTTGCAACGTAGACTATGGAGGAAACCAAAACTACATTGCAGGGGAGATCCATGGCTGCGATCAACCGCGACGACGTCGCGCATCTCGCGCGTCTCGCGCACATCGAGATGAGTGCTGAAGAGCTGGACCGGATGGCCGGCGAACTCGCCGTCATCGTCGAATCAGTGAAGTCCGTAAGTGAAGCCGCCGGTGATGATGTCCCGGCCACGTCCCACCCGATTCCGCTGACGAACGTGTTCCGCGAGGACGTTGTGGGCCACACCTTCACCTCCGAGCAGTCCTTGAGCGGTGCCCCTGACGCCTACGAAGGCCGCTTCAAGGTTCCGGCAATCCTGGATGAGGACTGACACATGACTGAGAACAACGTACTGATCCGCCTCTCCGCCGCCGCGCTCGCCCGGAAGCTCGCAGCCGGCGAGGTCACCTCCGTTGAGGTCACCCAGGCGTACCTCGACCGCATCGCAGCGGTGGACGGCGGCCCGCGGGGCGTGCACGCCTTCCTGCACGTCAACACCGAGGAGGCGCTCGCCGTCGCCGCGGAGGTGGACGCTATCCGCGCCGCCGGCGGCGCCCCGGCAGCGGAACTCCATGAACTCGCCGGCGTTCCCATCGCCGTCAAGGACCTCATCGTCACCATCGGCCAGCCCACCACTGCCGGCTCCAAGATCCTCGAAGGCTGGCACAGCCCGTACGACGCCACGGTGGTCAAGCGGCTGCGCGACGCCAAGATGCCCATCCTGGGCAAGACCAACCTGGACGAATTCGCCATGGGTTCCTCCACGGAGCACTCGGCCTACGGCCCCACCCGCAACCCGTGGGACCTGGACCGCATCCCGGGCGGTTCCGGCGGCGGCTCGGCTGCTGCCGTCGCCGCCTTCGAAGCGCCCCTTGCCCTGGGTACGGACACCGGCGGATCCATCCGCCAGCCCGGCGCCGTCACCGGCACCGTGGGCGTCAAGCCCACCTACGGCAGCGTTTCCCGCTACGGCGCCATTGCGATGGCCTCCTCGCTGGACCAGATCGGCCCCGTCTCCCGCACGGTTTTGGACTCGGCCCTCCTGCACCAGGTCATCGGCGGCCACGACCCCCACGACTCCACGTCCCTGCCGGACCCCCTGGAGGACCTCGTTGCGGCCGCCCGGCTGGGCAACGTGGACGGCATGAAGATCGGCATCATCAAGGAACTCCACGGCGAGGGCTACCAGGCCGGCGTCGAAAACCGCTTCAACGAATCGCTGGAGCTGCTCAAGCAGGCCGGCGCGGAAATCGTTGAAGTGTCCTGCCCCAACTTCAAGTACGCGCTGGGTGCCTATTACCTGATCATGCCCTCTGAGGCTTCCTCCAACCTGGCCAAGTTCGATGGCGTCCGGTACGGCCTGCGGGTCCTGCCCAAGGATGCGCCGCTCACCATCGAACGCGTGATGGGTGCCACCCGCGCCGCAGGCTTCGGCGACGAAGTGAAGCGCCGCATCATCCTGGGCACCTACGCGCTCAGCGCCGGTTACTACGACGCCTACTACGGCTCGGCCCAGAAGGTCCGCACGCTCATCCAGCGTGACTTCGAGGCCGCGTTCGCGCAGGCCGACGTCCTGATTTCCCCGACGGCCCCCACCACGGCCTTCAAGCTCGGCGAGAAACTGAACGACCCCCTGGCCATGTACCTGAACGACGTTGCCACCATCCCGGCCAACATGGCCGGCGTCCCGGGCCTGTCCCTGCCGGGCGGCCTGGCCGATGAGGACGGACTGCCGGTGGGCATCCAGCTCCTGGCCCCGGCCCGCCAGGATGCGCGCCTGTACCGTGTGGGTGCCGTGCTCGAATCGCTGCTCGAGGCACAGTGGGGCGGTCCGCTGCTGGACAAGGCGCCGGAACTGGCTACCTCGGTGGTCGAGCCTGCCGAGACCCTCGAAACCCAGGAGGCAAAATAATGAGCACTGACGCAACCCTGAGCTTCGAAGAGGCCATGGAGAAGTACGATCCCGTCCTGGGCTTCGAGGTCCATGTGGAGCTCAATACCAAGACGAAGATGTTCTCCTCCGCCCCGAACGTGTTCGGCGACGAGCCGAACACGAACGTCAACGAGGTGGACCTCGGCATGCCCGGCGTGCTGCCCGTGGTGAACAAGACAGCCATTGAGTCCTCCATCAAGATCGGCCTGGCGCTCAACTGCAAGATCGCCGAGACCTGCCGCTTCGCCCGGAAGAACTACTTCTACCCGGACACCCCGAAGAACTTCCAGACCTCCCAGTACGACGAACCCATCGCGTACGACGGCTACCTGGACATCGAACTCTCCGACGGCACCGTGTTCCGCGTCGAAATCGAACGCGCCCACATGGAAGAGGACGCCGGCAAGCTGACCCACATGGGCGGCGCCGCCGGCCGGATCCAGGGCGCGGACTACTCGCTCGTGGACTACAACCGCTCCGGTGTACCGCTGGTGGAAATCGTCACCAAACCGATCCAGGGCGCCGGCAGCCGCGCGCCCGAACTGGCCAAGGCCTACGTCGCCGCCGTGCGGGAGATCGTCAAGAACCTCGGCGTTTCGGACGCGAAGATGGAACGCGGCAACGTGCGCTGCGACGCCAACGTGTCGCTGCGCCCGCACGGCCGTGAACGCTTCGGCATCCGCTCCGAGACCAAGAACGTGAACTCGCTGCGCGCCGTCGAACACGCCGTCCGCTACGAGATCCAGCGGCACGCCGCCGTCCTGGACTCCGGTGAGCCGGTCATCCAGGAAACGCGCCACTGGCACGAGGACACCCGCTCGACGACGTCGGGCCGGGCAAAGTCCGACGCCGACGATTACCGCTACTTCCCGGAGCCGGACCTCGTTCCGATTGTCGCCTCCCGCGAATGGGTGGAGGAACTGCGGGCCACCCTGCCCGAACCGCCGGCCGAGCGCCGCAAGCGCCTGCAGGCCGACTGGGGCTATTCGGACCTGGAATTCCGCGACGTGGTCAACGCCGGCGTAATGGACGAGATCGAGGAAACCATCGCCGCCGGTGCCACGGCAACCGTGGCCCGTAAGTGGTGGATGGGCGAGATCGTGGGCCGTGCCAAGAACGCCGACGTGGACCCCGGCCAGCTGGGCGTCAAGCCGGAGACCATCGTGGAGCTGAACAAGATGGTGGAAGCCGGCAAGATCAACAACAAGATGGCCGCCGAAGTCCTGGACGGCGTCCTCGCCGGCGAAGGCACCCCCGCGGAGATCGTGGAGAAGCGCGGCCTGGCCGTGGTCTCTGACGACGGCCCCCTGCTGGAAGCCATCGACGCGGCCCTCGCCGCGCAGCCCGACGTCGCTGACAAGATCCGCGGCGGCAAGGTGCAGGCCATCGGCGCGATCGTGGGCGCCGTCATGAAGGCCACCCGCGGTCAGGCCGACGCAGGCCGGGTCCGCGAGCTGATCCTCGAGCGTCTCGGCGTCGAAGGCTAAGCAAGCCTGTTTTAACCCAACTGGGTCGCAGTTAATGATCGTTTTGAACGCTCATAACGACATCTACTGCGACCCAGTTGGGGTTAAGGGGACACGAGCCCTGCCATGATGTCTTCGAGGGCCTCGCACACCATCATCACCGAGGTCCGCTTGAGGTTTTCCGGCCGGGCCAGGATGTCGATCCGGCGCCGGGTGCTGATGCCGCTTAGGGGCCGCAGGACGATCTCCGGGTTCAGCACAGGCTTCGCCGTGTGCCGCGGCAGCAGCCCGATCACGCTGCCCGTCGCCACCAGCCCCGCCACCGTGGAGTAGTCGTTGATCCGGTGGACGATGTTCAGTTCCCTGCTGGACACGGCGGCGACGGCGGACAGCACATCCGCGGGGGAGTACCCGGCGTGGCTGGTCACCCATGGTTCGCCCACGACGTCGTGAGCTGTCAGTGTGTCCTTGGCCGCCAGCCGGTGGCTGGCGGATAGTGCCACGTCCAGCGGCTCGTGCGCGAGGGGGATAACGGCCACCCGTTCCTCCGGCCAGCGCGGGCTGTGGTCCATGCGGTGCGCCAGCACCAGATCGTACCGTGCCGTCAAGGCGGGAAAATCCTGCTGGGCCACGTCCTCGTCGGTGAGCAGCACCCGGGGCTTGTCCGGAGAATCCAGCAGCCGGGCCAGCGGCGCGAACAGTGCCTGCCCGGCACTGTGGAAACCGCTCACCGTCACGGGAGCCACCGTGGAACCGTGGTACGCCCCGATCGCCATCCGCGCATCGGCCATGGCACTGACGACGGCGGCTCCGGCGTCGGCCAGGGCCTGGCCGGCTTCGGTGAGCACCAGGTTCCGGCCCTCCTTGCGCGTCAGCGGCACCTCAACGCTGCGCTGCAGTGCCGCCAGCTGCTGGGACACGGCCGACGGCGTGACCAGGAGAGTTTCGGCCACCGCCTTGACGCTGCCCAGCGCTCCGAGTTCCCGAAGCATTTCCAGCTGGTGGATTTCCATGCCCCCCATTCTATTGCTTAGGGAATGCTAAATCGTCGATTGAGAAGAATTCGGTTGTGCTAATGCTTCTTTGTGGTTCTAATGAAGGGGTCAGCCCGGCAGCACCTCCGCGGGGCGCCCCGTTCCTGAGAATAGATATCAAGAGTAAGGAAGCCAATGAAGGCTCTGTACAAAGCCGGTGCACACGCCGGATTTGAGCTGGTGGACCGCCCCGAGCCGGTAGCGGGCCCCGGCGACGTCAAGATCCGCGTGATGACCACCGGGATCTGCGGCACGGACCTTCATATCCAGTCCTGGGATGCCTGGGCGCAGAGCATGATCGAGGCTCCGCTGATCGCCGGCCACGAGTTCTACGGCGAGGTGGTGGAAACCGGCGAGGACGTCCGCGACGTCAAAGTGGGCGACCGGGTCTCCGGCGAAGGGCACATTGTCTGCGGCATCTGCCGCAACTGCCGCGCCGGCCGCCGGCAGATGTGCATCCACACCGTGAGCGTGGGAGTCCAGCGGGACGGCGCCTTCGCCGAGTACGTGGTCATCCCCGAGACCAACGTCTGGGTCCACCAGGATCCTTCAGTCACCCCCGAACTTGGCGCCATCTTCGACCCCTTCGGCAACGCCGTCCACACCGCCCTGAGTTTCCCGCTGGTGGGCGAGGACGTGCTGATCACCGGCGCCGGGCCCATCGGACTGATGGCCATCGCCGTCGCCCGCCACGCCGGGGCCCGGAAGATTGCCATCACGGACGTGTCCGCACCGCGGCTGGAGCTGGCGCGCCAGCTGGGCGTGGACCTCGCCATCGATGTGTCGAAGATGCGGGTCAAGGACGCCCAGCGTGAACTCGGCATGCGCGAGGGATTCGACATCGGAATGGAAATGTCCGGACACCCCACCGCCCTGCCGGAGATGATCGACAACATGAACCACGGCGGCCGGATCGCGATGCTGGGCCTGCCGAGCCAGTCCATCGACATCGACTGGGGCAAGGTGGTCACGCATATGCTGACCATGAAGGGCATCTACGGGCGTGAAATGTTCGAGACCTGGTACGCCATGAGCGCCATGCTGTCCTCCAACCCGGTGCTCCACGCCAACATTTCGGCGGTGGTCACGGACACCCTGCCCGCCACGGACTGGGAGAAGGGCTTCGAGGTTGCCCGCGCCGGTGTGGGCGGCAAGGTTGTCCTCGACTGGACCGTTTTCTAGTCCCCAAACTTCCACCCCCAAAGACTTTCGGCACCAGAACACAAGAATTCACCCAGCTGAGGAGCGCACCCCATGTATTCAGCCATCAAGGACCAGCTGCAGAGCGAGCTGGATGAGATCCGCACGGCGGGCCTGTTCAAGACCGAACGCCACATCGACTCGCCCCAGGCCAGCCACATCACGGCAGGCCAGATCGGCGAGGCGGGCGCCGACGTGCTGAACTTCTGCGCCAACAACTACCTGGGCCTGGCCGACCACCCGGACATCATTGCCGCCGCGAAGGCGGCGATGGACGAGCGCGGCTTCGGCATGGCCAGCGTACGCTTCATCTGCGGAACCCAGGACCTGCACTTGGCACTGGAGGCGCGCGTCTCCAAGTTCCTGGGCACGGAGGACACCATCCTCTTCTCCAGCTGCTTCGACGCCAACGGCGGCGTGTTTGAGTCCCTCTTCGGCCCCGAGGATGCCGTCATCTCCGACGCCCTGAACCACGCGTCCATCATCGACGGCATCAGGCTCTGCAAGGCCCGGCGGTTCCGGTACGCCAACCGCGACATGGCGGACCTCGAAGCGAAACTGGTCGAGGCCACTGCGCAGGAGAACCCGGCCCGCCGCACGATCATCGTGACGGACGGCGTGTTCTCCATGGACGGCTACCTCGCGCCGCTCGAAGCCATCTGCAACCTGGCCGAAAAGTACGATGCCCTGGTGATGGTGGACGACTCCCACGCCGTCGGCTTTATGGGCGCCACCGGTGCGGGGACCCCGGAGCACGCCGGCGTGGGCCACCGTGTGGACATCTACACGGGAACGTTCGGCAAGGCCCTGGGCGGGGCGTCCGGCGGCTACGTCTCCGGCCGCGCTGAGGTGGTGGCCATGCTGCGGCAGAAGGCGCGCCCCTACCTGTTCTCCAACTCGCTCGCGCCGGCCATCGTGGCCGCCACGCTCAAGGCGCTTGACCTCGTGGAGAACTCCGCAGAACTGCGTGCCAAACTGTTCGCCAACGCCGACCTGTTCCGGAACCGGATGGCGGAGGAGGGGTTCGACCTTCTGGACGGCGAGCACGCCATCGTGCCCGTGATGTTCGGGGACGCCGTCATGGCCGCGAAGGTGGCAGACCGGATGCTCCAGCACGGAGTGTTCGTCACCGCCTTCAGCTATCCCGTGGTGCCCAAGGGGGCCGCCCGGATCCGGGTTCAGCTCTCCGCAGCGCACAGCACCGAGGACGTCGAAGCCTGCGTCCGGGCGTTCGTGGACAGCCGCGACGGTGTGGGGGCGTAAGGTACTGACGTGACGCCCCGCCGGGTGCAAGGATGTAGGCATGTCAGCAAATTACGATGTAGTGATTGTGGGCGGCGGCATTGCCGGGCTGTCCCTCGCCTCTGCCCTTGCCGGTAAATGCAGCGTTGCACTCGTCGAGGCCGAACAGTCCCTCGCCTATCACACCTCGGCCCGCTCGGCCCGGCAACTAATCCCCAGCTACGGCCCCATGGTGGTGCAGGAGCTGACTCTCCGCACGCTCGGGCTGATTGCGGCGCGGGACGCGGAGCTTCCGGAGCCGGTCCTTTCGCCGCGCAGCTTCATGCTGATCGGCGACGAAGACACCGTCCGGGAAGAAGCCAGCGGACACATGCACCGGATCTCCCATGCCGAGGCACTGGAGCTGTGCCCGGTGCTGGATCCCGGATTCTTTACCGCGGCCGGCCTGGACACCGGCTCGTTCGCCTGCAACGCCCCCGTGCTGCTGGAAGACCACCGGCAACGCGCCGAGGCGGGCGGGGTGGACATCGTCACCGGCGCCAAGGTCCATTCCGCCCAGCGGCTGGGATCAGGCTGGGAGCTCGGGGCGGGCCAGGAAGCGTTCCAGGCCGGAGTTGTGGTTAATGCCGCCGGAGCCTGGGCCGACGAACTGGCCGTGATCAGCGGCGTGGAGAAGCTCGGCCTCCAGCCGTACCGCCGGACGGCGGCGATTGTCGGCGTCGAACACCCCCTCCCGGAGGCCTGCCCCATGGTGGCGGCGGCGGACGAATCGTTCTACTTCCGCAGGGAGGGGAACGGCGTGCTGATCTCGCCGTCGGAATCCGTGCCGAGCGGCCCCGAGGACGCGAAGCCGTACCCGGGCGATGTGGAGGCGCTGGTGGCGCGGCTCAACGCGGTGACCACGCTGGGCATCACGAACGTCGAGTCCTCGTGGACCGGCCTTCGCACCGAAGCTGCCGACGGCGTGCCGGTGGTGGGGTTCGACGCCGAAGCCACCGGATTCTTCTGGCTCGCCGGACAGGGCGGTTACGGTTTCCAGACCTCGTCCGGGATTGCGGAACTGGCAGCGGAGCTGATCCTGTCAGGACCGTCCGTGGGGCAGAGCGCCTGGGACGGGGAGGCCGGGCTCAGTCCGGCATCCCGGACAGCGGCGGCCCTGGCCGCGACCCGCTGGTCCATCCGGCACTGAAGAATAGACTCATGAGCACCCTGATCACCAATATTGCCGAGCTGATGACCCAGGACGTGGAACACCGCGTCCTCAAGGACGCCGCCGTGGTGATCGAAGGGGAGCGTATCTCCTGGCTCGGGCCGGCGTCGGCAGCGCCGGCCGCTGACGACGCAGTGGACGCCGGCGGCCGCGCCCTGCTGCCGGGCTGGGTGGATTCGCACACGCACCTGATCTTTGCCGGTGACAGGACCGCGGAGTTCGAGGCCCGGATGGCCGGCGAAAGCTACAGCGCCGGCGGTATCGCCGTGACCGTGGGCGCCACCCGCGGGACGAGCGACTACGACCTCACCCGGCTCGCCCTGGGCCGCGTGGCCGAAGCAGTCTCGCAGGGAACCACGTACCTGGAAACCAAGACCGGCTACGGACTGGACGTGGAGAACGAAACGCGCAGCGCGCGCATCGCCTCCACGGTGGCGGACGAAGTCACCTACCTGGGTGCCCACCTGGTCCCAGCAGGTGAGGACCCGGACGAATACACCGACCTGGTGTGCGGGCCCATGCTGGCGGCCGTGCGGCCCTACGTCAGCTGGGCGGACGTGTTCTGCGAGCAGGGGGCCTTCAACGAGGAACAGTCGCGCCGTGTGCTGCAGGCCTGCAAGGATGCGGGCCTGGGCCTGCGCGTCCACGGCAACCAGCTCGGCGAAGGGCCGGGCGTGCAGCTGGCTGTGGAGTTCGGCGCGGCGAGCGTGGACCACGTGAACTACCTGTCCCGCGCCGACGTCCACGCCCTCGCGGACACCTGGTCCGGCTGGGAATCGGCGGCCGGCGCCGGCGAGCGGGGCACCGTCGCGACGTGCCTGCCGGCCTGCGACCTCTCGACCCGCCAGCCGCTGGCCCCCGGGCGCGAGCTGCTCGACGCCGGGGTGCCGATTGCCCTGGCCTCCAACTGCAACCCCGGCACCTCCTATACGAGCTCCATGGCGTTCTGCGTCACCACCGCCGTTCTCCAGATGCGGCTGAGCATCCACGAGGCCGTCCGCGCCGCGACGTACGGCGGTGCGCTCGCGCTACGGCGGGAATCGGGGAACGACGTCGACGGCGAACGGGCGGTGGGTTCCATCGCCGTCGGGCACCGCGCGGACCTGCACCTGCTCAACGCACCCTCCGCCACGCACCTGGCCTACCGGCCGGGCATCCCGCTGACCCACGCCGTCTGGCGGGCGGGCGCCCGCGCCCGCTGATTTTGCTTTCGAACGGATGCCTTTCGATCTAGTGCTTCCTACCCTGTCGGCATACCCCAGGAGATAACCGTGGCCGGACTGTTGAAGGAACTGGGCTTCGCTCTCGACCAGCTGTGGGCTCAGCGCCAGGGGCCGGCCGGACTGGCCCGACGCCGGGAGGCCCGGCTTGCGGCGATCGTTGCGCACGCCAGGACCAGCTCGCCGTTCTACCGTCACCTCTACCGGGACGTGTTACCCGCCGGGCGCTCCGACGGCGTCGTCCTGGCGGAGCTTCCACCGGTCACCAAACAGGTGCTCATGGCCAACTTCGATGACTGGGTCACGGATCCCGCCGTCACCCGGGCCGGAGTCGATGCTTTCATCGCCGACCCGTCCCTGGTGGGAACACCTTTCCTGGGCCAATATTTCGTCTGCACAACGTCGGGCACCACCGGTCACCCCGGTATCTTCGTGCACGATCCCCATTCCCTTGCGGTCTCCCAGGCCTTCATTCTCCGCATCGACCTGGCCTGGCTGTCGCCCGCCGAGCTGCTGGCACTGGCCCGCCGCGGCCTGCGCTGGGCTGGCGTTGTAGGCACTGGCGGGCACTACGCGGGCGCGGGCTGGATGCAATGGCAGCGCCGGCGCAGCCGGTGGCGCCGCCGCGCGTTCCAGACGTTCCCGGTGCAACAGCCGTTGGCACGGCTCGTGGCAGCCCTCAATGTCTACGACCCCTCGGCTGTCACCGGCTACCCGAGTGCCCTTGCGCTGCTCGCCGAGGAACAAATGGCCGGCCGGCTGCAGCTGAAGCCGGTGATCGTGGAGCTGGCTGGCGAGTCCAGTGCTCCGGACGCGCGGGCCCGCATCGCGGAGGCGTTCGGGGGCGCCCTCCACGATGCTTATGCGGCCTCCGAGTTCACACCCGCTGGCATTCGATTGTCCCCGCGGCTGGCTGCACGTCAACAGCGACTGGGCCATCCTGGAACCCGTCGACGCGGACTTCCGGCCCACGCCGCCGGGGGAGGCGTCCCACACGGTGTTGCTGAGCAACCTCGCCAACCGGGTCCAGCCGCTGATCCGCTACGATCTCGGCGACTCGGTGCTGGCGAAGACAGGTCCCTGTGAATGTGGTAATCAGCTGCCCGCCATCCGGGTCGCGGGCCGAAGCGACGATGTCCTCCGCCTCCTCGCCGCGGACGGGACCACGGTCCGGGTGCTCCCGCTCGCCATCGGGTCCGTCGTCGACGAAACTCCCGGACTGCACCGCAGCCAGCTGGTGCAGACAGGACCGGCAACCATCCGCCTCCGGCTCGAACCGGAACCCGGCGCCGACGCCGCAGCGGTGTGGCGCACGGCCTCCGCGAAGCTGCTGGAGTACCTCGCCGGGCTGGAACTGCGGAACGTCGGCGTCGTCCGCGCGGTCGAGCCGCCAGAACAGAGCGGCACGAGCGGGAAGTTTCGTCAGGTGATCGCCCGGCTGCCGGAATGAAGCGCGGCCGCTAGAAGAACATGGGCGGAGCGTCCAGGACTGTCTCGTCCACCCGGCGGTCCTCCCACTGGCTGAACGGCTTGTCCAGTTCGTACTTGCCCTTGCGGGTGCGCACCAGGATCCGCACCTCGGCATTGTCCGGGTTGTTGAGGGACTCGAAATACTCCACGGACCAGTGGAACCAGCGCATGCAGAACAGCCGCATGGTCAGCCCGTGGGTCACAAAGAGGGCGTTCGGCGCGTAGCTGGGCTTGGACCAGTGCCGGTGCAGGGTTTCCATAAACGAGGAGATCCGGTCGTAGACGTCGGAGCCGGATTCACCCTCGCGGAACCGGTAGAAGAAGTGGCCGTAGGCGTTCCGGAGCTCCTTCTGGTCCTCGATGTCCCCGGCGATCTGGAAGTTGGCCCAGTCCTGTTCGCGGAGCCTGGGTTCTTCGATGATCCGCTCCACGAGCGGTCCCAGGTTGAGCGCTTCGAGGGTCTGGTAGGCCCGGAGATACGGCGAAACATAGACACACACCGGCTGCCCGTTAAGTTCGCGGCGGATGTTCTCGCCCGCGGCCCGGGCCTGTGCCACGCCGAGTTCGGTCAGCGGTATCCGGTAATCGGGCACCCGGTTATAAATGGAAGTGTCGGCATTGGCGGCGGACTGGCCATGCCGGATCATGATGATTTTTCCGGGCGCACTCATAAATCCCAAGCATAGGCCCCGGACCACGCAGCATCCGGGTGGCCTTGCCCCGGGACTCCAGAAGCGGCGGACAGGAAAGAACCAGAAAGGGAAGGCAAGATAGGAACATGCTGGTTCCCTCCCGCCGTCGTCTGCGGATAGAAGTCTGGATTGTCCTGGGTCTGTCGCTGGGGCAGTCCGCCGTGTATTCGGTGGTGCAGCTGCTGGACAAGCTGACGCGTGCACCCTTGGCCGAAGGGACCTCCACCCTCAACCGGTCGCAGAGCAGCCGCGAATACTTCGACCTGACGTACCAGTTGCTGGATATTTTTTTCGCGCTGGTGCCGGTGGCGCTGGTCATCTACTTTCTCACCGAGCACCGGGCGGCGGGGCAGTCCGGGGCCTCGGCCTTCCGCCAACTCGGTTTCAACTTCGCCCGCCCGGGGAGGGACCTGCTGCAGGGGCTGGGCCTTGCAGCGCTGATCGGCATCCCGTCGCTGGGGCTGTACGCAGCCGGCCGGGCCCTGGGCATCACTACGGCCATCATCCCCAGCGCGCTGGATGCCTACTGGTGGACGATTCCCGTGCTGATCCTGTCCGCAATCCGGCACGGGATCGTGGAGGAAGTCATCGTGGTGGGGTACCTGCTGGACCGTCTCGGCAAGTTCGGTTGGGGCATGCCGCTGGCCATCTTCGCCAGCTCCATGCTCCGGGGCAGCTACCACCTCTACCAGGGCTTCGGTCCGTTCATCGGCAACGCAGTCATGGGCGTTGTCTTCGCCTGGATCTACACGAAGACCCGCCGGGTCATGCCGCTGGTGATCGCCCACGCGCTGCTGGACATCGTGGCGTTCGTCGGGTTCAGCCTCTTCGGCAAGGCCATCGGGCTGGGCTAGCTGTACTGCTCAGGGACGCCTGAGGGACGTCTCGGGCCGGCCGCCTAAAAGGATTCGGCCGCTATCGGTGGGTGGCGTCATTGGCACCCGCTGATAGCGGCCGAAGTTTGTCAAGGCAGCGCGCTGCCCGTGGTCCCTGCGGACCACACGGTGGAAGGGGGTTAGATGGTTACTGCCCCGGAGGCGGTTTCGAACGTGACGGAGAGGATTCCCGGCGTTCCCTTCGGAGCGACCCATTCAACGGCTACATCTTCGAGCGGCTTTTCGACCGGTTGGCCGAGCCATTCCGTGACACGCTCGGCCGAGCCGGCGATGGTGAGGCTGGACATCTTCACGTTGCTTGGGTAGGCGTTGGACGGGTGAAGCTCCGGGTCGCCTTCCCACTTGAGCATGTACGGCACCTGCGGATCCGCAATGAGGCCCAGGATGCCAATCTGCTTCCAGACGAGTTCGCGGCCGTCGGGGAACTTGCGGTTGCCGTTAACAGCCGAGCGGCCGAGGCGTTCTTCGAACGGTGCCAGGTCGTCCACTTCGACGCACCAGCCCATCCAGCCGCCGCCCGCTGCGGAGCGGGCCCGGACAGCCTGCCCGAACGGAGCCTTGTCGGATGCCGGGTGGTCCAGGACCTCCACGACCTCCAGGTACTTGTGCCCGGCAAGCGGGATAATCATGTTGCGGGTGCCAAAACGGGGGTGTACCCCGCCCTTGACGGCTTCGACGCCGAGGGCAGATGCAATACGGTCGGTGGTGGCAGCCAGGCCATCCTGTTCACAGGCGTAAGAGACGTGATCCATGCGCATGCCCTCATCTTGGCACTTTGTGATGGAGCTCTCAGCTAAGGGTATCCTTACCGAGGTGGGATGTTGTTCCGGACCGGCCTGAGGCCCGTGAAATCACGCGGCCGACGTCCTTCGTCACAAACCTGTTCACACACAATCCGCCCTTTCTACACTGGGTCCAGGTCATGAGCGCCAGCATCGAGCCCCGGCTTGCTGGCCGGCAACCCTCGTTCCGCGGTGGGGTGCCCCGGGTGAAGACCTGGCCCTCCGGCAACCGCCGGGCGGCAAGCGCGGCACCAGGCCGGCCCGGCATACCGTACGCCCGGCCATGGTGCCTTCCTTGGAAGGAGCCCCCCGATGTCCAATGCATGGTCATTCGAAACCCGCCAGATCCACGCCGGCCAGGAGCCGGACAGCGCCACCGGCGCCAGGGCCTTGCCCATCTACCAGACGACGTCGTTCGTCTTCCCCAGCGCCGAAAGCGCCGCCAACCGTTTCGCGCTGGCCGAACTGGCGCCCATCTACACGCGTATCGGCAACCCCACCCAGGATGCGGTGGAGCAGCGCGTGGCCAGCCTTGAGGGTGGACTGGCAGCGCTGCTGCTCAGCTCGGGACAGGCTGCGGAGACGTTCGCCATCCTCAACGTGGCCGAGGCCGGCGACCATGTGGTGGCGAGCCCCAGCCTCTATGGCGGCACGTACAACCTGCTGGCCCACACCCTGAAGAAGTTCGGCATCTCCGTGACGTTCGTGGAGGACCCGGACAACCTCCAGCAGTGGAAGGACGCCGTCCGGCCGAACACCAAGCTCTTCTTCGCCGAAGTGGTGTCCAACCCCCGCCAGGACGTCCTGGATATCGAGGGCGTCTCCCGCGCCGCCCACGAGGCAGGCGTCCCGCTGATCGTGGACAACACGCTGTCCACCCCATATCTCATCCGGCCCCTGGAATGGGGCGCCGACATCGTGGTCCACTCGGCAACGAAGTACCTTGGCGGGCACGGCAGCGCCATCGCCGGTGTGATCGTGGACTCGGGCAACTTTGATTTCGGCAAGGATCCGGAGAAGTTCCCGGGGTTCAACACTCCGGACCCCACCTACAACGGGCTTGTCTACGCGCGGGACCTCGGCGCCGGGGGCGCCCTGGGCGCGAATCTTTCCTACATCCTCAAGGCCCGCGTCCAGCTTCTGCGTGACCTGGGTTCAGCGGTTTCCCCGTTCAACGCCTTTCTTATCGCCCAGGGCTTGGAAACGCTGAGCCTGCGCGTTGAGCGCCACGTGGCCAATGCGGTGAGTGTCGCGGAGTGGCTGGAGGCGAGGGCCGACGTCGAATCCGTGGCCTATGCGGGCCTGCCGTCCAGCCCCTGGTACGAGCGCGGCCGCAAGTACGGGCCCAAGGGCACCGGCGCGATCGTGTCCTTCAACATCGCCGGCGGGGCGGAGGCCGGCAAACGGTTTGTGGACGCGCTGGAACTGCACTCCCATGTGGCAAACATCGGTGACGTGCGCTCGCTGGTCATCCATCCGGCGTCGACCACGCACAGCCAGTTGACTGCGGAACAGCAGGCGGTGGCGGGGGTGACACCGGGCCTGGTCCGCCTCTCGGTGGGGCTCGAGCACATCGATGACATCATCGCCGACCTCGACGCCGGTTTCCGCGCAGCCAAGGGCGACTGAACACTGTGACCCCCGGCGCCCGACGCCGGGGGTCACATTGCTGTCACATTCTTCGCCATTGCGGGGACGCATTTCGTACACTCTTTACAGGTCATGAGTGCCAGCGACAGCCCCGGCTTGCTGGCCGGCAACCCTCCTTACGCGGCGGGGTGCCCCGGGTGAAGACCTGGCCTGCCGGCCAGTTGGCGGCGGGCAAGCGCGAAGAAGAGGTCCTCAGATGACGATTGCCGTCACCCGCAGTGGTGTACCCGAAACAACCAGTGTCCCCGATGGAACCGTCAGGTTCCTGGACATAGGCGGACTCGACCTGGAGGCCGGCGGCCGCCTGCCGGACGTCACGCTCGCCTACGAAACGTGGGGAACACTCAACGCCGACCGCTCCAACGCCGTGCTGGTGCAGCATGCCCTGACCGGCAGCACGCACGTCACCAGGGGAGCAAGCGATGAGGTGGGCTGGTGGGAGCAGCTTGCCGGCCCCGGAGCCCCGGTTGATACGGACAAGTACTTCGTGGTCTCCATCAATATCCTGGGCGGTTGCTACGGCTCCACCGGGCCCTCCACTCCCGCTCCGGACGGCAAGCCATGGGGCTCGCGCTTCCCCCTGGTGACCCTGCGCGACACAACGGCGGCCGAGGCCCGGCTGGCAGATGCCCTGGGCATCGACAGCTGGTACGCCGTCCTGGGAGGATCACTGGGCGGGGCCCGCGCGCTCGAATGGGCCGTGAGCTACCCGGACCGCGTCCGGCGCTGTGCCGTGATCTCCATCGGCGCCAGCAGTACTGCCGAGCAGATCGCCTTTGCCCAGGCGCAGACCCTCGCCATCCGCCAGGACGCCAACTTCAATGACGGCGACTACTACGGCGGCCCGGAACCTGAGGCAGGCCTGGCCCTGGCGCGCAGGATTGCGCACATCACGTACCGCTCCGCCGACGAGCTCGAAGCCCGGTTCGGCCGGAGCGCCCAGGGTGGCGAAGCGCCCCTCCAGGCAGTGTCGCTGGGGGAGCGCGGCCGGTACCAGGTGGAGAGCTACCTCGATCACCAGGGCACCAAGCTGGTCCGCCGCTTCGACGCCAACAGCTACATCGCCATCACCGAAGCGCTCATGAGCCACGACGTGGGCCGGGGGCGCGGCCCGCTCAAGGAAGCGCTGGCGCGTGCCAAGGCCGAGTTCTTCCTCGCCGCCGTCAATACCGACCGGCTGTATTTTCCCGCGCAGTCCCACGAACTCGCGGCTGCACTCCCGGGCGATGTGCCGGTGCACGTCATTGAAGCGCCCATCGGCCACGACGGATTCCTGACCGAAATCGGCCAGCTTAACGCTCAGCTGAGGCAGAACTTTTTCGCCTAGCCCGTCGGCTCAATGTGCATTTATGCAGAGCGGTTCTGCAGAAAATGGCGTTGAGCCTGCGGCAATGTGAGTCCATACTCTAGGGGACCGGCGCGTTGGTGGTGCACATCACACGCGGCCGCTACGGAATGGTCCACATGGTGTCGACGGAGACGCCGAAGGAGTTCACAATGAGCACACAAAACTCCGCCGCAAGGCGCGCAGATGAGACTGACGTCAAGGCCTCAGGGCTAAAGAAGGTGGTAACGGCCTCAATGGCCGGCACCGTCGTTGAGTGGTATGAGTTCTTCCTCTACGCCTCAGCGGCCACCCTGGTTTTTGGCAAGACATTCTTCCCCAATTCCGGCACGGAGCTCGATGGCATCATTGCCGCCTTCCTCACGTACGCGGTGGGCTTCGTCGCCCGACCCATCGGCGGCATCGTCTTCGGCCACTTCGGCGACAAATTCGGCCGGAAGCAGCTGCTCCAGCTCAGCATCATCCTGGTGGGCGTCTCCACGTTCCTGATGGGCTGCCTGCCGACCTTCCAGCAGATCGGCTACTGGGCTCCTGCCCTCCTGGTCTTCCTGCGCTTCGCCCAGGGCTTCGCCGTCGGCGGTGAATGGGGCGGTGCCGTCCTGCTCGTTGCCGAGCACAGCCCGAGCAAGTCCCGCGGCTTCTGGGCCAGCTGGCCGCAGTCCGCTGTACCCCTGGGCAACCTGCTCGCCACCGCAGTGCTCTTCACGTTGTCCTCCACACTGTCCTCCGCCGACTTCCTCGGCTGGGGCTGGCGCGTGGCCTTCTGGCTCTCCGCTGTGATCGTGCTGGTTGGCTACTACATCCGGACCAAGGTCACCGACGCCCCCATCTTCCTCGAAGCGCAGAAGGAAGTCACCGTCGAAAAGAAGGGCTACGGCGTCGCCGAAGTGTTCCGCCGCTACCCGCGCGGCGTCTTCACCGCCATGGGCCTGCGCTTCGCGGAGAACATCCTGTACTACCTCGTGGTCACCTTCTCCATCACGTACCTGAAGGTGGTTGTCCAGACGGACACCTCCCGGATCCTCCTGCTGCTGCTCGTGGCTCACGTCGTCCACTTCTCAGTGGTGCCGATGGTCGGGAAGCTCTCCGACGCCTTCGGCCGCAAGCCCGTCTACATGGCCGGTGCAATCCTGGGCGGTACCTGGGGCTTCTTCGCCTTCCCGATGATGGACACCAAGAACGATCTGGTCATTCTCGCCGCCATCACCATCGGCCTGCTCTTCCACGCACTGATGTACGCCGGCCAGCCGGCCATCATGGCCGAGATGTTCCCCACCCGGATGCGCTACTCCGGCGTTTCCCTGGGCTACCAGGTCACCTCGATCGTGGCCGGTTCAATGGCCCCGATCATTGCCACCGCGCTGCTGAGCCAGTTCAAATCCTCCACCCCGGTGGCCGTCTACCTGCTCGGTGCGTGCCTGGTCACGATGGTGGCGGTGTACTTCCTTAAGGAAACCCGCGGGATCTCACTGCACGACGTCGACGCCGCCGATGCCCAGGGCACCGCGGACCTCCTTGCCGCCAGCAAGAAGTAACGGCAGGAACCAGTGCCCATGCAAGCTGCAGTCCTCTACTCCACCGTCCCCGCCGGAACCAGCTACACCGAAGCACGCCCGCTCGTGGTGCAGGAACTTGACCGGCCTGAACCCCGCGCCGGCGAGCTGGGGGTGGCCATCACCTACTCCAGCCTGTGCCACTCGGATCTGTCGGTGGTGGACGGCTCCCGGGTCCGGCCGCTCCCCATGGCACTCGGGCATGAGGCCGTCGGCCGGGTGGTGGCAGTGGGAGAGGGCATCAGCGACGTCTCGGCGGGCGACCATGTTGTGCTCGTCTTCGTCCCCAGCTGCGGCGACTGCCGCGCGTGCCGCTCCGGGCGCCCGGCCCTGTGCCACCGCGCCGCCGAGGTCAACGGCTCCGGCGACCTGCTGCACGGGGAGGCGCTGCTGCGGACGCCGTCGGGGGAACGGATCAGCCACCACCTCGGGGTGTCGGCCTTTGCGGACTACGCCGTGGTGGCGCGCGAATCAGTAGTGGTGATCGACGACGACGTCCCGGACACCGTCGCTGCCATGTTCGGCTGCGCTGTGCTCACCGGAATGGGCGCCGTGCTGAACACGGCGGCGGTCACCGCCGGGCAGTCGGTGGCAGTCTTCGGGCTCGGCGCAGTCGGGCTATCGTCCGTGATGGCGGCATCCCTGGCCGGCGCCGCCGCCGTCATTGCCATCGACCCCAATGAGGGCAAGCACCAGCTCGCCCGGGACTGCGGCGCCACGGCAGTGGGAACTCCCGACGACGCAGCCCGGCTGGTTGCCGAGGCGACCGGCGACGGCGTGGACGTCGCCGTCGAGGCCGTGGGTTCCGCCGGGGTGATCGCCTCGTGCCTTGACCTCGTCACGCGCGGCGGCGCCGTCGTCTCCGTCGGGCTGCCGAAACCCTCAGCGGAACTGACCGTAGGAGCCCTGCAGTTCGCCGGAGCAGGGAAGCGGCTCCTGGGCTCCTACATGGGGGATGCCGTCCCGGAGCGGGATATTCCGCTGTATCTTGACCACTGGCGCGCCGGACGGCTTCCGGTGGAACTGCTGCACACGGATACCAGGCCGCTCGCGGAGATCAACGAAGGCCTTGACGCCCTGGCCGCCGGAAAGGTGGTCCGCCGGCTGTTCCAGGCGTAGTGTCAGGGCCGGCGTCGTGTCAGGCCGCCAGGATGTCCCGGCGGCCTGACACTTCCGCCTTGAGCGCCTCCACCACGGCCCGGACAGACGCCGAACGCAGCGACTCGGGACGCGCCACCGCCCAGATGGGGAGCTGGCGCTGGAACAGCTCAGGCAGGACGGGAACGAAGTCCGGCTTGTCCGCCACCATGAAGTTCGGCAGCAGGCCGATGCCCGCGCCGTGCCTGACCGCCTCCACCTGGGCGAAGACGCTGGTGGCCTGGAAGCTGGATTTTGGCGCGGGCAGCTGCGAGGACCGGTGGCCCAGTTCCGCCACCTGCAAAGCCGACTCCACGTAGGAGACAAAGCCGTGCTCGCGGACGTCATCCAGGGCCGCGGGCAGCCCGCGGGACCGGACATAGCCCGGGCTGGCATAGAGCCGCAGGAAGTAGTTCGTGAGGAAGATGGGCTGCACGTTGGTGACCTCCATCCGGCCCACCACCACCTCCAGGTCCACGCCGGAACGGTTCTGGCTGACCTTTCGCGTGGCGCTGAGCATCTCGATGTCCAGCAACGGGTTCTCCTGCTGCAGTCGCACCAGTGCCGGGGCTACGAATTCCGCCCCGAACCCGTCGGACGTGCTGATCCGGACCATACCGGACAGTGAGTGTTCGCCGTCGCCGATGGTGCCGGCAAGGGACCCGAGCGTCGCCTCGATAGCTTCAGCCGCGGCAACGGCCCGGTTGCCCAGTTCCGTCAGTTCCCAGCCGTGCGGGCTGCGCTCCAGTGTCCGGCCGCCCAGCTGCTTGTCCAATGCCAGGATCCGGCGGGAAATGGTGGTGTGAGTGGTGCCCAGCGTCTCTGCCACGGCATTGAACCGGCCCAGCCTGGCCACGGTCAACAGGATCAGCAGGTCATCAGGGCTCGGCAACCGGCTCACGTCCACTTATTCACGTCCATCTCTCCGGTTCCAAGCGCGGCTTTCCCAAGTCATGTGCATCAATGCACATGCTCTCTGTAATTTTTCCCCTTGATTGCACTCTAACAGGGTGTGATGGTGGACACGGAACCTCCAGCAATACCGGCTGGTACTCGAAGCAAAGGAGCTTTAGCCATGGCAGTAGTCGCTTGGATCGGTCTCGGAAACATGGGTGGGTCCATGTCATCAAACCTGGCGAAGGCCGGTCATGACGTCCGCGGATTCGACCTTAACCCCGAGGCGGTCGCAGCCGCGGAAGCCGGCGGCGTGAAGCCCGTGGGCAGCATCGCCGCGGCGGTGAACGGTGCCGACGTCGTGTTCACCATGCTGCCGAAGGGCGAACACGCCCGGGCCGTGTACCTGGGGGAGGACGGCGTCCTGGCCCATGCGGACACGCGTACGCTGCTGGTGGATTCCTCCACCATCGACATCGCCTCCGCCCAGGCACTGCACGACGCCGCCTCTGCCGCCGGCTTCCGTTTCGTGGACGCCCCCGTCTCGGGCGGCATGAGCGGGGCGAAGGCGGGGACCTTGACATTCATGATCGGCGGCCAGGCGGACGCGGTGGCCGAAGCCACGGAATACATCCGTCCGATGGCCTCTAACATCATTCCCACCGGCGGCGCCACCACGGGGCAGGCGGCGAAGATCTGCAACAACCTGATGCTCTTCATCAACCTTGCTTCCACGGCCGAAGGTGCGGTGCTCGCCGAGCGGCTGGGCCTGGACAAGCAGGTCTTCTGGGACATCGCCTCGGTGTCCTCGGGTGACAGCTGGGCGCTGCGCACCTGGTACCCGGTAGCCGGCGTGGTCCCCACCGCGGCCTCCAACAACGACTTCGCCCCGACCTTCACCACCGAGCTCGCGAACAAGGACATCGGCCTGGCCATCAGTGCCGCCCGCGACACCGGCACCCCGCTGGAAATCGGCGAGCACGTGCAGACGCTCTTCCAGCGCCTCATCGACTCCGGGCAGTCCGGCAAGGACTGCTCCATGATCATCAAACTCGTCGACGGCTCGCTCGAGACCTCCAACTAACCGCAGCCTGCTTCACGAATAGGACTTTCCCATGGAACGCATTCCGCACTTCATCAACGGCGCCCTGGTCAGCGACGCCGACCGTTTCGGCCCCGTCTTCAACCCCGCCACCGGCGCGCAGGACAAAGAGGTAGCACTGGCCTCAGCATCCCGGGTGGAAGAAGCCATCGCGGCCGCCCAGGCTGCCCTGCCAGGCTGGCGGGCCACCAGCCTGGCCAAGCGCACCAACATTTTCTTCCGGGTCCGGGAACTGCTGACGCAGCGGAAGTCGGAGCTGGCCGCCATTCTCACCAGCGAGCACGGCAAGGTGCTTTCCGACGCCGAGGGCGAGATCTCCCGCGGCCTTGAAAACATCGAGTTCGCCACGGGCCTCTCGCACATGCTCAAGGGCGAACGTTCGGAGCAGGTGTCCAGCGGCGTGGACGTGCATTCAGTGCGCCAGCCGGTGGGCGTGGTCGCCTGCATCACCCCGTTCAACTTCCCCGCCATGGTTCCGCTGTGGATGATCGGCAGCGCGCTGGCCTGCGGCAACACCGTCCTCCTCAAGCCAAGCGAGAAGGACCCGTCGTCGGCCGTTTTCATCGCCCAGGTCTTCGCGGAGGCAGGCCTGCCGCCGGGCGTCCTTAACGTGGTCCACGGTGACAAGGAGGCCGTGGACGTCCTGCTGGAACACCCCGGCGTCAAGGCTGTCAGCTTTGTGGGGTCCACTCCGATCGCGCAGTCCATCTACAAGCGGGCTGCGGACCACGGCAAGCGGGTCCAGGCGCTGGGCGGTGCCAAGAACCACATGGTGGTCCTGCCGGACGCAGACCTGGACATGGCCGCGGACGCCGCCGTGTCAGCCGCCTACGGCTCCGCGGGGGAACGGTGCATGGCGGTGTCCGTGCTGGTGGCGGTGGGCAACATTGCCGACGACCTGGTGAAGGCCATTTCCACCCGCATGGCGGACCTCAAGATCGGTCCCGGTACGGATCCGGCCTCGCAGATGGGCCCCCTCATCACCAAGGAACACCGGGACAGGGTTGCTTCCTACGTGGCCGGGGCAGCGGACGAGGGCGCCACTGTGGTGGTGGACGGGCGCGAGCAGGCCTTCGACTCGGACGGCTTCTTCATCGGGGTCAGCCTGGTGGACCACGTCAAGCCGGGCATGAAAGTGTACGACGACGAAATCTTCGGCCCCGTGCTTTCGGTGGTCCGCGCTGAAAGCTACAGCGACGCCGTCAGGCTGGTGAACGACAACGAGTTCGGCAACGGCGTGGCCATCTTCACGCGCGACGGCGGCGCGGCGCGCCAGTTCGAGTTCGACGTCGAGGCCGGCATGGTGGGCGTCAACGTGCCCATCCCGGTTCCGGTGGGGACGTTCTCGTTCGGCGGCTGGAAGAACTCGCTGTTCGGCGACACCCACATGTACGGCCCGGACAGCATCCGCTTCTACACCCGCGGCAAAGTGGTGACCACCCGCTGGCCGGACCCGTCCACCTCGGTGATCGACCTGGGCTTCCCGCAGGTGGACTAAGCGCCGGCCGTTCAAGCCGGAATCGTCCGGGTTGTCTGCCCGGGGCCACTAAAAATGTCAGTGGTCCCGGGCAGACTTTAGCTATGGAAGGTAATCGCGGGCCGGGTGAGGCTTCGGACGAGACAGGCCGCGGGATCACGGTCAGGGACCTCATTGGTCTCTTGGCCGCGATCCGCCCCTGCAACGACAGTGCCGCCCTGATTGACCAGCTACGGGATCTGGAGGATTTGAAGTCGGCCGCTGCCGCGATGCAGGCCCGCGCGTCGGTGGCGTTCGATGTCCAGCAGCGCTGCGCCCAGACTGAGGCCGGGCTTCCGGCAGATGAACTCGGCAAAGGCGTCGCCGCCCAGATCGCTTTGGCCCGTGGTGAATCGCCCGCCCGCGGCGGACGCTTGCTCGGCATGGCGAAAGCCCTGGTGACGGAGATGCCCCACACCCTGGCGGCCCTCCGGATGGGACAGCTCAATGAGTGGCGCGCCACGCTGCTGGTGAAGGAAACCGCCTGCCTGTCCGCGGCGGACCGGTGCGCCGTTGATGATCAGCTCGCCGCAGACACCGGTACCCTGGCCGGCGCCGGCGACCGGACCATTATCGCGGCAGCCCGGACAGCGGCCTATCGGCTGGACCCCCACTCCGTGGTCGACCGTGCCCGCAAAGCCGTTGCCGACCGGCACGTGAGCCTTCGTCCGGCTCCGGACACCATGTGCTACTTGACCGCACTGCTCCCGGTCACTGCCGGCGTGGCCGTCCACGCTGCGCTCACGCGGCAGGCGGACACCCTGCGCTCGGCCGGAGACACCCGCTCCCGCGGACAGATCATGGCCGATGACCTCGTCGACCGGATCACGGGCACCTCCGGGGGGATCAGCGGCATCGAGATCCAGCTCGTGATGACCGACCGCACTCTCTTCCAAGGGGACAGCGAACCGGCGAGGCTGCCCGGATACGGCGTGGTCCCTGCCGGGTGGGCCAGGGCCGCGGTTGCAGGGTTGCAGCAAGAAGGGGGCGGCCAGCGTGACGCGGCGTTGACTACCTGGCTGCGCAGGCTCTACACCGCTCCGGGGACGGGGAGCTGGTGGGGATGGATTCCCGTGCCAGGATCTTCCCGGACGGGCTGCGCCGTTTCATCCAAGCCCGGGATGACACATGCCGCACGCCCTACTGCGATGCGCCGATCCGCCACCACGACCACATTGTGGTGTGGCACCACGGAGGAGCCACCAGCCACAGCAACGGCAGCGGTCTCTGCGAATCCTGTAACTACGCCAAAGAATCTCCCGGTTGGCATACCGAACCAAGGCCTGGGCCACGGCACACCCTGCAGGTCCAGACACCGACCGGGCATACGTACCGGTCGACCGCCCCGCTGCTGCCCGGGACATCATTACCCGGCACGCCATCGCCGCTGAGCCGTCGCCAGAGACGAGAACTTCTGCACCGCGCCAAGATCCTGAAACGCTCCCGGCTAGATGGCTCGGTGGCCGCCTGAGGACAGGCCGCTGCAGGGAACCGGCGAACCCGAAGGGAACCGGCATTGCTAGGAGTAAACGGGAAAGGGAACGACTAACCGTTCATGATCTCGTCACGCCGGGCCATGTATTCCTCCATGGCGATTTCGCCGTTGCTGTACTGCTGGTCAAGCTCCGCCAGTTTCCGTGCGCGGAAACCCTGAGGGGCCGACGGCGGCGGGGGAGTAACCGGGGCGGATGGCTGCTGCGGCTGCTGGCGTGACCGGTTGGCCGGATACTCGGGGCTGTCCTCGTAGGGCACCTGTCCGGTGCCGCCGGGGGCGGGATAGCCGGGAGTGTGGTGGCCCGGATTCTGGTAACCGGGAGCCGGGTAGCCGGGGTTCGGGTAGGGCTGGTCGAGCGGGGGCTGCTGCCCGCCGCCGAGCTGCCGGAAGCCGCCGCCAAAGTAGTCCTGCTGGGTGTAGCCGTCACGAGGCTGGTTGTTTGGCCGGCCCGGCTGCTGCCCGGGGAACTGGCCAGGATACTGCCCGTTGAAATCCTGGTTTTGGTTCCTGCCCCGGACTGACTTCCGGTACATGCGCATGGCGAAGGGAATCAGGAACGACAGGATGATGATCCAGAAGAACACGTTGCTCACGGTGGAGGGCCTCTCAGAAGTGTCCCTTCAGTTTAACCCCTGGCTCAACACCGGCATTGGACCGCGGCAGCCAGACGGCTTCGTTCCGCCTACTTCCGCACTCCGCCTACTTCCGCACTGCGCCTACTTCCGCACCGTGGGGATCCCCAGAAAGGCGCCGTATGCGGCAACGGTTTCATCGATCGCATGGCTGGTGTCCCGCTCAGCGGCGGCGTCGGGTTCGGGCCCGGTGCGGATGTCCAGCTCACAGCGTCCGCCGGCCAGGTCGTGGCGCCAGGAGCCGATCATTTGGCCGTCCATCAGTACGACATGCATCGGAGTGTCCCGCTCCGGACGCGCCGGGGCGGTGCCGCCCAGGAAATACCGCGTCCGTGAATAGCCCATGACGTATTCGTCATAGCACTGGATCAGGTCAATCCGGTGTCCTCCGCTCTCCGCGTCATGTCCGGGTGCGGCGTCTGCCGGCCCACCGGGTCCGGGTTCCGCGGAACTGAAATGGAACTCCATATCGTCCAGCACCGCGGTCCCCAACGCAGCAGAATCAGCTTCCAGCGTCAGGCCCAGCCCGAGCCGGACGTCCGTGACAGTGAGCCCGGACCAGTCTGCACAATCCTTCACGGTGGCCGGTCCGCGGCTGAGGAAGTAGCGCCTCACCAGCTCCGCCAGGGCCGCGGGGCGGTCGGCGGGGCCGCCGGGCATCACCGGAACGCGTTCCTCGAAGAGTGCATAGGTCTGTTTGAGCGTGCCGCCGGCGCTGCGCACGGGCGTTCCGCTAGTCAGTACCCCGCTGATCTCCGCGTGCATGATCAGGTAGGCGAGTTCCAGGCCCCTGTCCGCGAAGCCGCTGAGCCGCAGTGCAGCGGCCAACTGCTCCCGGGTTTTGTGGGCGCCGCCGGCCACGGCCTCGGCGAGGACCCGGGCGCTCCGGGCCGCCGCCCCGGCATCGATGCCGGCCTGGCGGTACATACCCGCGTTTTTCCGGTGCAGCCGGGGCGCCGACAGCATTAGCAGCCAGCGGAGGTCGTCGCGGTGCACAAAATGCCAGGTGGGCCGCAGGATGTGCGTCCGGAGGATCCGGCCGTCAGCCACGGCTTGTTCGACGTCGGCGGCGGAGGCTCCGGCAGTGCGCTGCGCCAGCGACCAGCGGGCGTAGGAAAATTCCTGCGACTGGACGGCCAGGAGGTTTTTCACCGCCGCTTCGGCGGAAACCGCCCGGGGAGGGCGGAGCTGCTGCCGGCTAAGCCTCAGCCTGACGACGTCGTCGGCGTGCACGCGCCCCTACCCCTGTTCGGACTCTATTCCCGCTGCCTCGCCCGAGCCCAGCGGCATCCCTGGACCAAAGACCGGACCGGGCGTTGGCCGCTTGGCCGTGACGCCGTCGCCGGAGGACTGGTGGCGAAGCCGCCGGACGACCCAGGGCACAAAGTATTCACGCGCCCACACAAGGTCCCCGGACCGCGCCTCGCGCCAGCTGCGCTGGGGCAGGGGCTTGGGCGAGAGCGGTTCCAGGGTGTGCTGGATGTTGAGCGAATCGAGCACCATGGCCGCGATGGTGTGATGGCCGAGGGGAGAGAAGTGCAGGCGGTCCTGGTCCCACATCTGCGGATCGCTGAGCTGGCGAAGCGACCACATGTCGGCGATAACGGCGTCGTGCCGCGCCGCCACCGTGCGGAGGTTCTCGTTGTAGATCGCGATCTTGCTGCGGACCCTGCCCAGGACGGACGAACCGGTGTCCGGGCCGTTGAACAGCACTACGGTGGCACCGCCCAGACTGAGGATGTGCACCACGGAATCCAGCTTTTCGGCCAATGCGTCAGGGTCCCCGCCGGGCCGGATGAGGTCGTTGCCCCCTGCCGAAAGCGTCACCAGGTCCGGCTTGAGGGCCAGGCACGGCGCCAGCTGCTGGTCAACGATCTGTCCCAGGAGCCGGCCCCTCACGGCGAGGTTGGCGTAGGCGAAATCGCTGTGCCCCCGGCTGAGTTCTTCGGCCACCCGGTCAGCCCAGCCGCGGTGCCCGCCCTGGCTTCCCGCTTCCGGGTCGCCGATGCCCTCGGTAAACGAATCACCCATGGCGACATAACGGCCCCAGGGGTGGGTATCAACGGTGTCCTGCGGGTTCGGAATGGCTTCAGTTTCGCTCACGTTTCCATCCTGCCTCGTGAGGCTAAAGCTACGCCACCGTAGGTTGTTACCGGGCGGTAACTGCAAGAATGGTTCCATGACTGAAGCCGACGTTTCCACTGCCCCTGTTGTCCTGTGGTCCACTCCCGACGAAGAACGCTCGGGAAAGCCACTGCTGGTTCTGCTGCACGGCTATGGTGCCAACGAACAGGACCTGCTCAGCCTGGCCGAGCTGTTGCCCGGCGATTTCGCGGTGGCATCCGTCCGTGCCCCCATCGCCATGGGCCCGGGGTTCACCTGGTTTCCCCTGACGGACTCCGCCGACTACTCCCTTGACGCGGTCAAGGAGGCCGCCGCCTTTGTTCTGGAATGGCTCGACGGCGTCAAGGGCGACCACCCGTCCGTCACCCTGCTCGGGTTCTCCATGGGAATGGCGATGGCCACCACCCTGCTGAGGCAGCGCCCCGCGGACTTCGCCGCCGTCGTCGGGCTTTCCGGCTTTGTGGTGAACGCCGGCGGGGACCCGAGTTTCCGCGACGACGAACTGGACGGCACCGTCCCGCTGTTCTGGGGCCGCGACCAGCAGGATCCCGTCATCACCCAGGACAAGATCGAATACACCATGGGCTGGGTCCGCAAGCACGTGAAGCTGACAAAGGTGCTCTACGCAGGGATGTGGCACGGGATCAACCAGCAGGAGATCGGCCACGTTTCCGAATTCCTCACCCACGAGGTGTTGAAGAAGTAGTCCCTCCGTGGCCAGCCGCGGACGGTCAGCCGGAAAGGTCAGGAAGCGGCGGGTGTGAGAATCCGCACGGTCCGGCCATTCACGGTGACGGTGTCGCCGTGGTGCAGCTGCCGGCCGCGGCGGTCGTCGATTTCGCCGTTGACCTTGACGAGCCCGTTCCTGATCAGCTCCGCGGCCTCGACGCCGTCCTCCACGAGGCTGGCCAGCTTCAGGAGCTGGCCCAGGCGGATCATGTCGTCGCGGATGGGGATCTCTTCGATTTCCGGGTTGCTCATACAAGCAATGATGCCTGACGTAAGGTGAATCCAGTGACCCATGCACCCCGTCTCCCACTCATTGCAGGACTGCCGCTGGCTGTAGCCGCCGGACTCGCCATCCCCGTCCAGGGCCGCATAAACGGTGCGCTGGGTGCCCGGTTGAACGATGGCATCGCCGCGGCCGTGGTGAGCTTCACCACGGGACTCATCGTGATGGTCCTGGTCTCGCTGGTCCTGCCGCGGGGACGCCGCGGGCTGGCGCAGATCCTGCCCGCCCTGCGGGAACGCCGTTTTCCGCCGGTCTACGTGATGGCCGGCGGCATCGGGGCCTTCTTCGTCTTTGCGCAGTCCTTCACCGTGGGATTGCTGGGCGTGGCGCTGTTTACCGTGGCCACCGTCACCGGGCAGACCCTGAGCGGGCTGCTGGTGGACCGGCTCGGCATCGGGCCCGCCGGCAAGAAGTCCGTCACCGGCATCCGCGTCCTGGGCACCGTGCTGACCATCGCCGCCGTCGCATGGGCTGTGTCCCCACGGTTCGGCGGCGCGGGTGCCGGCGGAGGGGCGGAGCCGGCCCAGCTGCTCCTGCCGGTTCTCCTGCCTGTTATTGCCGGGTTCCTGATGAGTTTCCAGCAGGCAATGAACGGGACCGCCACGGTGCATTACGGCTCACCGATCGCGGCCACGCTGGTGAATTTCATCTCGGGCGCCATAGTGCTCTGGCTCGCGTGGCTGATCAAGCTGGCTGTGGCCGGGGCAGGCAATGGGCTGCCCCCGGAATGGTGGTACTACCTGGGCGGTCCCATGGGCTGCGCATTCATCGGGCTGGGCGCACTGCTGGTCCGGAGCCTGGGCGTACTGGTCACCGGACTGGGCATGATTGCGGGGCAGTTGCTGGGTTCGCTGGGCCTGGACCTTGCCTTTCCCGCCCCCGGCACTGTGGTGGCCCTGCCCACCGTCCTCGGCACCGTCCTGACCCTCGGCGCGATAGTCCTGGCCACCCTTCCGTGGCCGCGCGGCGCCCTCAAGCGGCAGCCGGGCCGGTAGGCTAGGACACGCAGCTTCCTGCACATTCTTTCCTTCGTACCGCCCCGCCCGGCACCAGCCAGGCACAGGGGCCTAGAAACCGCGCGGACCGCACCCAGCGGCCCTGTAGAAATTGGAGTTCCCCATGGCAGCAAAATCCGTTCTCGACCAGGTCATCTCCCTCTCCAAGAGGAGGGGCTTCGTTTTCCAGGCCGGTGAAATCTACGGTGGCTCCCGTTCTGCCTGGGACTACGGGCCCCTCGGAGCCGAGCTGAAGGAAAACATCAAGCGCCAGTGGTGGCAGTCCGTGGTCCGCGGCCGCGAGGACGTGGTGGGGCTGGACTCCTCCGTCATCCTTCCCCGCCAGGTCTGGGAAGCCTCCGGCCACGTGGAGGTCTTCTCCGATCCCCTGGTGGAGTGCCTTTCCTGCCACAAGCGCTACCGGGCCGACCACCTCGAAGAAGAGTACGAGGAAAAGAAGGGCCGTCCGGCCGAAAACGGCCTGAAGGACATCGCCTGCGCGAACTGCGGCACCCGCGGTGAATGGACCGAGCCCCAGGAATTCTCCGGCCTGCTCAAGACCTTCCTCGGCCCGGTGGCCAACGAGGAAGGCATGCACTACCTGCGCCCGGAAACCGCACAGGGCATCTTCGTGAACTTCAACAACGTGCTCACCACCTCCCGGAAGAAGCCGCCGTTCGGCATCGGCCAGATCGGCAAGTCCTTCCGCAACGAGATCACGCCCGGAAACTTCATCTTCCGCACCCGTGAGTTCGAGCAGATGGAAATGGAATTCTTCGTGGAGCCGGGCACGGACGAGCAGTGGCACCAGTACTGGATGAAGGAACGCATGGACTGGTACACCGGCCTGGGCCTCAAAGCCGAAAACCTGCGTTTCTTCGAGCACCCGCTGGAGAAGCTGAGCCACTACTCCAAGGGCACCACGGACATCGAATACCGCTTCGGCTTCCAGGGCTCCGAGTGGGGCGAGCTGGAAGGCATTGCCAACCGCACGGACTTCGACCTCTCCACGCACTCCAAGGCTTCCGGCCACGACTTGAGCTACTTCAACCAGGCCACCAACGAGCGCTACACCCCGTACGTGATCGAACCGGCGGCAGGCCTGACCCGTTCCTTCATGGCGTTCCTCATCGACGCCTACACCGAGGACGAGGCCCCCAACGCGAAGGGCGGCGTGGACGTCCGTACCGTGCTGAAGCTGGACCCGCGCCTGGCCCCCGTCAAGGCCGCTGTGCTGCCGCTGAGCCGAAACGAGGACCTGTCCCCGAAGGCGAAGGCCCTGGGCGCCCAGCTCCGCAAGAACTGGAACATCGACTTCGACGACGCCGGCGCCATCGGCCGCCGCTACCGCCGCCAGGATGAGATCGGCACCCCGTTCTGCATCACCGTGGACTTCGACACCCTCGAGGACCAGGCCGTGACCATCCGCGAACGCGACACCATGAGCCAGGAACGCGTCTCCCTGGACAAGGTGGAAGGCTACCTGGCCGCACGGCTGATCGGCGCCTGAGCATGGCCATCGAATACCGCGAATGGCGTGAGGGCGACGACCTTGCACTGCTCGAACTGTGGGGCGGCCCGGAGACCGAGCAGGCACGGCAGTTCCGCGGCACCCTGGCGCCCTCGGGCAACTCGCCGTGGCGCCGCTGCATCGTGGCCGAGGACGTCGTCGACGGCGTGGCCATCCCGGTGGCGGCCGCCGTCGTCCACGAAGCCTCCCTCCACCCCGAGCGGCTCTGGGCCTACATCGAGGTGGCAAAGGACCACCGACGCGCCGGTGTTGGTTCCACGCTGCTGACCATGCTCCGGCACGAGGCGGGCCGGGCGCCGTCGGGCGTGTCCAGGCTGCGGACCAAGGTGGAACCGGGCACTCCCGGGGCCGCCTTCGCCGAAGCTGCCGGGCTGGTTCCCATCCAGCGCTCACGCCTCGTTGTGGTTGAACCCGGCGCGCTCAAGCTGCCGGTCTTCGGCGACGGCTCTGAGGCGGCTGCTTCGGAGCAGATCGAAGACCTTGCCACAGGATCGGTCGAACTCAGCGACGTGGTGGGCCGCTACTACACGGCTGTTCACGGCTGGGACAGCCCGGGCGAACTGAGCATCGGCACGGTGCAGCGGTTGTTCCTCGATGAACTCAGCGGGGCGCACGGAGCCATTGTGCTGCGGGCACCGAAGGCCAGCGCGTTCGGCCAGGGCGTCCCGGCCAGCAGGAAGGGCCGGCTCGAGGCGTTTGCCATCAGCTACGCGGAGCTGGCCCCCGCCGGCGGGAACGCGGCGGCCGACGGCGCAGGCTCTGCGTCGGGGCAGCCCACGGATGTGTTCGTCGGCCATGAGCCGAAGCTGTCCGGGGAGGAGGCCCGCGCTGCCGTCCGCGACCTGCTGGCGCTCATCGCGTTCCAGCACCCCGTGGTGCTGGAACTGGACGACTCAATGACTGCCCTGCGCGCCGTCGTCGAACCTTTGCTGGAGGACGGCAAGGCCAGCCTCCGGGGCACCGAAACCCTGGTGGTTTCCGACCCCGCCTAGGACCCCCAAACGGCAGGCCCGCAGTAGTCCGCTACTGCGGGCCTGCCTGCTTAAGCTTTCTGTGGGCCGCGCCGTCCCCCTGGGCGCCGGGGCCCTTCGGCCTGATCCAGCCGCTGGCGTTCCTCTTCCGTGGGGGCCCCGCCACCCAAATGCGCGGGCATCCACCATGCCCCGGGCCGCGGGGTGAGCGGAAAGTCCTTGATTGCAGTGTCGATCCCGGCCTGCAGGACCATCCTGAGCTGTTCGGTGGCAGCATCGGCGTCCTGGGCAGGGTCCGGCAAGTCCGCGGGCAGCAGCGGCTCGCCCACATGGATCCGTACCGGCGCGCGCCAGGCGCGGCGCGGTGAGAACCCGTGGTGCCGGGTCATCAGGCGGTGGCCGCCCCACACCGAGACCGGAATGATCGGCACGCCGGCCTCTGCCGCCATCCGTACGGCTCCGGTCTTGCAGTGGCGGACCGTGAAGCTGCGGCTCACCCCTGCTTCAGGAAGGATGGCGATGTATTCGCCTTCGCGCAGTTTAGCGACCGCTGCGTCGTAGGCGCCGCTGCCGGGACCGTAGGGGACCACAACGTGCCCGGCGGCGCTGATGGCAGGACCAGCCAGCCAGTGGTCGGCCGCGCCCTGGGTGACGAGGTAGCGCATCTCGGCACGGTTGTTCCACCACAGGAGCAGCTCCGCAAAGGCAAAATCCAGGTACCCGAAATGGGTGATGGCAACCACGGCCCCCTCACCCGGCACCACCCGGCGGGACGGGCCGTTGAGCGGTCCCGGCAACGGCAGGTGTTCGCGGCCCGAGACAATGACGCGGATCAGGAAGAGCCGGCGCAGCGCCAGCCCGGTGCGGACGATGAAGCGGTAGAAGCGGTCGTTCGGCTGCGGCCGCCATGCCATCTCAGCGCCCGCCCGCCGGCCGCCGCGGAGGCCAGGGGATAAAGCCCGACGTCGACTCGACGTACTCCTTGTACCCTGGCCGGGCGGACATAGCCTTCTCCGTGAGCGGCTTCCCGGTCTTTCCCGCCAGCGCCCAGACCATCAGCGCGGGGGAGAGGACGGTCAGGATACCGGGCCAGGAGTCGGCGGCAACCAGGAACAGCCCGGTCCAGACGGCGGCATCGCCAAAGTAGTTGGGGTGGCGGGTGTAACGCCACAGCCCGGTGTTGAGTACCGTTCCCTTGTTGGACGGGTCCTTCTTGAACTGTGCCAGTTGCCAGTCGCCCACCGTTTCGAACACGAAGCCCACCACCCACAGGACCACTCCCAGGACGGCAACCCAGCCCACCGAGCCGGTGGCGAACATGCCCACCTGAACCGTGAGGGAGACGAAGAACATCACCAGGCCCTGGGGCAGGTAGACACGGCGCAGAGCGTACACATTGCGGGAACCCGGGGCGTCGCTGAGCATTGCCTCGTAGCGGGGGTCCTCGTGGCCGCCGCGCGCACGCCAGCCGATGTGGGCCCCGAGGCGGAGGCCCCACACACCCGTCAGCACCAACAGCAGGAGGCGCCGGCCGTCGTCGCCCGTTCCTGCGGAGAGCAGCCACGAAACCGCGGCGATGGCAGCGAAGCCTGGGCCCCAGGCGACGTCCATGACGGAGTGCCTCCGCTGCGCCACGGCCACGGCGAAGGTCACCGCCAGGACTGCTGCCACGGCGAGGGCCGTCCACGGCAGGCTCGCCAGGAATTCGTTCAGGGGGAAATCCGCCAGCATCACAGCACCACCGGGGCGCCGGGGGCGGTTGCCGGCAACAGGGCGTCAAACCGTCCGCGGCCGCTTTCCAGCTCCACACCGGCGGATTCGGCGAAGGCCTTGAGGACAAAGCCGGTGGCCAGGGTGTGCCACAGCCGGACCTTACGGAACATAAAATGGCCTGCCCCGGCCAGCGACACATAGCGCAGCTCCTTGGCCCGGGCGGTGGCGCGCTGGGCAAATTTCCAGGATTCGGCGGGACTCGTCCAGCGGTCCGTGGAGCCGTGCACAATGAGCACCCGGCGCCCTGCCACGTTCTCCGCCGGTGTCTCGGCACTCAGCCACGGGGCCAGGGCCACCACCGCATCCACCTGGGCATCGTCGGCGGCGCAAAGGGCGGTGAGCCCGCCCATGGAGTGCCCCAGCAGGTACACGGGCACGCCCGGGTGTTCGTCATGGATCCGGGCGAGCGCCCAGCGGGCATCCTGCAGCGGTGACATGTCCGGGCCGTTCCAGCCGCGCACGCTGTTGCGAAGCGTCCAGACCGCAAGCCCGTGGCTGCCGCCGGCCCGGTGCAGGTGCTTCGCGAACGGCACCATCCGGGCCGGGCTCAAGTGGCGGGCCTCAACGGGCTCGTAGCTGTGCGAGCGGCCGCCATGCAGCACGAGTGCCACGCCGCGGGTCTCTCCCGCCGCCTCGCGCACCGTCAGTACGGGCTTGGTGCTTGCGTCGTCATTCCTGCGATTACCCATGCGGGGCCTCCAGACTCCTCGTCCTACAGTTATAAACCCAAGGGTTCCCGTGTTTAGTTCCGGTGTTCATTTCCGGCGCGGCCGGGGGTGCACGGGCACCCGACAACAGGGCTTCCACCTGACATTCGGAGCCGCCGCTGGTGAAGATGGGCGACCGGAGGGGCCGGTGGTTCCGCGTAAAGTTCTGGCATGAGGTTTTTCTGCTGATGGGTGCCGGACACTCGCACGGTCACACGGACCAATCGGAGCCGACACCCCGGGCTCTCGCTGCGCGTAAGCGGGCCAACTGGCTTCTCGCGGCAGTGCTGGTTCCGCTGACCCTCCTGACACTGGCGGCCATGGCCATGATGTGGCCGTCCGGGAACAAGGAGGACCTGAAGCTGGCCAGCCCGTACGCCGCCGCCCCCGGCGTGACCTTCGACACCGGCAAGATCCAGCGGGTGGTGGTGGAAAGCTGCATCCAGGGAAACACCGGCCAAAACCCGGCCGCCCAGCCCGGCACGGGCCAGGACACCGGCCAGGGCGCCACGCAGCCGGGGAGTGAGTGCACCTTCGCCTTTACCGAGCCGGACAAGGGCGGCAACCCGGTCAAAGTGGTGATCAACCCGGACGTGGTGAAGTCCCACGGCGTCAAAGTGGGGGATAACATCCGCTACCTGAACCTCTCCAACGCGCAGGGCGCGTCCGCAGGGCAGGGCGCGCCCGCCTACATCTTCGTGGACTTCGTCCGCACGCTGCCCATCATCCTGCTGGCAGTCCTTTACGCGGCCGTGGTGATCGCCGTGGCGCGCTGGCGCGGGCTGCGGGCACTGATCGGACTGGTGGGCGCCTACGCGGTGCTGGTGACGTTCATGCTACCCGGGCTGGTGGAAGGAAAACCGCCCCTGCTGCTGGCGCTGGTGGGATCCACCGTGATCATGATCGGTGTCCTCTACTTCGCGCACGGCTTCTCGGCGCGAACCTCCACGGCGCTGCTGGGCACCATGTTCGGCCTGGGCATCACGGCCCTCCTGGCGGCCTGGGCCACCGACGCAGCAAACCTGGCCGGCGTGGGCAGCCACGATGCCGCCACGCTGGCGAACATTTCGGACAACATCTCCATCTCCGGCATCATCCTCTGCGGCCTGATCATTTCCGGGCTCGGCGTCCTGAACGACGTCACCATCACCCAGTCCTCGGCGGTGTGGGAACTGTACGAACTTGCGCCGGAGACCAGCGCCCGCCAGCTCTTCTCCTCGGCCATGCGGATCGGCCGCGACCATATCGCCTCCACCGTCTACACCATCGCCTTTGCCTACGCAGGGGCGGCGCTGCCCATCCTCATCATCGTGATGCTGTACGACCGCCCGCTCGGCGAGGCCCTGACCAGTGCTGAACTGTCCGAGGAAGTCATCAGGACCCTCGTCGGTTCGGTGGGGCTGGTGCTGGCCATCCCCGTCACCACGCTGATCGCGGTGCTG
Organism: Arthrobacter sp. SPG23; assembly: GCF_000876655.1. GTDB lineage: Bacteria > Actinomycetota > Actinomycetes > Actinomycetales > Micrococcaceae > Arthrobacter. The sequence goes on from NZ_JYCN01000014.1 coordinate 45,466, forward strand.
GTGGTCAAGGCCACCGGGATCAGGCCCGCTAACGGAGCGGGAACGGCCGGTTCCGTGCCCGGCCGGCCGCCGGTAACGCCCGACGACGTCGCGGACACCGGCGCGCTCGCGGCGGCAGCGGCGGTTTCCCGCGGCGGGCGGACGCGCCCCGCCGGTTCCCCCGCGTCCCGTGAGCCCGGGCGGGAACCACTGCCCGGCAGCCGCCGGGCACGGCGGGCCGCAGAAGGGGAGTAATGCGGGCCGGGCGACGCCGCAGGAGCAGCGTTCCGGCAGCCGGCTCGCCGATTTGCCCGGCTTTGAGACAATGAACGGGTGACTGTTGTAGCAACGCCTCCCGCCCCCAAGCTGGAACTCCCGCCCCTGAAGCTGGGCCCCATCACGGTGGACACTCCCGTGATCCTGGCGCCCATGGCGGGCATTACCAACTCCGCCTTCCGCAGGCTGTGCCGCGAATACGGCGGCGGCCTGTACGTTGCGGAGATGGTCACCTCGCGTGCGCTGGTGGAGCGAACCCCCGAATCCCTGCGGATCATCTCCCACGACCCCGACGAAAAAGTGCGTTCCGTCCAGCTCTACGGCGTGGACCCCGTGACCGTTGGCCAGGCCGTCAGGATGCTCGTCGACGAGGACCGGGCGGACCACATCGACCTCAACTTCGGCTGCCCCGTGCCCAAGGTGACGCGCCGCGGCGGCGGCTCCGCCCTGCCGTGGAAGATCGACCTCTTCACCTCCATCGTGCAGACGGCCGTCCGGGAAGCCTCCAAAGGCGGCATCCCGCTGACCATCAAGATGCGCAAGGGCATCGACGAGGACCACCTGACGTACCTCGACGCCGGGCGGATCGCCCGCGATTCCGGAGTTGCCGCCGTCGCGCTCCACGGCCGCACCGCCTCGCAGTTCTACTCCGGCCAGGCGGACTGGTCAGCCATCGCACGGCTGCGTGAGGCGCTGCCGGACGTTCCCGTGCTGGGCAACGGCGACATCTGGTCCGCCGAAGACGCCGTGCGGATGGTCCGGGAAACCGGCGTGGACGGCGTGGTGGTGGGCCGCGGCTGCCAGGGACGCCCGTGGCTGTTCGGCGACCTGCAGGCCGCGTTCGAAGGCAGCGACAAACGCCACAAGCCCAACCTGCGGCAAGTGGCCGAAGGTGTATACCGCCATGCGGAGCTCATGGTCGAAACCTTTGGCAACGATGAAGGCAAAGCACTCCGCGAGATCCGCAAGCACATGGCCTGGTACTTCAAGGGCTACGTGGTGGGCAGCGAACTGCGGACGCGGCTGGCCATGGTGACCAGCCTTCAGGTCCTGCGCGAAACGCTGGCCGAACTGGACCAGGACTCTCCGTACCCCGGCGTCGATGCTGAGGGCCCCCGCGGACGTGCCGGTTCCCCCAAGAAGCCCGCCCTGCCCAAGGACTGGCTGCTCAGCCGGCAGATGGACGCTGACCAGACACGCGACATCGCCGCCGCGGAACTGGACGTGTCAGGTGGCTGAAACCCGGACCACGGCCCCCGTGCTGCCGGGCTACGAGGCCCATGACTCCGCCCGCTGGGTGGAGGAACCGCCCAAAACCACCTACCGCTCCGACTTCGAACGGGACCGGGCACGGGTCCTGCACTCCTCGGCGCTGCGCCGGCTTGGGGCAAAAACCCAGGTGGTTGCACCGGACACGGACGACTTCGTCCGGACCAGGCTCACGCACAGCCTCGAAGTGGCCCAGGTGGGCCGCGAACTGGGCCGGGCGCTGGGCTGCGATCCCGACGTTGTGGACACTGCCTGCCTCAGCCATGACCTTGGCCACCCGCCCTTCGGGCACAACGGCGAGTCCGCCCTGAACGAGATGGCGCACGCCATCGGCGGCTTTGAGGGCAACGCCCAGACCCTCCGGTTGCTGACCCGGCTGGAGCCCAAGGTGCTGGCCGCGGACGGAACCCCGGCCGGGCTGAACCTCACCCGGGCCAGCCTTGACGCCGCTGCCAAGTACCCGTGGTCGGCGTTGAATGCCCCGGTGATCCACGGCCAGCGGACCAGCAAGTTCGGCGCCTATGAGGATGACCTGCCCATCTTTGACTGGATCCGGGAGGGAGCGCCGGAGCGCAGGTCCTGCCTGGAGGCGCAGGTCATGGACCTCGCGGACGACATCTCCTACTCGGTGCACGACGTCGAGGATGCCATCGTGGCGGGCCACTTCCAGCTCCGCTGGATGGACAACCCGGACCACCGCGCCCGCGTGGTGGGCTACGCCAGGCAGTGGTACCTGCCGCACAACGATCCCGCTGCCATCGATGCCGCGCTGGCCCGGCTGGAGGCCACGGACGTCTGGGTCCGCGAGGCCGACGGCAGCCGCAAGGCGATGGCCGCGCTGAAAAACATGACCAGCCAGTTGATCGGCAGGTTCTGCCAGAGCGCACTGGAGACAACGCGGGCCGTCTACGGCCCCGAAGACCTCACCCGGTACAACGCCGAGCTGATGGTGCCGGATGAAACGGTCATGGAAATCGCCGTCATGAAGGGCCTTGCCACCACGTTCGTGATGACCACCGAACACCGCCAGCCCATCTACGAACGCCAGCGCGAAGTCCTGCACGCCCTGGTGACGGCGCTGAACGCCACCGGGGACCGCCACCTTGAGCCGATGTTCGCTGCCGACTGGCGGGACGCGGCCGACGACGGCGCGCGTCTTCGCGTCGTCATCGACCAGGTCGCCTCACTCACCGACGGTTCAGCTTTGGCGATGTACGAACGGTTGGTCGGCAGCCTGCCGTCGCTGTGGTGAGGCCGATCAACAGCTGGTTCTAAGAATTTACACAGGAAGCGCGAGGAGTATAGAAGGACAGGCAGACCGTACGAGCAGAGCGCAAGAGACGGGAGCAGGTCATGAGTACCCGCAACAGGGGCAAGCGCCTGGCCAGCGGCATCACCGCAGCCGTGGGCGTAGGCAGTCTCGCGACCGCCGGCGTCGCCGCCGCAGCGATCTATTCCGCCACGCCGTCGGTCCTTTCCACAGCGAATTCCACCACCTCGACGTCCCAGGCTCCGGGAGGGGCCACTACACCGGGAGGATCCTCCTCAAGCGGCTCCCCGTCAGGCGGCTATTCCGGCAGTACTGAGGACAACGGCGTTCGGCGCCAGCGTGGCTATGGCGGTACCAGCCCCGTGCAGCCGGGCAGCGGCGGCTTTGCCCACGGACAGTCATCGGGGTCCTGACGTGGACGGCCAATCCAGCTGGACGGTCTGGGGGCTCGACGCCAGCCTCACCGTCACCGATCCGGGGCTGCTGCCGGACGCGGAACGGATAGTACGCCGCATCGTCGCTGAGGTGGACTTGGCCTGCAGCCGTTTCCGCGGCGATTCGGAGCTGATGATGCTCCAGCCCGACATGGCCGCCGGTGTCACCGTCAGCGAGACACTCCGCCACCTGATGGAACGCGCGCTCGCTGCAGCGCACCTGACGGACGGCGACGTCGATCCAACCCTTGGCGCCGACCTGGATGCCCTGGGGTATGCCCGCGGACTAGTCAGCGTGCCGCTGGAAGCAGAACCTGCGCGCGCTGCCGGCCGTGTTCCGGGCTGGCAGCGCATTGCACTCGAAGGACACACGCTGACCGTTCCTGCCGATCTCCGGCTGGACCTGGGCGCAACAGCCAAAGCTGTAGCGGCAGACCTTGCCGCGACCGAGGTGAACGCCGTCCTGGGCTGCGGGGCGCTCGTGTGCCTGGGTGGAGACCTGGCAACCGCCGGTCCGGCACCTGCAGCGTCCGGGCGCCCGGGCCCGTGGCAGATCTTCGTCCAGGACCTACCCGCCGACCCGGGCCAGCATGTTGCCTTGGAACCAGGGTTCGCACTCGCCACCTCCAGTACGCAGAAGCGGCGCTGGAAGCACGCCGGAACCGATGTCCATCACATCCTTGACCCCCGCTTCGGGCTTCCCGCCCGGGCCGTATGGCGTTCTGTCACCGTGGCCGCCCGCACCTGCCTTGAGGCCAACGCGTTTAGCACCGCAGGCGTTGTCCGGGGTACCGCCGCCCCCGAATGGTTTACCTCGGAAGGCGTCCCGGCCCGCTTTGTGGACCAGCAGGGACGGGTTGTTGCCGTCGGCGGCTGGCCCGCGGAACGCTACACCGTGGAGGCGGGTGCTTCCCATGGATGAGGCGATGTGGGCGTTCGGGAGGGCCAGCGGGTTCATGGCCCTTGCACTGTTCACGGCTTCAGTGCTGCTGGGCATCCTCAACCGGTCCGGCCGGCCGCTGCTGGTGCTGCCCAGGTTCTCCATCAGCATCCTGCATCGGAATTTTGCCCTGCTGGCCGCGGTATTCCTGGCCCTGCACATCGGGTCCCTCCTTCTTGACTCCTACGCCAAGCTGCGCCCGGTGGATGTCCTGGTCCCCTTCCTGGGTTCGTACCGGCCGTTCTGGCAGGGACTGGGGACGGTGGCCCTCGATCTCGTGGCGGCCGTGATGGTGACAGGCTTTCTGCGGCACCGGATCGGGCAGCGTGCCTTCAAAGCCGTCCACTGGTTAAGCTACGGCGTCTGGCCCGTGGCGATGGCCCACGCGATCGGAAACGGCACCGATGCCGGCAGCACGTGGTTCTTCCTGCTGGCGGCGGCGTCGGCGCTTGCCGTCGCAGCGGCCGTGGTGTGGCGGCTCTCAGCAGGGTTCCTCGAAACGTCCAAATCACGTGAAGGCAGCCTCCCGTGAACCCCTTCACTGACGTGTCCGCGCAACACCTCCCGCCCGCGGGCCGGCAGGTGTCCCGGCTGCTGGCGGCAGGTCCGGACCCGGCGCTGACCCGGCATCTGGACACCTTCGGCCCTTTGGACGCCGACGCCGTGACGCCCGGATTCCTGACGGTGCTTGAGTCAGCAGGCCTTACGGGCCGTGGCGGCGCAGCCTTCGAAACGGGGCGCAAGGCCATGTCCACGGCCCGGTCCGGGCGGAAGGGGCTGCTTCCGGCCCGGCCGGTGGTGATTGGCAACGGTGCCGAAGGGGAACCCCTCAGCTTCAAGGACCGGACGCTTCTGGCCCACGCGCCGCACCTGGTGATCGATGGCCTGCTTGCCCTGACCCGGGCACTGTCCGGGGCTCAGATGTACCTGTATGTCACCGCCGTCAGCGTTCCCGGTGTGCGGCGCGCCCTTTCGGAGCACCCGGGTGCGCGCCGGATCGAGGTGGTGGAAGCACCCGAAACGTTCGTCTCCGGCGAGGCGAGCGCCGTTGTCAACAGGATTGCCACCGGTTCGGCGTTGCCGCTGGACCAACGCCGCCGGCTCAGTGAGGCGGGACTCAACGGGCGTCCCACGCTGGTGGTCAATGTCGAAACCCTTGCGCAGGTTGCCCTGATCGCCAGGTATGGGGCGGAATGGTTCCGCGAAGCGGGGACCCCCTCGGATCCGGGCACCCGGCTGGTGTCCGTTTCCGGACCGGCTCCGGCCCGCGATGTTGTCCTGGAGGTACCCGGCGGGGCAAGCCTGCCGGACGTCCTCCGCTCCGCCGGCATGGACCCGGACTCAGTGTCCGCTGTGCTGGTGGGCGGATACCACGGCCGCTGGGTCCGGCCGGGCCCGTATGTGCTTTCGCCCACGGGGCCCGCGGGCCGTGCGGTGCGGCCGGGAGCGGGCGTTATCCACGCCCTGGGTGCTGGTGCCTGCGGACTCCAGGTCACCGCGCGGATCGTCTCCTACCTCGCCGGGGAATCGGCGCGCCAATGCGGGCCCTGCATGTTCGGCCTGCCGGCCATGGCGTCGAACCTCAACCGCATTGCCGCCGGGGAAAGGAATCCCCGGCTTCCGGGCGAACTGGACCGCCTTGCCAGGCTTGTGTCCGGGCGCGGGGCGTGCCGGCACCCGGACGGAACAGCGGGGCTGGCCGGCAGCGCGCTGGAAGTTTTCGCCGACGACGTCCGGGCACACCTGAACGGCCGATGCATCGGCCCCGGAGGCCTGGCGGCGTGAGTACCTTCCTTCACATCGACTGGACCAGGTGCGACGGGCGGGGCCTGTGCACCGAACTGCTCTCCGGAATGCTGGACCGGGATGACTGGGGCTATCCCGTGGCCCGCGGCCGGGTGGGCCGCGAGCGCACCGACGTTCCCCTGGCGCCCGCTGACCTCGAGGCTGCACGTGACGCCGTCGCGCTGTGCCCGATGCTGGCCCTCAGCTTTCAGGATGACGGCCAACGGGGGAGCGGCCAGCCGGTGACCGCCGCCCGGGGGACCGCCGTCGAACGGCCACCGCGCGGTCGCCGGTAGTTCACCCGGCGACTAGGATGGCTCTGTGGCCGGGCTGATTAAACGCGAAGATATTGACGAAGTACGCCAGCGCACGGACATCAAGGAAGTCGTCGACGGCTACGTGACGCTCAAGGGCGCCGGCCTGGGATCGTTCAAGGGCCTGTGCCCGTTCCACGACGAGCGCTCGCCGTCGTTCACGGTCCGCCCGCAGGTGGGCAGGTATCACTGCTTCGGCTGCGGCGAGGACGGCGACGTCATCTCCTTCGTCCAGAAGCTGGACCACTCGTCGTTCCATGAGGCCGTTGAAAAGCTGGCGGCCAGGATCGGCTTCGAACTGCATTACGAGGACGGCGGCACCGGCCCCAACCGCGAGGAAGTGGGCAAGCGGCAACGCCTCCTGGACGCCCACAAAGTGGCAGACGAGTTCTTCCGTGCCCAGCTGCTGACCCCCGGGGCCGCAGAGGGCCGCAACTTCCTCCACGGCCGCGGCTTCGACCGCGCCGCCTCCGAACAGTTCGGCGTGGGCTACGCCCCGCAGGGCTGGGACGCGCTGCTCAAGCACCTTCGCGGCCGCGGCTACACGGATGCGGAGCTGAAGCTGACGGGCATGTTCTCGGAAGGCAACCGGGGAATCTATGACCGGTTCCGCGGCCGCCTGGTATGGCCCATCCGCGACATCGCTGGCGACACCATCGGCTTCGGTGCCCGGAAGCTCTACGAGGACGACCAGGGCCCCAAGTACCTCAATACGCCCGAAACCACGCTCTACAAGAAGTCCCAGGTGCTCTATGGCATCGACCTCGCCAAGCGCAACATCGCGAAGGAACGGCAGCTGGTGGTGGTGGAGGGGTACACCGACGTCATGGCCTGCCACCTGTCCGGGATTACGACGGCGGTGGCCACCTGCGGGACCGCGTTCGGCGCTGACCACATCAAGATCGCCCGGCGGCTGTTGTCCGACGACGGCACCGGCGGAGAGGTCATCTTCACCTTCGACGGCGACGCCGCCGGCCAGAAGGCCGCCCTGCGCGCCTTCGAGGAGGACCAGCGCTTCGTGGCACAGACGTACGTGGCCGTGGAACCGACTGGAGCCGATCCCTGCGATCTCCGCCAGGCCCGGGGCGACTCCGCCGTCCGGGACCTCATCAGCAGCCGCCGTCCGCTGTTTGAATTCGCCATCAGGGCCTCGCTGAAGAGGCACAACCTCGACACCGTTGAAGGCCGCATTGCGGCCCTGCGGGAGTCCGCGCCGGTGGTGGCCCAGATCCGTGACGCAGGTATCCGCCCCGGGTACGCCCGCGAGCTGGCGGGCTGGCTCGGCATGCCCGTCGAGGAGGTCAGCCGCGCGGTGGCCGTCGCCGCCAAACGTGCTGCGCAGGGCGAGACGCCCGCAGGCGCTGGCGGGACACCCGGCATAGCCGAGCTGCCGGCGTCGGGCGTTGTGCCGTCCTTCAACAGGCCGGACCCCCGGGACCCCGTGGCGTCCATGGAGCGGCAGGCGCTGGAAGTGGCGCTTCAGGAGCCCGCAATGCTGGCTGGCGCGACCTGGGACCGGTTCAGTGCGGCCCGGTTCCGGACGCCCGCCTACCAGGCCGTCCACGAGGCCATGCGCGCCTCCGGCCCCGGGCTGACCGGCGATCCTGTGCGGTGGGTGGAACAGGTGATGAACGAAGTGCCGGAGCCACTCCGCCCGCTGGTCTCGGAGCTTGCCGTAGTGCCGCTTCCGGCGAGCAATGCCGAAGGCGTGCTCAGATACTGCCGGGATATTCTCGCCCGGCTGTTCGAACTGCAGATCACCAGGGTCAAGGCGGACAAGATGGGACAGCTGCAGAGGCTGGATGCCTCGGCCCATCCTGACGAATTCCAGCGGCTGAACCGGGAGTTGATGATGCTGGAAATGGAGCGCCGTTCGCTGCGTTCCGATGCCTGACCACCCGTGCGCGAACCGGGGCAGGAGGAGTGCGGCACCGCTCAGCTTCGGTTGCCGGTTTCACTTCCCGATTTCATTTCCTGACGGGGGCTTGCTAGGCTAGTACCCGCTTCATTCCTCCTTAGCTCAATTGGCAGAGCATTCGACTGTTAATCGAAGGGTTGCTGGTTCAAGTCCAGCAGGAGGAGCGCACAGTCCCCGTTCCGGGCCACCGGAACGGGGACTTTTTTATACCCCGGCGGGGTATCCAGGCCTACCGTGGAACCCGATTTCACATTGGGGCGGAACCTTTGCTAATGTCATACCTGCTTCATTCCTCCTTAGCTCAATTGGCAGAGCATTCGACTGTTAATCGAAGGGTTGCTGGTTCAAGTCCAGCAGGAGGAGCGCACAGGCCCCGCGGCCGGCTAACAGCCGGCAGCGGGGCCTTTTTGTTTGGCTGAGTCAACAGCTTGTTTGGCTGAGTCAACAGTGCGGGTCAGACGAAGTCCATCTCCACCTGAAGGAAGCGTTCCGCCTCATCGATGGCGGCGCGGAACGCTTCGTCCTCGGTGGGGGACTTCCGCGGTTCCCGGGGATGCCACTCGTGCGGCGCTGAGTGCACCCTGGTGAAGCCGCTGCTCGGCGGAGCGTAGAAGATGCCGAACCGCTGCACGGGCCACTCCGGGGACGTTTCCGGGGCCACCAGGAGCGCGGCGTTGAACGCGGGGTTGAACCACTGGGCGATGGGACGGCGCCGGTCCTCGGTGAAGAGTCCGGCGGCGTACAGCGCTGCGGACTGCGGACTTGTCTGTGCGCACAGCCGTTCCCACCACAGGGGCAGGATGCCGGTGTCGCATCGTTGCCACGTGGCCGGAAGGGGCGGATGATGCTGCTGCCAGTCGGGCACAAAACAACTTTATCGCGCGGGCAATTCCCGGAACAGGGCCACTAAGCCCGGTGCTCCCGGGAGCTTGTCAGGGCCGGTTCCAGGGGCCGGGATTGACCCGGTAAAGCAACGCTGAGCCGGCGATCGCCCCCAGGATGATGCCCATGGCCGGGTTCCCCATCGCCCGCCCGGCGAAGTAACCTGCGACGCCGCCAATCACCGCGCCGAGGAACAACCCCCTGCGGTTGCGGTTAAGTCTCTTGGCCATGGCTTCAGCGTACCGGGGGTCTCAGCGCACCGGGACGGCGGCCGGGGGCCAGTGGGGCCGCGGGGGCTAGTGGATGGAGGGAACCGTGCGCGGGCGCACCACCAGCCACAGCGCAGCCGCGGCCAGCAGGATGCTTGTGGCTTGGACTCCGCCCATGACGGTTGCCGAGATGTCTCCGAACCAGCCCACCACCGGAGAGACGATGCCGGCCATCATGAACGTAGCCGCTCCCAGCAGCGACGCCGCGGTCCCTGCCTGTGCCCCGTGCTTGGAGAGTGCCAGGACCTGCACGCAGGGAAAAGTGAAGCCTGTGCCGAGGATGTAGAACCAGAGCGGCACCATGACGCCCCAGAGCCCGAAGCCGAGCTGGTCGAAAAGGACGATCAGCACCGCCATCAGGAACATCCACGCGGTGGAACAGGCCAGGATCCACTGCGGCGGAACCAGCCTGATCACGCGGGAGCTGGTCTGCACGCCTGCCACGATGCCCAGCGAGTTGATGCCGAAGAGCAGGCCGTACTGCTGGGGCGAGAACCCGTACACATCCTGGAACAGGAAAGGGGAGGCTGAGAGGTAGGCGAAGAGCCCGGCGAAGTTCATGCCGCCGAGCAGCAGCAGGCCCACGAAGATCCGGTCCGAAAAGAGCAGTTTGTAACGCTGGCCCGCCGTCAGGCCCGACCTGCCCCGGAGTTCGCGGGGGAGGGTTTCGCGCACCAGGAGGATTGCGGCGATGATCACCAGCGAGCCGTAGCCGGCCAGGAAATAGAAAATTCCCGGCCAGGGCATGACCAGCAGGAGCTGGGACCCGATGACCGGTGCCAGGATCGGTGCCAGGCCGTTGACCAGGGCCATCCGTGAGAACATCCGCACCATGGCGTATCCCGTGAAAAGGTCCCGCACCATGGCCATGGCCACCACGCCGCCGCCGGCAGCGCCGATGCCCATGAGTACCCGGAACAGTCCCAGCGTCGCCAGGTCCGTGGACAGCGCGGCCCCGAGAGAGGCGGTGATGTGCAGTGCGGTCGCAAGGATCAGCGGGAGCCTCCGGCCGAACTTGTCGCTCAGCGGGCCCACCACCAGCTGTCCCAGCGCGAAGCCCACGGTTGTGCCGGTCAGCGTCAGCTGGACTTCCGCTTCGGAGACTCCGAGGCTCGCCTCAAGGGCGGGGAAGGCCGGCAGGTAGAGGTCGATCGTGAAGGGGCCCAGTGCGGTCAGGGCGCCGAGGAGGAGGATGTACAGGATTTTCCGCTTGCGGCTCAGGGAGTCGCCCGGATTGGCGGGAATGCTCACAGGGATCAATCCTAGGGCGCTCAGATCATACTTTTACAGCGTTGGAGGGCGCGCCACGGGTTATTAGCCGAAGAAGGGGCCGAACCTGAATGATAGTTTTGTCAACGGGGAGTGTGTGAAGCCGCGCAGGCCCTCGGAATCCACCGGAATCCGAATCAAAGATGGAACCAGTTAGGCGGGATCGATGAGCGGACGACACAGCGGCCGGACAACAGGCGGACTAAGTATTGCGGCGCTGCCCAAAACTCTGAGGCTCGTTGCGAAACTGGCACCACGGCAGCTCAATGACGAAATCGCCCTCGCGAAGATTGAGCTGAAGCGCAAGGGCATCGAGGTCGGGGTGGCTGCGGCGTTCCTGGTTGTTGCGCTGGTGTTCGTTGCCTTCCTCATCACCGGACTCATTGTTGCGGCAATCATGGGGCTTGCCACCATCATGCCCGCCTGGCTGGCAGCCCTCCTTGTGTGCGCCGTCTTCCTTGTCATCGCCCTCATCGGCGCACTGATCGGCATGAGGAAATTCAAGAAGGCCATGCCGCTGGTGCCCGAAGACACAATCCGCGGTCTCAAACACGATCTCGGCATCGTGAAGGAAGGCTCGGAGTTCAACCCGGCTGTCCTGGACCCGACCACCGAGCAGGCAAAGGCCGCAAAGGCCGCCAAGGAAGCGAAGGCGGCGCAGGAAAAGGCGGAGAAGGAGGCCAAGGAAGCGGCGAAGCCGGACCTTGGACCGGCACCTACGGAAGCCGACCTGCGGAGCCGGCTGGACAAGCGCCGTCGGCACCTGACGGGCGTCCGCGACGAGCTTGGCGAGGAACTCGACGTCAAGACCCAGGCGCAACTGCTGCTGGCCGCCGCCGACGCCGGCCTGAAGTCCGGCAAGGCCAGCGCAGGCCGCCAGGCAGAATCCCTCAGCCGCTCGGCATCCGCCCTGCTGAACCGTGCCGGCGAGAGCCAGGTCGGCGAGCGCTGGAAGCCGCTGGCTGCCCTGGCGGCATCGGCCGCCGTCCTCGTAGTCCTCCTCCGCAAGCTCCTCAAAGGCTAGCGCTACCGGCACCACCCAGGCAGTCCAAGCGGCAAGGGAAGGAGGTTAGGGATGAAGTTCATCAACGCGGGCGCACGTCCGGGCCAGCGCCATGTGGACAGCGACGCCGTCTTCACCATCCCCAACATCCTGACTGTTGTCCGGTTCATGGGCGTGCCGCTCTTCATCTGGCTGGTCCTGGGTCAGAAGGAGTATGCCCTCGCCACGATCGTGCTGGTGGTCATGGGCAGCACGGACTGGGTGGACGGGTACATCGCCCGCCGCTTCAACCAGACGTCCAGGCTGGGCCGGATCATGGATCCGGTGGCCGACCGGATGGCGCTCATTGCCGTCGCCGTCACCCTGGTGATCGCGGGCGTCGTGGAATGGTGGTACCTGACCGCCCTGGTGGTTCCGGATGCCATCCTGATGGCCGTTTCGCTGTACTACTTCCACAGCCACCCGGACCTCCCGGTCAGCCGGATCGGAAAAATCCGGACTGCGCTCCTCCTCGTTGGCACCCCGCTGCTGGTGCTCGCCAAGCTGCCCATCCCCCTGACCGAGCTGTATTTCGTCGCTGCGTGGATCTTCCTTGGCCTCGGGCTGATCGGCCACTGGGTGGCGGCCTACAACTATTTCTGGGCCATCATCCGTAAGGGCCGGCTCAAGGCTGCGGACGACGGCGGACGCGGCTGATGGTGTGGCTCGCCGTCTTCCTGGCGGTGCTGGGTGCCTTTTGCCTGGCGATCGGCGCGCAACGCCAAGGCAGTGCGGTCAAGGCCGACACCGGCGGCCTTGCGCTCAGCTCGCACGGCTTTCTTCGGCTCATCCGCAATCCGCGCTGGGTTTTCGGTCTGTTGCTGCTCTGCGCCGGCATGGCGATGAACGCTGTAGCGCTCGTTTCGGCGCCGCTGACGGTGGTGCAGCCGATCGGGGCAATCGCACTGGTCATCACCACTGTCGTTAACGCCAAGGACCAGGGCCTGAGCATCAACCGTGCCACGGTGGTTGCCATCTCGGCGTGTGTCACCGGATCTGCGATGTTCGTCCTGCTTGCGGTGAATGTGACGCAGGAAAACCATCACGTGAGTTTCGACGACGAACTCACCATTGTGCTGCTGCTCGCCCTCGCGGTTGGCCTCTTCGGCACGCTGGCTTTGGTGTTCAAGCACCGGATGAGCGCCTTTATCTACATTCTGGGGGCAGGCGTGCTCTTCGGTTTCGTGGCAGTGCTGACCCGCATCATCGGCAAGCACCTGCTGGACCCCAACGGGCTGGTTCTGCTCAACGTGCAGTGGTATTCGGTGGTGGCCATCGCCGCAGCGGGCGGCCTGGGCTCGTGGTTTGTCCAGTCGGCGTACTCCGGCGGCCCGCCGGACCTGGTCATAGCCGGGCTTACGGTTGTTGACCCCATTGTGGGAATCGCCATCGGCATCGCCATCCTCGGCGAACTCCGGCCGGATGTCCACGCCGTGCTGGCGATTGCCATGGGGGCGGCCGCTTCCCTTGCTATCGTGGGGGTAATCGCCCTCTCGCGGCACCATCCCGAAGTGACCAAGCGCAAGAAGGACGCGCGCAAGGCAGCGGGGCGGGTGTCCTAGGGGCGGCTGATACCCAGACTTCACCTGAAGTCCCGGCGCGAGAGCGCCGAGGGACAGCCGGCCGCCACAGCCAGCGCTGACCGCACCGTGACCACCAGGAGCTCTCCACGTGACCTTGCCCGACAGCCAGCACCCACTCACCATCCTGATTGCTGCGGACACCTACCCGCCCCACGTCAACGGAGCCGCGCAATTCGGATACCGGCTGGCCAAGGGCATGACCGCCCGCGGACACGACGTCCACGTGCTGGCATGCCGTCCGGACAAGGGTAAGAGTTTCACCGAGTTCCGTGCGGAGGGTACGGTTCATCGGATCCGCTCCCACTCAGTTCCCACGCACGAGTATTTCCGCATCACCTTCCCCTGGGAGATCAAGAAGGAGATCAGCCTCCTGTTCGACCGGGTCAAGCCGGACGTGGTGCACATCCAGAGCCACTACATGATCGGCGAGCACGTGCTCTACGAAGCCGAGCGTCGCGGGGTGCGGATCATAGCCACGAACCACTTCATGCCGGAGAACCTCAACCCCTTCCTGCCATTCCCGCAGTGGTTCAAGGACATCGTGGGACGCATTTCCTGGAAGGACATGGGCAAGGTGATGGGCCGGGCTGACGTTGTCACCACGCCCACTCCGCTCGCCGCCAAGGCCATGCACCAGCACGCCTTCCTGCGCAAGGTCCTGCCGCTCTCCAACGGCATTGATTCGGCAGCCTATGAACTCCGCGAGGGTGAGGTGATCGAGCGGCACCCGTACCCCACCGTGCTGTTCGCGGGCCGCCTCGCCGAGGAGAAGCACGTCAACGTCCTCATCGATGCGGTGGCAAAGACCCCGGCAGAGCTGAATGTCCACCTGGAGATCGTCGGGGGAGGCGAGGTCCGCGCCGCCCTCGAAGCCCAGGTGGCACGGCTGGGACTGGAATCCCGGGTGAAGTTCCTGGGCCTGGCGAGCGACTCCGAACTGCGCGAGGCGTACATCAAGGCGGACCTGTTCTGCATGCCGGGAACAGCTGAGCTCCAGTCCCTGGTCACTCTGGAGGCCATGTCCGCGTCCACCCCGGTGCTGCTGGCGGATGCGATGGCGCTGCCGCACCTCGTGCGCGACGGTGAAAACGGCTACCTCTTCACTCCCAACGACAGCGACGACCTCGCCGCCAAGATCACCCGGATCCTCCAGCTTCCGGCTGAAGACCTTGCAGCGATGGGCAGGGCCAGCCGCTGCATGGTGGAGCCGCACAGCATCCAGGGGACCCTTCAGACGTTCGAAGACCTCTACCGCGGCGCCACCTACGACGACAAAGTGGTGTAACCCCGAAGGCGGGTAATCCCCGCACGCCCCTGGTGCTGGTGCGCGTCTCGGGCGATTACTATTGCTAGAGTGTTTTTGCCCCGGAACTGCCGAGGCTCCCTGAGGAGCCGGCGGTCCGCGGGGCGCACGGGGCTATAGCTCAGCTGGTTAGAGCGCGGGACTCATAATCCTAAGGTCCTCGGTTCAAGTCCGAGTAGCCCTACGAGAAGTTACAGCGCCCGGCACGGGAAGCCGGTCGCATGCGCCGACAGCGCCCCTGCCAGGGAGCCGTGGCCGATGTTCAAACATCGGCCACGGCTCTTTTTTGTTTGCCGCCCGGGGCGTGCAAAGACCCTGTGTCCGCTTGCCCGCCACACTCCGCTGCGGTATGTTACTCATCAGTAACTTAATCGCCGGCGCGACGTCGGCGTCTTCTGGTCGCTGCTGATCACACGTGAAGGAACCCCATGTCCAAAGCTGCTATCGACATCAACAACCTGCCGTACGCCGACGGCGACTTCTTCGCGTTCGAGCAGTTGCTCAGCGGCAAGGAACGCGACCGGCTGGCCGAAGTCCGGGAGTTCCTGGACCGCGAGGTCAAGCCGATAGCCGTCGATTGCTGGAACCGGGCCGAGTTCCCGATGGACCTGATCCCGAAGCTGGCCGAGATCGACCTGGTCAGCCCCGTCCGGCGCCAGGGGTACTCCAACCTGTTCGCCGGAATCCTGCACGCAGAAGCCACGCGCGCGGACACCTCCATCGCCACCTTCCTGGGTGTGCATGACGGCTTGTTCACCGGCTCCATTGAGGCCCTCGCCTCGCAGGAACAGCAGGAAGCCTGGTTGCCGGACATTTACTCGCTGAAGAAGATCGGCGCCTTTGGCCTTACCGAGCCGCTGGGTGGTTCGGATGTTGCCGGCGGCACCCGCACTACTGCCCGCCGCGAAGGCGGCAGCTGGATCCTCAACGGCGCCAAGCGCTGGATCGGCAATGCCACGTTCTCGGACTGGGTGGTCATTTATGCCCGTGACGAGGCTGACAACCAGGTCAAGGGCTTCCTGGTTGACACCGGGACCGAGGGGTACAGCGCCACCAAGATTGAAAACAAGATCTCGCTTCGGACCGTCCAGAACGCCGACATCACGCTCGACAACGTCGTGGTCCCGGACTTCTTCAAGCTCGCCCATGCCAACAGCTTCCGCGACACCAACAAGGTCCTGAAAGTGACCCGGCTCGCCGTCGCCTGGCAGGCTGTCGGCCAGCAGCTCGCGGCCTTCGACGTGGCCCGGCGCTACGCCGTGGAGCGCAGCCAGTTCGGCCGGCCGATCGCTTCCTTCCAGCTGGTGCAGAACCAGCTGGTGCAGATTCTTGGCAACGCCGTCAGCTCCATGGGCATGATGGTCCGGCTTTCCCAGCTTGAAGACGCCGGCGAGGCGAAGGACGAGCAGTCCGCCCTTGCCAAGGCCTTCACGACGGCCAGGATGCGCGAAAGCGTTGCCATCGGCCGCAGCCTCCTCGGTGGCAACGGCATTGTCACGGACTTCGAGATGGCCAAGATCTTTTCCGACGCCGAGGCGATCTATTCCTATGAGGGCACCCACGAGATCAACACCCTGGTGACTGGGCGTGCCATCACCGGGATTTCAGCCATCGTGTAGCCAATCCGGAAAGCTGTGCACCTGCGGCCCTTCACCCTCCATTCCGTCTAGTCGCGGGAAGCAGGATGGAGGGCCGCAGGTCTGTGACCAAGGACAGCGGGTTGATGTACTCCTCGCCCCGGCGTACACCCCAGTGCACGCACGGCAGGGATGCGCAATGACCCCTCGCCACCGTTCCGATTACGTCTCCCCTCGACACCGCGGCACCGGTGGAAAGACCGCTTTCGACCGGCTCGAAACTACTGCGCAGCCCATTGCCGTGATCGATAGTGATCACGGGCCGGTCCACCACCACGCCCACGAAGCTGACGGTTCCGGACTCCGGGGCGGCGACCGGGGCGCCGTCGGCCGCCGCCTGGAGGTCCACGCCGCGGTGCCCGCTCATCCACGGTTTGTCCGGGGGATCGAACGCGCGGACCACTGCCGGCCTGGGTGACAGCGGCCAGTCCCAGGCGCCGGGCCCAGCAGCTGCACCAGCCGTCCCGACCGGGCCGGAGGCCGGGGCGATGGCTGAAATGGAGAGCAGGATGGCGGCAGGGACGGCGCGGACTTTCATGCCTTCAGCCTGCAATCCCGGCGTGCCTGCCGGAAGGGGCGTGCGTCGCTATGTGGACAAGGCGCCCGCCCCCGAAAATGGTCTGATCCGGTGGGGCCGCTGTAGTACACTTGACGGAGCAGTTTGCTGTGCCCTCAACGATGCCCGGCCGGCGGTTCATGCCTCCTCTTGGTCGCTTGGTCCTTCCGGACGTTCTCGTCAGCACGTCTCATTCAGGGGTGTGGGGGAGCAGTGGCTGACTACGCGCATCCAGCCCTCCCGTTCCGAAGCCCAGGCTTCAGGCTGCGGAGGATTGTGCCTCTTACGGTCAGGCCCGGCAACGGTCCTGATGAGAAGTGCAAGGGATGCCAGGAGCAACGCCCGCCTGGGCGAAGCTAATCAACCGTCAACTATTGGCAGGGTAAGAGAGCCATGGGCTCTCTCATGAATGACCTGCCGGAAGGAGCGTCGGCATGCCCGTCGTAACTATGCGCCAGCTGCTTGACAGCGGCGTCCACTTTGGACACCAGACCCGTCGTTGGAACCCGAAGATGAAGCGCTTCATCTTCACGGAACGCAACGGCATCTACATCATTGACCTGCAGCAGTCGCTGTCCTACATCGACCGTGCCTACGAGTTCGTCAAGGCCACCGTTGCCCACGGCGGCACCGTGCTCTTCGTCGGTACCAAGAAGCAGGCGCAGGAATCCATCGCCGAGCAGGCCACCCGCGTTGGCCAGCCGTACGTCAACCAGCGTTGGCTCGGCGGTATGCTGACCAACTTCCAGACGGTCTCCAAGCGCATCCAGCGCATGAAGGAACTCGAAGAGATCGACTTCGACGACGTTGCCGGCTCCGCGTACACCAAGAAGGAACTCCTGCTCCTTCGCCGTGAACTCACCAAGCTCGAGACCAACCTCGGCGGTATCCGCAACCTGACCAAGGCACCGTCCGTGCTCTGGATCGTGGACACCAAGAAGGAACACCTCGCCGTTGACGAGGCCAAGAAGCTGAACATCCCGGTTGTTGCCATCCTGGACACCAACTGCGATCCGGACGAAGTCGATTTCCCGATCCCGGGTAACGACGACGCCATCCGCTCCGTCAACCTGCT
This sequence comes from Arthrobacter sp. SPG23, assembly GCF_000876655.1. Lineage (GTDB taxonomy): Bacteria > Actinomycetota > Actinomycetes > Actinomycetales > Micrococcaceae > Arthrobacter. The sequence goes on from NZ_JYCN01000014.1 coordinate 63,267, forward strand.
GACCCGCGTTGTTGCCGACGCAGTTGCTGAGGGCCTGATCGCCCGCAACCAGCGTGCAACGGGCACCACGGAAGCTCCGGAAGAGCCGCTGGCCGAGTGGGAGCGCGAGCTCCTCGAAGGCAGCAAGTCTGAAGAAGCTGCTCCGGCTGCTGCAGAAGAAGCTCCCGCCGCGGCAGAGGAAGCCCCGGCAGCTGCCGAGGCCACCGAGCCTGCTGCCGGCGAAGCCGACGCTGCCAAGTAGGCAGACAAATAAATCTGGACCATCCCCGGCACTGTCCGCAGTGCCGGGGGTTTCTGACAGGATGGCCGCTCACTCGGTGAGCTGCCGTCCTGTCAGTCCGTACACCACACAAAATTTCTAGACAGAGGGGTTCACATGGCGAACTACACTGCCGCTGATATCAAGGCTCTGCGTGAGCGCACTGGCGCCGGCATGATGGATGTCAAGAAGGCTCTTGACGAAGCCAACGGTGACGCCGAAAAGGCCATCGAGATCATCCGCATCAAGGGCCTGAAGGGCGCTACCAAGCGTGAAGGCCGCTCCACCGCAGAAGGCCTGGTTGCTGCCAAGGTTGCCGGCGGCGTTGGCGTAATGATTGAGGTTAACTGCGAGACCGACTTCGTAGCCAAGGCTGACAAGTTCATCCAGCTGGCCGACAAGGTCCTGGCTGTCGCAGTCGAGTCCGGCGCAGCCGACATCGAAAGCCTGCTGGCCACCGAAGTTGACGGCAAGCCGCTGTCCGAGGTTGTCGTCGAAGAGGGCGCAATCCTGGGCGAAAAGGTTGTTGTCCGCCGTATCTCCCGCCTCGAGGGCGGCACGGTTGATGCCTACCTGCACAAGACCTCCAAGGACCTCCCGGCCCAGGTCGGCGTCCTGTTCGCCGTCGACGGCGAAGGCGAAGCGGCTGCAACCGCGGCACACGACGTCGCCGTCCACATTGCCGCCATGGCTCCGAACTACCTGACCCGCGAAGACGTTCCGGCCGAGCTGGTCGAGTCCGAGCGCCGCATCGCCGAGGAAACGGCCAAGGCCGAGGGCAAGCCCGAGGCAGCCATGACCAAGATTGTGGAAGGCCGCGTTACGGGCTTCTACAAGGGTGAGGTGCTGGTTGACCAGGCATTCGCCAAGGATGCCAAGAAGTCTGTGGCGCAGGTCCTCGAAGAGGCCGGCGTCAAGGGCACCGCATTCGCGCGTTTCCGCGTCGGTTCCTAGTTAGACACGCAAAGGGGTGGTCACTTCGGTGGCCGCCCCTTTTGCATGCAACCGCAGCCCTGCAGGCTGCACTTACGGCCCGGGGAAATGACACCTTTGGCCATCCGGCACGATAACCTAGCTCAGAGCGCATTTACGGGAAGGCACCATGGAAACCGTCAACAATTCTGTCCAGTCAGAGAAGAGCCGGCGTCGCGTCCTCCTGAAACTCTCCGGCGAGGTCTTCGGCGGCGGAAAGCTGGGCGTGGACCCGGACACCGTCCGCGGAGTCGCCAAGCAGATCGCCGCGGCAGTTCCCGACGTCGAGGTTGCGATCGTCGTGGGCGGCGGTAATTTCTTCCGCGGCGCCGAACTGTCCCAGAGCGGCATGGACCGTTCCCGTGCCGACTACATGGGCATGCTGGGCACCGTGATGAACTGCCTTGCGCTCCAGGACTTCCTGGAGCAGGCCGGCGTGGAGACCCGCGTCCAGAGCGCCATCACCATGGGCCAGGTTGCTGAGGCATACATTCCCCGCCGGGCCATCCGCCACATGGAAAAGGGCCGCGTCGTGATCTTCGGTGCAGGCGCCGGGCTCCCGTACTTCTCCACCGACACCGTGGCTGCCCAGCGCGCGCTGGAAGTCCACGCCGACGTCGTACTGATGGCAAAAAGCGGCGTGGACGGCGTCTACACCGCCGACCCCAAGAAGGATCCCGACGCCGAGAAGCTGGACCACCTCAGCTACGACGACGCCCTGCGCCGCGACATCCGCGTGATGGACCAGACCGCCATGACCATGTGCAAGGACAACAACCTCACGATGGTGGTTTTCGGCATGGAAGGCGAAGGCAACGTGACCCGGGCGATCCGCGGAGAGAAGCTTGGCACCGTAGTCACCCCCTAGCAACAGCTAGGATGATTTGAGGAAGGCCGGCCCGCAGGGCGGGCCGCAAAGACGGAACGAACCGTGCATTGCTCCGGGCATCCGGGGTGCACCAATTTCTGAGGAGAGACCGTGATCGAAGAGACCTTGCTCGAAGCCGGGGACAAGATGGACAAGGCAGTCGAGGTAGCCAAGGAAGACTTCGCGTCGATCCGTACCGGCCGTGCCACTCCGGGCCTCTACAACCGGGTGCTGGTGGACTACTACGGTTCGCCCACCCCGCTGCAGCAGCTGGCATCGTTCGCCGTTCCCGACGCCCGCACCATCCTGATCACCCCGTTCGACAAGACGGCCCTGCGCGACATCGAGCGGGCCCTCAGCGACTCCGAGGTAGGCGCCAACCCGTCCAACGACGGCAACGTCATCCGGATCACCATTCCGGAACTGACCAAGGAACGCCGCAAGGAATACGTCAAGATCGTCAAGGCAAAGGGTGAGGACGCCAAGGTCTCCATCCGCAACATCCGCCGCAAGGCTAAGGAAACCCTGGACAAGCTGGTCAAGGACGGCGAAGCGGGCGAGGACGAGGGAGCGCGCGGCGAGAAGGAACTCGACGCCATCACCAAGGCACACGTTGACGGCATCGACGATCTGCTCAAGCGCAAGGAAGCCGAGCTGCTCGAGGTCTGATGGATCAGGCACAGCAGGCACCCGGACCAAGGGTCCGGGTCCGGGGGAAGCAGCGCTCCAACCCGACGCCCAAGGCAGGAAGGAACCTTCCGGCCGCCACGGCGGTGGGTCTGGCAATGCTTTTCGCCGTATTGGGGGGTCTCCTGTTCCTGCCGCTCGGATTTGTCCTGGTCACCACCACCTTCGCGGTGTTCGGCGTCTGGGAGATCTTCCGGGCCCTTGAGGTCAGCGGCACGCGCCTGCCCATCGTTCCGGTGATGGTGGGCACCGTGGGAATGCCGCTGGCCGCCTACTTCGGCGGACTGGAAAGCCTGCTGTTTGCGCTCCTGGCCAGCAGCGTGGCCGTGCTGCTGTGGCGGACCATCGAGAGCGCCGCCGGATCTGCCCGCAGCATCTTTGCCGGGGTCTTTACGTTGGCATGGGTTCCGTTCTTCATCAGCTTCGCGATCCTGCCGCTGCACGGGGTGGGAAGCGTGACGCCGGTGGGCCTGTGGCCCGGCGGTGTGGTTCCGCCGGGTGCGTGGCAGATCGCCACGATGCTCCTGCTGGTGGTTTCCAACGACACCTTCGGCTACCTGGTGGGCGCGTCCTTCGGAAAGCATCCCATGGCGCCCAAAATCAGCCCCAAGAAATCGTGGGAAGGGTTCGCGGGGTCCATCGCCGGCGCCATTGCCGTGGGCGTCCTGGCCTGCCTCTTCCTGCTAGATAAGCCGTGGTGGGTCGGTGTGGTGCTCGCCGTGGGCATGGTGGCAGCGTCAACCATCGGCGATCTCTCCGAATCCATGGTCAAGCGGGAACTCGGCATCAAGGACATGAGCAGCATCCTGCCCGGTCACGGCGGCGTCATGGACCGGCTGGACTCAATCGTGTTCGCCTCCCCGGCGGCGTTTATCCTGTTCACAGCTGTTTCCGGAGCCTGAGGCCTCCCGCCCGGCAACAACCCGGCACCTTAGACTGGTGCGGAGCAAAACAGCTGAACAGCACTGAAGGAAGCAAAGTGACAGTGGACATTCAACGGCAGATACCTGCGTCTTTTGACCGCGTGCAGCGGAACGAATACGGCTACAACGCCAAGCAGGTGGACCAGTTCCTCCAGCGCGCACGGGTTTCATTCGAGAATCCGGGATCAGCCGCCCAGGTCATCAAGAGCGCCGATGTCAGGGCGGTCTGCTTTGATCCCGTCAAGGGCGGCTACGCCGCTGCCGGGGTCGACGCTGCCCTGGACCGCCTCGAGGACGCCTTCGCGCGGCGCGAGCGCGACGAACTCATCGAAGCCCGCGGCGAGGAAGCCTGGCTCCGCGAGATCGGCAAGTTGTCCGGCCTCCTGCGGGGGCGCCTCCACCGTCCCGACGGCGAACGCTTCCGCCGGCCCGCGGGCGGGCGCGTCCGGAGCTACAACACCGTGGACGTGGACAACCTGTGCCACGACCTCGTCGGCTACCTCGAGCACGACCAGCCGCTCAGCGTCGACAACGTCCGCCGGGCGGTCTTCCGCCAGGCCAAGGGCAAGGACGGCTACGAGGAAACCCAGGTGGACGCGTTCCTGGACCGCGTCGTCGAGCTCATGGCGGCCATCGACTGACGTTCACGCGCGTTCGGCGGTTACGCTGAGCGTTCCGTGGTCTGTTACGGGCGTTCCGTGGTTCCCTGGCGTTCGGTGGCCAGCGGACGTTCCGGAGTGTGCAGCCTGGTCATGACCTTCGTGAGCGTCCTCGGCACGCGGCCCTTCGTGGCACGCGAAACGACGATCATGACGGCGAACGCGGCCGGCACCGTCCAGGCTGCCGGCTGCGCCAGCCACTGCGGCATCGCGGCACCGGACATGGCCGGCCCGGACAAGGCGCCGGCAACCAGGGCGCCGCCGCACAGGACACCGCCGGTCACCATCCCGGCGATGGCTCCGACATCGGTGAGGCCCCGCCACCAGATCCCCAGCAGCAGGGCGGGACAGATCGTGGAGGCCGTAAACGCGAACACGAGGCCAACGCTGCCGGCCAGGGCCAGGGAGTCCGTCATGAAGGCGAAGCCCAGCGGAACGGTTGCCGAGATAAGCGCGGCCAGCCGGAAGCCACGGACGCTTCCGCCCAGGACATCCTGGCTGATGACGCCGGCCAGGGACACCACCAGCCCGGATGTGGTGGACAGGAACGCTGCGAAAGCCCCCGCCACCACCAGTGCCGAGAGCAGATCCCCGGCCGGACCGCCGATCAGCCGGCCCGGCAGCAGCAGGACCAGCGCATCCGACCTGCCGCCCTGCGCGAGGTCCGGCGCGAACATCCGCCCAATCAGCCCGTAGGCGGTGGGGAAGAGGTAGAAAACGGACAGCAGCCCCAGCACGATCAGCGTGGTGCGGCGTGCCGACTGCCCGTCCGGGTTGGTGTAGAACCGCACCAGGACGTGCGGCAGCCCCAGCGTTCCAAAGAGCAGCGCCACCAGCAGCGAGATGTTCTGGTAGGGACCTGTCGGTGCCAGGCCGGTGGGGTTGCTGTTGGCTTCGGCCACCGAAAACGCCCCGTTGCCCGCCAGCACGAGGGCGATGAACACGATGGGCACCGCAAGGGCTGTCAGCTTCAGCCAGTACTGAAACGCCTGCACAAAGGTGATGGACTTCATCCCGCCCGCCATAACCGTCAGGCACACCACGATGACCACCGCCACGGACCCAACCCAGGACGGAAGCCCGGTGGTGATGCGGATCGTCAGGGCGGCCCCGTGGAGCTGGGGCACAATGTAGAGCCAGCCCACCACCACAACCACCAGGCTGGTGACCCGGCGGACCGGCCGGGAATCCAGCCGCACTTCGGTAAAATCCGGAATCGTATAGGCGCCCGAGCGGCGCAGCGGCGCGGCCACGAAGAACAGGAGCATCAGGTATCCCGCCGTGTAGCCGATGGGGAACCAGAGGGCATCCGTCCCGGAAAGCAGGACCAGGCCTGCCACGCCCAGGAAACTGGCTGCCGAAAGATACTCGCCGCCGATCGCGGAGGCGTTCCACCAGGGGCGGACCGTCCGGGAGGCCACGTAGAAGTCGCCCGTGGTTCGTGAAATCCGCAACCCGTAGAACCCGATGACGGCGGTGGCCACCGAAACCGCCACGAAGGCCGCGATGCCGACCACCGGGTTCACAGCCGCCTCACCCGCCCTCCGCCAGGTCCCGGTACCGGGCCTCGTTGCGGGCGGCCGTGCGGATGTACAGCCAGGCACTCAGCCCGATCACGGGGTAGATCCCCGCGCCGAGGAGGAGCCAGCCGAAGGGGATTCCCGCGATCTCAGCTTCCGCCAGCCCGGGGACCAGCCCCAGCAGGAGCGGAAATGCCAGCAGGATCAGCAGGAAGCCCGCTGCCACGACGATCGCCAGGCGCAGCTGGGAACGGATCAGGGACCTGACGAACACCTGCCCCACGTCCGACTCCTCGGCGGCTTCGCGGGAATCCCGCACCGGCTTCGCGGCGGAACGCGGGGCCGTCACCCTGACCCGGGTCATGCCTGCGGCCGGATCCGGGTGGTTTCGAGTTTCTCCCGGACAGACGGCAGGTGGCGGCGGCTGATGGGCAGCTCGGCCCCGGCCACAGTCACGGTGGGCCGGGCCGCGGCGAGCTTCATGTGGCTGACGTGGTTGAGGGCGATGAGGTAGGACCGGTGCGTGCGGATGAACCCGGCCTCGGCCCACTGCTGCTCCAGGTCGGCCAGCGGGACGCGGATGAGGTAGCTGGCGTCGGCCGTGTGCAGGCGGGCGTAGTCGCCCTGGGCCTGAACGTACGTGACGTCGTCGCGCCGGATCATCCGGGTGGTGCCGCCGAGGTCCACCGTGATCATTTCCGGTGCTGCGGCGCCGTCCTTCATGAGTTCACTGATGCGGCCCACCGACCTGGCAAGGCGCTCGGCGCGCACGGGCTTCAGCAGGTAGTCGACGGCGGCGAGTTCGAACGCTTCCAGCGCGCAGTCCTCGTCCGCGGTAACGAAGACAACAGCCGGGGGATTGCTGCTCCGTGCGATGGCCCGGGCGATGTCCAGGCCGGACAGGGCAGGCATATGGATGTCCAGGAACACCGCGTCCACGGTCTCGGCGTCGAGCACACGAAGGGCCTCGGCGCCGGACGATGCCCGGTGGATGGCCCCGATCCGGCCGTCACGACCAAGCAGGAAAGCGAGTTCCTCGACGGCGGGCAGCTCGTCGTCAGCGACGAGGACGTTAATCATGGTTCTAGAGTACTGCCGCGGTTCACGCGTCGTGGCCGGGCTGGGACTTGGGGACACGCATGGTGATCAGGGTCCCCTCCCCGGGTGCCGTTTCGATGACCAGGCCGTTGTCTTCGCCATAGACCTGGCGGAGCCGGGCGTCCACGTTCCGCAGCCCCACGTGGTCGCCGTCGCTGTGCCCCGCCAGCATGGACCGCAGCTGTTCGGGATCCATCCCCACGCCGTCGTCCTCTATCGTTACCTCCGCGAAGGCGCCGGAATCGTTCGCCGCTATGGTGATGTGGCCCGGACCTTCCTTGGCCTCCAGCCCGTGCCGGACGGCATTTTCGACCAGTGGCTGCAGGCTGAGGAACGGAATCACGGTGCTCAGCACCTCCGGGGCGATCCGCAGGCTCACCTGCACGCGGTCGCCGAACCGGGCCCGCTCCAGCAGCAGGTAGCGGTCGATGCACCGGAGCTCTTCGGCAAGGGTGGTGAAGTCCCCGTGGCGGCGGAAGGAGTACCGGGTGAAGTCGGCAAATTCCACCACCAGCTCCCGTGCCCGCACGGGGTCCGTGTTGATGAAGGAGGCGATCGCGTTGAGCGAGTTGTAGATGAAGTGCGGGCTGATCTGGGCGCGGAGGGCGCGGACCTCGGCCTCCATCAGGAGGGTCCGGGAGGCGTCGAGTTCAGCGAGCTCAACCTGCGCCGCCACCCAGTCGGCCACTTCGCCGGTGGCCCGGACCAGTCCGGCGCCTGCCGACGGCGCGAACGCCGCAATGACTCCCACCACCCTGGCGCCGGCCTTGATGGGGGCGATGACGACGGCGCGTTCGACGTCGGGCGTGATCGTACCGGAGGCTGTGTCTCCGGCGAGCATCTGCAGTTCGCCGGCCGGGATCACTGCCGTGTGGCCGCCGTCGAGCACTTTGGCGGCCAGTCCCATCAGGGACGGTTTCAATTCCTCCGCGGCGCCGTCCCAGGCGAGCACTCCCGAGGTGTCGGTAATGGCCAGGGCGTCGCAGCCCAGAATCGTGCGGAGCTGCCGGCTGGCCTTGGCCGCGCCTGCGGGGTTGAGTCCGGTGCGGAGGTGCTGGCCGGCCCTCGAGGCCGCATGCAGGGTCTTGTAGGTGGCCCGTTCCGCATCGGTGCCCAGCTCCCGGAAGGACCGCAGGACTTTGAGCCCAACGCCGACGACGACGGCGATCGCCATCGCGATCACGGCGATGGCGGCAGCGGTGAACAGGGGGGAGTCCGGCATGGTGCCCAGCGTATCCTGCCCGGCGTGGCCGCGGGGCACCGTTTGGCGCAGCATCGGGACCGCTGAGCGACGCCGCGGCGGCCTTCTCTGGATGTAAGCCGCATCACGGGAGACAGTGATTGCAGTCACATTGGCTGGGACTGTCTGCGGGTGGGCGGGGCAGTCGGTGTGGACGGCAAGTCTCAATGAGGAGGAATGATGGGTAACGATGCCCCAACTCCGGACGCAGCGGCGTCCGTGGACTTCAAGCAAGTCCAATCGACCAAGCAGTTCCAGGAACTGCGCAAGCGTCACCGCAGCTTTGTCTTTCCAATGGCCGTTGCGTTCCTGCTCTGGTACTTCGCATACGTCCTCCTGGCCGACTACGCCGTGGGCTTTATGTCCACCAAGGTATGGGGCAACATCAACATCGGGCTGATCCTTGGCCTGCTGCAGTTTGTTTCCACCTTCGCCATCACCGGCTGGTACGTGAGCTACTCCAACCGGCGCCTTGATCCCATCGCGGCGGAAATCCGCCATGAAATCGAGGGCCACGAGTTCGACAAAGAAGGCAACAAAATCAGCGGGGTAACAAAATGACGCTTATGGTTCCCGCAGTCAACGTTGCGGATCTCAAGGACACCACCCTGCTGAACATGGGCATCTTCGGCCTGTTCGTGGCAATCACCATGGTCATCGTGATCAAGGCCAGCCGCAACAACAAAACGGCGGCAGACTACTACGCTGCCGGACGCTCCTTCACCGGCCCGCAGAACGGCACCGCCATCGCCGGCGACTACCTTTCGGCGGCCTCGTTCCTGGGGATCACCGGCGCCATCGCCATCAACGGCTACGACGGATTCATGTACTCCATCGGCTTCCTGGTCGCCTGGCTCGTCGCCCTGCTTCTTGTCGCCGAACTGCTCCGCAACACCGGCAAGTTCACCATGGCCGATGTGCTCTCCTTCCGGCTCAAGCAGCGCCCCGTGCGCATCGCGGCAGCCATCTCCACCCTTGCGGTCTGCTTCTTCTACCTGCTGGCGCAGATGGCCGGAGCCGGTAGCCTGATCTCCCTGCTCCTCGGCATCAGCGACTGGGGCGGACAGGCGCTGGTCATCATCGTCGTCGGCGCCCTGATGATCATGTACGTACTGATTGGCGGCATGAAGGGCACCACCTGGGTCCAGATCATCAAGGCGATGCTGCTGATTGCCGGCGCTGCCGTCATGACCTTCTGGGTCCTCGCCATCTACGGCTTCAACCTCTCCGACCTGCTGGGCGGCGCGGTGGAAACGTCAGGCAACCCGAACATGCTCAACCCGGGCCTGCAGTACGGCAAGACCGAGACCTCCAAGCTTGACTTCATGTCCCTGGGCCTGGCACTCGTGCTTGGCACCGCGGCCCTGCCCCACGTGCTGATGCGCTTCTACACGGTTCCCACCGCCAAGGAAGCCCGCAAGTCCGTGGTCTGGTCCATCTGGCTGATCGGCCTGTTCTACCTGTTCACGCTGGTGCTGGGCTACGGTGCCGCGGCACTGGTCGGTGCTGACACGATCAAGGGTGCGCCGGGCGGCGTCAACTCGGCTGCACCGCTGCTGGCATTCCACCTCGGTGGCCCGCTGCTGCTCGGCTTCATCTCGGCGGTGGCCTTTGCCACCATCCTGGCGGTCGTCGCCGGCCTCACCATTACCGCGGCGGCATCGTTTGCGCATGACATCTACGCCAGCGTCATCGCCAAGGGAAAGGCCGACGCCGACACGGAAGTCAAGGTTGCACGGCGCACCGTTGTGGTCATCGGCCTCCTGGCCATTGCCGGCGGCATCTTCGCCAACGGCCAGAACGTGGCGTTCCTCGTGGCGCTCGCCTTCGCGGTGGCGGCGTCTGCGAACCTGCCCACGATTGTGTACTCGCTGTTCTGGCGTAAGTTCACCACCCAGGGCGCCATCTGGAGCATGTACGGCGGGCTTGGCTCGGCGATCATCCTCATTGCCCTGTCGCCGGTGGTTTCGGGTCTGAAAACGTCCATGATCCCGGGCGTCAACTTCGCGATCTTCCCGCTCAGCAACCCCGGCATCGTCTCCATCCCGCTCGCGTTCTTCCTGGGCTGGCTCGGTTCGGTGCTGGACAAGAATCTGGAAGACACCACCAAGCAGGCCGAAATGGAAGTCCGTTCCCTGACCGGCGTCGGCGCCGAGAAGGCAGTGGACCACTAATCCCTGATTGGCCCAGGCATAGCTGACACACACGAGGAGCTCCCGTGAATCACGGGAGCTCCTCTTGTGTCCTGCTGTTCTCAGGTAGCCGGCGTTCAGGCCCTCGGCCGCAGTTTGATGTTGATCATCTTCATGTCCTTGTTGCCGTCGAAACGGTAAGCCAGGTCTACTTCCTTGCTCGGGCAGCTGATGATCCCGGCGACGTCGGCAGCGTTGTTGCCGTTCTCGCTGCTCACCTTGAAGTCGTTGTACGTCGGCTTGCAGGTTTCGTCCAGTTCGAGGCTTTGGACTCCGGCGGCGAATTCCTCTTTGGAGAGCTTCTGCTGCAGGGCCGGGTCGAGGAAGTCGTCATATGCGGTGTCGGTGTCCCCGGCAATGACGAGCCGCGTGAAATCCTCCGCCAGGCCCTTGGCTTTGGCCGTTGCGCCGCCCACCACGTTGACCAGCAGCACCACTCCCACGACGGCGAGCAGCGCCACTCCACCCACAATGCCCAGAATGATCCACAGTTTCTTGCGGCTCCTGGCCGGTGGCCGCTGGCCGGGAACGCCATAGGGCCCTGGGACGGCCGGCGCGCCGTAGGGCGCCCCGCCGTACTGCGGCTGGCCGTTCTGCGGGATTCCTTGCTGCGGGTATCCTGTGCCGGGATCCGCGGACGGGGGAGGGCCGTACTGTGGCTGCCCGTGCTGTGGCTGCCCATACTGCGGTTCGCCGTAGTGGGGAACCCCCTGTCCGGGAACCCCGTGTCCGGGAACCCCGTGTCCCGGGACTTCCTGTCCGGGGGCGCCGTAGTGCGGAGCGGGCGGCTGCTGGCCCGAGGGTTCATATGTCGGGAGCGGCGGCTGTTCCGGGACTCCCGGTTGAGGGGCCGCGTTCGGCGGGAGGGGAGGAGGCTGCTGCCGCCGGCGCCGTTCGCCCGCGCCCGGTTCGGCAGGCTGGTACGGTTCCTGAGGATTGCTCAAGATCAAGCCTTTCCGGCAGCCGGCCTGGCCACTGCCTGATTGCACGGGCCGTTCTGGGCCGCGATTCGTTCAACTCGACCCAGCCTATAACCCCGGCGCCCCTCAGTCGGCCGCGAACCCTACCCCTCCGCGGGGCCGCGCTCGAGCAGGGGCTGGATCCGGAACGGGATCAGCTCTCCCATGGCGAGCGCCGTATCCGTCCGGTCCACTCCTTCGCAGGCCAAAATCTTGCCATTGATGCGGAAAAGATCTTCGGCGTCCAGCGCCACCACACGCAGGAGGAGGTCCGCGGAGCCGGTCAGTCCGTAACCTTCCAGGATTTCCGGGATGCCGGCCAGGTCCACGGCAAGCTGGCCGAGTTTCTGCTGCTGGACGTGGACCGAGATGAATGCCATCAGCGGATATCCAAGGGCTGCCGGACTGATCCGCCGTTCAAAGGAGAGGAAGACGTGCTTTTTTTCCAGTTGGGCCATCCGGGCCTGCACGGTATTGCGGGAGAGCCCAAGCTTCTGCGCCAGAGCCACTACCGTCCGTTTCGGGTCCTTCGCGAGGGCGGAAAGGAGCCGGGTGTCAGTGCCATCCAAAGCTTGCATAATGCGCAAGGCTAGCACGACTGATGACCCCCGGACAGTGCATTCTGCTCAGTTTTTTCTGGAGTGGTTGTACCCAATGAGCATTGTGAGTATGGTCACAATTATCCGGGGCAACGGCGCCCGGGCGGCTGGCGTGCACGGGGATCACGAGTTCCTGGAGCGCCGGTGACACGACGTATGAAGGTTGCGTGCAACTGTGTTTACAGACGAGTTGGGTCAGGGCGGCAACGTCACCGATGGCCCGGACAACAGTGCAGGACATCACGGCGGGGCGAGGGAGAACCTGGTCCAACTGATCACACCCGGTGGTGAGCGCGTCAGCCACCCGCAGTACGACGCCTGGGTCCGCGACGTCAGTGATGAACAGCTCGGGTCCCTGTACGAGGACCTGGTGGTCATCCGGCGGATCGACACCGAGGCCACCGCTCTCCAGCGCCAGGGCGAGCTCGGCCTCTGGCCGCCGCTGCTGGGCCAGGAGGCCGCGCAGATAGGTTCCGCGAGGGCGCTCCGCGACGACGACTTCGTGTTTTCCAGCTACCGCGAGAACGGCGTCGCGTACTGCCGCGGTGTGGACCTCAGCGACATCCTCAAGGTGTGGCGTGGCAACGCATCGGCGGGCTGGGACCCCTACACCGTCAACATGGCCACTCCGCAGATCATCATCGGAGCCCAAACCCTTCACGCGACCGGCTATGCCATGGGTATCCAAAATGACGGGGCAGACTCGGTGGCCATCACCTATTTCGGCGACGGCGCCACGAGCGAGGGTGACGTCAACGAGGCCATGGTCTTCGCCGCCAGTTTCCAGTCCCCGGTGATCTTCTTCTGCCAGAACAACCACTGGGCCATTTCCGAGCCGGTCCGCCTGCAGTCCCACATCAGGATCGCCGACCGCGCTGCGGGTTTCGGGATTCCCGGCATCCGGGTGGACGGCAATGACGTCCTCGCAGTCATGGCGGCCACACGCGAGGCACTGGAACGGGCCCGCCACGGCGGCGGCCCCACCTTCATCGAAGCAGTCACCTACCGGATGGGCCCGCACACTACTGCCGACGACCCCACCCGTTACCGGGATGCCAACGAACTGGAGGACTGGGCGGCCAAGGATCCGATTGCCCGGATCAAGGGCCTGCTGGAACGCAAGGGCCTGCTGACGGAGCAGCTCGAGGCCCGGGTGGCCGCCAAGGCGGACGCCGTGGCCCGGGAAGTGCGTGCCGGCTGCATCAACATGCCGGACCCGCAACCCCTGGACATCTTCAAGCACGTCTACAGCACCCCCAACTCCTGGCTGGACCGTCAGGAAGACCACTACTCCCGTTACCTGGCTTCCTTCGGCGATCCCGCAGGTGCCAACTCAGAAGAAGGTGCTCGCTGATGACGCAGATGAGCTTTGCCCGCGCAATTAACTCCGGCCTCCGCAAGTCCCTCGAAAACGACCCCAAGGTCATCCTGATGGGCGAGGACATCGGCACCCTCGGCGGCGTCTTCCGCGTGACCGACGGTTTGCAGAAGGACTTCGGCAAGCACCGCGTCGTAGACACTCCGCTTGCCGAGTCCGGCATCATGGGCACCGCCGTCGGCCTGGCCTACCGCGGGTACCGGCCGGTGGTGGAGATACAGTTCGACGGGTTCATCTATCCGGCCTTTGACCAGATCGTGTCCCAGGTGGCCAAGCTCCACTACCGCACCCAGGGCGCCGTGAAGATGCCCATTACCGTCCGTGTGCCTTTTGGTGGCGGCATCGGATCCCCGGAACACCATTCAGAGTCTCCCGAGGCATACTTCACCCACACGTCCGGACTGCGGGTCATCACCCCCTCCAACCCGCAGGACGCCCACACGATGATCCAGCAGGCCATCACCTCGGATGATCCTGTCCTTTACTTCGAACCGAAGCGCCGCTATCACGACAAGGGCGAGGTGGATGAAACGGTCGATCCCGCCTCCGCCATGTCCATGGGAAAGGCCCGGGTGGTCACCGAGGGCAAAGACGTCACGCTTGTGGCCTACGGCCCGCTGGTCAAGACCGCCAGGGACGCCGCCGTGGCTGCGGCAGACGAGGGGGTCTCCATTGAGGTCATCGACCTGCGCTCGCTGGCCCCGGTGGACTTCGCCACGCTGGAGGCCTCGGTGCGCAAGACGGGGCGGCTGGTCATCACGCACGAGGCCGGCCAGTCCGGCGGGCTCGGTGCCGAAGTGGCGGCGAGCATCACCGAGCGCTGCTTCTACTACCTGGAAGCGGCCCCTGTCCGGATCACCGGTTTCGACATCCCTTACCCCTATTCGAAACTTGAAATGCACCATCTTCCGGGCCTGGACCGGATCCTTGACGGTGTGGACCGTGCCCTGGGCCGTCCCAACTCCCTCAGCGGGCTGGAAGGATGAGCGCCGCCATGATCAAGGAATTCAGGCTCCCGGACCTCGGTGAAGGGCTGACGGAATCGGAAATCCTCAGCTGGAAAGTTGCTGTGGGCGACACCGTCGCTTTGAACCAGGTCATCGCTGAAGTGGAAACGGCCAAGGCCGTCGTCGAACTGCCGTCGCCGTTCGCCGGGGTGATCACCGCCCTCCACGAGCAGCCGGGAACCGTAGTGGAGGTAGGCAAGCCGATCGTTTCCTTCGAGGTTGAAGGCGACGACGGCGCCCCCTCCGCAGGAGGTCCGGCTCCGGTGGAGACCGCCAAGAGGGAACCCAACCTCGTGGGGTACGGCGCCGTCGTCGAAGGTTCGGGCCGACCGGCGAGGCGTGCGCGCACATTCGCTGCCCCGGTTGAGCCGGTCGAAACCCGGGCGCCGGTTGCGCCGGCGGTTGAGCCTGTCGAAACCCGGGCCCCGGCCCCCGCACCTGCCGCCGAGCGCCCGCGGTCCACGCCGCCCGTGCGGAAGCTGGCCAAGGACCTTGGGGTTGAACTCACGGCGGTGACCGGTACTGGCGCCGGCGGGCTGATCACCCGCGACGATGTGCGGAACTTCGTGGGCGGGGGAGACCTGCCAACCGCGGCCCGGGCACTGGCCGGAGCGGAGGCAGCGGGCAGCACCGTCAGCGCAACGCCGGAACAACGCGAAACGCGCACACCCATCAAGGGCGTCCGCAAGCTGACCGCGGCTGCCATGGTGTCCAGCGCTTTCACCGCGCCGCACGCCAGCGAATTCCTGACCGTCGACGTCACGCCCACCATGGAGCTGCTGGCCCGGCTCAAGGCCGGCCGCGCATTTGAGGGCTTCAAGCTGACGCCGCTGACACTCGTGGCCAAGGCTTTGTTGATCGCCCTCCGCCGCCAGCCGTCGCTGAACTCGCGGTGGGACGACGCCAACCAGGAGATCGTGCAGTACAACTATGTGAACCTGGGCATTGCCGCGGCCACTCCCCGGGGATTGACCGTGCCGAACATCAAGGACGCCCACAGCATGTCCCTGGCGGAGCTGTCTGCGGCGCTGACGGCCCTGACCGAGACTGCCCGCGCCGGCAAGACCAGCCCGGCCGAGCTCTCCGGCGGCACCATCTCCATCACAAACATCGGAGTGTTCGGCATCGACGCCGGCACACCGATCCTCAACCCCGGCGAAGCTGCCATCCTCGCCATGGGTGCCGTGCGGAAGATGCCGTGGGAGTACAAGGACGAGGTGGCACTCCGCCAGGTCATGACCCTCAGCCTCTCCTTCGACCACCGGCTGGTGGACGGGGAACAGGGGTCGCGCTTCCTGGCGGACATCGGCGCGATCCTCGCCGACCCGGGAATGGTGCTGGCAATGGTCTAGGCGGACCATTCCACCAAAAACTGCCGGCTGTCCGTTCCGAGGGAACGGGCAGCCGGCAGCTTTGTCCCGGCCTACTCGCCGGGAACGGGGCTGGCCGTCACCATGAGGGCGGCGAGGGCCATGCTCTCCAGCAGCGGGCGGGCCGACTTGACCGCGACCTTCCGGCCGTGGCTGCGGACCGAGTGCGGGGTGGAGTTGATGAGGCCGAAGGCGGCGTGGGCGCGCATCCGCAGCTCGGCGGCATCCGTACCCGCATGCAGCTCCTGCAGCACCTCCACCCAAAGCTCCACGTAGTTCCGCTGCAGGGTGCGCACTGCAGCCTGGTCGTCATCGGACAGGTTGCTGAAGTCGCGGTCCTGGACGCGGATGACGTCGGGATTGCTCAGGGCGAAGTCAACATGGAACTGAACCAGGCGGGCCAGCGCTGCGGCGGGATCGCCGGCGTCCGCCACCACCCGGCGGCCGCCGTCGAGGAGTTCCTGGCTGACGCTGAGCAACAGTGCGCCCAAAACGGCTTGCTTGCCGGCGAAGTGGCGGTAGACGGCGGGGCCGCTGACGCCTGCCGCGGCGCCCAGGTCCTCCAACGAAACGCGGTTGAAGCCGTTGAGCGCGAAGAGTGCGGCCGCTGAGGACAGCAACGCCTGGCGCCGGCTCTCTTTGGCCTGGCTGCGCTGGGTCGCCGGGCTGCGTTCGGTCGCCTGGCTGCGTTCGGTTGCCTGGGCCAGCTGGCCCGCCGGGCTGTTTTGGGTTGTCGGGTCGCGCTCGATGATCGGCACATTTCCTCCTTGGAACTGCAAATCCTAGCAATGCAAGCGCGTGTTGGACATCACAGTTAATAGAGACTAACCTAAATCTCAGTTATGCGGTACTAACCGAATTGCTCAGGACGGCCTCGCCAGGGCGTCCGGGAACGGAAGCAGTCAATGGAGACAATCGCCAACCAGGTGGACGCGTCAAGCGACGCCTTCGCCGCGAACCGCGAGGCCCAGCTGGGGCTGGCCCGCGAGCTGAAGGAGCGCCTCGCTACCGCCGCGCTCGGCGGTCCGGAGAAGTCCCGGGAACGCCACGTGGCGCGGGGCAAACTCCTGCCGCGCGAGCGCATCAACCAGCTGCTCGACGACGGCAGTCCCTTCCTGGAGATCGCGCCACTCGCCGCCAACGGCATGTACAACGACGACTCGCCCGGGGCCGGCGTCATTGCCGGGATCGGCCTGGTCCACGGCCGCCAGGTGCTGGTGATCTCCAACGACGCCACGGTCAAGGGCGGCACCTATTACCCGATGACGGTGAAGAAGCACCTTCGGGCGCAGGAAATCGCGCTGGAGAACCGGCTGCCCTGCATCTACCTGGTGGACTCCGGCGGGGCCTTCCTGCCGAAGCAGGACGAGGTCTTCCCGGACAAGGAGCACTTCGGCCGGATTTTCTTCAACCAGGCGAAGATGTCCGCGGCAGGAATCCCGCAGATCGCCTCCGTGATGGGTTCTTGCACCGCCGGCGGCGCCTACGTCCCGGCCATGAGCGATGAGACAGTGATCGTCCGCAACCAGGGCACCATCTTCCTGGGCGGCCCGCCCCTTGTTAAAGCCGCGATCGGCGAGATCGTCACGGCGGAGGAACTCGGCGGCGGCGAGGTGCACTCGAAAATTTCAGGCGTCACTGACCACCTGGCCGAGAACGACGAACATGCCCTGCAGATCGTCAGGGACATCGTTTCCACCCTGCCCCGGCCGGCCAGCCCCGCCTGGGAGGTGGACACCGCCGTCGAGCCCGTTGCGGACCAGGGCGAGCTGTACGGTGCCGTCCCCACGGACGTGAACGCCCAGTACGACGTCCGGGAAGTGATCGCCCGGCTGGTGGACGGCAGCCGCTTCCACGAGTTCAAGAAGAACTACGGCACCACCCTGGTCACCGGCTTCGCGAAGCTGCACGGCCACCCGGTGGGCATCGTGGCCAACAACGGCGTGCTGTTCAGCGAATCTTCCCTGAAGGGCGCCCACTTCATCGAACTCTGCGACCAGCGCGGCATCCCGCTGGTCTTCCTGCAGAATCTCTCCGGTTTTATGGTCGGCAAGGACTACGAGCAGGGCGGCATCGCCAAGAACGGCGCCAAGATGGTCACCGCTGTCGCCACGGCGCGCGTGCCCAAACTGACCGTCGTGATCGGCGGGTCCTTCGGCGCCGGCAACTACTCGATGTGCGGGCGGGCCTACTCGCCGCGATTCCTGTGGATGTGGCCGGCGTCGCGGATCTCCGTGATGGGCGGCAACCAGGCTTCCAGCGTGCTCGCCACGGTCAAGCGGGACCAATATGAGGCCCGCGGCGAGGAATGGTCCGCTGCCGACGAGGAAGCCTTCAAGGCCCCGATCAAACAGCAGTACGAGGACCAGGGCAGCCCCTACTACTCCACGGCCCGCCTCTGGGACGACGGCGTGATCGACCCCGCGGACACCCGCACCGTTCTGGGACTGGCGCTCGACGTCGTCTCCCGCACCCCGCTGCCGGAGACCTCCTTCGGCCTGTTCCGGATGTGAGCCCCGCTGTGACTGTTACCTCCACACCCACTAGTTCCACACCCCCGAAGCCGCTGTTCGGCACCGTACTCGTCGCCAACCGCGGCGAGATCGCCTGCCGCGTGATCCGCACCCTGCGGGCGCTGGGCATCCGTTCGGTGGCTGTCTATTCCGACGCCGACGCCGGTGCCCGCCACGTGCGCGAAGCGGACCTTGCCGTCCGGATCGGCCCGGCGGCCGCGGCCGAAAGCTACCTCAAGATCGAGGCCATCATCCAGGCGTGCCGCGAGACCGGCGCCGAGGCCGTGCACCCGGGCTACGGCTTCCTGAGCGAGAACGTCGACTTCGCCCGCGCCCTGGAAAAAGCGGGGATCATCTTCATCGGCCCGGGCGTCGAGTCGCTCAATGTCATGGGGGACAAGATCCGGTCCAAGAACCACGTGACCGGCTACGGCGTTCCCGTGGTGCCGGGCATCGCCCAACCCGGCATGACGGACGCGCAGCTGATTGAGGCCGCTGCCGGCGTCGGCTTCCCGCTGCTGATCAAGCCTTCCGCCGGGGGCGGCGGCAAGGGCATGCATATTGTCGAGCGTCCCGAGCAGCTGGAAGCCACCCTGGCCACGGCCCGCCGGGTCGCAGCCAGCGCCTTCGGCGACGACACCCTGTTCCTTGAGCGGCTCGTCACCACCCCGCGGCACATCGAGGTCCAGGTCCTGGCGGACAACCATGGAAACGTCATCCACCTGGGGGAGCGCGAGTGCTCCCTGCAGCGCCGCCACCAGAAGGTCATCGAGGAAGCACCGTCCCCGCTGCTGGAATCCCTGCCCGACGGCGCCGCCGTCCGAGCGAGGATCGGCGAGGCGGCCTGCAACGCGGCCCGCAGCGTCCATTACAGCGGTGCCGGGACTGTCGAGTTCCTGGTCTCGGACGACGCCCCGGACGAATTTTTCTTCATGGAGATGAACACGCGCCTTCAGGTGGAGCACCCGGTCACCGAAATGGTCACCGGAATCGACCTCGTCGAATGGCAGGTCCGGATCGCCGCTGGTGAGGAACTCACCGTCCGCCAGGACGACGTCGTGCTTAACGGACACTCAGTGGAAGCGCGCGTCTACGCAGAAATTCCGGAACGGAACTTCCTGCCGTCCACGGGGACAGTGCTCCAGCTCGACGAAGTTCCGGGCCCAAAGCAGCGGCCCAGCGCCCCCGCCCGCAATGAAGTCGAGACGGCATGCGGCCGCGTGCGCGTCGATTCGGCTCTTGTTCAGGGCCTTGAGATCTCCTCAAGCTATGACCCGATGATTTCCAAGGTGATCGCCTGGGGCAAGGACCGAACTGCCGCCCTGGACGCCCTGGACGGGGCGCTCGCCGGGTACACCGCGCTCGGCATCGATACCAACGTCGAATACCTGCGCCTGCTCATCAACGACGCCGACGTCCGGGCCGGCCGCCTCGACACCGGGCTGATCGAACGCAAGATGCCGGACTTCAGCTTCCGGCGGGTGGGCGATTTCGAGCTCGCGGCGGCCGGTCTGTACGCCGTGGCTATGGATGCGCAGAACAATCCGCTCGAGTCGGCGGGACCCTGGCAGCGCCGTGACGGTTGGCGTCTCGGCACGCATGCGCCTCGGATGGTCAGCCTGGGAACCTCCGATGGCGGCGTCGGAACTGTGGGCGTGACCGGCCGCGTGGCCGAGGGGCCGGTCTTCGTATCCCTCGGCGATGGGCGTCACTGCACGGCGTCGCTGAAGTTCCTCGCGCGAAGCTACGTCGAGGTGACGCTCGACGGTGAAGTGCGCGGCTACTCCCTGGCACCGGTCTACACCGGTTCCATCACCCCGAGCTGGGACAACCCAACCCCCGGGGCGCCCACAGAGCTCTTCCTCGGCAACGAGGGCTGGTCCTGCCGCCTCGAAGTGCTCAGCCGCGAGGCCCGGCTGGCCCGGGTCCTGGCGGCGATCGAGCGCGAGGAGGGCGCCACTGACCCGGCCGTGCGCTCGCCGATGCCCGGCACCGTGGTGTCCGTCAACGTCAGCAACGGCGCCACCGTGCAGGCCGGCCAGGTCCTGCTCTCAGTGGAGGCCATGAAGATGGAACACCAGCTCGTGGCGCCGCTCGACGGCACCGTGCACATCAGCGTCACGTCCGGTGACCTCGTCAAGGCGGACCAGGTCCTCGCGACCATCCACCCGCAAGAGCCCTCGAAGGCGGAGGACACGGTGGAAGAATCCGTCATCGCCATGGGCGCGGCAGAGTAGCCCCCGCATCAACCATTCAGTACGCCAACAGACCCTTCACAGAGTTAAGACAAGGAAGTCCCAACATGGCTGATTTTGAGCTCAGCGAGGAATACCAGGACCTCAGCAACACCGTCCGCGAATTCGCCGACGAAGTGGTGGCCCCCGTGTCCGCAAAACACGACGAGGAACACAGCTTCCCCTACGAGGTCGTCTCCCAGATGGCGGACATGGGGCTCTTCGGCCTGCCGTTCCCGGAAGAGTTCGGCGGCATGGGCGGGGACTACTTCGCGCTGGCGCTGGCCTTGGAGCAGCTGGGCCGGGTGGACCAGTCCGTGGCCATCACACTGGAAGCCGGCGTCTCCCTTGGTGCCATGCCCGTTTACCGGTTCGGCACCGACGCCCAGAAGGAGGAATGGCTGCCCTCGCTGGCTTCCGGCAAGGCGCTCGCCGGCTTCGGCCTGACAGAACCCGAGGCCGGCTCCGACGCGGGCGGAACCAAGACCACCGCCCGGCTCGAGAGTGGTGAGTGGATCATCAACGGCAACAAGGAATTCATCACCAACTCCGGGACGGACATCACCCGCCTGGTCACCGTGACCGCTGTAACCGCCAAGCACGAGCGGCAGGACGGCAGCGTCAAGAAGGAGATCTCCACCATCCTGGTACCCACCAACACGCCCGGGTTCAAGGCGGAGAAGGCCTACAACAAGGTGGGCTGGAACGCCTCGGACACCCACCCGCTCACCCTCAAGGACGTCCATGTGCCGGAGGCGAACCTCCTCGGCGAGCAGGGCCGTGGCTACGCAAACTTCCTGTCCATCCTGGACGAGGGCCGCATCGCCATCGCGGCACTTGCCACGGGAGCGGCACAGGGCTGCGTGGACCTGTCTGTGAAATACGCCAAGGAACGCAGCGCATTCGGGCAGAACATCGGCAAGTACCAGGCCATCGCGTTCAAGATCGCCCGCATGGAAGCACGGGCCCACACCGCCCGGCTGGCCTACTACGACGCCGCCGCCAGGATGCTGGCCGGCAAGCCGTTCAAGACCCAGGCGGCCATCGCTAAGATGGTCGCAGGTGAGGCAGCCATGGACAACGCGCGGGACGCCACCCAGGTGTTCGGCGGCTATGGCTTCATCAACGAATTCACCGTGGCACGGCACTACCGCGACTCCAAGATCCTTGAAGTAGGGGAGGGCACCACGGAGGTCCAGCTGATGCTGATCGCCCGCGAACTCGGCCTTTAGCTTCCTGCCAAAGAGCACCGCAGGGAGCAAAACAGGGAGCAAATCAGGAAGGATCGACGATGATTGACAAGGTTGTTGCCAGTGCCGAGGCCGCGGTTGCCGACATCCCCGACGGTGCCTCGCTCGCCGTCGGAGGTTTTGGACTGTGCGGCATCCCGGTTGCCCTGATCGACGCCCTCCACCAGCACGGAACCACTGGCCTGGAAACCGTCAGCAACAACTGCGGCGTGGACGACTGGGGGCTCGGGATCCTGCTGAAGGACGGCAGGATTCGCCGCACCATCAGCTCCTACGTCGGGGAAAACAAGGAATTTGCCCGGCAGTACCTCTCCGGGGAACTCGAGGTGGTCCTCACCCCGCAGGGCACGCTCGCCGAGAAACTCCGCGCCGGCGGCGCCGGCATCCCGGCGTTCTACACGCCTGCCGGTGTGGGAACCCAGGTGTCCGACGGCGGCCTGCCGCAGAAGTACGACGCCGACGGCACGATCGCCATCGCTTCGGCGCCCAAGGAGGTCCGCACCTTCAACGGCGCCGACTACGTGCTGGAGGAATCGCTGACCCCGGATTTCGGCCTGGTCCACGCCTGGAAGGGCGACCGGCACGGGAACCTTGTCTTCCACGCCACGGCCATGAACTTCAACCCGCTGTGCGCCATGGCAGGGCGAATCACCATCGCCGAGGTTGAAGAACTGGTGGAGCCGGGCGAGCTGGATCCCGAACATGTTCACGTTCCCGGCATCTTCGTCCAGCGGGTTGTCCTCGCACCCCAAGGTGAGAAGCGCATCGAAAAGCGGACGGTCGCAGTGTCCGCCGACGGCAACCCGTCCCGAGGGACCGGACAGCAAGCAACTGCCCAGCAAGCAACTGACCACCAAGCATCCCACCAGGCAGGAGCATAGCCGTGGAATCGAACAGCACCCCGGGTGCCCCGCCCCGCCCCGAAGCCGTCCGCCACGAATACCGGCGGTCCGCCGTCGGACATCCCGAGGGCACCAGCCCCGAAACTAAGGGCTGGACCCGGAATGAACTGGCCGCCCGGGTGGCCCGCGAACTCCGGAACGGCCAATACGTCAACCTCGGCATCGGGATGCCAACACTGATCCCCAACTACATCCCGGCGGGCATCGAAGTGGTGCTGCACTCGGAGAACGGCATCCTGGGCGTGGGGCCGTACCCCGGCGAGGACCAGGTGGATCCGGACCTGATCAACGCCGGCAAGGAAACTGTCACCGTGAACAAGGGCGCCGCGTTCTTTGACTCCGCCGCCTCGTTCGGCATGATCCGCGGCGGCCACGTGGACGTTGCCGTGCTCGGTGCCATGGAAGTGGCCCAGAACGGGGACCTGGCCAACTGGATGATTCCGGGAAAGATGGTCAAGGGCATGGGCGGCGCCATGGACCTGGTCTTCGGCGCCAAGAGGGTGATCGTGATGATGGAGCACGTGGACCGCAACGGAAAACCCAAAATCGTGCAGCAGTGCACCCTGCCCCTCACCGGTAAGGGGTGCGTGGACCGGATCATCACCGACCTCGCCGTGATCGACGTCGTCACCGAAGGCGGTTCCTCCCGGCTCGTCCTGCGCGAACTGGCCCCGAACGTGACGGCTGAGGAAGTCGCCGCCGCCACGGGTGCGGAACTGTTCGAAGAGGACCAGGAACTGACGGTATGACCACTGCCGACAGGGTTTCGACGGACTCAACCACCGGCAGCCCCCGCGTCGTTGAACAGCGGGGCCTCTACTACGACGAGCTTGAGGAAGGAGTGGTCTACGCCCACCGCCCGGGGCGGACGGTGACCGAGACGGACAACGTCCTGTTCACCACCATGACCATGAACACGCAGGCGCTGCACCTGGACGCTGCGTGGAGCGCCGGCCAGCCGTTCGGACAGAGGCTGGTGAACTCGATGTTCACCCTGGCAACCGTGGTGGGGCAGTCCGTTCCGCAGCTCACCCAAGGCACCATCATCGCCCAGCTGGGACTGACCGACGTGTCGTTTCCGCATCCGCTGTACCACGGCGACACCCTCTATACGGAGACGGTCATCACCGGCAAGCGGATGTCGGCGTCGCGGCCGGGGCAGGGAATCGTGACCATGCAGCACACGGGCCGGAACCAGGACGGCGTGGTGGTTGCCCTGGCGTCGCGGAGCTGCCTGATGTGGACGCGCGAGGCGCACGCTGCCGCGCAGAAAGATGCCGCCCAGAAAGATGCCGCGCAGAAAGAAACCGCGCAGAAAGAAACCGCGCAGAAAGAAACCGCCGAAAAGGGGACAATCAAAGCATGACTTTCCTGATGGGTCCCGCCCTGCTCTTCTGCCCCGCCGACCGTCCCGAGCGATACCAAAAGGCCGCGGAGCGTTCCGACGCCGTGATCGTGGACCTGGAAGACGCCGTCGCTCCTGCCGACAAGCAACGCGCCCGCGGCGCCATCCTGGCCCAGCTCGGCGCCACCGGCGACGTTCCGGAGCTGGACCCCAGCCGGACGATCATCCGGATCAACCCGGCCGGCACGGAAGAGTTCGAGAAGGACCTGCACTGCCTCAAGCACACCCCGTACCGCCACGTGATGCTGGCCAAGGCCGAAAACGCCGGCCAGCTCAAGGCGCTGGAGGACTACAGCGTCATAGCGTTGTGCGAAACCGCGTTGGGGATTGTGAACGCCGCAGCCATCGCCGCCGAACCCAACGTGGTGGGCCTGATGTGGGGTGCCGAGGACCTGCTCGCGTCGCTGGGCGGGACCTCCAGCAGGAACGACGACGGCGGCTACCGGGCGGTGGCGCTGCATGCCCGGTCCACCGTGCTGCTCGCGGCCGGGGCCTTCGGCAAGGAAGCCATCGATGCGGTGTACGTCAACATTCCGGACCTTGACGGGCTGGCAGCTGAGTCACGCGACGCCGTCGCCTCGGGATTCGGTTCAAAGGCCTGCATCCACCCCAGCCAGGTGTCCGTGGTCCGGGAAGCGTACGCCCCTGCGGAGTCGGACGTCGCCGCGGCCAGGGAACTCCTGGCGGCCGCCGCTGCTGCCGGCAGCGGCGTGTTCCAGTTCAACGGAAAGATGATTGACGGCCCCATCCTCAAGCACGCGGAATCCACCCTGCGGCGGGCCGGCCGCTAGCAACGCGTTTCGAGACGAAAAGCCGCAGGCCGGGAGTCGTTGGACTCCCGGCCTGCGGCTTTTCCGTGCTGTTCCGGTCATGGACTGCCGGCAGGCGTTACCCGGCCTTCACTGCCAGCACCGGGCAGTCCGCCTCAAGCAGTATCCGTTGGGACGTGCTCCCCAGGATCAGCTTGCCTACCGGCGTGCGGCGGCGCAGGCCAATCACAATCAGATCGGCATGGTGCTCCTCCGCGGCATCCAGTACCTCCAGGGCCGCATCATGGCCCCGGACCGGCTGCTTGATCACGTGGTCAATGCCCTGGTTAGCGAGCCGGTCCTCGATGCTCTGGATCTCAGGTTCCTGTGCGTACCGGTTATCCACCAGCGCATCACCCTTCGAGGAGTTGATGACCAGCAGCCTGCTGTTGCTTTTCCGCGCCTCGGCGATGGCCTGGGCCAGCGCTGCTTCGCCCTCGGGTGTCGGGACGTATCCCACCACGATCGTCATGGTTGCTCCTTGTTAGCTGTACTTGTTTGTCACTGGGTCATCGTGTGGCCGGGCTAACCGTCGCCGTCGCCGTCGCTGTGGCCGTCGCCGGACGAACCGTCGGCACGGTGGCTGGCATGGCTGACGCTGCCGCTAACTTCCCGCGGTTCGGTTGCGCCGGAAGTGGCGGGAAGCAGTGAGCTGCGCGCCGGGCGGTTCCGGCGGATCAGCTTGAGCAGCAGCGGCCAGAGGAGGATGATCGCCACGATGACCCAGATCCCGACGGCAATCGCTTCGCTCCACAGTCCGGCCGGATTGCCGGCGCTGAGCTGGAGGGTCTTGCGTAGCTGGCCTTCGAGGCGCGGCCCCAGGATCACGCCCAGGATCAGCGGCAGCACGGGCAGTCCGAAGCGCCTCATCATGAAGCCCAGCGCGCCAAGCACCAGCAGGATGACCAGGTCAAACGCCTGCAGGTTCACCGAATAGGCGCCCAGCGTGGCAAAGAACAGGATCCCGGCATAGAGGTACGGCCGCGGGAGCTGCAGGAGCTTCGCCCAGACCGGTGCCAGCGGAAGGTTGATGATCAGGAGCAGGAAGTTGCCGATGAAGAGGCTGGCAATCAGCGCCCAGACCAGCGGCCCCTCGCTGGCGAACAGCTGCGGCCCGGGCTGGATGCCGTAGGACGTGAATGCTGCCAGCATGACGGCGGCCGTGGCGTTGGTGGGAAGGCCCAGGGCAAGCATGGGGGTCAGCGTGCCCGCTGCCGCGGCGTTGTTGGCGGCTTCCGGTCCGGCAACGCCCTCAATGGCGCCGTGGCCGAATTCCTCGGGGTGCTTGGAGAGCCGTTTCTCCGTGACGTAGGACAGGAAGGTGGGGATCTCGGCGCCGCCTGCGGGGAGTGCTCCGAAGGGGAAACCGAATGCTGTACCGCGGAGCCAGGGTTTCCAGGACCGCTTCCAGTCGTCTTTGCCCATCCAGGGTTGTCCGACAGGGATGATGTTCATCGGAGTGCGGCGCAGGTGAGCCGCCACCCACAGTGCCTCTCCGACGGCGAAGATGGCTACGGCCACCACCACGATGTCCAGGCCGTCGGCCAGGAGCGGCATCCCGAAAGTGAGGCGTTGCTGGCCGGTGACCGAATCCATGCCCACAAGGCCGATTGCCAGGCCCAGGCCCAGGGACGCGAACCCGCGCAGCCGGGAGGACCCCAGCACGGCGGTGACGGCCAGCAGGGCGAGCACCATGATCGCGAAGTAGCTGGGTGAGCCCAGGCTGACGGCGAACTGGACCACGATCGGCGCGCAGACGGCGAGCAGCGTGGTACCGATGGTGCCGGCCACAAAGGAACCGATGGCGGCGGTGGCCAAAGCCTGTGCCGCCCGCCCGGCTTTCGCCATCTTGTTGCCCTCGATGGCGGTGACCACCGATGACGACTCGCCGGGTGTGTTGAGCAGGATGGAGGTGGTGGAGCCGCCGTACATGCCGCCGTAGTAGATGCCGGCGAACATGATGAAGGCGCTGGTGGGCTCCAGGGCGTAGGTGACCGGAAGCAAAAGGGCCACGGTCATGGCCGGGCCAAGGCCCGGGAGGACTCCCACGGCAGTGCCGAGGACCACGCCGATGACGGCGTAGAGGAAATTCATGGGGGTCAGCGCGGTGGCGAAACCGTCCATGAGGGAGGAGAAGACGTCCATTAGAGAATCCCTTCCAGCAAGCCCGCGGGCAATGCGATGCCAAGGCCCAGGAAGAAGCCGTAGAAGGTCAGGATGGACATGGCCAGGGAAATGAGGCCGTCACGGACGTAGTGCCGTCCGCCGAGGGCCCATACGCTGCCCCAGAACAGCACGGTTCCGGAAATCACCCAGCCGGCCCAGTCGATGAGCAGGATGTTCGCGATGAAGGCGCCCACCAGGGGGAGTACGGTCTTCCAGTCCGCGGGGTGCGCCAGGTCAACGTCCTCGCCGCCTTCCGCCTCGCCCTTGCCGCCGCGCAGTACATTCACTGCCAGCAGCACGGCGCAGACGACGAGCAGGCCGGCCACGATGAAGGGAACCGTTTTGGGACCCACAGGGTCCGACTTGGAATAGGGTGTCGCCAGGCCGTAGGCGTCGAGGAAGACCAGGACCCCGGCCGCCCCGAGCAGGAGGGCGACCCCCAGCTCGGAGCGGCCTTTGAGCCGTGAGGCCACCGTTGGTGAGGAACTCACGCCAAGCCAAGCTTCGTGAGGACGTCCGCCACCCGCTTGTCCTGCTCCGTCAGGAAGGTCTTGAATTCGTCACCGGTGACAAAAGCATCGGTCCAGCTGTGCGTCTTCAGCGTCTCCTTCCAGGCAGCGGTACCGTGCATCTTCTCGATGGCTGCGATGAGGGCTGCCTTGTCGGCGTCGCTGATGCCCGGAGGGGCAACGATGCCGCGCCAGTTCGTGAAGACCAGGTCGATGTTGGATTCCTTAAGGGTGGGGGCGTCAACGCCGTCCAGCCTCTCCGCGCCGCTGGTAGCCAGCACGCGGACCTCGCCCGATTCGATCTGCTTGAGGTACTCACCGGCGCCGGAGGCAGCAAAGCCGAGCTTGTTGCCGAGGATGGCCGGGAGCAGGTCGCCACCGCCGTCGTAGGAAACAAAGTTGACCTTGGTGGCGTCGATCCCCACGGCTCCTGCGAGCTGCATGGGCAGCAGGTGGTCCGGGCCGCCCGGTGAGGAGCCGCCGCCGACGGCGATGGAACCCGGGTCGGCCTTCCAGGCCTTCACGAGGTCGTCGATGGTCTTGTAGGGCGAATCCTTGCTGACCATGATGGCGCCGGGCTCTTCAATGAGCTTGGCCAGTGGCGTGGTGTCCGTCAGCTTGGACGCGGACTTGTTGGTGTAGCTGGCGCCCACCACGCCCAGGCCCATCAGCATGGTGAGGTCGCCGTTGCCCTTTTCGTTGACCACGCGGGCCAGGCCCACGGTGCCGCCGGCACCGGCGAGGTTGAAGACTTCGGTGTTGGTGGCGATCTTCTCGTCGTCGAGAACCTTCGCGGCGGCACGCGCGGTGGTGTCGTAGCCGCCGCCGGGCGTATTGGGGACCAGGATCTGCAGCCCGGTGACGGGGCCGGCAGCGGCGCTGGAGCTGCCGCTCGTGGAGCTTTTGCCGGTTGCACCGCAACCGGTGGCCATCAGGGCGATGCCGGCAGCGACGGCGGCAATTCGCAATGCGCGGTTCTGGCGCATGGGGTTCCTCTTCTCAGTAAAGTTCTTGGTAACGCTAGTCAGCAAAACTGACCGGTGCTCTGATGCTAGGCGGGGAAGTGACAGGCATCACTCTTGTGTACTCAGAGAAAGTTAAGTTCATTTCGTTCACGTTTCCGCTGTCTTACCGGACGCTCCGGACGCCGTCCCGGGGGAGCGGCTGCGCGTCCGTCCGGCAGGGTGCGCTGGGGTATAGTTCCGGTACCCCACCCACCAGAGGAAAGAACCACAGTGACTCGACGAAGAGGAATGTCCCTCGCCGGGCAGTACCTGGTCCTGCAGTTGCTGATTGTCCTGGCTGTCCTCGTCGCCGTCGTCGCCATATCCCTGGCCCAGTCGGCCGCCGCGTTTGAGCGGATCGAGGGGCGCCGCGCATTGTCCGCGGCTGAGGCGCTGGGCAGCAATCCCGCCGTCCGGGCGCTGCTTCCCTCGGCCGAACCGCGCGGAAGTGCGGCACTGTCCGCCGTCGCCGAGTCGGTACGCACCGTTTCCGGGTCCGCGCAGGTGGCACTCGCCCGGTCTGACCGCACCGTGGTGGCGTCGTCGGACCCCGGACTGCTGGGCCGGCCCTTGGAACTCGGTGCGAGCCGGGTGACGGAAGGCCGGGCCTGGACCGGCGTGGTGGGCGGAACGGCCACGCCCGTGCTTTCAGCCCACGTCCCGGTCCTTGACGACTCCGGGACCATGATCGGGATTGCGTCCATCAGCCGGAACTACCCGTCCACGTGGGAGCGCCTGGGGGATGCTGTCCCCAACCTGTTGACCTATTTGGGGGTGGCCAGCGTCCTGGGGGTTGCCGGCTCCCTGCTTCTGTCGCGCAGGGTTAAGCGCCAGACCCTCGGCATGGAGCCCAGCGAAATCTCGGGCCTGGTGGAGAACCGCGAAGCGATGCTGCATGGACTCAAGGAAGGCGTGGTGGCGCTGGACCTCCACGGACGGATTACCGTGGCCAACGACAGTGCCCGGGCGCTGCTGGGCCTGCCGGCCGACTGCGTGGGCAAGGATCTGGCCGGACTGCCCGTGGAACCGGCGCTTAAGGAAGTCCTCACCGGCGAGCAGCCCGGGCAGGACCAGATGGTGCTGGTGGGGGAGCGCCTGGTGGTGCTGAACCGGGTGCCGATCCGTTCCAGGGGCAGGGTGATGGGTTCTGTGGCCACTTTGCGTGACCGGACGGAGCTTTCATCCCTGGAACGCGAACTGGGCACAACACGGACGGCAACGGACACGCTCAGGGCGCAGGCCCATGAATTCGCCAACCAGCTGCACGTTATTTCGGGGCTGATCCAGATCGGCGAGTACGATTCCGTGGTGCAGTTCGTCAACGGAGTCGCGGTGGACCGGACGCGCCTGAATGATGATGTGACCAGCCGCATCCAGGACCCGGCGCTCGCCGCCCTGCTGATCGCCAAATCAAGCCTTGCAGCGGAACGGGGCGTGCCGCTGCAGCTGGACCCCGCGTCGTCACTCTCGCCGGTGGGCGATGAGCTCTCGCGTGACCTGACCACTGTTGTGGGGAACCTCGTGGACAACGCGCTCGACGCCGTCACGGGAGCCGCGGAAGCGTCGGTCCGGGTCCTCGTCGAGGACAGCCGCGAGGAAGTGGTGGTGACTGTCAGGGACACCGGGCCGGGCATTGACGGCGCAGCGGCCGATGAGATCTTCCGGCAGGGATTCAGTACCAAGCAGCCCGGCCCGGCCGGCGGCCGTGGCTTCGGCCTGGCACTCTCGCGGGTGGTCTGCCGCCGGAGCGGGGGAGACCTTGCAGTGGCCAACGACGGAGGCGCCGTCTTTACGGCGAGGCTAAAGACAGGAAAGGGTACCCGGGCATGATCAACGTCCTGATCGTCGATGATGACTTCATGGTGGCGAAAGTCCACGCCGGCTTCATCCAGCGCACGCCGGGTTTCACCGTCGTCGGGGTTGCGCACACCGGAGCCCAGGCCGTGGCGGAAACCGCACGCCTGCTGCCTGACCTGGTCCTTCTGGACATCCACCTCCCCGACATCAACGGCCTTGACCTCATGGCCAGGCTGCGGGAAACGGCGCCGGAACTGGACGTACTGGTGATCAGCGCGGCCCGCGAGGTGGAAACCGTCCGCCGGGCGCTGCGCGGCGGGATCGTCCATTACCTGATCAAGCCGTTTTCGCAGGCGGACCTGCAGGAGCGGCTGGAGCACTATCGCAGCGCCTACCAGGGCCTGGACCTTGCCAAGGACGTCGCCGAGCAATCCGACGTCAACCGGGTCTTCGGGCTGGAGCGCACCGATCGCGCCGAACGGGCGGAAGTCCGCCTCCCCAAGGGGTGCAGCCCGGAAACCCTCAGCCGGGTGGTGGACGTGCTGCAGTCCGCCGCAGCGGATCTGTCGGCGGCCGAGGTTGCGGACCTGCTGGGCACGTCCCGGGTCAGCGCACGCCGTTACCTCGAGTACCTCCACGATGAGGCGAGGGTTGACGTTCACCTCAAGTACGGCGCGGGCCGTCCCGAGCGCCGCTACGAGCTCAAGTCAGCGTGACCCGGGCGGAAGGGACAACGGGGGGATGGCCTCATACAGCAGGGTCCGGATCCAGCGCTGCCCCGTCTCGCGGCGTTCCGCCCGGCTCGCGAAGCGGTAGTGGTAGCTGTGGACGCGCACCCACCGGGGGCGTGCGCCGTCGAACGGGTCCTTGCGCAGGAGCCGCAGCACAGCACGGTCGGCTTCCAGCAGCTTGGCCAGGAAAGCGTAGAACCACTCCTCGTGGACCGTGCGCAAGGGCAGGAACCACATGAGCCAGTCCAGCCGGAGATGGTAGGGAGCCCACTGCCGGGGCAGCCGGCGGACGTCGCCCGGCTTACCGCGGAAACCGTACTCCCGCCAGTCGGCGTCGTCGTCCGGCTCGTCGTCGAGGGTGCCCTCCACCACGATCTCGATCCGCATTTTTGTCACCGTGCCGAATGCCCCGTAGGTGTTCACCAGCTGCCAGCGGTTGAAGCTGGCGTTCATCAGCTGCCGGTGCTGGAGGAGGTTCCGGGCCGGCCAGTAGCTGAGCACCAGCAGGAGCAGCGTCACGGCGAGCACGACGGCGAGCCACCACACCGGGGCCTGCGTGCCGCCGGCACCGGACGCAGCGCCATACGCATGCCAGTCCAGCGGGATGACGGGAAGAACGGCGTGGGCCACCGGATCGCTCACTGCGGCGAAGGCCAGCAGGATGGCCATCCAGTTCAGCCAGGCAAAGTTTCCGCTCGCCACGAGCCATAGCTGGGTGAAGATGATGATGCCCGCGGCGATGCCGGCCAGCGGCTGTGGGGCGAAGAGGAAGAACGGCACCACCAGCTGGGCGAAGTGGTTGCCCAGGACCTCCATCCGGTGCAGCGGTTTGGGCAGCAGGTGTGCCTGCCGGCTCAACGGACCCGGCATCGGCTGCGTCTCGTGGTGGTAATACAGCGCGGTCAGGTCGCGCCACTCGCTGCCTCCGCGGATCTTGATCATCCCGGCACCGAACTCAAGCCTGAACAGCAGCCACGCCAGCAGGATCAGGATCGTCCGCGGCGGCGGGGTCTGGTCCGAGCCGAGGAACGCCACCGTGAAGCCCGCCTCCAGCAGCAGCATCTCCCAGCCGAACCCGTAGAAGGTCTGGCCCACATTGACGATCGACATGTACAGCAGCCAGAGGGCCAGGAAGGCGATCATCGGCAGCCAGGGCGGTCCCAGTTGCGGAAGCCCCAGGACGAGTGTGGCCGAAATAGCCATCCCGCCCCAGCAAACCATGCGCAGCAGGCGGTCCGAGTAGCGCCAGAGGAACAGGCTGGGACGGCGGCGGCGCCTGAAACTGTCCAAGTAGTCCGGCACCGGAAGCAGTCCGCGCTCACCGAGCAGCGCAGGGAACTGGTTGCGGCAGGAGAGGAACGCCACAAAGAAGAGCGTGGCAATGCCGCGCTGCAGCACCTGCCGGGCGAATTCGTACTCCGGCGCGTCGAACCAGGCGGCCCATTCCACGTTGTTCACGTTACGCCTGCCGTGCACGGCGTCAATGTCCCGAGGCCCTGCCGCCGGCGGGTGCGCTGACGTGCGGGATACTTAACGGATGCAGCCACGCAGAATCGTTCTCCTCGGATCCACCGGTTCCATCGGCACCCAGGCGATTGACGTCGTCGACGGCGCCCCGCACCTTTTCGAGGTTGTGGCACTGAGCGCAGGCGGCGGAAACCTGGAGCTCCTGGCCCGCCAGGCCGTCCATACGAAGGCCAAGGCCGTTGGTACGGCCAGCGGCGACGCCGCAGCCCTGCAGGACCTGATCGACGACGCCGCCAGGGCGGCCGGGCTGGCGGGCTACCGTCCCGAAATCATCACCGGGCCGGACGCGTCCACCCGGATCGCGGAGATCGAAGCCGACGTGGTGCTCAACGGCATCACCGGTTCCATCGGCCTGGCACCCACGCTGGCTGCCCTGAAATCCGGAGCCACACTTGCGCTGGCCAACAAGGAGTCGTTGATCGTCGGCGGCGCCCTGGTGAAGGCTGCCGCCCGCGACGGCCAGATCGTCCCGGTGGACTCCGAGCATTCGGCCATCGCGCAATGCCTGCGCTCCGGGACCGCGGCCGAGGTGGACCGGCTCATCCTCACGGCCTCCGGGGGGCCCTTCCGCGGCAGGACCCGGGAGGAACTCCATAACGTCTCGCCGCAGGATGCCCTCGCGCACCCCACCTGGGACATGGGCCTGATGGTCACCACCAACTCGGCCAGTCTGGTAAACAAAGGGCTGGAGGTGATCGAGGCGCACCTGCTGTTCGACATCCCGCTGGACCGCATCGACGTGGTGGTCCACCCGCAGTCCGTGGTCCATTCCATGGTGCAGTTCGTGGACGGCTCCATCATCGCCCAGGCCTCGCCGCCGGACATGCGCCTGCCCATCGCCCTCGGCCTGGGCTGGCCGGACCGGGTGCCGAAGGCGGCCGCGCCCTGCGACTGGACCCGGGCCACCAGCTGGACCTTCGAACCGCTCGACGTGGAGGCGTTCCCGGCCGTCAGCCTTGCCAAGGACGCCGCCAGGCAGGGGAGCACCTACCCCGCCGTTTTCAACGCAGCCAACGAAGAGGCCGTGATGGCCTTCCACTCCGGCCGGATCCGGTTCACGGACATTGTGGATACCATCGAAGCGGTACTCAGCGAACACCCAGGATCTTCCGGGCTGACAGTTGAGTCCGTGCTGGATGCTGAAGCGTGGGCACGAGCGCGCACCCACGAACGTTTAGCAGTGAGCAGTCTCTAGGAAGCAGCAGATCTAAGCATGAGTCCCGTCATTCTCTTCATCCTCGGTGTCGTCTTCGTGGCGATCGGCATCGCAGTCTCCATTGCGCTCCATGAGGTGGGCCACCTCGTTCCGGCCAAACTGTTCAAGGTGCGCGTCACCAAGTACATGATCGGTTTCGGTCCCACCCTGTGGTCAAAGCGCAAGGGCGAGACCGAGTACGGCGTCAAGGCCATCCCGCTGGGCGGCTACGTGTCCATGATCGGCATGTACCCGCCGAACAAGGACGACGGCACGGTGCGGCCTTCCAGCACCGGGATGTTCCAGACCCTCGCCACCGAGGCGCGTTCCATGGCCCACGAGGAAGTGGGGCCGGGTGACGAGAAGCGGGTCTTCTACCGGCTTCCGGTGTGGAAGAAAGTCATCGTGATGCTTGGCGGCCCCGCCATGAACCTGCTGATCGGCGTGGCGCTGACGGCCGTGCTGCTGATGGGCTTCGGGATCAGCACCCCCACCACAACTATCTCGGACGTTTCCAAGTGCCAGGTCAAGGCCGGGGAAACCGTGGACCCGGACTCCGCCGACTGCAAGCTCACCCCCGCGGCTGAGGCGCAACTCAAACCGAACGACACCATTACGTCCTTCGACGGCAAAGCCGTCACCAGCTGGGATGAACTCACCGGCTGGATCCGCGCCTCCGCAGGCCGGGAAGTCAGCATCACCGTGGAGCGTAACGGCTCGACTGTCACCACCACGGTGACCCCGGTGCTTTCTGCCCGGCCCGTCGTCGGCGCCGACGGCCGGCAGGCGACTGATTCGAACGGAACCCTCCAGTACCAGGAAGTCGGCTTCCTGGGGATCGGCGCCCAAACAGCGCTGGTTGCCCAGCCGGCGTCGTCCGTCCTGCCCATGGCGGGGGAAAACATCCGGCAGGTTGCCGGCGTCGTCCTTAATCTGCCCGCACGCGTGGTGGGCGTTGCCAAGGCGGCCTTCAGCGAAGAGCCGCGCGATCCCAACGGCCCCATCAGCGTTGTGGGTGTGGGCCGGGTCGCCGGCGAGGTTGCCGCCATGGAGGAGGTTCCGCTGCAGTCCAGGCTCGCCGCGCTGGTGGGATTGCTGGCCGGACTGAACTTCGCGCTGGCGGTGTTCAACCTGGTCCCGCTGCTGCCGCTGGACGGCGGTCACGTGGCAGGTGCTCTGTATGAGGGAGCCCGGCGGCGGCTGGCCAAGGTGCTTGGCCGGCCTGACCCCGGAGCCTTCGACATCGCCAAGCTCCTGCCCGTGACCTACGTGGTGGCTGCGCTGCTGATGGGCATGAGTGCGCTGCTGATTTACGCGGACATCGTCAAGCCCGTCAACCTCTTCGGATAATCAGCGCTCAACGGCTTCTTTCCGTTAGTCAGCTCTTTTCGACTGATTTTTATAAATCAGCTTAAAACGATTGATATTAAATAATCAGTCGATTATGGTTGCCGCATGTACGTGCTCACCATCGACCAGCGGGGCAGCACAGGGGACCGGGACCGTGTGCCCGGCCTCCTGGCAGAATTGCACCGGCTCTCCTCCGCCGGCAGGTTCGAACGCTCCGTCGGCGATGAAGTCCAGGGCGTCGTCGAGAAACCGGCGGAAGTCGTGGACATCGCCCTGCACTGCCTGCGCAGCGGCCGGTGGTACGTGGGAATCGGAGTCGGTGCTGTCGACCTGCCGTTGCCGGCGAGCCCGCGGGAAGGGTCCGGGGCGGCCTTCGTGGCTGCCCGGCGGGCGGTTGAAAAGGCCAAGTCCGCGGCTGCCCACGTGCCGTTGTCCGTAGTTTCCGGCGGGCTCCGCCGCGGCGGAGCGGCCACGCCTGAGGCAGGGCCCGGCCTCAGGGCCTGCGCGAACGCCGAGGCAGTCCTGCGACTCATTGGCCGGCTGGTGCAGGAACGCACGGAGGCCCAATGGAAAGTGGTGGACGCCCTCCGCAGGCTGCAGCATGACGCGTCAGCCAGGCACGGCAGCCAGAAGCTTGCGGCCGCAGAACTGGGAATCACGGAGCAATCGGTGAGCCGCGCCGTCCTGAGATCCGGCTGGCAGGAAGAATGGGCGGCGAGGCCTGCCGCCGAAATGCTCCTGGCCCTGGCCCGCGATGCAGTGCTGGAAGGACTTAGGTGAACGCTCTCTGGATTACGCTTGCCCTGCTGACGGCAGGTTTCGCGGGCTGGCCGGTCACGGCACTGGTGTTCCGGCTGGCCCGGACCATTGACGACAGGGCGGACGCGGCCAAGGCCGCCGAAGACCGCGCTGCCGACGGGTCCGCTGACGACCCCGCCGCGGATGTCACGGTGGACAAGGCGGCCGCCCACCCGGAACCAGCGGACAGGGGAACGGTCGACGGCGAGATCACCGTTGCCGCCGGCGAAACCGGAGACGGATCCGGAAAAGCTCCGAAAGGTGCGGCAGCGGCGCCGGCGCCCACCACCCGGATCCTGCGCGGCGGAGCCATTATCGGCGTCCTGGAACGGCTGGCGGTGTGCCTGGCCATCCTGGCGGGCCAGCCCGTGGCGATCGCGTATGTGGTGGCCATCAAGGGCCTGGGGCGTTTCGCCGAGCTGAAGGAGACTCCCGTTGCCGCCGAGAGGTTCATCATCGGCACGCTGACCTCCATGCTGTGGGGCGCCGGCGTTGCCGCCCTCGCCAGGATCCTCTTCCTTGGCTGAACCGGATACATACTCGGGCGGGCATGGCGATAGGGTATCCGTATGACTGTTTTTGCTGTTGAGTACGTATACGCCGCCGAGTCCACCGAAGCACGGAACGCCGCCCGTCCGGCACACCGCGAATGGACTGCCGGGCTTGCCCGTGAAGGCGCGCTCCTGGCCAGCGGACCCTACGGTGACGGCGCCGGTGCGTTGCTGATCTTCAAGGCCGCAGACGAAAATGCGCTGAACGGCATCCTCAAGCAGGATCCCTACGCCTCGGCCGACGTCATCGCAGGCACGCGCACCACCGAATGGGACCCGGTGACCGGCCTCCTGGCCGGGCACGCCGCTTAGCCGCCGGCATCACACACCATCGAATTTCGATCTAAAGAGGAGTCCACGTGACCTCGGTCAGCCTGGGAATGCCGTCAGCACCGCCGCCCGTCCTTGCCCCGCGCAGGAAGACCCGCCAGATCAAGGTGGGCTCGGTGGGGGTCGGCTCGGATTCGCCCATCAGCGTGCAGTCGATGACCACCACGCCCACCACGGACATCAACGCCACGCTGCAGCAGATAGCTGAGCTGACGGCCTCAGGCTGCGACATCGTGCGCGTGGCCTGCCCGTCCGCGGATGACGCCGAGGCGCTGCCGATCATCGCGCGGAAGTCCCAGATCCCGGTGATTGCGGACATCCACTTCCAGCCCAAGTACGTCTTCGCCGCCATCGAAGCGGGCTGCGCCGCGGTACGCGTCAACCCCGGCAACATCCGCAAGTTCGATGACCAGGTCAAGGAGATCGCCCGCGCCGCCAAGGACCACGGCACCTCCATCCGGATCGGCGTCAACGCAGGATCCCTAGAACCCGGGATCCTGAAGAAGTACGGCAAGGCGACCCCCGAGGCCCTGGTGGAGTCAGCCGTCTGGGAAGCCTCGCTGTTTGAAGAGCACGGCTTCCACGACTTCAAGATCTCCGTCAAGCACAACGACCCCGTGATCATGGTTGCCGCGTACGAGATGCTGGCTGAAAAGGGCGACTGGCCGCTCCACCTCGGCGTCACCGAAGCCGGCCCGGCCTTCCAGGGCACCATCAAGTCCGCCACCGCGTTCGGCGCGCTGCTGTCGCGGGGCATCGGCGACACCATCCGCGTTTCCCTCTCGCTCCGCCCGTCGAGGAAATCAAGGTTGGCAACCAGATCCTGCAGTCGCTGAACCTGCGTCCCCGCAAGCTCGAAATTGTCTCCTGCCCGTCCTGCGGCCGGGCCCAGGTGGACGTGTACACGCTGGCCGAACAGGTCACTGCAGGGCTGGAAGGCATGGAGATCCCGTTGCGCGTTGCCGTCATGGGCTGCGTCGTCAACGGCCCCGGCGAGGCACGCGAAGCCGACCTGGGCGTGGCCTCCGGTAACGGCAAGGGACAAATCTTTGTGAAGGGAGAGGTCATCAAGACTGTCCCCGAGAGTGAAATTGTTGAGACACTGATCGAAGAGGCCATGCGAATCGCTGAAGAGATGGGGGAGGCCGATGGCGAAGATGCTGTCAAGGGTAGCCCCGTGGTTAGCGTCTCGTAGAGAGACTGCAGGGCCCGGCATATCCATCAGGGTCCTGTCCGGGCCGGACACCGCGGAGCTGCGCGAGCTGGCCCGGACGGACGTTGTGGCCAACGTCTTCATCCTGTCGCACCTGGCCGCAACGGGAACGGCCGCGCCCACCACGGGCGGGGCCAGTATCTTTGGCGTGTTTGACGGCGACGCCCTGGTGGGCGCGTGCTGGGCCGGGGCGAACCTTGTTCCCATCCAGCTGGACGCGGAGCTCGCCGGCCCGGTCGCCGAGCATGCGCAACGCTCCGGCCGCCGCTTCGCCTCCATCTTCGGGCCCGCGGATACTGTTTTGGCGATGTACGAGCAACTGGAGCAGCTCGGGCAGCAGGCACACGAGGTCCGGGCGGACCAGCCGCTGATGAGCATCGCCGGGCCGCCGGCGGTTCAGCCCAACACCGGCCTGGGCATCGGCCAGCTCGCCGATTTCGACAGGATCCTCCCCGCCTGCGCCGCCATGTTCGAAGAAGAAGTCGGTTATTCGCCATTCCTGGGCGGCCGCGAGTTCTACAGCCGGCGCGTGGAAGGCCTCATCAGGCAGGGTCATTCCCTCGTCCACCTCGACGAAGGCGGCCAGGTCACGTTCAAGGCCGAACTGGGCGCCGTTACCCCCGATGTGACCCAGGTCCAGGGCGTCTGGATGAACCCCTCCTGCCGCGGACGCGGACTCAGCGCCGGGTACATGGCCGCAGTCGTAGTGCTGGCGCAGAAGTTGGCGCCGGTCACCAGCCTGTACGTCAATGACTACAACGCCCGGGCGAGGGCCACCTACGAACGTGTTGGCTTCCACCAGGTGGGTACGTTCGCTACGGTTCTGTTCTAGCTGGCCGCAACCGGCCGGCAGCTGAGTTCACAATGCTGACGGCCGGTGAGTTGGCGGAGATCGCCGGAGCGGTGAAGGACTCGGAGAGCGTAGCCCTGTCGGTGATGCCCGCGGAGAAGGTCTCGCAGGCGCTGGATCAGATGGTCTCCCTCATGACCGAAGTCCAGGTGGAGCCCGCCGAATGCAATACCATCGCAACGGGCACGGCACTGAAGCCGGATAGCAACACCACAATGGCAGTGGGCGCATCCACGTCCTCTACGGCTGAACTGACCCAGAGGCTCTCGCTCCTTTCCGGCGTTGAAAAGGAAAAGCTGGACCAATCGCTTGCACAGCGCGGCAACGACATCGAAGCCTGCGGCAACATCAGCATGAATATCGGCGGAATGTCCATGACAGCGGCCACCACCAGGCTTGACAGCGGAGCCGGCACTCCCGGCGCCGTTGCCATGCAGACGGACGTCACGCTGCCCACTGGTGCCACCCAGAGCACTGGGATGACCTTCGCCGTCAAAGGCGGAGTCCTGATCTCCGCGCAGGCTTCAGGGGCCGGCGTTACCTCCTCCGACCTGGCGTCGGCTGAAGCCCTGCTGGACCAGGCGGCCGCCCTCATTGACTAGCCTGCCGCCCATCCGGACACACGCGGTAACCCGGAGTCAACTGCAGAAAACTGCGTGACGACTCTTGTAATGGTGCAGTGGATCACATAGGTTCTTCCTAGCCGCGCCGAATGGGGTGCGTGCGGTCTCAGAGGGGAAATCAACAGATGGCACTGGACGTTGACCTTCCCAGCGGGCACGCCTAGCGCTTCCTCCGGACTTCTCGGTCCGACGGGCCGTAAGAGCCACGCCAAAACAGGATGACCAGCCGGTGACGGCCAGGGGCTTCCTCTAGTTCTGGCGTGGCTCTTCTCCGTCCGGAGCGGGATTTCAGCCGCCGACGCCGGCGGCCGGCCGCCGGGAACCCGGCACCCGCCGCGCCACGGTAGATTAGTACCCAGACGAATTTGCCAAGCCCGTCATCAGAACAGGCACCTCCCAAGAAACGGATTCCTACCCGTGGTCCTTCGACTTTCCAAGCTGTTCCTGCGCACCCTGCGCGAAGATCCCGCCGACGCCGAGGTGGCGAGCCACCGTCTCCTGGTCCGCGCCGGGTATATCCGCAGGGCAGCGCCGGGCATCTACACCTGGCTGCCGCTGGGCCTCAGCGTGCTGCGCAAGGTGGAAAAAGTTATCCGTGAAGAAATGACCGCCATCGGTGCCCAGGAAGTCCACTTCCCGGCGCTCCTGCCCAAGGAACCCTACGAGGCCACCAACCGCTGGACCGAGTACGGCGAGGGCATCTTCCGGCTCAAGGACCGCAAGGGCGGCGACTATCTCCTGGCCCCCACCCACGAGGAGATGTTCACCCTCCTGGTCAAGGACCTGTACTCCTCGTACAAGGACCTTCCGCTGAGCATCTACCAGATCCAGAACAAGTACCGCGACGAGGCCCGGCCCCGCGCCGGCCTGCTGCGCGGCCGCGAGTTCATCATGAAGGACTCCTACTCGTTCGACGTCGACGACGCCGGCCTGGACGCGAGCTACAACGCGCACCGTGCCGCCTACCTGAAGATCTTCGAGCGCCTCGGCCTCGAGGTGATTCCGGTGGCTGCCACTGCCGGTGCCATGGGCGGCTCCCGGAGCGAGGAATTCCTGCACCCCACCGAGATCGGCGAAGACACCTTCGTGCGGTCCGCCGGCGGCTACGCAGCCAACGTTGAAGCCGTGACCACCGTGGTCCCCGCCGAGATCGACTTCAGCAACGCGCCTGCAGCCGAGATCCGGGACACCCCGAACACCCCCACCATCGACACGCTGGTGGACGCGGCAAACCAGCTGGTTCCGCGCGATGAGAACGACGGCGGCGCCTGGACGGCCGCTGACACGCTCAAGAACGTTGTCCTCGCCGTCACCCTGCCCACCGGAGAGCGCCAGATCGTCGTCATTGGCGTGCCCGGCGACCGCGGCGTCGACCTGAAGCGGGTGGAGGCCAACATCGGCGCCTACCTGCCGGTCGCCGGTGAGATCACCGTGGAAGCCGCTGGCGAGGAAGACCTCGCCCGCAACCCCCTGATCGTCCGGGGATACCTGGGCCCGGGCATGTCGCTCGGCACCCCGCTCCTGGGCCTGGAAGGTGCAGCCAAGCTCCTGTACCTGGTGGATCCCCGCGTCGTCAGCGGCACCGCCTGGGTGACCGGCGCGAATATGGCCGGAAAGCACGTCTTCGGGCTCGTGGCCGGCCGCGACTTCGGCTGGGACGGCGTGATCGAGTGCACCGAAGTGCGCGCCGGCGACGAAGCACCGGACGGTTCAGGACCCTTGGAGACCGCACGCGGCATTGAGATGGGCCACATCTTCCAGCTCGGCCGCAAGTACGCCGAAGCCCTTGAGCTGAAGGTCCTGGACCAGAACGGCAAGCAGGTCGTGGTCACCATGGGTTCCTACGGCGTGGGCGTCACCCGCGCTGTTGCCGCCCTCGCCGAATCCAACCACGACGCCAAGGGCCTGGTCTGGCCCCGGGCAGTGGCCCCTGCCGATGTCCACGTTGTGGCTGTGGGGCGGGGCGAGGAAATCTTCGCGGCCGCCGAGAAGCTCTCACACGAACTCGAAGCCGCCGGCCTCGAGGTCATCTATGACGACCGCCCCAAGGTGTCCCCGGGCGTCAAGTTCGGCGATGCTGAACTCATCGGCGTGCCCACCATCCTGGCCGTCGGCCGCGGACTGGCGGACGGCGTCGTGGAGATCAAGGACCGCCGCAGCGGTGAGGCAGAGAACGTTGCCGTTGAGAAGGCCGTTGACTACGTAGTCAACGCCGTCCGCAGCAAGTAACCCCTCCCGGCCGCAGGAGTGATCTCGGGATTCGAATCGCTGGAGCCCGCCACGCTGATCCTCATCATCGTGGCGGGCTTCGCCGCAGGATGGATTGATGCCGTGGTGGGCGGCGGGGGACTCATCCAGCTCCCGGCGTTGCTGCTGGTCCCGGGCATCAGCCCGGTCCAGGCCCTTGCCACCAACAAAATGGGTTCGATTTTCGGGACCACAACAAGCGCGGTGACGTACTACCGCCGCGTTCGGCCCGACCTGCGGACGGCCATACCCATGGCCGTCATTGCGCTGGCAGGCAGTTTCGGCGGCGCTGTTCTGGCCGCCACCTTGCCGGCTAGTGTTTTCAAACCCATCATCGTGGCGGCGCTGGTCGCCGTCGCGCTCTTTACTGCCTTCAAACCCAACGTCGGCGACCTGACCTCGCTCCGC
The DNA here is from genome assembly GCF_000876655.1 of Arthrobacter sp. SPG23. Taxonomy (GTDB): domain Bacteria; phylum Actinomycetota; class Actinomycetes; order Actinomycetales; family Micrococcaceae; genus Arthrobacter. Next base: position 105,410 of record NZ_JYCN01000014.1, read on the forward strand.
CACGACGGCAGGACGCACTACGTGGTGGCCTGCCTCATTGGAGCGGCCATCGGGTTCTACGACGGCCTGATCGGACCCGGGACGGGATCGTTCCTGATCATCGCCCTCGTTTCCGCGATGGGCTACGCGTTCCTCGAAGCCAGCGCCAAGGCAAAAATTGTGAACATGGCCACGAACGCCGGCGCTCTGATCTTCTTCCTGCCGCACGGCTCGCTGTTGTGGGGCGTCGGACTCGTGCTGGGGCTCGCCAACATGGCAGGCGGCTACCTCGGGGCGCGGACCGCGGTGAAACAGGGAAGCACCTTTATCCGCAACGTCTTCCTTGTCGTCGTCGGGGCCCTGATCCTCAAGCTGGGCTACGACATCTGGCAGGACACCTTCGCCTAGGCGCCTGCACCGAAGGGGATGCGAAAGACCCTCCCGGCGGGAAGGGAGCGGGCGTACCATTCACCTATGTCAACAGGGGACGAACCCTTCCGGGACGCCTTGGACGCAGCAGCCAGGCATGCCCGTGAATGGCTGGAAAGCCAGCCCACGCGCCACGTGGGGCCCCGCGCCACAGCAGGGGAGCTGGCATCCGCCTTTGGCGGCCCGATGCCCGAGGACGGCATTCCGGCGGGTGACGTGATCGATTATCTTGCAGTCAAGGCGGAACCCGGCCTCATGGCCATGCCCTCCGGCCGCTTCTTCGGCTGGGTCATCGGCGGCACCCTGCCTGCCGCCATGGCGGCCGACTGGCTGGTGAGCGCCTGGGACCAGAATTCCTTCCTCCGGGCCGCCACGCCCGCCACCGCGGCCATCGAGGCGGCAGCCGGTCAATGGTTCCTGGAGCTGCTGGGCTTCCCGGAAGCGGCCGACGTCGGTTTCGTCACCGGGGCGACCATGGCCAACTTCGCCGGTCTGTCGGCCGCACGCTGGCGCGTCCTGGAGAAAGCCGGCTGGGACGTCAACACCGGCGGCCTTGCCGGCGCTCCGGCTGTCAGCTGCCTGGTGGGGCAGGAACGCCATGACTCGATCGATCTCGCCTTGAGGTACCTGGGCCTGGGAAGCCCCCTCGTGGTGCCCTCGGACCTGCAGGGCCGCATTGATCCGGCGGAGCTGGACTGCGCCCTGGACCGGGCCTTGGTCAATGCGTCGGGCTGTGCGGGGGGACTACCTCCTGCGCCGCCGATTGTGTGCCTGCAGGCCGGGAACGTGCACTCCGGCGCCTTCGATCCGTTTCTTGAGGCGATCACCGTTGCGAAGGCACATGGCGCCTGGGTGCATGTAGATGGTGCTTTCGGGCTCTGGGCGGCCGCGGTGCCGGAACTCGCCGCCCTCACCGCCGGGCTGCACCTGGCTGACTCGTGGGCCACCGATGCGCACAAAACACTCAACGTGCCCTATGACTGCGGCATCGTGGCCGTGCGGGACTCGGAGGCGCTGGAGGCCGCGATGAGCGTCAATCCCAGCTACATGATCCGCGATGCCGGTGCGGCGGCGGACCCCTTCCAGACCGTCCCGGAGCTCTCCCGCAGGGCACGCGGCGTCCCCGTCTGGGCGGCGCTGAAGTCCCTCGGGCGGAACGGTGTTGCCGCGCAGGTGCGCAACCTGGTCAGCCGCGCTTCGCAGCTGGCACAGCAACTGTCGGCGCTGGACGGCGTCGAAGTGCTCAACGACGTCGCCTACACGCAGGTCTCACTGGCGTTCGGCGACGACGCCACCACGCGGGCCGTGACGGCCCGGATCATCGAGGACGGCCACGTATGGATGTCCGGTTCCCGCTGGCAGGGGCGGGATGTCCTGCGCATTTCCGTGAGCAACTGGACAACGGACGACGCCGACGTCGAAGCGGCCGTCGGTGCCGTGCGGAAAGCCCTGGCCGCGGTCCGCGGCTAGGACGACGCCCGCGGGGCTGCTTCCCCGGGTGCTGATTCCCCGGGGGCTGCTTGTCCCGGTTCGGGAAGATCGTGTGCCGCTGGGAGCCCGTCAAGGGTGCGTCCGGCGAGCGTGCTCGCCACCCAGAGGGAACGCGCGAGGTCGCCGTCGTGGTGCGGGCGCGCGGCGTACGACAGGGCGTTTTCCACCTCACGCGCAAGGCTCCATTGCCGGGCCACCTCGGCATTGAGCCCCGCTGCGGCACTGAACTCACGGCACCTGTCCAGCAGGCCCCGGCGGGGATCGCTCCGGGGGAGGTCCCGGATGCGGTTCCACAGGATCGGGGCAACGGAGAATTCGGCCTCGCCGATCATGGGCTGCGGGTCTATTGCCGCAAAACCGCCTTGCGGCCGGGCCAGGATGTTGAGGTAGTGGAAGTCCGTGTTGACCAGGACGTCGGTGCCGGCACGGCGGCCCACTGCTCCGCGGGTCTGGCACACCTCCAGGGCAGCCTCCAGGAGCCAGCGCGGAAAGGGTCTGCCGAGCTGTTCCCAGTCGGCTGGAAGATCATCGCTCCACTGTTCGGCCCGGGCGGCCACATGGTCGAATTCATGCCACTCCGGGCGCTGGTCCGGCGTGAGGCCCAACTGCCGGGTCAGGCCGCCCCACACCTCCACGGCCCTTTCCATCGGCACCTCCTGGAGGGAGCAGCCGGCATCCAGCCTCTCCAAGAGCATGGAACAGGTTCCGGCGTCGGACTCAAGGAGCCGCACGGCGCCGTGTCCATCCCAGAGCCGGAGGGCGAATCGCTCCACCCGGGCCTCGTCGTGCGGGTAGGCCACCTTCAGGACTGCGGGGACACCCTGCCGGGTTACCGGTACCACCACGCCGCCATGGCCGTTCCATGGCAGCTCGCCAGGCCTCAGGTCCACCTCAAGGTCCCACCGTTCCAGGCGTCCGCAGATCAGTCCCTGGAGTGAACCCAGCCAGGCACGTCCGCCGCTGGTCCGGCTGTAGCGGCGGCTGAGGTCGGGCGGGATCGGGACATCTGCGGGCGGTTTCATCGGATCCAGCCTAACCGCCGGACCGCTTGCCGTATTCGGGGAATCAGGCGACGACGCCGCTGGCGCCGAGCAGGTTGCCGATGGCGAAGGTGGCGATCAGGGCCAGGGCACCGCCCACCACCACGCGGACGGCGGCCTTCATTTTCGACCCTCCGCCGATCCAGGCTCCCAGGGCACCTGTTGCCGCAAGTGCCACGAGCACCGCCGCGAAGGTCAGGGGAACCCGGATGTTTTCCGGCGGCAGCAGGATTGCCAGCATGGGCAGGATCGCTCCGACCAGGAAGGCAATTGCCGACGCGAAAGCGGCATGCCACGGGCTGACGATATCGGTTTCGTCAATGTGCAGTTCGGCGGACAGGTGGGCGCCCAGGGCGTCGTGGGCCGTGAGTTCCTTGGCGACGGTGCGGGCGGTCGCAGGGCTGAGACCCTTGCCCTGGTAAATGGCGGCGAGCTCCTCGAGCTCCTCTTCGGGCTGCTCCGCCAGCTCGCGCCTTTCCTTTTCGATAAGTGCCTGCTGGCTGTCCTTCTGGCTGCTGACGGACACGTACTCACCCAGCGCCATGGAAATCGCGCCGCCCACCACGCCCGCCGCGCCGGCGACCAGGATGGGGCCGGAATCGGTGGTGACGCCGGCGACGCCCACCACGATCGCCGCTACGGAAACGATGCCGTCGTTGGCGCCGAGCACGCCGGCGCGTAGCCAGTTCAGCCGGTGGGCGATGTCGTTGTGGTGCGGTTCGTTCTCATGCTGCGTTGCTACTCGGGCGCTGTCCATGCGTATAGCAAACCACTGGTGTGCGTGCCATGCCAGTAATACGGGACTAAGGAAGGTTAGGCACGCTTTCGCCGGGCGCGGGTTACCCGGCGTCCGGCGGCGCCTGCGAAGCCCCCGGCGCGGTGGAGGCCGGGGCGCCGCTGTCCTGCGCCAGGTCGGGAAGCTGTGCGGTGTCCAGCACGATGCCCGGCAGGGGTCCGGCGTCAGCGCCCCATTGCGCTGCGCGGTTGGCGGCGGCCAGCAAGCCGGAAATGGCCCATTGCCGGGTGCTGCCGTCGCTCAACGCCACCAGGTCCCCGTACACCGGAAGGGTTCCTGCTTCGAGGCTGCCCAGGCCGGCCGCCGGCGATTCAAGGAACATCGGGCTGAGCGTGTAGCCGGCCTCGCGCGGCGGAATGTCCGCGCACCGGGCCCTGCTGAGGTCCTCCGCTTCGGCGAGGACCGATTCATGCCGGGCGAGCAGCTGTGACGCCAGGCCGGCGGCAGCGCCTTCGAGGCGGGCCAGGGCCACCTGGTAGCCGTAGACCGTCTCAGCCTCGGTCTTGACCGTCGTGGCCAGGGCGGTTGCCGGCGTCGCCGCCCCCGCGGCCGGACCGGACGCGGCCGGAGCCGGCGGGCATGAACTTTCGCCGGCGGCCGGAGATGCGCCCGGAGAAGCAGCGGCCCTAGACGCAGGGACTGGAGAGGCATCCGACGGAGATGCGGCCGGCTGCGATGCAGCGGCCGCCGCTGCAGGTGGCGATGACGGTACGGACAGCGTGGGGAGTTCCGGGGCGGCTGCCCCCACGCCGGTCGCCAGCGAGGACGCCTGAAGAACCTGCGCGGTACCGACGGCGGCAAGCAGACGCGCCATCCCGCCGTCGGACGCTTCCGCGTCCCTGAGACGCTGGCTGCCGCTGGCGGACAAGGAGGCCACAAGCCCGGCGGGGGAGTCCGGCCCCGAGGGTTCCCCTGTCACGGGCGCGGAGACGGAACCAGCTGCCGTGCCGGACGCGGTGGCGGAGGCGGGCGCGGAGCTGGCACCTGTGGCCGCGGGCGACGGTTCCTGGCCGGGCGCGGCCAAGGCCCTCGCCTGGGTTGTCAGCAAAGTCACAGTGCGCAGGAGCGCCTGGCGCTCGGCACCGGAAACGGAATCGGCAAGCCGGCTGCCGGCCATGCGCAGCTGCATCGTTTCGGCAAGGGCTGAGGTCCGCGCACGCTCGGAAAACGGGGGTTCCGGCGCCTCGGGCGGCGGCCCGGGTATCAGCGCCAGCCCGAGGCTGATGACCAGCACTGCCAGTGACGCCAGGATGCCGAACCGGAAATAGCGGCCCGGCCGTCGTTTTTCCTTGGTGTCGTCTTTCACAACAGACCATGTTGTCATGTCCGGCAGCAGGCGAGTGCACCATGGCGCCCATAAAATCGCTACGCTAGTACACACAACATCATCTAGCGGGAGGCGGCCGGCATCGTGAGTAATGTAGAAGCCACGACTTCATCAGACCGGACCGGGACGGGCAAGGCTGAGGCCGAGTCCGTGCATAATCCGGAGGCCGAGCGCGTCCGGACGCTGCTGGAACCCACGGTCCAAGCACACCGGCTGTACTTGGAGGACGTGTCCATTCACGTCGCCGGGGCAAACCGGGTGGTCCACGTGGTGGTGGACCTGCCGCAGGAAGAGACCGGCGGAGTAAGCCTTGACGTCATTGCGGAGATCTCCAAGGAGCTCTCCGGCATCCTGGACGGCGATCCCAGCTATGACAGCCGCCCGTACGACCTCGAGGTGTCATCGCCCGGCGTCGGACGGCCCCTGACTGAACCGCGCCACTGGCACCGCGCCCGCGGCCGGATGGTCAAGGTGAATGTCATCCAGGGCGAGAACCTCACCGGCAGGATCCAGTCCGTTGACGACGACGGCGTGACCCTGATTCCGGAGATCGCGGCCAAAAAGGGGATGAAGCCCAAGCAGGGCGCGCCCGAAAAGATTCCTTTCGACAGGATCCGCAACGGAAAAGTCGAGATAGAGTTCAGCCACCTCGATGAGGTCGGTCTGGAAGATGAAAACAATGGACCTTCTGAGGAGGCCTGATGGATATTGACATGAGCGCACTGAGACTTCTGGAGCGTGAGCGTGAAATCCCGCTGGACCTCCTGATCCCGACCATCGAGCAGGCACTGCTGGTGGCCTACCACAAGTCTCCGGGAGCCTTCGAAAAGGCCCGCGCAGAGCTGGACCGCAAGAGCGGCCACGTAACCATCTGGGCCACTGAAATCGACGACGACGGCGCCCCCATCGGCGAGTTCGAGGACACCCCGGCCGGGTTCGGCCGCATCGCTGCCAGCACCGCACGGCAGATCATCCTCCAGCGCCTGCGCGACGCTGAGGACGACAACGTCCTGGGCCAGTTCAAGGGCCGCGAGGGCGAACTGGTGGCCGGCACCATCCAGCAGGGCAACAACCCGCACATGATCCAGGTGAACCTTGGAACGGTGGAGGCGCTGCTGCCCCCGCCCGAGCAGGTACCCGGCGAGAAATACATCCACGGCAACCGGCTCCGCGCCTTCGTGATCGACGTGCACCGCGGCACCAAGGGCCCGTCCATCACGCTGTCCCGCTCCCACCCCGGCCTGGTCCGGAAGCTCTTCGAACTGGAAGTTCCGGAGATCGCCGACCGCTCGGTGGAGATCGTGGCGCTGGCCCGCGAAGCCGGACACCGCACCAAGATCGCCGTCAAGGCCAACATCCCCGGCATCAACGCCAAGGGTGCCTGCATCGGTGAGATGGGTTCACGCGTCCGGGCCGTCATGACCGAGCTCAACGACGAAAAGATCGACATCGTCGATTTCAGTGAGGACCCGGCCACGTTCATCGCCAGCGCCTTGTCGCCGTCGAGGGTGAATTCCGTCACCATCACGGATGAGGCAACCCGCTCCGCACGTGTTGTTGTGCCGGACTACCAGCTGTCGCTTGCCATCGGCAAGGAGGGCCAGAACGCCCGCCTGGCCGCCAAGCTCACGGGCTGGCGGATCGACATCGTCTCGGACGCCGCAGTTCCGCGCGAAAACTAAACCGCCTTGGCGGACGGCCCCTCGGGCAGCCCCCTGGCTGGTCCGGCCCGGTTTCCACCCGTCGTTTCGGGGCCGGGGCACCTGAGGGGCTAGAATAGACATTGACCGCGCCTCATGGCCGGCATTCGTGCGCCTTGAGCGTGCCCGCAGAATCTGCGTTCGTTACGGACCCGGAACATGCAGGCGGGTTCGGGGCAGCAGATTTGTAGGGGCAGGAAGATACTCACCGTGGCGCTAGTGCAACACCTTGAGGATCAGCCGCAACGCACCTGCATCGGATGCCGGAAGAAGGGCCCGCGGTCTGAGTTACTCCGGCTCGTCGCCGAAGGCAACGGTTCCACCGTTGTCGTGGTGGACGAACGACGCCGGATGGCTGGCCGGGGTGCATGGCTGCACCCCAGCGAAACGTGCCTGGCGCTGGCAATCAAGCGGCGTGCGTTCGGACGTGCCCTTCCGGGTACCACCGGAACTGCCGCCGTCGAACGCCGGATAACGGCAGGCACGCAAGCCGTGGACACTCCGGTGGCCGCAGCAACAACCGTCCAACCTGAAAGCGGGTCAGAAAACTGATGGAAACCCGATGAGTTCCCAGCGATGAGTGCGCAACGATGACAACTTTGTTGCGCTCTGCAATGGGCCTTTCAGCTGCTATCGCGGCGAAGGTCCGCAGTAAGAAGTAGACGGTTCGTGCCTGGCTCGGTGCGGACCGAGACAGGAGAAATGTGGCCAAGGTCCGCGTACATGAGCTCGCTAAAGAGCTCGGTATTACTTCCAAAGATGCAGTAACCAAACTGCAGGAACTGGGCGAATTCGTTCGCTCTGCCTCTTCCACCATTGAGGCCCCCGTTGTGAGGAAACTCCGCAACGCCTACCCCGCCGCCGGCGCTTCGAAGTCCGAAGCTCCCGCAGCAGCGCCCAAGGCGCCCGCCAGCCCTTCAGCTTCCCGTCCGGCTCCCGCGCCGGGCCCGGCAGCCCCCAAGGCTCCGGAACCCAAGGCTGAAGCTCCCGCTGCGGCACCCGCTCCGTCGGCGCCCGCTCCGGCAGCAGCACCTGCTCCCGCGGCCCCCGCTGCGGCAGCTGCGCCGTCGGCCCCGGCTCCGGCCGCACCGTCCACCGGTGCAAAGCCCGGCGCACGCCCGGCACCGAAGGCTGAAGCTCCGGCTGCCCCGTCCCGCTCCGGCGGACAGGGTTCGGCACCCCGCCCGGGCGGCCCCCGCCCCGGCAACAACCCCTTCGCCACGTCCCAGGGCATGCCCCGGGGCCGCGGCGGCGACAACGAACGTCCCCCGCGTCCGGGCAATAACCCGTTCGCGCCTTCACAGGGCATGCCCCGTCCGGGCGGAAGCCGCACCGAAGGCGAACGCCCCGGCGGTCCGCGTCCCGCGGCCGGCGCCGGCGGTCCCCGTCCGGGCGCTCCGCGTCCCGGCGGCACCCAGGGTGCACGTCCCGGCGCTCCGCGTCCGGCCGGCGCTCCCGGCGCACGCCCGGGTGCAGGCGGCGGAAACCGTCCCACTCCGGGCATGATGCCCAACCGCACCGAACGTCCCGCACCCGCTGGTGCAGGCCGTCCCGGCGGCGGAGGCCGCGGTCCCGGACGCCCCGGTGGCGCACCGGGTACCGGTGGCGCTCCCGGCGCCGGTGGCGGTGCTCCGGCCGGCGGTGGCTTCGGCAAGGGTGGCCGCGGTCGCGGTGGTACCCAGGGTGCCTTCGGCAAGGGCGGCGCAGGCCGCGGCAAGCAGCGCAAGTCGAAGCGTGCCAAGCGTCAGGAACTCGAGCAGATGAGTGCTCCGTCGCTGGGTGGCGTAAGCGTGCCCCGCGGCGACGGCAACACCGTTGTGCGGCTCCGTCGCGGCTCGTCCATCACGGACTTTGCCGACAAGATCGAGGCGAACCCCGCTGCACTGGTGACCGTGCTCTTCCACCTCGGCGAAATGGCCACGGCCACGCAGTCGCTGGATGAAGAGACCTTCGCCCTGCTCGGCGAGGAGCTTGGCTACAAGCTCCAGGTTGTGTCCCCGGAGGACGAGGAGCGCGAGCTGCTCTCCGGTTTCGACATCGACTTCGACGCAGAGCTGGAAGCTGAAGGCGACGAGGAACTCGAGGCACGTCCTCCTGTTGTCACCGTTATGGGTCACGTTGACCACGGTAAGACCCGCCTGCTGGATGCCATCCGTAACTCCGACGTTGTCGCGGGCGAACACGGCGGCATCACGCAGCACATCGGTGCTTACCAGATCACCACCGCGCACGAAGGCGTCGACCGCAAGATCACCTTCATCGATACTCCGGGCCACGAGGCGTTCACCGCCATGCGTGCCCGTGGTGCGAAGGTCACCGACATCGCCATCCTGGTGGTCGCAGCGGACGACGGCGTGATGCCGCAGACCGTTGAGGCCCTCAACCACGCACAGGCGGCCAACGTGCCGATCGTCGTGGCTGTGAACAAGATCGACAAGGAAGGCGCCAACCCGGACAAGGTCCGCGGCCAGCTGACCGAGTACGGACTGGTTCCGGAAGAATACGGTGGCGACACCATGTTCGTGGAGGTCTCTGCCCGCCAGAACCTCAACATCGACGAGCTGCTCGAGGCCGTCCTGCTCACCGCAGACGCCGCCCTGGACATGCGCGCCAACCCGAACAAGGACGCCCGCGGTATTGCGATCGAAGCCAACCTGGACAAGGGCCGCGGTGCGGTTGCCACCGTCCTGGTCCAGTCCGGTACCTTGCATGTCGGCGACACCATCGTGGCAGGCACGGCCCATGGCCGCGTCCGTGCGATGTTCGACGACGACGGCAGCGTCCTGACCGAGGCCGGCCCGTCCCGCCCCGTGCAGGTGCTGGGTCTGTCCAACGTCCCGCGCGCCGGCGACACCTTCTTCGTGACCGCTGACGAGCGCACCGCCCGCCAGATCGCCGAGAAGCGTGAAGCAGCAGACCGCAACGCCGCCCTGGCCAAGCGCCGCAAGCGCATCAGCCTGGAAGACTTCGACCAGGCCGTCGCCGAAGGCAAGATCGACACCCTCAACCTCATCCTCAAGGGTGACGTGTCCGGTGCCGTCGAAGCCCTCGAAGACGCGCTGCTCAAGATCGACGTCGGCGAAGGTGTCCAGCTCCGCGTTATCCACCGCGGTGTCGGTGCGATCACGCAGAACGACGTCAACCTGGCAACGGTCGACAGCGCCGTTATCATCGGCTTCAACGTCAAGCCCGCCGAACGTGTTGCCGAACTGGCAGACCGCGAAGGCGTGGACATGCGCTTCTACTCCGTCATCTACGCAGCAATCGATGACATTGAGATGGCCCTCAAGGGCATGCTCAAGCCGGAGTACGAAGAAGTCCAGCTTGGCACCGCCGAGGTCCGCGAAGTGTTCCGTTCCTCCAAGTTCGGCAACATCGCCGGTTCCATCGTTCGCTCGGGTGTTATCCGACGCAACACGAAGGCCCGCATCAGCCGCGACGGCAAGATCATCGGCGACAACCTCACCGTTGAGACGCTCAAGCGCTTCAAGGACGACGCCACCGAGGTCCGCACGGACTTCGAGTGTGGTATCGGTCTTGGCTCGTACAACGACATCAACGAGGGCGACATCATCGAGACCTTCGAGATGCGCGAGAAGCCGCGCGTCTAAGTTTCGCTGTTTTCGCTGGTGGGGCCGCTGGGATTTTTCCGGCGGCCCCGCCCCTACGCTGGGCGGCACTGGATCTGCGATCCTGTGCCGCCCAGCTCCGGCAGGCCCGATGCCACTCCCAGGCCGCCGGAAAAAATCCCAACGGCGTCCGTCGTAGAGTCGCCTTAGGTGCGTGGCATCAAAACCCAAACTTGTGCGATTGCCGTTCCGGCGCCGTCGTACATCCAATATTTAGGAGTGGAAATGGCTGATCCGGCACGCGCTGCCAAGTTGGCGCAGCGGATTAAAGTTGTTGTTGCAGAGGCTTTGGGCCGGAAGGTCAAGGATCCGCGGCTTGAAGGCATCACTGTTACCGATGCCCGGGTGACCAATGATCTGCAGCACGCCACGATCTACTACACCGTGTTCGGGGACCAGGTGGTCCAGGCCGATGCTGCCAAGGGCCTGGAGAAGGCCAAGGGCGTTCTCCGGCAGGAAGTCGGCCGCAACATCACCGTCCGGCTGACTCCCACCCTCGAGTTTGTGGCCGACCAGATTCCGGTCAACGCCTCCAACCTCGAAGAACTGCTCCGCGCCGCCAAGAAGCGCGACGCTGAGGTGGCCGCCCTGGCTGCCGGCGCCAAGCACGCCGGCGACGCCGATCCGTACAAGAGCGACATTCCCGAGGACGTGGAAATCGACGAGGACGACTTCGACGAAGAGGATGAAGACCTCATCGACGACGAAGAACTTGACGAAGACGGCAACAAGTAAAACGACGTACTCCCAGTGTGGCCGGACCCGCCAAGGGTCCGGCCACACTGGTGTTTAAGGCGCTGCCTCAGCGGCGGGAGTGCCCCTTAAGGTCCACGGACACCAGTTTGCCGTCCGGGGCCTGGTTTTCTGCCGGGAGGGCATCGGTTGTGGCGTACAGCGTTGAACCCCTCAGGGCAACGTCCGCTGTCAGCTTGCCGGCAAGGACCGTCCGCTGACTGTCCTTGCCGTCTATCCTGAGCACGCCCTCACCGAACAGGGACGCGACGTAAACGTCACCGTCGTCGTCCAGCGCCAGTCCGGTGGGGGACATGACCTCATCAGCGAAAAGCCTGACCCGGCCGTTGTCCGGGTTGACCCGGTATACGGCGCCGCGGGCACCCAGCGCGGGGTTCTCCGGTCCGCCCGGGAGCACAGACACGTACAGCCAGCCGTCCGGTCCGACGGCGACGTCCGTAGGAACGGGTTCAAAGTTATAGGTGAGGCCCACAACGCAGCCGGGGAGATGCAGCGTCGAGGCCACGTCGGCAGTGATGACGAAGGGGCGCGGCGGCAGGACAGCCAGTGTTTCAGTGTCTCCGGAGTCGGCGTCGACAGTTACGATGCTGTTGGCTCCGGCATCGGCCACATAGACGGTGTCACCGGAGAGGGCGATGCCGTACGGGTGGGAGTCAACAGTCCCGGTGTACGTGGCCGGCACGTCAGGCGGTAGCTGCGCCGCGCACCCCTCCGGCAGGTCCTCGAAGCCGTACGTCACGCCGGCGTCAGCATTTTCTTCGCTCTCCAACGCTGCCAAGTCGCCAAAAGTCTTCTGCGTTCCGTCGGCAGCGATGGTCCTGACATGACCCGCCAGCTGGCGGGGATCCATGGGGCCGGCCCCCTGGCTCTCGACGAAGTAGATGGTGGCCCGGCGCTGGGCGCTGCCGGCGACGTCCCATTCCGCATCGGAATACAGGACTGTCTTGGTGCCGTCCGAAGCCACCCGGGTCAGGCGGCTGGCGAATTCCTCGCTCACAATCACCGAGCCGTCCCGGCCCGTACTGACGTGCAGGGGACCCACGAGCCCGCCGGCAACGGTGACAGGCTCGGTCTTCGGTGGCGGGGCGGCGACCGCAGGGCCGGATGACAGGAAGACCGCGGCGGTGACAGCAGCCGCGGCAAGCGAAACGTGCTTTCTCATGGTGGTCTCCAAATGGACAATGACGATTACCAGGATTCATTGAGACCACGGATTCGGCTGGCGGAAGACACCGCGGCCCCCACTGCGCATATTCTATTTCTTCGCCTCCGGCCACGTCGATGGCAGCGGCAAACCGGGGCGTCCCGGTTCCCGGGAAAGCCGGGCGTACTGGCTATGATCGGAGCATGGACGCCGCACCCTCAGCCGCTGATATCCAGGAGTTCCTGGGTCAGGCCATCAACCTTGCCGTTCAGAATGTGGCCGACGGCGGTGGCCCCTTCGGGGCGCTGGTGGTCACCGCGGACGGGACCCGCCACTTTGGCGTCAACAGGGTAACGCGGGACAACGACCCCACCGCGCATGCAGAGGTTGTGGCCATTCGGACGGCGGCGGCGGGATCAGCCAATTTCGATCTCAGCGGTTCCGTGCTCTATGCAAGCTGTGAGCCGTGTCCGTTGTGCCTGGCCGCCGCCTTGTGGGCGCGGATCGACCGCGTGTACTTTGCCGCGGACAGGCACGGCGCTGCGGCCGCCGGGTTCGACGACGCCCTGTTCTACGAATATTTTGATGGCACCCGGCCGGAACTGATGCCGGTCAGCCAAACCGATGTCACGACGTCGAACGTCCCGTTCGAAGCATGGCGCGACAACCCGGACCGCACCGAATACTGACCTTCGCTCCGGAAAGCCGGGCCGGCCGGGGCCGGCGGGACCTTCGACTCTATCCGGCTCCGGCCCGCAGGCGTCCGATTAACCCATGACTTCAGGTGCGACTGGAAAGCAGCGCGGGGCAGTGGGGCCAAGACTCATCAGGTGCCCCGGCTGCGGGAAGACAAACAGGATTCCAGCAGCTGCTCCCGGCCGTCCCCGCTGCGGAAACTGCAGCCACGACCTGCCATGGATCGTCGACGCCGGAGACTCGGACTTCAAACGCATCGCAGAAGAATCAACCGTGCCTGCCCTGATCGACTTCTGGGCGGAATGGTGCGGACCCTGCCGCATGGTCAGCCCGGTCCTGGACCAGCTGGCGACCGAAAAAGCGGGACGGATCAAACTGGTCAAGGTGGACGTGGACCATGCTCCAGGGCTATCAGCGAGGTTTGCGGTTCAGGCGATCCCCACGCTGATGGTGATCGTCGGCGGAATGGTGATTGCCCGGCAGGCGGGGGCCGCCCCGGCGGCGACGCTGCGGACGTGGCTGGAACATGCGCTTTCCTCCACCATGAGCTAACCAACCCAGGCTGCGTCCGGAGGAGTGTCCGGCACACAGGCACCGTTCGGCATTCGGAGGAAGAGATGACAGAAATACTGCGCTACGAAGTCGGATCCGGCGTGGTCCTGGTGGAAGCAGAGGAGAGCAGCTTCGGCGTGGAACACCCCTCGCGTGACGACCGGGGAATCCAGGACACCGGGCGCAGGCTCGAAGATGCACTCGCTGCCGTGCGTCCGGCCGCCAAGGCAGCAGCGGAAGTCCTGGGGGATCTTGCGCCGGAACACCTGGAACTTCAGTTCGGCGTGAAATTGGCCGGCGCGGCAGGGGCCATCATCGCCCGGAACGTTACTGAGGCCCACTTCATCGTCAAGATGTCATGGTCGCCCGAGCAGCCGCCACCGGAGGAAGAGATCGTGCCCTAGCGGCACCGCCTTTGCTAGCGTCGGGACCGGCGCTAGCTTCGGGCCCGCCGGCCGCCGCGCACGCCCAGGCCGCCGAGAAGCGGTGATCCCATGCCCAGCAGGAAACCGAAGTCGTACCAGTTACCGGCCCGTGCATTGTTGTAGAAGGGGAACTCAGCCCAAGCGCCGAACACGTGCGCGATGAGCACGATCCACGCCGTAATGCCGTTCCAGAAGCCCCACAGCAGGTCCTGCCACCACATGATGTTCCTTTCCGGTGCCGCCCCTGTGGACAGGTTAGGGCCCGGCAGGCTTCTGCACTAGGGACTCTGTGCCCCACTTGAACGTTGTGCCATTGAGTCCAGGTGGGCTTCGGCCGCGGGAGTTGCGGCGTCCAGCCGGCGATGTGCGGCGTCAGGCCCGGGAGGGCAGGCGGCAGGCCCGGGAGGGCAGGCGGCCCAGGCCCTCCACGAGTTCAGACTGGGCGCCGCAGAGCGCAATCCGGATCCAGCCTTCGCCGATGGACCCGAAAGCCGTGCCTGGCGCGAAGGAAACCCCGGCGTCCGCCAGGAACGTACGGACCCAGGACCGCACATCGCCGCCGCTGACGTGGGAAACATCCGCCCAGAGGTAGAACGCCCCCTGCGCCGACAGGAACGGAATGCCTTTGGACGCCAGCACGGCCGACGCCGCGTCCCGGTTGGCCCGGTAATGGGCGTGCGCGTGGCTGACGTAATCCTGCGGTCCTGTCAGCGCGGCGATCGCAGCGTACTGGGACGGCGAAGCGACGCAGGAAACGATCGACTCCATCACGTTGTTCATCTTCCGCTCCAGTCCGGGCGGGCAGATCAATGCCCCGATCCGGAGCCCCGTCAGTCCGTACGTCTTGGACAGGGTCAGCGAAGTGAAGACCCTGGCTTCCCCGGGGATATCGCTGTCGAACCGGGCCGGGCTGACATGCGGCACGTCGTACGTGAAGGCCTCGTAGCACTCGTCGGAGATGATCCAGAGGTCATGGCGCCGCGCCAGGTCCACGAGGCCGCGGGTTACGTCGCCGCCCAGTACCGCACCCAGCGGATTGGATGGTGAATTCAGGATCAGCACCCTGGTCCGCGGCGTGATGAGGGCCTCAATGTCCTCGATCCTTGGCTGGAAATCATGCTCCGGGTACAGCGGGTACCTTACGGGAACTGCGTGCAGCAGCTGGCTGGTCATCCCAAACGTGGGGTAGCCCGGGTTGGGAATCAGGATTTCGTCGCCGGGGGAGAGCAGGAGGCTCATGGCGAAATGCAGGCCCTGCTGGGCGCCGTCCACAACATAGACCCGCTCGGCACCGACGTCAACGCCATTGTGCTCGCGGAACCTGGCTGCGAAGGCTTCGCGAAGGGCGGGGATCCCGGCATTCGGCGTGTAGTTGGTTTCGTCGCGGTCCAGGCATGCCATGCCGGCTTCGAGGACATGGCGGGGGAGCTCAAAGCCTGGTTCGCCGATGCTCAACACAATGGCACCGGGGGTGCCCCACGCGGCTTCGGTGATCTCACGGATCTGGTTGACGGGAAAGTCGTGGATGTGTGCGGCAAGCTCGGGCATGTCTGCCATCCTAACCGCCCGCCGTCGGACCCCCGCGGTGGCACCGTGCGGCGTCGGACTGGCCGCGGTGGCGCCGCCCGCCGTCGGACTGGCCGCGGTGGCGCTGCCCGCCGTCGGACGAAAAAGTAGAGCCGCAGGCGCGGATATACTGGGAGGCGTGCTTTCTGGACTGGTAATAGTGGACAAGCCGCAGGGATGGACCAGCCACGATGTGGTTGGACGGATGCGGCGGCTGGCCGGCACCCGGAAAGTGGGGCATGCCGGCACGCTGGATCCCATGGCCACCGGTGTCCTCGTGCTCGGCATTAACAAGGCCACCCGCCTGCTGACGTACATCGTCGGAACATCCAAGACGTACACCGCCACCATCCGCCTCGGTGAATCGACCGTGACGGACGACGCCGAGGGCGAGGTGGTCAGCAGCCAGTCTGCCGCTGCAGTCACCGAGGAAGCCATCAGGGCCGGCGTCGCAGCACTCACCGGCGACATCCAGCAGGTCCCCAGCAGCGTTAGCGCCATCAAGGTCAATGGCGAACGGGCTTATGCCCGCGTCCGGTCCGGCGAAGACGTGAAGCTTGCCGCGCGGCCGGTCACCATCCACCGTTTCGATGTCCACGCGGTCCGCCCTGAGCGTGACGGGGCAGTCCTGGACGTGGATGTCACCGTGGAATGCTCCTCCGGCACGTATATCCGTGCCCTGGCGCGCGACCTTGGTGAGGCCCTGGGGACCGGGGGCCATCTCACGGCGCTTAGAAGGACCCAGGTTGGGCCCTACACCCTTGACCAGGCCCGGACGCTGGAGCAGCTGGCCGAGGAACTGGAAGTGCTGGAGATGTCCCAGGCGGCGCGGGCGCTCATGCCGAACCGTGAGCTCAGCGAGGATGAAGCCACTGAAATCTCCTTCGGCCGGCGCATAGCCGCAGGCGCGGGCGCCGGAACACCGGAAGCTGCCACCGCAGACAATCCTGCCGCGGCCTTTGCGCCTGACGGCTCGCTGGTGGCCCTGCTGGCGGATGCCGGCGGCTACGCGAAACCCGTGCTGGTCTTTGCCCCGAGCAACGAACAGCCGGCCACATAGCGTGGACGCGTACTTCTACATCATTCTGGCCGTCGGGCTGCTTTCCACGATCATCTGCGCCGTGGCCGGGATCATGAAGAAAGCCCCGAACGACGCCACTATCCTGTCAGTGGCCGCCGTCGAACTGGCGCTCCTGGTTTACCTGGTGGGCTCGATCGTCCGCGTTTCCTCGGGAGAACAGATAGCCGGGGAACCGTGGGAGTTCTGGGGCTACCTGATCACTGCCCTGATCCTGCCGGTTGGCGCCGTTTACTGGTCCATCCTGGAGCGCACCCGGTGGAGCAACTTTGTCCTGGCTGCCGTGGGCGTCACCGCCCTGGTGATGGCCGCACGCATGAACCAGATCTGGTACTGAGTGGAAGAAGCACACGACGTGACTCCGCAAACCCCCGTCAACAAGACCGACAATGCGACCGCAAACGCCCGTTCCACGGACACCCGGAATACCGGGCCCGGACGGCTGCTGATCGCGGTATACGCAGTTTTCGCGATCTCCGCCACTGCCCGGGCCGGCTACCAGATTCTCACCAAGTTCTCCGAAGCGCCGCTTGCGTACCTGCTCTCAGCGTTCGCGGCTTTGGTTTACGTCGTAGCCACGATCTCCCTGGCGAAGCCCGGCAGGACCTGGTTCAAGGTGTCCGTGGCTGCCGTCCTGGTGGAACTCGTAGGCGTGGTGGTGGTCGGGGCCCTGAGTATCGTCGACTCCGTCAGCTTCCCGCATGAGACCGTCTGGTCCCTCTTCGGCCGCGGCTATGCTTTCATCCCGCTTCTGCTTCCCATCCTCGGACTCGTCTGGCTGTACAGGCGGCGCCCCGCACCAAGGGCATAGTCGTTCTGACTCGGCGGGCCTAAATTGTCGGACCCCTACGGCAGAGTTATCCCATGGAAGTCATGGGGGAACTTGCAGCAGGAGGGGCGTTGCGGTGGGCCAAGTTGCCCGCCGCTGCTGCCGCTTCTGCGGCCGTGCGCAGCCGCGGCCTGCGGAGCGTCCCCGAAGTAAGCCAACGCCCCGAGTCCTTAGCGTCCGACGGCGGGGGTTCCGGTGATCTGGCCGGGTGCCTTGAGGGGTTGAAGCGTGCTTGTTCGACGGCGGTGGCGGACGCGGCGGTGATGCGCTTCCGGGAGGCTGCTGACTTCGCCGCCAAGGTTGAGGACATCTCCCGGGCCGCTGAATATCTGCAGGTGGTTGCTGCCGGGACCGTGGACCGGACGCGGCGGGAGGCCTCTGCTGCTGCGCGGGCTGGCTCGGGCTCTGGGGCGGGCTGGACGACCGGGTGGGGCAACGAAAGTGCTGTCCACGGTCCTATCGGCTGGGCTACCGGCGCTCCCCATCAAGCGGATAGCGGCATGGGCGAGAGTGATCGGGCCGATGGCGGCCCGGGCGGCACCGGTCGAGGCATAGAGGCCGCCGCGGGTCCCGGGACGAGCCCCGGGGTGCTCAACGCCGGGGAACCGGATCCGGCGGATGACGGGTGCCGGAACACCACCGAGTTCCTCCGCGCCCGGCTGCGGATCAGCGCCGCGGAAGCACGCCGCCGCCTCGCGCTGGCCGAGGCGGTGTTGCCCCGCACCGGGATCACCGGCCACCCCCAACCTCCGGCCCGTCCCGTGCTGGCCGCCGCGGTGCGTCCGGGTCGGTGGGCTCCCGCACCGCGACCCTCATCACCCTCGCCCTGGACCGGGTCCGGCACCACGCCCCCGAAGAGACCATGGCCAGGGTGGAACACACCCTGACCCGCACAGCGGCGGAGAACGACACCGATTTCGTCGCCAGGATTGCCCGGCAACTGGTTGACGCGATCGACCAGGACGGCACAGAACCCTCCGAGGAAGAACTCCGGCACCGGCAGGGCGCCTTCATCCGGAAGCCCCGGCGGGGTTTGTACCACCTGGAAATCTTCGCCACCCAGGACCAGTACGAGCCCCTCCTGACCGTGATGAACATCGCCACCAATCCCCGCACTCGCGCTACAGTGGCCGGCGACGGAGGCACGGAAGGTCAAGAGAACTGCCCGACGGATCAACGTCTGGACCTGCGCACCCGGCCCCAGCAACTCCTGGACGGCCTGGTCGGCGCCGCCAAAGTCGCCCTCGCCACCGGAAACCTCCCCGCTGCGGGCGGTCTGCGGCCCCAGGTCATGGTCACCATCGACTACCGCGACCTCCTCGAACGACTCGAACACGCCAGCGACCGCGCCAGTGATGGACCAGGCGGCGCCCCCGGCACCGGCACCTTACGCACCCCCGGCATCCCGGGCACGGGCTCGTTCACCTTCACCTGCCCCGTCACCGCCGCCACCGTCCGGAAGATCGCGTGCGACGCGGACATCATCCCCGTCCTGCTCGGCAGCGAGGGACGCGTCCTCGATATCGGCCGGACCACACGGATCTTCCCGCCCCACATCCGCAAGGCCATCACCGCACGGGACCAGGGCTGCGCCTTCCCGAACTGCACCATCCCCGCACCCTGGTGCGAAGCCCACCACATCACCTACTGGTCACACGGCGGCACCACCAGCACCGAGAACGGCACCCTGCTCTGCTCCCATCACCACCACCTGATTCACAAGGAACAGTGGCAGATCCAGGTCAAAACCGGGATCCCCTGGTTCATCCCGCCACCCCACATCGACCCACGCCAACAACCCCAACGAAACCGCTACTTCAGACTCGAGTGACGCTGCAGCAGGTCTAACCGGCGTGCCCTCGTGAAACATGGTCCCATCAGACTGAATTCCGGCAGCCGGTCCGGCAGCCTCACGGCTGGCGGAAGAGAGCGAACATCCTGAGCGGGTCCGGCTTGAAGTCCGAACCCGCAGTGCGCCACGCCCGCTGGAATTCACTCCGAACGGGCTGATTCGGCTGAGTGCTATCGTTTCAAATCGCGGTGCGCCAGAGTTCGGGGAGGCCGGACCGGCGAATAGGCAGGGGAGCAGATCATGAAACCCATCCCGGTAAACCCGTCCCGTGTCCTCTTTTACGGTGTCACGGGCAGCGGCAAGTCCTCGGCGGCCCGCGCGTACGCGGCAGCGTCGGGGCTGCCCGAGTTTTCAGCAGACGACGACATTGGCTGGCTTCCCGGCTGGCAACAGCGCAGCGTCGAGCAGCAACGGCAGCTCGCGGGCGAAGTTGCGGCACGCGAGCGCTGGGTGCTGGACAGCGCCTATGGTGTCTGGCGCGACATCGTTGTACCCCGGGCGGAACTGGTTGTCGCGTTGGATTATCCCCGGTGGCTGTCCCTGGCCAGGCTCGTGCGCCGATCGCTGCGACGAGTGATTACCAGGCAGCCCGTCTGCAATGGAAACGTCGAAACGCTCGCGAGGCTATGTGCGAGGGACTCGATCTTCTACTGGCACTTCAACTCATTTGCCAGGAAGAAACGTGTTTTCAAGGAATGGCAGGCCAGCCCGGACATGCCGCCGGTGATGGCGTTTCGCAGGCCCCGGGACCTCGACGACTGGCTGGCGGGGGTCGCAACAGCCGCTTCAGGTCCCGGGGATGCTGCCGAAGGTTCCGGCCGCCCGCACCGCTAGAAGTTCGAGTCAGGACAGCTACTTTTTGCCGAAGAGTCCGCCCAACAGCCCGCCGAGGCCGCCGCCGTCGTTCTTTTTCTCGTCTGGGCGGTCCTGGGAGCCGTTACCGGCACCGTCGCCGGGAAGATCGACGTCGACCACCTCGCCTGGTACGGGCGCACCGCCCTGCGGAATCGGCTGACCGAGTGGTCCGGTGGGGGGTTGCGGCGCCCTTTCGGTCCTGGGCTCCGGGACGACCGCATCGCGGGACTGCTGGCCCCCCTGCGGGCCCCCTCCCAAAATGCCGCCGAGGATGTCTCCCAGACCTCCCTGGGCGCCCGCACCGCCTTGTGAAGCGCCGCCAAGAATGCCACCCAGGATGCTGCCGAGGTCGATGCCGCCGGGGCCGCCGGCCGCGTCGCCCGCTGCTCCGCCTCCCGCCTGTGCATTCCGTCCGCCGAGAATTTTGTTGGCGAGGTAGGACATCACGATGGGCGCCAGAATTGGGAGAAGCTTCCGGACGAGGTCGCCGCCCACGCCGCCCAGGTTGGCAGTGCCCGCGAGCTGGTTTGCCACCTGGTCCTGTTGCCCGCCGAAAACATGGCTGACAATCTTCTCGCCGTCGGCTGTATCCACCTGTGCGGCGTCCACGCCGCCGTCCACGAGCCCGTTCTGGTGTTGGGCCAGCGCTGATTCAAGGGACGCTGCTCCCTCGGGCGCCTGCACGTTGCTCTGCATGCCGGCGAGGAGGGTGGGCACCGCAGCTTCGACGGCGGCCCGGGCGGTCTCCCTGTCCGTGCCCAGAAGACCGGCAATCTGGTCAACGGGTACCTGGTCCAAGATCTCGCGGATGTCTGTCATGGCGCTCTCCTTCAGCCCGGCGCGGGGCCGCGGGCATCGTTGGCTTCGGCGCGCAGCTGCGCCGCCGGGTGCTGCCCTTGCATCCTAGTCGGGGACACAGACCCGCGGAAGGGCGGGGGTCGGGGCCGGCCGCGGCGTCGGTTGCGGCGGGCAATTGCGGGTAATCTTAGAGAGTTCCGGGGGCCGGCGGCTCTCCGGACGAGTCAATGGCAGGCAGTAAAAGGCGAGGTTGATGGTCCACATCTGGAACGATCCGTCCGAGGTCCCCGCGGACTTCGGCCCTACCGTTGTCACGTTTGGCAATTTCGACGGCGTACACCGCGGGCACCAGCAGGTGCTTTCCCAGCTCATCCGCACAGCGCGACTCAATGGTGCGCGTGCTGTAGCGGTGACGTTCGATCCCCACCCGGCGCAGGTACACCGGCCTGAGTCCGCCCCCGAGCTCATCATGGGCCTCGAGGACAAGCTCGTCGCCCTCGGGGAGCTGGGCCTGGATGCCGTCCTGGTGATGAAGTACTCCCTTGAGCTTGCCAGTCTGACGCCGGAAGAATTCGTGGCCGGGATCCTCGTCGGCAGCCTCAAAGCCGGCCACGTGGTGATCGGCCATGACGCACGCTTTGGCCGCGGCAACTCCGGCGACCTGTCCACCATGCAGGAGCTGGGGGAGAAGTTCGGCTTTGCCGTGCAGGTCATCAGCGAGTTCGGTTCCGAAGGCTTCCCCATCCACGACGACGGCGGCACTGACCGCCGGTGTTCGTCCACCTGGGTTCGGGAGTCCTTGCGGGACGGCGACGTCAGCACGGCCGCTGCCGTGCTGGGCAGACCGCACCGGATGCGCGGTGAGGTTGTCCACGGCGCCGCCCGCGGCCGCGCACTCGGATTCCCCACCGCCAACCTGGCCTCCGAAGCCAGCGGCTACATCCCGGCTGACGGCATCTACGCCGGCTGGCTCGTGGACCAGGCCGGCACCAGATGGCCGGCGGCCATCTCCGTGGGCTCCAACCCCACGTTCGACGGGGTCAGCAGGCAGGTTGAGGCGCACGTTATTGACCGCCCGGAAGAACCGGTTGAAAACTTCGATCTGTACGGCCAGACAGTAGTTGTGGAGTTCGTGGCCCGGCTGCGGGGCATGGTGGCGTACCGTGGGCCGGAGGCGCTCGTTGAACAGATGCGCCTGGACGTCGTCCAGGCCCACGACATCCTGTTCCGGCGCTGACCCCAGCCACTGGCAAGGAAGGCGCCGCTGTGTCCGTTGAGAAGAACACGAGGAAACTGGAAAAGGACATCGTCCGGGATTTCAGTTCACGGATGAGCTACGCGTCGTACCTGCAACTACCCACGCTGCTCAGCGCGCAGCAACCCGTCAGTGATCCTGAACACCACGACGAACTGCTCTTCATCATCCAGCACCAGACCACCGAGCTGTGGCTGAAGCTGGTCCTCCACGAGCTGCGCAGCGCCGCGGCCTGGCTCCGCAGCGACGATCTTGGCTCTGCCCTGAAAGCAATTGCGCGCGTCAAACACATCCAGAAGACCCTGACCGAGCAGTGGTCGGTGCTGGCCACCCTGACACCCACCGAGTATTCCCAGTTCCGCGGCTTCCTGGGCAACTCGTCCGGGTTCCAGTCCAGCCAGTACCGGGCGGTGGAATTCGTCCTCGGCAACAAGAACCGCAAGATGCTTCCGGTGTTCGAATCCGATCCTGAGGCGTACCAGCAACTGAGCACCGTCCTCGAAGCGCCAAGCATTTACGACGAGTTCCTCGCCTACCTCGACCGGCAGGGCTTCGACATCCCGGCGTCCCTGCTGGAACGCGACGTCACCAAGGCGCACCAGTTCTGCCCCGAACTGGTGCCGGTGTTCAAGCACATCTACGAAAACGCGTCCGACAACTGGGGTGCCTACGAGGCGTGCGAGGAACTGGTGGACCTGGAAGACAACTTCCAGCTGTGGCGGTTCCGGCACCTGCGGACGGTGCAGCGGACCATCGGCATGAAGGCCGGCACCGGAGGATCCAGCGGCGCCGCGTTCCTGCAGAAGGCCCTGGAACTGACGTTCTTCCCCGAACTTTTCGCCGTCCGAACGGAGATTGGCCAGTGACCACGGTTCAAGAGACTCAAGACGCCCTGCGGCAGCGCGCCGTCGGACTTGACGCCGCAGACCCGCTGGCGGGCTACCGCGACCAGTTCATCGGAACGGACACCGATCTGTGCTACCTCGACGGGAACTCCCTGGGCCGTCCGCTCAAGCGGACCGCCACGGACATCAACAGCTTCATTCACCACAGCTGGGGAGGCCGGCTGATCCGCGGCTGGGATGAGGAATGGCTCCGGCTGCCGGAAACCATCGGCGACCAGCTGGGCAGGGCGGTGCTCGGTGCCGCGCCAGGGCAGACGATCATCGCCGACTCCACCACGGTTGTCCTCTACAAACTGATCCGCGCCGCACTCGCCGCGGTCAAGGACCCCGCCAGGACCGAAATCGTGCTGGACACGGACAACTTCCCCACGGACCGTTACCTCCTCGAAGGCATCGCCCGGGAAGAAGGGCTGACACTGCGCTGGATCGAGGCCGATCCCAACGCCGGGGTGACCGTCGAGCAGGTGCGCGAGGCGGTTGGACCGGCCACCGCCGTCGTGGTCCTCAGCCAGATCGCCTACCGCTCCGGCTATCTCGCCGACCTGCCGGCGATCACTGAGGCAGTGCACGACGCCGGTGCGCTGGTGGTGTGGGACCTGTGCCATTCCGCCGGCTCGGTGGAAATCGCACTGGATGCCGCCGGCGTTGACTTCGCCGCGGGCTGCACCTACAAATACCTCAACGGGGGGCCGGGCTCGCCGGCCTTCGCCTACATCAACTCCCGGCACCTCCCGGGGCTGAGCCAGCCGATCTGGGGCTGGATGGGCCGCAAGGACGCGTTCGAAATGGCGGCCGGCTATGAACCGGCTCCCGGGATCCGCGGCTTCCTCAGCGGAACGCCGGCAATTTTCGGGATGATCGCCATGCAGGGCACGCTGGACCTGATCGAAGAAGCCGGCATGTCCGCACTCCGGGAAAAATCACGGAAGCTCACGGCATTCGCGCTCGAGCTCCATGATGCCTGGCTTGCCCCGGCGGGCGTCCTGCTGGCAACGCCGCGGGATCCGGAGCGCCGGGGGAGCCACATCACCGTGGACCATCCGGACTTCCGGGAGATGACGGCCCAGCTCTGGGCGCAGGATGTCATCCCGGATTTCAGGGCCCCGCACGGGATCCGGATCGGGCTCTCGCCGCTCAGCACCTCTTTCATGGAGGTCTACCGCGGCGTCGCCGCCGTCCGTGATCTGCTGGCACGCCACTAGCCGGCCGGCCCACAGCAGCCAGGTTGCACGGCGTGTTTCGACAAGATTGTAGCCGGGCCGGTAAACTAAACGTTGGATCCGGCTGCAGTCCGTGGCGGCTGGCTCTTGTTATGTGCAGGAATTCCCGAATTAGCGGGGATCTCAGGCGCAGGCACACCCGGCAGTGAGTTACTGATTCGGGCCTCACGGCACATCTCTAGGAGTTATTGTGGCACTTGACGCCGCTGTAAAGCAGTCCATCATCAAGGATTTCGCAACGTCCGAAGGCGACACCGGTTCACCGGAGGTCCAGGTTGCAGTCCTCACTCAGCGGATCAAGGATCTCACTGAGCACATGAAGGAGCACAAGCACGACTTCCACACCCAGCGCGGTCTGCTGGCCATGGTTGGTCGTCGCAAGCGCATGCTCACCTACCTGAAGAACACTGACATCAACCGCTACCGTGCGCTCATCGAGCGCCTCGGCCTGCGCCGCTAGTCAGACCCGAGGGGCGGCCCCTTCCGTGACGGAAAGGGCCGCCTTCTTCAAACAAAACTAAACAGGAGGATCAACCGCATCACGCATTCGCGGTCCTCGGTAGTGATTCCCGGGAACGGCTTCGAAGAATGAAGCCCGGCCCGTGGGTCTCGATCGATGACCGGGTGCAGTGCAGGCCAGTAGACAGATGCTGGACTGGGTTGATGCGGCTGGACTTCCGTTAACCAAGAAACGGAGGTGACTCTCTTGGAGGGTCCCGAAATCCAGTTCTCAGAAGCCGTTATTGACAATGGCCGCTTCGGCAAGCGTGTAATCCGCTTCGAAACCGGCCGCCTTGCCAAGCAGGCAGCCGGCGCAGCCATGGTGTACATCGACGAAGACACCGCGCTGCTGTCCGCTACCACCGCAGGCAAGCACCCGCGTGAAGGCTTCGACTTCTTCCCGCTGACCGTTGACGTCGAAGAGCGCATGTACGCCGCCGGCCGCATCCCGGGCTCGTTCTTCCGCCGCGAAGGCCGCCCGTCCACCGAAGCCATCCTGGCTTGCCGCCTCATGGACCGCCCGCTGCGTCCGGCCTTCATCAAGGGCCTGCGCAATGAGGTCCAGATCGTCGTCACCGTCCTGGCGATCAACCCGGACGAGCTTTACGACGTCGTGGCCATCAACGCCTCGTCGATGTCCACCCAGCTCTCCGGCCTGCCCTTCTCCGGCCCGATCGGCGGCGTCCGCGTTGCCCTCGTTTCTGACGAGAACGGCTCGCAGTGGGTTGCTTTCCCGAAGCACTCCCAGCTCGAGAACTCCGTGTTCAACATGGTCGTTGCCGGCCGTGTTGCCGGTGACGACGTCGCCATCATGATGGTTGAAGCCGAAGCCACGGACAACTCCTGGAACCTCATCAAGGAACAGGGCGCCACCGCTCCCACCGAAGAGGTTGTTTCCGAAGGCCTCGAAGCTGCCAAGCCGTTCATCAAGGCACTGTGCGACGCCCAGGCAGACCTCGCCGCCCGCGCCGCCAAGCCGACCGTCGAATTCCCGGTCTTCCTCGACTACGAAGACGACGCCTACGCCGCTGTTGAAGCCGCTGCCGCCGAGAAGCTGGCTGCTGTCTTCCAGATTGCTGACAAGCAGGAGCGCGACACCGCTTCGGACCAGCTCAAGGACGACGTCACTTCGTCGCTCGCCGGCCAGTTCGAGGGACGCGAGAAGGAACTGTCCGCAGCTTTCCGCTCGGTGACCAAGCACGTTGTGCGCCAGCGCATCCTGAAGGACCAGATCCGCATCGACGGCCGCGGCCTGACGGACATCCGCCAGCTCACCGCCGAGGTCGAGGTTCTGCCCCGCGTTCACGGTTCGGCCATCTTCGAACGCGGCGAGACCCAGATCATGGGTGTCACCACGCTGAACATGCTGAAGATGGAACAGCAGATCGACTCGCTGTCCCCGGTAACGCGCAAGCGCTACATGCACAACTACAACTTCCCGCCGTACTCCACCGGTGAAACCGGCCGCGTGGGTTCGCCCAAGCGCCGCGAAATCGGCCACGGTGCCCTGGCCGAGCGGGCACTCGTGCCCGTCCTGCCGTCCCGCGAGGAATTCCCCTACGCCATCCGTCAGGTATCTGAGGCACTCAGCTCCAACGGTTCGACGTCGATGGGTTCCGTCTGCGCCTCCACGCTGTCGATGCTCAATGCAGGTGTGCCGCTGAAGGCGGCCGTTGCAGGTATCGCCATGGGCCTGGTTTCCGACCAGGTTGACGGCCAGACCCGCTACGCAGCACTGACCGATATCCTCGGCGCCGAAGATGCCTTCGGTGACATGGACTTCAAGGTCGCCGGTACCTCCGAGTTCGTCACGGCCATCCAGCTGGACACGAAGCTCGACGGCATCCCGGCCTCCGTCCTGGCTGCCGCCCTGAAGCAGGCCCGCGAAGCACGCCTGCACATCCTCGAGGTCATCAACTCCGCGATCGACACCCCGGACGAACTCTCCGAGTTCGCTCCGCGCGTCATCGCGGTCAAGATTCCCGTGGACAAGATCGGCGAGGTCATTGGGCCCAAGGGCAAGATGATCAACCAGATCCAGGAAGACACCGGCGCGGACATCTCCATTGAGGACGACGGCACCGTTTACATCGGCGCCACCAACGGCCCGTCCGCCGACGCCGCACGCTCCGCGATCAACGCCATCGCCAACCCGCAGGTTCCGGAAATCGGAGAGCGCTACCTGGGTACGGTCGTCAAGACCACCACCTTCGGTGCCTTCATTTCCCTCACCCCGGGCAAGGACGGCCTGTTGCACATCTCCGAGCTGCGCAAGATCGCCGGCGGCAAGCGCGTTGACAACGTCGAGGACGTCGTCTCCGTGGGCCAGAAGATCCAGGTGGAGATCACCAAGATCGACGACCGCGGAAAGCTGTCCCTCTCCCCGGTCATCGCCGAGGAAGAAGGCGCTGAAAGCGCCGAGGTCGCCGAGGCGGCCGCAGAGTAGCCTGCAGCGCACTTTGTAGTACCAGCACGACGGCGGGGCCGGTGGAACTTCCACCGGCCCCGCCGCTGTTAAGCCGCCCGATTGAATTGCCATTTCCACGGGCATGGCGGTAGTGGTCCGCTGGTACGATTGCAGGCAGATTTGGCACCGTTTTCCTGAAAGGCCTTGATGACTGTCGTACCCCTGCCGCTCGAGCAGAACCACCCTGGAGACACCCTGATCCACGGAGCCGACGGCGGGTCCGTTGTCCGCCGGTCCGTGCTTCCGGGAGGCGTACGTGTACTGACGGAGGCCATGCCGGGCCAGCGGTCCGCGACCATCGGCTTCTGGGTCGGCGTGGGTTCACGGGACGAAGCCCACGGGCAACACGGGTCCACCCATTTCCTGGAGCACCTGCTGTTCAAAGGCACCAAGCGGCGCACCGCACTGGAAATCGCGTCCGCCTTCGATGAGGTGGGCGGGGAGTCCAACGCCGCTACTGCCAAGGAAAGCACCTGCTACTTTGCCCGGGTCCTGGATACCGACCTCCCGATGGCCATCGACGTCATCGCGGACATGATCACCGGCGCAGTCCTGGACCCGCAGGAGATGGAGCAGGAACGCGACGTCATCCTGGAGGAAATCGCGATGGACAGCGACGACCCCACGGACGTCGCGCACGAGCACTTTGTCGCCGCGGTGCTGGGAACGCATCCGCTGGGCCGCCCGATCGGCGGGACCCCGGAAGCCATCCGGGCCGTTGCCCGCGATTCCGTCTGGGACCATTACCGCCGGTACTACCGTCCGGACGAGCTGGTCATCACTGCCGCCGGCGGACTGGACCACGACGTCGTCTGCGGACTCGTGGTGGATGCCCTTCACCAGGCGGGCTGGGCACTGGAGCCCGGGGCGGCACCGGTGGAGCGGCGCTCCACCGAACGGGCCGACATCACCGGCACCGCCGGACTCCACGTGGTCAAGCGGCCCGTCGAGCAGGCAAACATCATCATGGGCTGCCCCACGATCGTCGCAACGGACGGACGCCGCTATGTCATGAGCGTGCTCAACGCCGTGCTGGGCGGAGGCATGTCCTCACGCCTGTTCCAGGAAGTCCGGGAGAAACGGGGCCTGGTGTACTCCACGTATTCCTTCGCCTCGTCCTATGCCGACGCGGGCTATTTCGGGATGTACGCGGGCTGCACCCCGTCGAAGGTCCGCCAGGTCATCGAGCTGCTGGGTGTCGAACTGGACAAGCTGGCGGGTCACGGCATTTCCGAGGACGAACTCAGGAAGGCCGTGGGCCAGCTCTGCGGCGGGATTGTGCTGGCGCTCGAAGACACCGGATCGCGGATGTCGAGGCTGGGCCGGGCCGAGCTGGTGTCCGGCGAATACCAGGACATCGAGGAGACGCTCCGGCAGATCAAGAGCGTCACGGTAGAGCAGGTTCGGGACCTGGCGCAGGAGCTTGCGGCGGCACCGCGAACGGTGACGGTGGTGGGTCCGTTCGAGGAAGGCGAAACCTTCGGCCTCTAAACCGGACCCCTGAGCCGGGCGACTCCGTGCTGGACATCCCAACGCAGCGGCGTGATGATGAACCCGGGGACACACTGGAGGAGCAATGGACCGTCCGCACCCGGGCAGTGCGCAGGAAGAGCTGGGAGCCTTCCTCGGGCACTGGACAGGGACTACGCGCATAGAGGCCACGTCCCGCAGGCCCGCCAGGACGGCAGCGGCCGAAGTGACGTTCACCAAGGCCGCCGGCGGCTACGCGGTGCTGCAAAGCTACCGGCACACCGAAACCGACGGAATCCGCTTTGAGCGGCATGGCATGTTCACCATGGACGCAGACCACGCGGACACGGTCTGGTACCACGTGGACAGCGTGGGACTGCCGCGGGAAGCGCCGATCCGGTGTAGCTGGCACGGCGGAGTACTCACCGTGGAACGCCAGAACGGCAGGGACACGTCCCGGCATACCTTCCGGGTGGACGACGGCGTGCTGACGCACACGTCAGAGGTCCGCCTGGCCGGCGATTCAGGCTTCGCTCCGTTCATGACCTCCGTTTGCCGCCGCACCTGACAGCCCGAACGGACACTTACGGTCCCGGTGTTGAGCGCGAACGGACATGAGCGGCCCCCGCCGCCGCGGGCGGACTGGACACCGGAGCGCTGGCGGCGGCCCTCGGGATCAGCGCTTACACGGTGCAGGACCAGTTCAAGCTGGTTTTTGCTGCCTGCGGGGTGCGGAGCAGGAATTCCTTGATGGCTTTGGCCCTCGGCACGGCGCGGGGCGGCCCGCCCTCGTGAGAACCCGCCGTCGTAAGAACTTCCAGGCTGCCTAGCCGCCGGCGAAAGGCGGCAGCACGTCCACCACGTCGTCCGGCTCCAAGACCACGGACCGGTCGCGCACGGCCACTTCGTTGAGCAGGAAACTGCTTCGCGAAAGCAGCCGCGCGAGCGGCGGGGTGCCTGCGGGCGGAACCGGGCGGTCGACGTCGAGCACGGCGCTCAACAGTGCCTCCATGGTGGAGCCGGCGGGAAGCTCAAAGCGTTCTTCTTCCACGCCTGCCGCGGCGCGCGCGGCAGCGAAATAACGTACGTTCAATGCTTTAGCCTCCGATGGCGCTCATGCTGCGGTCCGGCTGGACGAAGTCCGGAGCGTCCAAACCGACATGGTCCATGCCGTGGGCTTTCGGCTTGATCCACATGGCGTCCTGCCAGCGTTCGGCGAGCTGCTCATCCGTGGCGCCTTCGCGCAGCAGCCCCAGGAGATCGACTTCCTCACGCGAGAAAAGGCAGCTCATGATCTTGCCCTCGGCCGTGATCCGGGTGCGGCGGCAATCCGAGCAGAAGGGTTCGGTGACGGAGGCAATGATCCCCACTGTTCCCAGCACGGGGCCGGTGGCCTCGTCGGAACCCGGGACCCGACGTCGTACTTCGAAGCGTTCGGCCGGCGCGCCGTCGCGGTCCCTCGGATCCGTACTGAGCACGTAGTCGACGGACAGCAGCTCGCGGATCTCGGCCGCGGTAATCATGTTCCGGCGGGTCCAGCCGTGGTCCGCGTCGAGCGGCATCTGCTCGATGAAGCGGAGCTCGTAGCCGCGGTCCAGTGCCCACGCCAGCAGCGACGGGGACTCGGCGTCGTTAATTCCCCGCATCAGGACCGCGTTGAGCTTTACGGGGCCGAGTCCAGCAGCCCAGGCGGCGTCCACGCCGGCCAGGACCTTGTCCAGGAAGGGCCGCCGGGTCAGCTTGGTAAACGTTTCCTCGTGCAGCGAATCGAGCGAAACGTTGATCCGCGACAGCCCGGCAGCCTTGAGGCCGGCCGCCTTCTTGTCCAACCCGACGGCGTTGGTGGTCATGGAAATCGGCAGCTCCGGGTGTGCCTGCCGCAGGGCGGAAATGATGTCGAGCAGGTCGGCCCGGACCAGCGGTTCGCCGCCGGTGAGGCGCAGTTCGCGCACGCCCAGCATGTCGACGCCGATCCGCACGATCCTGACGATTTCCTCGGCGGACATCACGGCCTGCTTGGCCAGCCATTCAAGGCCTTCGGCCGGCATGCAGTACGTGCAGCGCAGGTTGCACTTGTCCGTCAGCGACAGCCTCATGTCCGTGGCCCGGCGCCCGTAACGGTCCATCAGGCCCGCGGGCAGGCCCGCCGGACGCGATGGCGGCGGTGCTGCTGCCGGGGCGGAACCGGCCCCCTCCCGGGGTTGCGGCATACCAAGCTGAACAGTCATAAATTCAGGCTACGCCACGTTGGGGCCAACCATCACGCCTGTGACATCCGCGGATCTTACGGAATCCCTACGGATCGCCCCGGGCGGCGGCAAAGCCGTGCCGGGCCCCTGCCCCGAACCTATGCTGGAGGAGTGAACAAGTCCCAGCCGGCGCCGGTCCAGGCCGCAGTCGGAAACCGGCGGATACTCCTCGTCGAAGACGAACAAACCATCGCCGGCGTGGTCCGTGACTACCTCGTGCAGGCCGGCTTCCAGGTGGACCTGGCAGCGGACGGGTTCACCGCCCTGCGCCTCGCCGCCGAGCGGAACCCTGACCTCGTTCTGCTGGACCGCATGCTGCCCGGGCTGGACGGCGTGGAAGTGTGCCGCAGGCTCCGCCAGACGACGAGCGTGCCCGTCATTATGCTGACCGCCCTCGGGACGGAGGATGACAGGATCCTGGGGCTGGAGGTCGGCGCGGACGATTACATCACCAAGCCTTTCTCGCCCCGCGAACTGGTGCTCCGGGTGCGATCGGTGCTGCGCCGCAGCGTCCAGGAGTTCAGCCCTGAACCTGCGGTGGAGGTCGCCGGGTTCGAGCTCAACCCGGCAGCCCGGACTGTGTCGCACCACGGAACACCCCTCGCGCTGACCATCCGGGAGTTCGACCTGCTGGCGTTCCTGCTGCGCCGCCCCAACCAGGTGTTCAGCCGTGAGGAACTGATCAAAGCCGTGTGGGGCTGGGACTTCGGGGACCTGTCCACGGTCACCGTCCACGTCCGGCGGCTGCGCGAGAAGATCGAGGCTGACCCCACCCGGCCGGGGCTCCTGAAGACAGTGTGGGGCGTGGGCTACCGGCTGGACACTCCGGACGGGGCTACCGGTGCAAACAGCTGAGCTTCTCGCGATCGTGGCGTGGGCGCTGCTCTGGGCCGTCGTCATCGGGGCAGGGTCGCTGCTGCTGCTCAGACCGCTTCGCCGGACGTCCCTGGCCGTCCAGATCTGCGTGGTGGTGCTGTCCACCGTCGCGGTCCTGACCGCCGGCATGGTGAGCGCGTTCAATGCGATGGTGATTTCCGCCCGGGACCTGGAGGTCATGTGGTACGTCCTGGCCATCGCCTCGGCGGTGGCGCTGGCCATCTCCCTGGTCCTCGGGGCGCGGGTTTCCCGCAACGCCAGGCTGCTCGCAGCGGCCGCACGGAGCATCGGGCGCGGCGAAAACCCGGGCCTGCCGGCACCGCTCATGAGCTCCGAGCTCTCGGAACTGGCGGATGAACTGGAACGCAGCAGCCGCATGCTGGCCGAATCCCGCGAGCGGGAGGCCGCCGTCGAAAATTCACGCCGGGAACTCGTCAGCTGGATTTCGCACGACCTCCGCACGCCGCTGGCCAGCATGCGCGCCATGGCCGAGGCGCTTGAAGACGGAATGGCCGCCGACGTCAACGGCTACTACCGCAAGATCATCAGCCAGACGGACCAGATGGCCGTCATGGTCAACGACCTCCTGGAGCTGTCCAAAATCCAGGCAGGCACCCTGCGGCTCACAGCCGAGCCCCTGGATCTCTACGACCTCGCCAGCGACGCAATCGCGGACCTTGCTCCGCTTGCTGCCCGCAGGCAGATAACGCTCGACGGCGGCGGTGTCCGTGAGTGCCTGGCCCTCGCGGACGGTCCGTCGCTGGGACGCGCGGTCCGCAACGTCGTGCTGAACGCCATCCTGTACAGCAAGCCCGGCTCCGGCGTGACCGTGGAAGTCGGCCGGGAAGGGCAGGACTCTGTGATTTCAGTGACGGACGGCTGCGGCGGCATTGCACCGGAGGACATCCGGCACCTCTTCGACACCGGATGGCAGAAGAAGAACCCCGCGCGCGGCCGCTCCGGCGGCATGGGCGTGTCCGGAGCCGAGCCGGAGGCGCCGGGTTACAGCGGCGCCGGGATCGGGCTCAGCATGGTGGCCGGAATCGTCCGGGCCCATGACGGCAGCGTGACGGTGGAAAATGTCGACGGCGGCTGCCGTTTTTCCCTTCGCCTGCCCGCCGAGGATCCGGAGCACCTGGCGGAGGCCCCGCGCCCTCGCGGGCCGGCAAGCCACAACGATCCGGAAGCGAAGGTGCCCCGTGGACACTAACGAACCCGGAAGGGTGTCCGGGAAATTGCCAGCCGACGTCCCAACCGACGTCCCAACCGAGGTCCCCGCTGGCAACCGCCTCCACGCATCCGGCCGGTGGGCAGCCGCCGCCGGCGTTGTGGCCGTGGCCGCCGGGGTGGTGGCCGGCGAACTCGCCGCTGCCCTCGTGAGCCCGGCGCTTTCGCCGATGACGGGCGTTGGCGGTGCCGTGATCGATGCTGTCCCGCCGGCTGTCAAGGACTGGGCCGTCTCAGTGTTTGGCACTGCGGACAAGCTGGCGCTTCTCGTGGGTATGGGACTGGCGATGGCCGGGCTCGCGGCGCTCGCCGGCCTGCTGGAATGGCGCCGCCGCTTTGCCGGGTTCGCGGTCATCGCCGTATTCGGCGCGGCCGGCCTGGCGGCGGTCCTTGGCCGGGCCCAGGCAACCGGCAATGCCGTTGTGCTTCCCCTGCTGGCGGCCGGCATAGGAATCCTGGCGCTGCGCTGGCTGATGTCACGCCTCCGGGAATGGAGTACGGCAGGGCAAGCCCCAGAAACGCAGCCGGGACCGGGCCGGCGCCGGTTCCTGCAGGCACTTGGCGGAAGCGCTGTCTTCGCGGCCGTTGGCGGCGCGCTTGCTGTCGCCCTGCGTGGCGCCGCGGCCGGAGTCAGCGAATTCCGGAGCAAGCTCGCGCTGCCCGCCGCGGTTTCCCCGGCTCCGCCGGTTCCGGCGGGAGCCGGGCTGGGGCTGGACGGCATCAGTCCGCTGGTGACGCCCAACCGTGACTTCTACCGGATCGACACTGCCCTCACTGTTCCGGCGGTGGATCCGGACTCCTGGGTCCTCAGGGTCACGGGCATGGTGGAACGGGACATCGAGCTCGATTTCGCCACGCTGCTCTCGAAGCCCATGACTGAACGCCATGTGACCATCGCCTGCGTCTCCAACGAAGTGGGAGGGGACCTCATCGGCAACGCGCTGTGGCTGGGCTGGCCGGTCCGGGAGCTGCTGGCCCTGGCAGGGCCGCAGAACGGGGCGGACATGGTGCTGTCCCGCAGCAAGGACGGCTGGACGGCCGGCACACCTCTCGAAGCATTGACGGACACACGGGACGCGCTCATCGCCGTCGGCATGAACGGCGAACCGTTGCCGCTGGAGCATGGCTTCCCGGTGCGGCTCGTCGTTCCCGGCCTGTACGGCTACGTCTCCGCCACCAAATGGCTCACTGAACTGAAAGTGACCCGGTTCGCAGACGACGTCGGGTACTGGACTCCCCGCGGCTGGAGTGAACGCGGGCCCATCAAGACGTCGTCCCGCATCGACGTTCCGCGCTCCGGGCGCCCGATGCGCGCCGGAACGGTGGCCTTCGGCGGCGTCGCCTGGGCCCAGCACACCGGAATCGGCACGGTGGAACTCCGCGTCAACCGCGGCGCATGGCAGACGGCGGAGCTTGCTCCCGGCATCTCCCGGGACACCTGGTACCAGTGGCAGTTGTCACTGCCCCTGACGCCCGGGCAGTATGAGGTCCAGGTCCGGGCCACGGACCTCAATGGCGTGCCGCAGATCGAAAAGGCGTCCCGGGTTGCCCCGGACGGCGCTACCGGATTCCACACCATTAGAGTTGACGTGACGCCGTAGCGGGCCGGTGCCCCTCAGGGCTGGACCGCAGTAAGCCCGGCGCCGCGAATGCAGGCACAGCAGCACCCCGACACAGCACGCCCGGACCCGAGGTAAGGAACGCATGCACCGCACCGACAACGGCCATCAGGCCCGCTCTGTGGAAGTCCACCGCGAAGCAGTACGGGAGCTCCTCGCGGACCTCAGCGGCCCCGGCCGTACCGAAGAGTTGCCGCTCCAGGCGGCCCTGGGACGCGGGCTCACGGCGGACATCCCGGCTCCCGTGGACCTGCCGCCGTTTGCGAACTCCCAAATGGACGGCTTCGCGGTCCGCAGCTCGGACATTCCCGACGGCGGGACGGACCTGACAGTGGTGGCGCCCATCCCGGCCGGTGCTCCCGCAGCGGCGCTGGAACCGGGCACGGCCGCCCCGATCATGACCGGAGCCATGATTCCTCCCGGAGCCGACGCCGTCGTACCTGTTGAGAGGGCGGTTCCGGACTCTTTCCCGGAGCCCGGAACGGCGGCCACGGTCCGGCTTCCGGCAACAGCGTCAGGAACCTACGTCCGGTACGCGGGCAGCGATATCCGGGCCGGGGAGCTGGCGCTCGCCGCCGGAACGTTCCTGGGCCCGGGCCAGCTGGGGCTCCTGGCGGCCCTGGGCATCACACGGGTCACGGTGCACCGGAAACTGACAGTGCTCCTCGCCACCACGGGGGATGAAGTGGTGGAGCCCGGCAGTCCGCTGGAACCCGGCAAGATCTATGACGCCAACGGCACGCTCCTGGAAGCAGCCATGCGCCAGGCCGGGCTGGATGTCCTGCGGGCAGCGATCTCCACGGACAGTCCGGATGAGCTCACGGCCATGCTCCGGGAGCACGCCCCGCAAGTGGACCTGATCGTCACCACGGGCGGTGTCAGCAAGGGCGCCTACGAAGTGGTCAGGCAGGCGGCTGCGGGACAGGACGTGGAATTCCTGCACGTGGCCATGCAGCCCGGGGGACCCCAGGGGATCGGCCGGTTCGACGGCGTCCCGTTTGTGGGTTTCCCGGGCAACCCGGTCAGCTGCCTGGTCTCCTTCGAAATGTTCCTGCGCCCGGTCCTCGGCGAGTTGTTCGGGTCACCGGCGCCGCGGCCGGCCGTGCTGGCCAGGCTGGCGGAGCCGCTGGAATCACCCGCGGGGAAGCACCAGCTCCGGCGCGGCACCCTCTTTCCGGACGGTAAGGTACGGCTTGAAGGCGGCGCAGGCTCGCACCTGGTTCATGCCCTGGCCAATTCCAACGCCCTGATCCACGTCCCGGTGGGGACTTCCGCGCTCGCCGCGGGCGCAGAAGTGGAAGTATGGACGCTGTGAACAATGAAGACAACGCTGCCGGGCTGACGCATCTGCGCCGGGACGGAACAGCGCAGATGGTTGATGTTTCCGGCAAAGCCGAGACCACGCGGGAGGCCACGGCCACCGCCACGGTCCGCACCACCGAGGAGGTTCTCGCCCTCCTGGGCGCGGGGGACCTGCCGAAGGGCGACGCCCTGGCTGTGGCCCGCGTTGCCGGGATCATGGCGGCGAAGAAGACCCCCGAGCTCATCCCGCTGTGCCACCCGCTGCCCATCTCCAAGGTCACTGTTGACTTCGAACTGGGCCGGGATGCCGTCTCGGTACTGGCAACGGTCAAGACCCGCGGCGTGACCGGCGTCGAAATGGAAGCGCTCACCGCAGCGTCGGTGGCGGCCCTCAGCGTGTACGACATGATCAAGGCAGTCGACAAGCATGCCGTATTGACCGACATCAGGGTGCTGGCCAAAAGCGGCGGCAAGAGCGGGGACTGGACAGCATGAGCACCTTTGGACAGCAGCCCGAACCACACCGCCATGGAGAGGCCACCGGCCGGAAGGCCGGCGTCGTGATTGCCTCCAACCGGGCGGCGGCGGGCATCTACCGCGACGAAACCGGGCCGGTGATCACCGATTGGCTGACGGAGCACGGCTTCGAGACGTTCCCGGCCATGGTGGTGCCCGACGGCGAGCCCGTGGGCGCCGCGCTGCGCGCCCTCCTGACGCAGCAGCCCGCCGTGATCATCACCAGCGGCGGTACCGGGCTGAGCCCCGATGACCTGACCCCGGAGATGACGGTTCCCCTGCTGGACCGCGTAATTCCGGGGATCATGGAGGGCATCAGGCAGGCGGGACTGGCCAAGACACCCATGGCCATGTTGAGCCGCGGACACGCGGGCGTGGCCGGACGCACTTTCATTGTCAATCTTCCCGGATCACCCAAAGGCGTCATGGACGGCCTGAGTGTGCTGGATCCGGTCATCAGCCACCTTTGCGACCAGTTGGAAGGCAGCCATGAGCACTGACAAGGCCACTGAATCCGGATTCGAGATCGTCAACGCGGTGCTGAGCGCCGAGCCCATCTCCGTGGCCCAGGCATTTGCCGCGGTGGAATCGGACACCGCCGGTGCCGTGGTCAGCTTCAGCGGCGTGGTCAGGAACCACGACGGCGGCAAGCCGGTTGAGCGGCTCAGCTACAGTGCGCATCCCACCGCCCACCAGGTGATGGCCGACGTCGTTGCGCAACTCGTCGCCGAACATGCCGGCGACGGCGGCGAAACGGTACGGATCTGGGCCGCGCACCGCGTGGGCATGCTGGAAATCGGAGACCCCGCCCTGGTGTGCGCCGTCTCCGCGTCACACCGCGGCCAGGCGTTCGAGGTGTGCTCGGAGCTCGTGGACCGTGTCAAGGCCCAGGTGCCCATCTGGAAGGAACAGTTCTTCAGCGACGGGACCGTCGAATGGGTCGGGGCCGGAGCCTAGGACCATCGTTGCCGGAGCTTGAGGACCGCGGGGCGGCGGTTAACGTCCCGTCCCGGTTCATCGGCGCGGGCGGCCCGACGGTAGGGTTAAGGCCATGACCGAACAACTTGCCGTCGCCGTCCTGGGCGCGAACGGGCGCATGGGCGCCGAGGCCGTGAAAGCCGTTGAAGCGGCCCCCGACATGAAGCTTGTAGCGGCCCTCGGACGCGGTGATTCCCTCGACGAGCTGGTCAACGTCGGCGCCCGGATTGTGGTGGACCTGACCGTCCCCGAAAGCACCGAGGCGAACGTCCGCTTCGCAGTCGAAAACGGCATGCACGCCGTCGTCGGCACCACCGGCTGGGACGCAGCCAGGCTTGGCGGGCTTGAGGAACTATTGGGCCGCAACGCCCGGGTTGGCGTCCTCATTGCCCCCAACTTCGCGCTCGGCTCCGTCCTGGCGTCCGCTTTCGCCGCCAAGGCGGCCAAGTACTTCGAGTCCGTGGAGGTCATCGAGCTGCACCACCCGGACAAGGTTGACGCGCCCTCCGGCACCGCTGTCCGCACCGCGCAGTTGATAGCCGCTGAACGCGCCGCCGCCGGCGTCGGTGCCAGTCCGGACGCCACCACCTCCGAACTTGCCGGCGCCCGAGGCTGCGATGTGGACGGTATCCGCGTGCACAGCGTGCGCCTCCGCGGTCTGGTGGCCCACCAGGAAGTACTGCTCGGCGGACCGGGGGAGCAGCTGACCCTGCGCCACGACTCCTTCGACCGGGCGTCCTTCATGCCGGGGGTGCTGCTGGGAGTGCGGAACGTCGCCGGCCACCCGGGACTGACCGTGGGCCTGGACGGCTACCTGGACCTCGGAGTCTGACGGCCATGGGCAACGTCCTCGCCGGCCTGAAGAAGAACCGCACCAAGATCTGGGTCGGCGCGGTGACGCTGCTGCTGGTTTTCTACCTGGTGGTGTCCTTCCAGCGGTCCGTCCTGCTCCTCGCCGACCCCAACCCCGTGGCCAAGGCCATTGGTGCCGCCTACCTGGTCCTGCCGGTCATCGGAGCCTGGGCCCTGGTGCGTGAACTGCTGTTCGGCGCCCGGACGGAACAGATGGCCAAGGTCCTCGAGGCCGAAGGCGGGTTGCCGGTTGACAACCTGCAGCGCACACCTGCCGGGCGGATTGTGCGGGAGTCGGCAGATGCCGAGTTTGAGAAGTACCGGACCGAGGCCGAGGAAGCGCCGGACGACTGGCGCTCATGGTTCCGGCTCAGCTGCGCCTATGACGCCGCGGGGGACCGCAAGCGCGCCAGGGCCTCCATGCGCGATGCCCTGAAGCTGTTCCGCGAGGGTAACAAGCCCGCCTAGCGGATCCCTGCCCGCTGGTACCGGCCCACCTCGCTGGCGGCGTGGGCCACCCACTCCAGCGGTCCCCGCCAGTTGAGTGCCGCGAAGGACCCTCCGATGAGGACGGCGGTCAGCGCCTGGGCCGCATACACGCCTTCCGGGGTCCACCCGGCGGGCAACGGCTGCAGGTACAGTGCGGCCACCAGGCACACGTGCGCCGTGTAGAGGCTGAGGGTCATGGCACCGGCGCCCCGCAGTGGCAGCAGCAGGTCCAGGCTGAGCCATTCGCCCAGCCTCCCCAGCAGCAGGCAGGCGCCCACCACGGCGGCGGCCACGGCGGAAGTGTGGAGCAGATCCAGTGTTGTGCCCGAGTGCGGTGCGCTGGTTGCCAGCCACCACCATGAGCCCGATTGCTCCACCCCGGCAAGGTTGACCTGCAGGAGGCTGTCCAGCGGGTAGCGGGGGTCCGCCAGCCGGGCCTGCAGCGCTTCCTTGCCGCCCCACTCATTCATCGCCAGCCCGCCCAGCCATTTGGCCAGCACGGCCACCACTGCGCCGCCGGCCAGCAACGTCACCTGGACAGCCGCCTTCGTCAGTGCCAGCCGGCCGATCACCAGCCCGATCAGCAGGTAGCTTAACCACTGCAGGACGGGATAGTACCCGGTCAGGAAGATGTCGCCCAGCAGGCGGCCCGGCGTGACGAGGTCTTCCCAGCCGGGGTTGTGGTGCAGCTGCAGCGGCGGTGAAGGCGCCAGGAGCCACGGACGCAGCAGGTAGGCCAGGACAGGGGAAAGCAACACCCAGCCGGCGGCCCACGCGCAAAGCGGCCTGATGCCGAGGCCGATGAACGGCAGGACGCACAGGAACAACACTGAGTAGTGGACCAGGATCACCGCGACGTTGACATCCAGCCCGCCCAGGAAGAGTCCGACGACGGCAATCACCAATGCCCGGAGCGCTATGCCGCGGCGTGCGCCGCTCAGTTCCCGGCCTTGTGGCGGACGCTGCTTTCCGGTGGACAGGGCAAGCCCGACCCCCGCCAGGACGGCGAACAGTGCGGCCGCCCGCCCCGAGAATGTCAGGCCGATCCATGTGGGCGTCAGCTGCGCGTCGGCTTCGAACGTGGGAAGCAGGTGG
The DNA here is from genome assembly GCF_000876655.1 of Arthrobacter sp. SPG23. Lineage (GTDB taxonomy): Bacteria > Actinomycetota > Actinomycetes > Actinomycetales > Micrococcaceae > Arthrobacter. Next base: position 145,370 of record NZ_JYCN01000014.1, read on the forward strand.
GTGGCCATCATGCCAAGAAGCGCCAGCCCCCGGGCCGCGTCTATTCCGGTAAGCCTCGTTGTTGTGCTGGTGCCTTTGGCAGTCCGCGAGGGGGAAGCAGTGCCACGGGAGGTCATGAGCCGATCGTCTCATATCCGGCCTGCGGGCTCTTGTATTCGAATATATGTTCGAATACCATCGTTGCATGAACAACGCACCAGAACGCGGGGCCCCAGAACGCCGGGCACCAGAACGCCGAACCGCGCCGGACCACGGAACTGCTTCGGGCCCGCTCAAGGCGATGAGCCCGGGAGTGGTGGATTATCTCTTTCGGCAGCTGGTGGCCGGAAGCCCTGCCGAGGATGTCCAGTGGGGGAGCGAGGGCGTGGCCCTGTCCGCCCAGCCGCCCGGCGCCGAGTTGGCACGCAGGCTCTCCGAGTGCGATCTCGACGCGCTGACGCCCACAGAGCTCTTCCACTACGTCCGGGCCGCCCAGCGGCTGGCCTCCTGGGCCGAGGCACTCCGGGAAGACGCCGTGGGCCGCTATTGCGGGCCGCCCCGCCAGGAAGCGTCGCCTCAGGAGCATGCGCAGCCGGCGCCGGTCCGTGGCACCGAAAAGTGACGCCGGCGCTGTGAATTTGACGATCGTCACGCCGCCCCCATTGTCCTAACAAGGCGGGGACAGGGTAACGTTTTTCCTATGGCTGAAACTTCCGCGAATATCCCTGCTTTTGGCACCCTCCTGACCGCCATGGTCACGCCGTTCACTGAGGACGGCAAAGTGGACTACCAGCAGGCGGCGGAACTGGCCGTAAAGCTCGTCGACGACGGCTGTGACGGCCTCGTTGTCACCGGAACCACGGGAGAAACGTCCACCCTCACCGACGAGGAGAATGTGGGCATGTTCCGGGCCGTGAAGGACGCTGTCGGCGGCCGCGCCGCGATCATCGCCGGCACCGGAACGAACGACACCGCACACTCCGTGCATCTTTCGAAGCAGGCAGCCGAGGTTGGCGTCGACGGACTGTTGATCGTCACGCCCTACTACAACAAGCCCAGCCAGGCCGGCGTGCGCGCCCATTTTGAGACCATCGCCTCCTCCACCGACGTTCCCGTGATGCTGTACGACATCCCCGGCCGTTCCTCGATCCAGATCGCTCCGGAGACCATGATCCGTCTCGCCGAGCACCCGAACATCGTGGCAGTCAAGGACGCCAAGGCCGATTTCGCTGCCGCCACGCGCGTCATGGCCCACACTGACCTCCTGTTCTACTCCGGTGACGACGGACTGACCCTGCAGTGGATGGCGCTGGGCGCCGTCGGGCTCGTGGGCGTCACCACCCACGTCGCCACGCGCCGGTTCCGCGAGCTGATCGACGCCGTCAACGCGAACGATCTCGGCACCGCCCGGAAGATTAACTTTGAACTTGAACCTGTCATCCGGGCCACCATGACCCGCGTGCAGGGCGCCGTTGCGGCCAAGCAGATTCTTAAATGGCAGGGAGTCCTGCCCAACTCGGTTGTCCGTTTGCCCCTCGTGGAGCCGGACGAAGCTGAGATCGCAATCATCCGCGAGGATTTGGCGGAAGCAGGCATGGTCTTTTCCTGATCGGCAAAGACCATTCCTGTTCCGCCCGGAAAGTAGTGCACTATGACCCAAACCGCCCTTCCCGGCCTTGTTACGCCGCCGAAACTGCTCAAGGACACCCTGCGGATCGTTCCGCTTGGCGGCCTGGGGGAGATCGGCCGCAACATGACCGTCTTCGAAATCGACGGCAAGCTGCTCATCGTCGACTGCGGCGTCCTCTTCCCTGAGGAGACCCAGCCCGGCGTCGACCTGATCCTGCCCGATTTCTCCTACATCGAGAAGCGCCTCGATGACATCGTCGCCGTCGTCCTCACGCACGGCCACGAAGACCACATCGGCGCCGTTCCGTACCTGCTGCGCCTGCGGGCCGACATTCCCCTGGTGGGCTCCCAGCTGACGCTGGCCCTCATCGAGGCGAAGCTGCAGGAACACCGGATCAAGCCGATCACGCAGACCGTCACCGAGGGGCAGGTCCAGAAGTTCGGCCCCTTCGAATGCGAATTCGTGGCCGTCAACCACTCCATCCCTGACGCCCTCGCCGTGTTCCTCCGCACCTCCGGCGGCACCGTGCTGCACACCGGCGACTTCAAGATGGACCAGCTGCCGCTGGACGGCCGCATCACCGACCTCCGCCATTTCGCCAAGCTGGGCGAAGAAGGCGTGGACCTGTTCATGTCGGACTCCACGAACGCGGACGTGCCGGGCTTCACCACGGCCGAGAAAGAAATCGGCCCCACCCTGGACCGCCTCTTCGGCCAGGCCTCCAAGCGCCTGATCGTTGCGTCCTTCTCCTCGCACGTGCACCGTGTCCAGCAGGTCCTCGACGCCGCCGCCAACCACAACCGCAAGGTGGCCTTCGTGGGCCGCTCGATGGTGCGCAACATGGCCATCGCCGAGAAGCTCGGGTACCTCGACGTGCCCCCGGGCATCCTGGTCGACATCAAGAACATCGACAACCTGCCGGACAACCGCGTAGTGCTGATGTCCACCGGTTCCCAGGGCGAGCCGATGGCAGCCCTGTCCCGCATGGCCAACGGTGACCACCGCGTCGTCGTCGGCCAGGGCGACACTGTGATCCTCGCCTCCAGCCTGATCCCGGGCAACGAGAACGCGGTGTTCCGCATCATCAACGGCCTGCTCAAGCTCGGCGCCGACGTCATCCACAAGGGCAACGCCAAGGTCCACGTCTCCGGCCACGCCGCGGCCGGGGAACTGCTCTACTGCTACAACATCCTCGAACCGCTGAACGCCATGCCGGTGCACGGCGAGACGCGGCACCTGATCGCCAACGGCAAGATCGCCCTGGAGTCCGGCGTGCCGGACGAAAGCATCCTGCTGGCCGACAACGGCACCGTGATCGACCTCCGCGACCACCAGGCCGACGTCGTGGGCCAGGTCGAGGTGGGCTACGTCTACGTTGACGGCTCCAGCGTCGGTGAAGTGACGGAAGCTGACCTGAAGGACCGCCAGACCCTCGGCGACGAAGGCTTCATCTCCATCATCACCGTGATCCACCGCGCCACCGGCAAGGTGGTCTCCGGACCGGAAATCCACGCCCGCGGGGTGGCTGAAGATGATTCCGTTTTCGACGAAATCATTCCCAAGATCAATGCTGCGCTGGAAGAGGCCGTGCTCAACCACACGGACCACACAACGCACCAGCTCCAGCAGGTTGTCCGCCGCGTTGTCGGCACCTGGGTCAACCGCAAGCTTCGCCGCAAGCCCATGATCATTCCGGTGGTGCTCGAGGCGTAAGCCCGGAATTGTTAGACGGGGCCCTCCCCGCAGGAAAGCACGCCCTTCGGGCCGCTGCCTGCGGGGAGGGCCCCGCTCGTTAAGCCGGCCGAAGCCTCCGGAAACGCCTTGCTCCCGCCGTTTCATCCGCAACACCCATCCCGGACCGCCCCGGAAATCCGGGGTTTTTGGCCCGGCTTCCGGTACCGTGGCGGGTATGGCGACACGTACCTCCTCCGCGCCTAGAGGCAACTCAAGCGGCAAACCAGGCAGCTCAGCGGGCAGGGGCTCCGGCTCCGCTGCGTCCAAAACCAGCCGGGCCGGAGGATCGTCGGGCACGGCACGCACCCGCCAGATGGCCGCCGTCGAACCCCGTCAGCCGTGGCTCGTGCGGGTGGCCGCAGGCGCGTGGCTGGGAATCGGTCACGTCGTCGGCGGCGGTGTCCGCCGGATCGGCCACGACGTCAGCGACGTTGCTCCCGAGGACCGCCGGGACGGGGCCGCCCTCTTCAACCTCGCCCTGGGCGTGTTTGTTGCCACCTTCGCGTGGTGGGGTTTCAAGGGATGGTTCCCCGACACCGTGTTCGCGATCGTCAACGGTACTTTCGGCTGGATGTCGCTGCTGCTGCCGCTGATGCTTTTCGTCTGCGCCTTCCGGCTGTTCCGCCAGCCGTCGGACGGGCGGGGCAACAACAGGATCGGCATCGGCTTCCTCATCATGACCTTCGCCGGCTGCGGCCTGGCACACATCATCGGTGGCCAGCCCACCGTAACGGACGGTTTCGACGGCCTGCGGCAGGCCGGCGGAATGCTCGGCTTCCTGGCCGCCTCTCCACTGGCAGCCCTGCACACGGCGGTGCCCGTGGCGGTGTACGGATTGCTGGCCTTCACGTCCCTCCTGATTGTGACCGCGACGCCGTTCGGCGCGATTCCCCGCCGGATCAAGGATGCCTATGAGCACCTCATGGGCATCGACCTGCAGGAACCCGGCGACGTCCACGACCGCAGCTACCTCTACGAAAACTCCGGCCAGGCCGCGCCCAAGAAGAAGAAGCGCGGCCGGCTGTTCGGCAAGGACCAGGAGAATGATCCCCGCCTCGAAGGGTATGTGGGTGACGAAGCCTTCGAACATGCCGTCATCGACGACGACGAGGCAGCCGACAGCGCCAACGGCACCAAGGCTGGTGCCAAGGGGCCCCGCCCTGCGCCCGGCGTGCGCCGGCCCACCCAGGCCGAAATCGCCGTCGAGAAGATCAAGGCAGCCCAGGGGCTGGGCACCAAGGGGCAGGATGCGCCCGGCGAAAACGCCACCGAAGCCATCCCGCTGGTGACCCCGGGGATGGTGGCAGCCGGGTCACTCAATCCCGCTGCAGGTGCGGCCGCCGTTGCTTCAGCTGCGCAAGTGCCCTCACGCCCCGTTGCCCCCGCGCCGCCGCCCACGCCGATCCCGCAGCGCACGGAGCAGCTCTCCCTCGCCGGAGACGTCACCTACACGCTGCCGTCGTCGGACGTACTGACCCCCGGTTCCATCCCGAAGGAGCGTACGGAGGCGAACGATGCCATCGTGGCGTCACTCACCGAAACGCTCAACCAGTTCAACGTGGACGCCCAGGTCACCGGCTTCAGCCGCGGCCCCACCGTCACCCGCTATGAAATCGAACTCTCCCCGGGCACCAAGGTGGAGCGCGTCACGGCGCTGTCCAAGAACATCTCCTACGCCGTCGCCTCCAGCGACGTCCGCATCCTCAGCCCCATCCCCGGCAAGTCCGCCATCGGCATCGAGATCCCCAACACTGACCGCGAGACCGTCTCCCTCGGCGATGTGCTCCGCAGCCAGAACGCCCGGCGCACGGACCACCCGATGGTCATGGGCGTCGGCAAGGACGTGGAGGGCGGCTACGTCGTCGCCAACCTGGCCAAGATGCCCCACCTGCTCGTGGCTGGTGCCACCGGCGCCGGTAAGTCGTCCTTTGTGAACTCCATGATCACCTCGATCCTGATGCGCGCCACGCCGGACGAGGTCCGGATGGTCATGGTGGACCCCAAGCGCGTGGAACTCACCGCGTACGAGGGCGTCCCGCACCTGATCACGCCCATCATCACCAACCCCAAAAAGGCCGCCGAGGCCCTGCAGTGGGTGGTCCGGGAGATGGACGCCCGCTACGACGACCTCGCCAACTACGGCTTCAAGCACATCGACGACTTCAACAAGGCCGTCAGGGCCGGCAAAGTCCACCCGCCGGTCGATTCCAAACGCGTCATCCGCCCGTACCCGTACCTGCTGGTGATTGTGGACGAACTCGCCGACCTCATGATGGTCGCCCCGCGCGACGTTGAAGATTCCATCGTCCGCATCACCCAGCTCGCCCGTGCCGCCGGCATCCACCTGGTCCTGGCAACTCAGCGGCCCTCCGTCGACGTCGTGACCGGCCTGATCAAGGCCAACGTCCCCTCCCGCATGGCGTTCGCCACGTCGTCCGTGACCGACTCCCGCGTGGTCCTGGACCAGCCCGGCGCGGAAAAGCTCATCGGCCAGGGCGACGCGCTCTTCCTGCCCATGGGCGCCTCCAAGGCAATGCGTGTGCAGGGCGCCTGGGTCACCGAATCGGAAATCCACAAAGTGGTTGAGCACGTCAAGGGCCAGCTCAAAGCTGTGTACCGTGACGACGTTGCCCCCGAGGCGCAGAAGAAGCAGATCGACGACGACATCGGGGACGACCTCGAAGTGCTGCTGCAGGCCACCGAGCTTGTAGTCACCACCCAGTTCGGTTCGACGTCCATGCTCCAGCGCAAGCTGCGTGTCGGCTTCGCCAAGGCTGGCCGGCTGATGGACCTGCTCGAATCCAGGGGAGTGGTGGGGCCCTCGGAAGGCTCCAAGGCCCGCGACGTGCTGGTGAAGCCGGATGACCTTGCCGCCGTCCTCGCCGCCATGAAGGGCCAGGATGCCCCGGCCGCGCCGGACTCCCAGACCGCTGCGCTGAGCGACAACGCGAACGCGAACATCGCCCAGGGCGGTTACGCAGAGGATCTCGTGGCCGCAGACCTGGACAACCGAACCCAGAAAGTTGAGTACTACGACGGCGCCGACGCCAGCACGGGAGGCTACGGTGACGACGAAGACGGCTCCGAAGACGCCTGGTCGCTCACCGGACGGTAGCCTAGGAGAGTGACTAGCACTGAAGCCAACAGCTCAGGCTCCGCCTCCGGGATCTGGAACCTTCCGAACATCCTGACGATGCTGCGGATTGTCCTGGTGCCGTTCTTCGTCTGGTTCCTCATCGCGGACGCGCCGGGGCTCCACAGCCAGAACGGCCTCTGGCGCTGGGCCGCTGCCTTGACGTTTGCGGTTGCCATCTACACGGACAAGCTCGACGGCGACATCGCCCGGAGCCGGGGACTGATCACCGACTTCGGCAAGATTGCCGATCCGATCGCGGACAAGCTCCTCACCGGTTCCGCCCTCGTGATGCTCTCGCTGCTGGGCGAACTGCCGTGGTGGATCACCATCCTGATCCTGGCCCGCGAATGGGGGATCACGGCACTGCGGTTCTTCGTGATCCGCTACGGCGTCATCCCGGCGTCACGCGGCGGCAAGCTAAAGACCGTGGTGCAGACCGTCGCGATCCTGCTGTATGTGGTCCCGCTCGCCTCACTGGCGCCGTGGCTGGGCGTGGTGGCCTTCCTGGTGATGCTGGCGGCCGTGGCAATTACCGTCTGGACCGGCGGCCAATATGTCGTCGAAGCGCTGAAGCTGCGGGCGAACGGACGGCGCGCAGCCAGCAAGCGCGTCCAAGGAGAGCTGCCATGAGCAATTTGCACCGTATCGCTGAACAGGCCGTCACCGGCGCCATCTCGCGGGGACTGACTGTGGCCACCGCCGAGTCCCTGACCGCGGGCATGGTGGCGGCGGTCCTCGCTGACACCCCCGGCGCCTCGGGCATGCTCCAGGGCGGCGTGGTTTCGTACCAGAATTCCGTCAAGGCGGACGTCCTGGGCGTTCCCGCCGAACTGCTCGACGCCGTCGGATCCGTGGACGGTGACGTCGCTAAGGCGATGGCCGAGGGGGCGCGACGCGTCTGCGGGGCAGACATCGGCGTGTCCACGACGGGCGTCGCGGGCCCGGAACCGCACGGCGGCAAATCCGTGGGGACGGTTTTTGTGGGTGTCGCCACCGCGGAGGGCACGACGTCGTTCGGTTACGTTTTCGAGGGAAACCGCGCGGACATCCGCGGCCAGGCGTGTGCTGCTGCTTTGGAGCGGCTGCTGGAGGCCCTATCTTCCGAGGCTTACCCGGCGTAAAGTTGCCGGGAACAAAATTTGATTCCTAATAGTTGTTACATTGTGTCGCTTCCGAATCAGTGAGGCGCCTAGGATGAATAAATAATTACGGTTCGCCTGATGAGGGCGGACCTGACGTACGAGGGAGCAAGGCGATACAGATGGTAAAGCAGCCCGTATCCGTAAACGGCGTTGTCCGCTGGAAGGATGTGGGCCTCGCCGATCAGGCCAAGAGCGAACAGAAGGAGCGCAAGATGGTAGTTCTTCGTCACGAAATCGGTGATGTGCTGCGCGACGTTCGCCAGCGTCAGGGCCGGACCCTCCGCGAAGTGTCACACAGTGCCCGGGTCTCCCTGGGTTACCTGAGTGAAGTGGAGCGCGGCCAGAAGGAAGCCTCTTCGGAGCTGCTGTCTTCGATCTGCTCGGCCCTGGACGTACCGTTGTCCAGCATGCTCCGCGAAGTCAGCGACCGCGTTGCCGTCGCCGAGGGCGTTGCTGTTCCGGACACCGTTCCGCAGGAATTCTCGCAGCGTTACCTTGACCGCGAACTTAACACTGAGCTGTCTGACGAACTGGCCAAGGGGCTGCTCTCGGGCGCCCGCTGACCCGCATAAGTCAGGGTTTTCGTTTTTCCAGTTGACGCGAGGGGCCTTCGGCTAAGCCGGAGGCCCCTCGGCGTGCGTATCGGAGCTTGTGGGCGGTATGGCGCGGGGTGCGCACACCGGCCGTCAGGCCTTTATTTCGTCTCGTCCCTTGGGAATCCGTCCCGTTCATAGGTCGCGTTGAGCTTGGCCATGTAGGTGGCGAGTGTCTGCAATTCCTCTACCGGCCATTCCCCGAGCCGCTCACGGAAGACCTCGCGCCGGGCATCCTGCACCTGGTGCATCTTCTCCTCGCCCTTGGGCGTCAGCCGGATGGTCTGGGCCCGGCCGTCCAGCGGGTCCGCTTCCTTCGACACGAGGCCGATGCTCTCAAGGAATGCGATCTGCCGGCTGACCGAGGGTTTGCCGACTCCGATGCAGGAGGCGAGTTCTGTAAGCCTGATGGGGCCCTCCCCGCGGATGACGGTGAGAAGGCCATAGGCCGCCGGTTCCATGTCCGGGTGGACCTGCCGGGACAACTGCTGGGAGATGGATCGTCCACGGCGCCAGAAGAGGCTCATCTGGTTCTCAACGTTTCGCAGGGCGGCGTCGACGCTGTTTTCCGTGGCGCCGGGGGCATCGGGTTCCACAGCTGGGTTGCTCATGGCAACCATTCTATTGGCCTCAGGCGTGAGAGACTTTATCCGTGCGAATCAGCGACTTTTGGCGGCTCATGGACGACGAGTTCGGTGCGGGGTACTCCCGTGTCCTCAGCAGTTCGCTGGTGCTGGCAGGTGTTGGCGGGCGGACCGCGGACCAGGCGCTGGCGGCGGGTGTTCCCCCGCGGCAGGTATGGCTCGCGATGTGCGACGTGCAGGATGTCCCGGCTGATCGACGTCTCGGCAGGGACATTAAGCCGTCCCGAAACTAAGTGTCCGCAGCCTGACACGCCGACGGGTTGTTCGAATATCTGTTCGGGTCGGGCTATGCTTTTTTCAGACCGTTTTTCCACATACGCAATGTCATCCGGCAAGAATGTCGGTGGGTACCGTTAGCGTCGGTGATGACAGACAAAGGGCCGCTCAGGCCACTCCACAGCGAGAAAACTAGAGGTGTGAACCATGGCGGCAGCCCCGGATCGTCAGAAGGCGCTCGATGCAGCGCTGGCCCAGATCGACAAGCAGTTCGGCAAAGGCTCCGTCATGCGGCTGGGCGATGAAGTACGTGCTCCCATCGAAGTCATCCCCACCGGCTCCATTGCCCTGGACGTTGCGCTAGGAATTGGCGGCCTGCCGCGCGGCCGCGTCGTGGAAATCTACGGCCCGGAATCGTCGGGTAAGACCACCGTTGCCCTGCATGCCGTTGCAAATGCCCAGCGCCAGGGTGGCATCGCCGCCTTCATCGACGCCGAGCACGCGCTGGATCCGGAATACGCTGCCAAGCTGGGTGTCGATACCGACGCCCTGCTGGTTTCGCAGCCGGATACGGGTGAACAGGCCCTCGAAATCATGGACATGCTGATCGGCTCGGGTTCCCTCGATGTCATCGTCATCGACTCCGTGGCCGCCCTCGTGCCCCGCGCGGAAATCGAAGGCGACATGGGCGACAGCCACGTCGGCCTCCAGGCCCGCCTGATGAGCCAGGCCCTGCGTAAAATCACCGGACGGTTGAGCCAGACCAAGACGACTGCCATCTTCATCAACCAGCTGCGCGAGAAGATCGGCGTTTTCTTCGGATCACCCGAGACCACCACTGGTGGTAAGGCACTGAAGTTCTACGCCTCCATCCGTATCGACGTCCGCCGCATCCAGACGCTGAAGGAAGGTGCCGACTCGGTGGGCAACCGCACCAAGGCGAAAATCGTCAAAAACAAGATGGCTCCGCCCTTCAAGATCGCCGAATTCGACATCATCTACGGTCAGGGCATCTCCCGTGAGGGCGGCATTATCGACATGGGTGTGGAGCACGGCCTGATCAAGAAATCGGGTTCCTGGTTCACCTACGACGGCGACCAGCTGGGCCAGGGCATGGAGAACTCCCGACGCTTCCTCCGGGACAACCCGGAACTTGCCGCAGAACTGGAGCGCCTCATCAAGGAGAAGCTGGGTGTCGGCGTGAAGCCCGCCGCCGCTGAAACTGAAGAGTCTCCGAAGCTCAAGGCCGTTGACGGCTTCTAGGAGACGCCGGTCCGGGGCCGGGTTCTCCGTGGAGCAGGGTGCGGCGCCGCAGGCGGAACAGGACGCGGAGCCGGATCCGGCCTCGGTGGCGCGGGCCATCGTGCTGCGGCAACTCACCAATTCGCCCAAAAGCAGGCTGCAGCTTTCCCGCAAGCTCGCCGAACGCAATGTTCCGGAGGACGTGGCCGAGGCCGTGCTGGACCGGTTTGAGGAGGTCCGGCTGGTCGATGACTCGGAGTTTGCTGACATGTGGGTCCGGAGCAGGTCCCAGACCCGCAAGCTTGCCAAGGGAGCACTGCGCCGCGAGCTGGCGGACAAGGGCATCGAGCCGGACATTGCTGCCCGTGCCCTGGAGCAGCTCAGCGACGAAGCGGAGGAGTCGGCTGCGCGCCAACTCGTCGAACGCAAGCTGAAGGCCTCAGCGGACCTCACGGACCGGGCTGAGCGGGACAAAGTCACCCGTCGGCTGGCTTCCATGCTGGCGCGTAAGGGGTACCAGCCCTCACAGGCCTTCCGGATTGTGGGGGAAGTCCTCGACGCCGCCGGCGAACCGGCGGCAACGGAATTCCTGTGAACCGGTACCCTTAACAGGTGAGTTTGACCATTCCCTCCCCAGCGTCCGGCACCAGCACTTCAGCCAGCACCGACACGGCACCCGCAGCTGCCCGGCAGCGAACCTACCAGGTGCGTACTTTCGGCTGCCAGATGAACGTGCACGACTCCGAACGTATGGCCGGCATGCTGGAAGATGCCGGCTACGTCCCGGCGTCCGGGGATCACGCCGATGTGGTGGTGTTCAACACCTGCGCTGTCCGGGAAAACGCTGACAACAAGCTCTACGGCAACCTGGGGATGCTCGCGCCGGTCAAGGCGGCCAACCCCGGCATGCAGATCGCTGTGGGCGGCTGCCTGGCCCAGAAGGACCGCGAAACAATCCTGAAGAAGGCTCCGTGGGTGGACGCCGTGTTCGGCACCCACAACGTCGGAGCCCTGCCCGCGCTCCTGGACCGCGCCCGGCACAACAACGAAGCCCAGCTGGAGATCCTGGAATCGCTGGACGTCTTCCCGTCCACCCTTCCCACCAAACGGGACTCGGTGTACTCGGGCTGGGTCTCGATTTCAGTGGGTTGCAACAACACGTGCACGTTCTGCATCGTTCCCGCCCTGCGCGGCAAGGAAAAGGACCGCCGCCCGGGCGACATCCTCGCCGAGATCCAGGCTCTGGTGGATGACGGCGCCATCGAAGTCACGCTCCTGGGCCAGAACGTGAACTCCTACGGTGTGGAATTCGGCGACCGGCAGGCCTTCTCCAAACTGCTCCGTGCCTGCGGCGAAATCGAAGGACTGGAGCGCGTCCGGTTCACCAGTCCGCACCCCGCCGCGTTCACTGACGATGTCATCGACGCCATGGCCGAAACGCCGAACGTCATGCCGCAGCTCCACATGCCGCTGCAATCGGGCTCGGACAAGGTCCTCAAGGACATGAAGCGCTCCTACCGCTCCACCAAGTTCCTCGGCATCCTGGACAAGGTCCGGGATCGGATTCCGCATGCGGCCATCTCCACGGACATCATCGTGGGCTTCCCCGGCGAAACTGAAGAGGACTTCCAGGCCACTCTGGATGTCGTCGAAAAATCGCGCTTTGCTACGGCGTTCACTTTCCAGTACTCCAAGCGCCCCGGCACGCCCGCAGCCGACCTGCCGGACCAGCTCCCCAAGGCCGTGGTCCAGGAGCGCTTCGAGCGCCTGACGGCCCTGCAGGACAGGATCGCCGCTGAGGAGAACGCCCGCCAGCTGGGCCGCCGGGTGGAAGTCATGGTCACGGCACAATCAGGCCGCAAGGCGGAGGAAACACACCGCCTGTCGGGCAGGTCGCAGGATCAGCGCCTGGTGCATTTCTCTGTTCCGGAAGGTGCGGAGAAGCCCCGCCCCGGCGACCTCGTCACGGTGACCATCACCGAGGCCGCCGCATTCCACCTGGTTGCCGATCCCGCCTCGGCGGACGACTATTCCCTGCGCCGCTCGCGTGCCGGTGACGCCTGGGACAGGTCCCAGGCGGACTCCTGCGGAGCTCCGGCAGCCGGCAGCGGTACCGGCGCGAACGGCGGCAGAAGCGGCGTGTCCCTCGGCATGCCGGCCCTCCCCGTCCGCCGCAGCTAGGCAATGGCCAACCCGCGAGAGCACGCCAACCCGCAAACGCCCGCCAGATCCCAGACGCCCGCCCGGGACGTCCCCGCCGTCATCGCGGTGGTTGGCCCCACCGGATCCGGCAAGTCGGACCTCGCCGTGGCGCTGGCGCTGGAACTCGACGGCGAAGTCATCAATGCGGACGCCATGCAGTTCTACCGCGGAATGGACATCGGCACAGCCAAGATCACGGCGGAGGAGCAGCGGGGAGTCCCGCACCACCTGCTGGACACGCTGGACGTCACCGAAGAAGCCAGCGTTTCCGATTTCCAGCGGGACGCGCGTGCTGCCATCACGGAGATCCACGCCCGGGGCAAACGGGCCATCCTGGCCGGCGGGTCGGGCCTGTACGTCCGGGCCGCCCTGGACGTCCTCGAGTTTCCCGGCACGGATCCGGACGTCCGGCGCCGGCTTGAAACCGAGCTCGACACCGCCGGCCTGGCGCCGCTGCGCACCAGGCTCGAAGCAGTAGATCCAGTCTCTGCCGCCCGCCTGGGCGACGCCCGCAGGGTTGTCCGCGCACTGGAGGTCTTCGAGCTGACCGGGCGCCCTTTCAGCTCGTTCATGCCCGTCCGGGAGTACTACCAGCCCGCGGTCCAGATCGGGCTCCAGGTTGACCGCGAGCTACTGAAAGACAGGCTGGCGCAGCGCGTTCACGGCATGGTCGCCAACGGACTCCAGGCCGAGGTCGAGCGGCTGGACGCCGCCGGGCTGAGGAACGGCAAAACCGCGTCCCGCGCACTGGGCTATTCCCAGTTCCTGAAGGTGCTCGACGGCGAATGGGATGCCGGCCAGGCCGCGGAGGACACCATCATGGCCACGCGGAAATTCGCCCGCAGGCAACTGACCTGGTTCCGGGCGGACCCCCGCATCCACTGGTTCGACTGGCAGGACCCGGACCTGGTGGCCAAGGCACTGGGCGTCTGCCGCTGAACACCAGCTCCGCAGGGATGCCGGGTACTGCGACACCGGGTCCGCTGTGATTCGCCGCACTCTTTTCCGGCCCGTCCCGCCGTGACGGTAACCTTGGACCATGGACGAAACCCTTGCACCCGCCCCTGACCGTACACTCCAGGGGCTGAGCGGCCTGGCCTTCTCCAAGGGCCACGGCACCGGCAACGATTTCGTGCTCGTCGCCGACCCCGAGGCCACCTGGCCCATTGCCCCCGAGCAGGTCGCGGAACTCTGCGACCGCCACCGCGGCATCGGCGGCGACGGGCTGATCCGTGCCGTGCCCTCGCGTTTCCTCCCCGAAGGGCGTGAGCTGCAGGCGGTCCACCCGGATGCCGAGTGGTTCATGGACTACCGCAACGGCGACGGATCCCTGTCGGAAATGTGCGGAAACGGCGTGCGGGTGTTCGTGCACTTCCTCGTCGCCCAAGGCCTTGTCCGCCTCGACGCCGGCGATGCCCTGACAATCGGAACACGCGCGGGCGCCAAGACAGTGGTGCGGACCGACGACGGCTACGCCGTGGACATGGGCCCGTGGGAATTCATTTTCCCGGGGGAGGCCACGGCACGGGCCATGGACTCGCTCGTCACAGCCGACGGCCTGGAAGTGCCGCGACCGGCCCTGTCCGTCAGCATGGGGAACCCGCACACCGTGGTGGCCCTGGCGGAACTCAGCGAGCTCGAGGCAACCCAGCTGTTCAAAGCACCGCACGTGGACCCGAAGCCGGCCAACGGCACCAACGTCGAGTTTGTCGTCCCGTCCGAGCCGCTGGTCCACGACGGCGTCGGGACCATCACCATGCGCGTCCACGAGCGCGGTGTGGGGGAGACACAGTCCTGCGGCACCGGCGCCTGCGCCGCCGCCGTTGCCATCCGCCACTGGGCCGGGCAGGGCGCTCCGGACGCCTGGAACGTCAAGGTGCCCGGCGGCGTCGTCGGCGTTAAGTTCTTTGCCGGGCCGGAAGGCCACGAACACGTGGAACTCAGCGGCCCGGCAGTGATCGTCGCTAGCGGGACGCTTTCCTGACCCGGAGGATCCTGAAGGACTTTGACGTGCTTTCCCGGGTGACGGTGAAGCTGCTGTCCAATTCGGCGCCCAACCAGCGTTGCAGCGAATCCGACCCCAGGTTCTTCTGGACCACCAGCCAGGCGGATCCGCCGGGAGCCAGCCGGGGGAGCCACAGCAGCAGCAGGGAGTGAAGCTCGTCCTTGCCGATCCGGATGGGCGGATTCGACCAGATCGTGTCGAAGCGGAGGCCGGGATCAACGTCGTCCGGCAGGCTGGCCGTCACGTTGTTCAGGCCCAGCAGGCCGGCATTTTCGTTCGTCAATGCGACACAGCGCTCGTTCACGTCCACGGCGTAGACCTGCGAATGGGGTGCCCGCAGGGCCATGCTCAGGGCAATCGGACCCCAGCCGCAACCGATGTCCAGCAGGTTGCCCTGGGGCGAAGGCGCCGGCACGTCGGCCAAAAGTACGGCAGTTCCCTTGTCGATACCGTCCGGGCTGAAGATGCCGCTGGACGTCTGCAGCCTGCGCGTTTCACCGGCAAGTTCCACGGTGAGCGGTTTGCGGGTGAACGGCCCGGCAGGTTGGGCGCTGAAATAATGTGCAGACTCCATAACTCGCCAGATTAGTTGCCGCGCGCGCCGATGGGAAACGAGGACGCGAACGGGGCACGGTGACCGGTCTGCTAGTGTTTAATCCATGTTCTTGATCTTTGAGTAGCCGGCACGGGCCACCGCCCGTCCCGCAGCGACGCAGGTATACACCTTCCGCTCAGTGCGCCGTCCTGCCGTGATTCTCCGGCACGACGTCCCGCCCGTCCTACTTGGAGTCCAGCAATGCTGATCATCTGACCCTGCGCATCCCTTCGGGACCGGCGCACCCTCCGCAAGGCCGCCTGCCTCCCAGGCACCTCACTTACCGCCCGTACCGCCGCCCGCTGCACATCAGCCGCCGGCACTCCAGGAGCCCGAATGACCCATAGTCGTCAGCCCAGCGCGAATACCGCCCCGCAGACAAACAATCAGCATTATTCTGAAAGTGTCGAATCTTCAAAGGAGAACATGACCAACCAGCCCAATACCGGATCAGATTCAGCCTCCCAGGACATGAGTCCTGAGGAAATCCAGGCTGTCATCGACCGGATTCTGTCCAAGGATGTCCCTGCCCGAGCCGCCGGATCCGCCCCTGAGAATCCGCGCGGAGTTCTGGGCTCGGCCCAGGCGATTTCCCGCCAGGACAGCGAACACAGCATCTTCGACGGGGACCAGCAGGACCTCGAGGAACGACGGGCCCTGCGCCGTACGGCCGGCCTTTCCACGGAACTCGAAGACGTCACCGAGGTTGAGTACCGGCAGCTGCGCCTCGAGCGGGTGGTCCTGGCCGGCCTCTGGACCGAGGGCACCCTCGCCGACGCGGAAAATTCGCTGCGCGAACTTGCCGCGTTGGCCGAAACCGCCGGCTCGGAAGTCCTCGACGGCATCGTCCAGCGCCGCGCCAAGCCCGACCCCGGTACCTTCCTCGGCTCCGGCAAGGCCCAGGAGCTCAAGGACATCGTGATGTCCACCGGCGCCGACACCGTGGTGGTGGATGCCGAGCTGGCACCTTCACAGCGTCGCGGACTTGAAGACATCGTGAAGGTCAAGGTCATTGACCGCACGGCCCTGATCCTGGACATCTTCGCCCAGCACGCCAAGAGCCGCGAAGGCAAGGCCCAAGTAGAGTTGGCGCAGCTTGAATACCTGCTCCCGCGCCTGCGCGGCTGGGGCGAATCCATGTCCCGCCAGGCCGGCGGCCAGGTGGGCGGCGCAGGCGCCGGCATGGGCTCCCGCGGTCCCGGTGAAACCAAGATCGAACTGGACCGGCGCCGGATCCGTACCAGGATGGCCAAGCTGCGGCGCGAAATCGCCGCGATGAAGCCGGCCCGGGAAACCAAGCGGGCCAACCGCCGTCGTAATTCCGTGCCTTCAGTGGCCATCGCGGGCTACACGAACGCGGGTAAGTCCTCATTGCTGAACCGGCTGACCGACGCCGGAGTCCTGGTGGAGAACGCACTGTTCGCCACGTTGGATCCCACGGTCCGAAAGGCCGAGACGGCGGACGGCCTGGGCTACACCCTGGCTGACACCGTGGGCTTCGTCCGGTCGCTTCCCACGCAGCTGGTGGAAGCATTCCGCTCCACCCTCGAGGAAGTGGCCGATTCGGACCTCATCCTGCACGTGGTGGACGTTTCGCATCCCGATCCGGAGGGCCAGATCGCAGCGGTCCGGGCCGTGTTCAGCGAAGTGGATGCCCGCAAGGTTCCGGAAATCATTGTGCTGAACAAGGCCGACGCCGCGGATCCCTTCGTGGTGGAACGCCTCAAGCGGCGCGAACCCCGCCATGTGGTGGTTTCCGCCCGCACCGGGCAGGGCATCGCCGAGCTCCTGAAGGCGATCAGTGAATCCATCCCGAGGCCAAGCGTCAAGATGGAACTGCTGATTCCCTACAACCGCGGGGACCTGCTCAGCAAACTCCACGAAACGGACGCTGAAATCCTTCGCCTGGACCATGAAGAGGAGGGCACACGCGCCCTCGTCATGGTGCGCGAGGGGCTCGCCGCTGAACTGGAATCCTTCATCAGCAATGTCTGATCCCGGGGCCGGAGAAACCAGCGGTTCCGCCGGCGAGCAGTTCGTCATCGAACTGCTCGACCGGGCGGTGTCCGGCATGGGGGGACAGAGCCGCAGCGGCCAGCACGAGATGGCCCGGCAGGTGTCGCGCGCTATCGACAGCGGCGACCACCTGCTGGTGCAGGCCGGCACCGGCACCGGAAAGTCACTCGCGTACCTGATTCCGCTGATCGCCCATTCACAGGTCAGCGACAAGCCCACCCTGGTGTCCACGGCAACCCTGGCCCTGCAGACCCAGATCGTGGGCAGGGACCTGCCGCGGCTGCTGGAAACCATCACTCCCGCGTTGGAGCGGCCCGTCAAGGTGGCCCTCGTCAAGGGCCGGGCAAACTATGTCTGCCGGCACAAGCTCGACGGCGGGTTCCCCTCCGAGGAGCCGTCCGAAGGGCAGCTCTTCTCGCTGGGCGAGGACACCAGCGTCCCGCACTTCGCCGCCTCCCTGGGCGGCCCGGCGTCGCAGCTGGGCAAGGAAGTGGTCCGGCTCCGCGAGTGGGCGGAGAAGACCGCAACGGGGGATCGGGACGAACTGATGCCGGGTGTGACGGACCGTGCGTGGCGGCAGGTGTCCGTCACGTCGATGGAATGCCTGGGGGCGCAGAAATGTCCCATGGCCGCCGAATGCTTCAGCGAACTGGCCCGTCAGGACGCCGCTGAGGCAGATGTCGTGGTCACCAACCATGCCATGCTGGCCGTCAGCGCCTTCGAGGGCCTTGCGGTGCTTCCCGAGTACGACGTCGTGGTGGTGGACGAGGCGCACGAGCTGCAGGATCGGGTAACTGGAGCAGTCTCCGGGCAGCTGTCCGTGGCGATGGTCCACGCCGCCGCTTCGGGTGCCCGGAAGAATACCGGAATCACGGTGGACGCGCTCAATAACGCAGCCGCCAACCTTGAGCTGGCCATTGCCGGCGTCCCCAGCGGGCTCCTGCCCAATGGCCTCAACGACGAACAGCTTGACTGCGTGGACCAGCTGCGGGAAGCCTGCCGGGCCGCCCTTTCCGACTCGAAGGGGGACAGCGCCAACACGGCCGACGGCGGCCGCCAGCTTGCGCGCTCCCGCCTCATGGTCATCCTCGAGCTCTGTGAACGCCTGATCGCCGCCCGGGAGAACCGCGAGGTGGTCTGGTTCTCGCGGAACAGCACGTTTGATCCGCAACAGGGCTACTCCCAGCCGGACGACGCCGCCCCCGCGCTGATTAACATCGCCCCGCTGAGCGTGGCGGGGAAGCTGCGCGACGGGCTCTTTGCCGGCCATACAGTCGTCCTCACCTCCGCCACCCTCGCAATCGGATCCGCCTTCGAGCCGGCTGCAGGAGGGCTCGGGCTGGTGGGTCCGGGCGCACCCAGCTGGACCGGTGTGGACGTCGGCTCGCCCTTCGACTACCCCAAGCAGGGGATTCTCTACGTAGCCAGCCACCTGCCGAAGCCCGGCCGCGGAACGTCACCCGAAGCGCTGGACGAGCTGGAGAAACTGATCCGGGCGTCCGGCGGCGGGGCACTGTGCCTCTTTTCGTCGCGGCGGGCCGCGGAGGAGGCGGCAGAGGCCATGCGCCCGCGCCTGGACGTCAGCATCCTGTGCCAGGGCGAATCCACCATGACAGCACTGGTGCGGCAGTTTGCGGACGAACCGGACACCTGCCTTTTCGGCACCATGTCGCTCTGGCAGGGAGTCGACGTTCCCGGCGGGTCGTGCCGGCTAGTGGTCATCGACCGGATTCCGTTCCCGCGGCCGGACGATCCCCTGATGACGGCGCGTTCCCGGGCGGTGGCCCAGGCGGGCGGCAACGGCTTTATGTCGGTGTCGGCCACCCACGCGGCGATCCGGCTCGCCCAGGGGGCCGGCCGGCTGATCCGCTCTACGGGCGACAAGGGCGTTGTGGCTGTCCTTGACTCCCGGCTGTCCACGGAACGCTACGGGGGCTTCCTGCGGGCTGCCCTGCCGCCGTTCTGGCCCACCACCGATCCTGCGATTGCGGTTGCCGCCCTGTCGAGGTTGGCAAAGGCTCCGTCAGAGGTTGCCGCCGGCTGACGCCGACAGTTGTCAGGGCGCGCCGCCCGGTCATCCGGTCACGACGGCTGCCCGGCCGCGGGCGGGCAGCGGCTACAGCGAGCGGAGAACCGACACAACCTTGCCCATGATGTTGGCGTGGTCGCCGAGGATGGGCTCGTACTGCGTGTTCTGTGGCAGCAGCCAGGTGTGGCCGTCCCGTTGGCGGAACGTTTTGACTGTGGCTTCATCGTCCAGCAGGGCGGCCACGATGTCGCCGTTGACCGCGTCACTCTGCCGGCGGACCACAACCCAGTCGCCGTCGCAAATTGCCGCGTCGATCATCGAGTCGCCGGTCACTTTCAGCATAAAGAGCTCACCGTGGCCAACCAGTTGCCTTGGCAGCGGCATCACGTCCTCCACCATCTGGTCAGCCAGAATCGGGCCGCCTGCTGCGATCCGCCCGACCAGCGGGACCATGGCCGTGTCCGTTGCGGTGGCCAGCTCGGAGACGGCCAGTCCACCAACGGTGCGCAGCCGTGCAGGCTTCTCCACACCGGAGATTTTGGCGGTTCCTTCGTCCAGGGTCAGCGGCATCAGGACTTCCATGGCACGCGGACGCTTCGGGTCGCGGCGGAGGTAGCCCAGCTTCTCGAGCTGCGAAAGCTGGTGGGTGACGCTGGAGAGGCTGGCCAGGCCCACGGTGTCGCCGATTTCACGCATCGACGGCGGATAGCCGTTGTCATTGACGGACCGCTGGATCGTTTCCAGAATCTTCTTCTGCCGCACCGTGAGGCCCTTCGGCTTCGCTGGTGACTGCTGGCTCCGCTGCGTAGCCCTGCCGCCGGTGGCTTGTGCTGCCATGTTCGCCAACGCCTTTCCGTTCCACCCGGCCTCCGTGGCTGCAGCTGCCGGGAACTTCCGGCCTGAAAATGTCAGACCCTGCTGATCAACTGCAGAAGTGGTTGTTCTGTAGCTCAAACGTAGGCCAGCCCCACAGCTTTTTCAAACATTTGTTCTAGTGAGTCTCGACAATGTTCGTTAATAAGTGCTAGAACGGAACCAGCAAAGTTCGAATATGTGTTCTAGTCGCAAGCTCCATTCGGTTCTATGTTCGAAGACCGGGTGGGCGGGTGGCAGCTTCAGGAACATGCCGGGCGGCACAGTCAGGTCCAGGAGGGCTCAGTTCATGTCAGCAACAAGCGCTATTCAGGGTTCGCGTCACAAGGGTTCGGCCAATCAGGGCCGGGGCCATCACACTTCGGAGTCCCCGCGGTCCGCAGAGCAGGGAGCAGGCGTGTCGGGAATCCAGGGCTTCAACTGGGAAGAGCGTCCGGCGGTGAAAGCCGCCAGAGCGGCGAAGGTCAGGTCTGCGCAGCCGCCACTCCGCCTGACGCGCAGGGGGCGCATCGTCCTGGTGGGCGTGCCGCTGATCCTGTTGACGGTGCTGTTGATCTCGCTGGCCGGGTTCTTGAACTCGCCTGCGAAGGCGGCGGATTCCGCGTCCGAGCTCTCAGTGACCCCCACCGTGTCGGTCACGGTTCAGCCGGGGCAGTCCCTGTGGGAGATCGCAGGCTCCGTAGCGCCGGAACGCGACACCCGCGATGTTGTGGCCGACATCGTCCAGCTGAACAACCTTGATGGCGGCAAGGTCATGCCGGGCCAGCAGATCTTCGTGCCCTCGAACTAGGCCCGGGAGATGGCCGTCGGCTGGGGCCGCGGCGTCACAGTTTCAGTGGCCCGGCCACCCTCACTTAAACTGTTGAAGTGACTGACCAGCTAGAGCGCCTGAACCGACTTCCCCTCCGGACCAACCTGCGTGGCCTTACCCCGTACGGTGCGCCGCAGCTGGACGTTCCCATCCTGCTCAACGTCAACGAGAATACCCATGGCGTTCCTGCCGATGTCCTCGTGGCCATCTCCGAAGCCGTCACCGCAGCCGCCGCCGGACTAAACCGCTACCCGGACCGTGAGTTCACCGAACTCCGGGAACGCCTGGCGGAGTACCTCGGCCACGGCCTGGGGGCTGAAAACATCTGGGCGGCCAACGGGTCCAACGAAGTGCTGCAGCAGATTCTGCAGGCGTTCGGCGGGCCCGGGCGCACCGCGCTCGGGTTCCCGCCCACGTACTCCATGTACCCCCTCCTGGCGAGCGGGACCGACACTGAATACATCGTCGGCCAGCGTGCAGAGGACTATGGCCTCAGTGCCGAGTCGGCGGCGCGGCAGGTCCGGGAACTTCAGCCAAACATCGTCTTCCTGTGCTCGCCCAACAATCCCACCGGCACCGGGCTGGGACTGGATGTGGTGGAGGCCGTGTACGCCGCAGGCGAGGCAAGCCGGACCGTTGTGATCGTCGATGAGGCCTACCACGAATTTGCCCACGACGGTACGCCCAGCGCCCTGACCCTTCTTCCGGGCCGTGAGCGGCTGATCGTGTCCCGCACCATGAGCAAGGCGTTTGCCCTGGCCGGAGCGCGTCTGGGGTACATGGCGGCCGCGCCTGAGGTGGCTGACGCGCTGCGGTTGGTGCGGCTGCCCTACCACCTCTCCGCCATCACCCAGGCCACTGCCCTGGCCGCCCTGACGCACCGCGAGGCGCTCATGGCCGACGTCGAAGACATCAAGCGGCAGCGCGACCGGATCGTCACGGAACTCACCAGGATGGGCCTCAAACCCGCCGCGTCCGACTCCAACTACGTCTTCTTCGGCGGGCTCGAGGACCCGCACGGGGTCTGGCAGGGCCTGCTCGACCGCGGGGTCCTGATCCGGGACGTCGGCATCCCCGGGCACCTACGCGTCACCGCAGGCACTGAGACGGAAACCACAGCCTTCCTGGAGGCGCTGGAACTGATCCTGACCGGGCAGCCCAGCGTCCCGGCCTAAACTGGACTCAGACCCCCGGTTCCCCTGGGAGCCGGTTGCCACGACGCTGAACCCACACGGAATTCCTCCTTACATCCAAAGGACACAACACATGAGCACCACCGGATCCATTGCTGCCGAGGCCCGGACCGCACGCATGGAGCGTTCCACGAGCGAATCGTCCGTGCTCGTCGAAATCAATCTTGACGGCACGGGCATCTCGGACATCAGCACCTCGGTTCCGTTCTACGACCACATGCTGACGGCGTTGTGCAAGCACTCGCTCATCGACATGACGGTCAAAGCTACCGGCGACATCCACATCGACGTCCACCACACCGTGGAGGACGTAGCCATCACCTTTGGCGAGGTACTTCGCACAGCCCTGGGCAACAAGGCCGGCATCCGCCGCTTCGGCGAAGCCACGGTGCCCCTGGACGAAGCCCTGGCCCACGCCGTGGTTGACGTCTCCGGACGCCCCTACCTGGTGCACGGCGGGGAGCCTGCGGGCCAGGAATACCACCTGATCGGCGGGCACTTCACGGGTTCGCTGACCCGTCACGTGTTCGAAGCCATCACCCTGCACGCCGGCATCTGCCTGCACATGAACGTCATCGCGGGCCGGGATCCGCACCACATCGTGGAGGCCCAGTTCAAGGCTTTTGCGCGGGCGTTGCGCGCAGCCGTGGAACCTGATCCCCGCGTGGAGGGCATCCCCTCCACCAAGGGTGCACTGTGACCGGCCCGGTCCTTCGCGACGGAGCTATTTTTGATCCTGCCGCGAATGCGAAGCCGGCGTCTCCCGAGGGCAAGCCCACTGTCACCGTCCTGGACTACGGCTCCGGGAACGTCCGCTCAGCCGTGCGGGCTCTGGAGCGTGCAGGCGCCGAGGTGATCCTCAGCGCCAAGCCGGAAGACGTACTGAATGCCGACGGACTGCTGGTGCCGGGGGTCGGCGCCTTCGAAACCGTCATGCGCGAACTCAAGGCAGTGGACGCCATCCGGATGATCGGCCGGCGCGTCGCAGGCGGCCGTCCCGTCCTGGGCATCTGCGTAGGCCTCCAAGTGCTTTTCGAAGCCGGAGTGGAGCACGGCACCGAAGCGGAGGGCATGGGGGAATGGCCCGGCAAAGTTGAACTGCTGCCTGCCGAAGTGGTGCCCCACATGGGCTGGAACACCGTGAAGGTTCCGGAAGGATCCAGGCTCTTCGAGGGCGTCGAAAACGAACGCTTCTACTTTGTCCACTCCTACGGTGTGCAGCACTGGGACTTTGACGTCATCCAGCCCCGCATGGCGGCCCCGCTCGTCACGTGGTCCGAGCACGGCGCACCGTTCGTCGCCGCCGTGGAGAACGGGCCGCTGTGCGCCACCCAGTTCCACCCGGAAAAGTCCGGCGACGCCGGCGCCCGGCTGCTCCGCAACTGGGTCAACAGCCTGCGGCGCGGCCAGGGTGCCGCCCCCGCAGCCGCCCCTGCCGGTACCGGACCGGCCGCCTAGATGTGGTCGATCGTCCTGATGGGCCTCGCCGGCCTGCTCGTCGGCGGGGCGTTGTCCTTCAGGCAGCAGCACAAGCCCCTCTGGACCCAGATCGTTTTCTACATTCTGGCCGGAATGGCGCTGCTGGCCGCCTACCTGCTTACCCTGCCGGCCAGCTAGCCGGGCCCGAACCTCCCGATCAACGCAGCTTCACTACAACCTGAGGACCTGAAGATGACCACCGAAACGCCGCTGCCCGTACTGGAACTGCTGCCCGCCGTCGACGTCGTGAACGGCCAGGCGGTCCGCCTGGTCCAGGGCGAAGCCGGCAGCGAGACGAGCTACGGCACGCCGCTGGAAGCTGCGCTCAACTGGCAGGAACAGGGCGCCGAGTGGGTCCACCTTGTGGACTTGGATGCCGCCTTCGGCCGCGGCTCGAACGCGGAACTGCTCCGCGAAGTGGTGGGCCGGCTGGACATCAAGGTGGAACTTTCCGGCGGCCTGCGCGATGATGAGTCGCTCGAAAAGGCCCTGGACCTGGGCGTTGCCCGCGTGAACCTTGGCACCGCTGCCCTCGAAAACCCGGAGTGGACGGCGCGCGCCATCGACCGCTTTGGCGACAAGATCGCCGTCGGCCTCGACGTTCGCGGAACCACGCTGGCAGGCCGTGGCTGGACCAAGGAAGGCGGCGACCTCTGGGACGTGCTGGCACGCCTTGAAGAGGCCGGCTGCGCCCGCTATGTGGTCACCGACGTCACCAAGGACGGCACCCTGCAGGGCCCCAACGTTGAGCTGCTCCGCCAGATGGTGGAAAAGACGGGTAAGCCGGTGGTGGCCTCGGGCGGCATCTCCAGCCTGGAAGACCTCAAGGTCCTGCGCTCCCTTGTTCCCCTGGGCGTTGAAGGCGCCATCGTTGGCAAGGCGCTCTACGCCGGTGCGTTCACGCTGCCGGAAGCGCTGGATGTAGCCGGCCGCCGCTAGGCAGGCAGCCATCATGGAACAGCGACCTCCAGCTTCCCGGGAACTGCCCGGCCACATCGCGGCCGCCCTGGCCGGCTCCGGCGGCGCCACGGATTCCGCCGGGCAGCCCTGGGCGGGCCGCAGCCTCGCCGGCGAGGATGCGAAGATCCATAACTTCGAGGACGACGACGGCACGGCCGACGCCGGTTTCCTCGCCGCCGTCACGGCTCTCCGCTCGGCCGCGGGCGACGAAGCTGCCGTGGTGGCGTCCCTGGCCAACGCCCGGGTTTTCGTTCCGATCGTTGCCCAGCTGGCCGAAGAGAGCGAACACCCGGCCGGTCCGGAAGGTCAGCAGCACGGGGACAAGCTCCACGGGGATAAGCAAGCGGATATGGCGCTCGTAACGCTGAAGGCGCCGGACGGGCGGACGGCGATGCCCGTCTTCACGTCGGCCGCGGCGCTGGAAGCGTGGCACCCGCAGGCCCGGCCGGTGGCGGTGTATGCCGCCCGGGCGGCACTGTCCGCGGTGTCCGAAGGTGCCGAACTCCTGGTCCTGGACCCCGGCTCCGAGTACACGTTCGTCGTCCGCCGGCCGGCCGTCTGGGCCCTCGCCCAGCAGCAGGAATGGCTGCCGTCCTACGCAGATCCCGAGCTTGCCCGCGCCATGGCGGAGGCAACAGCCGGCTACCCGCCCGTGCGGCGTGTCGAACTCGCGCCGGGAGGCGGTGTCGCCTCGGCAACAGCCGGCGGCGCTATTGTGCCGGGCGGCGGTCCGGGCCCGGAGCTCCGGGTGGTGTTGTACCTGGCAGACGGCCTGGATGCGGCCGGCGTCCAGGCGCTAGTGGCAGGACTTAACGCCGAGTGGTCCCGGAATGCAGTCTTCGCCGAGCGGGTTGACTCGATCGAGGTAAAGTTGCAGCGCGTAGCAGAGTAGCCGGCGGCAGGCGGGGCACACCCCGGTCCTCCCTCCGACAGGATGAAGGACGTAGCCCGTGAATTTCGCTCTTTACAAGGAGCTCTTGGCAGTCAGGCCCATCAGGCGTCTGCTGACTGTCGGAATGATAGCCCGCATTCCGCACTCCGCGGCCGGAGTGCTGCTGACGCTGCACATCGTCCTGACCCTGGGCGAGGGTTATGCCGCCGCCGGGGCCGCGGCAGCGGTGATGACCATTGGCATCGCCCTCGGTGCACCGTGGCGGGGGCGGCGGGTGGACACCGTAGGCCTTCGCAAGGCATTGATTCCTTCCGTGGTCTCGGAGACTGTCATCTGGTCCGTGGTGCCGCATGTTTCCTACCAGTGGCTGCTGGCGCTCGTGTTCGTCGGGGGACTCCTCACGCTGCCCATCTTCAGCGTGGTGCGACAGTCCCTGGGCGTGCTGGCAAGCGGCGAGCAGCGGCGGACGGCATTCGCGCTGGATGCGATCTCCACGGAACTGGTCTTTATGCTCGGCCCGGCCGCCGGCGCCATTGTGGCCACCGCCGGGTACTCGGTTGTCGGGCTGACCGTGGTGGGCGTCTGCACGTCCGTGGCCGGACTCTTCCTGATGCGGTTCAACCCGCCCACCCGCAGTGCGGCGCCGGATGAAGAATACGAAACGGACCAGCAGGAAGGCGCGGAAGTTGCGGTCGTCGCGGCGTCTCCGGCGCACCTGCAGGAAGCAGCGGCGGAACTCGCTCCCGTAGCGGCCGGTGAGCTCCGTCGCTCAGGCTTGCGGCACACGGTGGCACACAACTTCGCCTGGTTTACCGCAGCCGTGGCGGCGGTCTTCGCCGTGGCCGCCGGGGCAGGCATGGTGCTCAGCGGCACGGACGTGGGGATCGTTGCCGCATTGGAGACCGGGGGGCATCAGGCGGAGATCGGGCTGGTCTTTCTCTTCTGGTGCGCGGCTTCCGTGGTCGGCGGCCTCCTCTACGGCGCGATGCACCGGCCGGTTTCGCCGATTCTCCTCCTGCTCGGCATGGCCGCCCTCACCATCCCGATGGGGTTCGCCCGGGACACGCTGACGCTGTGCCTGCTGTCGTTGCTGCCCGGGTTGCTGTGTGCTCCGGTCCTGTCCGCTGCGTCGGAAAAGGTGGCGGACCTTGTGGAGGAGGCCCGCCGCGGCGAGGCCATGGGCTGGTACGGGTCCGCGCTCACCGCCGGCGTGGCCCTCGGCGCTCCCCTGGCGGGGGTGTTCATCGACGGAATCGGGCCGTCCGCCGGATTTGTTTCGGTGGGCGCTGCCGGGGTTGTGCTCTGCCTGTTCGGCCTGGCGCTGCAGCACCGGAGGCGCCGGCGCGGCGTGGTTGCCGAGGCCGGCTAAATTCCCGGACAGACACGACGACGGCGGCGGGCGGACCGGATTGGTCCGCCCGCCGCCGTCGTGCGACCCGTTGAAGTGCCTAGTTAACCGGCCCGGTGTACTTTTCCCCCGGACCCTTGCCGGGGGCGTCCGGAATGATCGACTCCTCGCGGAACGCCAACTGCAGGGAACGCAGCCCGTCGCGCAACGGGCCGGCGTGCTGGGAACCAATCTCCGGCGCTGCGGCGGTCACGAGTCCGGCCAGGGCGGTGATCAGCTTACGGGCCTCATCCAGGTCCTTGAGCTCCTCGGCATTTTCCTCGGCGGCAAGGCCGAGCTTGACGGCCGACGCGCTCATGAGGTGCACAGCGGCGGTGGTGATGACCTCGATGGCAGGGACCTCGGAGATGTCGCGGATCTGCTGCGACACCTGCTCCTGGCCGTCCCGCTGACCGGCGGCGGGCTCGAAAACGTGTGAATTACTGTCTGAAGTGCTCATACTGGTAAGCTTGTCACAGACCGACTGAATGTCGTTATTTTTCTATGTGGAACCAGCTACTGCGAATGTGCAGTATCCGGGCTTCAGTCTGTAGAATCGACTTCAGTTTGCAAGCGGAGTTCTCTCCCACCCGCGTCAGCCGTTTTCCCGGAAGTCATTTCCGCGGAAGCCAAGGTTGCCGGGTACTTGGTCGGGCGGTCCACGGCAGCGTCAGTTGCCAGGAACGCGTACAGCCTCTCCGGAGGCGGCGTACATCCGATCTTCGAGGCCTTCGATTGCTCCGGCAATTGGGGGCCTTCTCTATTTGCCGGTGGAATACTCATCTCAACCACAGGAGTTCTAACATTAGCGAGCCAAGAATCAATGAGCGTATCCGCGTCCCCGAGGTGCGGCTGGTCGGCCCTGCAGGTGAACAGGTAGGAATCGTCCGTATTGAGGACGCCCTGCGTTTGGCTGCCGAGTCCGACCTTGATCTCGTTGAAGTTGCACCGCAGGCCAAGCCTCCGGTGTGCAAGCTGATGGACTTCGGCAAGTACAAGTACGAAGCCGCTGTCAAGGCACGCGAGGCCCGGAAGAACCAGACCAACACGGTTCTCAAGGAAATCCGTTTCCGGCTGAAGATCGACACCCACGACTACGAGACCAAGCGCGGCCACGCCCTCCGCTTCCTCGGCGCCGGGGACAAGGTCAAGGCCATGATCCAGTTCCGCGGCCGCGAACAGCAGCGTCCGGAAATGGGCATCCGCCTGCTCCAGCGCTTCGCCGACGACGTCGCCGAAGTGGGCGTTGTCGAGTCCAGCCCCCGTATCGACGGCCGCAACATGGTCATGGTTGTGGGTCCGCTGAAGAACAAGGCTGAGGCCAAGGCCGAAGCTCGCCGTGCGACGCAGCGCGCTGAAGCCAAGGCGCAGAACGAAGCCAAGGCCAGCGGCCGTGTTGACGTCAGCCGCGACCAGCCCGCTATGACGCAGTCCCTTGCGGACCTGCTTCCTGAGGGTTTCGCGGTAAACACCGAAGAAGCAGCGCCCGAGGCCAGCACTGAGGCCGCTCCGGTCTCGGCCAGCGCCGAGGCACCTGCCGAAGCGGTTGCGGCACCGGAAGCCGAGGCCCCGGCCACGGAAGCTCCCAAGCAGGAAGCCCCGAAGCAGGAGGCCCCTGCCGAGGAAGCTCCCAAGGCGGCACCGGTCAAGGAAGCTCCGAAGCAGGAAGCTCCGAAGCAGGCAGCGCCGAAACGCGAGGCCCCCAAGGCAGCGCCGCGTCCTGCGGTCAGCAAGCCTGCAGCGGCCAAGGCACCTGAGGCGCCCAGGCCTGCAGCGGCCGCCCCCGTGGCGCCGAAGCCGGCCGGAGTGCCCTCGCCGCCCAAGCCGGTAGCACGGCCCGCTGCGCCCAAGCCTGCAGCACGGCCGGCCGCTCCCAAGCCGGGCACCAAGAAGACCAACTAGTTCAAAGCTGCGCGCAGCATCGCCCGCGCGCAGCAAGCAACCAGCACGCCGCCCGCAGGGGTGGCTGCACGAAAGACTGCAGACATGTCTGCGGATACGTAAGGAGATCGGTTCCCATGCCGAAGATGAAGACCCACAGTGGTGCTAAGAAGCGCTTCAAGCTGACCGGCAGCGGCAAGCTGCGCCGCCAGCAGGCAAACCGCCGCCACTACCTCGAGCACAAGTCCTCCAGGCTGACCCGTCGCCTCGCCGGCGACAAGATCGTCTTCAAGGGCGACGCCAAGGTCATCCGGAAGATGCTCGGCATCTAAGTTCCAAGTTCTCTGACAGCTCGCCACCTGGCAGCGGTCAACTACCAAAAAGGCTTCTCAGGCCAGCCGGTTGTTCCGGCAGTAGTCGCTTGGGATCAGAATTCTGAAGGAGTACGCACGTGGCACGTGTGAAGAGGGCGGTCAACGCCCACAAGAAGCGCCGGGTTATCCTTGAACGCGCAAAGGGCTACCGTGGACAGCGTTCACGCCTGTACCGCAAGGCCAAAGAGCAGCTGCTGCACTCGTTTGTGTACAGCTACGGTGACCGCAAGAAGAAGAAGGGCGACTTCCGCCGCCTGTGGATCCAGCGCATCAACGCTGCATCCCGCGCCAACGGCCTGACCTACAACCGTCTGATCCAGGGCCTGAAGGCCGCTGAGGTCGAGGTTGACCGCCGTATGCTGGCCGAGCTGGCTGTTTCCGACGCCAACGCTTTCGCCGCCCTGGTGCAGGTTGCCAAGGACTCGCTGCCTGCTGACACTTCCGCGCCGGCCGTCTCGGCTGAAGCCGCCCCGAAGGCCAAGGCTGCCAAGAAGCCTGCCGCCAAGAAGGCCGCTGCGAAGAAGCCTGCCGCCGAAGAGGCCGCCAAGTAGCACCCGTTCTGGGTAGTTCAAGGACTGGTGGCAACAGCCACTAAAGTTCTTATATGAACGAAACCGGGCGCCCGCAAGATTTTCCACTCTCCAACCCCCGAGCTGATCGGGTGAGGGATGTGGCAAAGCTTGCCGGGCGCCCGGCCCGTTTAAAGCGCGGGCAGTTCCTGGCTGAGGGGCCGCAGGCTGTCCGGGAGGCCCTGGTGCTGCATCAGAAAAGAATTGCGGCGGGGGAGCCCGGGGTGGTCCACGAAGTATTCGCCAGCGAAGCCTGCCTGGACCGGTACCCCGAATTCGAGGAGCTGGCCGACGGTGTCAACGCCCGGCTCGCCACGGACGAGGTGCTCGCCGCCATGGCGGACACCGTCAATCCCCAAGGCATCATCGCCGTTTGCGCCTTCGTGGACGTGGCCCTTGACGCAGTGCTCGACGCCGGGCCCGGTCTGATCGCCGTCCTGTGCCAGGTACGGGATCCCGGCAACGCGGGAACCGTCCTGCGGGCGGCCGACGCTGCCGGGGCCGACGCCGTCGTACTGACCGCCTCCAGCGTGGATATCTACAACCCCAAGGCCGTCCGCTCCACCGCCGGCTCATTGTTCCACCTCCCCGTGGTCCTCGGCGCCGACCTGGAAGAGCTGGCCAGCGCCTGCCGCGAACACGGTATCGGCATCCTGGCCGCAGACGGATACGGCCAGCTGGACCTTGACCAGCTCCAGGACGAAAACGCCGCCCGGAGGCTGGGCGCTTCCGGCGCTGGCTCGGCCTATGATCTTGGGCAGCCCACCGCGTGGTTGTTCGGCAACGAGGCCCAGGGTTTGTCGGACGCCGAACTGTCGCTTGCCGACCACCGGGTGGCCGTTCCTGTCTACGGCTCCGCGGAAAGCCTGAACGTGGGCACAGCGGCCACGGTGTGCCTCTACGCAAGTGCGCGTTCGCAGAAGCGGGCCTGAACGCAAAAGGCGGGGGCCCACCTTCCGGTGGGCCCCCGCCGTCGTAATTTCCACCATCCGGCACCTTGGGTGCCTTAAGCGGTGGTGAGTGTCGTTATGTGGTCTTGCTCCTGCCGGTGATGAAGCCGTAGATTCCGGCGACAACCAGGCCGCCGACGATGGCGAGAAGCCAGGAACCGAGGTTCCAGAATTCCATTTTGCCGCCGCCGAACAACAGGTCGCCGATCCAGCCGCCGACGATGGCGCCGACAACACCAAGAACGAGGCTGGTGACCCAGCCGCCGCCGACCTTGCCAGGCATGATTGCCTTGACGATTGCTCCTACAATGAGTCCGAGAATGATCCAGCCAAGAAAGCCCATGTCTCCTCCTACATATTCGTCGGAACTCTCTACGGGTCCCGATTATGGATTCAAGCTAACACAGGTGTGATTGCTTGTCAGCAGGCTTAGTTTCAATGTTTTTGGTGTCGCCCGCAGTGCCCCGCATTGGCCCCTTGCGCGTCGGGCAGCGGCAGGCGGGTACGGTATTCCTTGCGGGCATCAGCATTGCGCGGTGATCGCACCTGCAAATTTCCGGCAATCCCTGAAGAGGAGAAGCTCACTTGGCTGCAAATGGCGGTACCAAGGCGATCGTCGCGGCTCTGGCTGCAAACCTGACCATCGCTGTACTGAAGTTCGTCGCTTTCATCCTGACGCTGTCGTCGTCAATGCTGGCCGAGGCAATCCACTCCCTTGCCGATTCGGGCAACCAGATCCTCCTGCTGGTGGGCGGAAAGCGCGCCAAGCGTGCCGCGAGCCCCGAACACCCCTTTGGCTACGGACGTGAGCGCTACATCTACGCGTTCATCGTCTCGATCGTGCTCTTCAGCGTGGGCGGCCTCTTTGCGCTGTACGAGGCATGGGGAAAGATTCAGCACCCCCACGCCATCGAAGGCGACTTCTGGTGGGTTCCGCTGGCCGTGCTGATCGGGGCTATCATCGCCGAATCCTTCTCGTTCCGGACAGCAATCGTCGAGTCAAACCACTCGCGTGGCAAGCAGAGCTGGGTGCGCTTTGTCCGTAACGCCAAGCAGCCTGAGCTCCCGGTCATCCTGCTGGAGGACCTGGGCGCGTTGGTGGGCCTGGTGTTTGCGCTGTTCGGCGTGAGCCTGACGCTCATTACCGGAAACGGCATCTGGGACGCCCTGGGAACCGCGATGATCGGCTTCCTGCTGGTGGCCATCGCCATCGTTCTTGCGATGGAGACCAAGTCGCTGCTGCTCGGCGAGTCCGCTACCAAGGCGGATGTCGTCAGGATCAGCGGCGCGCTTGAGGCCGACGGGACCAAAATCATCCACCTGAAGACCCTCCACCTCGGACCCGAGGAACTGCTGGTAGCTGCCAAGATCAGCGTCGGCTCCGCTGCCACCGGTGCAGAGATTGCCAAGGCAATTGACGACGCCGAAAGCCGCATCCGCGAGGCGGTGCCCATTGCGCGGGTCATCTACTTGGAACCGGACGTGGAGCGCGCGCACGTCTGACCCGGACGGCGGGACCTACTCCACCTGCGGAAGGCCGCTGGTTTCCCCGCCTGTAGAGGCAGGCTAGGAAACCAGCGGCCTTTTGCGTTCCAGCAGGCCGCTGATGACCGCCACCGCGAGGCCCAGGATTGCCAGCACTGCACCGACAAGGGCTGGCGCGACGTACCCCCAGCCCCAGGCGATCACCAGGCCGCCGAGGAAGGCGCCGAGGGCGTTCGCCACATTCAGGGCCGCGTGGTTGAGCGAGGACGCCAGGGACGGGGCATCGGGGGAGGCGTCCAGCAGGCGCGTCTGCAGGGCGGGCACCAGCAACGAGCCGGCACCGCCCACCACAAACACCATGACGAAAGCGGACCACGGCCAGTGGACGGCCACCGCGTAGACGACCAGCGCGACGGCGATGCCCGGCAGGACCCAGTAGATGGTGCCCATGACCGATTTGTCCGCAATGCGGCCGCCCACGATGTTTCCGGCCACCATGCCCAGCCCGTAGAGGGCCACCACCAAGGGGAGGAACGCCGGGGGAATGCCCGCCACGGAAGTCATGGTGTGCGCAATGTACGTGTAGGTGGCAAAGAATCCGCCGAAGCCGACTATTCCGATCAGGATGGCTAGCCAGACCTGCAGCCGTTTCAGGGCGCCAAGTTCGCGGCGGATGCTGGCGTCCGGATGCGCTTCCTGGAACGGGACGAACTTCCAGAGCATGGCGAGCGTCACCAGCCCGATCACGCCGACGAGCACGAAGAGCAGGCGCCACCCGAACGCCTGGCCCAGCCACGTGGCGAACGGAACCCCGATCACGTTCGAGATGGTCAGTCCGGCCATCACCATGGAAATCGCCCAGCCCCGCTTGGTCGGAGCGACCAGCGAAGCGGCAATTACGGCTGCAACGCCGAAGAAGGCTCCGTGAGGCAAACCTGCCGCGAACCGGGACACCAGCATGGTGCCGTAATCCGGAGCAATGAAGGACGTGAGGTTGGCCAGGCTGAAAAACAGCATGAGGCCCAGGGCGAGGTGCTTGCGGGGGAGCTTGGCGCCTACGGCTGCCAGGAGTGGTGCGCCGATGACAACGCCGAGCGCGTAGGCCGAGATGAGGTGGCCGGCTTCCGGGGTGCCGATGTTCAGCCCCTGTTCCACCTCCTTGAGCAGTCCCATCATGGTGAATTCGGTGACACCGATACCGAATCCGCCCATCGCGAGGGACACGA
Source organism: Arthrobacter sp. SPG23 (assembly GCF_000876655.1). Lineage (GTDB taxonomy): Bacteria > Actinomycetota > Actinomycetes > Actinomycetales > Micrococcaceae > Arthrobacter. The sequence continues at coordinate 178,613 of NZ_JYCN01000014.1, forward strand.
TGGCCAAGGCGAGGTGGCTGGTTCCGGCCTTCGGCTTGGCAGTGCTGAGGGTGGGCGTGGAGGTCATGGGCCTGCTTCTCGAAAGTTCTGGTTCATCGGAGGTTTGGTCAGAGCGCAGCATAAAGTCTGATTACTTCAACGTAGGGGGAGGGGGCCGTATTCCGCAGCGGTCGCTTGTCCGGAGTGCCGTTCCGGGGCGCCGGCGGAACCAGCCACCCCTATTGTCCCCCATAGACTGGTGCGGTGACTGGACTCATCAATGTTGTTGGCGGAGCTGTGGTGGATTCCCTGAGCTTCCCTGCCCGGCTCCTGGTGGCCAGGAGGACTGCGCCGCCCCAGTTTGCCGGCATGTGGGAATTCCCGGGCGGGAAGGTGGAACCCCGCGAGTCGGCGGAGGACGCGCTGCACCGGGAACTCCGTGAGGAGCTGGGAATCGGGGTGCGGCTCGGCGCTGAACTGCCGGCCGAAACCGCAGCCGGCTGGCCCCTCAATGCCAAGGCCTCGATGCGCGTGTGGTTTGCCGAGATCGCAGACGGCGAACCCCGCCCTTTGGAAGATCACGATGAGCTGCGCTGGATTGCACTCGCCGGAAGTGATGAAGCTCTCACCCTGCCGTGGATACCCGCAGATTTCCCGATTGTCCGGGCCCTGCTGGCAGCGGTTGAAGGTCCAGGGCGGCATTAGCCGGAATCGTAACGGACGGTCAGAACAGCGTGGGCTGAGCAGGCTCCGCACCCGCGCTGGTTCCCGGGCCTGTTCTTGCTGCGGGGATGCTGCCGGCGGGGTACTGCGCGTCCTCTTCCCTCGGGTCGCCGGCCAGGTCACGGTGGCTGAACCCGTGCGAACCGTAAAAGCCGTGCCTGGACTTGAAGTAGCGGATCCGTCCCGCGAGCCACTCGCGGTACTCCTTGGACGCGTAGGAACCCGTGCCGTACAGCCGGCGGTAGCGGCCCGCCAGTTCGGGGTGACGGGCAGCGATCCATTGCATAAACCACTCACGCGTGCCCGGCTTCAGGTACAGGGCGCCGGCCGTGACGCCCGTGGCGCCGGCTGCAGCCAGCGAGCCAAACAACGAGTCCAGCGCGTCGTCGCTGTCGGACAGCCACGGCAGGATGGGCATGGCCATCACACCGCACGGCAGGCCGGCGTCCCGAAGCCTCGAGACGAGCTTGAGCCGCGCCCTGGGGCCCGGAGTGCCCGGCTCGACGGCCTCGGACAATTGCTCGTCGGTCATGGCCAGCGAGATTCCGATCCCCACGGGTACCTGCGTGGCGGCGTGCTTGAGCAGCGGAATATCCCGGGCCAGCAGCGTTCCCTTGGTGAGGATGGACAGGGGCGTCCCTGAGTCGGCGAGGGCGCGGATGATGCCGGGCATCAGTTGATACCGGCCCTCGGCCCGCTGATACGGATCCGTGTTGGTTCCCAGTGCTACATGGTGATGACCCCACGAAGGCTTGGCCAGTTCCTTCCGCAGGACCTCGGCGGCGTTGATCTTGACCACCACCTGGCTGTCAAAATCCAGGCCGGCATCAAAGTCCAGGTACGTGTGGCTTTTACGGGCGAAACAGTACACGCAGGCGTGGCTGCAGCCGCGATAGGGATTGACGGTCCATTCGAACGGCATGCGCGAACCGGCCGCCACTTTGTTGAGCACTGATTTGGCTGTGACCTCATGGAAAGTGACGCCGGCAAATTCGGGGGTTGATACGGAACGCACCAGGCCGGCCAGGGGCAGCAAGGCGTCGGCGGCCGGGGCCGGTGCGTTGCCGGCGGTGGTGTCCGTCAACGCCGGCCGGAGTGCTTGTGCGTCCCATCTCATGGCTACCATTCGAAGGTATGTTCTAATGAATGTCAAGGGCCCGGAAGCCACTGTCGGTGCGTGGGCGGTTGCTAGGCTGGGGCAATGATCCTCCTCACCGGGTTCGAACCCTTTGGCGGCGAAGCCATCAATCCGTCCTGGACCGCTGCGGAAGCAGCCTCTGGAATCCTGCAGGCTGAGGGCCATGCCGTCGCCGCGGTACAACTGCCGTGCGTGTTCGGACAATCCATCACAGTGTTGGAGGATGCATTGCAGCGTTACCGCCCGGACCTGGTGGTCTGCGTCGGCCAGGCCGGCGGCCGGCCGCGGATCTCCCTGGAACGGGTCGCGATCAACTGCGACGACGCCCGTATCCCGGACAACGCGGGAAACCGTCCCGTGGACGAGGCAGTGGTTCCCGACGGGCCGGCAGCCTACTTCAGTTCACTGCCTGTGAAGGCGGGCCTTGAGGCCCTGCGTGCCGCGGGAATACCGGCCGAGGTTTCACAAAGTGCCGGCACCTACGTCTGCAACCACGTCTTCTACGCACTCATGCACACACTCAACAGTGGCCGCGCAAGCGGTGGTTCCCCCAGCAACGGTTCGCCCGCAACCCGCGGCGGATTCATCCATGTCCCGTATGAGACGCAGCAGGTGCCCCGGGGCAGCGGCACTCCGTCGCTGCCCGCCGCCATGATGGCGGAGGCGCTCGCCGTCGTCGTCCGGACCGCGCTGGCGACCACCGCGGACATCAAGCTGCCCGCGGGCAGCGTCCACTAGCTCGTCACCGGAGCTCCCAGACGACGTCCACCGTGGCGGAGACGCCGGACTGCCCGGCTTCGATCCCTACGGAGTCCGTGGCCATGGCACGCTGCATCTTCGCAACCGGAATCGGCCCCGACGGTCCGGGCCGCTGGGTGACGGATACCACCGGGCCGAGCTCGGCGCCCGCCAGCGAGGCGAACTGCCCGGCCGTGGCCAGGGCATCCTGCCAGGCGGCCTCCCGCGCCTGCGACGTCACGGCCGCCGGATCGGCGAATCCGAGCTCCAGCCCGTTCAGCCGGACGTCGTTGCCGCCGGCGGCCACCGCCCCCGCGATAACCTCGGAGGAACCGGCAACGTCCCGCAGCCGGACGGCCAGGATGCTTGATGCGATGTAGCCCGCGACAGTCTGGCCCTGCCCCTCCTTCCACACTACGTCGGCGCGGACGTTCAAGCCCGAGGTGCTGATGTCCGGGTCGGATACACCGTGCTCCCGCAGTACCGCCGATATCGCCGCCGCGGCCCTCCCCGCTGCCGCATAGGCGGCACCGACGTCCTCCCGGCGGCATTCCACCCCGATGGAAACTGTCAGCAGGTCCGGTACCGCTTCGGCAGTGCCGGACCCGGTGACCGTGACGGTCCTGGTGATTTCGGTCATGTCATGCCTCAATTCCATTGTTTGCAGCGCTGCCCGTGCGGCGACTGTCCGTTCCGCGGCGACCCGTTCCGGGGTGGCGTCTATCAACGTAGCCGCCGGCCTCCAACCCCGCCATACGTTCAAAAACGTTGGCGGAGCCCGGGTTTCCCGTCCGCAGCAGCGACCACCCGGCAGCGATGAAGTACAGCGGAAGGAACGGCAGGCCCAGGCACCACGCATACTGGCTGCTGTGCCGTTCCTCATGGCCCAGCAGCTCCGGGCTGGAGAGTGCCTCAGGCGCGTGGGCCCGGAAAAGCACCACGTTCCCCACGGTGAACGCCCGGGCGAAGGGGAGCCGCCAGCGGTAGTCCGTGGCGATCAGCAGGCCGCGGGGTCCGGTGCACACGGAGGTGCGGGCGCACTTCGCCAGCAGCAGGCCTAGAAGCGTCGTTCCATTCAGCAGGTTGGCGCTCTGCCGCAGCCGCTGTCCTGGGGTAATGGGGCCGGTCATGAGGCCATGGTAGCGGGAGCCGGTCATGACCGCCCCAGCCCTGCTGCTCGGGCCTGCAGACTGTCACGTTGGGCCCTGTGGCGCGCTCAGCCGGGTGCCGTCAACTAGACTTGGGGGAGAGTGCCCGCCGGACGAATTCCGGCGAGCCCTGCCCTTTGTCACTTCACGCGGTCCCTGAACAGGGCCGGGCGGAAAGACAAGCCAGTGACGGACACGCTGCCGGTGGACCCGAATGCAGCTGGACAGCTCGCTGGCGAGACCCGACTCGTAGCTAAGAACAGTAGATGACTGAAACTTTGCCGGGCGCTGCCATCCCGAACCCTCTGGATGAAGCCGCCATTACTGCCGCCGTAGACCACGCCGTTGCCGCCATTGCCGCTGCCTCCACCCTTGACGAGCTCAAGGCCGTGAGGCTGGCACACACCGGCGAGAAGTCGCCGCTGAGCCTCGCCAACCGCGAAATCGGCGGACTGGCGAAGGACCAGAGGGCCGCTGCCGGAAAGCTCATGGGCGCCTCCCGCGGACGCGTCAACAAGGCGCTCGCGGACCGTACCGCCGAGCTCGAAGCTGAAAACGACGCACGGATCCTCGTCGAGGAGACCGTGGATGTCACGGCAGCTCCGCGACGCCGCCGCGCCGGTGCGCGCCACCCGCTCTCCACCCTGCAGGACCGTGTGGCGGACATCTTCGTAGGCATGGGCTGGGAAATTGCCGAGGGACCCGAGGTTGAATCCGAGTGGTTCAATTTCGACGCCCTGAACTTCAAGCCGGACCACCCGGCCCGGGAAATGCAGGACACCTTCTTCGTGGAGCCCCCCGAAGCCCACCTGCTGATGCGCACGCACACCTCCCCGGTGCAGGTCCGCTCCATGCTGGAACGCGACGTGCCCATCTACGTGCTCTGCCCGGGCAAGGTGTTCCGCACCGACGAACTCGATGCCACGCACACCCCGGTGTTCCACCAGTTCGAGGGCCTGGCCATCGACAAGAAGCTCAGCATGGCGGACCTCCGCGGCACGCTGGAGCACTTCGCCCGGCAGATGTTCGGCGACGAAGCCCAGATCCGCCTGCGCCCCAACTACTTCCCGTTCACCGAGCCGTCCGCGGAACTGGACATCTGGCACCCGGGCGCCAAGGGCGGTCCGCGCTGGATCGAGTGGGGCGGCTGCGGCATGGTCAACCCCAACGTCCTCCGCGCCGCCGGCATTGATCCGGACGTCTATTCAGGTTTTGCCTTCGGCATGGGCATCGAGCGCACTCTTATGTTCCGCAATGAGGTGGGCGACATGCGCGACATGATCGAAGGCGATGTACGTTTCAGCGAGCACTTCGGGATGGAGATCTAACAGTGCGTATCCCACTTTCCTGGCTGCGTGAATTCGCGCAGGTACCGGCCGGAGCAACGGCCGAAGACGTCATGGCAGAACTGGTCAAGGTCGGTTTTGAAGAAGAAGCAGTCCACCGCCCCACGGACGCACTCCGCGGTCCCGTGGTGGTGGGCCAGGTACTGAGCCTGGTCAAGGAACCGCAGACCAACGGCAAGACCATCAACTGGTGCCAGGTCCGCGTGGTCCCCGAGGGCCAGGAACAGACCCTCACCGGTGAGGGCATCGACCCGTCCGGCGTCCAGGGCATCATCTGCGGCGCCCACAACTTCGTGGAAGGTGACAAGGTCGTCGTCACCCTTCCCGGTGCCGTGCTGCCCGGCGACTTCCACATTTCCGCCCGGAAGACCTACGGCCACCTGTCCGCCGGCATGATCGCCTCGGTCCGTGAACTGGGCATCGGCGAGGACCACGACGGCATCCTGGTGCTCTCCCGGATCGGGCTGGATCCCGAAATCGGCACCGACGCCATGGAGCTGCTGGGCCTCTACGACCAGGCCGCCGAAATCAACGTCACCCCGGACCGCGGCTACGCGTTCTCCATCCGCGGCGTTGCCCGCGAATACGCCCACGCCACCGGGACAGCCTTCACGGACCCGGCGTCGAAGGTGCAGGCACCGGCCGAACTGGCTGGCGGCTACGGCGTCAAGCTCAACGACGACGCTCCCATCTACGGCAAGCCGGGATGCGACCGTTTCGTGGCCCGTACCGTCCGCGGCGTCGACGCCACCAGGCCGACGCCGCCGTGGATGGTCTCGCGCCTGCGGCTGGCCGGCATCCGCTCCATCTCGCTGCCGGTGGACATCTCGAACTACGTGATGCTGGAACTCGGCCAGCCCACGCACTGCTATGACCTGGATAAGCTGTCCGGCGACATTGTGGTCCGGCGCGCCGTGGCGGGGGAGAAGATCACCACCCTGGACGACAAGGAGCGGAAGCTCGACGTCGAGGACCTCCTCATCACCGACGGCTCCGGCGCGATCGGCATTGCCGGTGTCATGGGCGGCGCCGCCACCGAGGTGAGCGATTCGACGTCGAACGTCCTGGTTGAAGCAGCGCACTTCGACGAGGTGTCGATCGCCCGGTCACGGCGCCGGCACAAGCTGCCCTCCGAAGCGTCCAAGCGCTTCGAACGCGGCGTGGACTGGCAGGTTGCCGGCATCGCCGCGCAGCGGGTGGTTGACCTCCTGGTGGAGCTGGCCGGCGGTACGGCCGATGAGGCCGGGACCGACGTCGGCACGGCACCTGACGCCGTAAGCATCGAGTTGCCTGCGGCATTCGCCGCGGCCCGGATCGGCATCGACTTCACCGAGGAACAGATCGTCACGTCGCTTGAGGACCTCGGCGCTGCCGTGGTGAAGAATGACGCCGGCTGGACGGTCACTGCCCCGAGCTGGCGGAACGACTTGGAAACCAAGGAAGACCTTTCCGAGGAAATCGCCCGGCTGGTGGGCTACGACCAGATCCCGGCGACGCTCCCCGTAGCGCCTCCCGGCCGCGGGCTGACCCGCGTCCAGCAGCAGCGCCGCCGCCTGGTCCAGGCTCTGGCCGACGCGGGGCTCACCGAGGTCCTGGCCTACCCGTTTGTTTCCAAGGCGTCCAACGACACCTTCGGCGTGGCTGAGCAGGGGGCGGAGCGCAAGGCCGTCAAGCTGGCAAACCCGATCAGCGAGGAACAGGGCTACCTGCGGACGTCCATCCTGCCCGGGCTGATCGAGGTGGCCAAGCGCAACCACTCGCGCGGCTTCCGCGACCTGGCGGTCTTCGAAGCGGGACTGGTCTTCCTGCCGGGGGACACGGTGGGTACCGCCTCGATTCCGCCGCTCGGCGTCAAGCCCGCTGACAAGGTGCTGGATGCCCTGTACGACGGCGTTCCGGACCAGCCGCTGCACGTCGCCGCGGTCCTGACGGGCCACGATTCGCCTGCTGCCGCGTCGCACACTCCGCGTGCCTGGGACTGGGCCGACGCGCTGGATATCGCCCGGCTTGCCGGCGACATCTTGGGTGTCGAAATTGTCGTCAGCCAGGGCCACCACCAGGCCTACCACCCGGGACGCGCCGCCCGGCTGTCGCTGCGCTCGGGCGAAGTCATCGGCTATGCCGGTGAACTGCACCCCAAACTGCTGGCCGCGCACGACATGCCGGCCCGCTCGGTGGCGCTTGAGCTCAACGCCGATGCCCTCTTCGAAGCCGCCGCGGACGTCATCGTGGCCAAGCACATTTCCGGCTTCCCGGTGGCCACCCAGGACGTTGCCCTGGTGGTTCCCAAGGACATCCCTGCTGACGAGGTCCTGGCCGCCCTCCGCGAAGGAGCCGGCGAACTGCTGGAGGACGTGGCGCTGTTTGACGTGTACGCAGGAAAGGGCATCGAAGACGGCAAGAAATCGCTGGCCTTCGGCCTCCGCTTCCGTGCCGCCGACCGGACGCTGACGGCCGATGAAGCCTCTGCCGCACGCGAAAGCGCCGTGGCTGTGGCTGCCGAACGGTTCGGAGCCGTTCAGCGTTAAGCCGTTCAGCGCCGGTTCCTTCGGCGCCTGCACGTGGAAGGGCGGGCCATGGCATCACAACTTGTTGTGCGTGCCTGCCCGCCCTTTGGCATGTCCGGGCCGGACGCCGCCGAGGCGGTCGCCGGGCTGGAACGCAGGACCGGTGAACTCCTGGACCGCCCTGAACTCGAGCGTGCCCGTGCCATGGTGCCCCGGGCACGCGCGGATTTCCTCGCCGCCCGTCTGGCCCAGCACCTGTTGGCCGCGGAGCTTCTCGGTGTGCGCGCCCGGGATCTTGCCGCCAGTTACAGCTGTCCGCAGTGCGGCACCGGACCGGGCGTTTCCCACGGGCGGCCGGGTTACACCCTGGACGGAGTGCCGGTGCCCCTGCTGCTGAGCCTGTCCCGGGCTGCCGGCTGGACCCTGCTGGCGGCTGTGACGGCGCCCGCTGCGGGGCAGCGGCTGGGCGTCGACGCCGAGGATCCGCAGCGGTTGGAGTTTGAGGGCTTCGACACGGTGGCGCTGACCCCGGCTGAGCGACGGGCCGTGGCGCCGTTGCACGGGACTGCCCTGCTGCGTGGGCGTGCCCGCCTGTGGGCGCGGAAGGAGGCCTTCCTGAAGATGACAGGGGAGGGCCTCAGACGGGCGCCTGAGGCGCTTGACGTGCTTGACCGGCCCGGCATCCGGGATCTGGCCTCCGCCGAATCGGGGCTGCCGGACGATCTGGTTGCCGCCGTCGCCCTCGGCTGAAGCGCCGGCACCGTGAAACGCCCGCCGGGATGAAGCGCAGGCCGCTACCGCACGGGCAGGGCCGGCAGTGCCTCTTCGAACAGCCAGGGATGGAGCAAAGCTTCGGAATCGATTCCGGCCACGCGGTCCGCTGTCTGGATGAACCCGGCAGTGGACACTGATCCGTGGCGGTTGCTGGCCGCCCACTCGTGCAGCAGCGCAAAAAAGGCGAGGTCGCCGCACCGGATCCGCAGCGCATGCAGAGCCAGGGCGCCGCGCTTGTACACCCGGTCGTCGAACATCAGCTCCGGCCCGGGGTCACCGACCATGAGATCCTGGCGCCCGCCGTCGAGCTTCCGCCAGGCGGCCGCAGCGCGGTCCGCAACGCTCATGACCCCGGCCGCCTCGGACCAGATCCACTCCGCGTAGCACGCGAATCCCTCGTGGAGCCAGATGTCGCTCCAGGCCGCAACCGTCAGGGAATTGCCGAACCACTGGTGGGACAGTTCGTGGGCGATCAGCCGCTGCGACTCCCACCCCGTCGTCAGGTGGTTGGGGCCAAGGATGGCGAGCGTCTGGGCTTCCAAGGGAATTTCGAGCTCGTCCTCCGCCACCACCACGGTGTACTCCTGGAATGGATAGGGGCCGAAGCTGTTGACGAAGGCCCGCATCATCTCCGGCTGTCGGGCCAGGCCGCGGCGTGCAGCATCCGCCAGGGCGGCAGGGACGGCGACATGCTGAGCCACGCTGCCGGGAACCGCGGTGGTGTCGAGGGTCAGTACGTCATAGCGGCCGATCTGGACCGTGGCGAGGTACGTCGCCATCGGTTCGGCCTGCTCGTACGTCCAGGTCTCACGGCTGGAGCCTGTCTTTCGGGAGACCAGCAGGCCGTTGCAGACGGCCCGGTAGTTGGCCTCCGTGGTGACGGCGATCCGGTAGCTGGCCTTGTGCTGGGGGTGGTCGTTGCAGGGGAACCAGGAGGCGGCGCCGTTGGGCTGGCCCGCCACCAGCACGCCGTCGGTAAGTTCCTCCCAGCCCACCTCGCCCCAGAGGCCGCGGCGGGGAGCAGGGTTTCCCTCATACCGGATGTCCAGCGTGAAGCGATCGCCCGGCAGCAGGGCCGCGTCGGGGAAAACCACCAGCTGCTCCGCCCGCTGGCTGAACCTGCGCACCCTCTTGCCGTTCAGGGACACCTTGACGGCGCGCAGTCCCGCGAGATCCAGGACAACGGCCGACGTCGGCCGCTCCGCTTCCGCATGCAGGACGGCCCGGCCGCTCAGCCTGTTGCTGGCCAGTTTGTAGTCCAGGTCCAGTTCGTACCGTGTGACCCGGTAGGCGTTCGTGCCGTGCCCGGGGACGTAGGGATCCGGCGAGCCTGACGTCTCGTCCGGCCGGCGCGTGCCGCCAGGGCTGGATGGTGCTGCAAAACTCATAAACTGGCCTTCATCTCGCGGAAGTGGACGCCGGGGTTGACCGTGCTGGAGCTACTTGAGCCGCGGAGCCGGCACTGCCGGTCCGGCCCACGGGCTCACCGGATTGCCCATCCAGTACGTCGCGGCGGGAACGGTTTCCCCGCGCATGACCAAGGATGCCGGACCCACCGTCCCACCCTTCGCGATGCGGGCCCGCGGGAGGATGACGCCGTGTGGTCCCATGGTGGCTCCATCTTCGAGCGTAACAGTGTCAATGCTCATGATCCGGTCGTGGAAAAGGTGGGTCTGGACCACGCAGCCCCGGTTGACCGTCGAGCTTTCGCCCAGCGTCACAAGGTCCGCTTCCGGCAGCCAGTAACTCTCGCACCAGGTGCCGCGTCCGATCTTCGCACCCAGCCCGCGCAGCCACCACACCAAGGCCGGAGTGCCTGACGCTGAACGCGCGAACCACGGTGCGCTCACCATTTCGATGAAAGTATCCACTACCTCGTTCCGCCAGATGAAGGAACTCCACAAGGCGTGCTCGCCGGGCTTGATCCTTCCCACCAGCAGCCATTTGGCCGCCACGGCGCTGGCGGCGGCAGCGGCACCTGCGCCGAGGATCACGATGCCGCCCAGGAGCGCTGCGGTGCCGTAGCCCCACGCGGAGGCGAGCCAGTCGAAGGCGAGCATGACGCCGGCGGCCAGGCCGACGGTGAGCACTACCGGAATGAACCGGCAAAGCTCCCACAGGGCGCGCGCCACCTTCAGCCGCCGCGGCGGCTGGAAGGTCAGGGTGTTGTCCGTGGCGATGGCAGTACGCCGCAGCCGGACCGGAGGACTGCCCAGCCAGGAGGTGCCCGCTTTGGCCTTGGCCGGGGTGGCCGAGAGGACGGCCACCAGCGAGTTCTTGGGCACGCTTCGTCCCGCCCCCGTCATTCCGGAGTTACCGAGGAAGGAGCGTTTGCCGATCTTGGCGGGGGCAATCCTCATCCAACCGCCGCCCAGTTCATAGGAGGCCACCATGGTGTCGTCCGCGAGGAAGGCGCCTTCGCCGACGGTTGTCATTTTGGGCAGCAGGAGGACGGTGGAGGCCTCCACGTTCTTGCCCACCTTGGCTCCCAGCAGGCGGAGCCAGACCGGCGTGAACAGGCTGGCGTAGATCGGAAACAGGACATCCCGGGCCAGGTCGAGGACACGTTCCGTGGCCCAGACCTGCCAGCCGATCCGGCTCCGCACCCTGAAATACCCTTCCTTGAGTCCGACTCCCAGCAACCGGGTGGTGGCAAGGATCAGCAGGAGGTTGGTGACGAACCAGGTGAGCGCTGCCAGGGGCAGCGAGGCAAGGACCTGGGGCGCGGCGGCAGATAGGGACCCGCTGCCGCGGATGAACATGAACACCACGATCGCCGCGGCGGCGGCGGAAAGGTAGGGGATGGTGGCCAGCACCGCTGATGCTGCAGCAAAGGCCGCGAACCAGAGCCGCCCGATCAGCGGATGCGCCGGTGGCGGCACGTCCGGCCACGCCTGCTTGGCCTTGCCGATCCGCTCGGCGGGGGAACCTGAGACCAGCTGCCCGGCCTTGACCTTTCCGAGGACCGCCGACCCCGGCTCCACTTGGGCGCCGGCTCCGATACTGGTGCCGGGCATGAGCGTGCTGCGTGCCCCCACCGTTGCGCCGGCCCCGACATGCACCCGGCCGATGTGGACGGAGTCGCCGTCGATCCACCAGCCGGAGAGGTCCACTTCCGGCTCGATGTTGCAGCCGCGCCCCAGGGACAGCATTCCCGTAACCGGCGGCAGTGAATGCAGCTGCACGTCATTGCCGATCTTTGACCCGAGCGCCTTCGCATAGTAGGGAACCCAGGGAGCACTTGCCAGGCTGATGGCGCCCGACAGGTCCTGGATCTGTTCCGCCAGCCACAGCCGCAGGTGCACCTTGCCCGACCGGGGGTAGGTACCGGGAACCACGCTGCGGAGGAGCGTCCGGGCTGCCAGGACCGAAAGGGCCATCCGTCCGGCCGGGCTCACGAAGACCAGCCATGACGCAGCCACCCACCACCAGGAGACAACCGGAGCAGCCGTAAAGCCGGCAAGGGATGCAAGAAGGTTGTTGGCAACCATCACGTAGGTCAGCCAGCGCATGCCCACCAGAATGTGCAGGGGGACGCCCATCAGTGTCTGGAAAACCTGCGATTTCCGTGCCGTGGGCCGGACCTCCCGCTCAGGCGCCGGCCCGGCAATTCCCTCGGGCAGGGATTGCCGGGCGGCGTCGATGAGCGCCCCGACCCGGGGAGTGGCGTAAATGTCGGCCACCGTAATCGTGGGATAGCGGACCCGCAATGCCGATACCAACTGGGCAGCAGCAAGTGATCCGCCGCCGTGCGCGAAGAAGTCCGCATCCAGGCTCGACGCCGGTGTACCCAGCACGCTGCCCCACTGCTCCACGATCCAGCGCGCGTCGTCGGGAAGGTTCAGCGGGGCTTTGTCCGCATCAGCGGCTCCCGCTCCGGCCAACGGCCACGGCAGGGAGTGCCGGTCCACTTTTCCGCTGGTCTTGGTGGGCAGCGATTCCACCACGGCCAGGAGCGGGATGAGCGGTGCCGGGAGGCTGTGTCCCAGTAGTTCCCGGGCCGCGGCGAGGTCGAGTTCCGCGGTGCCCGCAGCGGCGAGGTAACCGACGAGGATCTGGTTCCCCGCCGCCGTCGTGCGCACCGCTGCCGCAGCTCCGGCGACATCCGGCAGGGCCTGCAGTGCGGCGTCAATCTCGCCGAGTTCAATCCGCCGGCCCCCCAGCTTCACCTGCTCGTCGGCGCGTCCCATAAAGATGAGGCCCGCCGCCTCGTAGCGGACCAGGTCTCCGGACCGGTAGGCCCGGTTCCAGCCGAGGGACGGCATGGGCGCGTACTTTTCCGCATCCTTGGTGGGGTCGAGGTACCGGGCCAGCCCCACGCCGCCGATGATGAGCTCGCCCACCTCTCCTTCGCCCACCGGAACGCCGTTGGCATCCACCACGGCAAGGTCCCAGCCGTCCAGCGGCAGGCCGATCCGCAGGGGGCCCGGCACGCCCAGCGGCGCCGCGCAGGCAACCACGGTAGCTTCCGTGGGGCCGTAGGTGTTCCAGACTTCCCGGCCGTCGACGGCGAGGCGCTCCGCGAGCTCCGGGGGGCAGGCTTCGCCGCCGAAAATAAGCAGCCTCACGTTCTCCAGCGCTTCGGCCGGCCACAGCGCAGCAAGGGTGGGCACCGTCGAAACCACCGTAATCCCGTGGCTGATCAGCCACGGGCCGAGGTCCATGCCCGTCCGGACCAGGGACCGCGGGGCAGGAACAAGGCAGGCTCCGTAGCGCCAGGCCAGCCACATTTCCTCGCAGGACGCGTCAAAGGCCACGGAGAGTCCGCCCAATACCCGGTCCTGGGGGCCGATCGGTTCGTCCTGCAGGAAAAGACGGGCCTCGGCATCCACGAACGCCGCTGACGAGCGGTGCTGGACGGCCACACCTTTGGGCGTGCCTGTGGAGCCTGAGGTAAAGATCACCCAGGAGTCGTCGTCGGGCTCCGGCATCCGGGGGTGCGGGAACGGCCGGGGACGCTTGCTGTCCGTGACGATCCGGCCGTCGGCCCGGAGGATGGCGGCGACGCGGGCTTCGCTGAATACCAGCTTGGCGCGTTCGTCGGGGTCATCGGCGTCCACCGGCACGTAGGCCGCGCCGATCAGCATGATGGCCAGGATCGAAACGTAGAGCCGGTTGGTGCCGGACGGGATGCGGACGCCGATCTTGTCGCCGGCACCGAGGCCCGCCAGGTGAAGCTCCCGTGCCGTGGCCCGGACGTCGGCCATCAGCTGCGCGTAGCTCAGGCGCCGGTGGCCGTCGTCCAGGGCAGAAGCCTCGGGAAAGTTCCGGGCCGTGTCTTCGAGGATGTCGATCAGCGTGCGCTCCGGCGGCGCAGCGGCGGCGCCCGGCAGTTGCGGCGGGTGCACGTTCCGCACGGCCGGAAGTGCCGTGCGTCCTGCCAGGGGGCCGGTCTCCGGCACGGGGGAGGATCCGGGCGCAAGCGGTTGTTCAGTCACGGGGTGATTCTTTCCGCTGAAGATGAACAGAAGGTGTCGCAGTTCGCCGGACGTTCGCCAGGGGTTCGCGTCCCGTTTACGGGCCCGTGTTAGCGGCCGCTGTGACCTGGGCGCGTGTTACCGGGCCCTATGACACTGCCCCTAGGACCCGGGCCCGTGCGCCGGATCAGGGAACCAGGATGATCTTGCCGGTGGTGCGGCGCTGTTCAAGGTCGTCGTGCGCCTGCGCTGCGTGAGCAAGGTCGTAGCGGCCGCCGATCCGGACCTTGAGGTTCCCGTCTGCGGCCGCCGCGAAGATCTCGTCGGAGCGCCAGCGGCGTTCCTGGGCGTTGCGGAGGAAGTGGTTTATGGTCGGCCGGGTCAGGTACAGGGAGCCGCCGGCATTCAGGCGCTGCGGATCGAACGGGGGAACCGGGCCGGATGCGGCGCCGAACAGAACCAGCGTGCCGCGGACACGCAGGGCGGAGAGGGAGCCGTCGAAAGTGTCCTTGCCGACGCCGTCGTATACGGCATCCGCGCCGGTTCCGTCGGTCAGTTCCCGGACTTTGGCGGAGAAGCCGTCATAGGGGATGACGTGGTCGGCGCCGGCTTCGCGGGCCAGCTTCGCCTTGTCGTCGGTGGAGACAGTGGTGATGACGCGGGCGCCCTTGGCCTTGAGCAGCTGGATCGCCAGCAGCCCCACGCCGCCGGCCCCGGCGTGAAGCAGAATGGTGTGGCCCGGCTCCACGCGGAAAGAGGAATTGATGAGGTAGTGGGCAGTGATGCCCTGGAGGGGGAGGGCCGCCGCCGTGAAATCGTCCACGCCGCGGGGGACAGGCAGCGCCTTGTCCTCGTCCACCAGGATGTAGCCCGCGTAGCAGTTAGTGCCTTCGGCCGTAGCTACGCGGTCGCCCGCGGAGAAGACCGTGACGCCTTCGCCGATTTCCTCAACGGTGCCGGATGCCTCTGAACCCGGGGTAAACGGATACGCGACTTTGTACGTGCCGCTGCGCTTGTAGGTGTCGATGAAGTTCACCCCGGTGGCGGAGACTTTCACCAGCAGTTGGCCGCGTCCAGGTACAGGACGCTCCACTTCCGCGAGCTGCAGGACCTCGGGCCCGCCCGCCTGGCGGGCAACAATTGCGTGCATCATGTGTCTCCTTCCCTGGGCTGGGATTTCCAGGCCCGGATACAGGAACCATCCTAGGGACACCACCGCCAACGACGAAGTGACGGCCGGTAACCGGCCGTCACTTCGTCTCAAGGGTTAATCGGGGGCGTGTGCCTAGTAGCGGCGGGTAACAGTGGCCATGGGGCATTCGAAGTGGCGCCCGGCGGACAGGCCCACCTCGTTGAGGTAGCGGACGATGATGCCGTAGGACTGCAGCAGCGTGGTCTCCGTGTAGGGGACCTGGTGCTTGGCGCAGAACTCCCGGACGATCACCGCGGCCTTGTCCAGCTGCGGGCGGGCCATGTCCGGGAAGAGGTGGTGTTCGGCCTGGCGGTTGAGCCCGCCCATCAGGATGTCCATGAAGCGGCCGCCGGAAATGTTCCGGGAGGTCAGGACCTGGCGGCTGAAGAAGTCCACGCGGCTGTCCGCCGGCAGGACCGGCATGCCCTTGTGGTTCGGGGCGAAGGAAGCGCCCATGTAGAACCCGAAGACGGCGAGCTGGACGCCGATGAACGCCAGCGCCATGCCCCACGGCAGGAACGTGAACGTGAGGACCGGCAGCAGGCTCAGGCGGGCCAGGAGGATCGGGAGTTCAACCCAGCGGTGCGTGACTTTCGCGCGGCGGAAGACGAACTTGACCGAATCGATCTGCAGGCCGAGGCCCACCAGGAACAGCAGCGGGAAAAAGAACCAGCCCTGCTTCCGGGTAAGGAATGCGAACCGTCCCTGCCGGTCGGCAACCGCTTCGGTGTGGAAGGCGATGGGCCCGGGCGCGATGTCGGGGTCCTTGGTAATGACGTTCGGGTGGTTGTGGTGGGCGCCGTGCTTCTGCTCCCACCAGGAGTAGCTCATGCCGGCGACGGACGTCGCCAGCAGCCTGGCGGCCCAGTCGTTGGCACGGCGGGAGGCGAAGATCTGGCGGTGGCCGGCCTCGTGGGCCAGGAAGCTCAGCTGGGTGCAAAGGATGCCGATGGCGGCGGCGATGAGGAGCTGGAACCAACTGTCACCGATGAGCGCGAAGCCGAACCAGGCGGCTGTCATCAGGAGCACCAGGACGGAGAAGACCGTGATGTAGAAGCCGACGCGCCGTTCGAGCAGGCCTGCAGCCTTGACGGTTTTGAGGAGCTCGGAATAGCTCAGGACAACCTGGTTGGGTTGCCGGACACGCGACTGCGGGCGCTCCGAAGTAGTGGTGGGGGTCATGGACTCGGGGCCTCGTAACTGTTACGGGCAACGCTGCAGCCGACATTCGGACCGCGCGGTCAGGTTCACCCTTCTTCAAGCATACGCTGGGCGGCCTAACCCGGGCAGGCAGGAGTATATGCATAAATATCGGGTTCTATGCATAGTCTTGCTGTATAGTCGTTTCCATGACTATTTCTGTTGCCGTTTCCGGTGCCAGCGGTTACGCCGGCGGTGAGGTGCTTCGCCTGCTGGCCGGACACCCCGACGTCACCATCGGCGCCATCACAGCACACAGCAACGCCGGTTCCAGACTAGGCGAATTGCAGCCGCATCTCCATGGTCTGGCCAGCCGCATCCTTGAGGACACCACCGTGGAGAACCTCTCGGGCCACGACGTGGTGTTCCTGGCGCTTCCGCACGGAGCCTCCGCTGAAATCGCGGCGCAGCTTCCCGAAGGAACGGTAGTGATCGACGCCGGCGCGGACCACCGCCTGGAAGATGCCGCCGCCTGGGAAAAGTTTTACGGCTCCGCGCACGCCGGAACCTGGCCGTATGGACTCCCCGAACTGCCGGGGCAACGGGAAAAGCTGAAAGGAGCCACACGGATCGCCGTCCCGGGTTGCTACCCGACGTCGGCCCTGCTGGCCCTGACTCCCGGGTTCGCCGGCAGCCTCCTCCAGCCCGACGACGTCGTGATCGTTTCGGCCTCGGGCACCTCGGGTGCCGGGAAAGCCGCGAAGGTGAACCTGATCGGCTCTGAAGTCATGGGCTCGATGAGCCCCTACGGCGTGGGCGGCGGCCACCGGCACACGCCCGAGATCGAGCAGGGGCTGGGCAACGCCGCGGGCGAGCCCGTCACAGTGTCCTTCACTCCCACCCTCGCTCCGATGAGCCGGGGCATCCTCACCACGGCAACCGCCCGCGTGAAGCCGGGCGTGACGGCAGCAGAGCTGCGGAGCGCCTGGGAAGAGGCGTACGACGACGAGCCGTTCGTGCACCTGCTTCCCGAGGGCCAGTGGCCCGCCACCAAATCCGTGCAGGGCTCCAACCACGCCGTGATGCAGCTGGCGTTCGACGCGCACACCGGCCGCGTCGTTGTCACCTGCGCCATCGACAACCTGACCAAGGGGACGGCCGGCGGCGCCGTGCAGTCCATGAATATCGCCCTTGGCCTGGCGGAAACCGCCGGCCTCAACCTGCAGGGAGTAGCCCCGTGAGCGTCACCGCCTCCAAAGGATTCCGCGCCGCCGGCGTCAAAGCCGGCCTGAAGGCGTCCGGGAATCCCGATCTTGCCCTGGTGGTCAACGACGGCCCGTCGAAAGCGGCGGCCGCGGTGTTCACCTCGAACCGCGTTGCCGCGGCGCCCGTCCACTGGTCGCGCGAAGTGGTGAAGGACGGCCGTGTCGACGCCGTGATCCTCAACTCCGGCGGCGCCAACGCCTGCACCGGCCCGCAGGGTTTCCAGAACACCCACACCACCGCAGAAAAGACTGCGGAAGCCCTGGGCGTCTCGGCCACCGACATCTTTGTTTGCTCCACCGGCTTGATCGGCGAGCAGCTGCCCATGGACAAAGTCATCCCGGGGATCAGCGCGGCCACGGCGGCCCTCAGCGCCGACGGCGGCCCGGCTGCGGCCACTGCGATCATGACCACCGATTCCGTGTCCAAAGAAGCAGTTTTCACCGGCAAGGACGCCGAAGGCAACGAATACACCATCGGCGGCATGGCCAAGGGCGCAGGCATGCTTGCTCCCGGGCTGGCCACCATGCTGGTGGTCATCACCACCGACGCGGACGTCCAGCCGGAAATGCTCGACGTCGTGCTCCGCGACGCCACCCGGGTCACTTTTGACCGGGCGGACTCGGACGGCTGCATGTCCACCAACGACACCGTGGTGCTGCTGGCATCGGGCGCATCCGGCGTCGTGCCCTCCGCAACGGAATTCGGGGCGGGACTGACGCAGGTCTGCGCCGAACTGGCCCGCAAGCTGATCGGCGACGCCGAGGGCGCCAGCCATGACATCGCCATCCGCACCTTCAATGCCGCCAGCGAGAAGGACGCCGAGATCGTCAGCAGGGCTGTGGCCCGTTCCAACCTGTTCAAGGCGGCCATCTTTGGCAAGGACCCGAACTGGGGCCGGGTACTTTCCGCCGTCGGCACCACCGACGCCGTGTTCGAGGCGGACCAGCTGAACGTTTCCATGAACGGCGTGCAGATCTGCCGCAACGGAAGCATCGGCGAGGACCGCAGTCTGGTGGACCTGGAGCCGCGCGAGGTCCACGTCGGGATCGACCTGCAGGCCGGCGAAGCCGAAGCCACGATCTGGACCAATGACCTCACGCACGACTACGTCCACGAAAACAGCGCCTACTCAAGCTAGGTGGCGCACCCACCTTCCGGGGAGACAGCAGCATGAACACCCAGACACGCGAGACAACCCCTATCGGTCCCGATACAACCAAGGCCGCCCAGGACAAGGCGGGAACCCTGATCGAAGCCCTGCCGTGGATCCAGCGCTTCGCCGGATCCACCATGGTGATCAAGTACGGCGGCAACGCCATGGTCAACGACGACCTGCGCCGGGCGTTCGCCGAGGACGTCGTCTTCCTGCACCACGTGGGCATCCACCCGGTGGTGGTGCACGGCGGAGGGCCGCAGATCAACGCCATGCTCAGCCGCCTCGGCATTGAGTCCGAGTTCAAGGGCGGGTTGCGCGTCACCACACCCGAGGCCATGGACGTGGTCCGCATGGTGCTGACCGGCCAGGTGGGCCGCGAACTTGTGGGCCTTATCAACTCCCACGGCCCCTACGCCGTCGGCATGTCCGGTGAAGACGGCGGCCTGCTGCGCGCCGTCCGCACCGGAACCGTCGTGGACGGCGAGGAAGTTGACCTGGGCCTCGTCGGGGAAGTCGTGGGCGTCAACCCCGAGGGCATCGTGGACATCCTCGCCGCCGGCAGGATACCGGTGATTTCCACCGTTGCCCCGGAAATATCCGACGACGGATCCACCACCGGGCAGGTGCTCAACGTCAACGCGGACACCGCGGCGGCCGCCGTTGCATCGGCGCTGGGTGCCTCCAAGCTGGTCATCCTGACCGACGTCGAGGGCCTCTACGCGAACTGGCCGGACAAGTCGTCGCTGATCTCGTCCCTGACGGCCTCGGAGCTGCGGGAAATGCTGCCGCGGCTCGAATCGGGCATGATCCCCAAAATGGCCGCCTGCCTGCAGGCGGTTGACGACGGAGTGGAGCGCGCACACATTGTGGACGGCCGCCTGCCGCACTCCATGCTGCTGGAAACATTCACCACCGCCGGAATCGGCACGCAGGTGGTCCCGGACGAGGAAACGAACGTATGAGCCAGATAGAAAAGTCCCCGGTGGTTGATGGGCCCACGGCAGCAGGGGCCCCCGTCCGGGCGCGCGAGGAGGGGGAGCTGCTGGGGATCGTCGAAACCAAAGGCCACACCACCGGAGCCGAATGGCTGGCCCGCTACTCCTCCTCCCTCATGGGAGTCTTCGGCACGCCGCAGCGGGTCCTGGTCCGCGGCGCCGGGTGCCTGGTCTGGGACGCCGACGGCAAGGAGTACCTCGACCTGCTCGGCGGCATCGCCGTGAACGCCATGGGCCACGCCCATCCGTTCGTGACGTCGGTCATCTCCAGTCAGCTGGCCACCCTGGGCCACGTGTCCAACTTCTTCACCAGCCCCACGCAGATTGCGCTGGCCGAAAAGCTCCTGGAACTGGCCAAGGCTCCGGCCGGTTCCAAAGTGTTCTTCGCGAACTCCGGCACCGAAGCCGTGGAGGCCGCCTTCAAGCTGGCGCGCCGCAACTCCGGAGCCGAGGTGTCAGCCGGCCCCGGCGAAACAGTCAAACGGCGGACCAAGATCATCGCGCTCGAGGGTGCCTTCCACGGCCGCACCATGGGCGCCCTGGCGTTGACCGCCAAGGCCGCCTACCGGGCGCCGTTCGAACCCCTGCCCGGCGGCGTTGTCCACATCCCGTTCGGGGACATCGACGCACTCATCGAGGAAATCGATGAAACCACTGCAGCTGTCTTCCTCGAGCCGATCCAGGGCGAAGCCGGCGTCCGGCCGCTGCCCGCCGGTTACCTGAAGGCTGCCCGCGAAGCGACCACGAAGGCAGGCGCGCTGCTGATCCTCGATGAGGTCCAGACCGGCATCGGCCGCACCGGCAAGTGGCTGGCCAGCGAAGACGCGGGGATCGTCCCGGACGCAGTGACGCTCGCCAAGGGCCTGGGCGGCGGTTTCCCGATCGGGGCACTGATTACCTTCGGCCCGGAAACGTCCTCGCTCCTCACGGCAGGCCAGCACGGCACCACCTTCGGCGGGAACCCGGTGGCCACGGCCGCCGCGCTGGCCACGCTGCACGCGATCGAGAGCCAGCGCGTCCTGGACAACGTCCGTGCGGTGGGGGAGCACCTCCGCTCGAAGCTGGCGGCAGTCGACGGCGTCACGGAAGTTCGCGGCGAAGGCCTCTTGATCGGCTTTGACCTGGACGCGGACATCGCGCCCGCCGTCGTGGCCGCAGGACTGGACGCCGGCTTCATCGTCAACAGCCCCGGTCCGCGGACCATCCGCCTCGCCCCGCCGCTGATCCTGACGGCGGAACAGGCCGACAGCTTCATCCAGGCCCTGCCCACGCTCCTCCAGACCGCAAAGGATGCCCAGTGACCAGCTCCGCAACAACCCGTCACTTCCTCAAGGACACCGACCTCACTCCTGCAGAACAGGCCGAGGTCCTGGACCTTGCCGTCCGGATGAAAGCCGCACCCTACAGCGTCCAGCCGTTCGCCGCCCAGGGCAGCGGACGCAAGACCGTTGCGGTCATCTTCGACAAGACGTCCACCCGGACCCGGGTCTCCTTCGCCACCGGCGTGGCGGACATGGGCGGAAACGCCCTGATCATCAACCCGGGTGAGGCGCAGATCGGCCACAAGGAATCCGTGGAGGACACCGCCAAGGTCCTGGAGCGCATGGTTTCCACCATCGTCTGGCGCACCGGTGCACACTCCGGACTGGTGGCCATGGCCGAAAACTCCAAGGTCCCGGTCATCAACGCTTTGTGCGACGATTACCACCCCTGCCAGCTGCTGGCCGACCTGCTGGCCGTCAAGGAACACAAGGGCGAGCTCAAGGGCCTCACCATGAGCTACCTCGGCGACTCCGCCAACAACATGGCGAACTCCTATCTGCTGGCCGGGGTGACCGCCGGGATGCACGTGCGCATTGCTGGACCGGACGGCTATCTTCCGGCTGCGGAGATCGTTGCTGCCGCGGAGGAACGGGCCGCGGAAACGGGCGGCTCGGTGCTGATCACCACGGACGCCGCCGAAGCGCTCAAGGGGGCCGACGTCGTCGCCACCGACACCTGGGTGTCCATGGGCCAGGAAGCCGAAAAGGAAGCCCGGCTGCAGCTGTTCCGCGACTATTCCGTCGACGAAGCGGCGATGGAACTCGCGGCGCCGGACGCCGTCGTGCTTCACTGCCTGCCGGCGTACCGGGGCTATGAGATTTCTGCCGGGGTCATCGACGGTCCGCAGTCGATTGTCTGGGACGAAGCCGAAAACCGCCTCCACGCCCAGAAGGCGCTGATGGCGTGGCTTATGCACCGGTCCGGCCTGGCCTTCGTGGACGGTCTTTCCCCCGTTGAAGGCACCGGGGAGAGCACGTTCTAGTGTCCACCAACCCTCCGGCGGCTCAGGGCGCAAGCCCCGCCACCAAAACCGCCAGGCTGGCGCGGATTACCGCGATCCTGACCGGCGAATCCGTCCGCTCGCAGGCAGAACTTGCCGCGCTGCTGGCGGACGACGGCGTCCAGGTCACCCAGGCCACGCTGTCCCGCGACCTCGTGGAACTCGGCGCCGTCCGGGTCCGCGGCAAGGACGGCGTGCTGGTGTACGCCGTCCCGGGTGAGGGCGGGGAGCGCGCAGCCAAGGCCGGGGTTACCCAGGAAATCCTCGACGCCCGGCTTGCCCGGCTGTGCGGGGAACTGCTCGTGACTGCCGAAGCATCGGCGAACATCGTGGTGCTCCGGACCCCTCCGGGGGCAGCGAACTTCCTGGCCCTGGCCATCGACCACTCGGTCATGCCATCCATCCTGGGGTCCATCGCCGGGGACGACACCGTGCTGCTGGTCACGCGGGACCCGCAGGGCGGCGCGGACGTGGCCGCCCGCTTCCTGCAGTTCGCCGAAGAAGCCGGCCATAAGCTTGAAGACAACCAAGAACCAAACAACTAAGGAGCATTTGAAGTGACTGAGCGTATTGTGCTGGCCTACTCCGGTGGCCTGGATACTTCCGTAGCGATCGGCTGGATCGGTGAAGCCACCGGTGCCGAGGTCATCGCCGTGGCCGTCGACGTCGGACAGGGCGGCGAGTCGCTGGAGACCATCCGCCAGCGTGCACTGGGCTGCGGCGCCGTCGAAGCCTACGTGGCCGACGCGTCCGATGAGTTCGCCAACGAATACTGCATGCCCACGCTGAAGGCCAACGCCCTCTACCAGGGCCACTACCCGCTGGTCTCGGCGATCTCACGCCCGGTGATCGTCAAGCACCTGGTCAAGGCCGCCCGCGAATTCGGCGCCACCACAGTGGCGCACGGCTGCACCGGCAAGGGCAACGACCAGGTCCGCTTCGAAGTGGGCATCCAGACCCTCGGGCCGGACCTGAAGTGCATCGCCCCGGTCCGCGACCTCGCCCTGACCCGCGACAAGGCCATCGCCTTCGCCGAGGAAAAGGGACTCCCGATCGAGACCACCAAGAAGAACCCGTACTCGATCGACCAGAACGTCTGGGGCCGCGCCGTCGAAACCGGCTACCTCGAGGACATCTGGAACGCCCCCACCAAGGACATCTACGACTACACCGCCACCCCGGAATTCCCGCCGGCACCGGATGAAGTCACCATCACCTTCGAAGCCGGCGTTCCGGTAGCGATCGACGGCGTCAAGGTCACCCCGCTGCAGGCCATCAAGGAACTCAACCGCCGCGCCGGTGCCCAGGGCGTGGGCCGGATCGACGTCGTCGAGGACCGCCTCGTCGGCATCAAGTCCCGCGAAATCTACGAGGCCCCCGGTGCCATGGCGCTGATCACCGCGCACAAGCACCTCGAGGACATCACCGTCGAACGCGAACAGGCCCGCTTCAAGGCCACCGTGGGCCAGCGCTGGTCCGAGCTGGTCTACGACGGCCAGTGGTTCTCCCCGCTCAAGCGCTCCCTGGACGCCTTTATCGAGGACACCCAGAAGTACGTTTCCGGTGACATCCGCATGACGCTGCACGGCGGCCAGGCAGTGGTCAACGGACGCCGCTCCGAGACCTCGCTCTACGACTTCGACCTCGCCACCTACGACACCGGCGACACCTTCGACCAGTCGATGGCGCGCGGGTTCATCGAGCTGTGGGGCATGTCCGCCAAGGTTGCCTCCGGCCGCGACATCCGCGTCGCCGGAAAGTAGCCCGCGTGGCTGAGCAAAAGTCCGAAGCCACGAACACCGGCGCACTGTGGGGCGGCCGCTTTGCCGGCGGCCCCGCCGACGCCCTGGCGGCGTTGAGCAAGTCCACGCACTTTGACTGGCGGCTTGCCCGTTACGACATCGCCGGGTCCAAGGCGCACGCCCGCGTGCTGCACAAGGCCGGCCTGCTGGACGACGCCGAGCTCGAGGGCATGCTCGACGCCCTCAGCAGGCTGGATGCGGACGTCGCCTCCGGCGCCTACCTTCCGGCGGAGTCCGATGAGGACGTGCACGGCTCGCTGGAACGCGGACTGATCGAGCGCGCCGGCACCCAGCTCGGCGGGAAGCTCCGCGCGGGCCGGTCCCGCAACGACCAGGTGGCCACGCTGGGGCGCATGTTCCTGCGCGACCACGCCCGGATCATCGCGCGCGGCGTGCTCGCCACGATCGATGCCCTGGTGGAGCAGGCCAGGGCGCACCAGGGCGTGGCCATGCCCGGACGCACGCACCTCCAGCATGCGCAGCCGGTGCTGCTCAGCCACCACCTGCTGGCCCACGCCTGGGCGCTGCTGCGCGATGTGCAGCGGCTGCAGGACTGGGACAAGCGTGCGGGGGTTTCGCCCTACGGTTCCGGTGCGCTTGCGGGCTCCTCGCTGGGCCTGGACCCGGAGGCGGTGGCGGCGGAACTGGGCTTCTTCTCCGCGACGCACAACTCGATCGACGGCACCGCCGCGCGCGACGTCTTTGCCGAGTTCGCCTGGATCACGGCCATGATCGGCGTGGACCTGTCCCGGGTGTCGGAGGAAGTGATCCTGTGGGCCACCAAGGAGTTCTCCTTCGTGACCCTGCACGATTCGTACTCCACCGGTTCCTCGATCATGCCGCAGAAGAAGAACCCCGACGTCGCCGAGCTGGCCCGCGGCAAGGCGGGACGCCTGATCGGCAACCTGACCGGGCTGCTGGCCACGCTCAAGGGCCTGCCGCTGGCGTACAACCGCGACCTGCAGGAGGACAAGGAGCCGGTCTTCGACGCCGCCGACACGCTGGAAGTCCTGCTTCCGGCCGTCTCCGGCATGATTGCGACGCTGAAGTTCAACACCGAACGGATGGAGTCGCTGGCTCCCCAGGGCTTCGCGCTGGCCACGGACATTGCCGAATGGCTCGTCCGGCAGGGCGTTCCGTTCCGTGAAGCCCACGAGCTCTCCGGTGCTGCAGTGAAGCAGGCCGAAAGCCGCGGGGTCGAGCTCTGGGACCTGACGGACCAGGAATACGCGGCTATCTCGGAGCACCTGACGCCTGAGGTCCGCACGGTCCTGTCCACCGAGGGATCGCTCAACAGCCGCAACTCCCAAGGCGGGACGGCACCCGCCGCCGTCGAACGCCAGCTCGTCGCGCTGGAAGCCGAGCTTGCCGGCGTTCGGGAGTACGCGGGCTAACAGCCAGACGTTCTCTCACTTGTTGCGACTATTTGGCCGGCGCTCTCTCACTTTCCTCAAGAAAGTGAGAGAGCGTTGCCGATGTTCATGCAACAACTGAGAAAGCGTTCTGCGTTTATGGTGGGTGCATGAGCGAATCCTTCCGCCGGTACCTGCGTGCCCTGCCGGATTTCCCTGAGGCCCTGCCGGATTTCGATCCCTCGGCAGCCCCGGCAGACCCGGCCGAGCTGTTCCGGCAATGGCTGGCAGAGGCGCTTGCCGCCGGGGAGCCCCAGCCGCATGCGTGCAGCCTGGCTACTGTGGGGGCCAACGCCCAGCCTTCGTCCCGGATGCTGATCCTCAAGGACATTGACGACGACGGCTGGCACATCGCAACCTCCCGCACCTCGCGTAAGGGGAAGGAACTCGCGGCCACTCCGAAGGCGGCGCTGAACTTCTACTGGCCCCTGCAGGGCCGGCAGGTCCGCGTGGCCGGGGGCGTCGTGGAGCTGTCCGCGGAGGCCTCGGCAGCGGACTGGCACGCACGGCCGGGCGCCGACGGCAGCGACAATCCGGACTGGCGGCTTTACGCCGTCCAGCCGCACGAGATTGAGTTCTGGCAGGCCCGCCACGACCGCCGCCATGTCCGCCACCGCTATGGTCCCGGTCCGGAGCGCGGCTAGCGTTAAGAGCGATTAACTGTCCGCTACGATGGCGGGTATGACCGCAATCACACCGGACGCGCTGCTCGCCGAACTCCATAAAGCTGCCGACGTCGTTGCCTCCCAGGCCGGCAAACTCGCCGAAGAAGACGTCACGGCTCCCTCGTTATTGCCCGGCTGGACCCGGGGCCATGTCCTCGCGCACCTCGCCGGTATTTCGAACGCCATGGCCCGGCAACTTGAATTTGCCGCCCGCGGAGAGACGGTGGACCTTTATGACGGCGGGTTTGAAGGCCGCACCAAGGCCATCGACATGGCCGCAGGCCACACCCTTTCGCAGCACCGTGCCGATCTGGATTCTGCGCTGGGACGCGCCCTCCGGGCCTTCGATTCGCTGGATGCCGGCGGCTGGCAGGTGCCGATTTCCTATCGCGGCGGAGTGGTGCTGGACGGTGGCTTGGCCCTCTGGCGGGAACTCACGATCCACGCCTCGGACCTGAACACAGGACGTGGCCCGGAAACCTGGAGCCGGCCATTCTGCGAGCACCTGTTCGATTTCCTGGCAGCCCGCGTGCCGGAGGGCCAGCGGTTCGTGCTGCAGTCCCTCGGCCTGCCGCCGCTGACCATCGGCACGGGACTACGGTCCACCGTCATCAACGGCATGCTCACGGACATTGCGGCGTGGCTAGCGGGGCGCGAGCCCTCGCTGGGCAGCCTGCGCGCATCTGCCGCTGCCGACGGTGTGGATCTTCCGGAGCTCCTGCCCTGGCCCTCCGGCGTTCCGGCCAGCAAGTAGGGTTGCCGGCCGCAGTCAGCGTTGTTCGCGTCCCAGCAGGCTTTCCTTGACCGCAAGCCCCCACCTGAATCCGCCCAGCGTGCCGTCCGTCCGCACCACACGGTGGCACGGCACGAACAGGGCTGCCGCGTTAAAGGCGCAGGCGCTTGCGGCGGCCCGGACAGCTTTCGGGTTCCCGGACAGCGTCGCATACTCGGTGTAGGTCACGGGCCGGCCCGGGCTCACGGTCCGGAGGACATCCCAGGCATGGCTGCGGAACGGTCCCGATTTCTGCAGGACCGGCACACGCATGGCAGGCTCCGGGTCGCCGGCGTAAAAGGCATTGACGGCGTCCGAGATGTCGCCAAGTTCCATGACCGGGACGAACTCATCCGGTAGCAATTCGGGATGGATCTGCCCGGTCAGCTCCGCAGCCTCCCCGGTCCAGCCGGACGCCAGGACGGCGCCGTCGCGGGCAATGATGGTGAACGGACCGTCCGGGGTGGACAGGGTCAGCAGTTGGGCTTTCATTTCTTCGCTTTCGTGGGTTAAATCTTCGGGATTAACTCTTCAGGGTTAACTTGCCGCAATGGCCGGCAAAGCCTGCCGCTTCGGTGTGCGCCTGGAATGCATGGCGGCAGCACGCCAGAGATGCATGGTGGCATAGGAGCGCCAGGGGCCTACTTCGGTGAAGTCCGGTGTGAGTTGGCGAGGTTGCCGCCCAGCCGCCTGTCGGTCGCCATCGAGGGCGAGGATGCCGTTGCGCACGGCGGCGTCGTTGGCCAGGAACACATCCGGTGCCCCGAGCACCCGCATGGCAACGTATCCCAGGGTCCACGGTCCCACCCCCGGCAGTGGCAGGAGCTTGGACTGCAGGCTTGCGAGGTCGTCGCCGTAACCGAAGTCCAGGTCCCCGGCGGCCATGGCGGCGGCGGCCGCACGGACGGAGTCGATCCGCCGCTGCGGACCACGCAGCAGGCTGAATCCCGCGTCCGCGATCTGGGCCGCGGTAGGGAAGAGCCGGTGCAGGCCGTCCGCCGGCACCAGGCTCCCGCTTCCGCAGGCGGACAACTGGGTGAGGGCGGTCCGGGCGGCCGCGATCGTGATTTGCTGGCCGATCATGGCCCGGACCAGCAACTCCTGCGGATCCAGAGCACCGGGCATGCGCATGCCCGGGAAGGTCTTGACGGCTGGCGCCAGCCGCGGATCGGTTTCCAGCGCACTGTCGATGGCCACCGGATCGGCGTCGAGGTCCAGGAGCCGCCGGACCCGGCTAAGCAGTGACGGCAGGTCCCTGAGGTCCACCGCCCCGATGGTGAGGATCAGGGGCCGCCCCGGGGCGCCGGCGTCGTACTTCACACTGAAGCGGGCATCAGCATGGGGGAGTCGCAAAGTCCTCGCGTAGGAGGTTGCGGTGCCGGCCTCGATCCCGGGGATGGACCGGACGGCGAGGAAATCGAAGACGCCCGGATCGAACGGTTCACGGTAGGGCAGGTTCAGCGTCAGGGCCGTCGTTGCGGCCGGCGTCCGGTGGTGGCGCGCAGTGCCCCGGAGAGCCGTCGGCGTCATGTCGAAGACCTCGCCGATTGTTTCGTTGAACTGGCGGACGCTGCTGAATCCGGCCGCGAAGGCCACGTCGGCGAGCTTCATCTGCGTGGACACCAGGAGCGTCCGTGCGGTTTGCGCCCTGCTGGCCCGCGCCAGGGACAACGGGCCGGCGCCCAGTTCGTGGCTGAGGATCCGGTTGAGCTGCCGGGATGAGTAGCCGAGCCGAGAGGCCAGCCCCTCCACGCCGTCGCGGTTGATCACGCCGTCGTTGATGAGGCGCATGGCCCGCCCCGCGATGTCCGAACGGAGGTTCCATGCCGGCGTGCCCGGGACGGCTTCCGGCAGGCATCGCTTGCAGGCCCGGTACCCTGCGTCATGGGCCGCCGCGGAGGTTTCATAGAACGTGACGTTCTCCGCTTTCGGCGTCCGGGTCGGGCATGAAGGCCGGCAATAGATGCCCGTGGTCCGGACAGCGGTGTAGAACTGCCCGTCGAAACGGGTGTCGCGGGCATCGATTGCCCGGTACCGCTGCCAGAAGTCCATGGCTCCATCCTGTCAGCTCCGGGAACCCGGTGCTAGCGGAAATCGGACACGGCCGTGGGGTCCAGCTGAAAGCGGTCTTTGTTAAAGTCGATGCATGAGCTCCAGCCAGCCGCGCCCCGGACACGAACATGCCGTGCGGCAGTTGCTTTCCGGGGACGCCCGTCACGTGGCGCCGCTGGTGCTCGGCGCCGTCCTCACCTATGACAGCCCCGAAGGTACGGTTTCCGTGCGGATCACCGAAGTGGAGGCGTACCTTGGCCCGCACGACTCCCTGCACCCGGATCCCGGCTCCCACACCTTCCGCGGACAGACCGGACGCAACAAGCCCATGTTCGGACCGGCCGGGCACCTCTATGTCTACTTCACCTACGGGATGCACTATTGCGCCAATATTGTCTGCGGTCCGCCCGGAACGGCGTCGGCACTGCTCCTGCGGGGCGGAGAAATCGTCGACGGCGAGGATCTGGCACGTACCAGGCGCCCGACGTCGAAATCCGCCAAGGACCTGGCCAGCGGACCCGCACGGCTGGCGACGGCACTGGGGCTTACCACGGCGGACAGCGGCCGGGATGCGCTCGGCGAACCGTTCAGGCTGGAGCTGCCGGTGACACGGGCACGCGACATCAGCACGGGTCCCCGCGTGGGGGTTTCGGGTGCGGGCGGCAGCCACGCATATCCGTGGCGGTACTGGCTGACCGGGGATCCCACGGTCTCGCGCTACAAGGCCGCGAAAGCCCGTCCGGCCTAGGTCCGGGCGCTTGAGGCGCCCGGATCATGGCTTAGGGGCCGGATCGTGAAGATTGGCCGCCACCGGCATAGGGTGGATGGGTGAATCAAAGCGAGCCTGGCCAAGCCAGAAGAAGCGTTCCCGTGGACCAGCTGATCAACAGCCTCTGCGCCACGGTGCCGGACTATCCCAAACCCGGAATCATCTTCAAGGACCTGACCCCCGTCTTTGCCAACGGCTCGGCGTTCAGGGCCGTGGTGGAAGCACTCGTCGAGCCGTTCAAAGGACAGTTCGATGCCGTGGCCGGGGTGGAGGCCCGCGGCTTCCTGCTGGCGGCCGCTGCTGCCTACGCCACCGACACCGGTGTAATCACGGTGCGGAAAGCCGGAAAACTCCCTCGCAAGGTGGTCGCGGAGGACTACGCGCTGGAATACGGCACTGCGACGCTCGAACTGCACACCACTGATCTTCCGGCCGGGAGCCGGGTGTTGATTCTCGACGACGTCCTTGCCACCGGCGGAACTCTCGGCGCCGCCACACGGCTGTTTGAACGCTGCGGGGTCCATGTTGCCGGCGTGGGCGTGGTCATGGAACTTGGAGAACTGCGCGGCCGTTCGGCACTCAGCGGCCACCGGGTCCGCTCGCTCATCCGGCTCTGAGGGGTACCGCCGGCCGGGAGCCGCCCGCGCCACTGCCGGCTCCGCACCCGGCGCAGCGGGGGAGCGGGGTGTGGGAAACCGGGCCACTGAAATGTTTCAGGCGCGTTCATCAAAATGGTTGTAGAATGGACGGTCTGTCTTTTGCGATAGGGGAAAGTCTCGATGCTCGACGCTGATTTGGCCCATGAACGGGACTATGTTGCCGGACTGTATGCCCGCCTTGATGAGTTGCGCGAGGAAAAGCGCACTCAGCTTGCCCAGGTCCGCCGTGCCGGTGCCGTGGGAACCATGCAAAATGTTTCCGAAAGGGACGCCTTTGCGGCCCTTTATGAGGACCGCCTTGCCCAGCTGGACGCTGTGGACGACCGGCTGGTTTTTGGCCGCCTCGACCTGGATTCGGGGGAGGCCCAGTACATCGGCCGTATCGGGCTGACCACTGACGACCTCCAGCGGCTCATGGTGGACTGGCGCGCGCCCGAGGCCGGGCATTTCTACCAGGCCACTGCTTTCGACCGCCAGGGCGTGCGCCGCCGCCGCCACCTGATTCTGCAGGGCCGCGAAGTCAAGGCCATTGAAGACGACGTCCTCGACGCCGACATGCTGGCCGACAACGAATCGCTCCAGGGGGAGGGAGCGCTGCTGGCCGCCCTGAACTCCAAGCGCACCGGACGCATGTCCGACATTGTCGGCACCATCCAGTCGGAGCAGGACCGGATCATCCGCTCCTCCATCTCCGGAGCCGTCGTCGTCCAGGGCGGGCCCGGAACGGGCAAGACCGCCGTTGCGCTGCACCGCGCCGCGTACCTCCTCTACACCCACCGTGACCGGCTGAAGACCGCCGGCGTACTGCTGGTGGGTCCGTCGTCGTCGTTCATGAAATACATTGAGCGCGTGCTGCCGTCACTCGGCGAGACGGGCGTGGTCATGGCGAGCGTCGGCCGGCTGATGCCCGGCATCAATGCCGTACCCGAACAGGAAGCGGACGTCGCTGCCGTCAAGGGCAGGCTGGATATGGCCGAGGTGGTTGCCAACGCCGTGACCAACCGGCAGCGCATACCGGCTGAGAACCGGATCCTTGAGGTGGACGGCCGCAAGCTGGTCCTGACTCCCCGCCAGGTGCGCCGGGCCCGGGAAAAGGCCCGCGCCAGCCACAAGCCGCATAACGAGGCGCGCCTGACGTTCGTGAAGATCCTGCTCCGCGAGCTCACCGAGCAGATGACCGAGCTCGTCGAGGCCGGCAGCATCGGCAACAATGCCGACCGTTCGTATCTCGCCGAGGACGTCCGGACTGCCCGCGATGTCCGGATCGCACTGAATCTGTGCTGGATGCCGATGACCCCGGAAAAGCTCATCTCCGAGCTGTTCAGCAAGCCGGCCATCCTGGCAGCCTGCACGCCCCACCTGACTGACGCTGAACGCGCCCTCCTCAGCCGTCCGGCAGACAGTCCCTGGACCGAAGCCGACGTGCCGCTGCTGGATGAAGCCGCCGAACTGCTGGGCGAGCTTGATCCCGCAGCCGGCCGCGGACTGGCCCAGCAGGAGCACGACCGTGCCCGGGACATCGCCAACGCCAAGCAGACCCTGGTTAACATGGAAACCGCCGGGGTCGATGTGCTGATGACGGCCGAGGAACTTGTCGACCAGAACCAGGAACGCGAGGCACGGCTCACCGCCGCGGAACGGGCCACCAGCGACCGCACGTGGGCCTTCGGGCACATCGTTGTCGACGAGGCGCAGGAACTGTCTCCGATGCAGTGGCGGCTGTTGGTGCGGCGTTGCCCGCTCAAGTCGTTCACGATCGTGGGCGACATCGCCCAGACGAGTTCCGTGGCCGGCGCCAAGTCCTGGCAAAGCGCGCTGGAGCCGATGTTCGGCGACCGCTGGCAGCTCGAGGAACTCACGGTCAACTACCGCACGCCCTCCCAGATCGCGGAGGCGGCAGCCCGGATGGCAACCGCCGCCGGCCTGGTGATCTCTGCCCCAAAGGCCGTCCGGGAAGGCCGCTGGTCGCCGATCATCGACCGCGTCGACGACGGGGCAGTCGTCAGCAGGCTCGTTGAGGTGCTTCCGGACGAGCTGGACGCGCTCGACGGCGGCCTGCTCGCCGTGATTGCCGACGGCGACCTGCTGCCGCAGGCCGCTTCGGCACTGCGCGCTGCCTACGGCCGCCGTGTAGGTTCCGGCGCCGGCAGCTACGAGCAGGACATCGTCGTTATCAGCCCGCGGGAAGCCAAGGGCCTGGAGTTCGACGGCGTTGTGGTGCTGGAGCCCTCCATGATGCTCAATCAGGAGCACGGACGCGTCGGGGACCTCTACGTGGCCATGACCCGGCCCACCCAGCGGCTGCGGCTGATCGCAGCTGCACCGGTGCCTGCAGGCATCGAAAGATAATCCCGGTGGCGGGAGGGCCGGATTATCGCGGCCTCCCGCCCGCGGCCCGAGCGCTGTCACGCAGCGCTCGGAGCCGGGCAATCCTGCTAACTTAGATCACGTGTCCCAACTAAATGATCTCGAGTCCCAGCAGAACGATCCGACCTTTGCCAACATCTGGCAAGAGCTCAACTGGCGCGGCCTGGTCCACGTTTCCACTGATGAAGTGGAACTGGAGAAGCTGCTCGCCGGGGACCCGATCACCTATTACTGCGGTTTCGATCCCACCGCACCCAGCTTGCACCTCGGCAACCTTGTGCAGTTGCTCCTGATGCGCCGCCTTCAGCTCGCCGGCCACAGGCCGTTGGGCCTGGTTGGCGGATCCACCGGCCTGATCGGTGATCCGAGGCCGACGGCGGAACGCACCTTGAACACCAAGGACACCGTTTCCGAATGGGTTGGGTACCTCCAGGCCCAGGTCCGGCGCTTCCTGAGCTTTGACGGCGAAAACGCCGCCAGAATGGTCAACAACCTCGACTGGACCGCCCCGCTCAGCGCCATCGACTTCCTTCGCGAAATCGGCAAGCACTTCCGGGTCGGCACCATGCTCCGCAAGGATGCCGTTGCCTCCCGGCTCAGTTCGGATGAGGGCATCAGCTACACGGAGTTCAGCTACCAGATCCTGCAGGGCATGGACTACCTTCAGCTCTTCCGTGACTACGGCTGTGTCCTGGAGACCGGGGGGTCGGACCAGTGGGGCAACCTCACCAGCGGCACCGAACTCATCCGCAAGGTTGAAGGCAAGCACGTGCACGCGCTGGGCACGCCGCTCATCACCAATTCGGACGGCACCAAGTTCGGAAAGAGCGAAGGTAACGCCATTTGGCTTGATCCGGAGATGTGCAGCCCCTACGCCTTCTACCAGTTCTGGCTCAACACCGCTGATGCCGACGTTGCCGCGCGGCTGAAGGTGTTCACCTTCCTGACCCGCGCCGAGATCGAAGCCCTGGAAGTTTCGATTGCCGAGCGTCCCTTTGCCCGCGAAGGCCAGCGCAAGCTTGCGTTCGAAGTGACCTCGCTGGTCCACGGCGTGGAAGCTACGGAGAAGGTCATCGCCGCCTCCGCGGCGCTCTTCGGCGGCGGTGATCTCGCGGCGCTGGACGAGCGGACCTTGTCGGCCGCGACCGCCGAACTGCCCTCGGCGCGTGTTGACCCGGACGGAATGGGCATCGTGGACCTGCTGGTGGCCTCAGGGCTCTCGGACAGCAAATCGGCCGCCCGCCGGACAGTCGGTGAAGGCGGCGCCTATGTGAACAACACGAAGGTCACCGATCCGGATGCAGTTATTCCTGGCAGCGAACTGCTGCACGGGCGCTACCTGCTTCTGCGCCGCGGGAAGAAGAACCTGGCAACGGTGGAAGTGGCTGCTTCCTAGGGTCGGGCGCTTCCAGGAACTCATGTGCACGCTCCTTTCCGGCCGATTTGCGCGGCCGGGGAGGAGCGTGTAATGTTTTCTGAGTCGCCGCCGCTGAGTGGTGACAGACCCCCTACAAATGAGAAGCAATTCTTCATGCGCAAGTCGCAAAAATGAAAAGTTGCTTCATATTTTGCTGGGCGGATTCACTCCACCAAGTGAACTTCGGAAGAATAACCGGATTTGCAAAGTGGAAATGAATGAAATAAGATGGAAACATCGCAGCGAGGAAATGATAACAAAGAATTCGAAAGAATTCAAATTTGTTTGAAAAGTATTCGAATGTGTCTGTTGTTTGAGAACTCAATAGTGTGCCAAGTTTGTTGATACCAATTTATTTTATGGATTGGTTGAATTGACTGGATCCGCCACCCCGTGGTGTGGTCTGGTTTTTACAGCTGGTTTCAAATTTTGTGCATTGTGTGTTTCCCGTTTTCCCGGGGGCGCATGGTGTGTCTGTTTTTGTTTTACTTCAACGGAGAGTTTGATCCTGGCTCAGGATGAACGCTGGCGGCGTGCTTAACACATGCAAGTCGAACGATGATCCCAGCTTGCTGGGGGATTAGTGGCGAACGGGTGAGTAACACGTGAGTAACCTGCCCTTAACTCTGGGATAAGCCTGGGAAACTGGGTCTAATACCGGATATGACTCCTCATCGCATGGTGGGGGGTGGAAAGCTTTTTGTGGTTTTGGATGGACTCGCGGCCTATCAGCTTGT
>NZ_JYCN01000015.1 GCF_000876655.1 Arthrobacter sp. SPG23
CAACAAACCCGTCGCCAGACGAAACGTTGCAAGGAACCAAAAAACTACATAACAACACCACAACTGCCCTAACAGGCAGAGCATGTTGTAACCACCAGATTTCCCGACCCCTAACCAGGGGTTGTGGAGCAAGGGTTACGGCGGTCATAGCGTGGGGGAAACGCCCGGTCCCATTCCGAACCCGGAAGCTAAGACCCACAGCGCCGATGGTACTGCACCCGGGAGGGTGTGGGAGAGTAGGTCACCGCCGGAACATCATTCAGGTCGAGAGCCCCAACCACACGGTTGGGGCTCTCCCACTTTAACCACCACACCAAAACTTTCACCCCTGTATGTGCATAGCGGCGGCTGTATCGCGAATGAATAACAAGGTTAGAATTTTGCCCTTTATCAAGGACCTTTAAGATATCCTCGGGTTCGGACTGCTGACCGGCTCCACTGTGGCTGCGGCGGCGTTCCTGACTACAACTTTGGGGGATGTGGTTCGATGAAGCATCGGGGTATCTGGTCTACGGCGGCAATGCTTGCGCTCTGTTTTGCGATGGCGGTTCCGCCGGCCGCTTCGGCCATAGTTGACCCGCCGTCGCCGACGCTGACGGCGGAGCCGACCACGGTGGCTCCGTCGGCGACATCAACTCCGTCCTCGACGCAGCCGACGGGGGACCCGACCCTTTCGCCGCCGAACGCCGCCCCTGAAACCATTTCATCTCCGAGCGCCACAGCAACAAATACGGAGGCTCCCGGCAGCGCCTCCCGAACCACTGTTCCGGAGGCCACGGTCTCAACACCCGGACAGGATGCCATCGAGGCAGAATGGCAACGCCTAGGCGGCGCGGCGGGCGCGCTGGGTAATGCCGTCAGCGCAACAGAGTGCGGACTGAGCCAGGACGGATGCCGTCGCCAGTTCCAGAATGGAAAGATTCATTGGACGGCCGGCACGGGTGCATTCGCTACTGCGGGGGACATCGGTGCAGTCTGGGCTGCCCACCAGGAGGAAGCCGGTCGAATCGGCTACCCGGTAGGGTCGGTGGCCTGCCAGCCGAGCCCCTCCATCTGCCAGCAGAGTTTCCAGCGAGGGTTCATCGTTTCGACCGGCGGCGTCGGGACTTTCGCCGTGTACTCCCCGTACTCGGCGGCTTGGACCGCGTACGGTGCCGCGGCCGGGAGACTTGGCGTCCCCGTCGCAGCAGAAAAATGCGACGCTGGCGGCGCAGGCTGTTCACAGAGGTTCCAGCGCGGCTCGATCGTCTGGGCGGCAGGCAGCGGCACCGTTGCCCTCTACGATCCCTACTACAGTGTTTGGGCCGCAAACGGGATGGGAGCCGGAAGACTCGGCTACCCGGTCTCCAACGAACGCTGCACCGCCAGTGGTTCCGGCTGTGTGCAACAGTTTCAACGTGGCTATGTGGCGTGGGTCCCTGGCATCGGCACGACGCTGGTCACCGGGATCTACTCCTCAGTGTGGACCAATAACGGTAGTGAGTCCGGCCGCCTGGGCCTTCCGATAGCGTCGGAAGCCTGCGGGCTGGTAAATAGCGGATGCTTCCAGAGATTTAGTGGCGGGTCGATCTACTGGAACGCCGGCAACGGTGCGTACGCGGTGTACGGAGGCTATGCGCAGATCTGGAGCCAGTACGGCAAGGAAGCCGGCCGATTAGGCTATCCGGTGTCCGGTGAGCAGTGTGGACTTACAGGTCCGGGGTGCGTCCAGTCGTTCCAAGGCGGTTACGTATATTGGGCCGCGGGGATTGGATTCCATTCCGTATATGGTGTTTACGGCCAATTGTGGGGCGCAAAAAGAGCCCAAAACGGAGCCTTGGGCTACCCAGTGTCAGAGGAGTCCTGCCAGGTGAGTACCTGTGTCCAGCGTTTCGAGGGCGGGGCCATTCAATGGACAGCGGGCCAAGGAACTGCGCTTCGTTATTCGGAATGGGGATACTGCCGGGCGCTGAACGTTGGGGCTGCCAAATACTCGGGCGGGGGCGCTGCCCGGGTGTCGTTCGCGATATCCCAGGGCTATGGCACCACTCCCGTGACCTTCACCAACTGCGTGAAGCGCGATGGAAAATATGTTCACGACTGGACAGTCGGCGGATACGCCGGGGAAAGCGGATTCGCCCGGCCAGGGGTGGCAACAGGACCGACAACGGGGAAGTACTCTCCGACCGGATCGTATTCCATCACGCTGGCATTCGGTCTCTCGAATCCGGGAACGTCCCTCCCGTATCAGACACTCAATCCCTATTCCCGCTGGGGCGGACGCCTCAACACAAACTACAACAAGTATTTTGAATCCAGTGCAGATGTCTTCCCGGACGAAAACATGTGGTACTACGCCACCCGGCCGTCCGGAGATTACCGTCAAGGTGCTGTCATCAATTACAACCGCCCGCCGGATTCCAACATTGTGATGGATGCCGGATTCGCAATTTTCCTTCACGCAAATCCGGTTCCCACCTGGGGATGTATTTCTCTCAGCGAGGCCAATGTCGTCAGGTATCTTCAATCCGCCAACTACGGGGACCGGCTCATCATGGGAGTCAGTAACGATGTCTTTGAATAGGCGCAGAATCCGGAGGACTGTCCTGACGGTCCTGGCAGCCCTTGTCGCCGGCAGTGCCACGCTTGTTGCGTGCACTCCCGCGGGACCTGCGTCGGGCGGGGCAACATCATCGTCTGGCGAGAAGTCGGGCTCCTCGGGATCGTCGGCCAGCCCGAGCCCCTCGAACACGGCCCAAGTGGGAAGGGACGGGCGGACTGTTGACCCCGCAGCCAAGGCTGGATCCTGCACGCTGCTGACGGAATCAGACATCAAAAGTGCTTTGTCCTCATGGGCAACCGGGCTCCAGCCTGGGCAGGGAGAAGTATCAACGGACCGAGATGGGACGGCGATAGACTCCTGCGTCTACGCACTGGAGTCGGGAGCCGGGACGGATCACAGCGCTGTCATCGAGCAAAGGGAGTTCAAGACCCCGCAAGACTTGGCTGCCAGCGCTCCATTCGGCCTGTTGATGAAGGCGGAGGCAATATCGGGCTTGCGCGGGGACGCCAAGTACGGCGTGAACACGCTGACGGGGAGTACCGAGTACGTCGTCGTCTCGGTACTCGACAAGACCTCATCCAAGCTGCTCGTCTCCGTGCCGTCCGGCACAGCAGTACCAGAGGGCACGAATGCGAAGGAGATGCTGGTGGCACTTGCGAAGAAGGCCGGCTTCTAACAGACCCGCCTATGATCATGGTCACTGTTGCCGCCTCGTGTCTTCGGGCCGGTGCCCGCCCGGCCCTGCCTCGCCTAGAATTGGGTGAGATGTACGGACTTCGAAGCGCTTGATTTCGGGTTGCGTGACAGAACGAAACACGAATAGAGCGGCTGCAATCGCGCCAGTGGTCAGCTCATAACGGGAGGTAGCCAACATGGCTGAGCACAACGGCGGAAATCGAAACGGTAAAGACCGCGGCGGCTACGGGGGCGGCCGGCCTTCGGGCGGGGGACCGTTCCGGGCATCGAATAATTCCGGCGGCGATCCCCGCGGATTCCGCTCCAAGGATGATCGCAGCGATCGTCCGTCGCGTGAGGGCGGGGAGCGTAAGCCGTTTGGTGATCGTCCGTCTCGTGAGGGCGGGGAACGTCGGAGCTTTGGTGGTGGCGGCGACCGCGACCGTAAGCCGTTTGGTGATCGTCCGCGCCGCGAGGGCGACGGCGAACGTCGCAGCTTCGGCGCCGGTGACCGTGACCGGAAGCCCTTCGGCGCCGGTGACCGTGACCGTAAGCCGTTTGGTGATCATCCGTCCCGTGAGGGCGGGGAACGTCGCAGCTTCGGTGCCGGTGACCGTGACCGTAAGCCGTTTGGTGATCGTCCGCGCCGCGAGGGCGACGGCGAACGTCGCAGCTTTGGTGGCGGCGATAACCGGAAGCCCTTTGGTGACCGCCAGGAGCGCGCGCCCAGGAGCTTTGACCGTGGCGAATCCGGCCCCCGCGACTTCGGACGCGACCGCCCCGAGGACCGGCCAGCCCGCGTACCCAACGCCCGCGACCTGCGCAGCGCCAACCGCCCGGACCGTGAGCGCTCTCCCCAGATTGATGAGGATGTCACAGGCCAGGAACTGGACCGCGCCACCAAGCACGAGATCAAGACCCTCGAACCCAAGAGCGCGGAGTGGGTTGCACGCCACCTGGTGATGGCAGGCCGCCTCATTGACGAAGAACCGGAACTTGCCTTCCAGCATGCCCTGGCCGCCAGCCGCCGCGGCGGACGTCTCTCTGCTGTGCGCGAGGCAGTAGGCCTGACCGCCTACGCCGCAGGACACTACGGCGAAGCGCTGCGCGAGTTCCGCACCTACCGGCGGATCAGCGGCTCTAACGTGCACCTGCCCGTCATGGCCGACTGCGAACGCGGACTGGGGCGTCCGGACCGGGCCCTGGACGTCGCACGCTCCGAGGAAGCCAACGACCTCGACGCACCCGGCAAGGTTGAACTGGCCATCGTGGCCGCCGGGGCCCGCACGGACCTTGGCCAGTTGGACGCGGCAGTGGCCGAACTGGAAATCGCCCAGTTGGACATGAACCGCGCGTTCTCATACAGCCCCCGCCTCTTCCGCGCCTACGCAGACGCCCTCGCGGCAGTAGGCCGGACCGAGGAAGCCGCAAAGTGGCAGCGTCAGGCAGTGGTCGCGGAGAATGCGCTCGGCCTCGGCGCGGACGAGGAACCGGACATCATCGACCTCGGCTGGGACGAGGAAGAGGAAGCCCGCGAAGAGGAAGCACGCCGCCGCCTGCTCGCCCAGCAGCAGGCTGAGAGCGCGCCTGCCGCTTCGCCGGGTGTCCGCGACGACAGCCAGTCGGCCGTCGTCGAGGCTGCCGCCTCCGACGCAGCTGCCATTGACGAAGGCTCCGACGACGCCGAAGCGGACTTCTTCGAATCCGACGACGCTGAATCGGATGAAGACTCCGTTGAAGAGGACGAACTCGAAGCCGGCACCACAGAGGATTCCGCCGACGATGCCCGCGATGCGGATGCCGCGCAGCCGGACCACGAAAGGGAATAACTGCGCATGAGCGGCGCCTCACTGATCTCGAGCTTCGACGCCCTGCTGTCGGACCTTGACGGAGTTGTCTATGCCGGTCCCCACGCCATTCCGGGCGCCATTGAGGCGCTCCGCCAGCTGGCCGGAATCGACGTCGCACTTGGCTACGTGACCAACAACGCGTCCCGGACCCCCGCGCAGGTGGCGGCCCATCTGCGCGAGCTTGGCGCGCCCGCGGAGGACGAGCAGGTGGTCAGTTCCTCGCAGGCTGCCGGCGAGCTGCTGGCGGGCCTCCTTCCGGCGGGTGCACGGGTCCTGGTGACAGGGAGCCCGGCCCTGGCGCATGAAGTGGAGCTGGTGGGACTGACGCCAGTCCACAGCGCCAAGGACAATCCGGTGGCCGTGGTCCAAGGGTTCAATCCCGAGATTGGCTGGAAGGACCTCGCCGAGGCCTCGTATGTCATAGCAGGCGGCGCCCTCTGGGTTGCCACCAACACGGACATGTCCATCCCGCAGGCCCGAGGCATCGCTCCGGGCAACGGAACCCTGGTGGCGGCCGTGGCGGCGGCCACCGGACAGCGGCCGCTCGTGGCGGGAAAGCCGGAGGCGCCGCTGTTCCGCACCGCAGCCAAACGGCTAACCTCCGACCGGCCGCTGGTCGTGGGCGACAGGCTGGACACGGACATCCTCGGCGGGAACAACGCCGGCTTCGCCACCGTGGCGGTGCTCACCGGCGTCGACACCCGGGAATCCATCCTCGCCGCCCGCACGGCGGAGCGCCCGGACTACCTCATCAACGACCTCAGCGATCTGTACCGCCCGTACCCCACTGTGGAGGAGCACGACGGCGGCACGTTCCGCTGCGGTGCGGCTTCCGCCGTCGTGCGGGGAGAAGCAGTGCACATCAGCGGAGTTCCCGGTGACCTGGATTCGTGGCGGGCGGCCTGCTCGGCGTGGTGGACGGCGAATCCGCAGGCAGACGCTCCGCTGGCACCGTCCGTCGAGTGGCTGACGCACTAGGCCGACTCACTAGACTGGGAACATGACCGAGCTGAACAACTTGTCGGAAGCCGGCCGCAGCGTAAGCCGGGTGGGAGACGCGTCTGTTGACGCTGCCCTCAACCGTTTGACGGACATCCAGGGACTTCCCGTTGACGGGCATGCGGAGGCCTACTCAGCTCTTCATGATGCGCTGCTGGATGCGCTCAATGACGACGACCCGTCGGCTGAGGGTGACGCCTGAGTATGGCGAGGCTTGATCAAATGCTCGTCACCCGGGGGCTGGCGAGGTCCCGCACCCACGCCGCGCGCCTGATTGCCGAAGGCAAAGTCAGCTCGGACGGCACGGTTCTCGCGAAAGCCTCGGTGCAGGTGGACGACCTCACGCCCCTGGACGTTGCCGATGACGGGCGGGACACCTACGTCAGCAGGGCCGGCCACAAGCTGGCCGGTGCACTGGATGCCTTCCCGGACGTCACCGCCGAAGGAAAGCGTTGCCTGGACGCCGGCGCCTCCACCGGCGGCTTCACGGAGGTGCTCCTGCGGCGCGGCGCGGACCATGTGGTGGCTGTCGACGTCGGACACGGGCAGCTGGTGCCCCAGCTCCGGGACGACCCCCGCGTATCCGTGCACGAGGGCCTCAACGTGCGCTACATGACGCCGGAAGGGATCGGCGGCCCCGCCGCGCTGACGGTCGCCGACCTGTCCTTCATCTCGCTGACCCTGGTGCTGGAACCGCTGGCGGCGTGCACGCATCCCGGCGGTGACCTGGTCCTGATGGTCAAACCCCAGTTCGAAATCGGCAAGGACCGGCTGGGCCGCACCGGAGTGGTGAACTCCGAGCGTGAACGCCGGATGGCGGTAGAGAAAGTCGCCAATGCGGCGCTGGACGCTGGGCTCGAACTACGCGGCCTCGCGGCAAGCCCGCTGCCCGGCCAGGACGGAAACGTCGAATACTTCCTGTGGATAAGGCGCAGGATCACTTCAGACTTGCCTAAGATCGAAGAGCGGGACGCAGCCGTTGCTGCGTTGCTCGGAACAATCTGGCCGAACCACTAGAAAGCGGAACCCGATGAGCAGGCGTGTACTGGTCCTTGCCCACACCGGCCGCGAGGAATCACTGAAGGCTGCCTGGGAGGCGTGCATCCAGCTGCACGCCTCAGGCATTGTTCCGGTGATGCAAAAATCCGAACTCAAAGACATGGAGGGGTTTTTCGGCCGGCTCGAAGACCCCGTTGAGATCCTTCACGACCACATCCAGCTCCCCGACGTCGAGCTGGTCATGGTGCTCGGCGGGGACGGCACC
The DNA here is from genome assembly GCF_000876655.1 of Arthrobacter sp. SPG23. Taxonomy (GTDB): domain Bacteria; phylum Actinomycetota; class Actinomycetes; order Actinomycetales; family Micrococcaceae; genus Arthrobacter. The sequence goes on from NZ_JYCN01000015.1 coordinate 7,331, forward strand.
ATCCTCCGCGCCGCCGAACTCGTCCGGGAAGTGGACGTGCCGCTCCTGGGCGTCAACCTGGGCCATGTGGGCTTCCTCGCCGAGAGCGAGCGGGCAGACCTTGCGCAGACGGTGGAATGGATTGCGAGCCGCGACTATACGGTGGAAGAACGAATGACCATCGACGTCCAGGTCTGGGTCCGCGGTCAGAAGATCTGGCACACGTGGGCACTGAACGAGGCCGCCATCGAGAAAGGCAACCGGGAACGGATGCTTGAGGTGGTCACGGAAGTGGATGAGCGCCCGCTGACATCGTTCGGCTGCGACGGAGTGGTCATGGCAACGCCCACCGGCTCAACGGCCTATGCCTTCTCGGCGGGCGGTCCTGTGGTGTGGCCCGAGGTGGAAGCCCTGGTGATTGTTCCCATCAGTGCCCACGCGCTGTTCGCCAAGCCGTTGGTGGTCTCGCCCCGGTCCAGGCTGGCTGTGGAGGTCCTGAACCGGACCGACGCCCAGGGTGTGCTGTGGTGTGACGGCCGCCGTTCTGTGGACCTGCCGCCGGGCGCCCGCGTGGAAGTGACCCGATCGGCCACGCCGGTGCGGCTCGCGCGGACGCACCAGACACCCTTCTCCGCAAGGCTGGTCCGTAAGTTCCAGCTGCCCATCCATGGCTGGCGCGGCCCCATGCCCCAGGCCGAGTCCGTCCACACCGGACCCGTGCCCATCATCCGAACCCCCAGGCCCATGGCGACGCCGCCGGGTCCCCGGCACGCCGGGACGTCCGAGACAGATCCGACGACTGCGAAGTGAATCATGCTTGAAGAACTGAGAATCCGCGACCTCGGCGTCATCACCGACGCAACCCTTCCGCTCGGCCCGGGCCTCAGCGTGGTGACCGGCGAGACCGGCGCCGGCAAGACCATGGTGGTCACCGCCGTCGGGCTCCTCCTGGGTGCCCGCTCGGATGCGGGTGCCGTACGCAGCGGCGCGAAGAGCGCCTCGGCGGAGGCCGTCCTGAAGCTGGACGCCGGCCACGCAGCCGTCGTACGCGCGTTGGAAGCCGGCGCTGACGTTGAAGAGTTCGACGGCGGCGCCGAACTGATCCTTGCCCGTCGCCTGGGTGCGGACGGACGCAGCCGTGCCTACCTTGGCGGCCGCGCCGCCCCCGTGGGGGTCCTCGCGGAGATCGGCGAAAGCCTGGTGGTGGTCCATGGCCAGTCGGACCAGATCCGGCTGAAGGGGGCGCTAGCCCAGCGCGGTGCCTTGGACAAGTTTGCCGGCGACGCCCTGGCGGGCCCGCTCGGTACGTATCAGTCGCTGTACAGCCACTGGAAGGCCAGCCAGGCGGAGCTGGACACGCTGCGTGGTGCCGCACGGGACAGGCTTCGGGAAGCGGAATCGCTGCAGATTGCCCTGGCAGAGATCGATGACGTGGATCCGCAGCCGGGGGAGGACGAGTCCCTCAAGGCGGAGGCCGTGAAACTCGCCAATGTCGAGGAACTCAGGATTGCGGCAAACACCGCGCACCAGGCGCTCATCGCGGAGGACTACGGCGACGAGGGCGACGCCACCACGTTGGTGGACGCGGCGAAACGGACCCTGGAACATGTGGCCGAGCACGACGCCGAACTTGGCGCAGCCGCCGCACGCCTGGCCGAAGTCGGCTTCCTGCTGAACGACATCGCCACGGAACTGGCGAGCTACCAGGCCGGGCTGGATTCGGAGGGGCCGGAGCGGCTCGCGGAAATCGAGGACCGGCGGGCTGCCCTGGCAAAGCTGGTCCGCAAGTATGCCCCCAGCATCGACGAGGTCCTGGTGTGGGCGGAGAACGCGCGTGTCCGTTTCGATGAACTGCAGGACGACTCCACCCGGATCGAGGCGCTGGACGCAGAGGTCGCCCGGACCGAGGCTGAGCTGAAGAAGCAGGCCACCGCGATCAGCAAAATCCGCGGCAAGGCCGCCAAGGAGCTGTCGGCACGGGTCAGCGCCGAATTGAAGGCCCTGGCCATGGCCGACGCGACCCTGGTGATCACCATCGAGCCCGCCGCGCAGCTGATGCCGTACGGCGCGGACGAGATCTCGTTCCTGCTCCAGCCCCACTCCGGCGCGCCGGCCCGTCCGCTGGGCAAGGGTGCCTCCGGGGGCGAGCTTTCCCGCGTGATGCTGGCCATCGAGGTGGTCCTCGCCGCAGTGGATCCGGTGCCCACCTTTGTGTTCGACGAAGTGGATGCCGGCGTGGGCGGACGGGCAGCCGTCGAGATCGGCCGGCGGCTGGCCATGCTGGCGCAGCATGTGCAGGTCCTGGTGGTCACGCACCTTCCTCAGGTGGCCGCGTTCGCGGACCAGCACATCACCGTCACCAAAACATCCGTCAGAGGGGCCGACGGCGGCACCGCCACCGGGTTCACCTCCAGCGATGTGCGGCTCCTCGATGGCCTTGAACGGGTCAAGGAGCTGGCCCGGATGCTGGCCGGCCAGGAAGATTCAGAAACAGCCCAGGCCCACGCCCAGGAGTTGCTGGACGACGCCAAGCTGCTGCCGCAGCGGGCCTGAACGGCACTGCGAGAACCATCACATCCGCTGGCCCGCCGCCCGCGTTTTACAGGTAAACCTTGATCAGTGTCCGGCGGCGGGGGAGACTGAGTCATTTGGGGAATCCGATTTTCGACCCGTGGAAGGCTCAATTGATGATAGGCTCGAATTCCGTGGTGCAGCGATCAAATTCCCGTGTAAATTCCCGGTTCCCGGGCTCGTCCAAGACGACCAAACACATCTTCGTCACCGGCGGTGTGGCGTCCTCGCTAGGCAAGGGACTGACGGCTTCAAGCCTCGGCCACCTGCTGCGGGCACGCGGTTTGTCTGTAACTATGCAGAAGCTCGATCCCTACCTGAACGTGGATCCGGGCACGATGAACCCCTTCCAGCACGGCGAAGTCTTCGTGACTGACGACGGCGCCGAGACGGACCTGGATGTCGGCCACTACGAGCGCTTCCTCGATGAAAACCTTGAAGGCTCGGCCAACGTCACGACCGGCCAGGTCTACTCCACGGTCATCGCCAAGGAACGCCGCGGCGAGTACCTCGGCGACACCGTCCAGGTCATCCCGCACATCACGGATGAGATCAAGCGCCGGATGCGGCTTCCTGCCGAAGGCAAGAACGCTCCGGACGTCATCATCACCGAGATCGGCGGCACCGTTGGCGATATCGAGTCGCAGCCCTTCCTCGAGTCTGCCCGCCAGGTGCGCCAGGACATCGGCCGCAACAACGTCTTCTTCCTGCACGTGTCCCTGGTCCCGTACATCGGACCGTCCCAGGAACTGAAGACCAAGCCGACGCAGCACTCCGTTGCCGCGCTGCGCTCCATCGGCATTCAGCCCGAAGCGATCGTGATCCGTTCGGACCGCGAAGTCCCGCAGGCCATGCGCGACAAGATCGGCCGCATGTGCGACGTCGACATTGACGCCGTCATCGGCTGCCCGGATGCGCCGAGTATTTACGACATCCCCAAGACCCTCCACTCCCAGGGCCTGGACTCCTACATCGTCCGTGCACTGGACCTGCCGTTCAAGGATGTTGACTGGACCAGCTGGGACAAGCTGCTCGAAGCGGTCCACAACCCCAAGCACGAGGTGGAAATCGCGCTGGTCGGCAAGTACATCGACCTGCCGGACGCCTACCTTTCCGTCACGGAGGCCCTGCGTGCGGGCGGCTTCGCCAACGACACCAAGGTCAAGATCCGCTGGGTCCCCTCGGACGAATGCGAAACCCACGAGGGCGCAGTCAACTCGCTCTCCGGCGTGGACGCCATCTGCGTACCCGGCGGATTCGGCATCCGCGGCCTCGAAGGCAAGCTCGGCGCGCTCAAGTTTGCCCGCGAAACCAAGCTGCCGGTCCTCGGCCTGTGCCTGGGCCTCCAGTGCATGGTCATCGAATACGCCCGGAACGTGGTGGGCCTCGAGGGCGCATCATCCAGCGAATTCGAACCGGATTCCAAGTACCCGGTCATCGCCACGATGGAAGAGCAGCTGGACATCGTCGACGGCAAGGGCGACCTTGGCGGCACCATGCGCCTTGGCCTCTACGAAGCCAAGCTGGACGAAGGCTCCGTCGTCGCCGAAACCTACGGCACCACCAAGGTCAGCGAACGGCACCGCCACCGCTACGAAGTCAACAACAAGTACCGCGACCAGATTGCAGCGAAGGGGCTCGTGTTCTCCGGAACGTCCCCGGACGGCAAGCTGGTGGAGTACGTGGAGCTTCCCCGCGAAGTCCACCCGTACTACGTGGCCACCCAGGCGCACCCCGAACTCAGCTCCCGCCCCACGCGGCCGCACCCTTTGTTCGCGGGCCTCGTCAAGGCGGCCCTGGATCACCAGAAAGGCGGGGACATCCTCCCCGCCGTCAACAGTGCGGAAGCACCGGCTGAGGCCAGCGGTTCCGCCCGCAAGGTCTCGGCCAAGTAGCAACAACTAAATCAAAGGACGGCGCGATGCCCGGTAAGCCTGAAACCCCCCATGCTGCACGGCAGGTTTCGGATGCGCCGAGCCCGCGCCGTCTTTTGTCTTCCCGGAAGGTATACGAAGGCCGTATCTGGGACGTTGTCAGCGACAGTTTCCAGCTCAGCGAAGACGGCGACGAGCTGGTGCGCGACTACATCGACCACCCCGGTGCGGTAGCGGTCCTGCCCATGAACGAGGCCGGCGAAGTTCTGCTGATGAAGCAGTACCGGCATCCCGTGGGCATGGACCTGTGGGAGATCCCCGCCGGACTGCTGGATATTGAGGGCGAGGACTTCGTGGCGGGCGCCGCACGCGAGCTCGCCGAGGAAGCAGACCTGGTGGCCGGAACCTGGAACGTGCTGGCTGACTTCTTCAACTCTCCGGGATCCTCGAGCGAGGCGATCCGCATTTACCTCGCCCGGGATTTGAGTGACGTGCCGGATCATGAACTCCACGTCCGCACGGATGAGGAAGCGGAGATCGAACTGCACTGGACGCCGTTGGAGGAAGCGGTGGCGGCCGTTCTGGAGGGCCGGCTGCACAACCCGTCCGCCGTCGTCGGAATTCTTGCCGCCGCGGCGGCACGCGCGGACGGGTTCGAGCATCTGCGTCCGGCAAACGCCCCCTGGCCCGCCCATCCCAGCCAGCGTTGATGGGCAGCACCGTCACTCCCGCACCGGAACGTGCCGGTGCTGAACCAATGCGTGCTGAGCCAGTCCGTGCCGAACAAACACAGGCGGAAGAGGCGCGGCCCCGCAACGCCATAGACCGCGCCGTGAACGATTACCTCCAGCACATGGGAGTGGAGCGGGGGCTGGCTGCGAACACCCTGTCGGCCTACCGCCGCGACCTTGCCCGTTATGCAAACTACCTCGCCGCTTGCGGCCCGGTCCGCCCGGGCGACGTCACCCGGCGGCACGTTACCGGGTTTGTGCAGGCATTGTCCGACGGTTCCGACGGCGGGACTGCGCTCGGCGTCAGGTCCGCCGCGAGGACCGTCGTGGCGGTCCGCGGCCTCCATAAGTTCTGGGCACTCGAAGGAATGACGACGGCGGATCCCGCCAGCGATGTCCACCCGCCCATGCCCGGCAAGCGGCTGCCCAAGGCCATAAGCGTGGACGAGGTCACCCGGATCCTCGAAGCGGCCGGCACGGACACGGCAACTGGACTGCGGGACAGGGCCCTGCTGGAATTCCTCTATTCCACCGGTGCCCGCATCAGTGAGGCCGTGGGACTCGACGTCGACGACATATCCCTACAAACGGAGCAGGACGGCCCGGCAATTGTCAGGCTGTTCGGCAAGGGATCCAAGGAACGATTGGTGCCGTTGGGGTCCTACGGTGCCCGCGCCCTGGACGCCTACCTGGTGCGCGGCCGGCCGTTGCTGGCAGCCAAGGGCAAGGGCACGCCGGCGCTGTTCCTGAATGCCCGCGGCGGCCGGATCAGCCGGCAGAGCGCGTGGACCATCCTCAAGGCTGCTGCGGACAAGGCCAACATCACCAAGGATGTTTCGCCGCACACCCTCCGCCATTCCTTTGCAACGCACCTCCTGGAAGGCGGGGCGGATGTCCGCGTGGTCCAGGAGCTCCTGGGACATGCCTCCGTGACCACCACGCAGGTCTACACGCTGGTAACGGCTGACACGTTGCGGGAAATCTACGCCGCCGCCCACCCCCGGGCGCTGGGCTAACTCGCCGGGCGCATGTCAAGGGCACTCTCTCAAAAGTATTTTTCTGTCGAATGTAATAACTGTGCCCCCGTCAGAAACTTAACAGTTAGCACGCAGGAACACTGCTTTTAGGGGGAGGAATGTTGGTGGCAAGGGAGCGCTCATTCACGGCGCTGCATTCGCAAAACTTCGAACGTATCTACCGGTACATCGCGTATCGCATCAACGACGTGGACCGGGCCGAGGAACTCGCCGGAGACGTTTTCAGGATCGCCTGGGAGAAGGACCTCCCGGAAGAACCAGGGATCGGCTGGCTCGTTGCCGTCGCCCGGAACATAGTGGCCAACGAGTACAAGGGTCGCCACCGCCAGCAGCTTCTGCGCGAAGAGCTGCAGGAACGGGTAAAGACCGCAGCGGCTACCAACGACAATGAAAGCGATGCCGTGGCGGCCGTCCTCGCGAAGCTTAGCGACAAACATCGCGAGGTCCTGATGCTCGCCTACTGGGACGGGCTGACCACTGTTGAACTCGCCGAAAGCCTCGGCTGCTCCGTTTCCGCTGCGGGCGTCCGCCTGCACCGGGCACGGAAGGCATTCGCCGGCATGGTCCCGGCACACCTTATGAACGAAAGGACGGCCTAGCCATGGATCGGATTGAACAGCTCATGAAAAACGCAAAACCGCAGATTCCCGGTCCGCGGCAGCACGCCGTTCCGGCGAACCCCGACGCGATCTCCGCGGAACCCGCGGCGCAGGCAGCCCCCACGTTCTCCGGGACCTTCACGGACAGCTCCAAGATCACTGCACTGAACGGCGCGCGGCAGTCAAAACGCCGCACTGCCATCCGTGCGGGCGTCGCAGGACTGGCAGCGGCAGCCGTGGTGACCCTTGCTGTGGTGGCCGGCAACATGGGCGGCCTGAGCTCTCCGGCACCGGGACCGGCAGCCAGCAACACAGCCCCCGAGACAGGGCCTTCGCCTAGTGCATCCGCTAGCCAGAGTGGGACTACGGGAACAACTCCGGCCTCAGCGTCAGCTTCGGCAGTACCGTCCACGGCGGCATCCTCGGGACCGGCGTCCGTGCCGGTAGCTGCGTGGCAGACGTTTACTAGCGCAAACGGCAGCGTCTCCTTCGACTACCCCGCCGGCTGGAACGTGGTTCCGCTTCCGGGAGAGGGCGTTGGCAACATAGTGAAACTCCAAGTCACCGACAGTGCCGGAAAGCACGTCGCTGACCTTACCTACGGGGACATCGGCGGCGGCCTGGGTGGAGCCTGCAGCAGCGAACCCCGCCCCTACACCGTCCTGGATACCGTGGAGATGCAGTTGCCGTACGACTCAGCGGCTAGCGACGTCACGCCGCGGTTCACCTTTAGGGCCCTCGAAAACGGATCCGGCGTAAATGCATCCTTCGGTATTACCACCCGCAAGGCCGGCGCCGATGGGCAGTCGTGCATGTTCTACAACGTGGTGAACGGTCCCCAGGATTCACCTGTCTACATGTTCGCGGACTCGCTTCAGGTGAACTCCGCTCCTTCGCCGGACGGAGCAACGGGTGTTAAAACGTTTAGCACTATTGCCGAGGCGCGGGCCTACATGCAGTCGTCCGGTTACCTTGACGCCAAACGTATGATCACCTCGCTGAAGATCACCGCAGGCTGAGCCGGGCCGGGTTACGCTGTTGACCATGACCTCCGCCCCCGTGACCCTGTGTTTCCTGCTTCGGGATCGACCTGGCGGCGGAACTGAGGTGCTCCTCGGCCTCAAGAAGACCGGCTTCGGCAGAGGCAAGATCGTGGGACTGGGCGGTCACGTGGAGCCGGGGGAGAGCGACGCCGAAGCGGTGTGCCGGGAGGTCTTCGAAGAAGCCGGCGTCACCGTGCTCGAGCGTGACCTGCGCCCGGCCGGCGTCGTGGAGTTTGTTTTCCCTGGCCGCCCGGAATGGAACATGTACACCACCCTGTTTACCACCCGCCGGTGGCAGGGCGAGCCGGCGGAAAGCCGCGAGATTGCGCCCGAATGGTTTGATGCGCTCTCGCTGCCGGTGGACCGCATGTGGCAGGATGCGGACCACTGGCTCCCGGTGGTGCTGGAAGGCCGGACGGTGGATATTGTGGTCACCCTCAACGCCGACAACGAAACGGTGGCTTCTTCCGTGAGCGTCCTGCGGAACCTCTCACAGTGAAGAACGACGCCGGCCCGGTCACCTCGGAAGGGTGACCGGGCCAGCGTCGTGCGATCCCAATGTTCAGCGTTTACGAAAGGTGTCGTTCCTCCACGCCGTTGTACTCGCTCAACGGACGGATCAGGGAGTTGGATTCCAGCTGTTCCATGATGTGCGCTGTCCAGCCAGTGATGCGGCTGGCAACAAACAGGGGAGTGAAGGTATCCGTGTCGAAGCCCATGAGGTGGTACGTGGGGCCGGTGGGATAGTCCAGGTTGGGCTTGATGCCCTTGGCCTCGTCCATGGCAGTTTCCAGCCCGTTGTAGAGTCCCAGGAGTTCGGGCCGGCCGTAGTGGGCAATCATTTTGTCCAGCGCGGCCTTCATGGTGGGGACACGGGAATCGCCGTGCTTGTAGACGCGGTGGCCGAAGCCCATGACCTTCTTCTTCTGGGCCAGGGCATCCTCCATCCAGGCCTTGGCCCGGGCGGCGGCCTCCTCCAGGGATTCTTCCGAGCGGATGCCGATCTCATCGAAGGTGTGCATGACTGCTTCGTTGGCGCCGCCGTGGAGCGCACCCTTGAGGGCTCCGATGGCTCCGGTCACGGCCGAGTGCAGGTCCGACAGCGTGGACGTGATCACCCGGGCCGTGAACGTGGACGCGTTGAAGGAGTGCTCCGCGTACAGGATCATGGACACGTTGAATGCGTCCACCACCTCGGGCACCTGCTCTTCACCGAACGTCATCCAGAGGAAGTTGGCGTCGTATCCCAGATCGTCCCGGGGCTCCACCAGTTCCAGGCCATGGCGGCGGCGCTGGTCGTAGGCCACCACGGCCGGCATCGCGGCGAACAGGTCGATGGCCTTCTTCATGTTGGATTCGCGCGAAGAATCCTCGGCGAGCGGATGCCGGGCGCCCATGACGGATGCCGCCGTCCGGCAGACATCCATCGGGTGGGAGGTCGTGGGGAGCGCATCGATGACCTGCTTGACCACCGGATCCAGTGCCCGGCCGGCACGCTCCTTGGCGGTGAACTCGGCCAGCTGCTCCGGCGTGGGCAGTTCACCGTTCCAGAGCAGGTAGGCCACTTCTTCGAAGCTGCACTTGGCTGCAAGTTCCTGGACCGGGTAGCCGCGGTACAGCAGCGAGTTGGTGTCGGGGTTGACCTTGGACACCGCGGTGTAGTCCACCACGACGCCGGCGAGGCCCTTTTTGATCTCATTTTCAGCCATGCTGAAACTCCTTCGTTCCTGATGCTGTGTGCCGGCCGAAGCCGGAAGTCCGGGATGGATGGGGGTCAGTTGGTACCGGGAATCCTGAAGTTGAAGACTCCGGTGTCGAAGCGGTTGTAGGCCTCGTAGTCCACAAGGTCGTACAGCCGCGCACGGGTCAGCATGCTCTTTACCTGTGCCTCCTGGGTGCCGTCGGACCTGATCGATTCCAGAGTACGCTCAGCTGCCCCCATGGCACTACGGAGAAGGGTGACCGGGTAGATGACCATGTTGACGCCCACGCCCTGGAGTTGCTCCACTGTGAACAGGGCGCTCTGGCCGAATTCGGTCATGTTGGCCAGGATCGGGACCTCGACGGCGTCGCGGATCGCCTGGAATTCGCTGAGGTCCTTCATGGCCTCCGGGAAGATGGCGTCCGCCCCGGCCTCCACGAGGGCCTTGGCCCGGTCCTGGGCGGCCTGGAGCCCGTCCGTGGCCCGGATGTCTGTCCTGGCCATGATCAGGAAGTTCGGATCCCTGCGGGCGTCCGCTGCTGCACGGATGCGTTTGGTGGCCGTATCCAGGTCCACCACGTTCTTGCCGTCCAGGTGTCCGCACCTCTTGGGGTTGAACTGGTCCTCGATGTGCAGGCCGGCGAGGCCTGCGTTCTCGATTTCCTGCACCGAGCGGGCCACGTTCATGGGCTCCCCGAAGCCCGTGTCGGCGTCGACGATGCTGGGCAGGTCGGTCATGCGGGCAATCTGGCCGGCGCGCGTCGCCACCTCGGTGAGCGTGGTCAGGCCGATGTCCGGCAGGCCGAGGTCGTTCGCCAGCACTGCGCCGGAAATGTAGACCCCGGCGAAGCCCTTCTCTTCGATGAGCCTGGCCGAGAGCGGGTTGAACGCGCCGGGGAACTGCTGGATGGTCCCCGACGCCAGGAGCTCGCGGAACCGGATCCGCTTCTGCTCCGGTGTGACCTTCGAATACAGCATTAGAAGAGTCCCTTCGGGGCAGCCGCCAGGTCGATCACGCCGTCGGCAGCCTTGATGTTCAGCTGGTCGAGTTCACCGGCGGCCAGTTCCGGGAGCCGGGCCGCGGCGGCGAGGAAGCGTTCGATCTCCTCTTCGGCTACGACGCCGGCCGCGAGGGTGCGGAACTTGTTGACGTACTGCTCCCGGGCGAATGGCCGGGCGCCGAGCGGGTGGGCATCGGCGACGGCGATCCCATCCGTGATGACCGTGCCGTCGTTGAGCGTGATCTCCACGGATCCGCCGAAGGCCTTCTCTGCGATGTCGAGGGAGTGGTAGCGGCGGGTCCATTCCGGGTCCTCGACAGTGGTGACCTTGTGCCATAGCTCCACGGTGTCGGGCCGGGCAGCCCGCTCCGGCGCGTAGGAGTCCACATGGTGCCAGGCGCCGTCCTGCAACGCGACCGTGAAGATGTACGGGATCGAGTGGTCCAGCGTTTCGCGGCTGGCCGTGGGGCTGTACTTCTGCGGGTCGTTGGCGCCCGAGCCGATCACGTAGTGGGTGTGGTGGCTGGTCTTGATCAGCACCGACTTCACGTTGGCCGGGTCGGTGACCTCGGGGCGCTCGCCGTGAAGCTTCCGGGCGAGGTCGATCCAGGCCTGTGCCTGGTATTCGGCGGAGTGTTCCTTGGTGTACGTGTCCAGGATGGCGCGCTTGGCTTCGCCGGGAGTGGGCAGCGGCACCATGTAGGAGGCGTCCGGTCCGTCCAGCATCCAGGCGATGACTCCGTCTTCCCCTTCGTAGATCGGTACCGGCGACGTCTGGCCGCGCATGGAACGGTCCGCCGCTTCGACGGCCATCTTCCCGGCGAAGGCCGGTGCATGGGCCTTCCACGTGGAAATCTCGCCCTTGCGCGACTGGCGCGTGGCGGTGGTGGTGTGCAGGGCCTGGCCCACGGACTGGAAGATGGTCTCGACGTCGAGCCCCAGCAGGGTGCCGATGCCGGCGGCGGCGGAGGGGCCGAGGTGGGCCACGTGGTCGATCTTGTGCTTGTGCAGGCAGATGGCCTTGACCAGGTTCACCTGGATTTCGTAACCGGTGGCGATGCCCCGGATCAGGTCCTGTCCGCTGGAGCCGACGTGCTGGGCGACGGCAAGGATCGGCGGGATGTTGTCGCCCGGGTGGGAGTAGTCCGCTGCCAGGAACGTGTCGTGGTAGTCGAGCTCACGGACAGCGACCCCGTTGGCCCAGGCGGCCCATTCCGGTGCCACGCGCTCGTCGATGCCGAAGACCTTGGATCCTTTGCCGCCGGTGGTGGGTCCGTGGGTGAGAGCCTGTGCCCGGGCCGCAACGATGGGGGCCCGGTTCAGGGACGCGATGGCCACCGAAGCGTTGTCGATCACGCGGTTGATCACCATGTCCGTGACCTCGTCCGTGACGGCGACGGGATCGGTGGCGACCTTGGCGATCTTGTAGGCGAGCTGGTCCTCGCGGGGCAGGTTTTCCTCGCTTTTGTAAACGCGGACGTGGTGTTCCTTAACCATGGTGCTCCTTCTAGTGAGGGGTATGCGTGACTTTGACGTGGGAAAGACTGCGGTGGAGGTGAAGGGTGGTGGCGGCTTCGGCCAACCGGGGATTGCCTGCTGCGATCGCTTCGGCAATGGCGGCGTGCTCGGCGGCTGCCGCGGTAAGCCGCTGCGTGTCGTCGGCCGCCAGGCGGCGGACCCGGACCAGGTGCACGCGCAGGCTGCGCATGGCCTGCGCCAGATAGGAGTTGGAAATGGCCGCGTCGATGGCCGCGTCAAGACGGCCCGCCAGCTCGTAGTAGGCGTGGCGGCCCGGATCGCTGCCGTTGATGAGTGCCGGGGCCTGGAGCAGCTCGAGCCGGAGCTTCTCGAAGGTTGCGGAGTCGCCGCGCTCGGCGGCCAGGGCGGCCGCCTTGCCTTCCAGGGTTTCGCGCAGTTCGAAAAGTTCGTCGATGTCTTCCAGCGAGATGTCGGTGACGACGACGCCGCGGCCGCCCGCCGTCGTCGTCAGGCCCTCCGCGGTGAGCCGGCTCAGGGCTTCCCGCAGCGGCGTGCGGGAGATGCCGAGGCGCTCGGACTGCTCCACTTCCGCGAGGACAGTTCCGGGGAGGAGACGCCATTCGATGATGTCATCGCGTAATGCCGCGTAGGCCCTGTCGCTGGCGCGCAATCTCTGCCTCCTTCATTGGTTGACGATCTTCAGTGTATACACAGAAGAGTATTCTGCCCAGCAATTGCTCCATTTTGGCGAATATTCTTTAGATTTGTATACACGGACACTTGTGCCCGCTTCCCGGCCCGGACTAGCATGGCCCTCATCACAATGTCGTGGACGGGATGCATTTCATGGGTACCAAGAGTTATCAGGACAGCTACGCACAGAGCCTGGCGAAGCCCGAAGACTTCTGGTTGGAGGCCGCCGGAAAGATCTCCTGGTCAGCGCCGCCGACGCAGGCCCTGGACTCGAGCCGGGCGCCGCTTTACAGGTGGTTTCCGGACGGCGCCCTCAACACCTCCTACAACGCACTGGACCGCCATGTGGAGGCGGGCCGGGGCGCGCAGGATGCCTTGATCTATGATTCCGCCATGCTCGGAACCCGGCGGCGCTTCAGCTATGCGGAACTCACGGAGCTTGTGGCCCGCTTTGCCGGGGTTCTCCGGCGGCGCGGCGTGGGCAAGGGGGACAGGGTTGTCATCTACATGCCCATGATCCCGGAAGCCGCCATCGCAATGCTGGCAACCGCGCGGCTCGGGGCGGTCCATTCGGTGGTCTTCGGAGGGTTTGCGCCGAAGGAGCTTGCGGCCCGGATCCGGGACGCCGCTCCCGCTGTGGTGGTTACGGCGTCCGGCGGAATTGAGCCATCGCGCCGGATCGAGTACCTTCCCGCCGTCGATGAAGCCCTCCGCCTCGCCGGGACCCCGGGACTCCCCGTGATCGTCGCGGCCAGGGAGGGGTTTGCGTCCTCAGCGTCTGACCACCCGGGGTGGCTGGACTGGGACACCGAGATGGCCGCCGCGGAACCGGCGGCGCCGGTGGAGGTCAAAGCCACCGATCCGCTCTACATCCTCTACACCTCCGGAACCACGGGTGCACCCAAGGGGGTGGTGCGGGACAACGGCGGCCATGCTGTGGCGCTTAGCTGGACCATGGAAAACGTCTACGGCATCGGCCCGGGGAACGTCATGTGGACCGCCTCCGACGTCGGCTGGGTGGTAGGGCACTCCTACATCGTCTACGGCCCGCTGCTGGCCGGCGCAACCACCGTCCTCTATGAGGGAAAACCGGTAGGGACCCCGGATGCGGGTGCCTTCTGGCGCGTGATCCAGGACCACAAGGTCAACGTCCTGTTCACCGCTCCCACCGCGCTGCGCGCCATCCGCAAGGCGGATCCCGAAGCGAAACTGCTGCGGGACTACGACGTCTCCAGCCTGCGAACGCTTTTCGCCGCGGGGGAGCGGCTGGACACTGATACCTTCCACTGGGCCGCGCAGACCCTGGGCGTCCCCGTGGTGGACCACTGGTGGCAGACCGAGACCGGCTGGGCCATCTGCGCCAACCCGCGGGGGCTGGAAGAGCTCCCCATCAAGGCAGGCTCTCCCAGCGTTCCGATGCCGGGCTTCAAGCTCAACATCGTGGACGGCCTCGGGGAGGACGTCGAAGCCGGGACGGAAGGGAACATCGTGCTCGGCCTGCCGCTGCCGCCCGGCACGCTGACCACTCTGTGGGGCGACGACGAACGCTACATCTCCTCGTACCTCCAGGCATTCGAGGGTTCCTATGCCACCGGTGACTCCGGCTACCGGGACGCGGACGGCTACGTCTTCGTGATGGGCCGCACCGACGACATCATCAACGTGGCCGGGCACCGGTTGTCCACGGGTGCCATGGAGCAGGTCATCGGGCAGCACCCGGCGGTGGCCGAGTGCGCGGTGATCGGCCTGGCTGACCCGCTGAAGGGCCAGCGGCCCAGCGGCTACGTGGTGCTGAAATCGGGAGTTGACGTGCCGGAGGACATCCTGGTCAAGGACCTGATCGCTATGGTCCGCCGGGACATCGGAGCCGTGGCGGACTTCAAGCACGTGGCGGTGGTGGAAGCCCTGCCCAAGACCCGTTCCGGCAAGATCCTCCGCAAGACCATGCGGCAGATCGCCGACGGCGAGGAGTACGTCGTGCCGTCCACGATTGAGGATGCCGGGGTGATCGACCAGCTGATCGGGACCCTTCGCCCGGCCGGACCCGGGAACTAGCAGTCAGAGGCATCAGCCGCGCGCTCGCCGGCGCTGAACTTCAGGCCCGGTTCCAGCGGTATTCGTTCTCCGGCCTGCCCGGCGCACCGTAGCGGGCAGTCCGGGAGACTGTTCCGGCGTCCGCGAGGTATTCGAGGTACCGCCGGGCCGTCACGCGGGACATCCCCAGTGCATCCATGACCTCGGTGGCCGAGACAGCGTCCGCCTGCCGCTTCATGAACTCCTGCACAGCGTCCAGGGTCGAGGTCGACAGGCCCTTGGGAAGCGGCAGCTCACTCGGCGCCCGCAGGCTCGCGAAAGCCTGGTCTACGTCGCTTTGCGATGCTCCGGACCTGGCCCCGCCCGCACCGGCCGCAAGCTGGTCCCGGAACTGCCGGTAGCTGGCCAGCTTGTCCGCAAAAGTGGCATAGGTGAACGGCTTGATGAGGTACTGCACCACTCCGATGGACACGGCACTGCGCACGATATTCAGTTCACGCACGGCGGTGATCGCAATGATGTCCGGCAACAGTCCTGATGCCCGCATCCGCCGGGCGATGTCCAGGCCATGGAGGTCGGGAAGGTTCATGTCCAGCAGCACCAGTTCCACGGGATTGCCAGCGGCAGCAAATTCCGTCAGGAGACGCAGCGCCGATTGGCCGTCAGGGGCCGTGCCCGCCAGGGAAAAGCCTTCGAGCCTCCCCACGTAGGCACCGTGCGCTGCCGCGGCTACCGGTTCGTCCTCAACGACGAGGACCCGGATATCGCTCATGAAGTCTCCTTGGTGGTGCCTGCTGCGGGAAGGAAGATATGGAAATGGGCGCCGCGCGGGTTGGTGATGGCCACGGTGCCGCCCAGCCGGTGGACGGCCTGACGGACCAGCGCCAGGCCCAGCCCCCGGCCGTACGTGCCGGTCGCCTTGGTGCTGAACCCGTGCCGGAACACGTCGTCCACGGCATCGGGGTCGATTCCGTGTCCGGAGTCCTCCACCGTGATCTCCACGCCCCGGACCCCGGACTCCACCGACAACTCCACCCATTTGGGGGCCGGAGCGTCGGCCGCTGCGTCGATGGCGTTGTCAAGGAGGTTGCCAAGAATGGTCACCAGGTCCTGGACGGCCACACCGGCCGTACCGGCAGTGCTGTTTGCCTGCAGGCCCAGTTCAACGCCGCGTTCGTGTGCCTCGGCCGCCTTGCCCATGAGGAGTGCGCTCAGCACGGGCTCTTCCATGGCACCCACCATCTCATCCGTGAGCTGCTGGCTGAGCTCCAGGTCCTTGGTGGCGAAATCCAGTGCCTCGTCCGCCCGTCCCAGCTCCATCAGCGAAACGATCGTGTGGAGGCGGTTGGCGTGCTCATGGGTTTGGGCGCGCAGTGCGTCCGACAGGGTACGCATGGTTTCCAGTTCGCTGCCCAGCGACTCGATCTCCGTGCGGTCGCGGATGGTTGCCACGGTCCCGAATACGGCCGGGCGCTGCCGTCCGGCCGATGAGACCGGCCCCACCGCTGGTCCCTGGTTGACCACCAGGACACGCGGGCCGGCCAGGTGGATTTCGTCCTGGGCTGCCCGGCCGGACTCGAACAGGTCCTTCAAGCTGGGTGCCAGCGGGAGACTGCCGAGCAGGGCTGCGTCGCCCGGATCGCCCCCGGACGGCCGCGGTGCGAGCCCCAGCAGCTCGGCCGCCTGGTCGTTGTACATCACCACCCGGCCCTTGGGATCGATGAGGATCACCCCCTCGCGAACGGAATGCAGGACGGACTCGTAGTACGCGAACAGCTGGGCGAGCTGCTCGGGTCCCCAGCCCCGCGTGACATTGCGCAGATACCGGCCCAGCAGCCAGGACGCCACCGAGCCGCCCACCAGGAGGGCAAAGGCTATGGCCAGCAGCGCCGGCAGGCGGCCGGAGACGGCAACGTCCACCGTCCGCACCGTCACCCCCGCTGCCACCAGGGCCTTGACGTTTCCCGACGCGTCCTTGACCGGCGCTATGGTCCGTACCGAGGGGCCCAATGTCCCGGCCGTGATTTCGGTGAACACCTGTCCGTTCAGGGCGGCGTCGATGGATCCGATATACGGCTTGCCGAGTTCCTCGTCGCGCGGATGCGTCCAACGGGTCCGGTCCGGAGCCATGATGGTAATGAAATCCGCGTCGGCGTCGCTCATCACGTGCAGGGCGTAGGGCTGCAGCACCGCGGACGGGTCGGCGGACCCCGCTGCCTGCAGGACCAGGGGGTTGTCCGCAATGGCCGTGGCGATGCCGGACATCCGCCGGCCGGCTTCGTCGTAGGCATGGTCGCGGGCGTCGATAAAGGTGGCCGTCCCGACTATCGCGGTCAGCGCCAGCATGAACAGCAAATGCGCCACGAACAGCCGGCGCGCGATGCTCCACTTATGCCTCATTCCAACCTTCCACGACCAATATGAACGCAACGGTGAGCCAGGTCACGCCATGCCCAATGATGGATATCACACCGGACGGACGTGCAGAGCCCAGAGACTGTGCCGCAACGTCTTCCAGATTATCCATAAGGAGACACATCATGGCTTCTCAACGAGGAGAGTCAGCTGCGCCTGTCAAGGCAAAGCGCAAAGGACTCGACAAGTCGCACTACCTCTACATTGCCGTCATCGTTGCCGTGATCCTCGGCGCAGTGATCGGCCTCATGTTCCCGGAAGTCGGCAAATCACTCAAACCGCTGGGCGACGGCTTCATCAAGCTGATCAAGATGATGATCGCTCCGGTGATCTTCTGCACCATCGTCCTGGGCATCGGCTCCATAGCGAAGGCTGCCACTGTCGGCAAGGTGGGCGGCCTGGCGCTGGGCTACTTCATCGTCATGTCCACCTTCGCGCTGGCCATCGGCCTCGTGGTGGGCAACCTCATCCACCCCGGCGAAGGCCTCAAGCTGACGCCGTACGATCCCAATAAGAAGGCCGCCACCGACAGCACGGTTGACTTCCTGCTGGGCATCATCCCGGGCGACATTCCGGTGCTGCCCACCCTGCTGGCCGCGATCCTCGTCGGCTTCGCACT
This sequence comes from Arthrobacter sp. SPG23, assembly GCF_000876655.1. Taxonomy (GTDB): domain Bacteria; phylum Actinomycetota; class Actinomycetes; order Actinomycetales; family Micrococcaceae; genus Arthrobacter. The sequence continues at coordinate 25,108 of NZ_JYCN01000015.1, forward strand.
GCAGAAAATGGGCCCCCAGGGTGCCCCCATCCTCAAGGCCATCGGCCACGGCCAGGCGCTTGTCTTCCGCATCCTCATCATGGTCATGTGGCTGGCGCCGGTTGGTGCCTTCGGTGCCATCGCCGCAGTTGTCGGCGCCACCGGCTTCCAGGCGATCGTGAGCATGTTCACCCTGATGCTGGCGTTCTACATCACCTGCGCACTGTTCATCGTCGTCATCCTCGGCGGCCTCCTGCAGGTCGTGGCCGGCGTCAACATCTTCCGCCTCATGAAGTACCTGGCCCGGGAATACCTGCTGATCTTCTCCACGTCCTCCTCCGAAGCCGCCCTGCCGCGCCTCATCGCCAAGATGGAACACCTCGGTGTGTCCAAGCCGGTCGTGGGCGTGACGGTTCCCACCGGATACTCCTTCAACCTTGACGGCACCGCCATCTACCTGACCATGGCATCCCTGTTCGTGGCGAACGCCATGGGCACCCCGCTGGACCTTGGCGCGCAGATTTCCCTGCTGATCTTCATGATCATCGCTTCCAAGGGTGCAGCAGGCGTCACCGGCGCCGGCCTGGCCACCCTGGCTGCAGGCCTGCAGGCCCACAAGCCCGAGCTGCTTGGCGGCGTCGGCATGATCGTCGGCATCGACCGGTTTATGTCCGAGGCCCGCGCCCTGACCAACTTCACGGGGAACGCCGTGGCCACGGTCCTGATCGGCACCTGGGTCAAGGAAATCGACGGCGGCCAGGTGGAGCGTGTCCTGTCCGGCGAAGAGCCCTTCGACGAGCAGACCATGATCGCCGGCCACCACACCGAACAGGAAGTTGCGGCACCGGCTCCGGCCCGCGCCTGAACTGCCCCCTGAACGGCCGGACCGAACCAACGGCCCAAGCCAACAACTGAACCGCCCGTGCAGGATCATCCTGCACGGGCGGTCTTTTTGCGCCGGGCCCACCAACCTTCGACCTTTACCAGAAGGTCAAGGCTCAGGCAAGGGCGCGTGTCAAGTTCCGTTGAATCGCGGATGCGGCGCTGTAACCTTGGTGGGAAGAACCATAGGCGCTGAACACTCAGCGGCAGGACATCAACGTCATCGAAAGTGTGGATAGATACGTGAGCAGCGAACAGGGTTCAGCAACTCTGGAAGGCACCGAACTCGACCTGGAAGACGCCGTCATGGGTCCTACCGGTCGCCCCTACCGCGAATTTCCCGAGCCTGCGCCGCTCTCGTCCCATGGCCCCGCCCGTGTGATCGCCATGGTGAACCAGAAGGGCGGCGTCGGCAAGACGACCTCCACCATTAATCTGGCCGCCGCGCTCGCCGAATACGGCCGCCGTGTCCTGCTGGTGGACTTCGACCCCCAAGGCGCGCTGTCCGCAGGCCTTGGGACCAATCCGCACGAACTGGACCTGACGGTCTACAACGTCCTGATGGACCGCAAAGTGGACATCCGGGACGCCATCCAGCACACCGGCGTCGAAAACGTCGACCTGCTGCCCGCGAACATCGACCTTTCTGCCGCGGAAGTGCAGCTTGTCAATGAAGTGGCGCGTGAACAAGTGCTGGACCGCGCCCTGAAGAAGGTTGAGGACGAATACGACGTCGTCCTGATTGACTGCCAGCCGTCGCTTGGCCTGCTGACGGTCAACGCCCTCACCGCGGCGCACGGCGTCATCATCCCGCTGATCTGCGAATTCTTTGCACTCCGTGCCGTGGCGCTGCTGGTGGAAACCATCGACAAGGTCCAGGACCGGCTGAACCCCAGGCTCCAGGTGGACGGCGTGCTGGCCACGATGTACGATGCCCGCACGCTGCACAGCCGGGAAGTCATCAGCAGGTTGGTGGAAGCCTTCGGGGACAAGGTCTTCGAGACTGTCATCAAGCGCTCCATCAAGTTTGCCGATGCCACAGTGGCCGCGGAACCAATCACCAGCTACGCCGCCAACCACATCGGTGCCGACGCGTACCGGCGCCTGGCCAAGGAACTGATTTCGCGCGGCGGCGCGCCCTAGCCAAGGTCGTGGCACTGGCAGGCACCCCGCTCGCACCCGCGGGCCCGCACGCGGACCCGGCGGAACTCCCGGCAGCCGACCCGCTGGCCGGGTCCGGGAAAAAACCCGGCTTCGAAGTCCGGCTCGTCAACTTCACCGGCCCCTTTGACCTGCTGCTCGGCCTGATCAGCAAACACCAGCTGGACATCACCGAGGTGGCCCTGGCCACGGTGACCGACGAATTCATCAAGTACATCAGGAACCTCCAGCAGCTGGGCGAGGAGTGGGCGCTTGACGAGGCCAGTGAGTTCCTGGTCATCGCAGCTACGCTCCTCGACCTCAAGGCCGCCCGGCTCCTGCCGGCAGGGGAAGTCGAGGACGACGAAGATGTCGCCTTGCTCGAAGCACGTGACCTCCTCTTCGCCCGCCTGCTCCAGTACAAGGCCTTCAAACAGGTGGCCGGACTGATCAACTCCACGCTTGAACTCGAAGCCCGCAGTTTTCCCCGCCAGGTTGCCCTTGAAGAGCACTTCGCGGCGCTGCTTCCGGAACTCGTGTGGCGGCACACGCCCGGGCAGTTCGCCGCCCTGGCGGAAGCCGCGCTGAAGCCCAAGGAAGCAGCCCCGAGCGAGGTTGGACTGGCGCACCTGCACGGGAGTGCCGTCAGCGTGAAGGAACAGGCTGAAATCCTGGGACTGATGCTCCAGGCAGGACGGCCGTTGTCCTTCCGGGCACTGATCGCGGACGCCGAGTCGACGCTGGTTGTGGTGGCCCGGTTCCTGGCACTCCTGGAAATGTTCAGGGACAAGGCGGTAGCGTTCGACCAGCTCCTCCCGCTGGGCGACCTGACGGTCCACTGGACGGCGGGACGCGATGACTGGAGCAGCGAAAATCTCACCGAGGAATACGAGGAGCAGCCGTGAGCGCCAACGCCCCGGATCCCGCAACCGCCGGGGAAGCTGACAGCGGCTTGAACGTCGCCGAACTTCCCGGCGGCGCACGTGCCGCCATCGAGGCGGTGCTGATGGTCATTGACCAGCCGGCCACCGCCGTCGAACTGGCCGCCGGGCTCAATCTCACGGTTGACGCCGTGGAGCAGCTCCTCGCGGAACTTCAGCGTGAGTATAACGGCTATACTGTTAATGCCCCGGACTCGGACGTTGCCACTGTTATCAACACTGTTGGCCACAAATCCAGACCCCGGGGTTTTGAATTGCGGAATATCGCCGGAGGCTGGCGCATCTATTCCCGTGCGGATTTCGCCGACGTCGTAGGCGGGTTCGTTCTGGAAGGACAGACAGCCAGGCTGACGCAGGCGGCGCTGGAAACGCTCGCCGTCATCGCTTACCGCCAGCCCGTCTCAAGGGCCAGGGTGTCTGCAATTCGAGGAGTTAATGTTGACTCTGTCGTGCGGACGCTGATGCAGCGGGGACTGATTGAAGACTCGGGGACCGATCCCGAATCCGGAGCCGTCCTCTACCGCACGACGTCGTATTTCCTGGAACGCATGGGAATCGGCTCGGTGGCTGAGTTGCCGCAGCTTTCACCCCATCTTCCAGGGCTTGAAGGCATCGAAGAGTTCTACGACGCCGGAAGAATGTAGGCAGTATCCATGCCTGCGCACGAGTATCCACCAGGGCGGACTAAATTCGCCCGGCTGGCTAGTGTTGTCGGGAGACAACCATCGCCGGCCAACATAACGAAGGACGGGTCATGACACAGGCGGGACGCCAGGGTTCACCACGTAACAGTTCGGGACGCAACAGCGCCGAACAGAGCAAAGCGGGACAGAAAAGGGCCGGACGCAATCCGGTGCAGGGCGGTGCCGGCCGTGCCGGCGGCGCAGGCTACAAGGGAGGCGGCGACCGCCCCTTCAAGCGCCCCAAGCCCCGCGAAGAGGCATTCGTCGATCCGGACCTGCAGGGTCCGGCCGGCGCACCGGCAGACCGCCCGGCGGCCGGCGACTGGAAACAGGGCAAACCTGCCGCCCGGAAGCCCGGTTCGCGCAAGCCCGGCGCCGGCAAGGTGCCCGGCACTCCCGGCGCACTGAAGCCCAAGCCGCGGTCCGCTGCAGCCAAGACATTCGGCACGCGCGCCTTCGGCGGCGAACGGTTCGGACAGAACCTCGGCGCCGTCCGCAAGCCTTCGCGCAAGCGCGGACCCCGCGGCGATGTTCCGCAGTCCGAAATGCACGACGCCGACGGCGTCCGCCTGCAGAAAGTCATGGCCTCCGCCGGCGTCGCTTCACGGCGCGTGTGCGAGGAAATGATCTCCGAAGGCCGCGTCGAAGTGGACGGCAAGGTGGTCACTGAACTCGGCGTCCGCGTCGACCCGAAAACGGCAGTGATCCACGTCGACGGCCTGCGCATCCAGCTGGACGAAAACATGGTCTACATGGTGTTCAACAAGCCCAAGGGCGTTGTGTCCACCATGGAGGACCCGGACGGCCGTCCGTGCATCAGCGACTTCGTCCGCAACACCCACGGCGAACGCCTCTTCCACGTGGGACGGCTCGACGTCGCCACCGAGGGGCTGCTGCTGTTGACCAACGACGGCGAACTCGCCAACCGTTTGACGCACCCGTCCTACGAGGTACCCAAGACGTACCTGGTCCAGGTCCGGGGCCCCTTCCCGCAGGGAATCGGCGCGCAGCTGAAGGCCGGCGTTGAACTCGAGGACGGGTTCGCGTCGGTGGACTCGTTCAAGCTGGTGGACTCCACTCCGGGCCACGTGCTGATCGAGGTCGTGCTGCACTCCGGCAAGAACCGCATCGTGCGCCGTCTCTTTGACGCCGTCGGCTTCCCCGTGCTCCGGCTCGTGCGCGTCAAGGTGGGTCCCATTGGCCTGGGAGACCAGCGCCAGGGCAGTATCCGCAACCTCGGCAAGCAGGAAGTCGGCCACCTGCTGGCATCCGTAGGGCTGTAGCGCATGTCTGCCTTCCGCACCCACGGCCGCGGGCACCTGAACGGACCTGTGGTGGTTATTGGCACGGGGCTGCTGGGAACCAGCATCGGCCTGGGGCTCCGTGGCCGCGGAGTATCCGTGTTCCTGTCCGACCCGTCGCCCACCAACCAGGCAGTCGCTGTCGATATCGGGGCAGGCCTTCCGTTGTCGCGCCTTGGCGACGAGCAGCCCGAACTCGTTGTGGTGGCCGCGCCGCCGGATGTCACGGCGGACGTGGTGGAACGCTCACTGGCTGATTACCCCGGCGCAACAGTGGTGGACATCGCCAGTGTGAAGGCGGGCATCCTGGCCGACCTCCGCGGGCGGGGTGTGGATCTATCCCGCTACGTGGGGACGCATCCGATGGCCGGCCGGGAGAAGTCCGGGCCGGTGGCGGCCCGCGGTGAGCTGTTTACCTCCATGCCGTGGGTGGTTTGCCCTTCCGGGGAAACCTCGCCCGGTGCATTGCAGGCCGCCCGTGCCCTGGCAACCGACCTCGGCGCAGTGGTGGTGCAGTTCGGTGCCGAAGAACATGACCACGCCGTGGCGCTTGTGTCGCATCTTCCCCAGGTGATGTCTTCGCTGGTGGCCAGCCGGCTGCAGGGCACGCCCCTCCACGCCCTGTCCCTGGCCGGAAACGGCCTGCGCGACGTCACCCGCATTGCTGCCAGCGACCCCACGCTGTGGGTTCAGATCCTCGGCGCGAATGCCGGCCCAGTGGTCGAAATCCTGCACGGGGTCCGGGAGGACCTCAACCGGCTGATCGGTACCCTCGAAGATCCTACGGCCCCCGGCGCCCGCCTCGACCTGGCACAGCTGATCAGCGAGGGCAACGCCGGGCAGGCCCGTATTCCGGGCAAGCACGGCGGACCTCCGCAGGCCTATTCCTGGTTGACCGTCCTGGTGGACGACCGGCCGGGCCAGATTGCCCGCCTCCTGACGGAGATCGGCGAAATCGGGGTCAACCTTGAAGACCTGCGGCTGGATCACTCCTCCGGGCAGAATGTAGGAATGGTGGAACTGTCCGTTTTGCCCAACAAACATGATCTGCTCATCGAAGCTCTCAACGACCGTGGATGGCGGGTACTGCAGTAATGACACAGGAACTCATCGAAACCGTGCCCATGCTTCGCCAGGGCAGGCCGCTGGTGGTGGCCATCGACGGCCCTTCGGGATCCGGAAAATCCAGTGTGAGCAGGGAAGTGGCGCGACGCCTCCGCCTGGCCTACCTGGACACCGGCGCCATGTACCGGGCGCTCACCTGGTACTGCCTGGACAGGGGTATCGACCTGGGCGACGCCGCCGCCATCGAGCAGGCCTCCGAGGACCTGCCGCTGGTCGTCAGCACCACCCCGAACGAAGAATACGTACGGGTCGGCGGCGTCGACGTCACCCAGGCCATCCGGGAACCGGCCATCTCCTCGGCCGTCAGTGCCATCGCCACCACCCTCGGCGCACGGAAGGAACTGGTCCGCCGGCAACGTGAGCTGATCGAGGTCCACCACCGCCGCATCGTGGTGGAAGGACGGGACATCACCACCGTTGTGGCGCCCGGCGCCGAAGTCCGCATGCTGCTGACCGCCAGCGAGGAGGCCCGGCTTCGCCGCCGGGGCGTCCAACTGGGCGGCACGCAGAGTGCCGAACAGCTGGCGGCCCAGGTCACCCAGCGCGACGCCAAGGACTCCACGGTGGTCAATTTCACCACGGCGGCCGACGGCGTTGTCACCCTGGATTCCTCGGATCTGGACTTCGACGGCACCGTTGACGCGGCCCTGGGCATCGTCAACAAGGTCCTCAACCGTGACTGACGCCGGCGGCCGGCGTCCGGGCCCGCCCGCAGCGGGCGGCGCCCTGCCCGGTGCGTGGACCATGGCCTGGAGCCGCCCGGTCGGCTGGATGCTGGACCACGTCGTCTACCGGACAACAGTCCACGGACGGGACAACGTTCCGGCAGTTGGGCCTGTGATCTTCGCCGGCAACCACATCAGTTTCCTGGACGGGCCCGTGATGTTCGGCGCATCACCGCGCCCCATGCACATCCTCGTCAAGAAGGAAATGTTCAAGGGGTTCCTCGGGCGCGTCCTCACGGCCTCGGGCCAGCTTCCGGTGGACCGTTCAGGCGACCGTGCTGCGCTGCAGCTAAGCAAGAGCGCGCTCGACGCAGGCAGGTGCGTGGGCATCCTTCCTGAAGGAACCCGGGGGAGCGGCGAAGCCTCCAGCATAAATAACGGGGTGGCCTGGCTCGCGCTGAACTCCGGCGCGTCCGTGGTTCCCGTCGCCATCCTGGGCACCAGGATCGGCGGCGAACACGTCGACGCCGTTCCGCGGCCGGGCCGGAGGCTGCACGTCAGCTTCGGCAAGCCCCTGGCTGTAGGGCGCAGGCCCGGCGACACAGGGCGTGTTTCAATGGACAGGGCGGGAAACGAGATCCGCGCTGCACTGGCACGGCATGTCCAGCAAGCGATTCAACTCAGCGGGCAGCCTTTGCCCGGCGCGGATTCCCCGCAAGAACGTCATGAAGAAGTAGCCGGGACGCCGGCAGATCACCACTAAGGAAAGTGCAATGAGCGATACGACTCAAACCTCCGGCAAATTTGGCGCCGGCGAAGACGAATACACGCCCACCGGCACGGACCAGGTGGCGGAGCATCTTGCTGCCCTGGACGATGACGAGGCCGAGCTTCGCGCCGCCTCCCTCCGGGCCGGCCTGGACGATTACGAACTCGACGAAGAAGACGCCGCCCTCCTGAGCGGTCATTACGACGACCAGGACTTCGACGGTCCGGTCAAGCTCGATCCGGTCCTGGCCATCATCGGCCGGCCGAACGTGGGCAAGTCCACGCTGGTGAACCGTATCCTGGGCCGCCGCGAAGCCGTGGTGGAGGACACTCCGGGTGTCACGCGTGACCGTGTGATGTACTCGGCCACCTGGAACGGCCGGAACTTCACGGTTGTCGACACCGGCGGCTGGGAGCACGATGCCCGCGGCATCCACGCCCGCGTGGCCGAACAGGCCGAGATGGCTGTGGAACTCGCCGACGCCGTGCTGTTCGTCGTGGACTCCGCCGTAGGCGCGACCGCCACGGACGAAGCCGTCGTGAAGATGCTCCGGAAATCCAAGAAGCCGGTCATCATGGTGGCCAACAAAGTGGATGACTTTGCGCAGGAAGCCGACTCGGCAACGCTCTGGGGCCTCGGCTTCGGCGAACCGTACCCGGTATCGGCACTGCACGGCCGGGGTGTCGCCGACCTCCTCGACCACGTCATGGACACTCTGCCCGAGTACTCGACCATCGAAGGACTGGAGCGCTCCGGCGGCCCGCGCCGCATCGCCCTGATCGGGCGACCCAACGTGGGCAAGTCCTCGCTGCTGAACAAGCTCGCCGGTTCCGAACGCGTTGTCGTGGACAACACCGCCGGCACCACGCGCGACCCCGTCGATGAGTTCATCGAACTCGGCGGACGCACGTGGCGCTTCGTCGATACCGCCGGCATCCGCCGACGCCAGCACATGGCGCAGGGCGCAGACTTCTACGCCTCACTGCGTACGCAGAGCGCCCTCGAAAAGGCGGAGGTCGCCGTCGTGCTCCTCGCCGTGGACGAGGTGCTCAGTGAACAGGATGTCCGCATCCTGCAGCTGGCCATCGAATCCGGCCGGGCACTTGTCCTTGCGTTCAACAAATGGGACCTGCTGGACGACGAACGCCGCACCTACCTTGAGCGCGAAATCGAGCAGGACCTGGCCCACGTCGCCTGGGCGCCGCGGGTCAACATTTCGGCCCTGACCGGCTGGCACAAGGACCGACTGGTTCCTGCACTGGACACTGCACTGGAAAGCTGGGACAAGCGAATCCCCACCGGACGCCTGAACGCCTTCCTCGGCGAACTGGTGGCTGCGCACCCGCACCCGGTCCGCGGCGGCAAGCAGCCCCGCATCCTTTTCGGCACCCAGGCGTCCAGCCGTCCGCCGAAGTTCGTCCTGTTCACCACCGGTTTCCTGGATCCGGGATACCGCCGCTTTATCACCCGGCGTCTTCGCGAGACCTTCGGTTTCGAGGGAACGCCGATCGAGGTCAACATGCGTGTCCGCGAAAAGCGTGGCAAGAAGCGTTAATTACGACACACCTCGCCCGTGTCACCCGCAAAGTGTCACAGGCACCCTCCGGAATCGTGTAAGCTTTTGGAGGTGGTTCGGCCGGACTGCTGAGGTAAAAATCCCGGGGCAACCCAGGAGGAAAACCGAGGCGGAGAACGGCGGAACTAACGGGCTGTAGCGCAGCTTGGTAGCGCACTTGACTGGGGGTCAAGGGGTCGCAGGTTCAAATCCTGTCAGCCCGACCAGCAACAAAACCGCGCCGCTCCGGGAGTTATCCCGGAGCGGCGCGGTTTTTTGTTTTTCATTCCTTCGGGCCGCGGCCGGGTGCACTGTTCCCTGCGCCCTACTTGAGGAACTTGGACGTCCTCCGGTCCGCGAGGATCTTGCCGCCTGTCTGGCAGCGCGGGCAGTATTGCAGCGCCCTGTCGGCAAACGACACTTCCCGGACCGTGTCTCCGCAGACGGGGCAGGCCTGGCCGGTCCGGCCGTGGACGCGCATGGTGCTCCGTTTCGCGTCCTTCAGCTCATTCGGCGCCTTTCCCACGGCCTCTGCCACGGCGGCACCTAGAATGTCGTGGACAGAGTCGTAAAGGACGCGGACTGCCTCCGCGTCCAACGACTTTGCGATGGCGAAGGGTGAAATCCGGGCCGCGTGGAGGATTTCGTCGCTGTAGGCGTTGCCGATCCCGGCGATCACCCCCTGGTTCCGTAACAGTCCCTTAATTTGCTGGCTGCTTGAGGAAAGAATTCCGGCGAACTCATTAAGTCCGAACGTGTCGCTCAACGGATCAGGGCCCAACGTCGCGACGCCGGGGATCTGCTCCGGATCCCGGACCACGTAGAGGGCCAGGCTTTTCCTGGTACCTGCCTCGGTGAGGTCGATCCCCAGATGGGATTCTCCGCCGTCGGGTTCGGGTCCGCTCCTGGCAAACTCCAGCCTCGCGGCAATATACCCCTTGCCCCGCGCCAGGACGGCGTTCGACGGCGATTCGGTGTACCGCAGCCACCCCGCCTTGGCCAGGTGGAAGGCGAGATAGATTCCGTCCGCATCCAGGATGATGAACTTTCCCCGGCGCTGGACATCGGAAATGGTGCGGCCTTCCAGCGCTGTATACGGCGGGTCCGCGGTCTTGAGGGCGGCGAAGGACACGATCTGGATTTTCGTCAGCACGGCTCCACGAAGCCGGGCGCCCAGGAAAGCGCTCAGCCCGGCCACTTCGGGAAGTTCTGGCATGCCACTACTGTGCCACAAGGGCCCGACGGAGGCCTCCCTGCCGGGGCAGTTGATATGCATATACTTTCAGCGGCGGCTTGTTCTGCAGACCTCCGTTGACATTGCTGATTGACCAACATTCCTGGTTGACCCGATGAAAGGCCCCTGATGAGCAACATTCCCGAAGACCTGTCCTACACTGCCGAACACGAGTGGGTTTCCGCCCCGAGCGCTGACGGCGTGGTGCGGGTGGGCATCACTGATTTTGCCCAGGACGCACTGGGTGACGTCGTGTACGCGCAGATGCCCGAAGTCGGCACCAAAGTGACGGCCAACGAAGTTGTGGGCGAGGTTGAGTCCACCAAGAGCGTCAGCGACATCTATGCTCCCGTGAGCGGGGAAGTCGTCGCCAGGAACGAGGCCCTGGACACCGACTCCGCGCTAATCAACAGCGATCCTTACGGCGAGGGCTGGCTGATTGAGGTCAAGCTGGCTGAGGCCGACGCGGTGGAGTCCCTGCTCAGTGCATCGGAGTACGAACAACAGGTAGGCTAAAGATAACCGGCATGGAGGTCCGGCTGTTGAGGGATTAACAGCCGGACAACACGCCGTAGGACCGGATCTGCCAGGCTTTTCCGGAGGGCACGCGTTGTTTGCAGGGGGACATCTGCAACGGAAGAGGAGGAATCCATGGTTGGTCACGAAAATAGCCACAGCGGTGGTGATTACGGCACGGGCGGAGTGAAGGCTTCGGAGACCACCTCGATCCACCTCACGCCAATCCGTGACGAGCCGATCATCGCGCCCAAGCTCTCTCCGGAGGAGCGGGTCGCAGTGGAAGCCCTTCCTTACGGCTCAGCGCTCCTGGTCGCCCATAGCGGCCCCAACACCGGTGCCCGCTTCCTGCTGGACTCCGACGTCACCACTGCCGGGCGGCACCCGGACGCGGACATCTTCCTTGACGACGTCACGGTGTCCCGCCGCCACGTCGAATTCCGCCGCACGGCACGAAGCTTCGAAGTGGTTGATACGGGCAGCCTCAACGGCACCTACGTCAACCATGACCGCGTGGACAGCGTGGAACTCAAATCAGGAAATGAAGTCCAGATCGGCAAGTTCCGGCTCACTTTCTACCTCAGCCCTGCCCGCGCAGCAGGCAACGTCTGATCCCGGGGTAGTTGCCTGTGGCACTGGCACAACCGGAACGGCGCGGACCCCAGGTCCTGAACATCGGGGAAGTACTCGCGCAGCTGAGCGACGACTTTCCCGGCATGACCGCGTCCAAAATCAGGTTCCTTGAAGAAAAAGGCCTGATCAACCCGCAACGCACCCCCGCCGGCTACCGGCAGTATGCAGACACGGACGTTGAGCGGCTCCGGTTTGTGCTGGCCCTTCAGCGGGACCAGTATCTCCCGCTGAAGGTCATCAAGGATTACCTCGACGCCATTGACCGTGGTGAACGCCCGGAGAACCTGCCGCCCGGCGTCACAGTGTCTCCTCGGATCGTGTCTGACGAACTCGCCACCGAGCTGCAGAACAAAGTACGCAGGCTGAGCGAGGACCAGCTGCGCGCCGAGTCCGGCGCCAGCGTGCCGCTGCTGCGGTCCCTCCTCGAATTCGGCCTGATCGGCCACGTCAACGGGAAGTTCGATGAACACGCCCTGCAGGTGGCCCGCGCCTGCGTGCAGCTGGAAAGCCACGGCCTCGAACCCCGGCACCTGCGGCCGTTCCAGGCCGCCGCGGAGCGGGAGTTCGGGCTGGTGGAGCGTGCCGTTGCGCCGCTGACCTCCCGCAAGGACGCAGCTTCCCATGCCCGTGCTGCCGAGGCAGCCCGGGAAATCAGTGATCTCTGCCTGACGCTGCACCGTGCCCTGGTGCAGGACCGTATATCGCGAATGGATATCTGATGATTGAAGTCGAGATCGTGGGTGTGAGGATCGAACTGCCTTCTAACCAGCCGCTGGTGCTGCTGCGGGAGATCCACGGGGAAAGGCACGTGCCTATCTGGATTGGCACCCCGGAAGCCAGCGCCATTGCGTTGGCCCAGCAGGGTGTGGTGCCACCGCGGCCCATGACGCACGATCTCCTGATCGATGTTGTCGAGTCGCTGGGCCACTCCATTGTCAGTGTGAACATCGTCGCCGTCGAAGACAATATCTTCTACGGACAGCTTCAGTTCGAAAACGGCACCACCGTCAGTTCCAGGGCCTCGGATGCCCTTGCCCTGGCGTTGCGGGCCAAGTGCCGCATCTGGTGCGCCGACTCCGTCATGGATGAGGCCGGGGTCAGGATCACGGAGCATGACGAGGGTGAAGACACCGAGCCTGGTCCCACCGTGGACGAAGAGCGCGAACTGCGGCGGTTCAGGGAGTTCCTGGACGACGTGGAACCGGAAGACTTCGACGGCTGAGATCACGTTAAGGTTAAAGTTGAGGCTGAAAGTTTCGACACGCCCCTGAAATGGGGCCAACGTCTTTGACCTTGGGGCGTGGCGGGCCTAACGTCGAAGTTATCAAGTTCCCATTGCATACAACAGCCGCGCAAGTCACACTGGAATGTGCAGCCACGGCTGAATTACACGGATGAATTTCAGATCCGCGATCGCTGTTGCTGCGACTTCCTTAGGGGAGCATAAGACGAGGAGGGTCCACGTGAGTCCGAAAGGCGAAGCGGGCGAGCTAAAGCAGGCTTCAACGACAGGCGTTGCCCTGCCCGCGAGCGGTGCTCAGGGCCTCCTCTTCACGGAAGACCTCCCCGTCCTGGACGAAGACGCGGGTTACCGCGGACCGACCGCCTGCAAGGCCGCAGGGATCACCTACCGCCAGCTGGACTACTGGGCACGCACCGGCCTGGTTGAGCCCGCCGTCCGGGGCGCTGCAGGTTCCGGTTCCCAGCGTCTCTACGGCTTCCGCGACATCCTGGTGCTGAAGGTAGTCAAGCGACTGCTGGATACAGGAGTCTCACTGCAGCAGATCCGGTCCGCCGTGGAGCACTTGCGCGAACGCGGCGTCGAGGACCTGGCGCAGATTACCCTCATGAGTGACGGCGCGAGCGTCTACGAGTGCACGTCTGCGGATGAGGTCATTGACCTGGTCCAGGGCGGCCAGGGCGTTTTCGGCATTGCAGTCGGCCGGGTATGGCGCGAAGTGGAAGGGAGCCTCGCGGCGCTTCCCAGCGAGCACGCCGTCGAGCAGTCCTTTCCGGATGACGAGCTCAGCAAGCGCAGGGCCGCCCGCAAGACCGGCTAAAACCGCAAGTGCGCCTGACACCGTGCCTTAGCGGACCCGCAAGCAACAGAAAGGCCGCCTTCCGGATGGAAGGCGGCCTTTCTGTTGAGTTCTTGTACCGGGTGAGTCCGGGTGCTGCCTTCGACGGCGTCCCTGGGGTATCCGCTACCGAAGGCTGCGTTCGCGGAGGGCCCCGGCGGAATCCGCGCCGTTGGAGGCCAGGAGGTTGTCGAGGAGCGTGTTGAAGAGGCTGGCCGCGTTCTTGGCGGAATCGCCCGGCCAGTGGTGCACGGAATGCGCCGCACCCTGGATTTGCTGCCAGTTTGCCTGTTCCGGGATGTGCGGGGTCAGCAGCAGTTCGCCGAACATCGACTGCATCTCGGCGAGGCGGAAGGCGTGCTCGGACGAACCCGAGCGTACGCGGTTGGCAATAATGCCTGCAGGGGAGAGGCTGGGTGCGAACTCCTGGCGGAACAGCTGGATGGCGCGCATGGTGCGCTCCGTTCCGGCCACTGAAAACAACCCGGGCTCGGCAACGAGGGCCACTTTGTCGCTTGCGGACCATGCCATCCGGGTCAACCCGTTCAGCGAGGGCGGGCAGTCAACAAGGATCAGCTGGTACTTGTCCGTGCCGGCCAGAACCGTCGAGAGCCTGCGCAGATCCCTGCGGCCCAGGTCCGGTCGGTCGTAAATGCCGGTATATGCGGAGCCCACAGCAACGTCCAGCACGGCGGGCCGGGCTCCGTTGTAGTTTTCCCGGGCCACCCACCCGCTGGTGACCACGTTCTCCGCAAGCTTGGCGCGGCGCGGACTCTTGAGCATCCGGCCGATGTCCAGCTGGTCGTCCGGCTGGACACCGAGTGCCGTGCTGGCATCCGCATGCGGATCGAGGTCCACCACGAGGGTGGGGATGCCGGCGGCCAGGGCCGCAGATGCCAATCCGGTGGTGACGGAAGTTTTGCCGACCCCGCCTTTGAGGCTGCTGATGCTGACTACTTGCACTTGAAAAACCAATACCTAACGCCGGTTGCCGTGGTGGGGTAGTGCCGGCTCCGGCTCCCCGGAGCGGAGGGCGCGCGTAAGCACCCCCGAACCATCATATGTTGCCGCGGTGTCGGATCCCGTTTCATCAGGCGTGTGTGCGGCGCATCCCACGCTGCCGTCAGGGTCCCCGCCGGTTGGCCCTGCCTAATCCCGCTGAGATGACGGATAATCTTGTGATGGTCGACACAATGATTTGTGTTTCCACGCGCCCGTCTTACACACTGTGACCACTTATCGATACACCCGCAATGATGCAGGAGAAGTATGTTTTCCAAAATTCTGGTGGCTAACCGCGGCGAAATCGCGATCCGCGCCTTCCGTGCCGGCTACGAGCTGGGCGCCAAGACTGTAGCCGTGTTCCCCAACGAGGACCGTAACTCCATCCACCGCCAGAAGGCTGATGAAGCGTACCTGATCGGTGAAGAGGGCCACCCTGTCCGCGCGTACCTGGACGTTGACGAAGTGGTCCGCGTGGCCAAGGAGTCCGGCGCCGACGCCATTTACCCCGGCTATGGCTTCCTTTCCGAGAACCCGCGGCTGGCCCGGGCTGCCAAAGAGGCCGGTATCACCTTTGTCGGCCCGCCGGCGGAGGTCCTTGAACTGGCCGGAAACAAGGTCGCCGCCCTCGAAGCGGCGCGCGCCGCCGGCGTTCCCGTCCTTAAGTCCAGCCAGCCTTCAAAGGACCTGGACGAGCTGATCGCGGCCGCGGATGAAATCGGCTTTCCCATTTTCGCCAAGGCCGTAGCCGGCGGCGGAGGTCGCGGCATGCGCCGCGTGGACACCCGCGAGGCTCTTCCCGAGGCGCTGCAGGCTGCCATGCGCGAGGCCGACGCCGCATTCGGTGATCCCACCATGTTCCTGGAACAGGCCGTTCTCCGCCCCCGCCACATTGAGGTCCAGATCCTGGCCGATGCCGAGGGCAACATCATGCACCTCTTCGAACGCGATTGCTCCATCCAGCGCCGCCACCAGAAGGTGGTGGAGATCGCTCCGGCCCCGAACCTGGATGAAGGGATCCGCCAGGCGCTCTACCGCGATGCGGTGAAGTTCGCCAAGGCGCTCAATTACGTCAACGCCGGTACCGTGGAGTTCCTCGTGGACACCGTCGGGGAACGCGCCGGCCAGCACGTGTTCATCGAGATGAACCCGCGCATCCAGGTGGAGCACACGGTCACCGAGGAAGTCACCGACGTGGACCTGGTCCAGGCCCAGCTGCGCATCGCGTCCGGCGAGACGCTCGCTGATCTTGGCCTGTCGCAGGACACCGTCCAGCTCAAGGGCGCCGCACTGCAGTGCCGCATCACCACCGAGGATCCGGCCAACGGCTTCCGGCCCGACGTCGGGAAGATCACCGGTTACCGTTCCGCCGGCGGTGCCGGCGTACGGCTCGACGGCGGCACCGTCTACTCGGGTGCCGAGATCAGCCCGCACTTCGACTCCATGCTGGTCAAGCTGACCTGCCGCGGCCGCGACTACCCTGCAGCCGTGGCCAGGGCGCGGCGTGCCTTGGCTGAATTCCGCATCCGCGGCGTATCCACCAACATCTCCTTCCTCCAGGCTGTCCTGGACGATAAGGACTTCATTGCCGGCGATGTGGCCACCAGCTTCATCGATGAGCGCCCTGAGCTGCTCAAGGCCCGCGTTTCCGCGGACCGCGGCACCAAGCTTCTGACCTGGCTGGCAGAGGTCACCGTCAACAAGCCCAATGGCGACCTCACGGTCCACTCGGACCCCGCAGCCAAGCTGCCCGCCGTCGGGGACACCCCCGCCCCCAGGGGTTCGCGCCAGCGCCTGGTCGAGCTGGGTCCCGAGGGATTTGCCAAGGCCCTGCGCGAGCAGCAGGCCGTCGCCGTCACCGACACCACCTTCCGTGACGCCCACCAGTCACTGCTTGCCACCCGGGTCCGTACCCGCGACCTCGTGGCGGCCGGCCCTGCCGTGTCCTCACTGCTTCCCGAACTGCTGTCCGTGGAGGCCTGGGGCGGTGCCACGTACGACGTCGCCCTGAGGTTCCTCGGCGAGGATCCGTGGGACAGGCTGGCCGCGCTGCGCAAAGCACTGCCGAACATCTGCCTGCAGATGCTGCTCCGCGGGCGCAACACCGTGGGCTACACCCCTTACCCCGAGGAAGTCACCGAGGCATTCGTCAACGAGGCCGCAGCAACCGGCATCGACATCTTCCGGATCTTCGACGCCCTTAACGACGTCAACCAGATGGCTCCGGCCATCCGGGCTGTCCGGGCCACCGGCACCGCCGTCGCGGAAGTTGCCCTCTGCTACACGGGCGACATGCTCGATCCGGACGAAAAGCTCTACACGCTGGACTACTACCTCGAGCTGGCGCAGAAGATCGTCGACGCCGGCGCCCACATCCTCGCCATCAAGGACATGGCCGGGCTGCTGCGTCCGGCCGCCGCTGCGAAGCTTGTGGCGGCCTTGCGGGAACGCTTTGACCTCCCGGTCCACCTGCACACCCACGACACCGCAGGCGGGCAGCTGGCCACGCTCCTGGCAGCCGTGGACGCGGGAGTGGACGCAGTGGACGTCGCGTCGGCTTCGCTGGCCGGCACCACCAGCCAGCCCTCGGCCTCCGCCCTGGTTGCCGCCCTGGCCCACACGCCGCGCGACACCGGCCTGGGCCTGGCCAAGGTCAGCTCACTGGAACCCTACTGGGAGGCCGTGCGGCGCGTCTACGCTCCGTTCGAGTCAGGCCTGCCAGGCCCCACCGGCCGTGTCTACCAGCACGAGATCCCGGGCGGCCAGCTCTCCAACCTGCGGCAGCAGGCCATGGCCCTCGGCCTCGGCGAACGGTTCGAGGCCATCGAGGACATGTACACCGCAGCCGACCGCATCCTGGGCCGGCTCGTGAAAGTCACCCCGTCCTCGAAGGTGGTGGGCGACCTTGCCCTGCATCTCGTTGGCCTCAATGCCGATCCTGCGGACTTCAACGAAAACCCGCAGAATTACGACATTCCGGACTCCGTCATCGGCTTCCTCTCCGGCGAACTGGGCGACCCTCCCGGAGGCTGGCCGGAGCCGTTCCGCACCAAAGCCCTCCAGGGCCGCAGCATCAAGGTACGGGACGCCGAGCTGAGCGCCGAGGACAGTGCAGCGTTGAAGGGCGACTCCAAGACCCGCCAGCAGACCCTCAACCGCCTGCTTTTCGAGGGCCCCACCAAGGACTACCAGAAGAGCGTGGAGACCTACGGCAACCTCTCCGTCCTGGACACCCGTGACTACCTCTTCGGCCTCCAGCGCGGAGCCGAGCACGAGATCGAACTCGAGAAGGGCGTACGGCTGATCGCCTCCCTCGAAGCCGTATCGGAGCCGGACGAGAAGGGCATGCGCACCGTCATGTGCACGCTCAACGGACAGTCCAGGCCCGTTGTGGTCCGCGACCGCTCCGTGGTCAGCAATGTCAAGGCAGCCGAAAAAGCGGATGCCAGCCAGCCGGGCCACGTTGCCGCACCGTTCGCCGGTGCTGTGACCCTCACGGTCAAGGTGGGCGACGCCGTCAACGCAGGCGACACCGTTGCCACCATCGAGGCCATGAAGATGGAGGCCTCCATCACGACGCCGGTGGCCGGCACCGTTTCGCGCCTCGCAGTCGGCGCCGTGGAACAGGTACAGGGCGGAGACCTGCTGCTCGTCGTCGAGTAACACGCACATCAAGTCAGACACAACGGAAGGGCCTCCCGGCATTCGCCGGGAGGCCCTTCCGTTTAACAATCAATGCCGTAAATCAACCAGTCCGGCAACCGCCGGGACGGACCAGCGCTAGTGCTGTCCGGACGGCTCCGTGCGTGCCGGGCGCGGTGCAGCATACATTTCGCCGATGACCGATTCGAAGTCCTTCATCACCTGGGCCCGCTTGACCTTCATGGACGGGGTGAGGTGACCGGATGCCTCGGTGAAATCGGACGGCACGATCCGGAACGACTTGATGGCCTCCGCCTGGGACACGGACTGGTTGGCGCGGGTAATCAGGTCCTGGACGGCTGCCTTCACCACCGGATTGCCGGCCGCCTCCGCAACGGTGGTGCCGGCCGGCAGGCCGTGACGCTGCAGCCAACCCGGCAGGGCTTCCTCATCGAGGGTGACCAAGGCGCCGATGAACGGCATGTTGTCTCCCACCACCAGGACCTGTGAGACGAGGGCGTCGGCACGGATCTGGTCTTCCAGCAGGGCGGGCACCACGTTCTTGCCGCTGGCTGTCACGATGATTTCCTTCTTGCGGCCCGTGATGGTCAGGAAGCCGTCTGCATCCATTTGACCGATGTCGCCTGTGCGGAACCAGCCGTCCACGAAGGTGTCGGCGGCGAGGTCGTCGCGCTTGTAGTAGCCGCGCATCACGCAGACGCCCTTGGCGAGGATCTCGCCGTCGTCTGCTATTTTCACTGCATTTCCCGGCAGGGGAGCGCCCACCGTCCCGATCCTGATGAGCGACGGAGTATTGACGGTGATCGGCGCAGTGGTTTCGGTCAGGCCGTAGCCTTCGAGGATCTGCATGCCGATGCCCTGGAAGAAGTGCCCCAGGCGTTCTCCCAGCGGACCGCCGCCGGACACTGCGTGGGCCACCTGGCCGCCCATGGCCGCGCGAAGCTTGCTGTAGACGAGCTTGTCGAACAGCGCGTGGCGGACTTTGAGGCCGAACCCGATGGAACCGGCCTGCCGGGCCCGCGAGTAGGCGATGGCGGTGTCTGCGGCCTTGTGGAAGATAGCACCCTTGCCGCCGTCCTCGGCCTTTGTCAGCGCGGAGTTGTAGACCTTTTCGAATACGCGCGGCACGGCGAGGATGAACGTGGGCTTGTAGCTCTGCAGATCCGGCAGGAGGTGCTTGATGTCGGGGGTGTGCGCCACGGTGACGCCGGCTGCCACGGCCAGGACGGAGATAAACCGTGCGAACACGTGGGCCAGCGGCAGGAACATGATGGTCCGCGCCTGCTCGTGGACTATGCCTGACAACGACGTGGCGAGGGCGTTCTCGGACAGCTCCACGAAGTTGCCGTGCGTCAGTTCGCAGCCCTTGGGCCTTCCGGTGGTGCCTGAGGTGTAGATGATCGTCGCGACGTCGGCCAGGGAAGCCAGGCTCCGGCGGGCTTCCAAGTCCTCGTCGCTGACCGCGGTCCCCGCGGAGCGCAGCTCGTCCAGCCCGGCACCCTCAAGCTGCCAGACGTGGGCGAGGGAGGAAAGTCCCTCGGACGTGGCTGCCTGCCGGATGACGTCCTCGTGGTGCGCCGACTCGCCAAAGGCGGCGACGGCACCGGAGTCGCCCAGGTTCCAGGCAACCTGGCTGGGGGAGGACGTTTCGTAAATGGGAACGGAGATGCCGCCCGCGAACCAGATGGCAAAGTCCACCAGCGCCCACTCGTAGCGGGTGCGGGACATGATGCCGACACGGTCTCCGGCGGCCACGCCGCTTGCCATGAGTCCCTTGGCCAGGACGCGGACGTCGGCGAGGAAATCCGTGGCAGAAATGTCCTGCCACTGTCCGGCGGCATCGAGCCGCGAAAACAGGGAAGGGTTCGAGGCCTTGGCGGCCTGCCGCAACACCAGGTCGGTGATGTTGGTTTCCGGGGGTACGTTCACCAAGGGCGGAACACTGAATTCGCGCACGATAGCTCCTTTGTTATCCATAGACCCGCAGGGGGTACTGATAACACTAGTACGCCCGTTGCGGAGGTGTGTCCTGTTTCACCTACTGGCGAGTAACTTTACGGTTAAGTGCCTGAAACCCGCCACTCCCGCCCGCCGGGAGCCGTCCCCGGTGGCGTCTCCGGGGCCCTGCCTGGCAGGGCTGGCTCCGTCGGAAAACGGGGGCCGGGCAATAGACTAGGGAACCATGCACACACCTTCGCCCGGCGACCTGCCCAGACCCTATCGACGGACCGCCGCCTGGCGCCGCAGGAAGCCCGCCGGGCAGGATGCGCTGGCCGCCAGTCAGAGCTTCCGTGAGCATCTCCGGCTGGGGCGCAAAGGGCTGGCGATCGGCGTGGACATCGGAGGCACGAAGGTTGCTGCCGGCGTGGTCGATGCCGACGGCCGCATCCTCAGCCAGGCCAGGCGCTCCACGCCCGGGAACGACCCGCGGGCGGTCGAACAGGTGATTGTGGAACTCGTGGAGGAGTTGAGCCGCGGCCACCGCATCTGGTCGGTGGGAATCGGCGCGGCCGGGTGGATGGACCTCGACGGCGGGACGGTGCTGTTCAGCCCGCACCTCGCCTGGCGCAATGAGCCGCTCCGGGACAACCTCCAGCGCCTGCTCCGCCGTCCGGTGCTCCTGACCAACGACGCCGATGCTGCCGCGTGGGCGGAATGGCGCTTTGGTGCCGGGCAGGGACAGAGCAGGCTCGTCTGCATCACCCTCGGTACGGGGATCGGCGGTGCCATGGTGATGGACGGCCGGCTGGAACGCGGCCGCTTTGGCGTCGCGGGTGAATTCGGCCACCAGATCATCATGCCCGGCGGCCACCGCTGCGAATGTGGAAACCGCGGCTGCTGGGAACAGTACGCGTCCGGAAACGCCCTGGGCCGCGAAGCCCGCGAACTGGCCGCTGCCAATTCGCCCGTGGCACAGGAACTCCTGAAGGCCGTGGACGGTCACGTGGACCGCATCACCGGGGCCATTGTGACGGAACTGGCCAAGGCGGGGGACCCCACCTCCCGGGAGCTGCTGGAGGACGTCGGGGAGTGGCTGGGCCTGGGGCTGGCCAACCTGGCTGCCGCGCTGGACCCTGGAAAGTTCGTGATCGGCGGAGGCCTGTGCGATGCGGGGGAACTGCTGGTTGCCCCGGCGCGGAAGGCCTTTGCCCGCAACCTGACCGGGCGCGGGTTCCGGCCGGCGGCGGAGATCGCACTGGCAGCGCTGGGGCCCAACGCCGGGCTCATCGGGGCCGCAGACCTGTCGCGTGTCAGCAGCAGGATGCACGGCTAACAGCGGATTCAGCGGGCCTCGGCCCAACAAGCTAAACCCGGGCTCCGTCGTCGTGCTCGTCCTTTTCCTGCGGCAGCTGCATGATCAGGTAGATCACCGACACGACGAACGCGGCGACGATACCCAAAATCGCCATCAGCGGCGCGGACCTCCAGAACATTGCGGACAGCACCAGCGCGACTGGCCCGCCCACGGCTCCCAGCCAGGCCAGAACGGTCAGCGGATCCGTACCGGCCAGGCTCGGCGGTTCCTCCGGAACGAATGGCTCGTCATCATCGGCCTCGTAGTCACGCGGGCCGCTACCGGCGTCCGTTCCTTCCACGCCTGCGCGGTCCGTCCCGGGCTGCGGGCCGTGTACGGCGGCCCCGCGTTCGGACGCCGGGGGCTCGGTCGGAGCTGTGCCCGCCAGGCCCAGGGGATCGAAGTCACGGAACGGCCGTTTGCTTGGCCCGATGCCGTCCCCTCCGGGAGCCGGAGTGTCGGTGCCCTCGAGGCGGGCGACAAGGTCGAGCCAGACGGCGTCGTCCTGGTTGGCGCTCTGGTCCGAGGAATTGGAGTCGGATCTGGTCATCGGCCGTGTCCTTCAGGGCTAGCGGGGAAGGCGTCCACGTTTCCCGAAACCACGGCGCGGATGAAGTCCGTGGTCCCGCTGAAAATCTCCTCGGCGTCGTTGTCCAAGGTGGCTACATGGTAGCTGTTTTCCAAGGCGCTCATGTGGAGCCCGGCGTTGGTGAGGCCCCGGCGCAGCGCCACGATGCTCGAGTCGGACACCACATGGTCCACTGTGGAGCGGAACACGCGGACGGGTGCAGTGATCCGGGGCAGCAGCCGCCGGGTGTCCTTGAACATCTTGTTGAGCTCGTGGGCCGCCGCCACCGGTGTCCGAGGGTACGCGCCCTCGTCAGTGTCCGGTTTGAGGATGTCATTGGCAATGGCGGGAGTGCTCTTCAGGACCAGCTTCAGGATGCCGGCAAGCGGCGCGCGGGGATCATCGATGACCAGGCCGGGATTGACCACAATCGTGCCCGCCACCGGACGCAGTGCCGCCACCCTCAAGGCCAGGGCCCCTCCCATGGACAGTCCTGCCGTGAACACGTGGTCGCATTCGGCCTCGAGCTCGAGGTAGGCCTTGTCGTAGGCGGAATACCACTGCTGCCAACGGGTCCTGGCGAGTTCCTGCCAGCTGGTGCCGTGTCCCGGCAGGAGCGGCATGCGCACGGCAAATCCGGCGTCGGCCAGCGATTGCGCCCAAGCCCGCACGCCGTGCGGGCTTCCGGTGAAGCCATGTGAGACGGCAACGCCGATTGAGGGGCCGACGCCGGTAAAGGGACTGCTCAAGGGGCTGTGGTCGGCGGCGATGCTCATGGTGTCTCCGAGGATACGTGGTGGGGCGCGTGCTCATGGAAGAAGGCGGCCGAATGTTCGAAGATGGCAGGGGCATCGTTGTCCAGCGTGGCCACGTGCCCGCTCCTGGGCAGCGGCACCACGCGAAGCTCCGCCGACCCCAGCCGTCGCCTGATCAGCTCAAGGGACGACGGCGGCACCACCTCGTCGGTCTCTGACTTGAAAACCAAAACCGGCGCAGTTACCCGCGGCAGTCCGCGGCTGGCAGCTGCAAACAGTTTCTTCAACTGGTGGACAGCGGCGAGCGGCGTCCGCGAATAGTCGCCGTCCTCCGTCGTGGCCGCGGTGGGGTTGGCTTCCACGATCGGTACCGTGGTCCGCTGGACGTACTTCAGGATGCCGATGATCCTCACCCTGCGGTCGTAGAAGCTGAGCCCGGGATTGACCACGGCTACGCCGGCAACCGGATGGCGGGACGCCGTGCGCAGGGCGACGGCGCCTCCCATGGAGAGGCCGGCGACGTAGCAGGTGTCCGTCCGGCCCGCGAGCTCAAGGTAGGCGGCCTCGAACGCGCCGGCCCATTCGCGCCAGCCGGAACGGGCCAGTTCGCGCCAGTCCGTTCCGTGTCCGGGCAGGAGCGGGACGGAGACGGCGAAACCCTGCTCGGCGAGGTGCAGTGCCCACGGCATGACGCTGAGCGGACTGCCCGTGAAGCCGTGGCAAATGGCAACGCCGATCCTCGCGTTAGGTCCATGGCCGGGGTAGCTGAAAGCGGCAGGCACAGTCGGTTTGCTGCTTTCTCTCATGTGCCCATCGTGTCACCATTCGCCGCAAATCTCACTAGAGTAGGGTTGCATTGAAGTGCTGGCCGGAGCCGACGGAGGGCCGGCCGGACGCCTTCCGGAGAGGTACACCACGTGTTTTATTGGTTCATGAAGACGTTCGTTCTGGGACCGGTGCTGAAGCTCCTGTTCCGGCCCTGGGTCAAGGGGCTCGACAACGTCCCCGCGGAAGGCGCCGCCATCCTGGCGTCCAACCATTTGTCGTTCTCCGACTCCATCTTTATGCCACTGATGGTGCCGCGTCCCGTGATCTTCCTGGCGAAATCGGAGTACTTCACCGGCACGGGCCTCAAAGGCAGGCTGACTGCACTCTTCTTTCGGCTGACAAACCAGCTGCCCATGGACCGTTCCGGGGGAGCGGCGTCGGCGGCATCGCTGAACGCCGGCATGGACGTCCTGTCGCATGGTTCGCTGCTGGGCATTTATCCCGAAGGGACCCGCAGCCCCGATTCGCGGCTGTACCGCGGAAAAGTCGGTGTCGCGAAACTCGCCCTGCAGGCGAGGGTTCCCGTGATTCCGGTTGCCATGATTGGAACAGACAAGGTCCAGCCCATCGGAAAGCGGATGCCGAACATCAGGCGCATCGGCATGATCTTCGGTGAACCGCTGGACTTCAGCCGCTACTACGGCATGGAAGAGGACCGGCTGATCCAGCGGTCCGTGACCGACGAAATCATGTACGAACTCATGCGCCTGTCCGGGCAGGAGTACGTGGACGAGTACGCGGCGGTGGTCAAACTGCGCCTGGCTGGGAAGCCCGCGGACGGCTCCAACGGCTCCAACGGCTCCAACGGCTCCAACGGCTCCAACGGCTCCGGCGGCGGCAGCGGTCCCGCAGGGCCGGGCCAGGCCTGACGCCGGTTCTGTGACGGCGGTTTGGGTCGAATGACGGTTGCGGTGCGGAAACCCGGATACGGGAACTAGTCTTAGAGTGTGACTGAGCTATCCGCAAAACCTGCCTCCCTGCTGACCAGTACCGCCCAGAGCGGTGCCGCCAACTATCCGGGACTGGACCACTGGCGGGAGCTGCCGGTTTCCCAGCAGCCCAGCTGGCAAAACAAAGAGGTCTTCGACGCGTCCGTGAAGGAACTTTCCGTCCTTCCGCCGCTCGTGTTTGCCGGTGAGGTGGACATCCTCCGTGAGAGGCTCGCCGCTGCCGCACAGGGCAAGGCGTTCCTGCTCCAGGGCGGAGACTGCGCCGAAACCTTTGAAGCCGCAACCGCGGACAAGATCAGTGCGAGGGTCAAGACGATCCTGCAGATGGCCGTCGTGCTGACCTACGGCGCGGCGATGCCCGTGATCAAGATGGGCCGCATGGCGGGCCAGTTCGCCAAGCCGCGCTCCTCCAACGATGAAACGCGCGAAGGCCTCACGCTCCCGGCCTACCGCGGCGACATCGTCAACGGCTATGACTTCACGCCCGAGTCCCGCGCCCATGACGCCAGCCGGATGCTCAAGGCCTACCACACCTCGGCGTCCACCTTGAACCTGATCCGTGCCTTCACTCAGGGCGGTTTCGCCGACCTGCGTCTCGTCCACCAGTGGAACAAGGGCTTCACGGAGAACCCGGCGCACGCACGCTACGAGTCGCTGGCGCGCGACATCGACCGGGCCATCAAGTTCATGGCCTCCTGCGGGGCGGACTTCGAGGCACTCAAGCGCGTGGAGTTCTACGCGAGCCACGAGGCCCTGCTGCTGGACTACGAACGCGCCCTGACCCGCATCGACTCGCGGACCGGCCTGCCGTACGACACTTCGGCGCATTTCCTGTGGATCGGCGAACGCACCCGCGAACTGGACCACGCCCACGTGGACTTCCTGTCCCGCGTCCGCAACCCGATCGGTGTCAAGCTGGGCCCCTCCACTTCCGGCGACGATGCCCTGCGGCTCATCGACAAGCTTGATCCGGACCGCGAACCCGGCCGCCTGACCTTCATCACCCGGATGGGCGCCGGCAACATCCGCGAGAAGCTGCCCGCCATCGTTGAAAAGGTCACGGCATCCGGTGCGCAGGTCCTCTGGGTCACCGATCCCATGCACGGGAACACGGTCACGTCACCCAACGGCTACAAGACCCGTAACTTCGATGACGTCATCGACGAAGTGCGCGGCTTCTTTGAGGTGCACCACTCGCTGGGCACCGTTCCGGGCGGCCTGCATGTCGAGATGACCGGCGACGACGTCGCGGAGTGCCTCGGCGGCGCCGACCCCATCGACCAGGAGGCATTCCTGGACCGGTACGAATCAGTCTGCGATCCGCGCCTGAACCACATGCAGTCCCTGGAAATGGCCTTCCTCGTCGCAGGGGCGCTGTCCAAGCGCTGACCCGCTGCAGGGGTTGACCCAACGCACCCTGATTAAACAAAAGCTCCGCCCGGCTGGACCAGCCGGGCGGAGCTTTTTCTGCGGGAGCCTTCTCCGGGCGGCCTGCGGGCAGTGCTCAGACGACGGTGAGGGTGACGACGGAGCCTTCAGGGACCTGGGTGTTCACCGGATCCTGGTCACGGACGGTGCCGAAGAAACCGCCCAGGATATTGTTGACCCGTACTTCGAATCCGAGTTTCTCCAACGCCTTGCGTGCATCATTTGCCTGCTTGCCGATATAACTGGGCACGTCCACGAGTTTGGGCCCCTTGGACACCGTGAGGGTCACCGTTTGCCCCCGGGTGAGCGTGCCGGAGGACGGGTCCTGGGCCACCACGGCCCCCTTGGGGACCTTCTTGTCGTTAACCGTTTGCGGTGAAATCACTGCCTTCAAACCGGCGGCCTCAAGGGCCTTGACTGCCGCTCCCTGTTCCTGCCCGCGGACGTCCGGCACCGGAACGGGTTCGGGCCCCTTGGAGACAGTGAGGCTGACGGGCGTACCATGCCGTGCCGGGGTGCCCGCCGCCGGATCCTGGGCGAGGACAGTGCCAGCCGGCTCGGATTCGCTGTAGGTCTCCGTGACGGTTCCCAGGGCCATTTCGGCGCCGTTGAGTTCATTCTTTGCCTCATCCAGCGATTTGCCGCTCATCCCGGGCACTGGAAAAAGCTGGGGGCCCTTGGAAACAAACAACGAAACCACCTGGAACTTGCGGATCTCCCGCCCCGCCTCAGGTTCGGTGCCCACGACGAGCCCGGCCCGGATGTCGTCGTCGAAAACGTCCTTGGTGGTGGACTGGAACCCCGCCGTGCCAAGCAGTTGCTGCGCCTCGGCTACGGTTTTGTTGGCCACCCTGGGAATGGTCCCCGGGGAGCCGGGTCCCATGCCGAAGAACCAGCCGGCGCCCGTTGCCAGCAGTGCTGCGATTACCAGGATGATGATCCAGAGAAGGCCGCGACGACGCGGGTTGCCTTCGCGGAGGGACCGTACCGGAGTGGAGGCTGCTTTGGACTGTGCTTTGGCGGCGTCGCGGTCCTGCCTGCGTTGTGCCCGCTTACTCAGGGGGACCGCGGTGTCCGGTTCATCATCACCCGGCTCGCCGAAAGCGGGCTCCGGCCCGCCCGGGGCGGCCAGGGGGCCGAACTGGCCCGGCCGGGGCGACGCCGACAGCACCGTGGTGGGGTTGCTCTGGCGGGAAATGATTTCCGTTGGATGCTGTCCGGCGGAGAGGATTTCCGTGTGGTCCTGGCGTACCTGGGCCTGCGACCCGGAGGGAGGATTCGCGGACGGGTTGCCCGGCGGGTGCGCGGGCGGGCGGAGCCCCGCCGGCGAATGGGCGACGGCGGCGATGGCGGCCGGGGGCTGGAGGTCCAGTTCCGCGTCGGTCAGGTTGGTCCGGATGTGCCGGAGCTCCGACAGGAGCGCATTGCCGTCGAGCGGGCGCTGCTCAGGGTCCCTTGCCGTGCACCACTGCACCAGCTCATCCACTTCGGCAGCGAGTCCCGGCACCACCGCAGAGGGGGCCTCCACTGTCGAATTCACGTGCTGATAGGCCACCTGGATGGGGACTTCACCGTCGAAAGGCTGCTTTCCGGTGATCATTTCGTACAGCATGATGCCCACCGAGTAGATGTCGCTGCGGGCATCCGCCTGCCGCCCGAGCACGAGCTCCGGTGAAAGGTACGCCACGGTGCCGATCAGCGCCCCGGTGCTCGTTGAAGCAGTGACCGCGCGGGCCAGTCCGAAGTCACCCACCTTGATTCGGCCGTCGTCCGCGATCAGGACGTTCTCGGGCTTGATATCCCGGTGGATCAACCCCGCCGCGTGTGCCGCGCCAAGCCCTTCAACCACGGGGTCGATCAGTGCCAGGGCAAGCCGCGGTGAGAGCGCCCCTTTTTCCTTGATGACGTCCCTGAGCGTGTGGCCCTTGATGTACTCCATCACCAGGTAGGCGGTGTGCCCGTCGCTGCCTTGGTCAAGGACGCCCACCACGTGGGCGTGCGACAACTTGGCGGCGGCCTTCGCTTCCCGGCCAAGCCTGTCCAGGAAGTTGCCGTCGTTAACGAGGTGCGGATGGAGGACTTTCAGTGCGACATCGCGCTCCAGTCGCTGGTCCGTTGCCAGGTAAACGGTGGACATTCCGCCTCGCGCCAGCCTGGACTGCACCCGGTAACGGTTGTCCACCAGCGTTCCAACGAGGGGGTCCGACACTTTATCCTGCACCTTACGATCCTAAGTGCTACACGGAAACGGGCCCGAATCGACATGCGATCCGGACCCGTATCGTTACCCTCGCGGCACCGGATTCACCAGTGCCGGCACGGTTTAGCCGAAGTTCTTCTTGTGCGCCTTGATCGCTGCCACGTATGCCTTCGTGTCGTCGAACATGCCGTTCTTGCTGACCGAGTACTGGCCCTGGTAGTAGCCTGCGATGGCGTGGTCCAGGTCCTTGCTGGAGTTGATCAGCTGGCGGATAATCGCCACGCCTGCCGTGGCGTTGTCGTACGGGTCGAGCAGGTTCAGCTTGCGTCCCACGAGGTCGGAGGCCCATTGGCCCGATGTCGGGATGACCTGCATCGTGCCGATGGCGTTGGCGGGCGAGACGGCGCGCTGGTCGAAGCCGGACTCCTGGTAGGCGAAGGCCAGGGCAAGCGAGGGATCAACGCCCATCCGGCGTGCCGTGTCCGCGACGATCGACTTCATCTGTTCCCGGGTGGGTACGGGGGAAGCGTTGAGCAGGGCCTTGTTCTGGTTTGCGGACGAGACCACAGCAGCGGGGTACGTGAAGCCCAGGAATGAACCCGGCACCAGGGGAGTGACGCTGCCGGCCGGCTGGATCGACGACCCGCCGGGGATGGCCAGTTTGTTGCCGGGGTAGATAACGCTGGTCATGGTCAGCTTGTTCGCCGACAGGATATCCGAGAGCTTGACCCCGTGCTTGGCGGCGATGGCGGACAACGTATCGCCGGACTTCACGGTGTAGGAGCCGGAACTGGGGGCCGGTGCCGGAGCGGGAGCCGCCGGAGCCGGTGCGGCCGGTGCCGGAGCCGGTGCGGCCGGTGCCGGTGCGGAGGCCTGGCCGCTGCCGATCTTGATCTTCTGGCCCGGGTAGATGATGGAGCTCATGTTGAGGCCGTTCCAGCTCAGCACCTCGGACAACTTGACGCCGTGCCGTGCCGCGATGGCGCCCAAAGTGTCACCGGACTTGACGGTGTAGACGCTGCCGCCCGTGCTGGCAAGGGCGGGAGCCGCCGGCTTGGACGCGGGAGCGGAGGGGGCAGGAGCCGAACCGGTCAGCTTGATTTTCTGGCCCGGGTAAATGATGGTGTTCGGCTGCAGGTTGTTGAGCTTCAGGACGGCGTTGGTGTCCAGGCCGTAGCGACCCGCTATCCCGCTGATGGTGTCACCGCGCGCAATGGTGTACTCGGCCGGCGCGGAGGGCTGGGCGGGGCGCAGGGATGCGGGGATGGCAGTGGAGACCGATGCTGCGGGAATGACTCCGGACTTCAGTGCCGCTTCCTGGGCCTGGATTGCCGCAGCGAGCGTTGCGGGCACGGTCCGCGGACGGGTTTCCGCCGCCGCCGGCTGGGCGATGGCCAGCGAGGAGAGGACGACTGCCGGGAGAGCGGCCGTCGTGGCCGCAATCATAGGCAGGCTCGGCCTGGGGTGCTGCTTTGGCGATCGGGTCGTCATGGGAGTGATCCTCTTCTCAGCGGCGAATGCTGTCGGTCAGGCCGTTGTTACGAATGATACTAGTGTTACTAAAGTTAGTGTTGATGCAAATGTGATCTATGTGAATCTCTCACGAATTGTCGGTTAGCACAAGAAATCCTTGGCATTGGATATATGCCTTTTTTCGGAGTGTCGATTTAGGCCATCACGCCGCCGCTTCGCGCTGACTAGGCGCAATAGCGCCCGCCGTGGCAATCTTGATCCGTGAGTACTGTAGAAAGCCTTGTAGGCGAATGGCTGCCGCTGCCCGACGTTGCAGAAATGATGAACGTTTCCATCACTAAGGTCCACGGATTGCTGGACGAAAAGGCGCTAGTGGCCCTGAGGGTCGGCGAACGCCGGATCAGGTGCGTTCCCGCCGGCTTTATGCAGGACGGCCATCCCGTAGAGAGCCTGAAGGGGACGATTGTGGTCCTCTCGGATGCGGGCTATTCCGATGAAGAACTCATTACGTGGCTGTTCACTCCGGATGAATCACTGCGGGGCCGTCCGATTGATGCCCTGCGCGAAGGCCGGAAGACCGAGATCCGCCGCCGGGCACAGTCCCTCGCCTGGTAGTCCGCGTCCCGCAGCACTGTTGATGCATGGCGGGCGCCGTGGCCGCGCCGCCGGCGTCAGGCGGCGCGGCTGACCGTCGCCTCGGCGAGTTTCCGCAAGGCGGTCTTGGGGAGGTCTTCCAGCGGCAGCAGGTCAAGTTCGGCAAAGGCGGCGCGGCCGAATTCCTCGATCAGCACTTCAGTGGCCTGGAGAGCGCCGCAGTCCACAATGATGCGGCGGATTTCCTCCACATCAGTGTCGGTCAGGTCGGGGCTGCCGAGTTTAGCATCGAGGAAACGGGATTCCTCCGGGGAAGCCTGGTCGAGGGCGAAGGCGACGAGGACCGTGCGTTTCCCTTCCCGGAGGTCATCGCCGGCGGGCTTGCCGGTGGTAACGGGATCACCGAATACGCCGAGTACGTCGTCCCGGAGCTGGAAGGCTTCACCAAGCGGCAGGGCGAACGCTGAATAACCGCGAAGCAGTTCATCGGAGGCGCCGGCCAGGGCACCTCCGAGGGCGAGCGGGTGCTCGGTGGAGTATTTCGCCGATTTGAACCGGATGATGGACTGGGCCCTGCTGACGGCTCCCGCCCGGTCGCGCATGGGGCCTGCGACTTCTTCCAGGATGTCAAGGTACTGGCCCGCCATTACTTCGGCGCGCATCAGGTTGAAGATCAGCCGGGCCTGGCTGCCCGAGGCCGCCGCCTGGCCAATGTCCGTGAACGTTTCCTCGCTGAAGGAAAGGCAGAGGTCGCCGGTCAGTATGGCTGCGGCATGGCCAAAGCGTTCGCTGTCCAGGGCCCAGCCCTGGTCCACATGCAGTTGGCTGAACCGCCGGTGCACACTGGGGCCGCCGCGCCGGGTATCTGAACGGTCGATGATGTCATCATGAATCAGCGCCGCCGCCTGGAAGAGCTCCAGTGCGGATCCGGCGGTGACCACCTCGGCGGCAGCGGGCTCTCCGCCGGCCCCGCGCCAACCCCAGTAGCACATCAGTGCACGCAGCCGCTTGCCGCCGGTGACCAGGTTGGAGATGGAGCCCATCAGCGGATCAATGTCCTGCGAAATGGCGGACATCACAGACTGGCGTGTGGCCAGGAAGTCATTGAGCTTGCCGGCGACGGCGGCTACGAAGGCCGTCTGTTCAAGGCGCAGCTGCTCCGCGACCGTCACTTCGCGGACTCAGCTGCGACGTTGGCGCCGATGGTGAACGTGGAGACCCCGCCGGTTTCCACCACCGCAATGTTCACTGTTTCATTGTCACCGCGCAGGAAATCCTTTGACGCGACGGCGCCCACGTTCTCGCCCGGCACCGCTTTGAAGCCCTGGGCCTCCAACTCCTTTGTATAGAAAGCCATGACGGCGGCGGCGGGAGAGCCGATGTTGCCCACCAGGGCCGCGGTGGCCGGAGTAGACGTCTTGTCAAAGCTGCTGGAGACCACCCTTGCGCCCGGCATCACGGGCAGCAGCTTTTCCGGGAAGCCGGCGACGAGTGCGCCAACGGCCGCGGTGGTCCCGGGCGACGCGGTAGGGCTGGCCGGGGCTGTGGTGGTTACCTGCCCGGTGGCGGAAGCTGAAGCGCTGGCGGTCCCGGTGGCCTTGGCTCCGGGATCGGCGGGGGTGCACGCCGCCAGGGCAAGCACCGCGCCAGCCACAATCACGGCGCGGCCCGCAGGCTTAAGCTTTCCAATTACCTTCACAGGGACAGTCCTCCTGGTGTTGTTGCCGGATGCAGCCTCCAGTTTAGTCAGTACCACGGCATAGGATTGAAGGCGTGGGGTCGGAACAGGATAAACAGCAGCTCGAAGCGACCCTCCGGGAGCTCCGTCGGAGCAGCATCATGCATGTGGACATGGACGCTTTTTTCGTCTCAGTGGAACTCCGGAGCCGCCCGGAACTGGTCGGAAAACCGGTCATCGTCGGGTATCCCGCGGACCGTTCGGTGGTGCTGTCGGCTTCGTACGAGGCCCGGAAATTTGGCGTCAAGTCCGCGATGCCCATGGCCATAGCGGCGCGCATGTGCCCGTCGGCGATCATCATCGAGCCAAGGCACAAGCTCTACTACGAGGTTTCCGCGCAGCTAATGGCCATCTTCGGCTCGATCACGGACCTGGTGGAGCCGCTGAGCGTCGACGAAGCCTTCCTTGACGTCGGCGGAGCCATCCGCAGGCTCGGGAGTCCGCGCGAGATCGGCGGGATCATACGTCGGCGCGTGCGGGAAGAACTCGGCATCACCGCGTCCGTCGGCATTGCGGCCAGCAAGTTCGTGGCCAAGATAGCGTCCACCCGGTGCAAGCCGGACGGACTCCTGCTGATCGGGCCGGATGAGACCGTGGCCTATCTGCACAGCCTTCCCGTCAACGCGTTGTGGGGCGTGGGGGCCAAGACCGGCGAGGTGTTGGCCCGCATGGGAATCCGCACCGTGGCGGATGTTGCCGCAACGCCGCCGTCCGCCCTGAAGAAGCTGCTCGGGGCGTCGGGGGAGCACGTGTACCGGTTGTCCTGGGGGATTGATCCCCGGCCCGTGACTCCGGTCCGCCTCGAGAAGAGCATCGGTGCCGAGGAAACGTTCGCCGTGGATACAGCCGACGACGCCCTCCTCCACCGAGAGCTGCTGCGCCTTTCGCACCGGACAGCCGAGCGGCTGCGAAGCACCGGAATGGTGGCCAGGACCATCTCCCTCAAGCTCCGGTATACGGATTTCTCCACCATCACGCGCAGCCGGACGGTGCACGCCCCGGTGGACAGCGCCCAGCTGATCTATGCCGTCACGGTCCAGCTCCTCGAGTCGCTCGGCCCGCGGGCCATGACGGTACGCCTTGTCGGCGTGAGGGCCGAGCAGCTTGAGGATGCTGCGCAGACCTCGCTGCAGCTGAGCCTGGACCGCCGCGACGACAACTGGCGGGCGGCGGAACAAGCCCTGGACAGGGTGGCGGAAAAGTTCGGTTCGAAGTCGGTGCTCCCAGCCCGGTTGCTGGATCCCCACAACGCGGCCGACTGACCGCCCTCACCCGCAACGGACAGTGGCTTTTCGGCCGGCCGGTGTACCGGGAAGGCGCCCGTCCCACAGGCGCCCGGACGCTGCCCCGGCAGCCCTGCGGCAGCGTCTTTCAGAACAGGGCGCAACAAACTATCCTTAGATATACATAGATTTCGAACGTCTGGACATACTAAAAAGCCTTCCTGGTCCGCCCGCCGTCCGAATGCGTGGAATCCGGTGTTCCGATATACGGTGGCCGGGAACCTCCTGCGCATGCCGGTCGTTATCGGATTGACAACATTAAGGCCACGGCAGGTCCGGACGTTGGCCGACTTAAGGAGGTCGTGATGCCGCTCTCGGAGCACGAACAGAAGTTGCTCGAGCAGTTGGAGAAGCAGCTGCACGAGGACGATCCGAAGTTTGCCAATTCAATGGGATCGGATCCGGGCCGTAACTGGTCCACGCGCCACATCGTGATCGGCGTGCTGGCCACCTTGGCCGGTGTCCTCCTCCTGCTGGTGGGCGTATCACTTCAGAGCATTTTTGTGGGTGTCCTCGGATTTATCGTGATGGGAGCCGGAGTCTATTTCGCAACGATGCGCAGCTCCGCCGCCGGGAAAGCGAAATCAACCGGTGGCAAGAAAGCCGGCAAGGGGCGCAGCTCATTCATGAGCAGCCTTGAGGAACGCTGGGACGAACGCCGCCGCGGCGAACCGTAAAAGCCCGGCCACAACGAACCGACGGTGACGGCCGTCCTTTAATCCTCCACTTTGCACCACCTGCCCCTGGCAGGCCTGCAGGAAGACCCGCCCAGGCGGGTCTTTTGCATTTAAACCCCCCATTCACGGGCGCGACACCGGCGGCGGCCGGGCGGCCCGCCGTCGTACTTCCCCTGGGCGCCCGTGCGCGCCACCCGACGCTGAAATCCCTCCACTTTCCACCACCGGCCGTTAACCCCGGAATTACGGGGAAGGATTCCTCCAATCCAAGGACGAATCTTCCGTGTCGCGTTGACTGTGGAGCGATGTGGAGTAAAGTGGAGCAGGTAAGAGGGTAGTGGCAGCACAGGGG
Source organism: Arthrobacter sp. SPG23 (assembly GCF_000876655.1). GTDB lineage: Bacteria > Actinomycetota > Actinomycetes > Actinomycetales > Micrococcaceae > Arthrobacter. The sequence goes on from NZ_JYCN01000015.1 coordinate 59,415, forward strand.
ACGTGCAGCTCCTGACGACAGACAGGCGGGTGGCCATGTTTCTTGGCACTCATTCGCCGCGTTTGGACGAAAAGGGGCGGATCATCCTCCCAGCGAAGTTCCGCGAGGAACTTGCCAGCGGACTGGTACTCACAAGAGGCCAGGAACGCTGCATCTACGTCTTCAGTGAGCGGGAATTCGAACGGATTCACGAGCAAATGCGGGAGGCGCCCATCTCCTCCAAGCAGACTCGTGACTACATCCGGGTTTTTCTCTCTGGAGCCTCGGACGAGGTACCTGACAAGCAGGGGCGCGTGACTATTCCTCCCGCGCTCCGGGCATATGCAGGTCTTGGCAGGGAGCTTGCCGTTATCGGCGCCGGCTCCCGCGCGGAGATCTGGGATGCCCAGGCCTGGAACGAGTACCTGGCTGAGAAGGAAACCTCCTTCTCAGAAACCGACGACGCCATCCCGGGAATCTTCTGAGGCCCGGAGGCGGCAACGGAAGCGCTTCTTGAACGAGATCTCCAGCCGCCCATCCGAACGTTGTCCTGGCTCACTTCCCCGGAGCCAGGCTGACGCCCGGATAGGCGCGGATGGGGATCTGGCTTAAGAAGCGCACCAAGGACCACCGAGGCCCGCAACGGCGAACATAGGCACGAAAGGACGAAGGTATGAGCGATCCCAACCAGCCAAAACCCACGTCCGAACGCCATGTGCCGGTCCTCAAGGACCGGTGCATCAATTTGTTGGCCCCGGGAATCGAAGCGGCCCGCAAGCGGGGCGAGACGCCCGTGGTCATCGACGCAACACTGGGAATGGGCGGCCACTCCGAAGCCCTGCTCCAGCGCTTTCCGGACCTCCACCTGATCGGGATCGACCGCGACGAAGAAGCGCTGGCCCTCGCCGGGGAGCGGCTTAGGCCCTTCGCGGACCGCACCGACCTGGTCCACGCTGTTTACGACGAGATCCCGGACGTTCTCCGGGATCTTGGCGTTACGGAAGTCCACGGGGTCCTCATGGACCTGGGGGTCTCCTCCCTCCAGCTGGACGAACGCGAACGCGGCTTTGCCTACTCCTTTGATGCACCCCTGGACATGCGCATGGACACCGGCCGCGGCCAGACTGCCGCGGACGTGGTGAACAACTACAGCGAAGAGGACCTTGTCCGCATCATCCGCAAGTGGGGTGAGGAGAAGTTCGCCGGCAGGATCGCAAACCGCATCGTGGCTGCACGTGAGTCGAAGCCGTTCACCACCACTGGCGAACTGGTTGACACCATCCGGGCCGTGGTTCCGGCCGGCGCGGCAAAGACCGGGGGGCACCCGGCCAAACGGACCTTCCAGGCCCTGCGGATCGAAGTCAACGAAGAACTTGATGTCCTGGAACGGGCTGTGCCGGCCGCGGTGGACGCACTCGCCATGGGAGGCCGCGTGGTGGTGATGTCCTACCACTCGCTGGAGGACAAGATCGTCAAGAAGGTTTTCCAAGCCGGCTCCAAGTCCTCAGCGCCGTTGGGGTTCCCGGTGGAACTGGAAGAACACAAGCCTGAGCTCAAGACCCTGACCAAGGGCACCGAGGTGCCCACCGCCGATGAAGTCGCCGAAAACCCGCGCGCAGCGTCCGCCCGTTTGCGGGCAGTTGAACGAATCAAAGCCAGGAGGGCCGCATGAGCACCGCCGCTGCTAAGAACTTCCCAGTCGTGTCCGGCACGGCGGCCCGTGCCCTCACGGGGATCAAGCCTTCCGGAGGATCCGAACGGAAACTGCGGACCCCGCTGTCCGTGGTCCGGTCCACTCCGCGCAAGCGCAGGGCACCCTTCGTGGTGCTCTGCTTCGCGCTGCTGGCCGTGGCGCTGATGGCGGTCCTGGTGCTCAATATCTCCGTGTCAACAGCGCAGTACCAGCTGGTGCAGCTCCGCAGTGAGCAGTCCACGCTGACAAAGCAGAACCAGGACCTGACACAGCAGGTCCAGAACTTCGACGCTCCCCAGAACCTGGCTGCCAAGGCCACTGAATTGGGCATGGTGGCTTCCACCGGCAAGGGCCAGATCGATCTGTCCACGTTGACTGTCAGCGGCAGTCCGAAGCCCGCAGTGAAGGGAGACAAGCCCGGAGCCATCATCGCTGCGCCGGCTGTCGCCGGTCAGCTCACGGTGGTTCCGCCCGCTACTACCAAGGACCCGTTGGCCGCCCGTAAGCCCGCAGAGGCAGCAGCCGCCCCTGCGGCAGCAGCTCCCGCCCCTGCCGCTGCGGCCCCGGCAGCTGCCCCGAAGCCGGGTGTTGATCTCCACGGCGGATCCGTGCCGGCGCCGAAGCAAAAAACGCCGGGACAGTAACTGACAGGACTGACCACCCAGTACGCAAGCAGCAAGGACTCACCGTGGCGAAGAGCACCGGCAAGAAAACAACCGCAAAAGTGCCCAACGCCACCAGACGGCTCCGCCTCGGCCTGGGCATGATGCTGGCGTTGCTGCTTGTTGTCGGCGGCAAGCTGTTCATGGTCCAAGGGCTGGATATCGGCGGAATGGCCGAGGCCGCACTGAACAACCGCCTCACCCCGATTGAGCTCCCTGCCGAGCGCGGCAGCATCCTGGACGCCAACGGAACAGTCCTCGCCAACAGTGTCATCCGCTACAACGTGGTGGTGGATCAGCGCGTCAACACCAAGACCGAGTCATTCAAGCGCCTGGACACCGTCGGCGGGAAGGACGAGCTCGTCACCGTGTCCAGGGACAAAGGCATCCAGGAGTTGGCTGCGGTGCTGGGGCAGGACCCGGCAGACGTCAAGGACGCACTGACGGGGGAGAAGCCCTACTACATCGTGGCGAAGGACCTTAAGCCCGACATGGAGGACCGGATCTCCAAGCTGCAGATTCCGGGAATCGTCACCGTCGGCACCAGCAAGCGCGTCTACCCCAACGGCGCCGTAGCCGGCGGCATCATCGGGTTCCTGCAGGACGGGACAACCGGCCAGGCGGGGCTGGAGCAGACACAGGATGACGTACTCAAGGGAACGCCCGGCAAGAGGCTCTTCGAGATCGGAGCCGACGGCCTGCGCATCCCGGTTGGCGTGGATGAACTGACGCCCGCCGTCGACGGCAAGGACATCCGCCTCACCCTCAACTCGGACCTGCAGTACTTTGCCCAGCAGGCCATCCAGAACCAGTCGGACAAGCTGAGCGCCGAATGGGGCGTCATCATTGTCCAGGACATCAAGACCGGCAACATCATCGCCATGGCAGACACCAACGCCCCGGACCCCAACGACCCCGGCAAGGTGGCCGCCAAGGACCGCGGCGTTCGTTCCGTGACAGCCGCCTACGAGCCGGGTTCCGTGGAAAAGATGATCACCGCCGCGTCCGTCATCGAAGAAGGCAAGTCCAGCCCGTTGGATCATTTCACCATCCCGCCGTCCCTCGTCGTGGACGGCCAGGTCTTCACGGACTCATTCGACCACGGGACCGAAGAACGGACCCTGGCCGGCATCCTGGGCTGGTCCATGAATACCGGAACTGTCATGGCCGGCCAGCGACTCACCAAGGAACAACGCCACGACTGGCTGCAGAAGTTCGGGATCGGCGAAGCACCCGACATCGGTCTTCCCGCCGAAGCGAGCGGCATCCTCACGCCGGCTGACCAATGGGACGGCCGGCAGGAGTACACCGTGCTGTTCGGTCAGGGCGTTTCGCAATCCACCCTGCAGACCGTCCGCGCCTACCAGTCGATTGCCAACGACGGGGTGATGCTTCAGCCGCGCCTGATCGACAGCTACATCAGCCCGGACGGAACCGAGGAGAAGGTCCCGGCGAAGGAAAGCCGGCAGATCGTGTCAAAGGAAACGGCCAAGCAGGTGCGGGACATCCTGGAGAGCGCAGTGACCGAAGGCCAGATCAAGGATGCGGCCATTGACGGTTACCGCGTCGGCGCCAAGACGGGAACCTCCGAATCACCGTGCGATGACGGTAAATCCGGGTACTGCGGCTACACGGCCTCCATGGTGGGGATGGCGCCGATGGACAATCCGCGGTTTATTGTTGAAGTTGTCCTGCAGCGTCCCAAAGGCAGTATCTATGGAATCACCAATGGTCCGGTGTTCCGCTCCGTGATGAGCCAGACCCTGCGGACATACAATGTCCCGCCATCAACGGGCGAGCCGGTCAGGCTGCCCCAATACGTCAAGTAGCACGTCCACAACATCGTACGCACCACGGGAACGTCCCCTACGCCCGGTGTGATCCACTAGCGCCAACGGAGATCCACTTGTCAGAGCATCATGCCCCAGGCAGTACCGACGCAACGAGCGGCACGGTTCCCGGTTCCGGGTTCCGGCCGACCGCCGTTGCCGCGGTGCCCCTCGGCACCATCGGCGAGTCTGTCGGCGTCGTCGTCCCGGGAGCGTCCAGTTCCGTCCCCGTTACCGGGATTTCACTGAATTCCCGGACAGTCCAGCCGGGTGACCTTTATGTCGCCCTGCCCGGTGCCACGAGGCACGGAGCCGACTTCGTGTCGCAGGCCGTCACGGCAGGTGCCGTTGCGGTACTGACGGACGACGACGGCGCCAGGCTCCTGGCGTTGTCCGCTGACACTCCCGTGCCGGTCCTGGTGGTTGACGAGCCCCGCACCGCTGTGGGCGGGCTCGCGGCGCTGATCTACCAGAGCCGGCCTGAGGGCGGGACGGCGCCCTCGCTGTTCGGTGTCACCGGCACCAACGGCAAGACCACCACCACGTATTTCATCAATGCCCTCCTGCAGGCGCTGGGCCGCAGGACCGGCCTGATCGGTACAATCGAGATCCTCGCCGGCGGCGAGCCCATTCCCAGCCTGCTGACGACACCGGAGTCCACAGACATCCACGCCTTGCTGGCCCTGATGCGCGAACGCGGCCTGGACGCGGCCTCGATGGAGGTTTCCTCGCACGCAGTATCGTTCCACCGGGTGGACGGGGTGCAGTTCGACGTTGCCGGGTTCACCAACCTCACACAGGACCACCTGGACCTGCACGGAACCATGGACGAATATTTCCAGACCAAGGCCCGGCTCTTCACGCCGCTGCACGCCAAATCAGCAGTGGTCACCGTGGACGACGACTGGGGCCGGCGCCTCGCTGCCGGTGCCGGAATCCCGGTCACCACCCTGGCAACCGCCCAGGGGTTCGACCCCGCCGCCTCAGCGGCCGACTGGGCCGTCATGGACCTTGCCGCCCGGGGGCTCGGCACCCAGTTCCGGCTGCGGCACCGTGACGGCACGGAGCTCCGTGTGCACACGGGCCTGCCGGGCAGCTTCAACGTTTCCAACGCCGCCCTCGCGACCGTCATGGTCCTGGCCAGCGGGGTTGACCCGGCAGCGGTGCAGTCTGCCCTCGACTCGGCCGATCCGTTCACCGTTGCGGTCCCCGGCCGCATGCAGCTGGTCTCCACAGCGCCGGCCGCCGTCGTCGACTTTGCCCACAACCCGGATGCCCTGCAGCGTGCGCTGGAGGCTGTGCGCTCCACCGAACCCGGCTCAAGGGTGATCGTGGTCTTCGGGGCCACGGGGCAGCGGGACCAGGGCAAGCGCCCGGCCATGGGGGCCATCGCCGCAAGGCTTGCGGACGTGGTGATCATCAGCGATGACGATCCCCATGACGAGGACGCTGCGGCTATCCGCGCGGACGTCCTGGCAGGGGCACGTGAGGCCAAGGAATCCGGTGGCCTCGGCTGCACGATTCTGGAATCCTACCCGCGCGACGCGGCGATCCGGCAGGCTGTCGACATGGCACAGCCCCGGGACACTATCCTCGTGGCCGGACGAGGCCACGAGGTCTGGCAGGAAGTCCAAGGCGTCAACCTGGCGCTCGACGACAGGGTGGAGCTCCGTGAGGCCTTGACAGCCCGCGGATTCACCGTTCTGGATGACGAGCGGATAGAGTCCTAGACCGAGATGATTGCATTTACTGCGGCGGAAATTGCCGAAATTACAGCCGGCCGCCTTGCCGCCGATCCAACCCTTACGCCTTCGGCAGTGGTCACCGATTCCCGGGAAGCAACGGAGGGTTCCCTCTATGTAGCCAAGCCCGGTGAGGCCGCTGACGGCCACGACTTCATCGGCGCAGCTTTCGAACGCGGCGCCGTCCTCGCGCTGGTGGAACGGAACGTTGCCGACGACGCCGGCAGTCCGTATCCCTCCATCGTGGTGCAGGATGCGGTCCTTGCCATGGGAGCACTGGCCGCCGAAGCCGTGCGCCGGATCCGTGCCCGCCGCGAGGCAGAGGGTTCGGGATTCACCGTCATCGGCATTACAGGTTCCGCCGGGAAGACCACCACCAAGGACCTCCTCGCCGGAATCCTCTCCGCCGAAGGCAACACCGTGTCCCCCCAAGGCTCCTACAACGGCGAGGTGGGCGTTCCGCTCACCGTCTTCCGGGCCGGGTTCGACACCCGCTACCTGGTGATCGAGATGGGCGCCACCGGGATTGGCCACATCCGCTATCTCGCGGACATGGTCAAGCCCTCGATCGGAGTGGTCCTGGGTATCGGAACAGCCCATGCCGGTGAATTCGGCGGCGTGGACAACATCGCCGTAGCCAAGGGCGAACTGCTTGAAGCCCTTCCGGACAGCGGAACCGCTGTGATCAACCTGGATGACGGCCGTGTAGCCGCGATGAGGAGCAGGACCACCGCGAACGTCCTGGGCTTCTCGGCGCAGTCGGCCGACGACGTCCCGGGTGCCGACCTGCGTGCCGTCAACGTCGAGACCAACCCGGCCGGAAATCCCGAGTTCGAACTCTTCTTTCCCGGCGAAGCCGCCGGGCACCAGGTACGCAGCCGCCTCATCGGCGCCCACCACGTGACCAACCTCCTGGCGGCGGCCGGAGCGGCCTACGCTGCCGGCGTCACGGGCGAGCGGATTGCCGCCTCCCTTAGCGCGCAGACCGCCGCCAGCCGGTGGCGGATGGAACGCACCGAGCGGCCCGACGGCGTGACCATCATCAATGATGCTTACAACGCCAACCCCGAATCCATGCGTGCAGCCCTGCGGACGCTGGCAGACCTCGGCCGCGGACGCCGCACCTGGGCCGTTCTGGGCGCCATGCTGGAACTGGGCGACGAGTCCATTCGAGAGCACATGGCAGTGGGCACGCAGGTGGTGCGACTCAACATTTCCCGCCTGGTGGTGGTTGGCCGCGAGGCACGTTCGCTCTATGTCTCCGCCGTCAACGAAGGCTCCTGGGGTGACGAATGCGTCTTCACCGAGTCAGCTGACGAGGCCTACGATCTGCTCCAACGCGAACTCGAACCAGGCGATCTTGTCCTCTTTAAATCCTCCAACAGCGTGGGTCTGAGGCATCTGGGCGATCGGATAGCATTACCCCCACAAGCCCGAGCAACCGCCAATGAAGGGAGCGAGTCGCTGTGATTGCACTGCTCATCGGCGCTGGCCTGGCCCTGCTGTTTGCATTGGTGGGAACCCCGCTGTTCATCCGTCTGCTGGTACGGAAGAGCTACGGCCAGTTCATCCGCGACGACGGTCCCACCTCGCACCACACAAAACGCGGCACCCCGACCATGGGCGGCACTGTCGTGGTCTTCGCAGTCCTGCTGAGCTACGCGCTGACGCACCTCATCATGTGGATGATGAATCCCAGGTCACCCGGGCCGTCGGCCTCCGCGCTCCTGCTCCTGTTCCTGATGGTGGGGATGGGCCTGGTGGGGTTCCTGGACGACTTCATCAAGATATCCAAGCAGCGCAGCCTTGGCCTGAACGCCAAAGCCAAGCTGGTACTGCAGGGCGCCGTCGGCATCATCTTCGCCATCCTGGCCTTGAACTTTCCCAATGCCGACGGCGTCACGCCAGCATCCACCCAGATCTCCCTGGTGCGGGACATCCCGTGGCTGAACCTCGCTTTCGGCGGAACTGTCCTGGGCGCCATTCTCTTCGTTTTGTGGTCCAACCTGATCGTGACGGCAGCCACCAATGGCGTTAACCTCACGGACGGCCTGGACGGGCTCGCGGCCGGGGCATCCGTGATGGTGTTCGGCGCCTACACACTGATGGGTATCTGGCAGAGCAACCAGGCGTGCGGCTCACCGCGCCAGGCCGGCGGCGGCTGCTACTCCGTCCGCGACCCGCTGGATCTGGCGCTGCTCGCCGCGATCCTGAGCGCGGCGCTGGTCGGCTTCCTGTGGTGGAACACTTCCCCGGCGAAGATCTTCATGGGCGACACCGGCTCGCTGGCCATCGGCGGAGCCGTCGCAGGCTTCGCCATCCTGTCCCGGACCGAGCTGCTGCTCGCCTTCATCGGCGGCCTCTTCGTCCTGATCACCCTCTCGGTGATCATCCAGGTGGGCTACTTCAAGGTCACCAAGGGCAAGCGCTTCTTCAAAATGGCACCGCTCCAGCACCACTTTGAACTCAAGGGCTGGGCGGAAGTCACCGTGGTGGTCCGGTTCTGGATCCTCGGCGGCCTCTTCGTCGCCGCGGGTCTGGGTATCTTCTACGCAGAATGGGTGGTCCTGCTGTGAGCAGCCCTATACCTTCGCCGCTGGCGACGTCCCCCCGGCTCGAGAACCTGGTCACCTGGGACTCGGATTGGGCAGGCCTCAGGGTGGTCGTGACGGGAATCGGCGTGTCCGGCTTCGCCGCCGCAGATACCCTGATCGAGCTCGGTGCCCGGGTTGTAGTGGTGGATGCCGCCACCAGCGCAAAGGCCCGTGCCCAGGCGGAAACCCTGAAAATCGTGGGTGCCGTAGACGTCCTCCTCGGCGAGGACGCCGTGCACTCCATGCCGAAGATCGACGGCCAGAAGCCGGATTTAATTGTGACTTCGCCCGGGTGGCGCCCGGATCAGGCCCTGCTCGCATTGGCTGCACGGACGCACGTCCCGGTCTGGGGCGATGTTGAGCTTGCCTGGCGGGTGCGCGAGCGGGCGGGCCGAAAGACCGCGGACTGGCTGACCATCACCGGAACGAACGGGAAGACCACCACGGTGGGCCTCACCGAGTCCATGCTGCAGGCCGCCGGGCTCAAAGCCATTGCCGTCGGCAACGTCGGAACACCCATCCTTGACGCCCTCCGGGATCCGGTGGAGTACGACGTCCTTGCCGTGGAGCTGTCAAGCTTCCAGTTGCACTGGAGCCACTCCGTCTCGCCGGTGGCAAGTGTCTGCCTCAACGTCGCCGAGGACCACGTGGACTGGCATGGATCCTACGCTTCGTACCTGGCCGACAAGGCGAAGGTCTATGAGCAGACGCAAAAGGCCTGTATTTACAACGCCGAGCAGATCGAAACCGAACGCATGGTGGAGAATGCGGACGTGGTGGAAGGGTGCCGCGCCGTAGGCTTCACCACCGTGACGCCGGCCATCAGCATGCTTGGTGTGGTGGAGGGCCTCCTGGTTGACCGTGCCTTCATCCCCGAACGCAAGGACAGCGCGGCCGAGCTTGCGGCCATGGCGGACCTCGGTCCGGTGGCCCCGCGCCACATGGTGGCCAATGCACTGGCAGCCGCAGCACTGGTCCGGGCGTACGGCGTGGAACCGAAGGCGGTGCGCCAAGGACTGAAGAGCTACATCCCGGGAGAACACCGCATCCAGCTTGTTGCCCGCCACAATGATGTGCTGTGGATCAACGACTCAAAAGCCACAAACCCGCACGCCGCGGCAGCGTCGCTGTCCGCGTTCAGCAACGTCATCTGGATTGCCGGCGGGCTCTCCAAAGGCGTGAGCTACGACGAACTGGTTCAGGAACAGGCGCCGCGACTGAAGGCCGTAGTCCTGATCGGAGCGGATACGACCGCGCTCTCGGATGCCCTCAAGCGACACGCGCCCGATGTCCCCGTGATCGGGCGAACGAAAGGCGAAACTGAAGACGTGCAGTCTGCCGAAACGGGCGATGCCGGCACGGTGCCCTCGCCGATTTACGGGGAAACTGTGATGGCCCAGGCCGTTGCCGCAGCGGCACAGCTGGCTTCTCCGGGAGACACTGTGCTCATGGCCCCGGCGGCTGCTTCCATGGATCAGTTCTCTTCCTACGCTCACCGTGGCGACGCCTTCATTGAAGCTGTCCGCGGGCTCGTGGAAGGGCAGGCTCAGACCGGCGAGGAGTAACAATGGTCAGCACGCCCACCCGTGCCCCGGCTGCCAGGCAGCGGGGCGCAACCCCGCTCCCGCCCACCCCGCGGACGGGAAAAGCGGCAGGTTCCTCGCGGACGTCGCCAACGGCCCAGGCACGGGGGAGCGCAGGGAAAGGCCATGTACCGCCGCTGGCCAGGCTCCGCGGCTGGTACCGGAGCTTCTGGGCGAAGCTGGAAGGAACCGGCAAGTCACGCAACGGTTCCACGTACTACCTGATCCTGGGTTCCACCCTCGCGCTCACGGCCATCGGCATCATGATGGTGCTCTCAGCATCCAGCGTCGAAGCCATTGCCGCGGGAGAGTCGCCGTACACGGCAGCACTCAAACAGGGCATGTTCGCCGCAATCGGCGTCTTCCTGATGTTCGTGCTGTCGCGTGTCAATGTTGTGTGGCTCAAGCGCCTGGCCTGGCCGGGGATCGCAGGGGCCTATGTGCTCCTGGTCCTCGTGCTGCTGATCGGTACCAGTACCAACGGCAACCAGAACTGGATTGAATTCGGCGGCATCACTTTCCAGCCCTCAGAAGCGGCCAAGCTCGCCCTGGCACTGTGGATGGCCACCGTGCTGGCGGTCAAAGCCAAACTGCTCCACCGCTGGCAGCACGTTGTGGTTCCCGTCCTTCCTGCCGCCGCCGGCATCATCGGGCTGGTCCTGGCAGGGAACGACCTCGGCACAGGCATGATCATCATGATGATCATGGCCGCCGCACTCTTCTTCGCCGGGGTCCCGCTCCACATGTTCGGTATTGCGGCAATGGTTGCCGTGGCCGGCGCCGGGTTCATGGCTGTGACGAGCTCCAACCGGATGTGCCGCATCACCTCGTGGTGGACCGGAAACTCCTGCGGCGAAGGCATTGACGCCAACTACCAGTCAACCAACGGCTTGTACGGCCTCGCCTCCGGTGGTTGGCTGGGGGTCGGACTGGGCCAAAGCCGGCAGAAGTACAGCTGGATCCCGGAAGCCCACAACGACTTCATCTTCGCGATCATCGGCGAGGAACTCGGCCTGGTGGGCACCGTCGTCGTGCTCGTCCTCTTTGCCATCCTGGGTGCGGCGATCTACCGCGTGGTGGTGGCGCAGGAGGACCTGTTCCACCGTGTCCTTGCAGGGACCATCATGGTGTGGCTGCTGGGCCAGGCCACCGTCAACATGTCCGTGGTCACCGGACTCGTGCCGGTCATCGGGGTGCCGCTGCCGTTCATTTCCTATGGCGGTTCGGCCCTGCTGATGTCGCTGTGCGCCGTCGGCGTAGTGTTGTCGTTGGCCCGGGAACAGATGGCGCCAAGCGCTCAGCCCAAGCGTCTGCTCAAGTTCCGCATCAAGGGCGGGCGCCCCCACCCCACACGAAAGCGTAAATAGCACTTAATGAATGCCGAGTCTTTGTCAGTAGTCCTTGCCGGCGGCGGAACGGCCGGGCACATCAGTCCGCTGCTGGCCATCGCGGCCGCGTTGCGGGACGTGAGTCCGGACGTTCGCCTCCTGGCTGTGGGCACGCCCAGCGGAATGGAAACCAGGCTGGTCCCCGCGGCCGGACTCGAGCTGGCCACCATAAGCCGCGTGCCGTTTCCCCGGCGGCCGTCCCTCGACCTGCTGAGACTGCCGGGACGGCTTGCCGGTGCGGTACGGCAGGCCGGGAAAATCCTCGATGACGCTCGGGCGGACGTGCTGGTCGGGGTCGGCGGCTACGTCTGCACCCCGTTGTACCTTGCCGCCCGGCGCCGGAAAATCCCCATCGTCATCCACGAAGCCAACACGCGGGCTGGTCTGGCCAACAGAGTAGGTGCCCGGTTCAGCAGCCATGTCGGCGTCGCGTTCGCGGACACGAAGCTGCGGGGGGCCCGCCACGTCGGCATGCCTATGCGCAAGGAGGTGTCCGGGCTGGATCGTTCCGCCTCCCGTCAGGCGGCACGTGAGCTGCTGGGGCTGGACCTGCATATGCCCACGCTTATTGTCACCGGCGGCTCATCCGGCGCGCAGAGCATCAACCGGACGATTGCGGCCTCGGTCGAGGCACTTGCCAAGGCCGGCATCCAGACCCTCCACATCACCGGGAAGGGCAAAACGGTCCTCGACGGCGGCGGCAGGCCGCTCGCTGCAGACGGCTACCGCCAGGTGGAGTATGTCGACGGGATGGAGAACGTTTACGCGGCCGCCGACCTGCTGTTGGGACGTGCAGGAGCAGCCACGGTCTGCGAAACCGCTGCCGTGGGCGTTCCGGCCGTGTTCGTTCCGCTCCCGATCGGCAATGGTGAACAGGCCCTCAATGCCGCCGGCGCGGTGGCGGCCGGAGGGGCTCTGGTTGTTGACGACGAATCGTTCACGCCGGAGTGGGTCAGCCGTGAAATCATCCCCCTGCTCACAGATCCCGAACGGCTGGCGAAAATGGCAGTAAGCTCCGAATCCCTCGGTATTCGAAACGCAGATCGCCGCATGGCCGATCTGGTCCTGGAAGCGGTAAGCAAATGACCACGTCCACAGCAGGCACGGCGGCGCGGAGCCTGGAATCACTGGGCCGCGTGCACTTCATCGGCATTGGCGGAGTCGGCATGTCCGCGGTGGCACGCATCATGGTGGCCCGCGGCGTCCCGGTGACGGGCTCCGATGCCAAGGACCTTCCGGTCATGGCGGACCTCGCGGCTGCCGGGGCAGGAGTCCACGTGGGTTATTCCGCAGGCAACCTGGGCGCGGCCCAGACTGTGGTGGCCGGCTCCGCCATCCGTGCGGACAATCCGGAACTCCAGGCCGCGCGTGCCGCCGGGCTGCCCGTGCTGCACCGTTCGGAGGCGTTGGCGGCCGCCATGGCGGGCGACAGGGTGGTCACAGTGGCCGGAACCCACGGGAAGTCAACCACAACGTCCATGGTCACAGTGCTGCTGCAAGGTGCCGGCCTGGATCCCACCTTTGCGATCGGTGCCAACGTTCCGGCCCTGGGGGTTAACGCTGCCAGCGGCACGTCGGACATTTTTGTTGCCGAGGCCGACGAATCCGACGGATCGTTCCTCAACTACCGTCCGCACATTGCGGTTGTCACCAACGTGGAACCCGACCACCTTGATTATTACGGCACCGCCGAGGCCGTCTACGAGTCGTTTGACCGCTTCACTGAACTGCTCCCGGCCGACGGCGTTCTGGTGGCCTGCGCCGATGATCCCGGTGCCCGCGCGCTGGCGGAGCGGACCAAGGCCCGGGGCAACACCAGGGTGGTCACCTACGGCACCGCTGAAGATGCGGAGCTGCGGCTGCATGATGGCGGCCCGGGCGACGTCTGGGTGTCGACCGACACGGCACGGTTTGCGCTGGAACTCCAGGTTCCCGGACGCCACAACGCGCTCAACGCTGCGGCGGCATTTGCCGTGGCACTGGAACTAGGCGTCGCGCCCGGAGCGGCGGCCGGCGCCCTGGCCCATTTCACCGGAGCGTCACGACGCTTTGAGTTCAAGGGAGAAGGCCGGGGCGTGCGGGTGTACGACGACTATGCCCACCACCCCACGGAAGTCCGGGCGGCGCTGGCTGCGGCACGTTCCGTGGCAGGCGACCACAAGGTGCACGTTCTTTTCCAGCCGCACCTGTTTTCCCGGACCCGGGAGTTCGCGGCAGAGTTTGCCGAGGCACTCAATACGGCTGACACCGCCCTGGTGCTGGACATCTATCCCGCCCGGGAGGATCCCATTCCCGGGGTCAGCAGCCAGCTGATCGGAGACCGCCTCGCCGGTGGCGGCCGGCTGGTGGCGGCGGACGACGCAGTCCGGGCCGTTGTGGCCAACGCGGCTGCGGGGGACATTGTGCTCACCGCCGGTGCGGGCGACGTGACGGCCTACGGCCCCCTGATTGTGGAGGCACTGCGGGCGGAGGCGCCGGGTGGCTAGCACGCGCCGGCCAACCTACAAGACCGGGGCGCCGGCCTCCCAGGGGAAGGGCGAGCCGGGGAAGGCCCAGCCGGGGAACGGCAGCGGGGACGTTATATCCGCCTCGAAGGCCGCTCCCGCGGCCGACGGCGCACCCCGTCCCGCAGCCGCTACCGACAACGTGCTGTCCTTCCCGGAACCCAAGGGCAAGCGGATCCGGCGCAACATCATCCTGGCCGCGGGTACCGTAGCGGCACTCGTGGCCGGCCTGCTGGCGGCAGCCGTCTACTCGCCGGTGTTCGCAGTTCAGACCGTGTCGGTGGACGGCACCAAGATGCTGACGCCCGAGCAGGTCAAGGCCGCACTCGAGCCATTGCGCGGCAGGCCGCTGCCGCAGGTGAATGACGACGAGGTGAAACAGCTGCTGCAGCCGCTGGTCCAGGTCAGGGACGTGACGACGGACGCGCGTCCGCCGTCGGTGCTGGTAGTGCACATCCATGAACGCACGCCCGTCGCCCTGGTCAAGCAGGGGGAAGTCTTCCAGCTGGTCGACGTCGACGGGGTGCAGCTTGGGACCACCCAGGATCCCGGCAGCATCCAGCTGCCGGTGATCGACGGCGGGGCGGGAGTGATCGGCAAAGATCTCTTCAAAGCCATCACCGGAGTGCTGGCCGCGCTGCCTGCCGACGTCCTCGCCAGGCTCTCCGATGCCTCGGCGAAGTCCGTTGACGCCGTCGAACTCAAACTCGTGGACGGACAGACAATTGTCTGGGGCAACGCGGGGGAGAGGGAACTCAAAGCCAAGGTGCTGGCGGCCCTGCTCAAGGCGCCCGCCGACCCCCGGAACCCCGTCCAGGTCTACGATGTCAGCGTGCCGCGGCATCCCGTGACACGATAGTGGACGACGTCCCGGGGCAAGCGCCGGGACAGGCATTCAACCCCGCTGTGGAACCAGTGGACCGGCGGCCGTGGCGTCAGGAGATTTCCGCTCTATTTAGCGGGTATTCCCACGACACGCGGAGCAGGTCATTGAATGTCTCAGGCATAGGAAATAGCGTCACAACATGAGTTACTTGACATAACTATAACCCTCAAGTCGAAGGTTAAGGTTAGAGGATTCAAGTAAGACTCCATCAGTTTTCGCAATAGGACACGAACAAGGGACACGTAACGTGGCAGCTCCGCAGAATTACTTGGCCGTCATCAAGGTCGTCGGCATCGGCGGCGGTGGCGTGAACGCAGTCAACCGCATGATCGAAGTCGGTCTCCGCGGTGTCGAATTCATCGCAATTAACACCGATGCCCAGGCTCTGCTCATGAGCGACGCCGACGTCAAACTTGACGTGGGCCGCGAGCTGACGCGTGGACTTGGCGCCGGCGCAAACCCGGAGGTCGGCAAGCAGGCGGCCGAGGACCACGCCGACGAGATCGAAGAGGTCATCCGGGGCGCAGACATGGTCTTCGTCACCGCCGGCGAAGGCGGCGGCACCGGTACTGGCGGCGCCCCCGTGGTTGCCCGCATCGCACGTTCGCTCGGCGCCCTCACCATCGGTGTTGTCACCCGCCCGTTCACCTTTGAGGGCCGGCGCCGCGCAGGGTCCGCCGAGGCGGGCATTGACGCCCTCCGCGACGAAGTGGACACCCTGATCGTGATCCCCAATGACCGGCTGCTGTCCATCAGTGACCGCAATGTCTCCGTCCTGGACGCCTTCCGCTCCGCCGACCAGGTCCTGCTGTCCGGTGTCCAGGGCATCACCGACCTGATCACCACCCCGGGCCTGATCAACCTTGACTTCGCGGACGTCAAGTCCGTGATGCAGGGTGCCGGTTCCGCCCTCATGGGCATCGGCTCGGCCCGTGGAGAGGACCGCGCCGTCAAGGCTGCGGAACTGGCCATCGCATCCCCCCTCCTGGAAGCATCCATCGACGGCGCCCACGGCGTCCTGCTGTCCATCCAGGGCGGCTCGGACCTGGGGCTCTTCGAGATCAACGAGGCCGCCCGCCTGGTCCAGGAAGTTGCCCACCCGGAGGCCAACATCATCTTCGGTGCCGTCATCGACGACGCCCTGGGCGACGAGGCCCGTGTGACGGTCATCGCAGCAGGCTTCGACGACGTCAAAGCCACCTCGCCTTCGATGGACCAGTCGCAGCCGCAGGCCGCCCCCCAGCGTCCGGCTGCGCCCACCTCGGCTCCTGCCGCGGCGCAGGCGCCGGCACAGCACGTCCAGCCGGTCCACGCCGGCATCGGCGCTTCGGGCCTGAGCAACTGGGGCCAGCAGCGTCCCTCGGCGGTCCCCGCCGACTCGGGCTTCGACGTCGACCTTCCCTCGGTTGTGGAGCCGGACCTGTCCGGCAGCCGCTCGGACGACCTGGATGTCCCCGACTTCCTGAAGTAGGCCTTGCGGGACGTTTTGTCAGCTAGTCAGTTAGCGGTGTTTTGATTGTTTTGGTGGCGAACCGAAGTCCGGCCCGGCGTCTGGGTTGCATTTACTGACGCCAGGGCCGGCAACCTCGCCCTCTATGTGGGAGACGACCCCGCCGACGTTCATCGCCGGCGCGAATCCCTTGAGGCTGAAGTGGGGCTGCCGGCAGGCGCCTTCCAGTACATGAACCAGGTTCACGGCAATGCCGTGGCCTATATCGGCGATGCGGCGGACGGCCCGGAACCCGGCGGCCCCACTGCCGACGGGATGGTGTCCTCAGGGCGGCCGCTAGCCGTGATGGTGGCGGACTGCGTCCCGGTGGTCCTCGCCGGAACGGCAGCAGGAGGAAATCCGATCCTGGCTGTTGCCCACGCAGGACGCCCGGGAGTCGCCAGCGGCGTCATCCCCGAAACCCTGGCGCGCATGCGCGCCGCGGGGGCTGAGGACATCCGGGCCTGGATCGGTCCTTCGATCTGCGGATCCTGCTACGAAGTGCCCGAAAGCATGCGGGCCGAGGTTGCGGAAGCCGTACCTGCGACCTGGTCAACAACGTCCTGGGGCACCCCCGGCCTGGACCTTCCTGCCGGAGCGCGCAGCCAGCTTGAAGCACATTGCGTCACCGTGGAGTATTCCGGACCCTGCACCCTTGAAAATGAAGATTTGTTCTCCTACCGCGGCGACCCGGCCACGGGCCGGTTCGCCGGGTTGGTGTGGATCAGTGAGTGAGACCCTTGACGTGACGGCCCCGGACGACCCCCGCCTGATCGACATCAAGGAGCGCCTTGCCGCGGTCCGGCGCAGGATCGCGGCCGCCACGGAAGCTGCAGGCCGCCCGGACAACCCGCCGGAGCTCATAGTTGTCACCAAGTTCCACCCCGCCGACGACGTGCGCAGGCTGGCAGCGCTGGGTGTAACGGATGTGGGGGAGAACCGGGACCAGGAGGCGTCGGAGAAGGCCGCCGGGCTCAGCGATCTGGGACTCCGGTGGCACTTCGTCGGTCAGCTGCAGAGCAACAAGGCCAAGTCCGTCGTCCGGTATGCCCACGCCATACACTCCGTGGACCGGCCGCAACTGGCAGCAGCATTGGCCAAGTCCATTGCCGCGGAGCAGGAGCGGACCGGCAGGGCCCCGCTTGAGTGCTTTATCCAAGTGAGCCTGGACGAGGACGCCGGAAGCCCCCGGGGCGGCGCAAGCAGGCTCGAGGTTCCCGCGCTGGCGGACCAGTTGGCGGGATCACCCGGGCTTGTACTTGCCGGCGTCATGGCTGTGGCTCCCCTCGGTTCGGATCCTGACGCGGCCTTCGCCAAACTGGCGGAGATATCAGCGCAGCTGGTCAAGGACCACCCTTCGGCGTCGGGGATTTCGGCCGGCATGAGCCAGGATCTTGAATCCGCCATCAGGGCGGGTGCGACACACCTGCGAATAGGGTCGGATATATTGGGTTCGCGTCCTGCGTTGGGGTAGCGTCAAAGCATTGGAAGAGAATGGCGGGGATTCCAATGCTGTCAAGTCAACTCAGCGGCCCGCTTACGGACACGATTAGGAGTCGACCATGGCTGGCGCTCTGCGCAAGACAATGATCTATCTTGGGCTCGCCGATGGCGATGAACACTACGAGTCTGAGCACCACACACCGCAAAAGGACGAGGACGATTCAATGGAGCATGACCGCGAGGAACGCCGGGCACCGGCGCCCGTTCGCGAGGTCGCCCGTGAAACGCCGACTCCACACGCCGCCGAAGAGGAATATCGCGCACCTGTGACACCTATCAAGCGCGCGGCTTCGAGCCGCGAAGAGACCACCGGACTCCGCCAGATCACCACGATCCACCCGCGGTCCTACAACGACGCCAAACTGATCGGTGAAAGCTTCCGTGATGGCATCCCCGTCATTATGAACGTCACGGACATGGGCGAAGCCGACGCCAAGCGCCTGGTCGATTTTTCGGCCGGGCTGGTGTTTGGTCTCCGCGGCAGCATCGAACGGGTTACCAACAAGGTGTTCCTTCTCTCGCCGTCGTACGTGGAGGTCATCGGCGATGACAAGAAGGTCAGCGAGACACAGGCCAGCTTCTTCAACCAGAGCTAGCAGCGGACCAGTAAGGATGCCAGGCAGGCGACCTGTCTGGCATCTGTGCTGAAATAGATAAGAACGGCAACAGGACACTGCGGTATCCGGAATGAACATGGAGATATGAGTTAACTCATGGGAATTGTTTTCGGACTTGTCTATATCGCTTTACTATTCGTATTTGTGGCTTTGATCATCCGTTTGGTCTACGACTGGGTGCAGATGTTTGCGCGCGAGTGGAGGCCGAGGGGCGCCGCGCTGGTGGCGGCCCACACTGTCTACTCCGTCACAGATCCGCCCCTTAAGGTGCTGAGGCGCCTTATTCCGCCCCTCCGCTTGGGCGGGATTTCGCTGGATCTCGGGTTTTTGCTGTTGTTCATCGCTATCAGCGTGGCTATGGCAATCGTGAAGAATCTCGCGTAATTTTCATTACAGCTTGCGGCGCACTGACAGGCGGGAAACCGCCATCCACGGCATCGCGTAGAAACTCCGGTTTGACACCTCAGTGTTGAATTAGAGGAACCAGACCATATTTAGGTACCGTAGTTTTGACGGCCGGAAGGCCTACTGACTAACTAGACCAACGAGGTGACCAGATGGCTTTGACGCCAGAAGACGTTGTCAACAAGCGCTTTCAGCCGACCAAGTTCCGCGAAGGCTACGACCAGGACGAAGTTGACGACTTCCTGGACGAAATCGTCGTCGAACTGCGCCGCCTGAACCAAGAGAACGACGAGCTTCGCAAGAAGCTTGCCGAGAGCGGCTCAGGCACGCCCGCCAGCTCCGCAGCAGCGGCGCCGGTGGTGGAAAAGGTCCCCGCCCCGGTCAAGGCTGAAAAGGACGAGTCCCGGGCCAAGGCTGAAGCCGAGGCCAAGGCCGCTGAAGCCAAGAAGAAGGCTCCCGAGCCGGCAACGGCACTTGCTCCGGTTCCCGCCCCTGCTGCTCCTGTTGCGGCCAACGCGACGGCGGAGTCCGCAGCCGGCCTCCTCGCCATGGCACAGCAGATGCACGACAAGCACGTCGCCGACGGCCAGCAGCAGAAGGACAAGATCATCGCCGAGGCGCAGATCGAAGCCAGCAGCCTGGTCAACGACGCGCAGGAGAAGTCCCGCAAGATCCTGGGTGCCCTGGAGCAGCAGCGGTCCGTCCTGGAACGCAAGGTGGAGCAGCTGCGCGGCTTCGAGCGCGACTACCGTTCACGCCTGAAGGCCTACATCGAAGGCCAGCTCCGCGACCTGGACGCCCGCGGTTCCGTGGCTGCGCCCGAGGTTGGCGACGGCAGCCCCGCCGTTTAGCAAGTATTCTGAAAGCCGGTGGCTGAGGACTCCTCGGCCACCGGCTTTTGCCATTAACCGCCAACGGTGCGGTCCATGGCGGGCAGCAGCAACTTCCTTCCAGTCCCGGGACTGGCTCCTGAATGAAAGCTTTATGACTGACGAAACAGCACCTGCCGCAGCGCAGCCAGCAACGACCCAGGCCCGGCCGCGAAAGTCGGTCCTGCTGTCGCTCTTCGCCGGCTTCGCTGTCTTCGCCTATGTCTTCGACCAGCTGACCAAGCTGTGGGTCACAAGCACCATGGTGGAGGGGGAGCGTATTCCGGTGCTGCCCCCGTTGCTGCACTGGTATTACATCCGCAACTCCGGAGCCGCCTTTTCCATTGGCGAGAACGTGACCTGGGTCTTCACCATCATCATGGCCGGCGTTTCGATTGCCATTCTGTTGCAGCTGCGCAAACTCGGCTCGGCGTGGTGGGCCCTGGCCCTCGGCCTGCTCCTTGGCGGCGCCCTGGGGAACCTCACGGACAGGCTGTTCCGTGAACCGTCGTTCGCCATGGGCCACGTGGTGGACTTTATCCAGCTGCCCAACTTCGCGATTTTCAACATTGCCGATTCCGCCGTGGTGTCCGCCGTCGTGATCATCTGCCTGCTGACGCTCCGGGGCATTTCCCTCGACGGTTCACGGCTCCAGAAAACCGCGGAGGGCAAGGATGCCTGAGAAACTGACCGTTCCCGAAGAACTCGCCGGCATCCGCGTCGACGCGGGCCTCGCCAGGCTCATGGGAATCTCCCGCTCCCAGGCGGCCACCCTGATCGCCGAAGGCAATGTCAGCTCCGGTGGAAAGGCAGTGGGCAAGTCCCTGAAGCTGGCCTCCGGCGCCGTGCTGGAGGTCGTTGTTCCCGAACGGCGGGACCCGTTGGAAGTCGTGGAGGAAGTTGTGGAAGGCCTGAAAGTACTGCTGGACGACGAAGACTTCGTGGTTATCGACAAGCCGGTGGGCGTGGCCGCGCACCCGTCCCCGGGCTGGGTGGGACCCACCGTCGTGGGGGGACTCGCGGGGTTGGGTTACCGGATTTCGACGTCGGGTGCCCCCGAACGGGCGGGCATCGTGCACCGCCTCGACGTGGGTACGTCCGGGGTCATGGTGGTGGCCAAGTCGGAACGCGCCTACACGGCGCTCAAGCGCGCCTTCAAGGAGCGCACGGTGGACAAGGTGTACCACGCAGTGGTCCAGGGGCTGCCGGATCCCCTCGTGGGCACGATCGACGCGCCCATTGGCCGCCATCCGGGCCATGACTGGCGCTTCGCTGTCATCGAAGACGGCCGCGAATCCGTGACCCACTACGAGGTCCTCGAGGCCTTCGGTAAGGCATCCCTGGTTGAAGTGCACCTCGAAACAGGCCGCACCCACCAGATCCGTGTCCACTTTTCCGCCCTGCGCCACCCCTGCGCGGGCGACCTGACCTACGGGGCGGATCCGCGGCTCGCGGCGACGCTCGGCCTGACCCGGCAGTGGCTCCACGCCCGGCAGCTCGGCTTCGACAGCCCCCGCACCGGGGAACGCGTGACGGTCACCAGCGAGTACCCGCAGGATCTCGCGTACGCACTCGAAGTTCTGGCTTCCGGGGACGCCTGAGCCGGAACTGTCGCTGCCCGGCACTAGAATGGTCCGGTGACTTCCAGCAATGACTCGTTCGTCCACCTGCACACCCATACCGAATACTCCATGCTGGATGGGGCGGCCCGCCTGGGGGAGTTGTTCGACGAAACCGAACGCCTGGGGATGCCTGCCCTCGCCACGACGGACCACGGCTATCTTTTTGGTGCGTTCGATTTCTGGCGCAAGGCGACTGACAAGGGCATCAAACCGATCATCGGCGTCGAAGCCTATGTGACTCCCGGGACCGCCCGCGGCGACAAGAGCCGTGTCCGCTGGGGCGAGGAAAGCCAGCGCAAGGACGACGTCTCCGGCGGTGGCTCCTACACCCACATGACCCTGCTGAGCTACAACAACGTGGGCATGCGGAACCTGTTCCGGGCCTCGTCCATCGCGTCGTTGGACTCGGTCTTCGGCAAATGGCCCCGGCTGGACCGTGAGCTGCTGAACACCTACTCGGAGGGGCTCATCGCCACCACCGGCTGCCCGTCAGGTGAGGTCCAGACCCGGCTGAGGCTCGGCCAGTACCGCGAAGCCCTGGAGGCTGCTGCGGAGTTCCGCGACATCTTTGGTGCGGAGAACTACTTCTGCGAGCTGATGGACCACGGCCTGGACATTGAGCGGCGCGTCACGGGCGATCTTCTGCGCCTGGCCAAGGACCTGAACCTGCCGCTGGTGGCCACTAACGACCTGCACTACACGCACGAGCACGACGCGAAGGCGCATGAGGCCCTGCTGGCCATCCAGTCAGGTTCCACCCTCCTGGAACCGACCTACGACAACGGCGGCTCGCGCTTCGCCTTCTCAGGCAGCGGCTATTACCTGAAGTCACCGCAGGAAATGCGTGAACTTTTCCGCGACCACCCTGAGGCGTGCGACAACACGCTCCTGATCGCCGAGCGCTGCGAAGTGTCATTCAACACCGGCGCCAACTACATGCCCCGCTTCCCCTGCCCGGAAGGGGAGGATGAAACCTCCTGGCTGGTCAAGGAAGTCGACAAGGGACTCCACTACCGCTACCCCCAGGGCATCCCGGACAAGGTGCGCAAGCAGGCCGACTACGAGCTGGAAGTCATCACCTCCATGGGCTTCCCGGGCTACTTCCTGGTGGTTGCCGACTTCATCAACTGGGCCAAGAACAACGGGATCCGGGTGGGTCCCGGACGTGGCTCGGGTGCAGGCTCCATGGTGGCGTACGCGATGCGCATCACCGACCTTGATCCGCTGCACCACGGCCTGATCTTCGAGCGCTTCCTCAACCCGGACCGCGTTTCCATGCCTGACTTCGACGTCGACTTCGATGACCGGCGCCGCTCCGAAGTCATCGACTACGTCACTCGCAAGTACGGTGACGAGCGCGTCGCCATGATCGTCACCTACGGCACCATCAAGACCAAGCAGGCGCTGAAGGACTCCTCGCGCGTGCTGGGCTACCCGTTCAGCATGGGCGAGACGCTGACCAAGGCGCTGCCGCCGGCCGTGATGGCCAAAGACATCCCGCTGGCCGACATCCAGAACAAGGAAGCCAAGCGCTACGGCGAGGCCGGCGACTTCCGCCAACTGATCAGCACCGACCCCGAAGCTGCAAAGGTTTTCGAAACAGCACTGGGCATCGAAGGCCTGAAGCGGCAGTGGGGCGTGCACGCCGCCGGTGTCATCATGTCTTCGGACCCGATCATCGACGTGATCCCGATCATGCGCCGCTTCCAGGACGGCCAGGTCATCACCCAGTTCGACTATCCGACGTCCGAAGGCCTTGGCCTGATCAAGATGGACTTCCTGGGCCTCCGAAACCTCACGATCATTTCGGATGCCCTGGAAAACATCAAAATGAACCGCGGCATCGAACTCGACCTCGAAACCCTGGCCCTCGACGACACCGCGTCCTACGAGCTGCTGGCCAGGGGCGACACCCTCGGCGTGTTCCAGCTTGACGGCGGCCCCATGCGCTCCCTCCTCAGGCTGATGAAGCCTGACAACTTCGAAGATATCTCCGCGGTGCTGGCGCTCTACCGCCCGGGTCCCATGGGCGCCAACGCGCACACCGACTACGCGCTGCGTAAGAACAAGATCCAGGAAGTCATTCCGATCCACCCGGAGCTTGAGGAACCGCTCTCCGAAATCCTCGGCGGCACCTACGGGCTGATCGTGTACCAGGAGCAGGTGATGGCCGTGGCGCAGAAGCTCGCCGGCTACTCCCTCGGCCAGGCAGACATCCTGCGCCGCGCCATGGGCAAGAAGAAGAAATCAGAGCTCGACAAGCAATTCGCCGGCTTCTCCCAGGGCATGCAGGACAACGGTTACTCCATGGAAGCCGTGAAAACACTCTGGGACATCCTGCTCCCGTTCTCCGACTACGCCTTCAACAAGGCGCACTCGGCCGCCTATGGTGTGATTTCCTACTGGACCGCGTACCTGAAGGCGCACTATGCGCCGGAGTATATGGCCGCACTGCTGACCTCGGTTGGCGATGACAAGGACAAATCGGCGATCTACCTCAACGAATGCCGGCGCATGGGCATCACGGTGCTGCCGCCCGACGTCAACGAGTCAGCCCTCAACTTCACCCCTGTGGGCAACGACATCCGCTTCGGCATGGGCGCCATCCGCAACGTCGGCGTGAATGCCGTCGAAGCCATGGTGGCGGCGCGTGAAAAGGAAGGCGCCTACACGTCCTTCAAGGACTACCTGATGAAGGTGCCCGCGGTGGTCTGCAACAAGCGCACCATTGAATCCCTGATCAAGGCCGGTGCCTTCGACTCCCTGAACCACCACCGCCGGGCACTGGCCATGATCCACGAAGAGGCCATTGACTCCGTCATCACCCTCAAGCGCAACGAGGCGATCGGGCAGTTCGACCTCTTCGCCGGTTTCGACGAAGCCGAATCCGAGGCGTCGCTGAGCATCGAAATCCCCGACCTGCCGGAGTGGGAGAAGAAGGACAAGCTCTCCTTCGAACGCGACATGCTGGGGCTCTATGTCTCGGACCATCCGCTGCAGGGCCTTGAGGGATTGCTGAGCCAGCACGCGGACCAGTCCATCACCTCGATCATCGCGGAGGACGGCCCGCACGACGGCGCCATCATCACCATTGCGGGCATGATCACCTCGCTGAGCAGGAGGATCGCGAAGGCCAGCGGCAACGCCTATGCCCGAGCGGAAATCGAGGACCTGGGCGGTTCCATGGAGGTCATGTTCTTCGGCCAGGTCTACGGTCCCATTGCGTCCGTTCTCGCCGAAGACCTGATCGTGGTGGTCAAGGGAAGACTGCAACGGCGCGACGACGGCGCCGTCGCCCTGAACTGCATGGAGCTGTCCGTCCCGGACCTCAGCGAGGGCCTGAACGGGCCGTTGGTGATCACCATGCAGACTCACAAAGCCACCGAGGCCGTGGTGACGGAGCTGGGAGACGTGCTCAGGACGCACCGGGGCAACTCCGAAGTCAGGCTGCACCTGCAGGGGGACACCAGGGTGGAAGTGATGGCGCTTCCGGTCCATCTGAGGGTCAACCCGAGTCCGTCCCTCTTTGGCGACCTGAAAGTGCTCCTCGGACCGACCTGCCTGGACAGCTAGTTGCCGGAACCTTCCGTGAAGCCGGCACCGGGCACGGCGGTGATTTCCGGTGCCGGGCGCGGGTTCGGCGCCGCACTGGCGGCCGTCCTGGCAGCTGAACAGTGGACGGTCTACGGCATCGTCCGGCCGGGATCCGCGGCGACCACCGGGCCCGGCGGCGGCGTGCGGTTCCTGGAATGGGACATTGCGCATTCGTGCCCGGAAGACGTGGCAGAGGTGCTTGCAGGAGCCAGCATCGACGTCGTGGTGAACAATGCGGCGGTGGGCAGCAGCCACAAGGCGCTCGGCTCAGTTGACGCCGCTTCCCTCTCCCGGCTTCTGGACAACAACGTCGCAGGCGCCGTGCGGGTGACCCAGGCATCCCTCGCCGGGCTGCTCCGGCCGGATCAAAGCGGCCGCAGGCCCCTCGTGGTCAACGTGTCATCCAGGCTGGGTTCGGCAGCACTGCAGGCGAAGGGCGCATTCGCCGGCTTCGGGACGAGCTATGGCTACCGCCTGAGCAAGGCGGCGCTCAACATGCTGACGCTGAGCCTGCATGAGGAATTTGGTGCGGAAATGGACGCATGGTCCGTCCACCCCGGGGTGCTGAAGACCGGAATGGGACGCGCAGGAGCGTCGAAGGAGCCCGCAGTGGCGGCCACGGAGCTCCTGCGCGAGTTCAACGACCACCGCGGCACCGGTCCGCGGTTCTTCGAGCTGGGCTCGTCCGTGTCCCTGCCCTGGTAGCTCCCTAGATTTCGTAGTCGAGGGGAACAGGCTGGCCGTAGGCGCCCGAATGGTAGAGCAGCGGTGAGCCGTCCTGGCCCACCTGTCCTTCCACGACCTCCACAACGACAACCGCGTTGTTCTCAAAGGAGAGGCGCATCTGTATCTTGCCGATCAGCCAGCCCGCCACGTCCTTGAGGATGGGCACTTCGTGGGGTCCGAGTTCCCAGTGGTCGCCTTCAAAGCGGTTCTTGGTCCGCGCGAAGCGGTCGGCGAGTTCCTGGTTGTCCAGGCCAAGCATGTGGACACCGATGTGCGTGGTGTTGGCTATGGCGGGCCAGGAGCTGGAGCTGCGGGCCATGTTGAAGGTAAAGCGCGGCGGCTGGGCCGACAGGGACGCCACGGAGGTGGCCGTGAATCCGTACGGGGTGCCGTTGTAGTTCACCGTGATAATCGCCACACCGGCCGCATGCCGTCGGAACATCTCCTTGAACGTGCCTTCGAAGGCTGCCTCGTCTGAGGTCACTGTGATCTAACTCCCTGCTGAAATAATCCTGGGTGGGTCTTGCTAGCCAGCGTATGGGGCGCCCGGTGCTGTGCGTGACTTGGTTACCTGCCGCGTCACTTGTTTAACGGCCGTGAACGTTTGTTAATGTTTGTTTCATGACACAGCCATCAGGCACCGGCCCGGTTCCGCAGAATCCGAAGCATTCCGGGGATCACGGCAACCCGCCCGCCTATGGTGAACTTTACCGTGGTGACGGGCCTTCATGGCGTCTGCCGGCCCTCATAGCCGTTGCCGGGATCCCGGTAGGACTTCTGTGGTGGCTGCTGGCGCCCGGCGGCCTGAACCTTTTGTCCGGCGATCCCTCCCTGGCCACCGGCACGAATGCCGAAGGCTGGCTTCCCAGGGACCTCGTGCTGGCCGGCCTGTTCCTGTTGGCGGGTTGCGTGACCGGGTTCCTCCTTAACGGAAAACGAACCGGGGTCCCCGCGCCCGCTGCGGTGCTCTTCGCCGTAGCCGGCGGGGCACTCGGCGGACTTATCGCATGGCAGACGGGGGTCCTGGCGGGGCAATGGTGGGGCCCGGACGAAGACACTTCCCGGAACGCCAGTATCGCGTTCTCGCTCCGCGCCTTCGCTGTGTTGGCCATCTGGCCGGCGGCGGCGGCGATCGCGGTTTTCGTGGCAAACCTGTTCAGCCTCCTGGGCAAACCGCCGGCGCAGGACACCTAGGAGTCTGCAGCCCGGCGAATCAGCCCTTCCGGGGCAAAAGCCACCAGGGAACGAAGCTGCCGCCCAAGGCACGTAAAATGGGCGGGTGACCATTTCTCCCGACAGCCCTGCTCAGACCACCGCCCCGGCCATCGACTACCGCACCATTGACCTGCGCGGTCAGCGCCTGTCCCTGGCCGGACTCCGATCGGCTGTTCCCCGCGCCCGGCACCAGGCCATGGCCGACGCCGAACAGAAGGTCACGGACATCATCACTGCGGTCCGCTCGCGGGGCTTCGCGGCGCTGAGTGAATTCGCAAAGACGTTCGACGGCGTCGAGCAGGAGCACCCGCGCGTGTCCGGCGCAGCGCTGCGCGCAGCCCTGGAGGAGCTGGACCCGGCAGTGCGGGCCGCGCTGGAAGAATCGATCAGCCGCGCGCGCAAGTTCGCTGACAGCCAGCGGCCGGCAAACGTCGACGTCGAACTGGGCGAGGGCGCCGTCGTAAGCCAGAACTGGGTGCCGGTGGGCCGCGTGGGGCTGTATGTTCCCGGCGGGCTGGCGGTCTACCCGTCGTCGGTCATTATGAACGTCGTGCCTGCGCTGGCTGCCGGCGTTGCCTCCATTGCCCTGGCCTCGCCTCCCCAGAAAGACTTCGGGGGACTCCCGCACCCCACCATCCTGGCCGCAGCGGCGCTGCTGGGCATTGATGAGGTGTACGCCATTGGTGGCGCCCAGGCCATCGCGGCTTTTGCCTACGGTGTTCCGTCGGATAACGCGGAGGCAGCCCTGGATCCGGTGGACGTGGTGACCGGGCCCGGGAACATCTTTGTTGCCACGGCCAAACGGCTGGTCAAGGGTGTGGTCGGCATCGATTCCGAGGCCGGCACCACGGAAATCGCCATCCTTGCGGACAGCAGCGCCCGCCCGTCACTGGTGGCCGCTGACCTCATAAGCCAGGCCGAACACGATCCCAAGGCAGCCTCGGTCCTCATCACCGACTCAGAGGACCTTGCGGAGGCCGTCCGCGCGGAACTTGCCGTGCAGGCGGGCTTGACCAAACACTCCGCGCGGGTGCGGGAAGCCTTGTCCGGCCCACAGTCCGGCGTGGTGCTGGTGGATAACCTGGAACAGGGAATCGCAGCCTGTGACGCTTACGCTGCGGAGCACCTTGAGATCATGACGGCGGATGCCCCGGTTGTTGCTGCCCGCATCCGCAACGCGGGAGCGATCTTTGTAGGGGACTACAGCCCCGTCAGCCTGGGGGACTACTGCGCCGGGTCCAACCATGTGCTGCCGACCAGCGGCACGGCAGCTTTCTCTTCCGGCCTCAACGTCACCACGTTCCTGCGTGCCATCCAGGTGGTCAACTACAGCAAGCCTGCCCTCGAAAAGGTCAGCGGCTACATCGTCAGCCTCGCCGGAGCAGAGGACCTCCCGGCCCACGGCGAGGCCGTGACGGCGCGATTCGCCTAGGGCGGCTAACCACTACATGTAGTAATTACAGGCTTGTTATTCAGCTACATGTAGTCGTAAACTAGGGTGCAAGAAGTACTAGTCCGCCGAGCTGAAGTTCGGCCGGTTCAAGCTCGGCCAGGGGAAGGAAATGACGTGTACTGCCCGTTTTGCCGTAACCCTGATTCCCGCGTGGTGGACAGCCGGATGGCAGACGACGGCTCCGCCATCCGCCGCCGCCGACAGTGTCCCGAATGCGGACGGCGCTTCACCACCGTCGAAACCACCAGCCTCACGGTGATCAAGCGCTCCGGCGTCGGCGAGCCGTTTAGCCGGAGCAAGGTGATCAACGGCGTGCGGAAAGCCTGCCAGGGCCGGCCCGTGACCGAAGATGACCTTGCGATGCTGGCGCAGGAGGTCGAGGAAACAATCCGCGCTTCCGGCGCTGCGGAAATCGATGCCCACGAGGTGGGCCTGGCCATCCTCAGCCCGCTCCAGAAACTGGACGAAGTGGCCTATCTCCGCTTCGCCAGCGTCTACCAGGCCTTTGAATCGCTGGAAGACTTTGAGACCGCCATTTCCATCCTTCGCCATGAAGCGGAAGTCGAAGCCAAGGCGGCAAAGGGCAAGAAGTCCGAGAAGAGCCCGCTCTAGACTCCGGTGGTGGCAGCGGAGGGGAAGCCGACGCCACCACCGGCACCAGCCCCCGGATTCCCGTTGCGGTCAGCGGCCGCCGGCGACGGGAGTACGGCTCCGGTAATGTAGCCGGCTTCGCCCGACAGCAGCCACACCACCGCTCCCGCCCGTGCCGAGCCGCCTTATGGCTTCCTGGCAGACGTAAATCAGTAGTTGACCAGAACGGCGTAACCGGCCCGTGCGGCGCGGTGGGCAATGGCGGCGCCGATTCCACGGCTGGCCCCGGTGACTATGCCAACGTCCCCCGGGGTGGCAGTCATGGAACCGGCAGCCCGCCTACTTGGCCAGTTTGTGCGTGAGTGCAACCTCGATGGCGGCGCCCACAATGCCGGCGTCGTTCTTGAGCTCTGCCGGGACGATCTTCGTGCGCAGCTTCATGTGTGGAAGGTACTCGTCGGCCCGCTTGGAGATGCCGCCGCCGACGATGAAAAGCTCGGGGGAGAAGAGGAATTCGACGTGCGAGAAGTAGCGCTGGAGGAGCACGCTGTACTCTGTCCAGCTCAGCCCGTCGCGTTCCCGGGCTACGGCAGAAGCCTTGCTCTCGGCGTCAAAGCCATCGATCTCAAGGTGGCCGAGCTCGGCGTTCGGGACCAGCTTGCCGTTGAAGATGAAGGCCGAGCCGATCCCCGTTCCAAGGGTAATCACGAGGACTGTCCCGGAGACACCCGCACCGGCGCCGTAGCGGGCTTCGGCGAGGCCGGCGGCATCGGCGTCGTTGATGACCTCCACCGGCCTGCCGAGGCGTTTGGTCAGCAGGGTGTCAATATCCGTATTGAGCCAGGTCTTGTCGACGTTGGCCGCGGAATGGACCACCCCGTGCTGGATGATGCCGGGGAACGTCACTCCGATCGGCGAGTCGGGGGACGGCGCGTCCGGCCGTGCGTCGAGCTCAGCGACCACCGCGGCGACCGTTTCGGCGACCGATTCAGGCGTCGCGGGCTGCGGCGTCGGAACGCGGAAGCGGTCGCCCACGAGCTTGCCCTTTTTGAGGTCGACGATGCCGCCCTTGATTCCGGTTCCGCCGATATCGATTCCGATCAGCGGGGCGTTCTTGGTTGACTTGTCGTCCTTCTTGGCCAATGTGATTCCGTTCGTGGCTGTGGGCGGGCAAAGGGTTTACAGGCAAAAATTCCGGCGGGCCGGGAGGGTCATCAGGGCAGGGTAAGGATTTCTGCGCCGGATTCGGTGACGAGGAGGGTGTGCTCGAACTGGGCGGTGCGCTTGCGGTCGCGCGTCACCACGGTCCAGTCATCGGCCCACATGTCCCACTCAACCGTACCGAGGGTCAGCATCGGTTCAATGGTGAACACCATGCCCGTTTCCATGACCGTGTTGTAGGCGGGAGCGGCGTCGTAGTGCGGAATGATCAGGCCGGTATGGAAGGCCTCGCCAACGCCGTGGCCGGTGAAATCCCGGACTACGCCGTAGCCGAAACGCTTGGCGTAGGACTGGATGGCGCGGCCGATGACGTTGATTTCACGTCCGGGTGCCACGGCCTTGATGGCACGGTTGAGGGATTCCTTGGTGCGCTCCACCAGGAGCCTGGACTCTTCATCCACATCTCCCACCAGGAACGTGAAGTTCGTATCGCCGTGGACACCCCCGATGAACGCGGTGATGTCGATGTTCAGGATGTCGCCGTCCTGGACCACCGTGCTGTCCGGTATGCCGTGGCAGATCACTTCGTTCAGCGACGAGCACAGCGACTTGGGGAAGCCCCGGTAGCCCAGCGTGGACGGATAGGCATGGTGGTCCAGCAGGAACTCGTGGCCGATCTTGTCCAGCTGGTCTGTCGTTACGCCGGGTTCGATGTGTTTGCCGACCTCGACGATGGCCTGGGCGGCGATCCGGCTGGCAACCCTGATCTTCTCGATGGTCTCCGCGGATTTCACCTCCGAGCCGGTGAACTTCTCCGGACCCGGCCTGCCCACATACTCGGGGCGGGGAATTGACGCCGGGACAGGCAGCTGCGGGCTGACGGTTCCCGGGACCAGCGTGCCGGTGGGTGCAGTCGAGGCAAGAGAAGGCATAGATTGATCATATAAGCAGGCACAGAAGCCCATGTAACGGACAGCCGGATCGGAACCCGATGACGCCCTACGTTACGTGGATCACTTTCAGCGGGCGCGGAGCCTGAACGATGCGAGGAGCAGCGATGACCGAGTACTGGTACAACGTCAAGACCCATGAGGTGGAAGAGGACGCCATGTCCGACTGGACGCAGCTGATCGGGCCGTACAAGACGCGCGCCGAAGCCGAGCATGCGCTGGAGAAGGTCAAGGCACGCAACGAGTCTTGGGAAAAGGGCGACGAAGACTAAGTCGCCAACCAGGCGGAGCTAACCAGGCGGAGCGAACCACGCGGCGCGGCCTGGGCGCGGCCCGGCGTCCGGCTAGAACGAGTGCTCGGGGCCGGGGAACTGGCCCGTCCGTACATCGTCTCCGTAGGCCTTGGCCGCATTGCTCAGCGACGTGCGCAGGTCAGCATATTGTTTGACGAACTTGGCCATTTTGCCGCCGCGAAGTCCCGCCATGTCCTGCCACACCAGGACCTGGCCGGTGGTGGTGTTGCCTGCGCCGATGCCCACGGTGGGAACTGCAATGGCGGCATCAACGGCTGCGGCGGTGGCGGCCGGGACCATCTCCATCAGGACGCTGAAGGCGCCGGCGTCGGCGAGTGCCACGGCATCATCGATCAGACGCTGCGCGTCATCGCCCCGGCCCTGGACCCGGTAGCCGCCCAGTGAATGCTCGCTCTGCGGGGTGAAGCCGATGTGCGCCATCACCGGAATGCCGGCCTGGACCATGGCCCGGACGGTGTCCGCGTAGAACTTGCCGCCTTCGATCTTCACGGCATGGGCAAGTCCTTCCTTCAGGAAGCGGACTCCGGTGGCCACGGCCTGCTCGGCCGAGACCTCGTAGCTTCCGAATGGAAGGTCGGCGACCACCAGTGCACGTTTGGCTGACCTCGCCACGGCGCGGCACAGCGGAAGGAGCTCGTCCACGGTGACCGGGAGGCTGGTTTCGTTACCGAACACGTTGTTGGACGCGGAGTCCCCGACCAGGAGCACCTCGATGCCCGCTTCGTCGAAGATCTCGGCCGTGTACTGTTCGTAGGCCGTCAGCATGGCAAAGTGCTCACCTTTGTCCTTGGCCTGCTGCAGGTGATGGGTCCGGATTCGTGCCACGGGCTTTTTGGCGGTGTCCGACGGCGTTGCGGGCGCGTCGGCGGGACCGTTGCCGTAGGGAGCAGGTACTTCAGCGGACATGCTGGAATCGGAACTGTTGCTTGTGGCCATGGCTAGAGCGTAGTGCGGTACTGCGCGTCCTAGCTACCGGACTGTCCGCCCGTTCCGGTGAATCGCGTCACAAAGCGGCGCCCCCGAAGGCCGGTAGCGTCCCCGGAGCCCGGTTCAGCGTGCCGGTCTGCGTGTTAACGCTGTGTTACGCGGAGGTCCGGCTCCAACATTCGGCGGGAATGCTTAGTAAAGTGAATCGTGAGCTGCCGCCGGCTCTATGGAATACGGACCCGGGGCATCAAAATGTTGATCCGGAGAAGAGGCCATAATGGACCGCCAGCAAGAGTTTGTCCTGCGGACGATCGAAGAGCGAGATGTACGGTTCGTGCGTCTGTGGTTCACGGATGTCGTGGGTTCACTCAAGTCTGTTGCGCTTGCCCCCGCCGAAGTTGAGGGCGCCTTCGAAGAAGGCCTGGGCTTCGACGGCTCTGCGATCGAAGGCCTGGCCCGCGTGTTCGAATCGGACATGCTGGCGCAGCCGGACCCTTCCACGTTCCAGATCCTGCCGTGGCGCGGGGAAACCGAACAGACCTCGCGCATGTACTGCGACATTCTGACGCCCGACGGCGAGCCCTCCGCTGCGGACCCCCGCAACGTCCTGAAGCGGACCCTTGCCAAGGCCGCAGACATGGGCTTCACCTGCTACACCCACCCCGAGATCGAGTTCTACCTGCTGAAGTCGCAGGAGCCGGGCCCGGACGGCTCGCCCGTCCCTGTCGACGAGGGCGGCTACTTCGACCACGTCCCCGGCGGCGTCGCACAGGATTTCCGCCGCACCGCGGTCACCATGCTCGAATCCGTGGGTATCTCCGTCGAGTTCAGCCACCACGAAGCCGGTCCCGGGCAGAACGAGATCGACCTCCGCTACGCGGACGCGCTGCAGACGGCGGACAACATCATGACCTTCCGCACCGTCATCAAGGAAGTGGCCCTGCAGCAGGGCACCTACGCCACCTTTATGCCGAAGCCGTTCACCGCCCACCCGGGGTCCGGCATGCACACGCACTTCTCGCTTTTCGAGGGCGACACCAATGCCTTCTATGAAGCCGGTGCCGAGTTCCAGCTGTCCAAGACGGCCAAACAGTTCATCGCGGGCATCCTCAAGCACGCCCCCGAGTTCACGGCCGTGACCAACCAGTTCGTGAACTCGTACAAGCGGCTGTGGGGCGGCGGCGAGGCGCCCAGCTACCTGAGCTGGGGCCACAACAACCGCTCAGCGCTGGTGCGCGTCCCGCTGTACAAGCCGGGCAAGGGCCAGTCGGCCCGGATCGAATACCGCGGCATCGATTCCGCAGCCAACCCCTACCTCGCTTATGCGGTGCTGCTGGGCGCAGGGCTCAAGGGCATCGAAGAGGGCTACGAGATTCCCGCCGCCGCCGAGGACGACATCTGGTCGCTGAGCTCGGCCGAGCGCCGCGCCATGGGTCACGATCCGCTGCCGGCGAGCCTGCACGACGCGATCAGGACCATGGAGGACTCGGAGCTCATGCCGCAGATCCTTGGCGAACAGGTCTTCGAGTACTTCCTGCGCAACAAGCGCGCCGAATGGCAGGACTACCGTCTCCAGGTGACGCCCTACGAGCTGCAGCGTAATCTCGGCATCCTGTAGGGGGCAGAGGTGAGCCTTGCCCGTCGCCTGATCTCCGCCGGTTTCAGTGACCTGGAAAAGGGGGAGCGGTTCCTGGCTGCCCGGGAACTGGAAGGGATTGACCAGGAGGCACTGTTCGCGGGCTTCCACCTGGCTGCCAACCCGGACACCGCGCTGCAGTCGCTGGTGCGCCTGATCGAAAAGCATCCCGACCTTCGGAAACTCGCTGCCGCGGACATTGACACGAGCGAGCCGCTCTACCGGGTCCTGGGCGCCTCGGAAGCCCTGGGCGAGTTCCTGATCCGCCACCCGGAGCACCTTGACGCTTTTGATGTGGTGGCGAGCCCTGAGCCGGTCGCCGCGGATGCGGGGGAACTGAGGTCGAGGCTCCTGCGGTCCGTGCAGGCCGACCCGAAGGCGCGCAGGCCCGTGGCCGGACTTTCCGGCCCGGACGCCTACGTGGCCCTGCGGACCGCGTACCGCAGGGGCGTGGTGGACCTGGCGGTTAAGGATCTGTGTGCCGCCGATCCGCTGGACTTCATGCCCGCCGCGGGCGCCGAACTGGCGGATCTCGCGGGCGCGGCCATCGAAGCGGCCCTGGCCGTATCGCGGGCGGAAGCAGGGGAGCAGTTCGACGCGGCGGAAGTAGCCGACGTCGGGCTGGCCGTTATCGGCATGGGCAAATGCGGCGCCCGCGAACTCAACTACATCTCCGACGTCGACGTCATCTATGTGATCGAGGCTGACGGACTCGACGACGCCCGTGCCAACACCATTGGCACCGCCCTTGCCACCGGGATTTCGCGGGCCATCATGTCCATTGGCCGGGAACCCGGCCTGTGGGAGGTGGATGCCAACCTGCGGCCCGAGGGCAAATCGGGACCGCTGGTGCGGACGCTGGCGTCACATCAAAGCTACTACGCCCGGTGGGCCGAAAGCTGGGAG
This sequence comes from Arthrobacter sp. SPG23, assembly GCF_000876655.1. Classification (GTDB taxonomy): domain Bacteria; phylum Actinomycetota; class Actinomycetes; order Actinomycetales; family Micrococcaceae; genus Arthrobacter. The sequence continues at coordinate 94,253 of NZ_JYCN01000015.1, forward strand.
TTCCAGGCACTCCTGAAAGCGCGGACCATTGCCGGGGATGCGGAGCTGGGCGCCCGGTACGAGGAAGCGGTCCTTCCCCTGGTCTGGGGTTCGGCGAACCGGGAAGGTTTCGTGGAGTCCGTGCAGGCCATGCGCCGGCGGGTCACGGACAACATTCCCGCGGAGGAGGAACAGCGCCAGATCAAACTGGGCCGCGGCGGCCTGCGGGACGTCGAATTCACGGTCCAGCTGCTGCAGTTGGTGCACGGCAAGGCCGATGAATCCCTCCGTCAGCGTGACACCACCTCGGCCATCGCGGCGCTCTCGGCCGGCGGCTACATCGGGCGGACCGACGCCGCCGAGTTCGACCACGCCTACCGGTACCTGCGGCTCCTGGAGCACCGGATCCAGCTCTTCCAGCTGCGCCGGACCCACCTGATGCCGGTGAGGGAAGAGGCACTGCGCGCCCTCGCGAAGGCTGTGCTGGGTCCGTTCGCCCGTGAACGCCCGCATCCCGATGCCCTGCTGGCGGCCTGGCAGAAGACCAAACGCTCCGTCCGCGAACTGCACGAGCGAATCTTCTACCGCCCGTTGCTGAACACTGCCGCCAAGCTGAGCAGTGAAGAGGCGCGCCTGACCCCGGAAGCAGCACAAGGCCGGCTGGCCGCCCTTGGGTATCTGGATCCGCGCGGCGCCATGCGGCATATTGAGGCTCTCACCGCCGGCGTCAGCCGCCGTGCCGCCCTGCAGCGCCAGCTTCTGCCCATCCTGCTCGGCTGGCTCGCCGACGGTGTGGACCCCGACGCCGGTCTGCTGGGTTTCCGCCGCGTCAGCGAGGCGCTGGGAACAACGCACTGGTATTTGGGGATGCTGCGGGATTCGACGGCGGCCGCCGAGCGGCTATGCCATGTGCTCTCCAATTCCAGGCTGATCACTGACCTCCTGGAAGTTTCCCCGGAATCGGTGGCGTGGCTGGGGACTGACAAGGATTTGGCCCCGCTGGGATTCGAGGCCCAGTGGTTGGAAATCACGTCGAAAATGTCCCGGCATGAGGATCCGGAAAGCGCCATGCGGCTCATCCGGCTGATAAGGCGCCGGGAGATTCTGAGGGTCGCCATTGCGGACAGCGCAGGCCTGCTGGACCAGGACCAGGTGGGCTCTGCCCTCGCGGACACGGACCGCGCAGCCGTGCTGGGAGCCCTCCGCGTTGCCGAAGGAATCGTGGCTGCGGCGGGTCCCCTGAAGACGAAGGTCCTGGTGGTGGCAATGGGCCGCCAGGGCGGCCGGGAAATCGGTTATGGTTCGGATGCGGACGTTATGTACGTGCACCGCGGGCTGCCGGGGGTCTCCGATGAGGAGGCGCAGAACCAGGCCGCGCAGATCGTGGGACACATTTCGAACCTGCTGACGCAGCCGCTCAAGCCCGCCATCCTGGCCGAACGGGTGCTGATGGTGGATGCCGACCTGCGGCCTGAAGGCAAGAGCGGCGCCATGGTCCGTTCCCTGGATTCCTATGCCGAGTACTACCGCCGGTGGTCGCTGGTCTGGGAAGCCCAGGCACTCCTGAGGGCCCTGCCCATCGCGGGGGATGACGATCTTGCCGCCGACTTCGTGGAGCTGATCGACCCCATCCGCTATCCGGCCGAACTTTCGGAGAAAGACGTGCGGGAAATCCGCCGGGTCAAAGCCAGGGTGGAAGCAGAGCGGCTGCCCCGGGGCGCGGATCCCGCACGGCACCTGAAGCTGGGCCGGGGCGGCCTGAGCGACGTCGAGTGGCTCGTCCAGCTGCTGCAGCTGCAACATGCGGGCAAACACCCCGAACTGCGGACCACGTCCACTGTGCCGGCCCTGGAAGCCGCGGCCTCACTCGGATTCCTGGAGCGGGGCGAGGCCGAACTCCTGCTGCAGGCATGGCGCCTTGCGAGCCGCATCAGGTCGGCCAACGTGATTTGGACCGGCCGCGCGTCCGACCTCCTCCCCTCGTCCCGCAGGGACCTGGAGGCCGTGGCCCGCTGGTGCGGCTACCAGCCCGGCAAGGCGGCAGCGCTCGAAGAGGACTATTTGAGGCTCAGCCGGCGCGCCCGCGCGGTGTTCGAGCGGGTCTTTTACGGGCAGTAGCCGGAGACGGGGCACAGGATCTCCGGTGCAACGGGCCAAATGCGAGTAGCCTCGAGGTGTACTTTTCCGGTCTTCGGACCGGTTGCCGCATTTACCAAGGGGTTGTATCAACTTGCCCAGACTCCAAAAGACCGTCGCCGCCAGGCCGCGGACGGCCACGGTCATCGGAGCATTGCTGGCCTTGGCCGCAATGCTCTTCAGCGCCGCAGGTGCCGCCGCGGCACCGGCGGACACACCTGCCGCCACAGCGGCTGCCGCCGGTTCAGCGCAGCCGGCCGCCGCGCCGTCGAGCCTTTCCGGGAAGACCTTCGTGATCGGCACGGACACCACGTTCGCGCCGTTTGAGTTCCGTGACGCGGGCGGCGAGCTGACCGGCATCGACATGGACATCATTCGTGAGATCGCCACGAACCAGGGTTTCGCTGTTGAGATCAAGTCGCTCGGCTTCAACGCCGCCCTGCAGGCGCTCTCCTCCAACCAGGTGGACGGCGTCATCGCCGGCATGTCCATCACCGAGCCCCGCAAGCAGATCTACGACTTCTCCGACCCCTACTTCGAGTCGGGCGTTCAGATGGCCGTTGCCAAGTCCAACACGGACATCAAGGGCTACGAAGACCTCAAGGGGAAAACCGTCACCGCCAAGACCGGCAGTGAAGGCGAAACGTTCGCCAAGTCGATCGCCGACAAGTACGGCTTCACGGTCAAGTCCCTGGACCAGTCCGCCACCATGTACGAACTGGTGAAGTCAGGGAACGCTGTTGCCGTTTTCGACGACTACCCGGTCCTGGCCTACGGCATCAGCCAGAACAACGGCCTCAAGGCTGTGTCCGAAAAGGAAAAGGGCGGCTCCTACGGCTTCGCCGTCAACAAGGGCCAGAATCCGGAACTGCTGAAGGCATTCAACACCGGGTTGGCGGAGCTGAAGTCCAGCGGCAAGTACCAGGAAATCCTGGACAAGTATCTCAAGGACCCCACGCAGGCTGCAGAATCCAGCTTCTGGGACCTGCTGGCCAACAGCTTCCCGGCACTGATGAAAGGCCTTGGCAACACTGTCCTGGTCACCGCTATCTCCTTCGCCCTGGCCATGCTGATCGGCCTCTTCATGGGATTCCTGAAGATCTCCACCAGCGTGGTGCTCCGCGGGATCGCCACCACCTTCGTCAGCATCTTCCGGGGAACCCCGCTGCTGGTCTGGGCCTTCTTCTTCTACTTCGGCATTCCCCAGCTGACCGGCCAGCCGATCGACATCTGGGTGGCGGGCGTGCTGACGCTCAGCCTCAACGCCGGCGCCTACATCACCGAAATCGTCCGCGGCTCCATCCAGTCCGTGGACCCGGGCCAGCTCGAAGCCAGCCGCAGCCTGGGGCTCGGGTATGCCAAGTCCATGCAAAAGGTGGTGGTGCCGCAGGCCTTCAAGATCATGACGCCCTCCCTGATCAATCAGCTGATCATCATGCTCAAGGACAGCTCGCTGCTGCTTGCCATCGGTTTCGCCGAACTGTTGTACCAGGGCCAGCAGATTTACGCCGGAAACTTCCGGATCACCGAGACCCTGCTGATAGTGGCGGTCATGTACTTCGTGGTCATCATGCTGCTGACCAAACTGGCCAACGTTGCGGATAAGAGGTTCAACAAATGAGCACGGCAGTCACTGCACCCAGCAAGATCTCCGTCAAGGAGCTGACCAAGTCCTTCGGTTCCAACCAGGTCCTCAAAGGCATCAACGCCCAGGTCGCCGAAGGCGAGGTGGTCTGCGTGATCGGGCCATCCGGGTCGGGCAAGTCCACCTTCCTGCGGTGCCTGAACAAGCTGGAGGACATCACCGGCGGCCACGTCACGGTGGACGGCTTCGACGTCACCGACCCCAAAGTGGACATCAACGAGGTCCGGCGGCACATCGGCATGGTCTTCCAGCACTTCAACCTGTTCCCGCACATGTCCGTGATCGAGAACATCATGCTGGCACCCGTGGAGTCCAAGAAGCAGGGCAGGGACGAAGCGCGGGCCAGTGCTCTGAAGCTGCTGGAACGCGTCGGACTCGCCGAAAAGGCGGATGCCCGCCCGGCCTCCCTCTCCGGCGGCCAGAAGCAGCGCGTGGCGATCGCCCGGGCGCTGGCCATGAATCCGGACATCATGCTCTTTGACGAGGCTACGTCCGCACTGGACCCCGAAATGGTGGGCGAGGTGCTGCAGGTGATCAAGGACCTTGCCCGCGACGGGATGACCATGGTGCTGGTCACCCACGAGATGGGCTTCGCCCGCGAAGTGGCGGACCGCGTGCTGTTCATGGCCGACGGCGTCATCTGCGAGCAGGGACGCCCGGAGGATCTATTCGGCAACCCCCAGCAGCAGCGCACCCGGGATTTCCTCTCCAAAGTCCTGTAACGGCGGGGTCCGGCGGGGAGCGTCCCGGGGCAGACAGGCCGTTACCGGCCCGGAGGCCATCATGTCCCGGGGTGGCGGGGCACCCGCAGGTGTTGGGTACGCTTCTTTTATGCCTGACGACGTGTGGCTCATCGCCCTGAAGAACCTCGACGACGACGCGCGGGCAATCAAGCTCGGCGAAATCGCGGAACTGGAGCTCGCCGCCGGACAGCAGGACTTCGCCGGCGATCCGCTGCGCATGATGCTTGTGGCGCTGGAAGAGGATTCACGCGTCCCCTACGTGGTGGACTCCGGCGGTGCAGCAGTTGGGGTGTTGACGCTCCAACGCGGCGCGGCATCGCTCGCCGGCTGGGCCGATGACGGGTCAGTGTGGCTGCTGCGCGGATTCCTCATCGACCGCCGCCGCCAAGGCCAGGGACTGGGCACCCTCGCGGCCTCTGCAGCGGTGCGGGAAGCCGCGAAACTGACGGCCAGGCTTCGCGGGGGAGAGGCCGGCGTCGTCCTTTCCGTGAACGAACGCAACCCCGCCGGTCAGTCGGCGTACCGCAAAGCGGGATTCGAGGACGGGGGGCAGTACCTCGGCGGAAACGCCGGGCCGCAGCGGACCATGTACCGGGCCTTCTGAGCCGCCGCGGCGGTCGCCAGTGCGTCAACTTGGGTTGACGCTGGCTTTGCCGTCAACTATGGTTGACGGCAGGAGGTGGGCCATGAAAACACTCATCGGTTCAATGGACGGCAAGGGCCCGGCGGAGGCGCTGTACGCTGTCGCGGAGCTCCACAAGGACCTCGCGCGCACTGAAACGGAAGCTGTGCTCCGAGCGCGTCAGGCGGGACTTTCCTGGGAGGCCATTGCCGTGTGCCTCGGCGTGAGCAAGCAGGCTGTCCATAAGAAGTACGGCAAGCGGTGAGATAGTTCGCCCGTGCAGCCGGGACCGTATTGAAATGTTGGGCCTGCGCGATTTGAATGTTGGGCCTGCGACACAAAAAAGTCCGCATGTACTGCCGTGGCAGCACATGCGGACTTTTCAGTGGACTAAACGGGGTTCAGGTCCGGGCTGACTAGACGCCGTAGTACAGCTCGAACTCGTACGGGTTCGGGCGCAGGGAGAGCGGACGGATCTCGTTCTCGTACTTGTACTCGATCCAGGTGTCGATCAGGTCCTGGGTGAACACGCCGCCGGCCTGCAGGAACTCGTTGTCCTCGGCCAGTGCATCCAGGGCTTCCTCGAGGGTGCCCGGAGCCTTGGGGATGTCCTTGGCTTCCTCGGCGGGGAGCTCGTAGAGGTCCTTGTCGATGGGAGCCGGCGGTTCGATGCGGTTGCGGATGCCGTCAATGCCGGCCATCAGCTGGGCAGCGAACGCCAGGTACGGGTTGGACGAGGGGTCCGGAGCGCGGAATTCGATGCGCTTGGCCTTCGGGTTGGAGCCCGTGATGGGGATGCGGATACCGGCGGAGCGGTTGCCCTGCGAGTAAACCATGTTTACGGGAGCTTCGAAGCCCTTGACCAGGCGGCGGTACGAGTTGACCGTCGGGTTGGTGAACGCGAGGACGGCGGAGGAGTGCTTCAGCAGGCCGCCGATGTACCACCGTGCCATGTCGGAGAGACCGGCGTAGCCCTTTTCGTCGTAGAACAGCGGCTCGCCACCGTTCCACAGCGACTGGTGGCAGTGCATGCCGGAGCCGTTGTCACCGAAGACGGGCTTCGGCATGAAGGTGACCGACTTGCCCCAGGCGTCGGCGGTGTTCTTGATGACGTACTTGAACTTCTGCAGGTCATCCGCCGCGTGGGTCAGCGTGGTGAACTTGTAGTTGATCTCAGCCTGGCCGGCGGAGCCGACTTCGTGGTGGCTGCGCTCGACCTCAAGGCCGGCTTCGTCCAGGGCAACACACATGGCGTCGCGCAGGTCGGCCTGCTTGTCAGTGGGGGAGACCGGGAAGTACCCGCCCTTGACGGGGGTCTTGTAGCCCAGGTTTCCGCCTTCTTCTTCGCGGCCGGTGTTCCAGTGGGCTTCTTCGGAGTCGATCTTGTAGAAGCTGCCCTGCGGGGAGGACTGGTACTGGACGTTGTCGAACACGAAGAATTCGGCCTCGGGAGCGAAGAACGCGGTGTCTGCGATGCCGGTGGATGCGAGGTAGGCCTCAGCCTTCTCCGCCACGCCGCGCGGGTCGCGGTGGTAAGGGTCACCGGTGCGGGGGTTCACGATGGAGAAGTTCAGCGCGAGGGTCTTTTCCATGCGGAACGTGTCCAGGAACGCCGTGGTGACATCCGGGATGAGCTGCATGTCGGACTCGGCGATGCCCTGGAAACCGCGGATGGACGAACCGTCGAAGAGCTGGCCGTTGATGAAGAAGTCTGCATCAACGCTCTTGGCCGGCACGTTGAAGTGCTGCTGCACGCCAGGAAGGTCGGTGAAGCGGATATCGACGAACTTAATATCTTCGTCCTTGATGAACTTGAGGACCTCGTCCGCAGTCTTAAACATCTATGCTCCTTACGCATAAGTAATAACTGGCTGGAAAGCCATATGGTCCAGCGCAATCCGACGGCGCGAAAACACAAAAGTGTCCCCGCTCCTAGCTCGCTAGCAACTGTTACCACCCTAGGGACACGGGATTTCCCGTCCGTGTCCGCTATGTTTCCGGCAGGTTACATAACCGCCTGATATGTAAACGCTATACGGTGTCCACACTGTGGTCCATCCGCATCCATAGAGTGAACTTCCCCGCAACGTTCACCGGCGGAATTCGATGACCCGGGGCCGCCTTCCAACGGATAGGCTTGATCCGTGGTAGATCGCAGAGACATAGGTTCCTGGCTGAGCGGGCCGGACACCTCCGGCATTTCAAAATATCCGGGGGAGCGCCTCGGCCTGCCCGAGGCGGGCCGAGGCTCGATCGCACGGGCGGGCCGCCGGATCCTGGCCATCTGCATTGACTGGGGGCTGGCACTTTTGATCAGCAATTACGCGTTCGGCGGCGACCCGTGGGCAACGCTGGCCGTTTTTGCGGCGGAACAGATCCTGCTGATCGGCACGCTTGGCTACAGCATCGGCCACCGGCTTCTGGGCATCCATGTGGTGCGCCTGGGTGGCGCTCCGGCAGGGCCGTTGGCCGCGCTGGTCCGCACCGTGCTGCTGTGCCTGGTGATCCCGGCGGTCATTTTTGATCCGGATCACCGCGGCCTGCACGACAAGGCAATGAATACCGTCCTCGTGCGTATGTAACAGCCCCGACTTAGTCCCCGGCTTTGAGGGTTCCCGCAGTGATTGTGGTGAGGTCGTCCTGGTCGGGTCCGTGGTCGGAGACGGACTGCCGCCTGTCGCCCTGCAACATGACGATCTTCCGCTGGTCGGGCTGGTTGTCGTCAAACCAGCCGGGGCGCACGATCGTGTACGGGTTACCGCTGGCGCGGATGAGCCGCTCACTGCGCAGCTTCCACTGGGCGTAGGCCACGCCTGGTCGTGTGGTGCCGATTGCAGTCATGAGCGCGATGCGGACCCGACGGCCGCCCAGGGCTTTGAGGACGTGGTGACGCCGGTGTAGTCGTTGTCCCGCACGTCCCGTTCGCTGGTGGTGGTTCCGTGGGTGAACACGATCGCGTCCACTCCGGCGAGGGCCGGGCCGAGGGTTTCGGGACGGGTCAGGTCCCCAATGACCAGGTCCACACTTTCGGGAAGAAGGCGGGCAGTGCGGGTCTGGTCGCGCACGAGCGCCCGGACCGCGTGACCCTGTTGCAGCGCCTCGGCCACGGTGTAGCGGCCGACGCTGCCGGTGGCGCCGACGATCAACACGGTGGAGGGACGTTGGCTCATTTCTTCTCCTTGACCGCGGCCGTTTCCGGTTCACGCTGGGTGGCGGCCCAACTGGCGAGGACTTTCAGTGCGTCCTCGGAGGGTGTCCCTGGATCTGCTGTGTACACGTTAATGCGCAGCCCCGGGTCTGCGGGGAGTTCCAGCGCTTCAAAGCTCAAGTCCAAATCGCCCACGACCGGGTGATGGAGCCGCTTCCGGCCGGCGCGGTGGTACTTCACATCGTGCCTGGCCCACCGGGTGCGGAACTCCTCACTTCGGGTTGAGAGTTCCCCGATCAGGTCCGTGAGGTCCTTGTCGTACGGGTTTTTCCCGGCCGTGGACCGCAGGACAGCGACGATGTCGTCCGCCGCGCGTTCCCAATCGGCGAAGAACTCCCGCGCCTTCGGGTTCAGGAAGGTGAACCGTGCGCTGTTCGGCGGGGTGGTCTGTTCGGCCATCAAGTCCAGATAAAGCGCACGGCCCAGCTCGTTGGCTGCGAGGACGTCCCCGCGGTCGTTGCGGACCCAGGCCGGTGCGGCCGTGATGGCATCAATGACGCGTTGCACGCTCGGCCGCACTGTCTGCGGGCTGCGCTTGCGCCGTACACGGGGAGCGGCGGTGGCGGCGCGGGCCAGGTCAAAAAGGTGGGCCGTTTCGGCCTCGTCGAGCTTCAGGGCACGCCCGAGGGCTTCAAGGACGCTGTCCGAGGCACCGGAGAGGTTTCCCCGCTCAAGGCGTATGTAGTAGTCGATACTCATCCCGGCGAGCATGGCGACTTCCTCGCGGCGCAGCCCGGTAACGCGCCGGTTTCCGCCATAGACGGGCAGCCCGGCCTCCTCAGGCGTGATCCTTGCGCGCCGGGAGGTCAGGAACTTCCGCACGTCATCGCTGTGTGTCATGGCTTCCACGCTACGCCGCCACCCCGGAACGAGGGAGGCACTGGCGTTACCCGGACCGGCCGTGACTCCCGGCCCGCAAGGAACCAAGGTTGCATTGAAAGCATGGAACCTGAACCCGCAACCGCTCCCCGCCCGGCCGTGATCCTGGCGATCATCCTCGTCAGCTACTTCATGATCCTGCTGGACAACTCGGTCATCTTCACTGCCCTGCCGAGCCTGCAGGAGGACCTGCAGCTGAGCACCGGTCAGCTCTCCTGGGTTCAGGATGCCTACACGCTGGTCTTCGGCGGACTGCTGCTCCTCGGCGCCCGGGCTGGGGACTTGCTCGGACGCCGGCGCGTTTTCGTGTTCGGGCTGGTGGTGTTCTCGATCGCGTCGCTGCTGATCGGACTGGCGCCGGCGGGCTGGTGGGCCATCCTCGGCCGCGCCGTTCAGGGCATCGGGGCTGCGATCGTCGCGCCCACCTCGCTGTCCCTGCTCACGGCGAGCTTCCCGGAAGGCCGGGAGCGCACCCGGGCCGTCGCTTCGTACGGTGCCACCGCAGGGATTGGTGCCAGCCTGGGGCTGGTCATTGGCGGGGCGCTAGCCCACTGGATCTCCTGGCGGGCCGGGTTCTTCGTCAACGTACCCATTGGCGCTGCGATGATCGCACTCGCGCCGCGGTTCATCCCGGAAACAGGCCGGGCCCGCGGCCGTTTCGATGTGTTCGGCGCGCTCAGCGCCACACTGGGTGTCGGCGCCCTCGTGTTCGGCATCATCAACACCGTCGATGCGGGATGGACGTCCCCCGTGACGGTCACAGCCGTCAGTGCCGGCGTCGCGCTGCTGATCGTGTTCGTACTGATCGAGCGCAGTGCGGCCCAGCCGATCATGCCGCTGCGGCTGTTCGCGAGCCGCCGTCGTACCGGCGCCTATCTTGCCCGCTTCCTGTACCTTGGCGCGATGATCGGGTTCTTCTTCTTCACCACGCAGTTCCTGCAGGAAGTGCTGGGCTTCGACCCCCTGCAGGCCGGCATCGGATTCCTCCCCATGACGGCGGTCAACTTCGCCGTCGCGATGAGCATCCCGCGGCTGGTGAGGAGGATGCCGGGTTCCATTCCGCTCGGGGCAGGCGTCCTGGTCACTCTTGCCGGGATGTTCTGGCTCAGCCGGGTCGGCATCGACTCCGCATACCTGACCGGAGTGGCTCTTCCCATGATCCTCATCGGCGCCGGTCAGGGCCTCGCTTTTGCGCCCCTGACCTCGTTCGGCATCATCGGCGCCCCCGCGGCAGACGCAGGCGCGGCATCGGGCCTGGTGAACACCTTCCACCAGGTGGGCACCTGCCTCGGGCTTGGTATCGCGGTCGCTGCCGCAGCGACCGTCCCGGCCACGGGTTCTGCCGTGGCGCACCTGGCCTCGCAGGTCAGCGTCGCCCTCACGACGGGCAGTGTCTTCCTGGTCCTTGCCCTGGCCGTCACCGTGGCCCTCATCCTGCCCGCAGACGTGGCTGGGCGCCGCGCCAGGACAGCGCAGTCGGAGTCGGCCGCTGCGCCGCAGCTCCAACAGGTCCGTTGACCATTAAAGCCAGCTGCATCAAGGGGGTAATGACGTGCCCTCCCACAACTGCGCACCTCTGAATACCGTGAAAGACATGGACATGAAACTTACTCTCAACAACGGCATCCCGATGCCGGCTCTTGGCCTGGGCGTCTTCCAAAGCGCCCCCGAGCAGACCACGGCCGCGGTCGAGGCCGCGCTTGCTGCCGGCTACCGGCATATCGACACGGCCGCCGCGTACGGCAACGAGCGGGAGGTCGGTGAGGGCATCCGCCGCTCGGGCCTGGATCGTTCGGAAGTACTCATCGAGACCAAGGTCTGGGTCAGTGACTACGGCTACGACCAGGCCCTGCATGCCTGGGACAAAGCGACGGGCAAGCTTGGCGTGGAGTACCTGGACCTGTTCATCCTGCACCAGCCGGCCCCCGACCGGTTCGAAAGAACCATCGCCGCGTACAGGGCGCTGGAGACCCTGCTTGCTGAGGGCCGCGTGCGGGCGATCGGCGTCAGCAACTTCATGCCGCACCACCTGAAGCAACTGCTTGACTCGACCGACGTCGTCCCGGCCGTGAACCAGATCGAGCTGCATCCCTACTTCGCCCAGCGGGACGTCCAGGCCATGGACGCCGAACACGGCATCCTGACCCAGGCCTGGTCTCCCATCGGCGGCATCACGTTCTACCCCGGCTGGGGCGAGAACCGCCGGAACGTCATGCGCGACCCGGCGATTGCCGCCGTCGCCCGGGCCCACGGCAAGACACCTGCCCAGGTGATGCTCCGCTGGCACCTGCAGCAGGGCCGCTCCGCCATCCCCAAGTCCACCACCCCGGCACGGATCGCTGAAAATTTCGACGTGTTCGACTTCGAGCTCAGTGCCGAGGACATCGCTGCGATCGACGCGCTGGGCACCGGCGTGCGCAGCGGGCCGGACCCGGACGAAGCCCGGACTGAGCGGTTTGCCATGCCGATCCCCGAAGCCTAAGACGAAAGAAGAGGAACCAGATGGAATACCGCCCGCTTGGCCGCACCGGGGTGCAGGTCAGTCCCCTATGCCTCGGCTCGATGATGTTCGGCCCCTGGGGCAACAACGATCACGCCGACGCAACCCGCATCATCCACCGCGCCCTCGATGCCGGCATCAACTTCGTCGACACGGCGGACGTCTACTCGGGCGGCGTGTCCGAGGAGATCGTGGGGGAGGCCCTGGCCGGACGGCGCGACGACGTCTTCCTGGCCACGAAGTTCTTCATGCCCATGAACGAGGACGACCCCAACCAGTGCGGCGGGTCCCGCCGCTGGATCATGCGCGCGGTGGAGGATTCCCTCCGCCGGCTGGACACCGACTACATCGACCTCTACCAGGTGCACCGGCCCAGCCCCGATACCGACGTCGAGGAGACCCTCGGCGCCCTCACCGACCTCGTACGCCAGGGAAAGGTCCGTTACATCGGCTCCTCGTCGTACTCAGGATCGCAGATCGTCGAAGCCCAGTGGGCCTCCCGGGAACGCAACCTGGAGCGGTTCGTCACCGAACAGCCGCCCTACTCGATCCTGGTCCGCGGCATCGAGGAAGACATCCTCCCGACGGTGCAACGCCACGGCATGGGCACCCTCACGTACAGCCCGCTCAGCGGCGGGTGGCTCTCCGGCCGCTGGCGCAAAGATTCGGCGTCCGCACCCACCTCATCCGCGCGCCCGAACGCCCGGTTCGATATGACCAGCCCGGCCAACCAACGAAAACTCGACATCGTTGAGGGACTGGCCAGGCTCGCCGAACAAACCGGGCTGACGCTCATCGAGCTGGCCATCGCGTTCGCGATCAACCACCCGGGCGTCACTGCGGCCATCGTCGGACCGCGCACCATGGATCAGCTCGAGTCCTACCTGCCCGCCGGCGACATCAAACTAAGCACCGACGTGCTGGACAGCATCGACCAGCTCGTCGCGCCCGGAGTGACCGTCAACCCCGATGACAACAGCTACGGTACCCACGAACTGACGCCAGTGGCGCGACGGCGGTGACAGACGTGACCGCAGCAGCATTACACCATCAGCGCGGAAGGAACTACGCCCGGGCTGACCGCCCGCACACTCACCGACGCCACGATCTGGGGATCCAGGGCCACCTGGCGGCTGGTGCTGCAATCCTGGTTCGAACCCCGTGGAGACGGTTGGGTCGTAGCACGCACCGTCGCATCCACATGGTAAGTGCCGCGGAACCCGTCCCCGCGGACCCCGTCCAACCCGGCCGCTGCCATCTGCGCCCGCCGCGCGTGGCTCAGACGCCGGCGGTCTGGTGCTCCTTGGCTGGGTGCCGTTCGGCGCCGGACGCCGTCAGGTAGCCGCGCCTGACCGCCCAGCGCTCGAACAGGACCGTGGCGAAGGGGAACACGGCGGAGACCCCGGCGAAGAAGGCTACGGGAAAAGGCCACCGCTGCAGCCGCCACAAGGCCAGGGCCGCTACGCCGTAGGCAATGAATAAGGCGCCGTGAACTGGTCCGGCAATCTCCACGCCAAGCTCCGAAGTCCGGGCAACCCACTTGAAGTACATGCCGGTCAGAAGAGCTGCCCAGCTGAAGGCTTCGGCGACGGCGAGGATCCGGAAGGCCCGGATGACGGTTGATTTTGAGGGAAGTTTCACGGTACTCCGGTTTCTGCTGAGGCTTCTTCTGACGACGGTCCGGCGGACCTGGCGGCAGGCCCAAAGCAAACGCCCCGGTTGCCGGCAAGATGGCCGGTTTCCGGGGCGTTGCTTGTGCTGTTAGCGGCCGCGGGCTGCTTTGCGGTCCGGCCGGGCTTTGTAGGGATCGATACCCTTGGGGATGGGGAGGCGGCTTCCCAGCGAGGAAATGCGCTTCGATACCGCATTTACCTCAAGCTTGGTGAGTTCCTTGTCCAGCTTGTTCATCTTCTTGGCAACCTGGCTGATGGGCACCTGTCCCTCGCCGCGGCCGCTCTCGATCACGTGGACCGTAACGTTGGGCAGGATACGTGCCAGTCGCTTGCGTTCGGCGTCGACCAGGGGCCGGACCCGGTGGGTGGGGCCTTCACTGACCAGCACGACACCCGGGCGGCCGATGGCGCGGAAGACGGCGTCCTGGGTGCGGGGGTTGACTGCAACCGGCTGGTCCTCGGTGATCCAGCCGCGCTTCAGCGTGCCCAGGGCGGCGCCGGAAGCGCCGGGCTGGTTTTCGATCTGGGCGAAGGCGGCGCGCTCAGCACGGCGCGACAGAATGAGGGTGGCGGCAAGCAGCCCAAGGGGGATGCCGATGATCAGGCCCGTGATCCAGTTTTCGAGGAGGAACCCCACCAGGAAGCTGACTGCTACCACGCCCAGGAAGGCAAGCAGCATCATCCAGACCACCATGGGGTCGTGGCGGCGCGTCATCTGGAAGACTTCGTTGATCTGCTTCAGCCTGCTGGGCTTCTTGACCTTGGCTTCCTTCGGCTTGCGAGAGAAGAGGCCACGCTTCGGAGCGTCGGAGGCTGCCGGAGTCGGTTTGCTGGAATCAGGGGAATTCGCCATAGTGCCTTAATTCTACGTGATTTATGCCTGAGGGCCGGACGCCGGATTGCTCCGGTGCCGGCCCTCAGGCATAAATGTTACGAAAGGTCCTAGTGGTGTGCTGCGATGAGGGAGCTGGCTTCCTGGCGGGTGCTGCCGGAGCTCTCGATGTGGGCGAGTTCGGCCGGGATGTCCCAGCCCTTCTTACGCATCGCGGTGGCCCAGAGCCGGCCGGCACGGTAGGAGGAGCGGACCAGCGGGCCGGACATGACGCCGAGGAAGCCGATCTCCTCGGCCTCCGTGGCGAGGTCCACGAATTCCTGCGGCTTGACCCAGCGGTCCACCGGGAGGTGCCGTTCGGACGGGCGCAGGTACTGGGTGATGGTGATCAGGTCGCAGCCGGCCTCGTGCAGGTCCCGGAGCGCTTCGGAGATTTCCTCGCGGGTCTCGCCCATGCCCAGGATCAGGTTGGACTTGGTGACCATGCCCAGGTTCCGGCCCTGCGTGATGACATCCAGGGACCGCTCGTAGCGGAACGCGGGCCGGATGCGCTTGAAGATCCGCGGCACGGTTTCGACGTTGTGCGCGAAGACCTCGGGCTTGGAGTCGCAGATCGCGGCGATGTGTTCGGGTTTGCCGGAGAAGTCCGGAATCAGCAATTCGACGCCGGTGCCCGGGTTCAGTTCGTGGATCTTCCGGACCGTTTCGGCGTAGAGCCACACGCCTTCGTCGGCGAGGTCGTCCCGGGCCACCCCGGTGACGGTGGCGTAGCGCAGCTGCATGGCCTGGACCGAGCGGGCCACCTTGGTGGGTTCGAACATGTCCACCGGGGAGGGCTTGCCGGTGTCGATCTGGCAGAAATCGCAGCGCCGGGTGCACTCGGAGCCGCCGATCAGGAACGTGGCTTCCTTGTCTTCCCAGCACTCGAAGATGTTCGGGCAGCCTGCTTCCTCACACACGGTGTGCAGGCCCTCCTTTTTGACGAGGTTCTTGAGCTGGACGAACTCCGGGCCCATCTGGACCTTGGCCTTGATCCACTCCGGCTTGCGCTCCACCGGTGTGGCCGCATTGCGCTGCTCAATACGCAGCATCTTCCGGCCTTCTGGTGCCAGTGTCACAGTAGAGCTCCTTCGGGGCTTGAAACGAGTGCTTCTTCGTGCTTGCGGAATTCTTCCACTACCCGGTCCGCGATATCGCCGGGGGTGATGGTCCTGCCGGCCTCGATGGACATCGTGGTGACGCCGGCATCGGTGATGCCGCAGGCAATGATCTGGGCATACGGCGCCAGATCATTGTTGCAGTTGATGGCGATGCCGTGCATTGTGACCCCGTCCAGGACACGGATGCCGATCGCGGCGATCTTGCGGTCCGGCCCCTTGTCGTCGGCCTTGATCCAGACGCCCGCGCGTCCCTTGATCCGCTCAGCATTAATGCCGTAGTCGGCCATGACGGCGATCATGACGGCCTCGAGCCGTTCAACGTAGTCGCGGATGCCCGAGCGGTTCTTCAGCTTCAGGATCGGATACGCGATCAACTGGCCCGGACCGTGCCAGGTCAGCTTGCCGCCGCGGTCCACGGCGACGACGGGTGTCCCGTCGAACGGCCGTTCGTGGTCTTCTGTGAGCTTGCCTGCCGTGTACACGGCGGCATGCTCAAGGATGAGGACTGTACTGGGTGCTTCAGCTGCGACGACTTTGTCATGGAGTTCGCGCTGGATGTCCCAGCCCTTCATGTAATCAACGAAATCCGGAGCAAGACCCAGCGTGGAAAACTCAAGAGTCATGGTATCCAGCTTAGACCCCGTCAGCCGTAGAGCCGGGTTCTGTGTTTAAGCTCTCACTGGGGTGCCTGTGGATAACTTCTGCGGGATTCTGCCGATTCCGCTATTCCTTGGGTATGGAGAAATTCGAGTACGACGGCGCTCCGGTCGACGGCGGGCCGGCAACCTTTCCGGCGGCGGCAGCCCCGGATGCGGCCGGCCCCGGAACCCGAGGCGCGGACCCGGAGGTTCCGGGATATAAGGTCGGGCGGCAGCTCGGCCGCGGATCCAGCGCCAGCGTGTGGCTTGTCCGGGAAGAGCTGACTCTCCGCGAGTTTGCGGTGAAGTGCTTCGAGCCGTCCGGACCCCTTGCGCCGGAGGCCTGCGCGGGCTATCCGGCCCGGGGGAGCCGGGAGGCCGGGGATGCGGAAGAGGCCGTGCGCCGTGAACTCCGGATTATCTCTGCACTGGACCACGACCACCTGGTGAAGGCGCACGATGTTGTCCGGCTCCCCGGTCCGGCGGACGGCGGCCTGGGGCTGGTCATGGACTATGCAGCCGGCGGGTCCCTGGCCCAGCTGGTCACCTGCCGCGGGCCGCTCGGCGTAGGCGAAACGGTGACGGTGCTGACTCCCCTCGCGCAGGCCCTGGGATATCTGCACGGCAAGGGTTTCACGCACTCGGATGTTGCACCGGGCAACGTGTTGTTCACGGCCCATGGCAAGCCCCTGCTTGCCGACCTTGGCGTCACGCGCATGGTGGGCGACGCCGCAGATGTGTCTTCTGCCGGCACCGACGGGTTTGTAGACCCGGCACCCGTCGATGCCTTGCGGGCGGGGCTGCAGCCCGAGCGGGATGTCTATTCGGCGGCGGCGATCGGCTGGTACTGCCTGACCGGGAAGGCGCCTGAAGTCGGCCAGGACCGTCCGCCCCTCTCACTCCTGGTTCCGGGCGTGCCCCCGGCTCTCGCCGCCGCATTGGAGGCGGGCTTGAAGGAGGACCGCCGGGAGCGTCCGACAGCCCTGGAGTTCGCCGCTGCTGTCTACCGGAGCGCAGACGCTGCCCCGGTGGACCTCACCGGGGCGGTCCACCCCACGGTGCTCCCACAGCTACTGACGCGCCGTAACGTTCCGCCGTCGCACCAAGCCCGCCGCGCGGCGAAGCTGCGCGCATGGCGGCGGCGCCTGGGCGGTTCGGGCCGTTCCCTGAAGCGAAAGGGCCGCACCCCGGGCCGGCACGCCGGCGGCAACCGGCGGTGGATCGGTGCCGCGGTCGCGGCGATTGCCTGTTCGGGTATCGCTGCGGTGTGGTTCCTGGCCGGGCAACAACCGGCCCCGTGGCAGGCTCCGGGGCCCGAAGTGATCCAGGTGCCGTCGGAGCCGGGAGCCCCGTCGGGGACCGGGGCCGGCCCGGCTCCGGCGGATGCCCGGCAGCTGGCGCATTCGCAGCAGCCCGAAGTGGCCGCGCGGGGGCTGGCGGCACTGAGGTCGGCTGCGTTGAACTCGGGCCAACTGGAGCTGCTTGACGAGGTCAACCTGGCGAATTCCCCGGCTGCCGCGGCTGACGCCAAGATCAGCGGGAGGTTAAAGGAAGCCGGTCACGTCCTGACGGGCTTCGACACCACCCTGACGCGCGCCGAGGCAGAGCCTGGCGGTTCGGACTCACGAGCGGTGGTGGCGATTACCGTTGCCAACTCCGCGTACCGGGAGACGGACGCCGGTGGAAATGTCGTGGCGGTGGAACCTGCCGGACCGGAGCAGCAGCTTCGCCTGGTGCTGGTCAGCTCCGGCGGGCGATGGCGGATCCAGGAGATCCTGCCTGCCGCCTAGGTTGTTGATAGACCTAGTCCCGGCCAGTGGCCCAGGCTGCGGCCAGGGCAAGTGACGGATGCTGCCACTCGAACCCGGCCTCGGCCAACAAAGCGGGCTCCATGCGCTGGCTCCCCAGCAGGAGTTCGTCGGCCAGCTTGCCCATGACCAGCCGCAGCACAGGCGCGGGCACCCGGAAAACGGCCGGCCGGTGGAGTGCGGCGGCAAGCCGGGAAACCAGGGCATTGACGTCCGCTGTTTCTGGGGCGCAGACGTTGACCGGGCCCGACAAGGGGGTGTCCAGCAGGAAGCTGAAGGCCGCGGACACGTCCGGCAGCGTGATCCAGGGCCAGCACTGGCGCCCATTCCCCAGCGGGCCCCCGAGGCCGAGCCGAAGCAGCGGCAGCAGCCGTCCCAACGCGCCTCCCGACCTGCTGAGCACCACCCCTGTCCGCGGAGTGACAACGCGGACGCCGGCGGGAGCCCCGTGCGCCGCTGCTTCCCATTCCTGGCAGATCTTCGCCATGATCCCGGTTCCGGCCGGAGAGTTCTCCCGGAGCACGGCGGCTCCGCGGTCCCCGTAATAGTTGGAGCCCGACTGGCTGATGAAAACCTTCGGCGGCTGCTCCGTCTGCGCCATTGCTGCTGCCAGGGTGCGGGTGGGGTCCAGCCGCGAGCGGAACAGCTCATCGATGCGTCTCCGCGTCCACGGCCGGTCTCCGATCCCGGCCCCGGACAGGTTGATCACGGCGTCAGCGCCCTCAAGGTGTGCCGGATCAAGCTGTCCGGCCGCCGGATCCCACCGGAGTTCGTCGGCGGCCGCAGGTGCCCGGCGCACCAGCCTGAGGACCTCATGGCCACCCGAACGCAGATGGGCGGACATGTCGCTTCCGATGAGGCCTGAGGCGCCGGCCATGATGATTCGCATGATCCATCTCACCATGTCCGGCACGGCGGCGGAACCTCCCGTCCGGCCCACGTACTTTGACTATGATCTAACGATGACCTCTTCGAGCTACTTCCGTTTCCCGCATCTGCACGGCGATCTGGTCACCTTCGTGGCCGAAGATGATGTCTGGATTGCGCCCCTGGACGGCGGCCGCGCCTGGCGGGTTTCCTCGCTTCAGCTGCCCGCCCGGAACCCGCGTTTCACGCCTGACGGCAAGCGGCTGGTGTGGACGGTTGTGCAGGGGACAGCGCCTGAAGTTGTCACTGCGGATGTCGACGGCGGAGGGTACCGTCAGCTGACGTACTTCGGCCACGCTTCGACCCGGGTCAAGGGCTTCACCGCTGCTGGCGATGTCCTGGTCACCAGCGCATTCCGGCAGGCCGAAAGCCGGCACACTCACGCCTACAGCGTTCCGCTGGAGGGCGGCTGGTCGGAGGAACTCGCCTTCGGGCCCGTCGAGTCGGTGGCGTTCGGTCCCGAGAACGGCGATGAGCGCCCTGTGGTTGTGGCCAGTGTGCTCTCGCGTGAGCCGGCCTGGTGGAAGCGGTACCGCGGCGGAACCGCCGGAAAGCTATGGATCGACGCCGACGGCAACGGGGAATTCGAACGCCTTGTCCCGGAATTGGACGGCAACCTTGCGGACCCCATGTGGGTGGACGGGCGGATTGCCTTCCTTTCGGATCACGAAGGTTACGGAAACCTGTATTCGGTGCTTCCAAACGGCACCGGTCTGCGCCGCCACACCGACCACGAGGATTTCTACGTGCGCCATGCCGCCACCGACGGCAAGCGCGTGGTGTTCGAATCAGCCGGAGAGCTCTGGATGGTTCCCGGCCTGGATTCAGAGGCAGTAAAGCTCGAAATTTCACTGGGATCGGCGTCCCAGGGACGGAGGCCTGCGCTCCTGAAGACCACCCGGCACCTCGGCGGCGTGATTCCGGACCACACCGGCACCTCCAGCGCGGTCGAGGCGCACGGAACCATCCACTGGCTCCGCCACAAGGACGGACCCTCGCGGGTCGTGGAGGCCACACCCGGTGTCCGTGCCCGCCTGCCTCGGCCCCTCAGCGATGGCCGTATCGCCTACGTCGCCGACCATGACGGCGCGGAGGCCCTGTACATCAAGGAAATTGCACCGCAGGTGGCCGGAGGCCGGCCAGCGCCGGCGCCGGCGCCGCAGCCCAGCCCGGCCGGGGAGCCGGAAACCGGAGCGTCCCTGCCGAAGCCAGTACCGGCTTCCGGGACGAACGTCCCCGCCGTGGCATCACACGCGGGCGATGACTCACTGGAGCCGCCAGCAGGGCAGGATCGAAGTGGTGCCGCAGAGAACGCCGCGCACGGCGCCGAAGGCCGAAGCGATGTCGCCGGCAGTGCGCCGGAGCGCGCGGCCTCAGAGGCAAGCGGGGCAGGCACCGCCCGCCTGCAGAAGATCGATTTCCCCAAGTCCACCCGGGCCAGTGCCATGGAAGCCAGCCCCGACGGCCGCACCCTTGCCGTCGGGACTTCCTTCGGCGACGTCTACCTGGCCGATACCCGGACCGGGGCCATCAAGCTGGTCACCAGCATCGGCGAGGGCACCATCGACGGCCTCTGCTGGTCCCCGGACTCGGCGTGGCTCGGCTGGTCCGAACCGGTCACTTCCTTTGGGTCACGCAGCCGGCTCCGGATTGTTAAGGCGGACGATCCGGAGTTCCGGATCGTAGACGTTACGGACGGACGCTTCCGCGATGCTTCGCCGGCGTTCACTCCTGACGGCAAATTCATCGCGTTCCTGTCCAACCGGAGCTTCGACCCCGTATACGACGGACATTCCTTTGATCTGTCCTTCCCGAGCCCCATCAAGCCATACCTCGTGGCACTGGCTGCCGACACGCCGTCGCCCTTTGGCCCCTCGGTAGACCTCACGGACGGACCGGACGGCGAATCCGGCGGAACCGGGGCAGACAACGCCGGCGTAACCGGCGCCGGTCCCGGCGTGCCCGCCGTCCGGGTGGACGCCGACGGGCTGGCGCACCGTGTCATCGGAGTTCCGGTTCCGCAGGGCAACTATTCTGCACTCGAGGCCACGCCCGGAGCGCTGCTCTGGCTGGACAATGCCCTCGCTGGCGTCACCGGAGACGGCCGTGCCAGCACCGACGACAAGGACGCCGCCCCCAGCCTGGTGCGTTTTGACATGGCACAGCGCAAGACCGCCACCATCGTGGACGCCCTGGACAGCTACCGCGTGTCGGGTGACGGCCGGAAAGTGGTATTCCTTCACGACAAGCAGATCCGGGTGGCGCCTGCCGACGCCAAGGGCGGCGAGGATTCCGGCCAACTGGTGAAGGTGGATGTCAGCCGCATCCGCGTGTTCCTGCAGCCCTTGAGTGTGTGGGGCCAGGCGTTCGATGAGGCCTGGCGGCTCCAGCGCGACTTCTTCTGGACCGAGGACATGGCCGGACAGGACTGGGAATCCGTGCACCGGCGCTACCGCCCGATCGTGGACCGGCTCGGCTCGCATGACGACCTCGTGGACCTGCTGTGGGAGCTGCACGGCGAACTGGGAACATCCCACGCCTACGTTCGTCCGGCAGCCGTGACCGAGAACGGCAGCAACGGGCAGGGCCGGCTGGGAGCGGATCTGGCGTTCACGGAGGAAGGGTGGGAGATCACCCGGATCCTGGCCGGGGAGTCGTCGGACCCGTTGGCAACTTCACCACTGACCAGGCCGGGGGCAGACGCCAAGGCGGGGGACATCCTGCTCGCCATCGACGGAGTGGAGCTGTCACGGACGCTGACACCTGCCATGCAGCTTGTCGGTGCCGCAGGAAAGGCCGTGGAGCTGACCCTGCGCAACGGCGCCGCCCACGGCGGGGCCGCAGGCAAGCAGCGCCGGATTGCCGTTGTGCCGGTCAAGGACGAGGAACGCCTGCGTTACCAGGAGTGGGTGGCCGGCAACCGCCGGACAGTACGTGAGGCGTCCGGCGGAACCTATGGCTACCTGCACATCCCGGACATGATGGCGAACGGCTGGGCACAGCTCCACCGCGACCTTGATACCGAGACTGCACTCGACGGGCTGATCGTGGACGTCCGGCGTAACCGGGGCGGCCACACGTCCCAGCTCGTTGCCGAACTCATTGGCAGGAAGGTCACCGGGTGGAGCATGCCCCGCGGTGAGAGGCCCCGGACGTACCCGCACCATGCGCCGCGCGGCCCGGTGGTCATCCTGACGGACGAATTTGCCGGCTCGGACGGCGATATCATCACCCAGGTGTCCAAGCTGCGCGGGATTGGGCCTGTCATCGGCACCCGGACCTGGGGCGGTGTGGTGGGCATCGACAACCGATTCTCCCTCGCGGACGGCACCGGAGTGACTCAGCCGCGCTACGCCACCTGGTTCAGCGGCGGAGTGGGCTGGGGTGTCGAGAACTACGGCGTCACGCCTGACATCGAGGTGACATTTCCGCCGCACGCCTACGCAGCCGGGAGGGACCCCCAGTTGGAGTACGGCATCGGCGCCCTCAAGGAAATGATCCAGGAACTTCCCACGGACCGGCCGCCGCTTCGCGAGGGGTACCGGCGGCTGCTCCCGGCGCCGCTGCCGGCCCGCACCAGCGAGGAGTAGCGGCAGGGCGGCCCGGACACACGAAGCCCGGGCAAACAAAAGCCCGGACACACGAAGGCCCCGCTCCGGCCCCGATAAGGGGGCAGGAGCGGGGCCTTCGCTGTATGGCGGTGCGGCATCCAGGGGGAGCGGCCGTGTTCCGCCCGTGCCTAGGAAGCGGCGAGCGTGGCGTCCATGGTGATGTCGATGCTGGCCAGGGCTCCGGAGACGGGGCAGCCGACCTTGGCTTCCCCTGCGATCTTCTGGAATTCCTCTTCCGAAATACCCGGGATGGTGGCGTTCACCGTCAGGTGGCTCCCGGTGATGCCGGTGCCCGGCACGAAGGTCACATCGGCCTTGGTGTGGACCTCTTCGGGCGTGTGGCCTGCCTGGGCAAGGGCATGGCTGAACGCCATGGAAAAGCAGGCCGAGTGTGCTGCGGCGATCAGCTCTTCAGGGCTGGTCTTGCCCTCTGCCTGCTCGGTGCGGGCCTTCCAGGTGACTGCGTAGGTGCCCAGACCGGAGCTGTCCAGCGTCGTGTTGCCGGAACCCTCCATCAGGTCGCCGTTCCATACGGTATGCGCGGTGCGTGTTGCTGCCATATCCACTCCTCAGCTTAGGTTCAGATCCGGATCGGGCTTCCGCCCGAACCTTCGCACCAATCCTATGGACTCAGGAGCCGCGGTGCACGGCCTGTCCGCTGTCAGAGGATTATGACCGGACGCATTGGCTCCGTGCAGCTCAACCAGGCACTGGCGCAGGAACAACGACGGCGACGCCCCCTCACCGGGGAGCGTCGCCGTCGTCGCGAGCCGATTGCCGCCGCTGGCGGGGAAGGCTACTGCCAGCCCGCGGCTACTGCCAGAGAGTGGCGATAGCCACGTTCAGCAGGGCCAGGCCGCCCACGCTGTGTGCGAGGCCCTTGCTGATCGGCTCGTCCTTCTTGTATTTCCGGCTGCCCATGAAGGCCAGTACGGCTACCGCAAGTGCGATGGCGAATTTGACGCCGAGCTTGAAGTAGTTCGCGTCCATGTTGAGGGCCGGGATGAGCCCCATCATGACGATGCCGGTGATGAGCTGCAGCGCGGCGCCGTCGAACTGGCGGGGATGCACCGTGGGCTTTTTCATGTTGCCGATCCAGATGCCGACGATCATGGCTGCGCCGATGATGTGGAGGAAGACCATGACGTTGTAAACGATGTTCATGGGCCCCAGTCTAGCCAGACGCTTCTACGCATCGTAGTAAGCCCCGCGGAACGGAATGGCGACGATTTGGTAACCAAAACGTGGTCCCTACGACGACAGCGGCGCAGGACCTCCGGTGTTCACCACCGGTGCCTGCGCCGCCGTCGTTGTTTGGATACCCGGGTTACAGCCCCAGGTCCGCCTCGAAGGCGCCTGCCTCAAGGCGGGCCTTGAGTGTCTGCAGGAACCGTCCTGCGTCGGCGCCGTCCACCAGGCGGTGGTCGTACGTCAGGGAGAGGTACATCATCGAACGGATGGCGATCGAATCGTCGCCGTTTTCGTCGGAGACCACCACGGCGCGCTTGACGATCGCGCCCGTGCCGAGGATGGCCACCTGCGGCTGGTTGATGATCGGAGTGTCGAAGAGTGCGCCCACGGAACCGATGTTGGTGATGCTGAAGGTTCCGCCGGAGAGCTCGTCCGGGCCGATCTTGCCGCTGCGGGTGCGGTCGGCGACGTCGGCGATCTTGCCGGCCAGGCCGGCCAGGTTGAGGTTGCCGGCGTCGGCAATGACCGGAACCAGGAGGCCCTTGTCCGTATCCACGGCGATGGCCAGGTGCTCGGCGTTGTGGTAGGTGATCTCCTGCTTGTCCTCGTCATAGGAGGCGTTGACCTTCGGGTGCTGCTTCAGGGCTTCGGCAACGGCCTTGGCGATGAAGGGCAGGAAGGTCAGCTTGGAGCCGTTCTGCGCCTGGAAGGAGTTCTTGGCCTTTGCGCGGAGTTTGGCGACCTTGGTCATGTCCACTTCGTGCACCTGGGTCAGCTGGGTGGAGATGTCCAGCGACTCGCGCATGCGGCGGGCGATGACCTGGCGGATGCGCGGTGCCTTCTGCACGGTGCCGCGCAGGGAAGAGTCTGCTGCTGCCGGGGCTGCCTGCTTGGAGGCGGCCGGGGCCGGAGCAGCGGCGGCGGGAGCTGCCTTCGCCTCGGCGGCGGCGAGCACGTCCTGCTTGCGGATGCGTCCGCCCACACCGGTGCCGGTCAGCGAGGAAATGTCCACGCCCTGCTGGTTGGCGAGCTTGCGCACCAGGGGAGTGACGTAGCCGGACTCGGCCGGGGCGGCGGATTCTGCCGCCGGTGCAGCAGCCGGTGCTTCCTGCTTGGGAGCAGCCGGTGCTTCTTCCTTGGCGGGAGCCGCGGCCGGGGCGGCGGGAGCTGCGGCCGGTGCTTCCTGCTTCGGTGCTTCGGCGGCGGGTGCTTCCTGCTTGGGTGCCGGTGCTGCGGGAGCAGCGGCCGGTGCGGCAGCGCCGGAGCCGATGACGGCCAGAACGGAACCAACCTCAGCGGTCTCGTCCTCGTTGACGCGGATTTCCTGCAGGGTGCCGGCGACGGGGGACGGGATCTCGGTGTCCACCTTGTCGGTGGATACTTCGAGGAGGGGCTCGTCAACTTCGACAGAGTCGCCGACGGCCTTGAGCCAGCGGGTCACGGTGCCTTCAGTGACGGATTCCCCGAGGGCCGGAAGGGTTACTTCGTGGCTTTCGCCGGAGGCGGCGGGGGCAGCTTCAGCGGCGGGGGCCTCAGCGGGAGCGGGCGCCTCAGTGGAGGGTGCCTCTTCAGCCGCGGGTGCCTCTTCGGCGGCGGGGGCCTGTTCGGCCTGAGCAGCCTCGGCGGGTGCAGCTTCCTCGGAAGCGCCGGCGGAACCGGAGCCGTCACCGATGCGGACGAGCGGAGCGCCGACTTCGGCGGTCTCATCTTCGGCGACAAGGATTTCCTCAATCACGCCAGCAATCGGAGAGGGGATTTCGGTGTCTACTTTGTCGGTGGAAACCTCGAGCAGCGGCTCGTCCACCTCTACCCGGTCACCTACCTGCTTGAGCCAGCGGGTGACGGTTCCTTCGGTGACACTCTCACCGAGGGCGGGCAAGTTAACGGATTCAGACATGTCGTCCCCGTTCTCCTTATTGATCTTTAGTGCGGATGATTGCTGCCGTGTTCGAGCTTAGTGCACCCTGCGGATCATGCCGGGTGCACTAAGCTCTGGGGTCTTGCGGTGGTGCTGGCGGAAGTCCTAGCCGTGGAGGGCTTTGCCCGCGAGGGCAAGGTGGGCCTCGCCCAGGGCCTCGTTCTGGGTCGGGTGGGCGTGCAGCAGCTGTGCCACGTCCTCCGGGTAGGCTTCCCAGTTCACGATCAGCTGTGCTTCGCCGATCTGCTCGCCCATGCGGGAACCGATCATGTGGACGCCCACCACGGGGCCGTCCTTCTGGCGGACCAGCTTGACGATGCCGCCGGTGCCCAGGATGGAGCTCTTGCCGTTTCCGGCGAGGTTGTATTCCTGGGTTTCCACCTGGTCGTCGCCGAACTTTTCCTTGGCTGCCTTTTCGGTGTAGCCCACAGTGGCGATTTCAGGCTCGGAGTAGGTGACCTTGGGGATGTTGACGTCCTCAACGATGACCGGCTTCAGGCCGGCGATTTCCTCGGCCACAAAAATGCCCTGCTGGTAGCCGCGGTGGGCCAGCTGGACGCCCGGGACGATGTCGCCCACGGCGTAGACGTTGCCGACGCCGGTGTGCAGGCGTTCGTTGGTGATGACGAAGCCGCGGTCAATCGTGATGCCTGCTTCTTCGTAGCCAAGGTTGGCGGTGACCGGTCCGCGGCCGACGGCCACGAGGAGCAGGTCGGCTTCGAAGGTCTTGCCGTCCACGAGGGTGACCTTGACGCCGTCGTTGTTCTGCTCAACGCCCTGGAAGAACACGCCGGTGGAGAACTTGATGCCGCGCTTCTTGAACGCACGCTCGAAGTTCTTGACGATCGCAGCGTCCTCATTGGGGACCAGCGAAGGCAGGCCCTCAACGATGGTGACGTCCACGCCGAAGGACTTCCAGACCGAAGCGAACTCGACGCCGATCACGCCGCCGCCCAGGATGATGGCGCTCTTGGGGATGTAATCCATGGTGAGGGCTTCATCGGAGGTGATGACCTTGCCGCCGATTTCCAGGCCCGGCAGGGTGCGGGAGTAGGAACCCGTGGCGAGCACGATGTTCTTGCCCTTGTAAGCGGTGCCGTTCACGACGACGGTGTCGGTGCCCTGCAGTTTGCCTTCACCCTCGATGACGGTGATGCCCTTGGACTTGATCAGGCCCTGCAGGCCCTTGAACTTGCCGGCGATGATGCCGTCTTTGTACGCGTTGACCGCGCTCATATCGATGCTGTCCAGCGTGACGTTGACGCCGTACTTTGCGGAATCGCGGGCGTGGTCGGCGAGCTCGGCTGAGTGCAGGAGGGCCTTCGTGGGGATGCAGCCGTTGTGCAGGCAGGTGCCCCCGAGTTTCCCCTTCTCCACGAGGCCTACTGTGAGGCCAAGCTGAACGGCGCGGAGGGCCGTGGCGTATCCGCCGCTGCCACCGCCGAGTACCAGGATGTCGAATTCTTGCGCAGTTGCCTGATCGGCCACTTAGACGCTCCCTCGCGTGAACGATGACACGAGAGTACGCATCATCTGGTCTTGGAACTTGCTCTGCCGTGATTATGCCAGCAGGCAGGTTCTCTTGCATTTGTGACTACCGCAGTTCACCTTAGCGAACCACTTATCCATGCTCCACCTTGTCACGGCGTTTGTGGAGCGCTTGTGTCGAGTGTCACGCGGCTTTGTGGCGGACGGATCATGACCCGCCACAAAGCCGCGAACGGCTTAACTGGCCGACGCCGCCAGCACGTCTTCGACATAGGCCACAAGGGTGCGGACCGTGCACCCGGTGCCCTGCTTCGGGGTGTAGCCGTAGGGGCTGCCGTTATTAAAGGACGGACCGGCGATGTCGATGTGGGCCCACGGGATCTGCTCGCCGTCCTTGCCCTTGCCGACGAACTCACGCAGGAACACGGCGGCGGTCATCATGCCGCCGTGGCGCTCACCGATGTTGGCAAGGTCCGCAACCTCGGACTCGATGCTGGCGCGGAGCTCCTCCGGCAGCGGCATTGGCCACACCAGTTCGCCGGCGCGGTCCGCCGCGGCCTTGAGCGGTCCGGTCACGCTGTCCGAGCCCATAACGCCGGCCGTCCGGTTGCCCAGGGCGATCAGCTGCGCGCCGGTCAGGGTGGCGACGTCGATGATGGCGTCCGGGTACTCCTGGCTGGCGGCCACGATGCCGTCGGCCATGACCAGCCGGCCCTCCGCATCCGTATTGAGGACCTCGACGGTTTTGCCGCCGAACATCGTGAGGACGTCCGCCGGGCGCTGCGCGGCACCGGAGGGCATGTTTTCGGCAATGCACAGCCACGCGGTCGCCTTAACGGGAAGGCCCAGGCCAGCGATTGCCAGCACGGTGTTAAGTACGACGGCGGCGCCCGCCATATCGCTCTTCATGTCACCCATGCCGAGGGCGGGCTTGATGGAGATTCCGCCCGTGTCAAAGGTGATGCCCTTGCCCACCAGTGCGATCTTGGCGGTTGCCTTGGACGGCGCGTACTCCACCTTGACGAGCCGCGGCTGCCTGGTGGATCCCTTGCCAACACCCATGATCCCGCCGAAGCCCTCCCTTTCGAGGCGCTTTTCGTCCCATACGGTGACCTTGACCGGCAGGCCCTTGGAGAGTTCCTTGGCGGCATCGGCAAAGGACTCGGGGAAGAGGTGGCTGGGCGGCTGGTTCACGAGTGAACGGGTTGCATTGACAGCCTTCCCGATCAGGGCCGAGCGGTTCAGCAGGGGCTGCAGGTCCTTGTCGGCAGCGAAGTCGGTAAAAATCACCACGTTCTTCACGGGCTCCTTGCGGCCGTTGGCCTGGGAACGGTGGTCGGTAAACGAGTACGAACCCATCGCAGCGCCCTCGGCGATGGCCGCTACGTCGGCGGGTGACGCCGTCGGAAGCGCCAAAGTCACCGTCGCGAGTCCGGCAAGCTGGCGGACGGCGGAGCCTGCGGCGCGGCGCAGTGCTTCTTCCGTGAGTTTTCCTCCGGCGCCGGGCTTGCCGACTCCTGCGAGCACCAGGACGGAGGCACCGGCTTCCGGAAGGCCGGGCAGCCGGTGGACCTGGTCGGCCGCGCCGGTGAGGCCAAGAACCTTCAAGGACTCCGCGATCGCCTCGGCGGACTTGGCCGTCAGCGGGTTGTCCAGCAGCACAGGACCGTCGGGACCCTGGGCCACGCCAATGACCAGGGCGTCCGTGGGTGACTTCTTAACGTCACGCGCAATGACGCTAAGTTTGATTTCAGTATTCTTGACCACGAGGATCAGTCCTCAATTCTCTGTGATTTTCGGGCAGGAAGCGCATGTTGGGCGCCCCGCCATGGAACGGGCCGTTGTCGGCTTGAGACGCAACCCGGTGTCTGCAAGGCCGTCCGTAGGGCCAGTTCCGATCGTAGTCTCTCCGCTCCGGGCGCGTTGAATTTGGTGAGACCTGAAGCACATTTCCGGTGCGGACGGCCGGTGCGGAATGGTTCGGCAGGCCGGTGCGTTGTAGCAAATATCCGGCGGATCTGCGCGGATCCCCCCAACCCAGAGCGCTGCCGACACCCGCCTCCGCCGCCACTTCGAAAGGAACATGCCGTGCTTGAACGGATTTCCGGCTCTCTGCTGGACCCCGATGCTCTCTATGTGAGCAACGCCGAGCTGTTCGACAACCCGGAACTCCGCGGGCTCAATCTGGTGATGGGCTTCACGGGATTCGCGGACGCCGGCCACGTGGTCAAACAGATCACTGCCGAGCTGCTGGACACCCTCGAATCGGAGGTCGTGGCCGTCTTCGACGCCGACCAGCTGATCGACTACCGCTCGCGCCGGCCGCACGTGACGTTCGTCGAGGACCACCTACAGGACTACCAGGCCCCCAGCCTGGCCCTGTGCCGGCTGGTTGACGGGCTGGGCAAGCCGTTCCTGTTCCTGGCCGGTTTCGAGCCGGACCTGCAGTGGGAACGGTTCGCCCGCGCCGTCGTTCGGATCGTGGAGCACCTCGACGTGAACCTCGTGACCTGGGTCCACTCCATCCCGATGCCTGTTCCCCATACCCGGCCGGTGGGCGTCACCGTCCACGGCAACCGTCCGGAGCTGATCGAGGGGATCTCCGTCTGGAAGCCCACGGTGGAGGTGCCCGCAGCCGTGGGCCACATCCTGGAACTGCGCCTCACCGAAGCCGGCCGCAACATTGCCGGGTACGTCATCCATGTTCCGCATTACCTTGCCGAAGCCGAATATCCCAACGCGGCCGTGGCCGGCCTTGAGTATCTTGGGGCGGCCACCTCGCTGATGCTGCCGACTGACCGGCTGCGGGAAGCAGGCCGTGAGGTCGGGCGCCAGATCGCCGAGCAGCTGGAGGCCTCCGAAGAAGTCCAACAGGTTGTTGCACGCCTGGAGACCCGCTACGACGAGAAGGCTGAGGGCACGGTACGCCGTTCCCTGCTGGCCGATGAAAACGATGAACTGCCGAACGCTGATGCGCTGGGCGCCGCGGTGGAGGCCTATCTCGCCCGCGAAGAACCCCGCCAGTAAACCGCCTCAATAAATAGGACTTATGCCGGCGGCGGGCATAATGGAGAGGTGACTGCACCGCGCGCCTGGCTCATCTGGACCGTCGGAATATTTGCGTATCTGGTCGCGGTCAGCCAGCGCACGTCCTTTGGCGTGGTGGGACTTGAAGCGACCGAGCGGTTCCACGCCGCCGCCGCGGAGATCTCCTTCTTTACCGTGCTGCAGCTGCTGGTCTACGCAGGGCTCCAGATCCCGGTGGGAGTCCTCGTTGACCGGCTGGGGTCCCGGACCATGATTGCCGGGGGAGCAGTCCTCATGGGACTTGGCCAGCTCCAACTGGCCTTCGCGGACAACATTCCGGGCGGCGTGCTCGGCCGTGTGCTGGTGGGCGCCGGGGACGCTATGACCTTCATTTCGGTGATCCGGCTGATTCCGCTGTGGTTCGCGCCGGCGAGGGTGCCGCTCATCACGCAGCTGACAGGTATGTCGGGCCAGCTCGGGCAGCTCTTCAGCGTCGTCCCGTTCGCACTGATACTCCATGCCGCAGGCTGGACCCCGGCATTCCTGACGCTCGCTGCGATGTCCGCGCTCGCCGTCGTCCTGGTGCTGGCCGTGCTGAAGGACCAGCCGCCAGGCCACCCCAGCCCGGAACCCGGCCAGGGACTGAGGGCCACCGGCGTCTCCCTCTCCAGCGCCTGGCGGCAGCCCGGCACCAGGCTGGGGCTGTGGAGCCACTTCACGATCCAGTTCAGCGGCACAGTGTTCGCCATGACCTGGGGATACCCGTTCCTCATTTCCGCGCAGGGCCTCGATGCCGCCACGGTGTCCGGCCTGATGTCCATCTATGTGGCCGCAGCCATCGCCGCCGGTCCGCTGATCGGCAGGTTCGTTTCCAGGCATCCCCTGCGCCGTTCCACGATGGTGCTCCTGATTGCAGCCACGACGGCGGCTGCCTGGGCCGCTGTGCTGCTGATGCCGGGCCGGTCCCCGCTGTGGATGCTCGCCGGGCTGGTGGTGGTGCTGGCCATCGGAGGTCCCGGTTCCATGATCGGCTTCGACTTTGCCCGCACCTTTAATCCCGCACACCGGATCGGAACCGCCACCGGAATCGTTAACGTGGGCGGATTCATCGCAGCGCTCGTGGCCATCTACCTCGTCGGCGTCGTGCTCGATGTCCTCCACGCCACCGGGTTTTCCCGGGGGGAGCTCTACGGCCTGGATCCGTTCCGCATCGCGCTGAGCGTCCAGTTCGTGCTGATCGGCATCGGCTCGGCCGCTATCATCGCCACCCGGAGGAAGGTCCGGCGCCAGATGGCCGCGCAGGGTGTCGTTGTGCCGCCGCTTCTCAAGGCCCTCGCTCAGCAGCGCCGGCGGAACCTGGAGCGCCGACGGGCTGAATAGGCCCTGTTTCCACATAGCAAAGGCCGGCTCTTAACCTGGGGCGCCGGTCGTACAAGTCTGGATGCATGACACCTCCAGAACGACCGACTCCAGAACGACTCACCATCACCGGCCCTGAGGACATCCTGGGCTTTATTCCGCACTCCCTCGGCTACTGGCCGGCCAACAGCCTGGTGGCCATGACCATGCAGGGGAAACGCCTCGGCGCCACCCTCCGCGTGGACTTGCCCGTACTCGACTCTGATGCGGGGCTGCGCCGGTTTGCGCGCACTGTCAGGGAGTATCTTGAAGCGGACCACGACGCCGACGGCACCCTGCTGGTGCTCTTCAGCGATGAAGGATGGTTCGCCGGCGCAGATTCTGTTCCCGGCGGTGTTCCCGCCGGAGTGCCGGCGGAGGGGACTTTGGCATGGCTTGTGGCAGCACTGGAGGTGGAGCTGGAATTATCCGGGCGTCCGGTCCGCGACGCCTGGTATGTCGGAGAGGTCTTCTGGCGGAACGCGCATTGCTTTGACCCGTCCTGCTGCCCGTTTCCCGGGCGCTCGGTGGAAGAGATCAGGGAAAGCAGGCTGAACGCCGAGATGGTTTTCCGGGGCAGCAGCGTGGGGGAGGACCCTTCCGTCGCAGCCGTTGCCCCGCCTGTGGCGGCCCGGGCCGACGGGTCCGTGCTGGAAGCCGAAGAGCGCTGGGCCGGGGAACTTGTTGCCCTCCGGGGGAGCCGATCCCAGTTCGCCATGGTCCTGGATGTCTGGGGGCGCGTACTGGCAGCTGACCCGGGGACGATCCTTCCGGCAACGCTGGCCGGGTACCTGCGGGCTTCGTTGCGTGTGCCCCATTGGCGGGACGCCGTACTGGTGATGAGCGCAGCGGGCCGGCAGGCAGCGGAGCAGGGTGCGGAGGACTTCGGGATCTTCGAACCGGACGGTGACTTGCCGGTGGTGTCACCGCCCCTGGGCGGACTACCGGCGGCGTCCCCGGCTGAGGATGCTGCCTACCCGGTCCCCGGCTACGGGGACGTGCTGTTGGGGCTGGCGCCGGCTTCACCGCGCTGGAACCGGATGCGGACGCTGGAAGTGGTCCTTCTGCAGCTGGGTGCGGCAGGCGGAGGCGAAGGCGGTGCGGCGTCGCTGACGGGACGGGGCTGGATCGAATGGTGCCGGGGCAGGGGCTCGTTTGCCCATGCCCTGTTGGACCAGGCCCTCGCAGTGCACCCCGGATACCGGCTGGCTGGGCTCTTGTCCGAACTGGTCAGCCGGGGGACCCTCTGCGGATGGGCAGGGCGCCGCGACGCCGCGTGGCAGAAGTTCGAAACAGACGCGGCGTAGGGCCGGGCTGTCCGGGCGGACGCCCGGCAGGGCAAGGCAGCCCGGCCGAAACATTGGGGCCTGCGGACCGCCGTGAGGCGCCGATTGGGAAAATCATGAGACAATGGTTGCCGAGACCCGGTTGGGTCCGTGAATCAAGTGCATGTAGTGATGCCCGGAAACGGGAACATTACGGCCGTTCCGGCAGTTCTACTTAATGACTCTGCCGGCCGCGATCGCACCTGATGTGAATCACGGACTTGACAGGGTCATAGTGGTGTTGCCCGCATGGTGATTCCACAGACCGCCGCTAGAAAGGTTTTCTGTGACCCCGTCTTCCGCGAAGAAGGAACCCGCCGACCAGGCCGAATTGTCCCCTGAGGAGAAGAAGGCGGCGACGAGCGCCAAGCGTGCCGCCACGCGTGCAGCCAATAAGGCTGTCAAGGATGCTGCTTCCGCCGAGGGCGGCGCCCCGGCCAAACCCGAGCCCAAAAAGCGCGGACCCAAGCCCGGCGCCAAGGCTGCCGCCGAGGCCGGCAAGACGCGCACGTCGGACGACGACGATACAGAGGATGTCGAACTTGATGAAGATCTTGACGACGTCACTCCGGATCCGTCCGAACTGAGCGAGGAGGAAGCCGCCAGCAAGACCGGTGCCGCTGCCACCGGGTCCGGCTTCGTCTACTCCGACGCCGATGACGACGACGCGCCTGTCCAGCAGGTCATGTCCGCCGGTGCTACGGCCGACCCCGTCAAGGACTACCTGAAGCAAATCGGCAAGGTTGCCCTGCTGAACGCTGAACAGGAAGTGGACCTCGCCCTTCGCATCGAGGCGGGCTTGTTCGCCGAAGAGAAGATCGCGGCTGACGACGGCTCCATGGATCCGAAGCTCAAGCGCGAGCTCGAGTTCGTCATCCACGACGGCAAGCGTGCCAAGAACCACCTGCTGGAGGCCAACCTCCGTCTCGTCGTCTCCCTGGCCAAGCGCTACACCGGCCGCGGCATGCTCTTCCTCGACCTCATCCAGGAAGGCAACCTGGGCCTCATCCGTGCGGTCGAGAAGTTCGACTACACCAAGGGCTTCAAGTTCTCCACCTACGCCACCTGGTGGATCCGCCAGGCCATCACGCGCGCCATGGCCGACCAGGCCCGCACCATCCGTATTCCGGTGCACATGGTCGAAGTCATCAACAAGCTGGCCCGTGTGCAGCGCCAGATGCTGCAGGATCTCGGGCGCGAACCTACGCCCGAAGAGCTGGCCCTCGAACTGGACATGACACCCGAAAAGGTCGTCGAGGTCCAGAAGTACGGCCGCGAGCCGATTTCCCTGCACACGCCGCTGGGCGAAGACGGCGACTCGGAATTCGGTGACCTCATCGAGGACTCCGAGGCCGTGGTCCCGGCCGACGCGGTGAGCTTCACCCTGCTGCAGGAACAGCTGCACTCGGTGCTGGACACCCTCTCCGAGCGCGAAGCCGGCGTTGTCGCCATGCGGTTCGGCCTCACCGACGGACAGCCGAAGACTTTAGACGAAATCGGCAAGGTCTACGGAGTGACGCGTGAGCGTATCCGCCAGATCGAATCGAAGACGATGTCCAAGCTGAGGCACCCGTCCCGGTCCCAGGTCCTGCGCGACTACCTGGACTAACCCGCACTCACACATGGGAAAGGCCCCGCCAATTGGCGGGGCCTTTCCCATGTCGTGGCATCGTCCGGAAGTCGACGGCAAGCAAACAGGGCCCCTCCGAAGCGGAGGAGCCCTGTTCTAACCGGAGAGTTGCTTAGTCCACCGATACCGGCGGCTTCTCGTGAAGCCGGCCCGTCTCGTCGTGCCAGTCGGAACTCAGCGGCTTGAGCGTCGCTTCGACTGCCCGTGCGTGGTGGCCGCAGAAGAGCAGCTCCCCGCCGGAGGACTCAAGAACAACCCGGACGTACGCCTGTGCTCCGCAACGATCGCACCGGTCCAGTGCGTTGAGCGTGCGGTCCGCAACTGCTGTTGTCATTTCGGCCTCCTTAGTAGATCTGTATATCTATATAACCAGCATTCGAAGCAAAACCATGACAAGGATGGATCACTTTCGCTGTGCGCGTATCACCGTTCCGTAACGGGGACCGCGCGTTGCAGCGGCTGCTGGAGTGGCTGGCGGGCGTCCCGGCGCGGGCCGACTAACCTAGGAAGAGCGTCAAAAGCATTAGTAGTCCCGTCACTGAAGGAGTTCACAACCCGTGGCACCAAGTTCTGATTACACCGCCCGGCACCTGTCTGTACTGGAAGGCCTCGAGGCCGTCCGTAAGCGCCCGGGCATGTACATCGGTTCCACCGACTCCCGCGGCCTGATGCACTGCCTGTGGGAGATCATCGACAACTCCGTCGACGAGGCGCTGGCCGGGTTCGGCCACGACATCAAGATCATCCTCCACGCCGACAATTCCGTCGAGATCCACGATGACGGACGCGGTATTCCCATCGACGTCGAACCCAAGACCGGACTGACCGGCGTCGAGGTTGTCTTCACCAAGCTGCACGCCGGCGGAAAGTTCGGCGGCGGCTCCTACACGGCGTCCGGCGGCCTGCACGGTGTGGGCGCCTCGGTGGTCAATGCGCTGTCCTCCCGGCTGGACGTGGAAGTGGACCGCGGCGGGAAGACCTACAAAATGTCCTTCCGGCGCGGTGAGCCGGGGCGGTTCAAGGACCCCGGGACGAAGCCCGACCCCGCTGCGACGTTCGAACCGTTCGTTAATGACTCCGTCCTGGACGTCGTGGGCAAGGCCAAGCGCGGGGTCACCGGCACCCGGATCCGCTACTGGGCTGACCGCCAGATCTTCACCCCGGACGCCAAATTCTCGTACGACGAGCTGGCCGCACGGGCCCGGCAGACGTCCTTCCTCATCCCGGGCCTGAAGCTGACCGTCCGCGATCAGCGCAGGATCCCGGGCACGCCGGGCGAGCTGGGCGGCCACGAGGAAATCTTCCATCACGACGGCGGCATCTCCGAGTTCGTGGACTTCCTCGCCGCGGATCCTGCGGTCACCGACACCTGGCGGCTGCACGGCTCGGGCAAGTTCAAGGAAACCGTTCCGGTCCTGGACGAGCGGGGCCACAGCCAGCTGGCCGAGGTGGAACGCGACTGTGAAGTGGACGTGGCTCTCCGCTGGGGAATCGGCTATGACAGCACGGTCCGCAGCTTCGTCAATATCATCTCCACTCCCAAGGGCGGGACGCACCAGTCCGGGTTCGAACAGGCACTGGTGAAGACCTTCCGCAAGGCTGTTGAGGCGAATGCCCGCAAGCTCAAGGCAGGCAACGACAAGATCGAGAAAGATGACATTTTCGCAGGGCTGACTGCCGTGCTGACCGTACGCCTGGCCGAGCCGCAGTTCGAGGGCCAGACCAAGGAGATCCTCGGCACGTCCGCGGTGCGGGCCATTGTGGCCCGGGTGGTGGAGAAGGAGATCAACGCGAAGCTGAACTCGGCCAACCGCAATGACAAGGCCCAGTCCGCGCTCCTCCTGGAGAAAATCGTCAGCGAGATGAAGTCCCGCATTTCGGCGCGCGTCCACAAGGAGACGCAACGCCGGAAGAACGCACTGGAGACGTCATCGATGCCCACGAAGCTCGCCGATTGCCGCACCGATGACGTGGTCCGCTCGGAGCTGTTCATCGTGGAGGGTGACTCCGCGCTGGGAACAGCCAAGCTTGCCCGCTCCTCCGACTTCCAGGCACTGCTGCCGATCCGCGGCAAAATCCTCAACGTCCAGAAGGCCTCGGTGGGGGACATGCTGTCCAACGCCGAGTGCGCCGCGCTGATCCAGGTGGTGGGTGCAGGGTCAGGGCGCAGCTTCGACATCAGCGCCGCACGCTACGGCAAGGTGATCCTCATGACCGACGCCGACGTGGACGGCGCCCACATCCGCACTCTGCTCCTCACGCTCTTCTTCCGTTACATGCGGCCCATGATCGATGAGGGCCGGGTGTTCGCCGCAGTGCCGCCGCTGCACCGGGTGGAGGTGATCAACGCGGGGCAGAAAGCCAACGAGATGATCTACACCTACTCCGAGGCCGAGCTCCACGTCCTGCTGGCCCGGCTGGCCAAGGAGGGCAAGCGTTACAAGGAGCCCATCCAGCGCTACAAGGGCCTGGGTGAAATGGACGCCGAACAGCTGGCGGAAACCACCATGGACCCGCGCCACCGGACACTTCGGAAGGTGGGGATCGAAAACGCCAAGCAGGCCGAGGAAACGTTCGACCTGCTGATGGGCTCGGACGTCGCGCCGCGCAAGGACTTCATCATCGCCGGCGCCGCGAGCCTGGACCGGGAGCGGATCGACGCCTGACCCTTGGAACCGGACAGCCGGGTAGTAGCGGCCAGGCAGTATCCGGCGGCCGACTGCCGTCCGGCCGCCCACGGGGCGGCCGGGTGTCCTGCTAGCCGAGCAGCCCCGGGACGATCAGCAGGGCTGTGGGCACCGCCAGCAGCAGCAGGCAGCACGCCAGGACAAGGGCCCGCAGCGGTGCCGGCAGCGGGTCCTTGGGGGACAGGAGCCGGCTCACCCTGGATGCTGTGGTGCCGGCTGAACCGGCGCCTCCGGACGCCCCCTGGATGCCGCCGTCGACAATTCCGTCTGCTGCAGATGGAAGTCCGGCGCCGCCGTTGAATGCCACCCGGCTGGCGGGCACACCGCTTGGCCCGCTGGCAACAATGGCAATGGCCTTGATCAACGTGGCTTTGCTTTCGGTCTTCAGCGCGACGTCATCGGCGAGCATTTCGATCAGCGAGCTCACGGCTTCCTGGGCGAGGCGGGTGGTCGGAAGCCAGGGGAGGGCCTGGCGCCACGCCGCGAAAGCCCACAGCAGGAGGTGGTGGCGCTGGCTCAGGTGGGCGTTTTCGTGGATTAGCACTGCACGCAGTTCCGCAGGCTCCAGGGCCGCCATCAGGCCGTCGCTCAAGACCGTGACGGAGCGGGCGCCGCCGGGGAGGCAGTAGGCCACGGGGGAATCGTGGTTGATGACCACGGTTCCGGGACCGTCCGTCGACGGGGACGCCAGAAGCGCCAGGAGCTCGCGGTGGCGCCTGCGCTGGCGTT
This sequence comes from Arthrobacter sp. SPG23, assembly GCF_000876655.1. Lineage (GTDB taxonomy): Bacteria > Actinomycetota > Actinomycetes > Actinomycetales > Micrococcaceae > Arthrobacter. Next base: position 132,007 of record NZ_JYCN01000015.1, read on the forward strand.
CGATCCGGTAGTAGGTGAGCAGTAAGGTGAAAACGAGGTGGGCAGTGAGGAGGGCGGCTGCCGACAGCGCGAAAAGATGCCAGAAGCCCAGCGCCGTCGTGGGCGCATTAAAAAGGACCATGCCGGCCAGTGCGCCCAGGCCGGCCAGGAGATTGTCACCGATCGGCTCGAGGCCGTAGACCAGCATGGCGCCAATCATTGACAGGCCGCCGGCGAGGCCGATTGCCTGCCAGAGCAGCATGGCGGTGAACGGTGACCGGGCCGGCCATTGCGCGCGCGAGAGAAGGATAGGCACCGGCCACGCCAGGACTATCGCCAGGACCGCCAGCAAATATGAGGTCCAGAACATGCGCTATTAGATGTGGCCAAGCAGTTTGCGCAGAGTTTCGGCTTCACTTTCGGTGACGGAGCCAATGAAGCGGGCAAGGACGGCTTCGCGGTCCGGCGCCGAGCCCAGAACTTCATGCATCAGCTCTGCGGTGTGGTCCGCCCGGCTGGAGACGGCCTGGTAGCGGTGGGGACGGGTGCCGCGTTCGCGCTCAACCAGCCCCTTCTTCTCCAGCCGTGACAGCACGGTCAGAACGGTGGTGACCGCGAGATCCTTGCCTTCGTGGCCGGCGGTGCCGCCCTGGGCCTGGGTGCTCTGCGCCAGCAGGTCCCTCAGGGTGTTGGCGGTGGCCGCTTCCTGGCCTGCCCAGAGCAGATCCATCACTGCCCGTTCCAGTTCACCAAGACTTGCCATTCCGTACATCCTTCTTAAAGGTCCGATCCGCGAAGCCGGAGCGGCGATCGCGGAGCGTAGTTCGAATACTTAAGTTCTAAATTTACCTCTTTTTGGACTTTCTTTCTACATGAGGTAGAACAGTCGGCGCGTCGCACCCTTGCCAGTGGCTGCGGCCAGTGGAACTGTTGTTTACACTGCATGCCGAAAGTGTTCTACACTCTGTAGAAGTTGGTCTTCTACGAGATGTAGAAGACTTGGACTGATGAAAGCCTAGCCAAAAGTAGGGACTGCCTTGGACGCTTTGGAAATCGCACGCTGGCAATTCGGAATCACCACCGTGTACCACTTCATGATGGTCCCGCTGACCATCGGGCTGGGCCTCGTGGTGGCAGTCATCCAGACGGTCTGGTACCGCACCGGCAAACCGGAGTATCTGCGCATGACCAAGTTCTGGGGGAAACTCTTCCTCATCAACTTCATCATGGGCGTTGCCACCGGCATCGTGCAGGAGTTCCAGTTCGGAATGGCCTGGAGCGAGTACAGCCGCTTCGTCGGCGACGTTTTCGGGGCGCCGCTGGCGCTCGAGGCGCTCCTGGCCTTCTTCGTGGAATCCACCTTCCTGGGGCTGTGGATCTTCGGCTGGAAGCAGCTCAAAAGGGGAGTCCACCTTGCCTGCCTCTGGATCGCTGTGGTGGGCTCCGTGTTCTCCGCGTACTTCATCATCGTGGCCAACAGTTGGATGCAGCACCCCGTCGGTGTGGAAATGATCAACGGGCGCCCGGTCATGACCGACGCCTGGGCCGTTTTCACCAACAACACCGCCCTCGTCGCCGTCCCGCACACCCTCTTCGGTGCCCTGGCCGTGGCCGGAGGCTTCCTGCTGGGCATTGCCTGGTACCACCTGTGGCGCCGACGCCATGACGGGATCGACACCGTGGGCGCGGACGGCAAGGTCATTCCCGGTGAAGCGGACATCCCGGGCCGGGACAAGGCTGACCACAAGGTGTGGATCCGCTCGCTGCGCATCGGCGCCGTAGTTGCCATGATTTCCTTCGCCGGCACGGCCCTCACCGGAGACCTCCAGGGCAAGCTCATGTTCGAACAGCAGCCCATGAAAATGGCCGCGGCCGAGGCTGCCTGCCACGACGGCACCGGCTTCTCTGTCCTGAGCGTCGGCAACCTCGGCTCGAAGAACTGCGACGACATCGTCGCTGTCATCGAAGTTCCCGGGATTCTGTCCTTCCTCGCCAAGGGCGATTTCACCACCGAGGTGAAGGGCGTCAACAGCCTGCTGGACCAGTACAAGGCCGACTACGGAACCCACCTTCCGGACAACCCCATCTACGGTGACCGGGCCGGGCAGGAAATCGAGTACGTTCCGGTCATGGAAGTGACCTACTGGGGCTTCCGGATGATGATCGGATTCGGCGGGCTGGCCGCCCTGGCGGCACTTGTGGCCCTCTGGGTGACCCGCAAGGGCACCGTGCCGGCCTCCCGCGGCCTGATGCGGCTCGCCGTCGTCGGCATCCTGGCGCCGTTCGGCGCGAATGCCGCCGGCTGGATCTTCACCGAAATGGGCCGCCAGCCGTTCGTTGTGGCACCCAATCCCGATCCCAGCGGCATCGACCAGGTCTTCATGTTCACCGCTGCCGCCGTCTCACCCGGCGTTTCCGCCGGGGAACTGCTCACCTCCCTGGTGGTCCTGACGGCCGTGTACGCCGTGCTGCTGGTGGTGGAGGTGAAGTTGCTGGTGAAGTACATCCGCGGCGGCGTCGTGTCCGCCATGCCCGAACTCGCCCACGCCCCGGTTGACGAAAACGAGGACGCCACACCGGGCTCCGGCACCGGCAAACCCGGCGGCTCCGACGACGTCCTGGCATTCGCCTACTAAGCGCAGAGGAAATTCGACAATGGAACTGCTGCCCACCATCTGGTTCATCGCCATCGCGGTGTTGTGGACGGGATACCTCTTTCTCGAAGGATTCGACCTCGGCGTCGGCATGCTGATGAAGCTCTTCGCCCGCAACAACACCGAACGCCGCGTCCTGCTCAACACGATCGGACCCGTCTGGGACGGCAACGAGGTATGGCTGCTGACCGCCGGCGGCGCCACGTTCGCCGCCTTCCCGCTCTGGTACGCCTCCCTGTTCTCCGCCCTCTACCTTCCCTTGCTGCTGGTCCTCGTGGCCCTCATCTTCCGGGCCGTGGCTTTCGAATACCGCGGCAAGGTGGACACGGACCGCTGGCGCGCGGTGTGGGACTGGGCCATTGCGGCCGGCTCCCTCGTTGCCGCTTTCGGCGTGGGCGCGGCACTGGCCCTGACCACCACCGGGCTTCCGCTCAACGCCAACGGTGACCGCGAAGGCGGACCGTTCGCCTGGTTCAGCGGTTACGCCGTCCTGGGCGGGCTTGCCGTGGTGTGCTTCTCCCTGCTGCACGCGCTGGCGTTCCTGGCGCTGAAGACCGACGGCGACGTCAGGCACCGTGCCCGCAACTGGTTTGTCCGGCTCCTGCCGGTCCTCCTGCTCCCCATCGCCGGCTGGGCCATCAGCGTCCAGCTTCTCAGCGGCGAGGTGTGGACCGTCGCGGCGGTTGCCGCTGCCGTTGTGGCAGCAGTGTTCGCCTGGCAATTTGGCCGGAACGGCCTGGAAGGGAAGGCGTTCCTGTCGCTCGGGGTGTTCCTGCTCCTGGGCAGCGCCTCCATCTTCGGTGCGGCCTTCCCGGTGGTGCTTCCCTCCACCATCAGCCCGGACTTCAACCTGACCATTTCCAATGCCTCATCCTCCGACTACACCCTGGGACTCATGAGCATCGTGGCCTGCGTGGGACTGCCGCTGGTGCTGGCCTACCAGGCCTGGACCTACTGGGTGTTCCGCCGCCGTGTCAGCGCCGCGCACATTCCGGAAGCCCACAGCTTCCTTCCCGCCATCGCCGCCAGGGCGCTGGCACCCAAGGACTAGGACCACATGAGACCGCAGTTCCCGGCCGGACCCGCAAACCGACTGGCCCTCTACTGGCTGGGCCTCCTCGCAGCACTCAAGGCGCTGTCACTGGTGCTGATGGGCCAGGCCGTGGCATCCGTCCTGGCCGGGCTGGTAACCCAGAGCCCGGCGTGGGCAGACCAGCTGGGCTGGGGACTTGCCGGCGTGATCCTTCGGTCCCTGACTGTGTGGGCGCAGGGCGTCGCGTCCCGCCGGGCCGCCCTCGGGGTCAAGGAAGAACTGCGCGCCGCCTTGTTGGAACGTGCGTTGAGGAACGGCACGCGTGCTGCAGGTCCGTCCGACGGCGGCCTGGCCATCCTGGCCACCAGGGGCCTCGACGCGCTGGACAGCTACTACACGCAGTTCCTGCCGGCCCTTGTCAACTGCGCCGCCATCCCGCTCCTGCTTGGCGCCCGCGTCCTGTTCGCCGACTGGGTCAGCGCGGTGGTGATCGTGCTGACCGTGCCGCTGGTACCTGTCTTTATGGTGCTGATCGGACGCTATACCGAGGACCGGGTCCGGGCCGCGCAATCGGCCCTGGCCCGGTTGTCGGGCCACATGCTGGAACTGGCCAAAGGGCTGCCCGTGCTGGTGGGGCTGGGCCGGGCCAGCGCCCAGCGCAAGGCGCTGGAGGATATTTCCGAGCAGTACCGGTCCCGCACCATGGAAACCCTCCGGACGGCCTTCCTTTCCGCCCTGGCCCTCGAACTGATCGCCACGATCTCGGTGGCCGTTGTGGCCGTCTTCATCGGCGTGCGCCTGGTGCACGGGGACATGCCGCTGGAGGCCGGGCTGCTGGCCCTCATCCTGGCACCCGACTGCTACCTGCCGCTGCGGGAACTGGGCACCGCCCACCACGCCAGCGACGACGGCCGTGCCGCCCTGGCCGAGGTCACCGGGGTCATGGATGCGCCTGAAGTCCAGCCGCTGGTGCCGCGGGACGGCCTCAGTGCGGAAGGCAGCCTGCAGCCCCCGGGGAAGGCGTCCGACGTCGGCGCGGACCTTCCGGTGATTACCGTCCGGGGCCTGACGGTGACTTATGGCGGACGGTTGGAACCCGCCGTCGGACCGCTCAGCTTTGAGGCGCCTGCAGGCCGGATCACCGCCCTCGACGGCGCCAGCGGCGCGGGCAAGAGCACCATCCTGGGCGTCCTGGCCGGAACCGTTGGCACCGGCGGCGGTGCTGTGGTGAGCGGACGCATTGCGGGGTTCGTGCGGTCGGACGTGGCCTGGGTGCCTCAGCACCCGGTCATGGTGGCGACAAGCGTCCTGGCCGAAGTGCGGCTCTACCTGACGGACGGTGCCGACACCGGCACCGCTGCCGCTGACTCTGCCGCTGCCGCACAGCGCTGCCTCGTGGCAGCCGGAGCAGGACACCTGGCCGGAAAGCACCCCGCCGAGCTCAGTCCGGGGGAGCTGCGCAGGGTTGCCCTGGCGCGTGGCCTGGCGCGGATTGAGGCCGGTGCCATGCTGCTGCTGCTCGACGAACCCACTGCGCACCTGGACCGCGAATCCGCCAACGTGGTCAACGAAGCCATCCGGAAGCTGCGCGGCCGGGCCACCGTCCTGCTGGTGGCCCACGACCGGATCACCCGGGAACTCGCGGACCATGTAGTGGCAGTGAGGGCGGCCTCTGCCCCGGCGCGGGCGGTGGAACCGGCCGCCGGTCGGACAGCGGACGGCACTCCGGCCACGCCCGCCGTCACCCCCGGCGGCCACGCCCGCCGGCACCGCGGCCCGCACGCCTGCGGATGACGGCGGCGCTGTCCCGGCTCCGGCCAGCGCCAACACCCCGGCCCGGATCTTCCGGCTCCTGCGGCCGGAGTCCCTCAAATTCGGCGCGGCCGGCATCGTGGGGGTCCTGGCGGCGTTGTTCGCGGTGGCCCTTGCGGGCCTGTCCGGCTGGCTCATCATCCGGGCCAGCGAGCAGCCGCCCATTCTCTACCTCCTCACCGCCATCGTGGGTGTGCGGTTCTTCGGCATCGGCAGGGCCGTCCTGCGCTACACCGAGCGGCTCCTGCTGCACGACGCCGTGTTCGCCTCGCTCACCAGGCTGCGCGGCCGGCTGTGGGATTCGCTGAGCCGCCGGGCCCTCTCCCTGCGCCGGCTCCTGCAGGGCGGCAACGTCCTGGGCACAGTGATTGACGACGTCGACACCGTACGGGACCTGCTTCCCCGGGTCGTCCTGCCGCCCGTTACAGCAGTAGCGGTGGGGGCCTCTGCCGTGGCGGCCACTGCGCTGCTGCTGCCGGTGGCGCTGCCGGCAGCCATCGCCGCCGCGCTGGTGTCCCTGGTGGCCGCACCGGCGGCTGCCCTCCTGACGGACAGGATGTCCGCCCAGGCCGAACAACGGCTGCGTTCCGGGGTCCTGCGTGACGTTGCCGCAGCGCTGGATGCGCGGGCCGAACTGCACGCCAACGGTGTTGCGGGCCCGGTGCTGGCCGCCATCGGCGACGCCGACAAGGAGGCAACCGCCGCCTCGCAGCGCTCCGCGTGGGCGGAAGGACTGGGCCAGGCGCTCACTGTCCTGGCCTGCGGCGCCGCCGCCCTGGCCAGTGCTGTGCTGGCCGGACCCCAGGTGATGGACGGCTCCGTAGCACCGGCCACCGCCGCCGTCGTGGTCCTGCTGCAGCTCGCCCTGGTGGATCCGTACGCCGCCATCACGACGGCGGTCCGCCAGTACCCGGCGCTCCGCCAGGTCCTGGACCGGATCAGCGAGGCCGGTGTGCTGGATGCCCCCGCCACAGGCGAACCAGGCATATCCGATGCCCGGGCAAGGGGGGCACAAGCATCGAACGCCGGGACCGGCGGGCTGGAGCTAGTCGACCCGCGCTCCGGCGGGCAGCCGGGCCTGGAGCTCCAGGCCCTGTCCGCGGCCTGGCCCGCAGGACCGGTGGTCTTCACGGGAGTCTCCGCGACCGCGGAACCCGGCCGGTGGCTGGCCGTGACAGGCGCCTCCGGATCCGGAAAATCCACCCTGCTGGCCGTTATGCTCGGGTTCCTGCCGCCGCGCTCCGGACGGATTGCAGTCAGCGGACGGGTGGCATGGTGCCCGCAGGAAGCCCACCTTTTCGATTCCACCATCCGCGGCAACCTCCTGCTGGGCCGGCCGGAGGGCGCGGCCGGCACGGCCGAAGAGGAGATGGCCGAGGCCCTGGCTGCCGTGGGGCTCGAGCCGCTGCTGCGCCGGCTGGAGGACGGTGCCGACACCCGGATCGGGCCCGGCGGCGCGTTCCTGAGCGGCGGCGAACGCCAGCGGTTGGCTGTCGCCAGGACGCTCATGACCGGCGCCGATGTGATCCTGCTGGACGAACCCACCGCGCACCTGGACGCGGAGGCGGGCAGGGAAATGCTGGCTGACCTCCGCAGGGGGCTCACCCGGCGGACCGTGGTGCTGGTCACCCACAATCCTGACGACATTGACCCGGCGGACCGCAGGCTGGACCTTGACGCAGGAGCGGGCACCGTCGTCGTTCCGGTTCTGGCGCGGGGCGGGGCCGGCAGCTAGCCTGTTGCCATGCTGAACGACGATGCCCCGGTGCCGGGATCCTGGCGAAATGCACTCACCCGGGCGGGTTTGGTGTGGCGTCCTGCGGCGGAGGGTGACATTGAGGCGTGGGCTGCCCTGATCGCCCGGACGGCCGAGGCTGAAAGGCCGGTGTGGTTCGAGCGCGCCGCCGACCTCGAGCAGATCCTGCAGTCGAAAAAGAACCCTCCGGCCGCCAACACCATCCTGTTGCTGGATGGCGGGAAGGTTCCCCGCGCCTATGCCCGCATCACGAAGAACAGGGAAGGCGACAAAGCCTACGGCTTCGGCTGTGTCGACCCCGCCTGGCAGCGCCGGGGGATCGGCACGGCCTTGCTGGGATGGCTGAGCGAGCGGACCCTCCAGCGCTTCGCGGAGGATAGCGCACCTGGGGACGGCGCCCCCGGGGACAATGAGCCCTTGCGGGAACGCCCCGTGCCGCGTCTGCGGATCCACATGGAGCAGCAGCACGAGCACCAGCAGCAGCTGCTCCGCAAATCCGGATTCCGGGTGGTCCGCTATTTCAACGAGATGCACCGGCGCCTGGAGGGCACTGCCCTTCCGGAGGTGCGGCTCGATGACGGGCTGGACCTCGTGACCATGCACGCGGAGCTCAGTGAAGGCGTCCGGCAGGCCCACAACGCGGCCTTCCGCGACCATTGGGGCAGCGAGCCGCGGGATGAGGAGTCCTGGGGTTTCACCGTCAATGATCCGCAGGCGAGGCCGGACCTGAGCGCCGTGGTCCTGGACCGGGCCTCAGGGACCGTCGCGGGCTACCAGCTGGCCAGCCACGATCCGGGCAGCGCGGCGTCCCGTGGCTACAGCGAGGGCTACACGGACCTGCTGGGCGTCCGCCGTGAGTATCGCGGACGCGGTATCGCCCAAGCCCTGCTCGCTGACGCGATGCGGCGCTTTGCGGCGGCCGGGATGGACCGCGCTTCCCTGGATGTCGATTCAGAGAATCCCACCGGTGCACTGGCCCTCTACGAAAAGATGGGGTACGCCGCAGTCAACCGGAGCCTGGCCTGGGACAAGGAGCTTCCGGAGGGCAGCTGATCCGGTCCTCAGCCAACTGTCGTCAGCTGCGGACGTCAGGCGTCGATGTCGTGCAGGTGATGGACGACGTCGTGCAGGAAGTACTGCGCGAGGGTCATGACGGTGAACTCCGAACCGTTGCTCCGGAAGCCTTTCCGGCCCCATTCGTCTTCGTGCACTGCGGCGAACGACCCCGCGATCTGCTCCCCCTCGGATGTCAGTTCAACACTGACGACCGCGGGGTCCGCGTTGGCGTAGTCCTGCTCCACGGCGGTCTTGTCCTGGTCCCAGTTCTCGAAGCGGGCGTTGTCCTCGCTGAGCATCATGTTCAGCCGGTGGTCGAAAAGGCTGAAGACGTCCCGGACATGGGATGCGTACTCCAGTACGGACCACGTGGCGTCGTCCGGGCGTTCCGCGACGTCCGGCCGGCGCAGCGCCGCCCGCCAGCGGGGAAGCATGTTGGTGACACTCCCGGGAACCGTGGCCGGCGTGACCGTTGAGGCGTCGAAACCGCATTCCGGGCAGACCCGGGTCAGCACCCAGGTCCAGTCCTTTTCGTCAGGGATGATAGGCATGCCAGTAGTCTAGGGCCACGTCATGCTGGGCCCAATGGCGTCCACTGCCTGCGACAGCGGGATGCCGGAGCCGTCCCGGCGGCCGTGTTCCTGCGGCAGCGACCGCGCCACCCCGGCCAGCGAGGACGCCTTGGCCGGGCCGTGTCCTGCCCACGCGATGAGGAGGGTATCCTCGCCCTTCAGGAAGCGGTGCGCACGGACTCCGGCAGTGGCCCGGCCCTTGGCCGGGTACTCCGCAAAAGCAGTGACTTTCCCGGCCCCGGGAGCCGTGCCCGGCAGGGCGCCTTCGGTCCCGGACACCGTCACCACAACGGCGTCCTCGTCGCCCGGGGCGACGGTGCCGAAGAACAGCACTTGGTCCCCGGCGGCCAGTTTGATCCCCGCCATGCCGCCCGCGGTGCGGCCCTGCGGCCGGACATTTGCCGCGCTGAAGCGCAGCAGCTGGGCCTGCCTGGTCAGGAACACGAGGTCGACGTCGTCGGACCCGGCGGGTTCAACGCCCACCACCGTGTCCTTGTCCTTGAGGGCAATGACTTCCCAGTCCTCGCGGTTGAGGGGGTAGTCGGGCTGCACGCGTTTGACGATGCCCTGCGCCGTACCGATCGCCAGCACGGAGTCCAGCGGAGCGAACGCAACCAGCGTTTCACCCTTCAGCAGGGTGATGAAGTCCTTGGCGGGCACGCCGCCGGCCAGGTTGGGAAGCCCGGACATCGGCGGCAGTACGGGCATGTCCATGACCTGGAGGCGCAGCATCCTGCCCAGGGATGTGACGGCGGCGATCTCGCCGCGCGCGGAGGTTTTCACCACGGACCGGAAGACGTCGTGCTTTGACCGCGGTCCGGACTCGGCGAGGGGTTCCTGGTTGGAGGTCCGGGCGATCTGTCCGCTGGCGGTCAGGATGGCCCAGCAGGGGTCGTCGGCGATTTCGAGTGCGAGCGGGGCCGCCTTGCCCTTGCCGCCGGGCGCAGCAGCCAGCGCGGCGACGGTGGGGGAGACCGCTTCGGACTCGAGCAGGACTGTCCGGCGGGGCGTGCCGTACTTCTCGGCAATGTCGCCGAGTTCGTCGGACACCAGTTCGCGCAGGCGCTGGTCCGAACCGAGGATGGCCTCCAGTTCCGCGATTTCGCGTTTGAGCTGGTCCTGCTCCTTTTCGAGCTCGATCCGGGAGTACTTGGTCAGCTGCCGGAGCCGGAGTTCCAGGATGTAGTTCGCCTGGATCTCGGTGAGGTCGTAGATGGACATGAGGCGTTCGCGGGCGGCGGCAACCTCGTCGGAGGACCGGATGATCTGGATGACCTCATCGATGTCCACGATGGCGATCAGGAGGCCCTCCACCAGGTGGAGGCGGTCCTTTTTCTTTGCCAGCCGGAAGGCCGTCCGGCGCCGCACCACGGTGATGCGGTGGTCGACGTAGACGGAGAGGAGCTGCACCAGCCCCAGCGTCTGGGGCTGGCCGTCCACCAGCGTCACGTTGTTGATGCCGAAGGAATCTTCCATGGGCGAGTAGCGGTACAGCTGCTGGAGCACGGCGTTCGGGTTGAAGCCGTTCTTCAGTTCGATGACCAGCCGCAGCCCGTGCTTGCGGTCGGTGAGGTCCACGATGTCGCTGATGCCGGTCAGCTTCTTGCCATTGACGGCGTCCTTGATCTTCTCGATCACCTTCTCCGGGCCCACCATGTAGGGAAGTTCGGTGACCACCAGGCCGGTGCGGCGGGCGGACAGCTGCTCCACCTCCACCTTGGCGCGTGTCTTGAACGAGCCACGGCCGGTGGCATACGCGTCCCGGATGCCGTCCAGTCCCACGATCCGTCCGCCCGTGGGCAGGTCCGGGCCGGGGACGAAGCGCATGAGGTCCTCGAGGGTGGCCTCCGGGTTCGCGATCAGGTGCCTGGCGGCGGAGATGACCTCCACGAGGTTGTGCGGGGCCATGTTCGTGGCCATGCCGACGGCGATGCCGGTGGCGCCGTTGACCAGCAGGTTGGGGAACGCCGCCGGGAGGACATCCGGCTGGGTCAGCTGGTTGTCATAGTTGGGGACAAAGTCCACCACGTCTTCGTCGAGGTGGTCGGTGAGGGTGAGCGCCGCCGCCGCGAGGCGGGCCTCTGTGTACCGCGGGGCCGCCGGGCCGTCGTCGAGCGAGCCGAAGTTGCCGTGGCCGTCGATCAGCGGCAGCCGCAGCGAAAAGTCCTGTGCCATGCGCACCATGGCATCGTAGATCGCCGTGTCGCCGTGCGGGTGCAGCTTGCCCATGACTTCGCCCACCACGCGGGCGCTCTTCACGTGGCCGCGGTCCGGACGCAGGCCCATCTCGCTCATCATGTAGAGAATGCGCCGCTGCACCGGCTTCAGGCCGTCACGGGCGTCCGGGAGGGCCCGCGAATAGATGACTGAATAGGCGTACTCGAGGAACGAGCCTTCCATTTCCGACGTGACGTCGATGTCAACAATGTTCTCGGTGTAGTCCTGGACGGCGTCCCCTGCCGGGGCGGAACTTTGGCGGCGGGCCATGGGGCTGGTGGATCCTTAACGGTTTACTGGCGAATTTTAGCTAGGCTAAGCCTATGGTGGATCAGCCCGGGGACGGCGTATATCCGGAATATTGGGAAGCCGATGTCGTTCTGCGGGACGGAGGGACGGCTCATTTGCGCCCGATCCACCCCGCAGATGCCGACGCCGTACAGGCTTTCCATACCGGCCAGTCGCAAAAATCCATCTACATGCGGTTCTTCGCCTTCAAGGCGCGGCTCTCCAGCAAGGAGCTGAAGCGCTTCACGGAAGTGGACTACAAGGACCGGGTGGCGCTGGTGATCACCATCGGCGGTGAAATCCTGGGCATCGGCCGCTACGACCGGCTGGCCGATCCCGAAGAAGCCGAGGTTGCCTTCAATATAGCGGACGCCCACCAGGGCCGCGGCATCGGGTCGATCCTGCTTGAGCACCTGGCCGCCGCCGCCCGCGAAAACGGGATCCGGAAGTTCAGTGCCGAAGTGCTGCCGGAAAACCGCAAAATGCTGATGGTCTTCTCCGACGCCGGCTACGACGTCAAAAGGCACTTCGACGACGGCGTCGTGAGCCTGGAGTTCAACATCGACCCCACGGAAAAGTCCCGGGCCGTGATGGAATCACGGGAGCACCGCGCGGAGGCGCGCAGCATCCAGGAGCTGCTGGCGCCGTCGTCGGTGGCCGTGATCGGTGCCAGCCGCAAATGGGGCACCATCGGCTACCAGCTGCTCGAACACATCATCGAAGGCGGTTTCACCGGGCCGGTCTATGCCATCAACCCCGAGGCACTCGAACTCGCCGGCATGCTGTCCTTCGCCAGGCTCTCCGACGTGCCGGACCCTGTCCGGCTGGCCATCATCGCCGTGCCGTACGAGGAAGTACCGAACGTGGTGGCTGACTGCGCAGCCGCAGGCGTGAAGGGCGTTGTGGTGGCGACGGCCGGGTACGCCGACGACGGCGAACGCGGGCTGGCACGGCAGCGCGAGCTGGTCCGCCAGGCCAGATCCAATGGAATGCGCGTGATCGGACCGGCATCCCTGGGCATCGTCAATACCAACCCCGCCGTGTCCCTGAATGCGTCGATGGCGCCGAGCCTGCCGCGCCGCGGCGGTCTGGGCCTGTTCAGCCAGTCCGCCGCCATCGGAGTGGCCTTGTACGCGGCGTCCAGCCGGCGCCGGCTGGGCCTCTCGACCTTCCTGTCGGCAGGCAACCGGGCGGACGTCTCCGGCAACGACATGATGCAGTTCTGGGAAGACGACGCCGACACGGCCGCGGTGGGGCTGTACCTGGAATCCATCGGCAATCCGCGTAAGTTTTCCCGGCTGGCGCGGCGCCTTGCCCGCACCAAGCCCGTCATTGTGGCCAAGTCGGACGCCACGGGCCTCCAGCTGCCTCCGGGGCATGCGGTGCGGACCACCCAGGCCCCCGCCGGCGCACTGGACGCGATGATGCGCCAGTCCGGCGTGATCCGGGTTGAAACCATTGAACAGCTGATGGACGTGGCACAGATTGTGGCCGGCCAGCCGCTGCCTGCCGGGGCGGACATCGCCGTTTTCAGCAACTCCCGCGCGCTCGGCAAAGTGGTGGCGGACAGTGCCGCAGCCAACGGGCTCGGGGTTGAACAGATTGTCACCGACGTGGATCTCGACGCCGGCATGTCACTGGCGCTGCCTGCCCTCCGCGAGAGCCTGGCCAGGACACTCGCTGCGGACTCCGTCCACGCCGTGGTGGTGGCGCTGCTGCCGGCACGGGGCCTGACCGTGGAAAAAATCGCCGGAGTCCTGGCGGAATGCTCCGCCGCAGCCGGGAAACCGGTGGTTGCCGCGTTCACCGGGATCCTGGACCCGTCCGTCTACGTCGAGGGAATGGTGGGGGCCGAAGCCGGGCCGGTCCACTCCGTGGAGCATGAGTCCGCAAGCGGATCAGTGCCCTGCTACTCCAATCCCGGCGCCGCCGTCGCAGCGCTCGCCGCCGTGGTCAAGTATGCCGAGTGGGTGGACCGCGACCAGGGCCTGTTCGTGGAGCCGGAGGGCTGCGACCCGGAAAGTGTCAGGACCGGGCTTGAGGAAATGCTCCATGACGTCCCCGGTGAACAGCTGGTGCAGCTTGACCCTGCGAGGGCAGCAACGCTGCTGGCCCATTACGGTATCCACGTTGTCCCGTCCGAGGGGTTCGAGACGCCGGACCAGGCCGTGGCGGCCGCGGAGCGGTTGGGCTGGCCTGTGGTGCTCAAGACAACGGACCCGGCACTGCGCCACCGGCTGGATCTGGGCGGGGTGCGGCTGGACATCCAGGACGCGGACTCCCTGCGGCGGAACATCGTTGAAATGCACCGCGCCCTGGCGCCGTACGGCTCGCCGTCCATGGAGGTCCAGACGATGGCGCCTGTGGGGCAGGCCTGCACCTTCCGGGCGATTGAGGATCCGCTGCTGGGCCCGGTGGTTTCCTTCGGACTGGCCGGCGACGCCGTGAACCTGCTGGAGGACTGGGCCCACCGGGTGCCGCCGCTGTCCGGCGCCGATGTCCACGATTTCATCCGCGCACCGCGGGCAGCCCGGAAACTGTTTGGCTACCAGGGCCTGCCGGCCGTGGATGTCGCGGCGCTGGAGGACATCGCTGCGCGGTTGACCCGGCTCAAGGACAACCATCCCGAAATAGCGCTCGTTGAGTTCAATCCTGTCCTGGCCGGCCCGCGGGGCGCATCGATCCTGGCGGCCGATGTCCGGATCGCGAACGCAGCCCAGCGGACCGACAGCGCCCGGCGTGCGATGCGGAGTTAGCACAGTTAGCAAGTGCCCAGCCGATCTGTGAAAATGGGGTAATGAGTCCCCAGCCTCCCACGTCGAAGCCGCAAGCACCCCGAACCGGCCACCAGGCCCCGCACAGCCATAACGCGCATGACCACGGTGCCCAGGGCCAGAGCCTTGAAGGGGCCCTCCAGCAGGCAGGCTTCTACCCCCGGCTGGTAGCCGATGTTGTTGACGATGCACTGGACGGCCGCGACTGCATGGCGCACCTTGTGCACCTTGAGACCCATTTCGACCGGGCAGAAGTCCGCCGCCACATCACCGTGCTGGTGCTGACGGACGACATGCTGGTCATCGCCCACGTTGACGACCAGCAGTTGGACGAGGCCGGGGAACAGATCGTCGCCCAAATCTCCACCGAGTCCGTGCCCGTGGCGCAGATCCGCTCCGTGGTGCTGAGCTACATGTACGCCCAGCCGCAGAACTACAAGCCCTCCGATCCTGTCCGGGAACTCACCCTCTCCATCGCCTGGTCCGGCGGCCAGCGGCTGGACATGGGACCGGCCAGCTGCGGGGATCCGCAGTGCGAGGCGGACCACGGCTACAGCGGCACCATCGCCCAGGAAGACATTGTGCTGCGCATCAGCGCCGAAGCTGACGGCCTGCAGGCCGTCCAGGACGCCAAGCTGTTCGCCCGGGCGCTTCGTGCGGTCAACACCGGTTCGCCGGCGCCCGTGCCGCACAGCCCCGTGTCCGCGCCGCGACCCCGCACCGGTGTCTTCGGAAACCGCCTCAGCCGCGGGCACCAGCGCTGAGATGACGCCCGGAAACAACAGCGAACCGTCAGCAATAGCCGTCACGGAGGGAACCCCCGCTCCTTCGTCGATGCCCGCGGCGCCCGCGTTCGGTCAACGCTCCATCGCGGAAGTCCTCACCAGTGCGGCAGCCAGCCTTGGGATTGAGGGCTTCGATAACCGGTTGAACCTGCCTGCCGCCAAGCGGGTATGCGTGGTCCTGGCAGATGGCCTGGGCCGCGGCCTGCTGAAACAGAAGTCGGCGCACACCCCCTTCCTCCGGTCCGTGATGCAGCAGGGACAGGGAAAGGTGCCGGTAGCCCTGGATTCCGCTTTTCCCTCTACCACTGCATCCTCCCTCGCCAGCTTTGGTACCGGGCTCCCGGCCGGCCAGCACGGACTGGTGGGCTATGACGTCCTGGACCCGGCACAGGACAAGGTTGTCAACATGCTGGGCAACTGGGACGCCGGAGTGGACCCCCGGGAGTGGCAGCCCTTTACGACGGTGTTCGAGCGCGCCGCCGCCCACACCGACGTCACCACCATCAGCCTTCCCCAGTTCGGCGACTCACCCATGACGCAGGCTGCCCTGCGGGGTGGCCGCTTTATCGCCGCCGCAACTCCGCATGCCAGGACTGCCGCAGCGGCCGACGCCATGCTTGCGGCCGAAAGCTCACTGATGTACTTCTACGTCAACGACCTGGACAAGGCCGGACACCGTTATGGCTGCCAGTCGGCCCAGTGGGAACACCAGCTTGAAGAACTGGACGCCACCGTCAAGCGGCTTAACGCCACCCTTCCGCCGGGCACCACGGTCCTTTTGACGGCGGACCATGGCATGCTCGACGTTCCCGAATCGCAGCGCCTCGACTACTCGGCGGATCCTGACCTCATTGCCGGGGTCCGGCACACAGCGGGGGAGCCGCGCATGGTGCACCTGTACCTTGAGCCGGACGCCGGGGAACAGGACCGCGCCAGGCTCCTCGGGTCGTGGCGGGAACGGTTCGGCGACAGGATCTGGGCGTTTACCCGGGAGCAGGCCGTGGCCGCCGGGCTGTTCGGCGATGTCCGGCCGGAGGTCAGCCCGCGCATCGGGGACGTGATGATCGCCGCCCGGGATGCCCTGGCGTTCTACGACACGCGCCGAGTGCGCCCCACCGCGCTGGAGGTCGTAGGACAGCACGGATCGCTGACCAAGGCGGAGCGAGAGGTTCCGCTGTTGTGTTTCCAGGCTCAAGGCAGAAAGGGAGCGCGTGGCTGAACTCGTTTTCTTCTCAGGCACCATGGACTGCGGGAAATCCACCCTGGCCCTGCAGATGGACCACAACCACCGTGCCCGCGGGCGCGGCGGTGTCCGGTTCAGCCGCAACGACCGGGCGGGCGGTGCAAGGATCTCCAGCCGGCTCGGACTGGAGACGGACTGCGTGGAGGTCCAGGACACCACGGATTTCTGGGACGAAGTGATCGAGCGGCGCACCCGCGGCCTGCGGGTGGACTACCTCATCTGCGACGAAGCCCAGTTCTACTCGCCGGAGCAGGTGGAACAGCTGGCCCGGATTGTGGATGAGATCGACGTCGACGTGTTTGCGTTTGGGATCAGCGCGGACTTCCGCACCAGGCTCTTCCCGGGATCGCAGCGGCTGATCGAGCTGGCGGACCGCGTTCAGGTCCTGCAGGTGGAGGCCTTGTGCTGGTGCGGACGCCGGGCCACCCATAATGCACGGACCATTGACGGAGTGATGGTCACCGAAGGGGCTCAGGTAGTGGTGGGCGACGTCGACATGGCTGGAGATCCGGCGTCCACCGGCACAGCGGACCATGCCCCGGTGGTGGGCTATGAGACATTATGCAGGCGGCACTTCATGCGGCGGGTTACGGCCCACGGAGCCAACGTCATGGCCCAGCAGGACCAGTTGCTGCCGTTCGAGGTGGACGCCTGCCTGTGGCACGGTTCCGGTGAAACCCGGCGCAGCTGACCTGCTAGGCCGGGGCGCTGCCTGCCGGCGCGGACGGAGCAGGGTTAGCCAATTGGGCGGTTACCTCATCTGTCCAGGCGTCGACAGCAGCCCAGTCCCGCAAATCCCCGAACTGGCCGCCGGTGAGGCGGAACAACACCCGGAGCGGTGCCGGCATCTGACCGGCCTCGTATACACCGGAGAAGAGTTTGTGGCCGCGAAGCGGAACGTCCTTGGCGAGAACTCCCGTCAGGCGTGCCTGTTGTATCGCCGCACCCCGCTTGCGGAACGGCTTTGGCAGGGCGTCCGACATCCCCACGCTGAAGGCCCAGACAGGTCGCTTGGCCAGCTCAGGCGCATGGCGTGCAAGAAACGCGGCGGCCGGGGGCAGCCACGCCTGGTTGTGGATGGCGCTCCCCACAACAACAGCCTCGTACGAGGAGACCGACCCGATGTCCTCGACGGACCTGCACTCGACCTTCCCCATTTCGACCGCAATCCGGGAAGCTATGTGCTGAGCGATCTCGCGGGTGGAACCCAGTGCACTTGCATAGGCGACAAGAACAGCCATGATGAAGCCTCCTACCTTCCGTCCTCCAGTCTCCTTGAAACGTTGCCGGCTGGAAGGTGCCAAAAGTCCTGTTGCGCGCTCAGGCGAGGCAGGACCGGCTTAGTCGCCGCGTGCGCCGAAAACTATCTCATCCCAACTGGGTACGCTGGAGCGCTTGGGTTTTGACGGCTGCCGCTCCGGCTGTTCGGCTTCCCGGTCATTCCTGGCTGCGTCGTTCCGTGCTGCGTCGTTCCTCGCCGGTGCCGGAGCGTCGTCCCGGACCCGGCGGGGGCTCCCGCCGCCCAACAGCTCATCCAAGCCCACGTTCGGGGCGGATTCGCGGTTCCAGCCGGACTGGCGGCCGGTGGCCGCTCCCCTCACGGGAGCGGACTCCGCGCCGGCAGTTTCATCGCGTGGCGGGGCAGAATCGATCGTGGCCGGTGTGCTGCCGGACTCATCAGCGGATGCTTCGTCCGGACCCGTTACCGGGCGCAGGGGAGAGGCCACGATGGTGATTTCACGGGTTTCGGTGCTGACGCCGTCGTGGAGTTTCAGCCGTTCGTCGTCGTCCTCGGTGTGGCGGGGGGCCAGGCTCAGGCGGGACAGCACGGAGGCGCGGACCTCCCGCTTACGGGTGAACGAGTCGCCTTTGGCGGCAGGTGCAATGGCTTCCTCGCCGCTTTCTGGCGCTGTCCCGTTTTCGTCTGCCTCGGGTTCCGCTACTACATCGGACGGACGCGGGTGGGCCGCCGGAACACCGTTGGTGAGCAGCAGTGCCAAGGCATCGTCGCCATCTTCGTCCACGCCCAGCCGTTGGCCGCGGCGTGACCGCAGCATGTCGAGCAGCCCGTCCGGATCCTTTCCCGGCTGGCCGGAAGCCGTCCGGGCGGCTGCCGCTTCGGCGTCTGTCTCAAAGTCGAACGGCCGGTCGGAAACCGCTGACAGGCGGCGGGCAGGGACCGGGCCGTCGAGCGGTTCCAGTTCGCTGAGCTGCTGCGCCCACCGGTTGGCATTGTGAAGGGACTTGCGGGCCGGACTGAAGGTCCACATGGCTGGCGGTTCCTCGCCGATGCTGGCGTGCCGGCCGGGATTGGTCTCGAAGCGGGCGACGACGGTCCACGTGCCGTCCGGGCGCCGCCAGGAGTCCCATTCAACCGTTGAGGACTCGATGCCGTGGGCGTTGAGGCGGTGTGCCACCATGTCACCCAGGGTGGCGGGGCTGTCCCCGAAAGCGGAGCGGTAGACGTCATGGCCCGGTGCCGGGGAGGCCACCTCGATTTTTCGAGCCTGCTGGGCCACGTACTCGCGTTCCGCCAGGACGGGGCCTTCGTAGCGCTGGACCTTGGCCAGGGGAATGCCTGAGAGGTCTGCTACTTCGGCCGCCGTGGCCCCGCTTCGGATGCGCGCCTGGATGTCCCGCGGGGACATGGCAACGGGCGCAACGGTAGCGGCTACTTTCGCCGGAGAGCGGCTGGCCGCGAGTCGGAGAGCTTCGTCGATAGGCAGCTGGAACATCTCGCCGCCGGTGCCGCTCAACAGGAGATGCTCTCCGTCGTCGTGGACGCCTACAAGCCGTAGATCCTGCATACAAATCCTCCACCCTGGCATTACTGACATTCGAAACTCTGCCACCCGCCAGTCGCTTTTCCGGGGAAGGGAGAGGGCGCGCCGCGATATTCCGCGACTTTCCGGGGTTTGCCCCTCCATCGGGCCGCCCCGGTCCGCCGCCTGCCGGGCGTCCGGTTGCATGCTGCCCGAAGACCTCTCGCCTTCGGGCTTTGGTTAGGTGAAAATGGGCGCCTGCGCCGGGCACAAAATCATGCAGCCCGGCGTTGACATCGGTGAACCGGACCGGCGCCATGCCAAGGGGCATCATGATTCCCGGGGCGCAGCCTGCCGGGACCGGCGATCCAACCGAACAAAGCGGAGTGTGAAAGAAAATAATGGCGACAGATTATGATGCGCCGCGGAAATCAGAAGAGGAACTGAACGAGGATTCCATCGAGGAGCTGAAGACCAGGCGCGCGGAAAAGCCGACGGCGGTGGTGGATGAGGACGAGTCCGACCTTGCCGAAGGCTATGAGCTCCCGGGTGCAGATCTGTCCGGCGAGGAACTTTTGGTCCGCGTCCTGCCGGCCCAGGCGGATGAATTCACCTGCTCGTCATGCTTCCTTGTCCGTCACCGCTCGCAGATCGCCCGCGAGAAGGACGGTCTGCTGTTCTGCAAGGACTGCGAGGGCTGAGAGCGTCGGGGGCTGCTCGCCGGCGCGTGCGCGCGTGTGCTCAGGCGCCGGTCAGGACGGCGGTCAGTTCTGCCGGGTGCCGCGTTGACGTGAGCCAGTATGGAGTCGGATCGGAGGGGTCGGTGATGTCGATCTTAACCACGGGGTCAACCCAGCCGCGGATGCAGAGGTATGCCAGTCCGTTCAGGCGCGGGCCGCGCTCTGCGGTCGCCTCCTTGCCGCTGAACGGGGTCACGGTTCCTATGTACCGGCGTTCGATGGTGGCGCGCCCCACCTGAAGGGTCTCCGCCGTCACCGTGATTGAGGGCGTGGACAGGACCAGCAGTACGGTGATGATGGCGAAAAGCACCAGCGCCGCCGTGATGCCGGCCGCCATGCTGATCGGAGCGAAAACAAGGATGCCGGCGCCGGACAGGCCGGCCGCCACCAGCCAGATCCAGGGACTGGGGCGGATCTTCTCGTTGTAAAGAACGGTTGTTCCGCGGGGTGTGCTGTTGGGGGCAGGCACAGCTGCACTAGATTCCGGCATAGGCCCAGCTTTCCACTTTTCCCGGGCTATTTCACCTTGGCCGGGCGCCGGACGGTACCAGCGGCGGCTAGGCCCGGGTGTGCCGCTGGCGTTAGAGTGAATGACTGTGACTGAAGAAACTGCAGCCGTGACTACTTTGCCGTCGGACTCCCCGGAAGGCAGCGCTGCCGCCTACGGATCGCCCACCCTGTCCGTGCAGCTGAAAATGCTGGATGACGGCCTCGAAGCGCCGTCCTACGCCCATCCGGGCGACGCCGGGGCGGATCTGCGGGCGCGCGAGGACGTGATCCTTGAACCGGGTGAACGCCGGCTGGTGCCCACCGGAGTCTCGATAGCCCTGCCGAACGGATTCGTGGCCCTCATCCACCCGCGTTCGGGGCTCGCCACCAAGCACGGACTGACAGTGGTCAACGCCCCCGGAACGGTCGACGCCGGATACCGCGGCGAGATCTCCGTGACCCTGCTGAACACGGACCGGGAGAAAGCCATTGAGCTCCGGCGCGGCGATAGAATTGCACAGATGGTCATTCAGCGCGTGGAGTACGCACAGTTTGTGGCCGTCGCGGAATTGAGCGACTCAGTCCGCGGTGACGGCGGCTTCGGTTCCACCGGTGGTTTCGGTTCGGCCGGCGGCTTCGCAACACCGCAGGCGTAGGCCCGGGGCGCCGCCAGGCACTGCCGGCGCTGCATGATTTACCGCGCGGCCCGGGTGGCACGGCGGGACAAGATCACAACTAAGGAGACAACCCGATGGTTTTTGGGCGTGGCAAGAAGGCCAAGAAGGACCAGGCAGCAGAGCCCGGGGAAACCCTGGAGACTGCAGGCTCTGACGAGGAGAGCACCGGCCGCCAAGCCACGGGACCCTTTGACGTCTCGGAGATTGACAGCACCGACGGCTACGTGGATCTCGGCGCCCTGCTGATTGCACCCCGGGAAGGCCTCCAGCTTCGTCTCGAAATAGAGGAAGCCACGCAACGGGTTGTGGCCGTCACCATGGACCTTGACGGTTCGAGCCTCCAGCTCCAGGCCTTCGCTGCCCCGCGCACCGAGGGACTCTGGGACGAGATCCGGGAGCAGATCGGGCAGTCCGTGGGAAGCCAGGGCGGCCAGGTCGAAGAAATCCCCGGAGCCTTCGGCACCGAACTGGTGGCTAAGCTTCCGGCAGGAACTGCCGACGGCGCGGCCGGCTACCGCGTGGCCCGCTTCATCGGCGTCGACGGTCCCCGCTGGTTCCTCCGCGGCGTCCTGGGCGGTGAGGCCGCACTGGACCGCGATGCCGCGGCGAACCTCGAATCCCTGTTCCGCCAGATCGTGGTGGTCCGGGGCGAGAGCCCGATGCCTCCGCGTGACCTGCTGCAGCTTCGCCTGCCGAAGGACTCCGCTCCGGCGCCCCAGCAGGGCGCACCCGAGTTCCAGCAACCCGAGCGCGGTCCGGAGATCACCCAGATTGGCTGATCCGGCCGGCCAATATCCGCAGCCCGAACTTTCCATTGGTGGATTGCCGGAGCGGGGCCGGGTGCTGTGCCGTGGCTTCATTGAGTCCGTGACGTACGTTCCGGCCACCCAGGTTGCCACGTTCACCGCGATCGTCATGGACCACGACCTCCCGCGCACCAAGCGCGGACCTGCCCCGGCCGGCACGGAACCGCGGTCGTCCCGGAAACCCGGGGGACCGGGCCGGCGCGACCGGCTGCGGGTCGTGTGGCTCGGCCGGCGGCGGGTACCCGGCGTCGACCCTGGGTGTGAACTCAGGCTGGAAGGCATGCTGACTGTGCGCGACGGTCTTCCCACCATGTTCAACCCCCGCTACGAGATACTGTCCCGCCAGGAGAACCAATGACGACGTCCGAGAACCCGGATCCCGCAGCCAGGCCCGGCCAGCCGCGCCCCACTCCGGAGTCGCCGTCAGTTGCCGACCTCGCGGAAGGCTACGCCGCGAAGGCCGGCCTGCACCGCTCGGAGGACGGCAGTATCGACGTGCTCAAGAGTGCGGGCGGTGTCCAGGGCATCGCGGAGAGCATCGTCCCCGGACTTGTCTTCCTCGTGGCCTTCACCGTCACCCGGGAGCTCACCCTGTCCCTGGTAGGCGCCCTGGCTGCGGCCGCTGCCTTCACGGTTGCCCGCCTCGTCCAACGCCGCCCGCTGACCCAGGCGCTGGCGGGGATCGCCGGCGTCGGAATTTCCGCGTGGCTTGCGAACACCACCGGCAAGGCTGAGAACTTCTATGTCCTCGGGTTCTTCACCAATGCCGCGTACATAGCCGGCATGGTGCTGTCCATTGCGCTCCGCTGGCCCATTGCGGGCCTGCTGTTCGGCTTTATCCGGAACGAGGGCCTGGACTGGCGCAAGGACCCGGCCCGGGTCCGGGCCTACCGCCTGGGCACCTGGGTGATCGTCGGCGTCCTGGCCCTGCGGCTCCTCGTTCAGGTGCCGCTGTACCTCCTCGGCGAGCAGGGCCTGGCCGGTCTTGCCACCACACGGCTTCTGATGGGGGCGCCGCTGTACATCCTGGGCATCTGGGTGGCGTGGCTCATCACCAAGCCCGTTGTGCCGGCGGAGCCGCCGGCTCCGTCACCGCCGCCGGGTGCACCGTCACAGCCGGGTCCTCCGCCGCTGCCTTAGCCGGCGGAACGTTCAGCCGTCGAAGCCGTCGTCCTCCGGCGCCTGCTGTTCCTGCCGGGCGGGGAGGTGGCCTTCTTCCCCCGCGGCCTGCTCCGATTCCCGGTCCTGCTGCTGCTCGGGGGGAGAGCAGCGCCCTGAGGTCGTCTTCGGCGGCGATGGTGGTGACGAAAAACAGTTCGTCACCGCCGTCGAGCACGTCGTCCCGGCTGGGAGTGATGGGGGCCTGGTCCCGCAGGATCGCCACCAGCGTTGAGTCTTCGGGCCAGTCGATGTCTCCTACAGTGAGTCCGATGACGTGTGAGTCGTGGGGAACGGTGAATTCGACAAGGGACGAAACCCCGGTCTGCAGGGTGAGCAGCCGGACGAGGTCGCCGATTTCCACCGCTTCCTCGACGAGTGCGGTCATGAGCTGGGGGGTGTTGACTGCGACGTCGACACCCCAGGAGTCGTTGAACATCCAGTCGTTCTTGGGGTTGTTGACGCGTCCCACGGTGCGTCCGACGCCGAACTCGGTCTTCGCCAGCAGGGACACCACCAGGTTGACCTTGTCGTCTCCTGTGGCTGAAACCACCACGTCGGCGTCGTCGAGTTTGGCGTCCTGGAGCGTGCTCAGCTCGCAGGCGTCGCCGACCAGCCAGTGCGCCCCGCGGAGCCCGCTGCGCCCGATCACTTCCGGCTTCAGGTCGATCAGCAGGATCTCGTGTTTGTGGGAAAGAAGCTCACGGGCGATCGAGGAACCGACGCTCCCTGCCCCGACGATAACGACTTTCACTTACTGCTCCTTGGGTGGTTCTTTGGCAAGAATGTGGCCTACCTCTGCGCTGCGGTCCACGCGCAGCATGGCATGGACAGTGTCGCCCTCCTGGTAGGAGGTGCCGGGGCCGGGCAGCATCCCTTCGCCGAACCTGGTCAGGTAGGCAATCCGGATGTCGGCCACCTTCTCGATGGCGGCCAGCGGGTGCCCGATCCAGGCCGGGTCGAGGTCGATTTCGGCCAGGACCAACCGGCCTGAAGGCTCACGGAAGTCCCCGGCCAGGTGCTGTTCCGGCAGGATCCGGCGCAGCACCTGGTCCGCGCTCCAACGCACGGCCGCCACCGTGGGAATGCCCAGGCGCTGGTAGATCTCGGCGCGGCCGGGGTCGTAGATCCTGGCCACCACATGGGGCACGTGGAAAGTCTCGCGGGCCACCCGGGTGGCCAGAATGTTGGAGTTGTCACCGCTGGACACCGCGGCGAAGGCATAGGCCTCACTGACGCCGGCCTGCTTCAGGGTTTCGCGGTCGAACCCGACTCCGGTGACCTTCCGGCCGGAAAAACCGGTGCGGAGCCGGCGGAAGGCGCGGTCGTCCTGGTCGATGATGGCCACCGAATGGCCCGCATCCTCGAGGGTATGCGCCAGCGTTGCTCCCACGCGGCCACAACCCATGATCACGAAGTGCGCCACCCGTGCCTCCTCAGTCTTTTTCCTGTTGCTGCGTAAGACTCTACCGGCCGTCCGGGCCGCCCGTTCCGGTGTCCGGCAGATACTGCGCGGCGTCGGCGGAGGCACCGGGCGGATCCTGTCATGACATCGCGTCCGAATCAGACTAGCTTTGTGGAGTGCTGACAATATTGAATGCCGTTAAACGGGTTCTCGTCGGGCGGCCATTCCGCAATGACCGGCTCGCCCATACCTTGCTGCCAAAGCGGATCGCGCTTCCGATTTTCGCCTCCGACGCCCTGTCCTCGGTGGCCTACGCGCCCGACGAAATCCTCCTGACCCTGGCCCTGGCGGGCGTCAGCGCCGTGGCCTTCTCGCCCTGGGTGGGGCTGGCCGTCATGGTAGTGCTGTTGACCGTCGTCGCGTCCTACCGGCAGAATGTCCACGCCTACCCCTCCGGCGGCGGCGATTACGAGATCGCCAACGAAAACCTGGGCAAGTTTGCCGGGCTCACGGTAGCGTCAGCGCTGCTGGTCGACTACGTCCTGACCGTTGCCGTGTCGATGTCCTCGGCCGCAGCCTATCTGACCACCGCCGTGCCCTCGCTGCACGGCGAGCGGGCCCTCATTGCGACTATCGGCGTCATCATTCTGGCCCTGGTGAACCTTCGCGGCATCCGGGAGGCCGGCAGCGTGTTCGCCGTCCCCACGTACATCTTCATGGCCTCCATCCTCGGCATGACTGCCGTCGGCATCTTCCAGGCCCTCACAGGCCAGTTAGGCAAGGCGCCGTCGGCGGATTTCACGATCGTTCCGGCCGCCGGCTTCGACGAAGGGCTGGTGGGCCTGGCCGGAGCGTTCCTGTTGCTGCGGGCGTTCTCCTCGGGTGCCGCGGCGCTTACCGGCGTCGAAGCCATCAGCAACGGCGTGCCGAACTTCCGGAAACCCAAGAGCAAGAACGCCGCGACCACCTTGCTCATGCTGGGCGTCATCGCCGCCTCCATGCTTGCCGGCATCATCTACCTGGCCAACGCCACCAAAGTGCACATTGTGCTGGACCCCGCCACGGAATTCCTGCTGGACGGGCAGCCCCTGCCCGAGGGCTACATCCAGAATCCGGCCATCAGCCAGATTGCCCAGACCATCTTCGGTGAAGGATCCATCCTTTTCTACGTGGTGGTCGCCGCCACCGGCGTGATCCTGGTGTTCGCGTCCAACACGGCCTTCAACGGCTTCCCGGTCCTGGGTTCGATCCTGGCCCAGGACGGCTACCTGCCCCGCCAGCTGCGCACCCGCGGCGACCGGCTGGCCTTCAGCAACGGCGTCCTGGCCCTGGCCGCCGGAGCCCTCGTGTTGATCCTCGCCTTCGACGCCGACGTCACCAAACTCATCCAGCTGTACATTGTGGGTGTCTTCATCTCGTTCACGATGAGCCAGCTCGGCATGATCCGGCACTGGGGCCGGGAGCTGAAGCTGGCCAGGGACCCTGCCATCAAGCTGCGCATGCTCAAGTCGCGCATCATCAACACGATCGGCTTCGGCATGACGGCGCTGGTCCTGGTGATCGTGCTGATCACCAAGTTTGAACAGGGGGCCTGGATCGCGCTGCTGGCGATGTTCGTGCTCTTCCTGATCATGTGGAGCATCCGCGCACACTACGACAACGTTGCCAAGGAACTGTCCGTGGACGAGGATTCCTCGCCCCGCGCCCTGCCGTCCCGCGTCCACGCCGTGCTGCTGGTTTCCCACGTCCGCAAGCCTGTGCTGCGGGCACTGGCATACGCCCGGGCATCGCGGCCCTCGCGGCTTGACGCCATCACCGTGGACATCAACTCCGAAGAAACCGCACACACCCTGGCCGACTGGGAAAAGCTCGAAATTCCGGTGCCGCTGACGGTCCTCGCCAGCCCGTACCGGGAAACGGTGACCCCCATCATGGAATACGTAAAGAACATGCGGCGGGATTCGCCCCGTGACCTGATCGTGGTCTACATCCCCGAGTACGTGGTGGGTAAATGGTGGGAACAGTTGGTCCATAACCAGACGGCCCTGCGGATCAAAACCCGCCTCCATTTCGAGCCGGGAGTCATGGTTGCCAGTGTGCCCTGGCAACTGAAATCGTCCGAAGAAGCCAAGAAATTGCAGGATATCCAATGAGCCCCGAGACCCAGACCCGCACGCACGCCGAACTCGTAGTGGACATCGGGCCCATCGCCCACGGCGGCCACTGCGTTGCCCGCCACGAAGGCCGCGTGGTTTTTGTCCGCCACGCCATTCCTGGCGAAAAGGTCCGGATCCGCCTGACGGACGCGGGCGAGGACTCAAATGTTTTGGCGCGCCGACGTCGTGGAAGTTCTCGAGGCGTCGCCGGACCGCCTGGCCCATTTCTGGCACGTGGCCGATTCCCTGCGGTCCTGGTCCCATGGCCACCCTCCGGTAGGCGGTGCAGAGCTGGGCCACGTATCACTTGGACGCCAGCGAAGCCTCAAGGCGGACGTCCTGGCGGAACAGCTGAAGCGGCTCGCCGGCGTCGAACGTGTCACGGAGGTGGAAGCTGTCGGCGCGGCCGCCGCCACAGGCGACCACAGCCCTGGTGCGCCCGGTCTGGGCTGGCGCACACGGGCCAGCTTTGCCGTGACACCCGCAGGCAAGCTGGGCATGCACGCCCACCGGTCCGACCAGGTCATTGCCATCCGCGAGATGCCATTGGCCGTGTCCGGCATCAACGACCTCAGGCTCTGGGACATCGACCTCACGGGCATTGAGCGCGTCGAAGTGGCAGCCCCCGCCAACGGATCGCGCGCGCTGGTGCTGCTGGCCCCGGCTGCAGGCACCCGCGCAAAGCGCCTCAGCGGGATCCTTGCCCAGCTGCCCGACGACGTCTCGGTGGCCAGCTTCGATCCGGCCAAGGGGGAGGCGCTGCAGCTCCGCGGACGCACGTGGGTGCAGGAGTCGGCCGCCGGGCACGAGTTCCGGGTCACGGGGGAGGGCTTCTGGCAGATCCACCGGGATGCTCCGGAGACACTCGTCGGGGCGGTGAAGGGATTCCTGCGCGACGGCGGGTACCTGGAGCCCGGCGCGGTGGTTGCGGACCTGTATGCCGGGGCGGGCCTGTTCACCGCCGCACTCGCGGACGCCGTGGGCGTGACCGGCTCCGTGCTGTCCGTGGAGGGTGCCCCCGGCACCAGCCGCGACGCGCGGAAGAACCTGCACGAGGCGCCGCAGGTGGAGATCGTGCAGGGACGCGTGGAGCGCGTCCTGCGCCAGAAGCCCCGTAACTTCGATGCCCTGGTGCTGGACCCGCCCCGTGCCGGCGCGGGCAAGGCAGTGGTCAGCCAGCTGATGGCGGCAGGTCCCCGGGCCGTCGCCTACGTCTCCTGCGATCCGGCGTCGTTCGCCCGGGACCTGGGGTACTTCCGGCAGGGAGGCTGGCAGCTCGCGGGGTTGCGGGCGTTCGATCTGTATCCGCACACGCACCACATGGAGACAGTGGCGTTGCTGACGCCCCCGGCCTGATGTGACTAGGATGGGCGTAGTAGTCCCACGTCGCGCGCCGAATTCTCGGCTGACCCCATGCTCTTTTGTATGACCTTGTACTAATTAGGATGACCTAACTAGCAAGCGGTCTACCGCGCGACAAAGATGAAACTGTTGCGAGAGGAGTCCTGCGATGAGCATTGTGGACAGCTTCGGTTCAAAAGGCAAACTTAATGTAGCCGGTACCGAATACGAAATTTTCCGGTTGAACTCCGTTGAAGGTGCAGAAAACCTTCCGTTCAGCCTCAAGGTATTGCTTGAAAACCTGTTGAGGACCGAGGACGGCGCCAACATCACGGCCGATCACGTCCGAGCACTGGCCGGTTGGGATCCCAGCGCCGAGCCCGACACTGAAATCCAGTTCACGCCGGCGCGTGTGATCATGCAGGACTTCACTGGCGTGCCCTGCGTTGTGGACCTCGCCACCATGCGTGAGGCAGTCAAGGAACTCGGCGGCGACCCCAAGCGGGTTAACCCCCTGGCACCGGCCGAGATGGTGATCGACCACTCGGTGCAGATCGACGCATTCGGCAACTCCGGCGCACTGGAGCGCAACATGGAGATCGAATACCAGCGGAACGGGGAGCGCTACCAGTTCCTCCGCTGGGGCCAGACCGCGTTTGACGACTTCAAGGTCGTCCCGCCGGGAACCGGCATCGTGCACCAGGTCAACATCGAGTACCTGGCCCGCACCGTCATGACCCGCGAAATTGACGGCGTTGTCCGGGCCTACCCGGACACCTGCGTCGGCACCGACTCCCACACCACCATGGTCAACGGCCTGGGCGTGCTGGGCTGGGGCGTGGGCGGCATTGAAGCCGAGGCGGCAATGCTGGGCCAGCCCGTGTCCATGCTGATCCCGCGCGTCGTGGGCTTCAAGCTGACCGGGTCCATCCCGGCCGGCGCCACCGCCACCGACGTTGTCCTGACCATCACCGAGCAGCTGCGCAAGCACGGCGTGGTGGGCAAGTTCGTGGAATTCTACGGCGAGGGTGTGGCGGCGGTGCCGCTGGCCAACCGCGCCACCATCGGCAACATGAGCCCGGAGTTCGGTTCCACGGCCGCCATGTTCCCGATCGACGACGTCACCCTCGAGTACCTGCGCCTCACCGGCCGCTCGGAAGAGAACGTGGCCCTCGTGGAGTCCTACGCGAAGGAACAGGGCCTTTGGCACGATCCTTCCAAGGAGATCAAGTTCTCCGAATACCTCGAGCTGGACCTGTCGACGGTTGTTCCGTCGATCTCCGGCCCGAAGCGCCCGCAGGACCGCATCGAGCTCACGGACGCCAAGGAGCAGTTCCGCAAGGACATCCACAACTACGTGTCCATCGAAGACGGAAGCGTGGACGAGTCCCTGGAAGAGTCCTTCCCGGCCTCCGATCCGCCCTCCTTTACCCACGCTGATTCCCACACCACGGAAACGGCCCGGGTCGAGTCCGCCGCCAACGGCGCCCACGGACGTCCGTCCACCCCGGTGCACGTTGTCACCGCGGACGGCCGCGAGTTCGAGCTGGACCACGGCGCGGTGTCCATCGCCTCGATCACCTCCTGCACCAACACGTCCAACCCGTCCGTGATGCTCGCCGCAGCACTGCTGGCACGCAACGCCGTGGATAAGGGCCTGGCCGCGAAGCCGTGGGTCAAGACCTCCGTTGCCCCCGGCTCCAAGGTGGTCACCGACTACTACAACAAGTCCGGCCTCACCCCCTACCTGGAGAAGCTCGGCTTCTACATCGTGGGCTACGGCTGCGCCACCTGCATCGGCAACTCCGGCCCGCTCGACGCCGAAATCTCCGAGGCCATCCAGGCCAACGACCTTTCCGTCACCGCCGTGCTGTCCGGTAACCGCAACTTCGAGGGGCGGATCAACCCGGACGTCAAGATGAACTACCTGGCCTCCCCGCCGCTGGTCATCGCCTACGCCCTGGCCGGAACCATGGACTTCGACTTCGATACCGACGCACTCGGCCAGGACGAAGCCGGCAACGACGTCTTCCTGAAGGACATCTGGCCGAACCCGGTCGAGGTCCAGAAGGTCATCGATTCCTCGATCGACAAGGAGATGTTCGCCCGCGGCTACGAGGGCGTCTTCGACGGCGACGACCGCTGGAAGGCCCTCGACACCCCTGCCGGCGACACCTTCGCCTGGGATGAGAAGTCCACCTACGTCCGGAAGCCCCCGTACTTCGAAGGCATGAAGGCCAAGCCGGAGCCCGTCACGGACATCACCGGCGCCCGCGTGCTGCTCAAGCTCGGCGATTCCGTCACCACCGACCACATCTCCCCGGCCGGTTCCTTCAAGTCGGACACCCCTGCCGGCCAGTACCTGCTGGCCAACGGTGTGGAGCGCAAGGACTTCAACTCCTACGGCTCACGCCGTGGCAACCACGAAGTCATGATCCGCGGCACCTTCGCGAACATCCGCATCAAGAACCAGCTGCTCGACGGCGTCGAGGGTGGCTTCACCCGCGACTTCACCCAGGCAGACGGCCCCCAGGCGTACGTCTACGACGCCGCCCAGAACTACCAGGCAGCCGGCACCCCGCTGGTGGTCCTGGCAGGGAAGGAATATGGCTCCGGCTCGTCCCGTGACTGGGCAGCCAAGGGAACCGCACTCCTGGGCGTCAAGGCTGTCATTGCTGAAAGCTACGAGCGCATCCACCGCTCCAACCTGATCGGCATGGGCGTCCTGCCGCTGCAGTTCCCGGCCGGCGAATCAGCCGCAACCCTGGGCCTGACGGGCACGGAAACCTTCTCAGTCGAGGGCGTCACCGCCCTCAACGAGGGCACCACCCCGAAGACCCTCAAGGTCACTGCCACGGCTGAAGACGGCTCCGCCAAGTCCTTCGATGCGGTCCTCCGCATCGATACCCCGGGCGAAGCCGACTACTACCGCAACGGCGGCATCCTGCAGTACGTGCTGCGCCAGATCTCCGCCAACTAGCGGCAGAGGTCACAACCGGCACCACCAAAAGCCCCGGCCTGTCACCGACAGGCCGGGGCTTTTGCGTTGCGGCGGGCGGTCACTGCGTCCGTCCCGCCGGCGAGGCGTTAGAGTTAAAAGGCATGTCTACCACCCGAAGGAGGCCCCGTTGGGAATTTTGGACACCATCCGGAATCCGCAGGACCTGAGCAAGTTGACCGAAGAACAGCTGTCCCAGCTGGCTGCGGAGGTCCGGAGTTTCCTGATCGGAAACGTGTCGCAGACGGGTGGCCACCTCGGACCGAACCTCGGCGTCGTGGAACTGACCATGGCCGTGCACCGCATTTTCGATTCCCCCCGTGACAGCATCGTGTTTGACACCGGGCACCAGTCGTATGTCCACAAGCTCCTCACCGGACGCCATGACTTCAGCACCCTTCGCCAGGAGGGCGGCATGTCCGGCTATCCGGACCGGGAAGAGTCCGAGCACGACATCGTGGAAAGCTCCCACGCCTCCTCGTCGCTGTCCTGGGCCGACGGCATCTCCCGCGCCCGGCAGCTGACCGGCGACGGCGACCGCTACGTGATTGCCGTGGTGGGTGACGGCGCCCTGACCGGCGGCATGGCCTGGGAAGCGATCAACAACATCGCCGCGGATAAACGCCGCCGCGTGGTGATCGTCGTGAACGACAACGGCCGTTCGTATGCGGCCACCGTGGGCGGCTTCGCTGACTATCTCGCATCGTTGCGCCCCACCATCGATTCCTTCCGTGCAGCTCCTGCTTACGAGGGCACCCTGGACTGGTGGAAGCGGAAGCTCCAAAACGGGGGACCGGTGGGCCAGTTCACGTACCGCAGCCTGCATGCCATGAAGAAGGGCATCAAGGACTGGTGGGCGCCGCAGGGCATGTTCGAGGACCTGGGCATGAAGTACATCGGCCCCGTGGACGGCCACAACCTCCAGGCGATGGAGCATGCACTCTCAACCGCAAAGAACTATGCCGGCCCGGTCATCGTGCACGCGATGACCGAAAAGGGCCATGGCTATGCGCCGGCGCGCGCCCACGAGGCCGACCAGTTCCATGCTGTGGGCATCATCGATCCCGAAACCGGGGAGCCCACCGAGGCTGGCGGCGCCCAATCCTGGACGTCGGTGTTCGCCGATGAGATCGCCGCCATCGCCGATGAGCGCAAGGACATCGTGGGCATTACCGGTGCGATGCTCATTCCTGTAGGCCTGCACAAATTCGCCGCACGGCACCCGGAGCGCGTCTTCGACGTCGGTATTGCCGAACAGCACGCGCTCACTTCCGCCGCGGGCATGGCCTTCGGCGGGCTCCACCCCGTGGTGGCCGTCTATGCGACGTTCCTGAACCGTGCCTTCGACCAGCTGCTCATGGACGTGGCCCTGCACAAGGCAGGGGTGACGATAGTTTTGGACCGTGCCGGCGTCACCGGCCCCGACGGCGCCAGCCACCACGGCATGTGGGACATGGCCATGGTCCAGATTGTGCCCGGCCTCCACCTGGCTGCCCCCCGCGACGCAACCAGGCTCCGCGAAGAACTCCGCGAAGCCGTGGCCATCGAGGACGCACCCACCGTGGTCCGGTATTCCAAGGGCAGCGTGGGCGCAGAAGTGGAAGCCCTCGAACGCCTTGGCGACGGCGTGGATGTGCTGGCACGCCGCCCTGCGGGCTCCAACGAAAACGACGTACTGATTGTCAGCGTCGGCGCCATGTCCGAACTCGCCCTGGACGTTTCCAACCGCCTGGGCGCGCAAGGCATCAGCTCCACCGTGGTGGACCCCCGCTGGCTGCTGCCGGTCCGGAAATCCATCATTGCGCTGGCTGCCCGCCACCGGTTGGTCATCTGCATCGAAGACGGCGTCCGGGCCGGCGGCGTGGGTTCACGCATCCGGCAGGAAATGCGCGCCGCAGGCGTGGACACCGCCCTCAACGAGGTGGGGCTGCCCGTGGAGTTCCTGGACCACGGCACCCGCGCGCAGGTGCTGGAACGGGTCGGTCTCACGGCCCGCCAGATCACGCACGACGTCGTTGCGCAGGTTTTGGGGACAAAAGTTCCTTTTGCCCGTCCCCTGCCAGGCCAGGAACATCCGACTACGGGGAGCCTGCCTAAACTGTGATTTCGCATGAGGCCACACCCCCGGAGAGCCTGAACCCGGGAGACCTGGTGGTGGCACGGAACCGCAAATGGGACGGCGGAGCCACTGGGTGGTCCCGGGCAGCTACCTCGGCGAGGACCGCCACGGCTGGTGGATCTTCCAGCCCGAGGGATCGTTTATTTCGCGGCCCGGGGCAGCCTTCCACGCGAGGTCCGATGCCGTGCTTCTGGTTCCACGGACCGGGGACTACGTTGCCACTTTCTACGATGACGAGTACCCGGGGGACTTCCGGGTGTACGTGGACCTGGCCGTGGGCCACGGCTGGAACCACCTCCGGCCCGGCACGCTGGAATTCCACGTGATCGACATGGACCTGGACGTGATCCGGTCCGTGACCCGGGGCGTCTACATCGACGACGAGGACGAATTCGCCGAGCACCAGGTGAGCATGCACTATCCGCGGGACCTCGTGGACCGCATGCTCGCGGAGACAGAACAGCTTTACCAGGCCGTTAAGGCGCAGCAGGCACCGTTCGACGGCACAGACGCCGAGTGGTTTAGGAGAGGACGGGCATGAGCGGAATCATCAGGGTCTACAAACGCGACGACGAAGGGGTCCTGCTGTTCCGGGAGGCCTGGTTCGATGAGGACTACAGCCAGTTCGTGATGAATCACGGCGTGGTGGGGCACCAGAGCAAGACGGACGAAACGGACGTTGCCGATGCCGCGGCCGCGGAAGGCCTGATGGACGCTTTCGCGGTGCAATGCGCCGAGGACGGCTATGCCGAGCTTGCCGACGAAGATCAGTTCTGGGTGGTGGCCCAGTACGCCTTGAAAACCAAGGACGGCACGGACCGTGACCGCTACCTCGAGGAAAAAGCCAAAGACGCCCTCATCAGCCACCTCGCCTGGCGCGGCCTCGGCACCGTGGAACGAAGCGAGTTTGGCGACGCCAAACTCAATATCTTCTGCCTGTGCCCGGACGTCAACAAAGCCGTGAATGCGATCAAGGTCTGCATCCGCGGCGAGGACCTGGACTTCACCAAGCTCAGCATCGCGGCGGCGCCGTTTGCGGATCCGGAAGCGTTTAAGCTCAAGCACTCGCCGAAACCGGCTTCGGGCTTTACCCTCTAAGAGGGGGCAACCGACTCACTGGGAGGCATCCGCTATGGCGCCAAAGTCCGTTCAACCAGGCCGCACCCCGATTCCCCGTGGAATTGGTGCGCCTGCCCGCAGGGCCATGGCCCATGCCGGACTGGAAACCTTGGAACAAGTGGTCCAGTTCGGTCAACGGGAACTGTCGAAGTTGCACGGAATGGGCGTCAAGACCATGGCCCAGCTCGAAGATGCCATGGACGAGCACGGACTCGAGTTCCCCGCGGTCTGAGCGGCCTTCCGGACACTCGCACGGCACTGGACGCCCCCGGACTGGAGGGCGTCCGGACCGCTGGCGTGGCCGTTATAGGCTGATTTCATGACTGAATACCGCCGCCTTGGAAATTCCGGATTGACCGTCTCCGTTGTGGGACTCGGCTGCAACAACCTGGGCCGGGCCAATACCGTGACGGAGTCGCAGGAGGGGACCGACGCCGTCGTTCATGCCGCCCTGGACGCGGGCATTACGCTTTTTGACGTCGCGGACACCTACGGCAAGGAACCCGGAGTCAGCGAAACCATGCTGGGTAAGGCCCTGGCCGGCCGGCGCGAAGACGCAATTGTCGCCACGAAATTCGGCATGGACATGCGCGGGGCCAACGGCAACGACTTCGGTGCCCGCGGGTCACGCCGCTACATCGTCCAGGCCGCCGAGGCTTCACTGCGGCGGCTCGGCACCGACTGGATCGACCTCTACCAGTTCCATACTCCGGATCCGCTGACCCCCATCGACGAGACCTTGGCCGCCCTCGACGACCTCGTGACCAGCGGGAAGGTCCGTTACGTGGGCCACTCCAACCGGGCCGGCTGGCAGATCGCCGAGGCCGAATTTGTGGCCCGCGCCCGTGGCGGTGCGCGGTTCATTTCCACCCAGAACCATTACAACCTGCTGGACCGCCGCGCTGAACTCGAAGTCACGCCTGCTGCCGAAGCCTACGGCCTGGGCGTGCTGCCGTACTTCCCGCTGGCCAACGGGCTGCTGACCGGCAAGTACGCGCCGGGCAAGGCCCCGGAAGGCTCCCGCCTGAGCCACACCCGCACCAACCTGGTCAACGACGCGGACTGGGGCCAACTGGAGAAGTTCAGCAAGTTCGCCGCCGAGCGCAACCTCAGCGACATCCAGGTGGCGTTCTCCTGGCTGGCGGCCCAGCCGTCCGTCAGCAGCGTGATCGCGGGCGCCACCCGGCCGGAGCAGGTCCGCGAGAACGCAGCCGCTGTGGCCTGGGTGCCCAGCGCGGACGAACGTGCCGAACTGGATGAGATCTTCCCGCGCACGCCCAAGGTGGCACTCTTCTGATGCATTCGGTCCTGATGGACGTGGACACCGGGATCGACGACGCCCTGGCCCTGGTGTACCTGCTGTCCCGCCCCGACGTCCGCCTGCAGGCCATCACCTGCACCGCCGGAAACGTGGGGGCGCGGCAGGTGGCCCTGAACAACCTGGCCCTCCTGGAGCTGTGCGGCACACCGGGAGTCGAGGTGGCGATCGGGGCCGAGGTGCCGCTGGAAATCCCGCTGGTTACCACGGAGGAAACCCACGGACCGCAGGGAATCGGATACGCGGAACTTCCACCCCCTGCCGGCCGGATCTCGGACCGGCATGCCGTGGACGTCTGGGTGGACGAGGCGCGGAAGCACCCCGGCGAGATCACGGGCCTCATTACCGGTCCATTGACCAACTTCGCCCTCGCCCTCCGCCGGGAACCGGACCTGCCGCGCCTGCTCAAAGGGCTGGTGATCATGGGCGGCTGCTTCTACTACCAGGGCAACACCACGCCGACGGCGGAGTGGAACGTTTCGGTCGATCCGCATGCCGCGAAGGAAGTCTTTGCCGCCTACCGCGGCCTCCCGGAGGACAAACTGCCGGTGGTGTGCGCTCTTGAGACCACCGAACTCATCGAGATGCGGCCCGAACACCTGCAGCGCCTGGCCGAAGCCGCGGGCACCGGTCCCGAACTCGTACTGCCGGGCCAGCCGGAGGGTCTCCGCAGCAGCTCCGGCAACCCCTTGGTGGCGTGCCTGTCCGACGCCATCCGCTTCTACATGGAGTTCCACCGGCTCTACGACCAGGGCTACGTGGCCCATGTGCACGATGCCTTCGCTGCCTGTGTGGCCGTGGGACGGACGGAATACACCGCCCGGCTGGCCACCGTTGACGTCGAAACAGGATCGCCACTGCTGATGGGCACCACCGTGGCCGATTACCGCGGACTCTGGGGGCTGCCGCCGAACGCCCGCATCGTGGCGTCCAACAATCCGAAGCAGTGCTTTGATGAGCTCATCAATTCAGTGGGAGCACTGGCCAGGCGGCTGGCCTAAGATGGTAGCTGCGCCGAGGTGACATAGGCGCACGTTTGCCGATCCCGGTACCGGTGTACCCGCGGAACGCAATCCACAGCCAAAGGAACAGCCATGTCACAGCAATCCCGGACCCTACCCGCGCCTGCACAGGCGGTCCGCAACCGCCGCCTGCTCGAAGCGCTCGGCGCGGTATCCATCGCAGCCACCTTCATCTTCCTCGTCCTGACGCAGCCCGCGGATATCACCAACGGGCTGGCAAGCGGATCCACCCTGGTGGCCCTGGGCGGGTTCCTGCTGGGAGCCATCCTCCTGATTGTCGGAGTGCTGCCCACCCTTCCCACCTCCACCCTGGTGCTGATCCCCGTGGCACTGGTCCTCAACATCGCCCTCGGCCAGATCATGGGATCCACCGGCCTGCCGTTCTACTTCGACGCGATCGGCACAGTCCTCATCGCCGTCCTGGCAGGCCCGGCGGCGGGGGCAGCAACGGGCGCCCTCAGCAGCGTCGTCTGGTCCTTCATCAATCCCACGGTGCTGCCCTTTGCCGCCGGCGCTGCGCTCATCGGTTTCCTGGCCGGCGTAGCCGCCCGCTACGGGCTGTTCCGGCGCTTCTACCTTGCCCCGGTGGCCGGCTTCGTGACGGGCATCCTGGCCGGCGTCGTCTCCGCACCCATCGCGGCTTTCGTTTTCGGCGGCACCTCCGGCGTCGGTACCGGCGCCATCGTCAGCGCCTTCCGGGCCATGGGCGATACGCTCCTGGCTGCCATCACCAAGCAGGCATTGATTTCGGACCCGATGGACAAGGCCATTGTCTTCGCAGTAGTCGCGATGCTGGTGTACGCGCTGCCGCGCCGGACCGCGCTGCAGTTCCCTTTTGTGCGCCGGTTCAACGTGCTGGCCGGCAAGAAGCAGGAAACTCCGGACGCCTGATCCCGTGCCCGCCCCGTTGAACACAGCTGCCCGCCTGAAAACTCCCGCTCCGCTCAACCCGCTGACCGCATTGGCGGCGGCCGTAGCGACTGCGGCCATCACGACGGCAGTTTCCAGTTGGGCAGTTTCCCTTACCGTGGCCCTGGGCTGCGCCGCGCTGGCGGTGCGCGCCGGAGTGGCCGGCCGGCTGGCACCCGCAGCAGCGGTGATCCTGGCGCCCTTTTGGCTGTCGCTGCTGGTCATGCACGGACTGTTCTTTCCCGAGGGCAGGACGGTCCTGGCTGAGTGGGGCGCCGTGCGGGTCACTGCCGAGGGGCTTGGTTTTGCGCTGGACATGGGAGCACGGACGGCCGCCTATGTCATGGTGTGCCTGCTCTTTTCGTTCACGGTCCGGGTTCCGGACCTGGTTGCAGTGATGTCAGCGCGCCGCGTGCCGCCGCAGTTCGGCTATGTCCTGGCGTCCACCCTGACGCTGGCGCCGGCCATCACCGGCCGGCTGGTGCGGATCCGGCAGGCCCAGGAATCCCGGGGACTGGTTCTTGGTGGCGGCCCGCTGCCGCGGCTGGCAGCGGCACGGCTGCAGATGCTGCCGCTGGTCCTCGCACTCATCCAGGACGCCGGGGAGCGGGCGCAGGCGCTTGAATCACGCGGTTTCAACGGCACCCGGGCGCGCACCAGCTACCGGGACGTGCCGGATACCGCCGCCCAGCGCGGATTCCGGGTCCTTGCGCTGCTGCTGGCCGCGGCCGCGGTGGCACTTCGGATATCCGGCCAATGGCCCGGCATACCGTGGCCCTGGGGAGTGCAGCCATGAGGGCGGCTGCCTCTCTGGAGGCCAGGATCGAGGCCTTCAGCTACCACGGTGACGCGCGCCCGTACTCCACGACGTGGACGTGAGTGCGGCGCCGGGCACACTCACCGCCGTGCTGGGCGGCTCCGGCAGCGGGAAGTCAACCCTCGGCAGGCTGCTGGCGGGCTGGCTGTCGGGCGGGAACTCCGGCCGGTTCACGGGCAGCCTCTGGTCCGGGCAGGTGGGCTTCGTTCCGCAGGATGCCGCGGCCCTGCTGTCCACCGTGGGGTCCACAGTTGCAGAGGAGCTGGCGTTCGGCCTGGAAAACCAGGGCTTGGACAGGCGCCTCATGCGCGCGGAGGTGGCGCGTGCCGCCGACGCAGCTGGACTGACGGCACTGCTGGAACGCGATCCGGCCACGCTCTCCGGCGGTGAACTGCGGCGGCTGGCCGTGGCCTGTTCTGCCATTACGCGCCCGGGTTTCCTGGTGTTGGATGAACCGCTCGGCTCGCTGGACGAAGCCGGCGCCGCCTCGGTCCGTGCGCTGGTCCGCGGCCTCCTTGACTCCGGCACCGCCGTCGTCGTGTTGAGCCAGACCGCGGATGAACTTGCCCGGGCAGCAGGGCAATGGCTTGTGCTCGACGGCGGCACTGTCACCGCCCGCGGCACGCCCGGCGAGCTGGCGGGCACCCCCGCCCTGCTGCAGTCCGGCGTCGTCATTCCCGCCCTGGCGGGCTTCGGTTCCGGACCCCGCCGCCGGACCGCCGGCCCGTCCGCAGCTGCCCGCCGTCCCGGTGGGACGGAGGTGCCTGCTGCCGTCCTGGAGCTGGACAGCATCACGTTCGGCTATCCTGCCGGCCGCCGGGAACGCCGCGGAAACCGGGGGACACAGCGGGGGGTGTTGTGCGGGCTTGGCCTCGCTGTGGCGCCGGGTGAGATCGTGGCTGTGACGGGTCCGAACGGCGCCGGGAAGTCCACCCTGCTCCGGCATTTCAACGGCCTGCTCCGCCCGGACCGGGGATCCGTCCGGATTCTCGGCAAGGATATTGCCGGGGTTCCCACGGGACGAGTGGCTGACCGGGTGGGCCTGCTGTTCCAGCAGCCGCGGGACCAGCTCTTCGAACGCACCGCCCTGCGTGAAGTGCTTTTTGGCCTGGACCGGACATTCGGGGCGGCGGCGGACACGCAGGCACGGGCCGCGCTGGCCGCCGTCGGACTCGGTGACCAGCTGGAGATCCATCCGCATGAGCTGCCGGCATCCCGGCAGCGGCTCCTGGCCCTCGCCACCGTGCTCGCCCGGGACCCGAAGCTCATTGCACTGGATGAACCCACCGTGGGGCTGGACCGCCACGGCCGCGAACGCCTTGATGAAGCCGTTGGCGCCGCAGCGGAGCGGGGTGCCGCCGTGGTGATGGTCACGCACGAGCTCGACTACGCCCGGGCCGCCGCCCATCGGGTCCTGGTGCTCACGGAGGGCACACTGCGGGAACTATGACCGCCTCGGGATACAGCAGCGCCGCCGCCCGCACCGGGAAAGGTGCGGACAGCGGCGCCGTGTGACTGCGAGGCGTAACGCTAGGCCGCGGCCGCCGCGGACGCGACACCCGGCGCGAGGAACCTCTTGCCGTTGACGCGTTCGGAGGCCCCCACCCGGTCCAAATACGGGGTGATGCCGCCGAGGAACATCGGCCAGCCGGCGCCCAGGATCATGCAGAGGTCGATGTCTTCCGGTCCGGCCACCACGCCTTCGTCCAGCATGAGTCCGATTTCCTCGGCCAGCGCGTCCTGTGTCCGGCGGAGGACTTCCTCACCCGTCGAGGGGGAGGTGCCGAAGGACAGCAGCGCCAGCGTTTCGGCCGGAATGAACGGCTTGCCGTCCGGGCCCTTCTCCGGCGCCCCGTTCTGCACAGCCCACAGGGATGTCACGCCGTTGTCGATCAGCTTCTGCAGGTTCCGGGACACCGTGAAGCGGTCACCAAACGCGGCGTGCAGGGATTCCTGGACGTGCTGCGCCACCGGCAGGCCCACCATGGCACCGAGCGTGAACGGGGTCATGGGCAGGCCCATCGGGCGCAGCGCATTGTCCGCCACGTCGGCCGGAGTCCCCTCATCGAACGCGGCGGTCACTTCGCCCATCAGCCGCAGCAGGATGCGGTTGACCACGAACGCCGCGGCGTCCTTGACCAGGACAGCGGTCTTCTTCAGGCCCTTGGCGAGCTCGAACGCGGTGGCCAGCACGGCGTCGTCGGTCCTGGGCGCACGGACGATCTCCAGCAGCGGCATCACGGCCACCGGGTTGAAGAAGTGGAAGCCCACCAGGCGCTCCGGGTGCTCCAGGTCCGCAGCCATCGCAGTCACGGACAGCGAGGACGTGTTCGTGGCCAGGATGCACTCGGGGGAGACGATCGCCTCCACCTCGGCGAACACCTGCTTCTTGACGTTCAGCTCCTCAAACACGGCCTCGATGACGAAGTCGGCGTCGGCAAACGCCTCCTTCGATACCGATCCGGTGACCAGCGCCTTCGTGCGGTTGGCGGCATCGGGACTGATCCGTTTTTTCGCCAGCATCTTGTCCACTTCAGCGTGGACGTAGCCCACGCCTTTGTCCACGCGGGCCTGGTCGATGTCCGTCATCACGACGGGCACCTTGAGCTGCCGGGCGAAGAGCAGCGCAAGCTGGCTGGCCATCAGGCCTGCGCCCACCACGCCCACCTTGGTCACGGGCCGGGCCAGTTTGCGGTCAGGTGCACCGGCCGGGCGCTTGGAGCGCTTCTGCACGAGGTCCAGGAACGCGTACACCGTGGAGCGGAATTCGTCGGTCTGCATGAGGCCGGCCAGGGTCTCGCACTCGAGCGCTGCCGAGTCCGCCTGGCTCATGGTCCTGTTGGCCTCCATGATGTCCAGCACCTTGGCCGGCGCGGGTGAGGCATTGGACGTCTTGGATTCCACGAAGGCGCGCCCGGCGGCAACGGCCGCCGTCCAGCGTTCGGCAATTGCCGGGTCGGAGGGGTCGACGGCGTTGGGCCGTTCCGGGGCTGCCGCACCCGAAATGACGCTCGCGGCCCAGGCGAGGGACTGTTCCACGAAGTCCGCAGGTTCGAACATGGCGTCGGCAATTCCCAGCCCGAAGGCCTGCGGACCGGTGAGAGTCCGGTTGTTGCTGAGCGGATTCTCGATCATCACCTTGACGGCGTTCTCCGGCCCGATCAGCCGCGGCAGGATGTAGACGCCTCCCCATCCGGGAACCAGGCCGAGGAAGGCTTCGGGAAGTGCCAGCGCTCCGGCTCCGGTGGACACGGTGCGGTAGGTGGACTGCAGGGCGATTTCCAGCCCCCCGCCCAGGGCCACGCCGTTGATGAAGGCGAAGCTGGGAACGCCGAGGTTGGCCAAGGTGGCATAGACGTCGTGGCCAAGCTGGGCCATCCAGAGGCCGTGGTCCCGGTTGTTGAGGGACTTGACGGCGGACAGGTCGGCACCGGCCACCAGGTAGTACGGCTTGCCGGTCACGCCGACGCCCACGATCTCGCCGCGGGCGGCCCGGTCCTTGAGCCCCTCGAGGACAGTGCCCAGCTCCACCAGGGTGTTCGGGCCCAGGGTGGTGGGCTTGGAGTGGTCCAGGCCGTTGTCCAGGGTGATGAGTGCGAAGGTTCCCGGGCTGGGCCTGCCGCCGGCTGCCGGCAGCTGGATGTCCTGCACGTAGGAATGCGTGACGGTCTCGTCGGGGAAGAGATCGGCAAGCTTGCGGAAATCTGCGGCGCTCATGCTGCGGCTCCTTCAGTCTCGGTGGTGGCAGTCCCGGTCGCGGGTGCAGTTTTGGTTGCGTGTGTGTCGGTTGGTGACAGGACGCCGCTGTAGTCTGTGTATTCCGAGTGACGCGGGTTTTCCCAGATGACGGTGGCGCCCATGCCCAGGCCGATGCACATGGTGGTCATGCCGTAACGGACCGAGGGGTCCTCTTCGAACTGGCGCGCCAGCTGGTTCATCAGGCGCACTCCGGACGAGGCCAGGGGATGCCCGACGGCGATCGCGCCGCCGTACCGGTTAACGCGGGGATCGTCGTCGGAAATACCGAAGTGGTCCAGGAAGCTCAGCACCTGGACGGCGAAAGCCTCGTTGATTTCGAACAGTCCGATGTCCGCGATGCCGAGGCCGGCGTTCTTCAGTGCCTTCTCCGTGGCAGGGACCGGCCCGATGCCCATGACTTCGGGCTCCACGCCGGCGAAGGCGTAGCTGACCAGGCGCATCTTCACCGGCAGCCCGAGCTCCGCGGCGGCATCTGCCGAGGCGAGCAGGGCCGCAGTGGCACCGTCGTTCAACCCGGCCGCGTTGCCTGCAGTGACCCGGCCGTGGGGACGGAATGGCGTGCGCAGTGCTGCAAGGTCCTCACGGGAGGTTCCCGGCCGGGGCGGTTCGTCAACGGTGTTGACGGTCCAGCCCAGCCCGGGCTTCATCGTGGCCACCGGCACCAGGTCCGGCTGGATCTGGCCCTTCCCGTAGGCCGCTGCCAGCTTGTCCTGGGAGGCCACGGCGTAGGCGTCCGTGCGGTCCTTCGTAATGGCCGGAAAACGGTCGTGCAGGTTTTCCGCGGTGTTTCCCATGTTCAGGGCCGCGGGATCCACCAGGCGCTCGGACATGAACCGCGGATTGGGATCGGCTCCCTCGCCCATGGGGTGGTTGCCCATGTGCTCCACTCCGCCGGCGATAACGACGTCGTAGGCGCCGAAGGCAATCCCGCTGGCCGTGGTGGTCACCGCGGTCATCGCTCCGGCGCACATGCGGTCCACGGCGAAGCCTGGAACGGTACGGGGGAGTCCTGCCAGCAGGGCGGCCGTGCGGCCGATGGTGAGCCCCTGGTCGCCGGTCTGGGTGGTGGCGGCAACGGCCACCTCGTCGATGCGGTCCGCGGGGAGCGAGGGGTTGCGGCGCATCAGTTCGCGGATGCACTTGACCACGAGGTCATCAGCGCGGGTTCCGGCGTAGATGCCCTTTTCGCCCGCACGTCCGAACGGGGTCCGGACGCCGTCCACAAAAACGACGTCGCGGACGGTCCTGTGATTTCCCCTGCCGGGGATTCCGCTGCTCTGTGCTCCGCTGTTGTCTTTTCCGCTGTGGGGTTGGCTCACGTGATACTCCTCATTGAGACATTGGTGCCGGCCGCACGCCAGTGGCAGCGGCGGGCCGGGCGGCATAGATCTCAATGTTACTCGCGAGTAACTTAGCTGGCAAGGACCCTGGCGGGCCGTATGTCCGGTACGGCCAGCCTGGGAGGACACGTCCGGGAAGCCTAGCTTCCCGCGCCGGGAGCGGCCTTGGGTTCCTTCGGTTCCTTGGGTTCCTTGGGCGGCAGCGGCTGCGGATTGAGGAACGCGGCGGTGATCAGGGGAGCCGTCAGCTCGATCTGCCAGGGCCTGGCACCGAGTTCACCGAGCTCCTCGGCGATCCCTTCCTCGCTGAGCTCCGCGGGCGGACGCCACGCCAC
The DNA here is from genome assembly GCF_000876655.1 of Arthrobacter sp. SPG23. GTDB lineage: Bacteria > Actinomycetota > Actinomycetes > Actinomycetales > Micrococcaceae > Arthrobacter. The sequence goes on from NZ_JYCN01000015.1 coordinate 175,446, forward strand.
CCGGCGGAGGAAGTCGGGCGTGAGAAGGTTTTCGACGGGCAGGTTCAGCTCGTCGGCTTTGTCCTGCAGGAGGGGTCTTGCAGTGGCCAGGCGTTCGGCTGCGGCCGGGTCCCTGTCCGCCCACACGCGCGGCGGCGGCGGTGCGTTGGTGGGCAGGTGCAGCGGCGGCAGCTCCTCCATGGCCCGCGCCGTAGCGATGCAGCGCAGCCAACGGGGGGCCTCGCGCTGGGCGGCGCGTCCGTGGAAGCCCTTGGTGCCTAGCAGCTGCGGCACGGTGGCGGGCATGGCCTTGGCTGCCGCCACAAGCGCGGAGTCGGGGATGAGCCGGCCGGGGGCAACGTCGCGCTTGCGGGCGAGGGAGTCGCGTTCCAGCCACAGTTCGCGGACCGCGGCCAGCTGGCGGCGGTCCCTGATCTGGTGGAGCCCGGAGGTCTTGCGCCAGGGATCCACGCGGGGCGGGGCGAGCCCGGCCGCGAGGATGGCGGCGAATTCCTGTTCGGCGTATTCAAGCTTCCCGTCGGCCTGGAGCAGCTCGATGAGTTCTTCGCGCAGCTCGGTGAGGACTTCGACGTCCAGGGCCGCGTACCGCAGCCAGGGTTCAGGGAGCGGGCGCGTGGACCAGTCGGCGGCGGAATGTTCCTTGGCGAGGCCGAAGCCGAGCAGTTGTTCGATGACTGCCGCCAGGCCTACCCGAGGCAGCCCCGCCAGTCGTGCGGCCAGCTCGGTATCGAACAGTTTATGCGGCCACATGCCCAGCTCGGAAAGGCACGGCAGGTCCTGGCTCGCTGCGTGCAGGATCCACTCGACACCTTCCAGGGCGTCGTTGATGATCCGCAGGTCACCGAAGGGTTCAGGGTCGATGAGCCACGTCCCCGAGCCTTCGCGGCGGATCTGTACCAGGAAGGCCCGTTGGCCGTAGCGGAACCCCGATGCGCGCTCGGCGTCCACCCCGGCCGGGCCCGTCCCCGCGGCAATGGCGGCGGCGCAGCGTTCCAGTCCGGCGGGAGTTTCAATGACCAGTGGTACCCCGTCGCGTGGCGAGTCCAGGTCGATGACCTCGGGGACCAGGCTGTCAAAGCCTTCCACCGTGATGTGGGGAGTGATGTCAGCAGCCGGGACGCCGGCTGTGGTGTGTTCCGGATTTTGAGGGGTCATGATGCCTTCAGTTTACCGACATCGCGCTGGAGGGCGCCCCGCCGTAGCCAGCCATGGTCAGTTGCGCCGCCTGCGGGGCAGGGCGGAGACGCCCTCCGGCAGCGGCGGGAGTCCGGCGAACGTGCAGACCATGTCCGACCACGCCTCCAGGTGCGACCGGATATCCGGCCCTTCGGGCGTCCAGGATGCCCGCAGTTCAATGTCGATGGAACCCGGCCGGTCAGCGAGCGTGCCGAAGCTTTCGGACAGGATCCTGGTGGCTGTTCCGCCTGCCTCGCGGTAGGGCGCCTTGTGGTTCTCCAGCGCTTCGACCAGCCAGGTCCACGCCACCGAGCCGAGCATTTCGTCGTTTCCCATCTCCGCCTCCAGCTGGGCGCGGATGTAGGTGACGATCCGGAACTCCCCGTCCCAAACAGCCGAGCCGTCGGGATCGTAGAGCAGGATGAACCGGCCGGTGGCGAGTTCCTCTGCTTCGTCGTCAACAGTTCCCGCAGCGCGGACAAGCGCGGCGGAAACCGGTCCGTGGACGGCGGCAGGGGCCGGTCCGGGGACAGGCCCGATGACCTCGGCTCCGAGGGCCACGGCGAAGGGCGCCAGCCGTGAGGGCGCCGGGATCTCGTCCAGGTGCAGCTCACTGCGGCACCGTGCTTTTCGAAGGGATCCCAAAGCGGAAAGGAACTCCGCGGGAACCTGGGCGAGTTCGTTCACATTCGCAGGTTACGCAAATTGTGGCGCCGATCCCGGCAGGCTCGCCGCCCCGTGCGGCCGGTCAACCGGCCGCCAGCTCCCGCTTGATGGCGGCGACGAACGAATCCACGTCCTCTTCGCTCGTATCGAACGAGCACATCCAGCGGACCTCCCGGGCGGCTTCGTTCCAATCGTAGAAGCGGAAGGATTCCCGCAGCCTGTCCGCAACGCCTGCGGGCAGGATGGCGAACACGCCATTGGATTCCGTCTTCTGGGTGGGTTCCACGCCGTCGATCCCGTCCACTGCTGCGCGCAACCGGGCAGCCATTGCGTTGGCGTGCCTGGCCGAGCGAAGCCACAGGTCGCCCTCCAGCAGGGCGATGAACTGGGCGGACATGAACCGCATCTTGGAGGCCAGCTGCATGTTCATCTTGCGGAGGTAGACCAGCCCCTGCGCGGCACCGGGGTTCAGCGCCACCACCACTTCGCCGAACAGCAGCCCGTTCTTGGTGCCGCCGAAGGAGAGGATGTCCACGCCGGCGTCGCGGGTGAACGTCCGCAACGGCACGTCCAGGTGGGCCGCGGCGTTGGCCAGCCGGGCGCCGTCCATGTGGAGCTTCATGCCCTTGGCATGGACGTGGTCCGCGATGGCGCGGACCTCCTCGGGCGTGTAGCAGGTGCCCAGCTCGGTGGTCTGCGTGATGGACACCGCCAGGGGCTGGGCGCGGTGCTCGTCTCCCCATCCCCATGCTTCCCTGTCGATCAACTCCGGGGTGAGCTTTCCGTCCGTGGTGGGGACTTGGAGGAGCTTGGTCCCGCCGATCCGCTCCGGGGCGCCGTTCTCATCCATGTTGATGTGGGCTGTCGACGCGCAGATCACCGCGCCCCAGCGGGGGAGCAGGGACTGGAGGGAGAGGACGTTGGCTCCCGTTCCGTTGAAGACGGGGAAGCATTCGATGCCCGCCCCGAAGTGCTCCTCCATGAGCACCTGCAGCCGTGCCGTGTAGTCGTCTTCGCCGTAGGAGACCTGGTGGCCCTCGTTGGCAGCCGCCAGCGCTGCCAGGACTTCCGGGTGGACGCCCGAATAGTTGTCGGACGCGAACCCCCGGACAGCAGGGTCGTGGAGCCGGGCCGCGGTGGCGGCAGGGGCAGTTTCAACTGTGGTTGTCATCGCTTTGGTCACGCTTTCAGTCTAGGGATGTCCGCCGTTATCGGCTAAGGACCAGCCGCCGGCCGTTCAGTTCAGCCGCGGGGGTGGTGAAAAGTCCGACGGCGGCAGCGGCCAGGTCGGTCACGTCGGTGAAGCCGGGGAAGCTGCGGGACGGGGACCGTTCACGCATGGCTGCGTCCACGAGGCCCTTCACCACGAAGATGACCGCGGCGCTGTGAGTCCCGCTGCTGAAGCCTTCGGCGACCGCCAGAGTCCATGCTTCGGCGGCCGCCTTGGCGGCGACGTAGCTTGCGCCCGCTGCCGTTGGTGTTTCAGCGGCAGTGGAGGTCACCATGGCGAAACGGCCGGTTTCCGAGGCGGCGAGGTCGTCGTAGAACACCCGCGTGACGTTCCGCAGGGTGGTGACGGCTGAGCGTTCCAGGAAGTCCCAGTCCTCGTCGCTCTGGTCGGTGATGCCCTTGGCGCCGCGCCAGCCGCCCACAAGGTGGATGACGCCGTCGACCCTTCCGGCAGTGGCGGAAATGGTGGCGTGCAGCGCCCGTACGTCGGCCAGGCTGGCGAGGTCGCAGGCCAGGGGAGTGACGCCGTCGCCCGCTTCCGCGGCGGCAGCCTCGATCCGGGGACCGTCCGAACCGACCGTAACGACCGTATGGCCGGCTTCGCGCAGCGCGCGTGCGGCCGCGATCCCGGCCGGACCGCTGCCGCCGGTGACAACCACGTTCAGGGGGTGTCCGGCACTCATCCGGCGTTCACGGCCCGCGTGTCGCCGGCGGCGCCGCTGCCGGTGTCTGACGAGCCGGTGATCCCGGCGGTGGACTCGATGACCGGACGCATCTTCTTCTCGAGGGCTTCATAGAACATCGACAGCGGGAATTCGTCGTCGAGCACCTGGTCGGTCAGGCCGCGCGGCGGTCCGGCCAGCGGCAGCGCACCCGGGCCCTTGGCCCAGACGGACGCCGGGTTCGGCGTGACGGTCCCGGAGATCAGCTCGTACGCTGCCAGCCAGTGGGCCATCTTCGGTCGGTCGATCGAGCGCCAGTAAAGCTCCTCGATCCGGGCGCCGAGCTCAACCACGACGTCGGCAACTTCATCCCAGTCAATGCTGAGCTTGCTGTCGGTCCAGTGGAGGACACGGTGCTGGTGCATCCAGGCGAAGAGCAACTGGCCGCCGAGGCCGTCGTAGTTGCGGACCCGGCTGCCGGTGATGGCGAAGCGGAAGATCCGGTCGAAGATGACGGCATACTGGACCAGCTTGGCGTGACGGCGGGCTTCGGAGGCAGCCTCTTCGTCCTTTTCGATCTTCACGCATTCGCGGAAGGCCGTCAGGTCACAGCGGAGTTCCTCCAGTGAGTACAGGAAATACGGCATGCGCTGTTTGATCATGAACGGATCGAAGGGCAGGTCCCCGCGCATGTGGGTGCGGTCATGGATCAGGTCCCACATCACGAACGTTTCCTGGGTGAGTTCCTGGTTCTCCAGGAACTCCGCCGCTTCGGCGGGGAGCTCCAGCCGGGTGATATCGGCAGCAGCCCCGAGCACCCGGCGGAAGCGGGCTGCTTCCCGGTCTGCGAAGATGGCGCCCCACGTGAACGTCGGGGTTTCCCTGACGGCGACGGTTTCCGGGAACAGCACCGCGGAGTTGGTGTTGTAGCCCGGCGTGAAGTCAACGAACCGGATCGGAACGAAGAGCTTGTTGGAGTACTCGCCGTCCTCGAGGCCGGCAATGAACTCCGGCCAGATGACCTCGATCAGGACGGCCTCCACGAGGCGGCTGCTGCTGCCGTTCTGGGTGTACATGGGGAAGACCACCAGATGCTGCAGCCCGTTGACGCGGTGCTGCTGCGGCTGGAAGGCGAGCAAGGAGTCCAGGAAATCCGGCACGCCGAATCCGCCGGCGGCCCAGCGGCCGAAGTCGCTGACCAGGAGTTCGAGGTAGCGGGCGTCGTGCGGAAAGGCGGGGGCCAGTGCGTTGACAGCAGTGCAGATGGTGCTGACTTGTGCGGCAGCAGCCTCATGGTCGGCGGTATCCGGGACGGAGCCGTCCTGGACCTGGAGGGCCTGGAGTGCCGTCGCGGCGGCCTTGATCCGCAGCCATTCCGGGTGGTTTTCGGTGAGCCGGGCCGGGGCGGTGAGAGCGGTCGTAGTCATCGTCGGCGATCGCCTTTCTGGTTGCTTGGAGCTTCTACGGCGAGCGTAGCAAGCAAACAGATCTCCTAATGCAAAATCAGCCTGAGCATAAGAAAGACTTGTGCAAGTGGATCAGCAGCCCCGCCCCAGCCCTAGCGGGCGCAGGGCTGCCGTCAACTACCTGGGGTCTTCAGCCCTAACCAGGGTCAGCGATACGGAGTTGATGCAATAGCGCTGGTCCGTGGGAGTGCCGTAGCCCTCGCCCTCGAAGACGTGGCCCAGGTGCGAGTCGCAACTCGCGCAGCGCACCTCCACCCGGTCCATGCCCATCGTGCGGTCATGGATGTAGCGGACAGTGCCGTCGGCAAGGGGCGCCCAGAAGGACGGCCAGCCGCAATGGGAATCGAATTTCTCATTGCTGGTGAACAGCTCCGTGCCGCAGGCGCGGCATGTGTAGACGCCGGCGGTGTGGGTGTCCCAGTACTCGCCGGTGTAGGGCCGCTCGGTGCCTGCCTGCCGGAGCACCCGGTACTCCTCCGGCGTCAACTCCTGACGCCATTCCTCGTCGGTCTTCTCAACCCGTGGAGCGGCATTTTCCGCCACCGATCCATCGGCGGGGACCTGGACGGGCGTGACTTTCGGCTTGTTGCTAAAGATGCTCATGGCTACAACAACGCTCAGGAGTCCCCGATAAATCCCGAGCCGGCATACAGGTGCAGCACCGGCAGCCCCAGCTGGTCCTGGGCCTTGTTGGCCCAGTCGGTGTGGAAGGTGTCGGAAATGGCATGCGGCCGCGTGATGACGACGGCCTGGCCTGCGCCGACTTCCTTGACCTTTGCCACGAGTCCCTGCACGGCGCCGCCGTCCACCACCTCGCCGGTGATTCCGCCGCCGATTCCTGCCAGTGCGTTGAGCGATACCGCAAGGGTTTCGGCGGCGGCGGCGCGCTCGGTTGCAGGATCCGGGGCGTGGGAGGTCAGTTCGCGGAAGGCCTTCGCGACGTCCAGGAGGGACAGGTTTTCGAGGAAGTCCACCAGGAGGTGCCGTTCCGTGTTGGCCGGGACCAGCACGACGAGGGGCGCGTCACCCCCGTCCACCAGGCGTTCGATGTTTACGCGGTCGTCCGCACCCAGCGGCTCTTCTGTCAGAATGACGATTGGATCGCTCATGCCCCCAGCCTAGTCCCGGCCCGGGCTTCCCGCACGAATTTCGACCGGGCCGGTCCGCGCCCTCAAGTGCCCCTGTCCCGCCCCGCACGGCGTGCCCGAATATGTCCCGGGGCCGGCAGCAGTAAGAATGGATCCATGGCATCCATCCCGGGGCTGCGCCCGGCCACACCTGCAACTCCGCTTCCTTCCGGGGGCGGGCTCCGAGCCGCCTCAGACGCCGGTATGTCCTCCAGTGCCAAATGGGCAGTGGGCGGCGTTATCGCGGGCGGCGCCGCGGCGGGCCTGCTGGGCGCCGGGTCGTCAGCCCTTGCCCTCTACTTCGCGCGGCGGGTTATCACACCGGTGCGGGTGCGCGATGAGAACCAGGAAGTGCTGGCGGTCATCCGTGCCGCGGACGGCCTCCAGGTCATCCTTGCCGCCACCGACGACGCCACCGTGGAAGGTGTGTACGGCTTGTTCTTCGACGGCGGCCGCGGGCACGCACGAATCGGCAGGATCGTCTCGTACTCACCCGCCGAACGCACCGTGCTGCGCGAGGTGGAAGCCGTCTACTCCGGGGATCTCACCACGGCACGCCGGGGCTACTGGAGCGGTGCCGCTTATCCGGATCCCGCGTCCATCGGGCTGTCGGCCGATGACGTGGACATCGACGTCGAGGGCGGGACCGCGCCGGCCTGGCTGGTGCGCGCGCCGGCGCCTTCGGATACCTGGGCCATCATGGTCCACGGCCGCGGCGCCACCCGGCAGGAGTGCCTGCGTGCCCTGCGCCCGGCACAGGAGCTCGGCCTGACCAGCCTGGTCATCTCCTACCGCAACGACGGGCTGGCGCCGTCGGCCCCCGACGGCCGCTATGGCCTCGGTTCCACCGAATGGCGCGACGTCGAGGCAGCCATCAGTTTCGCCCTCGCCAACGGCGCCAGGGAGGTCGTGTTGTTTGGCTGGTCCATGGGCGGCGCGATCTGCCTGCAGACGGCGGACCTTTCACGGCACCACAACCTGATCCGGGCCATGGTGCTTGACGCGCCGGTGGTTGACTGGGTGAACGTGCTGGCGCACCACGCGCAGCTGAATCGCATCCCGTCTGCCGTGGGACGCTACGGACAGCTGATGATGGGCCACCCCCTCGGCCGGCGCCTGACCGGGCTGGCGGCGCCGGTGGACCTGAAATCGATGGACTGGGTCTCCCGCGCCGTGGAACTGCGGACTCCCACGCTGATCCTGCATAGCGTCGACGATGAATACGTACCCTATGGACCCTCGGCAAGCATCGCCGAGAAGAACCCCGAGATGGTCACTTTCGAAACCTTCCAGGACGCACGGCACACCAAGGAATGGAACGTCGATCCGGAGCGCTGGGAAGGCCTGGTCACCGCGTGGCTGCGGCTGCAGCTGGCTCCCCGCGCCAATCCCGGCTCCCGCACCCGGATCCCCGGCGCCGACCGCACTGCCGCTATCGGCCCGGAGTAACCTTCGGGCCGGTTCCGATGCGGGCAGTAATGGCGCCGGTGAGCTTCACCAGGTGTTCCGGGTCCAACTCGATGTCCAGGCCGCGCCGGCCGCCGGACACCAGGATGCTGTCCTGGCCGAGTGCGCTCTCATCCAGGACGGTGGGGGAGGGCTGGCGCTGTCCCAGCGGTGATATTCCGCCCAGGACGTACCCGGTCCTGCGCTGGGCCGTGGCAGGATCCGCCATGGCGGCCTTCTTGCCGCCCAGAGCCGCGGCCATTGCCTTCAGGTCAAGGTTTCCATGCACAGGCACTATCCCCACCGCGAGCCGGCCGTCAACGTCCACCATCAGGGTCTTGAAGACCCTGCCAGGATCCACTCCCAATACGTCGGCGGCTTCCATGCCGTAACTGGCAGCCGAGGGGTCGTGGCTGTACGGATGCAACACAAAAGGAACGCCGGCCGCGGCGAGTGCTGCCGTGGCCGGCGTTCCCTGGGAAGCCTGCTTGCGCGCCATGCTGTGCCCTGGCCTAAGCCTTCGGGGCAGCGGACGCGGCGACCTTGCGCTTGATGCGTCCCAGCATGGCCGTCATTCCCCGCATACGCAGGGGAGTGATGGCACGGGTGAGCCCCAGGAGTTCGGGCATGTCGTCCGGAACCGCCAGGATTTCCGTCGCCGTGAGACCGTCGAGCCCTTCGTGCAGGACGCCTGCGAAGCCGCGGGTGGTCGGTGCTTCCTTCGGTGCTTTGAAGTAGAGCCGTACGCTGTCCGGCGAACCGGCGTCGTTCTTCTCAGTCTCAATGGTCAGGAACAGCGGTGACTGGCACTCCACAACCTGCTCCAGCAGTTCCGGATGGTCCTTCAACCGGTCCGGCAATTCGGGGAGCCCCTGGGAGAATTCCAGCAGCAGTTGCAGCCGCTCGGGTTCGGTCAGGGCCTGGAAGTCATCAACTATTTCCGCAAGGGGGGCGGGAAGGGCGTGGGTATTCATCAAGGCCAGTTTACGCCGGAACCGTTCCGCGCTCTGTTCCCTTGGCGATGGGCACACGGACAGCGTTGCCCCACTCGGTCCAGGAGCCGTCGTAGTTTCGGACTGTGTCAAAGCCCAGCAGGTACTTCAGGGCGAACCACGTGTGGCTGGAGCGCTCGCCGATCCGGCAGTAGGCCACGACGTCGTCGCCTTCCGTGAGGCCCGCTTCGCCGAGGTAGAGGGCTTCGAGTTCGGCCCGGTTGCGGTAGGTGCCGTCCTCGGCAGCCGCCCGGGCCCACGGGATGGAGGCTGCGGTGGGGATGTGGCCGCCCCGCAGGGCGCCTTCCTCCGGGTAGGCGGGCATGTGGGTGCGCTGGCCCGTGTATTCCTCGGTGGAGCGGACGTCAATCAGCGGCTTGCCGAAGTGGGCCAGCACATCTTCCTTGAAGGCGCGGATCGGTGCGTCATTGCGCTCGACCTCCGGGTATTCGGCAGGAGCGGGGACAGTAACATCCGTGGTGAGTGCGCGGTCCTCGGCAATCCACTTGTCGCGGCCGCCGTCGAGCAGCCTGACGTCCTCGTGGCCGAAGAGCGTGAATACCCACAGCGCGTAGGCTGCCCACCAGTTGGATTTATCGCCGTAGATCACCACGGTGCTGTCCCGGGAAATGCCCTTGGCTGCGGCCAGGGCCGCAAACGCCTTGCCGTCCACGTAGTCGCGGGTGACCTCGTCGTTCAGGTCGGTGTGCCAGTCGATCTTGACGGCCCCCGGGATGTGGCCGGTCTCATAGAGCAGGACATCTTCATCAGACTCCACCACCACGAGTTTGCCGTCGGCCAGGGCGCCGCCGTCGATGGCAGCCGCCAGCCACTCGGTGGAGACGAGGCGCTCCGGGTGCGCGTACGCTGCGAACTTGTCGTTCTCTTCAACTGGGTAGGACATGGGGATGGCCTTTCACTGAAACGGTCATGGGGCCCCTGCCGACGGAAAGCGTCGCTGCGGCGGGCCAGTTCCAACACTAGCCACGCCCCGGCGGTTATGCCCCACTGCGTTCACAGGGGGAAATATGGCCTTGGTCACGTGGGCTCGCCGCGTTATGAGGCCGGTGCCGCATTGCCGGTATCCTTTCTGGGGACACGAGACCAGCAGAACGGACCACCTTGGTACAGATCGAACAGCTCTCCGCGCGGACACCGTCTGTTTCCGTGGATGAACTCCTCAAGGGTTTCTATCCCTCCCCGCGGTTCGGAGAGGTTTCCTTTGCCAGCTACCGGCCCGATTCTTCGCAGCCGAGCCAGGCCGCAGCGGTGACGGCGCTGGAATCCTTCGCAACCGGTGTGGGCGCCAACGGAAGCTCCGGACTTTTCAAGAAGCTGTTCGCGAAGAAGGACAACTCCCGTGCCGGCATCTACCTGGATGGCGGCTTCGGCGTGGGCAAGACGCACCTGCTCGCCTCCCTGTGGCATGCGTCCCCGGGTCCGAAGGCCTTCGGCACCTTCGTTGAGTACACCAATCTGGTTGGCGCACTGTCCTTCCGCAAGACGGTTGAAGCGCTGAGCAATTACAAGCTCGTGTGCATCGACGAATTCGAACTCGACGATCCGGGCGATACGGTCCTGATGTCACGGCTCATGCGGGAGCTGGCCGACGCCGGCGTCAAGCTGGCCGCAACCTCGAACACCCTCCCCGGTTCACTGGGGGACGGGCGGTTCGCTGCCGTCGACTTCCAGCGTGAGATCCAGGTGCTGGCAGACCAGTTCGACGTCGTCAGGATCGACGGCGAGGACTTCCGCCACCGCGGACTCCCGGCAGCGCCGGCTCCCTTGAAGAACGAAGACCTGACTCACCACATGCAGGCGGAATTCCACGGCAAGACCGTGGCCCGGGATGATTTCAAAACCCTCATCAACCACCTTGCCGGCGTCCACCCCAGCCGGTACCGGCAGCTTCTGGCGGGCATCGAGGGTGTGGTGTGGCGTGATGTGGAAACCATCACCGAGCAGGCGGTGGCCCTACGGTTCGTGGTGCTGGCCGACCGGCTGTACGACAAGGACGTGCCCATCCTGGCCAGCGGGGTCCCGTTCGATCAGCTCTTCACGGAAGAGATGATGACCGGCGGCTACACCAAGAAGTACTTCCGGGCGGTGTCCCGTCTCACGGCTCTGGCACGCGAAGGCCAGAACCACGAACCGTCCTAGCTCTTAAACGCCAAAGGTGCCGGCGCCGCCTCACGGCGGGACCGGCACCTCGCTGACGTTCCTGGGTTATTAGCCCTACGGCCGGGGTTCTCCGGCTACAGGGGGCTCTCCGGCGACGGGAGGTTCGTCGACTGGAGCCGCGTGCGGCTTCGGGTCGACCTTGTCCACGAGGCCGGCTGCGCCTTTCTGGACGGAATCGATCTTGTCGGCGTACTTTCCGCCGGTCTTTGAGTCGATGAAATCACCGGCTTTGCCGATGCCGTTCTTGATGGCCTGTTCATTGCCACCAACCAGTCGCTGAGCCTTGCCCTTTAGATCGTCAAGAATACCCACGGGCACCTCCCTTCTGTCGCGGAGCCAGATTGCTCCTCCGCTTTCGATCCTAGCCCCGAGTCACCGGGCGTGCCAAGGGCACGCGCCGTGGGGTTGTCTAGGGTCCAGGTGCCCTATTTCGGGAGCTTCGTTCGCGTCTGGACAACAAAAAAGCAGCTCCGGAGAGCTGCTTGATGGTGGGCGATACTGGGATCGAACCAGTGACCTCTTCCGTGTCAGGGAAGCGCGCTACCGCTGCGCCAATCGCCCGCAACCGGAAGGATCCGGAGTGGAATTAAAGAAAGAGAGCGGACGACGAGATTCGAACTCGCGACATCCACCTTGGCAAGGTGGTGCTCTACCAGCTGAGCTACGTCCGCATTCAGTCCATGCCGGCCGGGCCGGTGGTACTTCAACAAGCAAGTTGCCTTGCTCTGGTGGGCGATACTGGGATCGAACCAGTGACCTCTTCCGTGTCAGGGAAGCGCGCTACCGCTGCGCCAATCGCCCAAATGTTCTCCGGGATTAACCGGATACCAAGGTTTTCACCGAGGTGGGTACGGGATTCGAACCCGTGTATACGGCTTTGCAGGCCGCTGCCTCGCCTCTCGGCCAACCCACCGTGTAAGCCAGGTTCCGAAAAACCTTCGCCATGACAGTGTCCTGCGAGCGGACGACGAGATTCGAACTCGCGACATCCACCTTGGCAAGGTGGTGCTCTACCAGCTGAGCTACGTCCGCATTATTGTCAGCATTTCCGTGCCGCATTCGGCATTTCCTCGCGTTCCAACGAGTAAGAACTCTATAGGAGGTTCAGGGAACTTACAAATCGGGGCGTCGTCATCTGCTCCGGATGGCCCCGCTTCCTTGAAATCTAGGGGATTTTCCTAATTACAGATGTGTAATTCGGCGCTGGCGACGCGTCGGTTGTCCCTTCCGGGAAGTTTCGACGGCCGCCGGCGGGCGGACCCTCCGGCGACGCAATCCGGGGCCGGAGGGGCGCGGAGGCCTTCGATTTTCCAAATAGCGTCGGGGTGGGCTAGCATTCAATGGCATTGGGGCGATTGGCGCAGTGGTAGCGCGCTTCGTTCACACCGAAGAGGTCACTGGTTCGAACCCAGTATCGCCCACCAATGAATGGCCCGTTCCGCTGACCAGCGGAACGGGCCATTTCGCTTTCCGGCCGCGTCTCCTGCGCCCCGCAATCCTGTCGGCCCTTCATGAAAGAGTGTTTGCATGACAGATCCACTGCTTGCCCACGCCACGGAATACGGGCGGATGTATGCGCGCTCGACCTCCGAGTCGTTTTCCGTTCCGTCCATCACCACCGTCATCGGCCAGCAGCCCCACGGCCTTGACGGCTGGTTCGGGTACATGGGGGCAAACAGCCTGGCCAGCGATCCGCTGCTCCCCGGTATCCTGGGCAGTCCCGCCAAAGTCCGCCAGGCCGTCAGCCGTGCGGCAAAGGCCGCGGAGGCGTACCGGGACGACGCCGCAAAGCGCGGAGACCGCGTGCATAACTACTGCGAACAGGTTGCGCTCCGGGCCCTCGGGCGGCCCCATCAGATGAAGGAAATGCGGGAGGCGCTGGCGGCAAACGGCGAGGAAGCGTTCGCAGCGCGCTTCGACGAGTGGTGGGAACTCTTTGGTGTTGAGCCCGTTGCGCCGGAAGTCACCGTCTGGAACAAGACCGTGGGCTACGCCGGCACCCTTGACCTCGTTGCCAGGATCAACGGCAGGACCTGCATCATCGACTACAAGACCAAGGGCACCACCCGGGACGGAACCGTCAAGCCGTTGGATGACAAAGTGGTCATGCAGCTGGTGGCCGGAATGAAGGCCGAGGAAAGCCTCGTCGATCCCGTCGCGGGGGAGTGGGAACCGTGGCAGCACGGCGACTCCCCGATCCTGCTGGCGGTGGCCATCGGGCAGACGGAGGTCCGGCCGATGCGTGCCAACCCGGAGGTGCTCAAGCACCACTGGTGGAAGTTCTGCGCCCTCAGGCGGGTCTGGGAGATGTCGGCCGACACCGTTAGTGCCGGAACGGCCCTTCTTCCGGTGGCGCCGCCGTCGTTGCCCGCGGCACCGCCCGCACTTCAGGCTGTGCCCGGCAGGTAGCCGGCCAACTAAACTGGACTGGATCCCTACCGCCTATCCCGTATCACCGAAGGACAGATTGCACATGGCCATTATGAATATCCGCATCATCGGCGACCCTGTGCTGCGCACAGTTGCCGAACCCGTGACGGAATTCGGGCCGGAACTCGCAAAACTCGTTGCAGACATGACCGAGACCATGGAGGATGTGGACGGCGCAGGCCTGGCAGCGCCCCAGGTCGGTGTCAGCAAGCGGGTTTTCACCTACCGCATCGGCGGAGTAGAAGGCCACATCATCAATCCGGTGCTTGAAAACAGCGAGGACTTCCAGCCCGACGAAGTGGAGGGCTGCTTGTCCATCCCGGGCCTTGGCTTCCCCGTCCGCCGCCGCCGCGCTACACGGGTTACCGGCGTCGACCTCCATGGCAATCCCGTCACCGTGGACGGCGAAGGCATGCTGGCCCGCTGCTTCCAGCACGAGACAGACCACCTCGACGGCATCCTCTTCACGGACAGGCTCGAGGGCGAAGCCCGCAAGGCCGCCCTGCGTTCCATCCGCAATGCAAACTACGACGCAATTACCGAACGTACGACGTCGAAGCGTGCCAAGACTGTAGGTTCCAGTTTCGGGGGCGGCAGCTTCGGCGGCGGCAGTTTCGGCGCCGCCGAGTGAGGGTACTCTTCGCCGGTACTCCGGCCGTCGCGGTACCGTCCCTCAACGCTTTGGTGCAGGCCGGCTATGACGTCGTTGCCGTCCTGACCCGTCCGGACGCGCCGATCGGACGCAAACGGGTGCTCACGCCGTCGCCCGTTGCCGCGCGCGCCGCCGAACTCGGCATAGAGGTCATCCATGCCGCGAAGGTTGACGCGGAGGTGACCGCCCGGATAGCCGCCACCGCTCCGGACGCTGCAGCCATCGTGGCCTATGGAGGCCTCATCCCGCGCGCGGCGCTTGATGTTCCCCGGCACGGCTGGATCAACCTGCACTTTTCCCTGCTGCCGGCCTGGCGCGGTGCCGCACCGGTGCAGCGGGCCGTGATGGCCGGCGACGACATCACCGGGGCGGTGACGTTCCTCCTCGAAGAAGGGCTGGATACCGGCCCGGTGTTCGGCACCCTCACCGAGGGCGTCCGCCCGGATGACACTTCCGGTGACCTGCTGGAACGCCTGTCGCAGAGCGGCGCTGTGTTGCTCGCGCAGACCCTTTCCGCCATTGAAGCGGGACGGGCAGTAGCTGTTCCGCAGTCGGGGGACGTGTCCCTGGCACCCAAACTCGGCATCGATGACGGACGGATCGACTGGCACCAGCCGGCCCTCGCCATCGGGCGCCGTGCCCGCGGCGTCACGCCTGAACCCGGCGCCTGGACCACCTTGGACGGTCAGCGCGTGAAACTCGAACCGGTTGCGCTCCGGACCGACGCTCCGGCATTGCCGCCGGGCCAGGTGCTGCTCGACGGGAAGAGCGTTCTGGTGGGTACTGGCTCCCACCCCGTTGAGCTGACGCGGATACAGCCCTCGGGCAAAAAGATGATGGCCGCCGCTGACTGGGCGCGCGGACAGGCAGCACTGGAAGGCGTGGTATTCGAATGAGTGAGTCCGGAACGGGCGGCAGCGGCCGCGGCAAGGGCCCCCGTCAGGGGAACACCGGCGGCGGAGCAGGAGCAGGCGGGCAGTCAGGGGGTTCGTCCGGCAGCCGCCGCCAAGGCAGCCAGCGGGACGCGCAGGGCCGGGAACGCAACCGCGGCCCGAAGCGGAACTTCAGCGAGAACGCTCCTTCCCAGCGCACGCGGCGTGCTGACCCGGCACGGCTGGTGGCTTTTGAGGTGCTGCGTGCCGTCGCATCGGAAGACGCCTACGCAAACCTGGTCCTGCCGGCCCGGATCCGCCACCACGGCCTGGACAAACGGGACGCCGGCTTCGCCACCGAACTGAGCTACGGGGCCCTGCGCGGGCAGGGGACCTACGACGCCATCCTGGCCCGCTGCGTCGACCGGCCGCTGGACCAGCTGGATCCTGCCATCCTCGACGCCCTGCGGATCGGTGCCCACCAGTTGCTGGCCATGCGCGTACCAGCCCATGCGGCCCTCGACCAGACCGTGGGACTGGCGCGCGCGGTCATTGGCGCCGGGCCGTCCGCCCTGATCAACGCCGTCCTGCGCAAGGTCTCCGCGCACACGCTGGACGAGTGGCTGGAGCTGCTGGTCAGCGACGAGCAGGACGAAACCCGCGTGGCCTCCATCCGCTACGCCCACCCGGAGTGGATTGTCCGCGCGCTGCGGCAGTCGCTGGTGGCGCACGGCCGCCCGGTCAGCGAAATCAACGAACTCCTTGAAGCAGACAACGCTGCGCCGGTGGTCAACCTCGTGGCGCTGCCCGGACTGGGGAACCTGGACGAAGCGCTGGAAGGCGGCGCCACGGCCGGGGAACTCGTGGAAGGCTCAGCGCTCTCCAGCGGAGGAGACCTCGGGCGGCTGGCGTCCGTGCGTGAAGGCAGCACCAGGGTGCAGGACGTGGGCTCCCAGCTGGTGGCCCGCGCCATGGCCGCCGTGGATCTGCATTCGGCGGATCTGCAGTCGGTGGATCCGCAAGCAGTGGCTGCGGAAGGCGCGGATGTGCAGTCCTCCGGCCGGGGCGGCGAAAAATGGCTGGACCTTTGCGCCGGACCGGGCGGCAAGGCAGCCCTGCTGGGTGCCCTTGCCCGGCAGCAGGGGGCCACCCTGCTGGCCAACGAACCCGCCCCGCACCGTGCCAAGCTGGTGCGGCAGGCGCTGGCCGCGGTCCCGCATGAGGTCTGGCATGTCCGGACCGGGGACGGCCGCGACGTCGGAACTGAAATGGCGGGGACTTTTGACCGCGTGCTCGTCGACGTCCCCTGCAGCGGACTTGGCGCCCTGCGGCGCAGGCCGGAGTCCAGGTGGCGGCGGACGCCCAAGGACCTCGCTGACCTGGGGCCGCTCCAGCGGGAACTGCTTAAGTCAGCCCTGGACGCAGTCCGCCCCGGCGGCGTGGTGGCGTACGTGACCTGCTCGCCGCATCCGGCCGAAACCACCGCCGTGGTGACCGACGCGCTGCGCAAGCGGGACGACCTGGAATTGCTCGACGCCGGCGCGGCGCTGGATAAGGTCAGCCTGCCAGGGCACCTCGAGGCCGGCCATGACATGACAGCCCAGCTGTGGCCCCATGTGCACCGGACCGACGCCATGTTCCTGGCACTCATCCACAAGAAACCCTGATCCTCCGCCATACCCGATCCCCCCGCCTCTGTGAAAGGAGCCGACATGGCTCAGTGCTGCATCAACCCCAGCATCCTCTCCGCCGACTTCGTCAACCTGGAGGCGGAGCTGCGCAGAATCAGCAACGCCGATGCCGTCCACGTGGACGTCATGGACAACCACTTCGTGCCGAACCTGACCATCGGACTGCCCGTGGTCCAGCGCATCCAGGCCGTGAGCCCGGTGCCGCTGGATGCACACCTGATGATCGCCGACGCCGACCGCTGGGCGCCCGCCTTTGCCGACGCGGGACTCGCCTCGGTGACCTTCCACGCTGAAGCCTCGATTGCGCCGATCAAACTGGCCCGGGAACTCCGCGCACGCGGGGCCAAGGCCGGCATGGCGCTGCGCCCCGGCACCCCGGTGGAGCCCTACCTTGACATGCTGTCCGAACTGGACCTGCTGCTCATCATGACCGTGGAACCCGGCTTCGGCGGTCAGTCGTTCCTGGACCTGACGCTTCCCAAGATCAAGCGCGCCCGGGCAGCCATCGACGGCTCCGGCACCGGGGTGGCACTGCAGGTGGACGGCGGCATCACCGAGGAAACCATCGTCCGGGCCGCCGAAGCAGGAGCCAACGTCTTCGTGGCAGGCTCTGCCGTGTACGGTGCGGAGGACCCCGCCGCGGCGATTGACCGCCTCCGGGCAGCCGGCTCCCGTGCGGTCCCGTCCGCGGCACACTCTGTTTCGGAATCATGACGGAGTCTGACGGGAATACACGGGCCAGTCACTCAGTTGTGACAGAATAACAACACACACTACGTGCTCCGGGGTCGGTGTAAGTCCGAACCGGCGGTGACAGTCCGCGACCCGCGAGCCGGCACAGATCCTCTCCAGGAACTGTTCCGGCGGACGGTTGAACCGGTGAAATTCCGGTACCGACAGTTAAAGTCTGGATGAGAGAAGCACGTACAGCTGTTACTGCACTGCCCTTCGGGCGGTGCAGCATTGCGCTGTCGTATACCCCCGGAGCCTCGCGGTTCTCGAGGGAAGGAACGACGAACGCTTTGACGCCGCAGACAACAGTTATGTTCAGTGCTGCCGAGATCGATGCCATGGAGGCAGCCCTCGACGCCGCGCTCCTGGGACCCCGCGGGGCAAACCCGCTGGTGGGCGCCGTCGTCGTCGGACCCGATGGCCGGCAACTCGTGACCGGTTACCACCGGGGCGCCGGGACGGCGCACGCCGAGGCTGACGCCATTGCCCAGGCCGGCATGAAGGGCGTCGACCTGGCCGGATCCACCATGGTGGTCACCCTCGAACCCTGCAACCACTGCGGACGGACCGGTCCGTGCGCCCAGGCCATTATCGACGCCGGCATCGCTTCAGTGGTGTACGCCGTCGACGACCCCCATGATCCCGCCGCCGGGGGAGCCGCAACGCTGCGGGCCGCGGGCGTCAGCGTACGTTCCGGCCTCTCCGCCCGCGCGGCGTTCGAGCTGAACCGCCGCTGGTTCGAAGCCGTTCTCAGCCAGCGCCCGTTCGTCACCCTCCACATCGCCCAGACCCTGGACAGCCGCATCGCGGCTGCGGACGGCACCAGCCAGTGGATCTCCAGCCCGGAATCCCTCGCGGACAACCACGCACTCCGCAGCCGGGTTGACGCCATCCTGGTGGGCACGCAGACGCTCCTGGTGGACAATCCCCGGCTCACTGCCCGGGACCCGTCAGGTAAGACGGCGGACAGCCAGCCGCTGCGCGCGGTCATGGGGCTCAGGGGAATCCCCGACGACGCCGCCATTCACGGGGAGGACGGCCGCGTCCTGCACCTGCCCACCCGGGATCCGCACGCGGCACTGGAGCAGCTTTTCTCCGCCGGTGTCCGGCACGTCATGGTGGAAGGCGGATCCAGCATCCTGAGCGCGTTCCTCGCCGCCGGGCTGGTGGACGAACTGATCGTCTACCTTGCGCCCACCCTGCTGGGGTCCGGCACGGCCGCCCTCAACGACCTCGGCATCACAACCCTTGCCGACGCCCAGGCCTGGGACTGGGACCAGGCGTCCGGGGGAGCCGTGCAGACCCTCGGGAGGGATCTTAGGCTCCACCTCTTCCCGGGGCACACCGGACCGGCAGCTGAGGCTGCCTCGCCGGCTGCCTCGGGCGTATCTGCCGAACCGGTTGTCCCGGATCTCTTTCCTTCCCCCACCAGCCCACTCCAATCCTTACCGCACCGCACCGGCGCGGGCACTGCCACAGGAGGCAACTGATGTTTACCGGAATTATCGCCGAGCAGGGCAGGGTCCTGTCTGTTGAACGCAACGGCGACGTCAGCGCCACGGTGCGCCTCCACGCGCCCGGCAGCACTGAGGGACTAGCCCTGGGCGGCTCCGTCGCCGTCAACGGCGTCTGCCTGACTGCCACGGCCATCGACGGCAAGGACTTCAGCGTCGACGTCATGGGCGAGACCCTGGTCCGCAGCACCATCGGGGAGCTCGACGCGGGCGACACCGTGAACCTGGAACGCTGTGTTCCGGCCGGCGGACGCCTGGACGGACACGTTGTCCAGGGGCACGTGGACGGCGTCGGGGAACTGCTGGAGCGCGAAGCATTGGGCAACTGGGACCGCCTGCGGTTCGGAGTACCCGTGCGGCTTGCCCGGTACATCGCTGAGAAGGGATCCATCGCCGTCGATGGTGTCTCCCTCACCGTGACGGCTGTCAGCGACGCCGCTGAACCGGCACCCTGGTTCGAAGTGGGACTCATCCCCACCACCCTGGCCGAGACAGGCCTGGGCGCCAAGAACCTCGGCAGCAGGGTCAACCTCGAAGTCGATGTGCTGGCCAAGTACACCGAACGCCTGCTCGCCTTCGCCGGCGCCGCCGCCGTCGGCGCTGGCACCGGCAACGTGCCAGCCGGAACGGGGGACTCCAAATGAGCCAGGTCAGGAACACTCCGAAACTCCACCCCGGTGAACTGGGCACCGACGAGTTGGGCATTCCTGTTGCAGCGCCGGCGGGCCGCCGGGTCGGCCTGGACCCGATCGAAGACGCCGTCCGGGCCATGGCTGCCGGCCTCCCGGTCCTGGTGGTGGACAACGAGGACCGCGAAAACGAAGGCGACATCATTTTCGCCGCCCAGCACGCCACACCTGAGCTGATGGGCTGGACCGTCCGCTACAGCTCCGGAGTGATCTGTGTGCCGCTCGACGGAGCCCGGGCGGATGCCCTGCTGTTGCCGCCAATGGTCGAGGTCAACGAAGACTCCAAGGGCACCGCGTACACGGTTTCCTGCGATGCGGCAATCGGCGTCAGCACGGGAATTTCGGCAACGGACCGGGCACTCACCGCCCGGGTGCTGTCAGATCCGGCCAGCCGCCCGGAATCCATCACCCGTCCCGGGCATGTTTTCCCGCTCCGGGCCGTTAACGGTGGAGTGCGTGAACGTCCGGGCCACACCGAAGCGGCCGTGGACCTGTGCCGGCTTGCCGGACTGGAGCCAGTGGGCGTGATCGCCGAGGTGGTGTACGACAACGGAGAAATGATGCGCCTGGACGGACTTCGCGGCTTCGCTGCAGAACATGGATGCCCCCTGATCTCGATCGAGGATCTGGTGGCCTACCTGGATGCAGGGCTGCCCGACGGACAGGCGCCGGTCCCGGCGGGGAATGAGGAGATGCGATGACGGCTTCAGAGGCACGAAAAGACGTGAAGGCCGGGCGCCGGCCGCATCCGGTCAGCGGCGGACCCATTGTCCAGTTGCCCAGTGAATTCGGGGACTTCGTGGCCCAGGCCTGGACCGACCTGGTGACAGGCGTCGAGCACCTCGCCGTGAGTTCGCCCATTCCGCCTGTGGACGGTACGGCGCCCCTGGTGCGGCTGCACTCGGAATGCCTCACCGGTGACGTTTTCGGTTCCTACCGCTGCGACTGCGGAGAGCAACTGGCCTATGCCTTGGAGAAGATCAGCGAGGAAGGCGGCACGCTGCTGTACCTGCGCGGACAGGAAGGCCGCGGCATTGGGCTGGCCAACAAAATCAAGGCCTACGCCCTGCAGGAAGCCGGCTTCGATACGGTCGAAGCCAACGAGCAGCTGGGCCTTCCGGTGGATGCGCGCTGCTACAACGCCGCCGCACAGATCCTGGCCGAGCTGGGACTGAACGAAGTGCGCCTGCTCAGCAACAACCCGGACAAGCAGAACCGGCTGGCTGACGCCGGCGTCACCGTCGTCGAAATGGTTCCCACCGAGGTTCCCTCGCGCGAACAGAACATCCGGTACCTGCAGACCAAGAAGGACCGGATGGACCACCGGCTCGTCCTGGACACCCAGGGCAGCGAACCGGTGACGGTCTTGCCGGCCGTCGGCCAGGGCCCTTTCCAGCACGAACAAGACTGAATCAGCGCTGACAAGCCTGACCCCCAAAAAAATAGAACGAACCAGGAGACTTTAGATGAGTGGACACGGCGCACCGGAGATCGACCTCACCACCCTTGACCCGGCGGAGACGTCGCAGCTGAAGCTGGCCATTGTGGCCGCCAGCTGGCACACGCAGATCATGGACGGGCTGCTGGACGGTGCGCTCCGCGCCGCGAAGGACGCCGGCATCAGCGAACCGACCGTCCTGCGGGTGCCGGGCAGCTTTGAGCTCCCCGTGGCCGCCGCCCGGCTGGCCAAGCACTTCGACGCCGTTGTGGCGCTGGGTGTGGTGATCCGCGGCGGAACCCCGCACTTCGAGTACGTCTGCGAGGCGGCCACGATGGGCCTGACCGACGTCAGCGTGAACACCGGCGTTCCGGTTGGCTTCGGCGTGCTCACCTGCGACACCGAGCAGCAGGGCCTGGACCGCGCGGGCCTGCCCGGGTCCAAGGAGGACAAGGGACACGAAGCCGTCACCGCCGCGCTGGCCACCGCGGTCACCCTGAAGCAGTACAGCTAGGCGTCCCCTTTGCTTGCTCCGGACCTGTGTATTGCCTCACATCGGCGCCGTCATGGAACGGCCCGACAGGCGGGCTCAGGCCCGGAGCAAGTAGGCTGGAGGGCGTGAAGAATTTCGAGACGCTGTTCGCAGAACTGAGTGAGAAGGCAGCCACCCGCCCGGCAGGCTCCCGCACCGTCGCAGAATTGGAGTCCGGAGTCCACGGCATCGGCAAGAAGGTCGTGGAGGAAGCCGCCGAAGTATGGATGGCTGCCGAATACGAATCCGACGAGGCCGCGGCCGAGGAAATCTCCCAGCTCCTGTACCACCTGCAGGTTCTGATGCTGGCAAAAGGCCTGACCCTGGAAGACGTCTACAAGCATCTGTAGCCATGCTGAGCGTGGCCGATTGCCTGTAACCAAGACTTCCTAACCCAGAAAGACCCCCATGCTGCGAGTTGCCGTCCCCAACAAGGGATCCCTGTCCGAAGCGGCTTCGGCCATGCTGTCCGAAGCCGGCTACCGCCAGCGCCGCGATACCCGCGAGCTGGTCATGGTGGACCCGGACAACGACATTGAATTTTTCTTCCTCCGCCCGCGCGACATCGCCGTTTACGTCGGCAGGGGAACGCTCGACGTCGGCATCACCGGCCGCGACCTGCTGCTGGACGCCGAGGTGGAGGCTGAGGAACTGCTGCCGCTGGGCTTTGCCGCCTCAACCTTCCGTTTCGCCGGTCCGGTGGGCGACTTCACCAAGGTGGAAGAACTCGAAGGCAAGCGTCTCGCCACCAGCTACGACGGACTCCTGCGCGGCTACCTCGCCGAGCGCGGCATCAACGCCAAGGTGGTCCGCCTGGACGGCGCCGTGGAATCCTCGGTGCGGCTCGGCGTCGCGGACGCGATTGCCGACGTCGTCGAAACCGGGAACACGCTGAAGGCGGCCGGGATGGAAATCTTCGGTGAACCGATCCTCAAGTCCGAGGCGGTGTTGATCCGCCGCACCGGCCAGGAAGGCGCCGCGAACGGCACAGCCAAGGAGGTCGAGGTCCTGATCCGCCGCCTGCAGGGCGTGCTCGTGGCCCGGCAGTACGTCCTGATGGACTACGACATCCGCAAGGAGCTCGTGGAGCAGGCTGCGGCGCTGACACCCGGCCTGGAATCGCCCACGGTCTCGCCGCTGCGCGACTCCGAGTGGGTTGCCGTCCGTTCCATGGTGCCGAAGAAGGAAACCAACCGGATCATGGACGAGCTCTACGACCTGGGCGCCCGGGCCATCCTGGTCAGCAGCATCCACGCCTGCCGGATCTGAGCCTGGCCGTTTAGGCCCGGACCGCTCCCGGCGGACCCCACCGAATCTCCCATCAGCAAATCCTCAGGAGACATCATGGCTGTAGCAGTGCGCGTCATTCCGTGCCTGGACGTTGACGCCGGCCGCGTGGTCAAGGGCATCAACTTCGAGGGCCTCCGGGACGCCGGCGATCCCGTGGAACTGGCGCACCGCTACGACAACGGCGGGGCGGACGAACTGACGTTCCTGGACGTTACGGCGTCCTCGGGCAACCGCGAGACCACGTTCGACGTGGTTCGCCGGACGGCCGAGGAAGTCTTCATTCCGCTGACCGTCGGCGGCGGCGTCCGCGGCGTGGCCGAGGTGGACAAGCTCCTGCGTTACGGCGCGGACAAAGCCTCCATCAACACGGCGGCCGTGGCCCGGCCGGACGTCATTGACGAAATCACCCGGCACTTCGGTTCCCAGGTCCTGGTCCTCTCCGTGGACGCCCGGCGCACCCGGCCCGGATCCGAGCCCACGGCGTCGGGCTTTGAGGTGACCACGCACGGCGGCCGGCAGGGGACCGGGATCGACGCCATCGAGTGGGCGCGCGAAGCCGCGGACCGCGGCGTGGGCGAGATCCTGCTCAACTCCATTGATGCCGACGGCACCAAGGACGGCTTCGACATCGAACTGATCCGCCTGGTCCGGGCCGCCGTCAAGGTCCCCATCATCGCGTCCGGCGGGGCAGGCAAGCCCGAACACTTTCCGCCCGCCGTCGCGGCCGGAGCGGACGCCGTGCTGGCGGCGTCGATTTTCCACTTCGGCCCGCTGGACATGATTTCGCAGGTCAAGACCGCCATCCGTGAAGCGGGCTTCGAGGTCCGCTAAGGGCCGTTGTTAGAGCCCGACTTCGGCTGACTGGAGGAGCGCCACTGCGTCCGGCTGCCCTTCAAAGGTCACCAGCGCGTGCCGGGTACGCCCGTGGGCGTGCATCAGCAGCTCGCCCGGTTCGCCCACGATGGCCACCGACACGGGCGCGCGCTTGGCGACGTGACGGGGACCGGACGGACGCACCAGCACAATGCCCAGGTCCACGCCGCGGTACAAAATGGCTGCGCGTTTGATGAGTTCGTCCCACAGAGCGTCGGAGTATTCCTCGTCCAGGGCGCGCGGCGCCCAGCGGTCCACGGCACGGCGGACGTCCTCGGTGTGTACGAAGTACTCAATGAGGTTGGAGCTTTCGGCCAGGGCCCTGATCCTCAGCGGCGACAACGCCGGGGGACCGGCGCGGAAGGTGTTGACCAGCCGGGTGTAGTCCTCGGGGGTCTTCAGTTTCGCAGCCAGCTTCGCGGTGGCCTCGTCCGAGGCTTTGGCCAGGCTCTTGATGATCAGGCCAAGCCCTACACCCGCCTTGCGTTCGCGCAGGTAGAGGTGTGCGGCGAGGTCGCGCGTGCGCCAGCCCCTGCAGAGCGTGGGGGAGTCAGGACCGGCCGCCAGCAGGGTTTCGGCCAGGACTTCTCGGGACGGATCGACGAAATGCATCACTTGTGAAACTAGCACGAGAGGCCGCGAGTTGCGCACTGGAAGCGCCGCCGGATTTGACCCTGATCGTCACACTACGGGGAGGCACTAGACTTGGTCTGATGTCTGAGCAGCCCGCCCCCGCCCCAGTACCTGTCCTGCCTGCCGAAGTAGCGGCGGCCCTCAAGCGCGACGGCGCCGGCCTCGTGGCCGCCGTCGTCCAGCAGTTCGACACCAACGAGGTGCTCATGCTCGGCTGGATGGACGACGAGGCGCTACGGCGCACCATGACCACCGGGAGGGTGACGTTCTACTCCCGTTCCCGTCAGGAGTACTGGCGCAAAGGAGACACCTCCGGCCACGTGCAATGGGTGAAATCCGTTGCAATGGACTGCGACGGCGACGCCCTGCTGGTCCGCGTTGACCAGGTCGGGGCGGCCTGCCACACAGGCACGCGCACCTGCTTCGACGGCCGCGGTCTTTCCGTCGTTACCGGCGACGCCGATAACGCCGGCTAGCACCGTCCAGGCAACTAGCACCGTCCAGGCAAGGTGCGGCGCAGGCGCCGGACACCTACCCCCCACGATTCAGGCACCACTCAAGAACAGGCGGAAAACCATAGCCATGCAGGACCTTGGAATCATCAGCCCGGGCCTCGAGGAATTCCGGGAGCTCGCCACCCATAGCCGTGTCATCCCCGTCCGGCTGAAGGTACTGGCCGACGCCGAGACGCCCATCGGGCTCTACCGCAAGCTGGCGAACGGCCAGCCCGGCACTTTCCTGATGGAATCCGCAGCGGTGGGCGGTTCGTGGTCCCGCTACTCCTTCATCGGCGCCAAGTCACGCGCCACCCTGACCACCAAGGACGGCCAGGCGCACTGGCTGGGCGAGCCGCCCGCCGGCGTGCCGGTGGACGGCAACCCGGTGGACGCCATCCGGGACACCGTGGAGGCCCTGCGCACCGACCGCTTCGACGGCCTGCCGCCCTTCACCTCGGGCCTGGTCGGGTTCCTCGGCTGGGAAACCGTGCGGCACTGGGAGAAACTTACCAGCCCGCCCGAGGACGACCTGGAACTCCCGGAACTGGCCCTGAACCTGGTCACCGACATGGCAGTGCACGACAACATGGACGGCACCGTCCTGCTGATCGCCAACGCCATCAACTTCGACAACAGCTCAGAACGTGTGGACGAGGCCTGGCACGACGCCGTGGCCAGGGTCAAGGCGCTCCTGGCAAAGGTCAGCACACCCGTGGAGCAGCCCATTTCGGTGCTGGAGCCGGCCGCACTGGACTTTGCCTCCAGCGTCCAGGAACGCTGGAACGAGCCCGACTACCTGGCTGCCCTGGACCGCGGCAAGGAAGCGATCGTCGACGGCGAAGTGTTCCAGGTGGTCATCTCCCGCCGCTTCGAAATGGAGTGCGGCGCCGATCCGCTGGACGTGTACCGGGTGCTGCGGAACACCAACCCCAGCCCGTACATGTACATCTTCAGCCTCGAAGACGCCGCCGGCCGGCAGTACTCGATCGTGGGCTCTTCGCCGGAGGCCCTGGTGACGGTCACGGGCGAGGAAGTCATCACCCACCCCATCGCCGGATCACGTCCCCGGGGCAAAACCGTGGAGGCGGACAAGGCCTTTGCCGAGGAGCTCCTGGCCGACCAGAAGGAACGCGCCGAGCACCTCATGCTGGTGGACCTGTCCCGCAACGACCTCTCCAAGGTGTGCATTGCCGGCACCGTGGATGTCACGCAGTTCATGGAAGTGGAGCGCTTCAGCCACATCATGCACCTGGTGTCCACAGTGGTGGGCAAGCTGGCACCGACCGCCAAGGCCTATGACGTGCTGAAGGCAACGTTCCCGGCCGGGACGCTCTCCGGCGCCCCGAAGCCCCGCGCGCTTCGGCTCCTCGATGAGCTTGAACCGCACCGCCGCGGCATCTACGGCGGCGTGGTGGGCTACCTGGACTTTGCCGGCGACATGGACATGGCAATCGCCATCCGTTCCGCGCTGCTCCGCGAAGGCCGGGCCTACGTCCAGGCGGGCGGCGGAATCGTCGCGGACTCGGTCAACCCGACGGAAGCCCTCGAAACCGTCAACAAGGCTGCCGCGCCGCTGCGCGCCGTCCATACGGCCGGGTCCCTGCACAACATCACGGCCGACTCCGTTCCGGAGCCGGGAGACGCCGCCGGCCCCGCCACAGCAGGCCGCTGATGGGCGTCATGGCAGACAAGGCAAGCCAGCCGGCAAGCAAAAGGACGGGCGCTCCGGTGTGGGCGCGGAAGTCCACGCTGGTGCTGGTCATCGCCGCGATGGCCCTGGCGGCCTTCGGCACCACAACCCAGACGTGGCTGACCGTCCACCTGGATCCGGCCCAGCTGGGCCAGGCCGTCAACAGCCAGGACGGCCTCCAGGTCCAGGGCAGTAAAGCGGCAACCACCGTCACCGCGCTGGCACTCGTGGCGCTGGCCGGCGGCCTGGCCGCATCAATCGCGGGACGGATTGCGCGCTGGATCATCACCGCGATCATCGTCCTGGCGTCGGTGGGCATCGTTGCCGCGGCCGTGACGGTCATGGCGGACCCCCTCGCAGCAGCCCAGGGGTCCATCGCCGCTGCCACCGGCATCACCGGGAGCAGCGTCCAGGTGAGCGTTTCAGCGTTCCCGGCACTCGCCGTCGCCGCCGGCGTCCTGCTGGGCCTGGGCGCCCTGCTGATCATTCCGGCGGGACGGCACTGGAAGACCCGGACCAAATATGACGCCGCAGCGGCCGGCACGCCGGGTGCGTCCGAGGCCCCCGCGGACGAGATCGACAGCTGGGACAGGCTGTCCCGGGGCGACGACCCCACGTAAGACGGGACCGCCGCTGTCCCCGGCCGATGTCCAAGGTGCCGTCAAAAAATGGCAGAATGTAAGCAGTATTCATCCTGAGGAGATTTCCATGAGCAAAGCCACTGTTTCCGCATCCAAATCCGCTGCTGCGCAGACCGTCAACACCGGTGTCGACCACAGTGCAGACCTCGGCCACGGCAACAGCCCGGCAGCCTGGACGTGCGTGATCGTTATGCTGGTCGGCGCACTCATTGCGTCCATCGCTTTTGTCATCGCCAGCACCCCCATCTTCATTGCCGGCGCTGCTGTTATGGTCATCGGCCTGCTGCTCGGCTGGATCATGCGGAAGGCCGGCTACGGCGTGGACGGCAGCAAGCTGAAGAACTCCGGCCACTAGCAGTGACTGTTCTCGATGACATCAATGCCGGTGCACGGGAGGACATGGAGGCCCGCCGGCGCCTGGTGTCCCTCGCTGAACTGAAGGACCGCGTCGAAGCGGCTACGCCCGCCCGCGATGCGTGGGCAGCCCTCGGCGGCGATTCCTCGCCGCGGAACCAGCTGAAGGTCATTGCCGAAATCAAGCGGCGCAGCCCCTCCAAGGGTGATCTGGCGAGCATCGCCGATCCGGCCGAGCTCGCTGTGCAGTACGCCGACGGCGGTGCGTCCGTGATCAGCGTGCTCACCGAACAGCGCCGGTTCAGCGGCTCCCTCGCCGATTTCGACGCCGTCCGCAAAGCCGTGGACGTGCCGCTGCTGCGCAAGGACTTCACGGTCGACGAATACCAGATCTGGGAAGCACGTGCGCACGGTGCCGACCTGGTCCTGCTGATCGTCGCCTCGCTGACCGACGCGGAACTGCGCGACTTCAGCCAGCTCACCCGCGAACTGGGCATGAACGCGCTGGTGGAGACGCACACGGCAGAAGAGATCGAGCGCGCTGTTGCGGCTGATGCCCGGATCATCGGCGTCAATGTCCGGAACCTCAAGACGCTCGACGTCGACCGTTCCGTCTTCGCTTCCCTCGCCGGCGGCATCCCTTCGGAAGCGGTCATCGTTGCCGAGTCCGGGGTCCGCGGCGCGGACGACGTCAGGCATTACGCCGCGAGCGGCGCCAACGCCGTCCTGGTGGGCGAAGCACTCGTGAGCGACGCAACCCCGCGTGAGCGGATTGCCGAATTTACCGCTGCCGGGGCAGAAGCCATCGCAGCACGGGTCTGACGACCCGGGCGCACCGGCATCAGCCTGCTGACGCCGTGCGCCACCCGATTTTTCTTATGAACAGTGGAACAGGATGGTGAGACCGATGGTCGACGCGCCAACAACCGGCTCTGATGAGGGCACCGCGGACGCATTTCTGCAAGGAGACCGGTCCCTGCGCCACGCGCCGGGCCCGTATTTCGGCTCCTACGGCGGGCGCTGGATGCCCGAATCCCTTATCGCTGCCCTGGATGAGCTGGAAGACACTTTCGAGAAGGCCAAGGCCGACCCGGAATTCGTCGCCCAGATCAAGGACCTGAACAAGAACTACTCAGGCCGGCCGTCCCTGCTGACCGAGGCCAAGCGCTTCGCGGAGCACGCCGGGGGAGTGCGTATCTTCCTCAAGCGCGAGGACCTCAACCACACCGGTTCGCACAAGATCAACAACGTCCTGGGCCAGGCCCTGCTGGCCAAGCGCATGGGCAAGACCCGTGTGATCGCCGAGACCGGAGCCGGACAGCACGGCGTGGCCAGCGCAACGGCCGCGGCTCTGCTGGGCCTCGAGTGCGTGGTGTACATGGGCGCCGAGGACTGCCGGCGCCAGGCGCTGAACGTGGCCCGCATGGAGCTTCTGGGCGCCACAGTCATCCCGGTGACCAGCGGATCCCAGACCCTCAAGGACGCCATCAACGAGGCGCTCCGTGACTGGGTGGCGAACGTTGACCACACCCACTACCTGCTTGGCACGGCCGCCGGAGCCCACCCCTTCCCCGCGATGGTGCGGTATTTCCACGAGGTCATCGGCGAAGAAGCCCGGGCCCAGATCCTGGAACAGGCCGGCCGGCTGCCGGACGCTGTCTGCGCCTGCATCGGCGGCGGCTCTAACGCGATCGGCATCTTCCACGGTTTCCTGGACGACCCGTCGGTGCGGATCTACGGCTTCGAGGCCGGCGGTGACGGCGTGGAAACCGGCCGCCACGCCGCCACCATCAGCCTGGGCAAGCCGGGTGTGCTCCACGGTGCGCGCTCCTACCTGATGCAGGACGACGACGGCCAGACCATCGAGTCTCACTCCATCTCTGCAGGCCTGGATTACCCCGGCGTCGGCCCGGAACACGCCTACCTTTCGGACATCGGCAGGGTCAGCTACGAACCCATCACGGACGCCGAAGCCATGGACGCCTTCCGGGTCCTGTGCCGGACCGAAGGCATCATCCCTGCAATCGAATCAGCCCACGCCCTGGCCGGTGCCATGAAGGTGGGCCAGCGGCTCGCAGCCGAAGCTGCCGCAGAAGGCAAACCCGCAGACAGCAAGATCGTCATCGTGAACCTCTCCGGCCGCGGCGACAAGGACGTGGCCACGGCTGCTGAGTGGTTCGACCTGCTGGACAAGGATTCTGTCGAGGCCGAGATCGGCAAAGAGGGGGAACAGCTGTGACCGGCGTTCAGGACATCACCAGCACCAGCAAATCTGCAGCCGCCATCGATAAGGCACGCGCTGAAGGGCGGGCTGCCCTCATCGGTTACCTGCCCGCCGGCTACCCCAGCGTGGAGGAGACCATTGCCGCCGGCATCGCGCTGGCCGAGAACGGCGCCGACCTGATCGAGATCGGCATCCCGTATTCGGATCCGGTGATGGACGGGCAGGTCATTCAGGCCGCCACCACCGAGGCCCTCGCCAAGGGCTTCCACGTCCGCCAGGTCTTCGACGTGGTCCGCGGTATCACCAGCAAGACCGACGCCGCGGTCCTGGTGATGACCTACTGGAACCCGGTGGTCCGGATGGGCGTGGACGAGTTCTCCCGCCAACTGGCCGAAGCCGGGGGAGCCGGGCTCATTACCCCCGACCTGATTCCCGATGAAGCCTCCGAATGGATGGAAGCGTCTGACAAGTACGGGCTGGACAGGGTATTTTTGGTGGCGCCGTCCTCCTCCCCGGAGCGCATGAAGCGAACCGTGGATGCCAGCCGCGGATTTGTCTACGCAGTGTCCATCATGGGCGTCACCGGTGCCCGGACCTCCGTCAGCAGCGCAGCAGAAGGTGTTGTGGCTGCCGCGCACGCTGCGGGAGCGGAACGGGTGTGCGTGGGCCTCGGTGTGTCCAACGCCGGCCAGGTCCGCGAGATCGCAGCCTACGCAGACGGCGTGATCGTTGGCACGGCACTCGTCGCCGCCATCCGTGACGGCGGCGTTGATGCCGTGGCCGCCCTGACCAAAGACCTCAGCACCGGCCTGAACAGGGAAGAAGCCTAACCAATGCAGACTGTCCTCCACGCGGCGGCCATGTTCCCCGCCAGCATTCCGAGCCCGGACTGGTCCGGGTTCGACATCCCGCTGCCGTGGGGGTCCCTGCGCATCCATGCGTACGCGCTGTGCATCCTGGCCGGCATCGTCGTTGGCCTGTGGCTGACGTCGGTGCGCTGGACCAAGCGGGGCACGCCGGAGGGCAGCCTGTGGGACATCGCCATCTGGGCGATCCCGTTCGGCATCGTCGGCGGCCGTCTCTACCATGTGTTCTCGTCCCCGGACGCGTACTTCGGTCCCGGCTTCGACGGCACGGGCGACCTGTCCCTGATCCCGCAGATCCAGCGCGGCGGACTGGGGATCTGGGGTGCCGTCCTGCTGGGTGCCGTGGGCGCCTGGATCGGCTGCCGCCGCGCAGGCGTCAAGCTGACTGCGTTCCTGGATGCCGCCGCTCCCGGGCTGCTGCTCGCCCAGGCTCTTGGCCGCTGGGGGAACTACTTCAACCAGGAACTCTTTGGCGGGCCCACCACCCTTCCCTGGGGCCTGCAGATCGACGCCGACAACCCCAACTTCCCGGCGGGGATGCCGGCCGACACCCTCTTCCACCCGACGTTCCTCTATGAGTCCCTGTGGAACATCGCTGGCGTGCTGATCCTGCTGGCACTGGACCGGAAGTTCAACTTCCGCCGCGGCCGGCTGTTCTGGCTCTACGCCATGTACTACACCCTGGGCCGGGTCTGGATCGAGGCCATGCGGATCGACGACGCGGAACAGATCAGCTTGTTCGGCATCACCACCCGCCTCAACGTCTGGACCAGCATCGTCGTGTTCCTTGCGGCGCTGATCGTGTTCATCGTTCTCGGGCTCCGCAAGCGCGATGAGCCGGACACCCCGTACCTTGCGGGCCACGTTCCGGCCGGCAAGGACGGTGACTCCGCCAACGAGGGCGGCGACGGTGCAGTGAACGACGGCGGCACCGACCCCGCGGACCGTGAAGCCTCCGAACTGGCAGCTGTTCCGGCGAACGGCAAAAGCATCCGGCATTCGGACAAGAGTGTCTCAGATAGTGGGTCCCGTGATAATCTCCCTGATAACCAAAGCGGTCCGGGGCACACTTCCGCCCCAACTGAAGCGGTGACGGAACCAGCTGTCGACACCAGGCCCGGCCAGGGCCTGCCGGCAGCCGGCAATTCCGATCACCAGGACTCCGGGTCCGCGCCGGGCACTGACCGCACCAAGTAGTCAGGGCCGGCAAACCGGGCAGCAGGGCTACCGCCCGCAGCGCCCGTTCCCACAGCGTCGTGGCACCAGGGCCCCCTCCCGTCAGCACAGAGCTGCCGCCGGGTCAAGCCCAGGTCAGGGCCTGCGTAACTGTTAGTTCAGCAGGCCGGGCTGACCTACAATTTCCAGTAAGTAACACTTTGTTGTGCCCATCACACAGGCACCGCGAGTGGGGCCAACGTTGTCCCTTCCATACGCTCGATCAGGAGGAAGGACGTCTCCCATGACCCAAACTCTTCACAGCCCCAGTTGGTCCGAACCGAACCAGCCTGCAGCTGCCATGTCGCCGTTCAAGCGGTTTGCGGCGCTGCCGGAAGCCGGCGGGCTCTACAACCCGGAGCAGGAGAAGGACGCCTGCGGCCTCGCCATCATTGCCACGCTCCGCGGGGAGCCCGGCTATGACATCGTTGACGCCGCCCTGACCGCCCTGCGCAACCTTGAGCACCGCGGTGCCGTGGGCGCCGACGAGGGAACGGGCGACGGCGCCGGACTGCTGATGCAGATCCCGGACGAGTTCTTCCGCGCCGTCACCGAGTGTGAGCTTCCTGCACCCGGTCAATACGTGGCCGGTACGGCATTCCTGCCGGCGGAGCAACGCGAAGCCGATGCCGCCAAGGCAGGCATCGAAGGGCTCGCAGCCGATGAAGGCCTCACGGTCCTCGGCTGGCGTGAAGTCCCGATCGTGGCCGACCTCGTCGGCGCCATGGCTCGTGCCTGCATGCCGTACTTCTCGCAGCCGTTCTTTGCCTCCAGCACCGGGGAAGTGCTGGAGCGCAACGAACTCGACTCCCGGGCCTGGCGCATCCGCAAGCGCGCCCAGAACAAGTTCGGGGTGTACTTCCCGTCGCTGTCCTCCCGGACCATCGTCTACAAGGGCATGCTGACCACCGCCCAGCTGGAGCCGTTCTACCCGGACCTCTCGGACAAGCGCTTCAAGACCAAGCTCGCGATCGTCCACTCGCGCTTCTCTACCAACACGTTCCCGTCCTGGCCGCTGGCCCAGCCGTTCCGCACCATCGCCCACAACGGTGAAATCAACACCGTCAAGGGCAACCGGAACTGGATGCGTGCACGCCAGTCCCAGCTGGCCAACCCGCTGCTGGGGGACTCCCCGGAGGAGCTGTACCCGATCTGCACCCCGGGTGCGTCCGACTCGGCGTCGTTCGACGAAGTGGCCGAGCTGCTCTGGCTCTCCGGCCGCCCCATCACGCACTCGATCATGATGATGATCCCCGAGGCCTGGGAAAACCACGCCACGATGGATCCTGCCCGCAAGGCGTTCTACGAGTACCACTCCCTGCTGATGGAACCATGGGACGGCCCCGCCGCCGTCTCCTTCACCGACGGCAGCCTGGTGGGCGCAACGCTCGACCGCAACGGCCTGCGCCCCGGCCGCTACTGGATCACTGAAGACGGACTGGTGGTTTTCGCCTCCGAGGTAGGTGTCATCGACGTCGAACCTTCCAAGGTGGTCAAAAAGGGCCGCGTATCACCGGGCAAGATGTTCCTGGTGGACACGGAGGCCGGCCGGATCATCGACGATGAAGAGGTCAAGGCCGAAGTCGCTGCCGCCAACCCGTGGGCGGAGTGGGTCAAGGACAACCTGATCGACCTGAACGACCTGCCGGAACGCGAGCACGTGGTGCACACGGCCGCGTCCGTGAACATCCGCCAGCGGACCTTCGGCTACACCACCGAAGAGCTGAAGATCCTGTTGGGTCCGATGGCCCGTACCGGTGCCGAGCCGCTCGGCGCCATGGGTTCGGACACCCCGGTTGCCGTGCTGTCCAAGCGCCCGCGGCTGCTCTTCGACTACTTCGTGCAGTCCTTCGCGCAGGTGACCAACCCGCCGCTTGACGCCATCCGCGAAGAGCTGGTCACGTCGCTCATGTGCGCGATCGGCCCGAACGGCAACCTGCTGGACACCAAGCAGGTGCGCCAGCCGCAGGTTTCGCTGCCGTTCCCGGTGATCAACAACGACCAGCTCGCCAAGATCGCCAACATCGAGACCGCCAACGGCGACAAGGTCGCCATGAAGGTCCGCGGCCTGTACCGCCCCGAGGGCGGCGAAAACGCCCTGCGTGCCCGCCTGACGGAAATCTGCGAGCAGGTCTCCGGCGCCATCAACCGCGGCGTGCAGTACGTGGTGCTCTCGGACCGCGACTCGAACGCCCAGTGGGCGCCCATCCCGTCGCTGCTGCTGGTCAGCGCCGTGCACCATCACCTGCTGCGCAGCGCCAACCGCACCAAGACCGCCCTGGTGGTCGAAGCCGGGGACGTCCGCGAGACGCACCACGTGGCAGTCCTGATCGGCTATGGCGCGTCCGCCGTGAACCCGTACCTGGCCATGGAATCCGTGGAACAGCTCATCAGCAGCGGAGACGTTGTTGGCGTGACCCCGCAGGACGGCGTCTACAACCTGATCAAGGGCCTCGGCAAGGGCGTCCTGAAGATCATGTCCAAGATGGGCATCTCCACGGTGGCTTCCTACACCGGTGCGCAGACGTTCGAAGCCCTCGGCCTCGGCCAGGAACTGGTGGACGAATTCTTCGCCGGCACGCACTCCCAGCTCGGCGGCGTCGGACTCGACGTCATCGCCGCTGAGGTGTCCGCACGGCACCAGATGGCCTACCCGGAGGGCGGCATCGAGCAGCCGCACCGTCCGCTGCTCGGCGGTGGCGAGTACCAGTGGCGCCGCGACGGCGAGCCGCACCTGTTCAACCCGGAGACGGTCTTCCGGCTGCAGCACGCCACGCGTGAACGCCGCTACGACATCTTCAAGTCCTATACCCGGGGCGTAGACGACCAGTCCGAGAACCTCATGACCCTCCGCGGGTTGCTGCGGTTCAAGACCGGCGTGCGTCCCGTGGTTCCGCTGGAGGAAGTGGAGCCCGTCTCCAGTATCGTCAAGCGGTTCTCCACCGGCGCCATGAGCTACGGCTCCATCTCCAAGGAAGCCCACGAGACGCTGGCGATCGCCATGAACCGGCTGGGCGGCAAGTCCAACACCGGTGAAGGCGGCGAAGACGTGGACCGCCTGCTGGACCCCGAGCGCCGCTCGGCCGTCAAGCAGATCGCCTCCGGCCGCTTCGGCGTCACCAGCCTGTACCTGAGCAATGCCGACGACATCCAGATCAAGATGGCGCAGGGTGCCAAGCCCGGCGAAGGCGGCCAGCTGATGGCGCAGAAGGTGTACCCGTGGGTTGCCCGGACGCGTCACTCGACCCCCGGCGTCGGACTCATTTCCCCGCCCCCGCACCACGACATCTACTCGATCGAGGACCTCGCCCAGCTCATTTATGACGCGAAGCGTGCCAATCCTTCGGCCCGGGTGCACGTCAAGCTCGTCTCCGAGGTGGGAATCGGCACGGTTGCCGCCGGTGTCACCAAGGCGAAGGCCGACGTCGTACTGGTTTCCGGTCACGACGGCGGTACCGGCGCCTCGCCGCTGAACTCGCTCAAGCACGCCGGTGTTCCCTGGGAGCTGGGGCTCGCAGAGACCCAGCAGACCCTGATGCTCAACGGCCTGCGCGACCGCGTGGTGGTGCAGGTGGACGGCCAGCTCAAGACCGGCCGCGACGTCGTGATCGCCGCGCTGCTCGGCGGCGAGGAATTCGGCTTCGCCACGGCACCCCTGGTGGTTGAGGGCTGCATCATGATGCGCGTCTGCCACCTGGACACCTGCCCGGTGGGCGTTGCGACGCAGAACCCCGAACTGCGCGCCCGCTTCAGCGGCAAGCCCGAGTTCGTGGTCAACTTCTTCGAGTTCCTTGCCGAAGAGGTTCGCGAGATCCTCTCGGAGCTTGGCTTCCGGAGCATCGAAGAGGCAATCGGCCACGCCGAAATGCTGGACACGCGTGAAGCGATCAGCCACTGGAAGGCCGAAGGGCTGGACCTGGATCCGATCCTGCACGGACTCGAGTTCGACGACGACGCCCCGCTGCGCAACCTGACCGGACAGAACCACGAGCTGGACAAGCACTTCGACCAGCGGCTCATCACCATGGCCGCCGAGGCGCTGACCGACCGCAGCCCCGTGAAGATTGCCGTGGACGTCATCAACACGGACCGTTCCGTGGGCACCATGCTGGGCCACGTCGTCACCAAGACGTTCGGTACGGACATCCTGGCGACCGACACGATCGACATCACGCTGACCGGCACCGCGGGCCAGTCGCTGGGCGCGTTCCTGCCCGCCGGCATCACCCTGCGCATGTTCGGCGACTCGAACGACTACGTGGGCAAGGGCCTCTCCGGCGGCCGCATCATCGTCCGCCCGGACCGCACCAACGTGTTCCAGGCCGAGAGCAACGTGATTGCCGGCAACGTGATCGGCTACGGCGCCACCAGCGGCGAGATGTACCTGCGCGGCCAGGTGGGCGAACGCTTCCTGGTCCGCAACTCCGGCGCCACCGCAGTTGTTGAAGGCATCGGCGACCACGGCTGCGAGTACATGACCGGCGGACAGACGCTGATCATCGGCCGGACGGGCCGCAACTTCGGTGCCGGCATGTCCGGCGGAACGGCCTACGTGCTGGACCTGCGGACCACCCGCGTCAACAAGCAGGCGCTGGAGTCCGGCGAACTGCAGCTGCGTGAACTGGACGCCGAGGACCGCGACATCGTCCATGGCCTGCTGCTCAAGCACGTTGAAGAAACCGAATCGCTGCACGCGCAGCGGCTGCTCGAAAACTTCGACGACACCGCAGCCCGCATTACCAAAGTCCTGCCGCGCGACTACGCGGCCGTATTGCAGACACGCCTTGACGCCATCGAAGAGGGCCTGGACCCCGATGGCGAAGAAGTATGGTCTCGAATCCTGGAGGTGACCGGTGGCTGATCCACGCGGATTTCTGAAAGTACGTCAGCGTGAAACCCAGCCGCGCCGTCCCGTTCCCGTCCGCATCATGGACTGGAAGGAAGTGTACGAGGCCCAGGAAAAGGGTGTCCTGAAGAGCCAGGCCGGCCGCTGCATGGACTGCGGCGTGCCGTTCTGCCACCAGGGCTGCCCGCTGGGCAACCTGATTCCCGAGTGGAACGACCTCGTATGGCGGGACAAGGGCGAGGAAGCGATTGAGCGGCTGCACGCCACCAACAACTTCCCGGAGTTCACCGGCCGCCTGTGCCCGGCTCCCTGTGAGGCGTCCTGCGTGCTGGGGATCAACCAGCCCGCGGTGACCATCAAGCAGGTTGAAGTGTCCATCATTGATGAGGCCTTCGACAATGGCTGGGTCAACCCGCTGCCGCCGACCCGCCTGACGGGCAAGACCGTGGCAGTGGTGGGCTCCGGCCCTGCCGGCCTGGCCGTGGCCCAGCAGCTGACGCGCGTGGGTCACACCGTTGCCGTGTACGAGCGTGACGACAAGATCGGCGGGCTCCTGCGGTACGGCATTCCCGACTTCAAGATGGAGAAGGAGCAGGTTGACCGGCGCCTTGAGCAGATGAAGGCCGAAGGCACCCGATTCCGCACCGGGGTTGCTGTCGGTACTGACGTGACCTGGGAGCAGCTCCGCCGGCGTTACGACGCCGTGGTGGTTGCCACCGGTGCCACCGTGCCGCGCGACCTGCCCATTCCGGGCCGCGAGCTCGAAGGCGTCCACTACGCCATGGATTACCTCGTTCCCGCCAACCGTGTGGTGGCGGGGGAGCAGGTGGAGAACCAGATCCACGCCAAGGGCAAGCACGTGGTGATCCTGGGTGGCGGCGATACGGGTGCGGACTGCCTCGGCACCGCGCACCGCCACGGCGCCGCGTCGGTGACCACGCTGGCGATCGGTAAGCAGCCGTCCGTGGAACGCACCCCGAACCAGCCCTGGCCCACATTCCCCACGCTTTTCGAGGTGGCGAGTGCGCACGAAGAAGGCGGCGAGCGGACGTACCTGGCCTCCACGGTGGAGTTCGTTGGCGAAAACGGCAAGCTCACGGGCGTTAAGGTTGCCGAGACCGAATTCGTGGACGGCAAGCGCCTCCCCAAGGCCGGCACCGAGCGGATCATTCCCGCAGACCTGGTGTTCCTGTCCCTGGGCTTCACCGGTGCGGAGCCTGCCGGCATCACCGATCAGGTCCACGCCGAATTCGATGGCCGCGGCAACGTGGCGCGTGACGGCTACTACATGACCAACACCGAGGGTGTGTTCGTTGCCGGTGACGCCGGCCGCGGGCAGTCCCTCATCGTTTGGGCCATCGCTGAAGGCCGCGCCTGCGCTGCGGCGGTCGACAAATTCCTGATGGGAACCACGATCCTGCCTGCCCCGGTTGCCCCAACCGACCGGGCGATCGCCGTTCTCTAGTCACAAACGGGGGACCACGGAAGTTCACCTGCGGTATAACTCCATTCCAGAAACAGACCAATAGGGTAGGTATATGAGACGCGCAAAAATCGTGGCAACGTTCGGACCGGCTATTTCCAGCTACGAGAACACCCTCGCAGTTGTTGAAGCCGGCGTGGATGTTGCCCGCATGAACATGAGCCACGGCGACTACTCGGTGCACGACGTGACGTACGAGAACGTCCGCAGGGCCTCGAAGCAGCTCGGCAAGCCCGTGGCAATCATGGCTGACCTCCAGGGTCCCAAGATCCGCCTGGGCCGATTTGTTGACGGCCCGCACGAACTGGCCGTCGGTGACATCTTCACCATCACCACCGAAGACGTCCCGGGCACCAAGGACATCTGCTCCACCACGCTCAAGAGCCTGACCGACGACGTCAACGTCGGCGATGCGCTGCTGATCGACGACGGCAAGGTCGCCCTGCGGGCCCTTGAGGTCGACGACGTCAAGGTGGTCGCCCAGGTGACTGTCGGCGGCATGGTCTCCAACAACAAGGGCATCAACCTGCCCGGTGTTGCCGTCAACGTCCCCGCCCTGAGCGAAAAGGACGAGGACGATCTGCGCTGGGCCATGCGCCGCGGCGTGGACATGGTCGCCCTGTCCTTCGTGCGTGACGCCTCGGACATCAAGCGCGTCCACGAGATCATGGACGAAGAGGGACGCCGGGTGCCGGTGATCGCGAAGATCGAGAAGCCGCAGGCTGTTGACCAACTGCACGAGATCATCGACGCCTTCGATGCGATCATGGTGGCCCGTGGTGACCTCGGCGTGGAGCTGCCCCTCGAAGAGGTGCCGATCGTCCAGAAGCGCGCCATCGAACTGGCCCGCCGCTGGGCCAAGCCGGTCATCGTTGCCACCCAGGTGCTCGAGTCCATGATCGACAACCCGCGCCCCACCCGCGCGGAGGCTTCGGACTGCGCCAACGCAGTGCTCGACGGCGCCGACGCAGTTATGCTCTCCGGCGAGACGAGCGTGGGCAAGTACCCGATCGAAACCGTCAAGGTCATGGCCCGGATCATCGAATCCACCGAGGTCCACGGCCTCGAGCGCGTGCCCCCGCTGGGTACCAAGCCCAAGACCCGTGGCGGTGCCATCACCCGCGCCGCCGTCGAGATCGCCGACCAGCTGGACGCCAAGTACATCTGTGCATTCACCCAGTCCGGTGATTCCGCACGCCGCCTCTCCCGCCTGCGTCCGGTCCGGCCGGTCTTCGCGTTCACTCCGGTGGAGCACGTGTGGAACCAGCTTGCACTGACCTGGGGCATCCAGCCGGTCCTGGTTCCCATGGTGGACCACACCGATGAAATGACCGCCCAGGTGGACCGCAGCCTGCTGGAACTGAACCTGGTGGAAGACGGCGACCTGGTGGTCATCGCTGCCGGTTCCCCTCCCGGAAAGGCCGGTTCGACCAATTCGCTGAAGGTGCACAAGGTGGGCGACCTGACCGACACCGGTCGCTCCGGTGAAGGCGTCAGTAACAAGGAAAAGCTCGGGCCCTGGCCGGAAAAGAAGAAGAAGGCCTAGTACGTCTCCTGCGTGCGGCGAGAGCCGCACGCAGAACAAAAGGGAGGATCCCCGCCGGTTGGCGGGGATCCTCCCTTTTTGTCTGTAACTCTTCTGCAGCAGTTGGTGCCGGCGGGCAAGCAGCCCGGCAGGCCGCCGTCGTACACGTGGCCTGCCGGGGGAGTGGTTGCTAGTTGACCTGGTTGATGATGGTTTCGGCAACCTCGCGCATGCTGAGGCGGCGGTCCATGGACGTCTTCTGGATCCAGCGGAAGGCCTCGGGTTCGGTGAGGCCCATCTTGGTGGTGAGCAGGCTCTTGGCGCGCTCTACGAGCTTGCGGGTGGCGAACTGCTCCTGGAGGTCCGAGACCTCGTTTTCGAGCGCCTTGATCTCCTCATGGCGGGAGAGTGCGATTTCCAGGGCGGGGATCAGGTCCGCGGGCGTGAACGGCTTGACCACGTAGGCCATCGCGCCGGCGTCGCGGGCGCGCTCCACGAGCTCCTTCTGGCTGAAGGCCGTGAGGAGGACGACGGGGGCGATACGGGCCTTGACGATCTTCTCGGCTGCCGAGATGCCGTCCATGACGGGCATCTTGACGTCCATCAGGACGAGGTCGGGCTTGAGTTCCTCGGCGAGCTGGACGGCCTTCTCGCCGTTGTCCGCTTCGCCGATGACGTCATAGCCCTCGCCCCGGAGGATTTCGATGATGTCCAGGCGGATAAGGGTCTCGTCCTCGGCGACAATAACGCGGCGCGCCGGCTGGGTGTTGGGGTTTGACTCCGTCTGTTCTGACACGGGAACTCCTTGAAAGGTACGGCGGGAACTAGTCCATCTTAGTTGTGCCCGCCGTTGTACTTGGAACTGCTTGGGT
The DNA here is from genome assembly GCF_000876655.1 of Arthrobacter sp. SPG23. Classification (GTDB taxonomy): domain Bacteria; phylum Actinomycetota; class Actinomycetes; order Actinomycetales; family Micrococcaceae; genus Arthrobacter. The sequence goes on from NZ_JYCN01000015.1 coordinate 215,951, forward strand.
TCGTTGCGGCTTCACTGGCGCGATTCTGGAATTCAGCCTATCTGCATGTAGAGTAATTCCGCGCACTGGAAGCGATCGCGTTGCTCACAACGCTGCTGTGAGCCTAAGATTGTTACTTCCGTGTAATCCGCGCCCGAGTGGCGGAATTGGCAGACGCGCCGCACTCAAAATGCGGTATCGAAAGGTGTGTGGGTTCGAGTCCCACCTCGGGCACAGTGTTTCCGCAGGTCAGCGGGGTTTTAGTCCCCTGAGTGTGCACAAAAGCTCGTTTTCTGTGCACACGAAGCCTAGAGTTTTATGCATGGCCAGCATTTGGGAACGGAAAAAATCGGACGGATCTACGTCGTTCACGGTCCGCTGGCGTAACCCCGAAACGAAGAGGCAAGAGGGGATCACCCTCGCCACGTCAGCCGAGGCCCAGACGCTGAAACGCCTCCTTGACGCGAACAATCAGTCCTTCGAAATCGCACAGCATGCGATGGTCAAGAATCAGACCAAGAAACCCACGGTCGCTGCGGTGATCCAGGAACACATCGACCTTCTGGTTCGCCCGTCCGTAGGGACTGTCCACACGTACCAAACGATGTTGAAGCTTCACATCGCGGACGTCATCGGGCACATTCCCGTCGACAAGCTCGACTACCGGCACCTGACCTACTGGATCAAGACGATGCAGAAGAAGGGCAGATCGCCGAAGACCATCAAGAACAACCATGGCCTCATATACGCGGCCATGGAGACAGCGGTTATGCTCCGCTACCGGAAGGACAATCCTTGCCGCGGCGTAAAGCTCCCGTCAGGTGAGAAGGCAGAGGATGAGGCCCGGTTCCTGACGCACGCCGAATTTGGGATGATTCTTGAGTCGATGGGGGACCGGTACAGAGCTTTTACTGAGTTCCTGGTTATGACTGGCACACGCTTTGGCGAGGCCACTGCCGTAACCGTGGCAGATGTGGACCTGATGTCCAAGCCCGCAACAATTCGGATCAATAAGGCATGGAAGCGCGGTACTGATTCCGAGTACTACATCGGTGCGACCAAGACGGGCGCCGGCAAGAGGACGGTGTCACTGAACCCTCATTTGGTGGAGGTGCTCATTCCCTTGGTGGCCAGCCGGCCCGGTTCGGATCTCTTGTTCACCACCCCCAAGGGTGAGCGGATCATTCACAAGCTGTATTGGCACCACTATTGGGTTCCTGCTGTCAAGGCCGCCCAGGCCCGTGGGTTGACTAAGTCGCCCCGGATTCACGATCTGCGCCATACCCACGCGTCCTGGCTGATCCAGGACGGAGTTTCCTTGTTCACCGTGTCCAGGCGACTGGGGCACGCCTCCACGCGTACGACGGAGGAGGTATACGGCCACTTGATGCCTCAGGCTCTTCAAGATGCCGCGGACGCCGTTGAGCGGTCCGCCGTTGTCTGGCGTGGCTAGCGGCGGCACTCGCTCAAACTATGAGTATTTCTGCCGCGCCTGGGCCCGGGTGCCGATCATTCGGACGGAGGCGGGGGATGTGCTTGTTGACCGGACTTCACGCAGCAGGGCGATCTCTTTCAAGTGGACAGACGTAAAGACGATCTTTCCCTTGCCCCAGACGGAATGCGGAAACTCTCCCTTGGCGGCCCCGTCGCGGAGCCAGGCTTCTGAGCACTTGAGGACCGAGGCGGCCTCGGCCGGTTCGAAGAATTCGAGTTTCATGCCTTCTTCGGTCCTTTCGTGATTTCTTGCTGCGACAGGGGCTTGATGCTGAGTGCTGCCCTAGTTCATTGGAGCAAGGCCATCCTGCTGCATGACCGGGCAGTGGAAAGTCGCTGCAAAGTCATCGGTCTGGCGCTGCACGTTCTCCGGAGAAGCCGTGAACTGGTTCGAGGCTCGTTGGACGAGACCAGCGTTTCCCAGGAAGTTGAGCTGCCGGCGGATGGTCGACGTCGATGCCTGCAGCTCGGCTCCGATTTCGCCGCAAGTTGACGGGCCGTTCTTGAGTAAGAAGCGGACAATTTGGCTTCGCGTTCGGTTCATCAGGATGTTCGACATGGAGACCGGAACCTAAAGAATGAAGGGTGTGCGTTGCTGTAGACGGGTCTACAGGAGCAGATTACGCCTGCTGAGGTCATGATGGAAGGGCCTATTTCTTCTCATGAATCTTCCAAGGCACGGGACTCTGATTGCCGAGCAGTAAGACTCGCGGAATACTGGGCGGTAGGGTGGGCCGAACTAACGTGCTGGACTCCCCGGCATTGAAGTCGCTGATCAAGGGGTTGTTGTGCGGACTGACGAGGCAGGGCAGGGTGAGGGGCTGTCGCCTCAGGCCCAGCTTGCCCGTCGACTGAATCTCCTGCTCGACGTAGTCGTCGCCGAACGCGGGAAGCCGATCACGTTCAGGGAAGTTCAAGCGGACCTTGCCGCCAGGGGTATCAAGCTGTCGCGCGCGCGATGGTTCTACATGAAAGAGGGGACTGGCCGACTGGTCAGCGATCCTGTGTTGCTGGCTGGCCTCTGCGAGATCTTCAAGGTTGACCCGTCGTATCTGGTTGGCGATGACGCTAGCTTACCTGAGCGCATCGATTCGCAGCTTGAGTTCGTCAAGTCCCTTCGCGCGGCTCGCGTGAAGACCTTTGCCGCACGAACTCTTGGGGATGTGTCACCAGAGACTTTGCAGGCCATCTCTGAGTATCTGAACAAGGATATTGGCCGGCACCCAGGAGGGGAGCGGGCGGCGGCTAGTCCTCCAGAAGATATTCAAGATGAGCCGCCAGCAGCTCCTTGATCCGTGCCGGGTTGGCTGAATAGCGCGGCGAGCGGCCGTGGCGACGGCCTGGTTCCACATCGACCACGACGGCGCCCGTTTCCTCCAGTGCCAGCAGGTGCTTGGCCACGCTAGGTTCCCCGGCGCTGACTGATGCCGCAATGTCCCCGCGGGAGGCAGGGCCGTGCGCCGAGAGGTAGCGAAGGATCTCATTCCTTGAACGGTTGCCAAAGGTCGCGACGGCGGCCTCGACGTCGGCTGACCATGCGTCGTCGTGAGGCTGGGTAATCCTTGGCATGGAACCATTCTTATCTACAGTTCGAAGAAAAGTAAGACTCGTCGTCTTGACGATACTTTAATTATTCTTGAGAATAGTTTGCATAGCCTTATTGCATTCGCGGTCGGCCCTGGTTTAGCGGCCATTCTTGAGGTGTCGGGCATGCCGCCACCGGACTTATCGGAAGCGTTTAGTCGAAGCGGTGAAGACCAATGCGAGTCGAAGCCAGAGCAAATCAGGCCCAACATGACGAACCAAGTGCAGTTACCGTTGATGTTTCCCTGCACAGACCACCAGCGCCGGCAGTGCCGGCAGTCCCGGTGGATCAGATCATGGTCGCCGTTGACGGTGTGCGCCGATATGTCATTTCGCATCTGTCCCGGCTCGGCAGGGCCTGCGACGTGGACGACGTTATGCAGGACATCCGGGTTGCAGTGTGGGATGGAGTGAGCCGAGGACAATATCGCCAGCTTCCGGGAGTCCCTTTCGGCGCCTGGGTCCAAGGAGTGTGCACCAACGTGTGCGCCGCGCACATCCGCCGGGAGCTGAGCCACCCGACGCTGCCGCTGCTGATTGAAGCCGGAGATCCGGACGGATCGGCGTCGCTCGATGCTCTGGCGATGCTAGTTATCGGCGGTGTGGATCGAAGTGCTGAGAAAATCATCGACAAGGAATGGGCGCGAAAAATTATCCAGCTGACCGGGGCAAGTGTGCCGGACGGCGTTTGGGAACTTGCCGTTGACAGCCTGACCGGGCCACGCCAGTACGGTCCGCCTTCGCCGCAGGACCGGCGCCGCTGGCATGCGGCGACGGTGGTGCGCCAGACGGCAAGGACTGTTCAAAGCGCGCTGGAAGTTGAGCCGCAGGAGATCCGCAACATCGGGGACGTGTGCCAGCGTGCGGCAGAATGCCTGCCCACGCCGGTACTCCGTCGAACTGCGGCAACCATCGTTCGTACGGGTGTTAGCGGGCCGGACCGTGCCAGGGCATTGGCGGCGTTGGCCGCCGAACTTGGCGTTACGGAGCGTTATGTTGCCGTCCAGATTGGATTCGCCCGGCGTCTGTATCAAACCGCCTGGCGGATTCTCCAGAGTGCAAGGCGACCTGCACGCTAAGTCATGTCCGCAGCCGCTCATTTTGCAATGAACTGGCGAGGAGGCTGGAATGTCGTTGACCCGGAGAATTGCATTGCCTGGCTTGAGCCGCCGACGGCGATGGTTGTTCGTAGCGTTCGTGGTTGTCAGCGTGGCGACCGTGTTGTTCGCTCTGACACGGCCGACGCCGGGGCCCGCTCCGGCATCGTCGACGGCGCCGACTCCCCAGGTATCGGCGGCCCCTTCTGGTGGGCCGGACTCGAAGAGTCTGGCAACGGCTCCCGCGGTCGGGGGAGGCGAGGGGGGTGGAGCGCCTCGCACCACGGACTTCCGCCGACTGGCCGCGGCGGCGGCGACAGCGGTTTACACATGGGACACGCGGAAGGCGTCGTACTCCGAGGTGTACTCCGGGCTCCGCAACTGGTGGCATGTGCTCCCTGACGGGTCCAATCCTCTGGCTGTGTTTGTCCAGGAGTTCGAAGCTACTGGGATCAATGCCGGAACCTATCAGTATCTGGCCGGGCAGCGGGCGGTCCGTTCGGCAACGGTGGAATCCATGATGTGTGACAGCGAGCTTGCCAAGGTGCGAGAGCGACCGGCGCCGTGGGCGGGACTCCACGTGTGCACGGTCTCTCTTCGCGTGTTGGATCAGTCGGCTTCGACCCGCAACACGTATACAGCCCCGGTCAGCGTCATGGTCAACTGTCCGCCGGCCGCCAGTGCTCCTGCGGATCATTGCATCATGGTCGGCTTTTATGCCGCGCCGAACAGGGTGCTTTACTGATGCCAGCGCCAGCGATGCTGGCCGTGCTGGCAAGGCGGCGCACGATCGTGCGAGCTTTGGTTGCCACGGTTACGGCGGCGATCCTGGCGAGCGCCTTTGCGCTCTGCGCGGCAGTTTCGGTGCTCGGCGCCAACGCGACGAGCACGGGCTCGATATGCTCTTCCGCTGGTTTGAGCGGTCAGGGAGACGCTAACGAGCGTCGTGCCTTCGGCGTCGGCGCTCGCAACCAGGCGGCGGTCAATCTGACGGCCCGGCAATTGGATCTGGCAAAGGGCTACGTTACAGTCGGCAAGCAGCTGGGCGTGCCACGTGATGGCCAGATCATCGCAATCATGATGGCTCTGCAAGAATCCAGTCTCAGAATGCTCGCCAATGTGAACGTCCCCGGATCACTCAGCTTCCCGCATGACGGTGTCGGAAGCGACCACGACTCCCTTGGCACGGCTCAGCAACGTCCGGCTGCCGGCTGGGGGAGTGTCGAAGAGCTGATGGATCCCATCTATAACGTGCGGGCCTTCTACGGCGGACCGGCGGGTCCTAACAGGGGGAGTCCTCGCGGGCTTTTGGACATCCCTGGATGGCAATCCATAAGCAAAGGCCAGGCTGCCCAGGCTGTTCAGGTGTCGGCGTTTCCTGAGCTGTATGCGCGATGGGAGCCGGAAGCGTCGGCCATCGTTGATGTGCTCGATGACGGGACGGCACCTACTCCTTGCGTCGATACGCCGCCCGTCTCGGCGCCGACCGCAACGCCGGCGGACCTGAGCCAAATCCGAAGGGATATCCTGCGGTTTACCCAAGCCGGTGTCGGTGGGTCGTACGTGTGGGGCGGGACGGCCTTCAAAGCATGGGACTGCTCGGGGTTTGTCCAGTGGATCTACCGGCAATCCGGAATTGACCTCCCGAGAGTCGAGCAATGGAGGGTGGGTAAACGGACCGACAATCCGCGCGCAGGAGACTTGGTGGTGCAGAACGCGCAGGGGCCGGACAACTGGGGCCATGTAGGCATCTACGCCGGGGACGGGATGATGTACAGCGCGCTCAACCCCTCTGTAGGGACGCTGCTGCACCCGATCGCCTGGAATTCAGATACGGCCTATTTTGATCTACTGACCTGACAACCTTATCGTCGCCGTACTGTACCGTCCCGGCACTGAGGGCGTTTGGCCGTCTCCAGACATCGATGTTTTCGTCCCCATGATCCCAGCATGCTCAAGCTTGCGGGACAACAGAGGATCTGTGGCGGCGGATGGTCATTGTGAGAGACTGCATTCTTCTCCGGCGAGGAATCCGCCTTGTGACGGACTTGTCCTTCGGCCCCATCAGCACGCCCGGAAGGGTGTCTTGAAGGTTGGCGGCTAACCCTGGGAGGAATAACGCAAAGGAGTGAAGCGATGGCTTCGGGCCGCTTTGATTCCAGTAGCCTTGTCGGCCTGAGCGGTTGCTTCGGGGGAGTCCAATATGAGCCAGTTAGTGTCGATGAATGACGCAGGACACGAGTCGTCACTTGTTCGAAGCGGCGGCCGCTGTCCAGGATGGGGGTATTCGTCGGCGCGGATCAGGCCCATCCCCTGCCGGCGCAGTCTAGCGGAAGCATCGGGGAGTGCTATTCCTTGACGAAGCGTCAAATCTAGGGCATACAACGCATTCTGGTCAATGAAACCGTCATCGTTAACCCCGGTCGGAGCGCCGTTTCAGTAATGCCCTGCTGCCCAACGTTCATTGCAGAGTGGAATTTGTTGAATCCTTGAAGCTGGCCGGTACAGTCCTGGCTGCCCTGATCGCGTCTCGAACGATATGGTCAGTGGCCCGAGCCAAGTATCTGAAGGGCTGGGGAGGCCGAAAAGTTTGGCGCAGGAAGCTTAACTTGTTGGCTAACGGGGCGACGGCGGACTACGTGAAGGATCTGCTCGGCACTCCCGTTTTTGAGAATCATCAGCCTCCCAGCATCTGGGTACAGGAAGACGAGAAGCCGAAGTGGGTTGATCATGTCTTTTCAACCCCGCACGCATGGGTTGTGACGAGGAGGATTGAAGACCGACTCGAAGCCTGGTCGGTGACGATCACCGATCCGAAGTTCTGGTGGGATCTTGAAGATGTCACTTTCAGGCAGGTCAAGGGACGACTAGGACGCGTGACCTTTAGCAACCTACTCGATTCGCCTTCCGGTAAGTACGAGTCAAGTAGGGCTAGGTCCGGTGTCTACGCAGAGTCGGCCTCCTTCGGCAATCCTGGTGGCTACCAAGCGTATGTCTTTATGCATAACCAGGAGGGCATCGGAGCGATGAAGCCAAGCGGCAACAGCGATGTGCGCGTGGGCGACTTCCAACGTCCTGATGACCGAGATGAATACCCGGCTTCAACAGACGGTGCTCACCGATCTGAAACCACGGTGAACACCATCATCGTTACGTGGCAACGAGACGAGATTACTCACAGGACTTGGCAGCTGTGGCCGGTCGCCGCGTCAGACCAGATGCGATTGCTTCACCGCTTTCAAAAGAAGAATGGCTGGCAGAACAAGCGACTTTTGGGGGACGGGAATGGATAACGAAGATCTTGAGCCCAGTGATGGTGGAGCTACGTCCATTGAACGCCGGGCGAGTGAGCCGCTGTGCTCGTTTGATCCTGAGGCAGGCTTCTCTCTGAATCCAAGCACGGTTGATGAACTGCGCTGGTACACATACCTGAGTCGTGATGAGGGTGACGAAGAAACCTTGCTACAGTCCAGAAATGACGACTGAGCAGAACCTGGATGCAACCAAACTAGTTGAATCGTGTCGTGAAATCTTTGGCGATGAATCAGCTTGGATTACGGCCAACGGGTATCCGGGGAGTCTGGCTCTTTGCATTATTGATTCCATTTTCTCCACAGGCTCTCACTACACGAGTGTGATCAACGTGGTTAATGCCTATTGCGACATCAGAAAAGCTCAAGGTGCTGACCCTCATCGTGACGGCGTAGATGAACTGTTGGCATCATTCGAAGCGGTTGGCGGAAGCGCGGGATGGGCCAAGGCCGTAGACAACCACAAGCCCGCTCACACCAAGCCCGGTGCCCTCCTGAAGGCTGAAGTTATCCATCGGGCAGCGTTGGCTTTGAAAGGGCTGGAAGGTGGAGGAATCTTCACCACAGTGGACATGCACGCCGAGTACGCAATTGACTCAGAGCTTACAAGGATCAAGAAGGCGTGGCTGAAGCTACCGAGTCAGTCGTCGGGCGTTACGTACAACTACTTACTCATTCTTGCTGGCTTCCAGTCGGTGAAACCTGACCGCATGGTGATCCGGTTCGTGGAAGAACACGCCGGCCGCGTGGGCAAGCCACTTACGTCGATGCAAACAGCCCAACTGATCATGCAAGTAGCAGAGCTTTATCCGACCCAACCGAGACGGCTTGACCATGTGATCTGGCGTCACGTCTCGGGTCGTGAGGTCTTTCGCCAGGATGAAATGGAGGGACGGCTGTGCGAGGGCCGTCCTTGTTCGTTTTAAAGCGACTTGAGCGCTTGGATTGGAGCGACTTCTATATCGCCGATGATCACTGCGTGCAGGAGCTCTTCATTGGCTTCGCGCCGTTTCTTGGTGGCTTTAGACAAAAGGGACGCCTCAATGAGGAAGGTGGCAATGATTGTGGCGATCGCCTGAACCCAGTGCCCTTCGGTAAATAAGCGCCATGCCAGCACACCGCCGAAGATGATGAGGGGTCCGATGAGTCCGCTACGGAAGTCTGCTTCGGTCGACGCTTTGTCGTACTTTTCCCAAGTTTTGTCCTTCGCTGAGTGCAGCTGGACAGCCAGTATGCTCAAGTCGTTTAGCACGTAGTCGACAATGTGGTTAGCGGTCGCTACCTTGGCCGCTTTGTGCATGGCCGGGCCTTGTTCGTAGTGTTTGACCCTCTGCGCGTCGGCACTCTTTGCTTTTACAAGGTCGACTACGTCAATCGGGGACAGGCGGTCTAGGGCGTGGTCGATGATGTCTTCGAGGAATGCGCGGAATCGGTCTGTTGAGACCTCGGACACCGTATTGGACTTCAAACCCATCGTTGTAGCAATCCGACTAAACCACTGATCGCTGGTCACGACCATGCCGAGTAGATAGGCGCCGAAAGTGATGACGGCAAGTGTTCCCGCTACGCCTAGATACTCCGACAGCCGACGCAGGTTGCCGGCCAGCGACTCATCCGCTGGGATGGTCGCGAGGTTGTTGCCAAATATAAGCCACAAGCACAACAGAAGGATCATGCCCGAAGAGAGAGAGGTCTTCATGTCGCGGAGATTGGCCAGGAATCCGAGCATCTATCTTCTTTCGTATTGGTCCTATGAAGATAGCCGCTTGATCTGACTCCCCAAAAACCACTGGAAATGCGAACCGGCGTCGTCCGTAACTTCGACAAGCCCATAATGTCGCGTGTAGGCAACGGCAATACCACGTAGGTTGCCGGCCTGGACTAAGGGAGCCTCGCCACGGGGGAAGTCGATGATCGCACCGTCGTCAGGGTCAGGGCGGGCCAGCTCTGCTTCTAGACGCGCCATCATGCGGTTCATGTCTTCAGGAGAGCCATGCTTGTTCACGCGTTCTATTAGAACATATGTTCGAATCGGCGTCCTCCGGTAGAATGGCCTGGTAGCGCCGACCCGCCCGAGTGACGGGGCCATCTGGGGCGCGGAAGACCGTCCAACATCAAGATCAGAGCCATGAGTGGATACAGACCAGCAACTTAATGAGCTGATTCAAGCGTGGCCTGATCAGGCGCCGAAGAAGCCGTCACTTAGACTGCATCGTGTGTCTAGCTTATTTGGTAAGAAAAAACTTGAAGCTCTCGCAAGTGAAGTGAGCACGGAAGAAATTCAGGACAAGCTGGATATCGTCCGTACGTGGCATCAGGACTACCATCACGGGTCCCTTAAAGGCGACAAAGAGACCAGCCGCGAGCAGCAGTACAACCAGGACTTCTTTATGAAGATCCTCGGCTACAAAGAGAAGCCGGCCAGCCCGTACACCTTCGAGCCAAAAGCGACGACGCTTAAGAAGCAGTTGCCCGACGCGGTAATCAGCTTCACTGACACGGCCGCGGGGATCGAGAACATCTCGGCAGTGATCGAGCTCAAGGGCGCGTCCATCGAGCTGGACAAGCCGCAGCGCCGCGACGGCAACATGAGTCCCGTCCAGCAGGCCTTTAAGTACAAGAGCCAGTATCGTTCCTGCCCTTTTGTTATCGTCAGCAACTTCTTTGAGTTCCGGCTTTACAACGACCACCAGCTGGACTTTGAAGTCTGGACGCTGGATGACCTGGTCAATCCCGCCTACGAGTACCGTGCGTTCAAGACCTTCTACATGCTGCTTCGGCGGGACCGTCTCACGGCTGCAGCGGGCAAGTCCCCCACCGAACTGCTCCTCTCCGAGTTCCGCGTCGAGCAGGACGCCATCGGCAAAGAGTTCTACGGTAAGTACAAGGATGCTCGGCTCGAACTGCTGCGTGATATATACCGGCGCAACGAGGACGTCCGTAGCAACTTTGATTTGGCAATTCAAAAAGGCCAGAAGCTTATCGACCGACTCGTCTTCACCTTCTTCGCTGAAGATAAAGGGTTGTTGCCCGAGAACATCCTCCTCGGCGTCCAGAAGGATGCCGCCAGTTCTTCCGTGGCATCGCTTTGGGACATGCTCAAGACGCTGTTCGCAGCGATTGATGCAGGCAGCGACAAGCTTAACATCCCTGTTGGCTATAACGGTGGTCTTTTCGCCTACGATGCCGAGCTCAATGCGCTGAGCATCAGCGACGATGTACTCACCACAGTCCTGACCCTGGGCGGTTATGACTTCGATGAAGACCTCAGCGTCAACATCCTCGGCCACATCTTCGAGCAGTCGATCAGCGACTTGGAAGAAATCCGGCGCAAGGTTGATGACAAGCACATCCCCGACGCCCTGGACGACCTGCGGGCGAAATCGAACAAGCGTAAGTCTGACGGTGTTTTCTACACACCGGATTACATCGTTCGGTACATCGTGGATAGCACACTCGGCACCTACCTCCGCAACCTTGAAGCTGAACTTGCGGCTAAGTACAAACTGGCCACAAAGCGCAAGGACGAGACGTACGAGGACGCGGAAGCCAACATGTACCGCGAGTACCAGTTGGCGCTGCAGACCGTTCACGTCATCGACCCGGCCTGCGGCAGCGGTGCCTTCCTAGTCTATGCCTTGGACTACCTGCTGGCCGAGAACAGGCGCGTGGCGGCAATCCTCGAGGCAAACAACTCGATGGACACCTTCACTGCCAGCGTCTTCTCCGATGAGAGCATCATCGATCTTGTCCTGCGCCAAAATCTCTTCGGTGTCGACATCAATGATGAGTCCGTTGAGATCACGAAGCTCTCCCTGTGGCTAAAGACTGCGCGGCCGGGACAGAAGCTGACGGCGCTTGATGCCAACATCAAGTGCGGCAACAGCCTGATCGAGGGTGCCCTGGTTGATCCCAAAAAGGCATTCAACTACCGCCAGCAGTTCAAGAAGCCGTTTGAAGGCGGCGGCTTCAACGTTGTCGTGGGGAACCCGCCGTACGTCAGTGCCATGGAAATGTCGCGTTCCATGCCGACTGAACAGCGCACCTACCTCAAAAAGAATTACGACACATCCGTTGGCGCCGTTGATCTCTACATCTACTTCTTTGAGCTGGGCATCAAACTTCTCCGTCCCGGTGGAGCACTGGGATTCATTACCCCCAACCGTTACTTGTCCGCGAGCTACGGTGCGAAGTTGCGGGAATGGCTGATCAGTAACGTCCATTTCCGTACGCTGATTGACTACTCCGACAAGGCTGTCTTCGAAGACGCCAGCACTTACCCGGTCATCACCATCCTGGATAAGGTGAAGCCTGAGCCCGATGAGGTCTACGAGGTCGAGGCCGGACGCATCGATGAAGAGACTCGTCAGCCCGTTGTGGATCAGTACTCGTCGGAGTTGCTGACGAAGCTCACCGAGAACATCCTGGGATTCTTGCTCAACGATGGCATCGACATCGCTGCAAAGGCCTTCGACATCGGCGTGCCCCTTGCAAATGCCGGCAAGATCAATGCCACCAGCACGGCGGGTGAAGCTGATCTCTACTCGGCACACATCAACGCTGAGGGTCAGGGCCTGAAGATCATCAACACGGGGACGATCGATCCGTATGTGAGCATGTGGGGTCTCAAGCGCTTCAAGGATAAGGGCGTGGATTACATGCAGCCCTACCTCGACATCCACCACTCGGATGTCTCAGCTGCGCGCCGCCAGCTCTACAAGTCCAACAAGATCATCATCGCTAAAATCGGCCTGTTATGTGAGGCCTACTACGACGCCAACGGCGAGTATGCGTCGATCAACACGAACTGCATGCACAGCTTTACCAAGGACTTCCCTGCGGAGTACGTCCAAGCGTGGCTGAGTTCAGGACTCTACAACTACGTCTTCGAGACCTTGTTTGATGGCCTCCGCATGAGTGGCGGCTACCTTCTCTACTCAGCACCCAACCTCCGTAATACGCCGATTCCAAAGGCGTCTGAGGATGACCGGCAGCAGATTGTTGGCTGGGCCAAGACGGTTATCCAGAAGCGGCAGGAGCAGGCCGCTGTTGAGGACAAGTTCAAGCGCTTCGTCCTGAACGAAGCCGGCCTGTCGGCATGGCCGCGCAAGCTGAACCGGTGGTGGGACCTCGATTTCTTCGACTTTGTGAAGGGTCTGAAGTACAAAGGCAGCCTCAAAGAAAAAGAGAGCCTTTCAGAGTACTTCGAGGAGTACAAGCTCACCGTGGGGCAGCTCATCACGGAAATCGATAACGCAGCCCATAAGATAAACGACCGGTTCTACCAGATCCACAGCCTTAGCCGGGATGAGATCGACAAGGTTGAAGCGTCCAAGATCGTCTGGTAGGCATAACAAAACCCCGCGTGCTGTTCGGAACGCGGGGTTTTGCTTTGTCTATTCTGCTTCGTCGGCGGGGAAATCGAGCGCATCTTGGTGGACGTGCTCTATGTACTTCAGATGCTCTCGGCCGTGAAGACCAACTTGATCTGTCGCTTCAACGACCTCAACTCGCAGGCTGACTTCCTCGCCCAAGATGAATCCCCGGGTAATGTCTCCGGGATCTTCCAGATGCACTTTTCGCTTGCGGTCCCGCACCTGCTGGACAGTGACGATGCCATCGAGATCAAGGCCGGTGATTCTGCCGGTCACGATCCTCTCCTTCGGCTTGTCTATCTGCTTGAAGAGGCCCTTTGCGTACGTGCGCCCTCGCTCAGTCAGGTTCGACTGCACTCGACCGCCCGTGGGTGACCGCCATTTGCCGCTCATGTTGAGATCGTGTTTATCCAGCGCTTCGGTCAGCTTTCGAGCAGTCTTGAGAAGCTTCTTGTTCTCTCCGAACCTGCTGGCAATGACCGCCGGCAGCTCGCCGCGCTCCAGCATGTTATGTAGGTCAAAGGTGTCTCTGACTGCCTGGTCAACCGGCGACACTTCGACTTCCACTTGCCCCGGCGCAGACGAAGCCAGTGGATTCTTTGGCTTGTAGTGAAGTACCAAGCTGCCACGAGTAATCCGTACCAGTGTCATTTCAGATTCTGCTGAACGTCTGTCGGCGGCGGCCTGTATCTCTGCGCCAATCGGGCCGAGTAGGTCGTTGGCAACGTCGTGGTTCACGCCTCCGTCCGCCACGGAATCGCCCGATAGCCTGATCACCAAGTACGAGAATGGCGGAAGGTCTGGCTGCATACGTCGAGCAGCAGCGTCCTCGGCTTCTTCCAAGACTTCAAAAACGTCGCCTTCGGGCTCAGGCAGCTCAGATAAGAAAGAGCGAACATCCTCGGCTTTCTCCGCCGTGACGTGCTGCGCCAGGTAACTACGTACGCTCTCGCTCACCACGTCACCTCCAGGTATCCACGCGCTGACGTTACATCGGGGGCCAGCGCTGCTGCCTTTGGACCTGGCGGCCTAATCCTCTGCCACCAGTCATCCAGTCCACCTCGTTTTGCTAGGTAGTTCTGTTCATGCTCAAGCAGTGTTGTCGGTAGGAGCGTTGTTTCAAGGCTACGCCAGGGGATCGGGAAGGGCTCTACTTTGTACTTCTCGACCAGTTTCTTACGGTGGCCAACCAAGGCCTTCACTTTGCCGATGCCCTGGGAACCAGCCAGGTTGCTGATTATGCCCTCATCGTAGACGGGGGATACGTCAATATCTTGCGGGTTGACCTCGTCCGAGATGAAACTGCCCGCTATCCAGAGCGTATGCAGGATCGGCTGGCCGAACGGCTCTTGGGACGTTTCCCAGGCCGTGAGGTAGCTGAGGAAGCCATCCCAGATGGTCTGCCTGGTCGTTGAATCGCTGAACTCTGGATGATCGACGAAACGATGGCGGATGTGGCCAAGTGTGGTTCTGTAACGGCCCGGTGGCAGATGACCTGTAACTGGATCAAGAGGGGGTATTCCGTGCAGGATACCCGCCATGCTTACGTCAGGTACCCGCTCGTCTGTTGTCTGCCCCATTGGCTTAGACTGCCACAAATATCCCGCTGAGCCGATTTGAAACGCACTGTTTCAACTATGTCACGGGAAAGGCAGAGATCTAGGAGTCAACGTGTCCCGTGAGGTTGATTAGGGGCGAGGCGCGGTGCGCGCCATCGCTAGCATCGCGTTGATGTGGCACTTCTCCTCGACTTCGCCTGAGTAGGGCAGAACGACTCCAGTCTCTTGCTGGAGCTTGACTGCTTCCCCAATTTCCACGTGGCAGACGATGGCCGGGTTGGCCTTTTTCTCTTCCACAACCCAAGCGGTGGCGAAGTTAGAGACTTGGCCGGAGAGCCCGACAATTCCGGAGACTATGAGGGCAATCACTGCAGTACGTTGCTCTGGGTGTTTGCTATGGACGTCTACCTGTCCAGCTGCCTCAGGCGCCTGGCTGATCGTTCCTGCTGCGCCTTTGTTCCGCTTTTCTTACGATCTCAGGCTTGGGGGTCATGTCTGGTTCCCCTTAGATCGCCCGTTTCCGGCCGACTCCATCTCGACAATGCCCCGCCGTCTCCGCGGTGCAACAGCTTCATTTCAAGCCGAGTACTCTCGTCGGCGAAAAGCTTTTCCGACAACCAAAGCTCGTTCCTCGCGGAGTCCAGCGAAGACTTTCGGTAGTAGAACGCGTAAGCCATAAGACCCAGTCCAGCCAGCAAACTAAAAGAAATCAGGAAGAGAAGGCGGTAGTCATCCAGAATGGCTGGCAGACCTACACCGAGGGTCATGGGCAGGTTCAGTACAAGCACTGATAAGCCCACGAGCCAGATGATCCAGAAAGTTGCCTTCTCGTTGACGTAGTTCCGTCAGCTCCTTGTGCAACTGAATATCTCGTTCTAGTTCCTCCATTGAACTCGGAAGCCTAGCTCGCTTGTAGTAGAAGTTGAGCATGCACAGTACCCTATCGCGGTGCCCACCTGGATGATGGCTCTCTTAATTTTGGTGCTGTTGTGTCATAAATAAGGGCACATATGGCAGACCCGAAAACAGCAGACATAGCAGGAGAACAGAACAAAGGCGGACGACCGCTCAAGTTCAAGAATGTCGACGAGCTGCGAGCAGCTATCGACTCGTACTTTGATTCGTGCGACCCACACCTAGAGTCTCGACTGGTTGAGTCAGGCATCAAAGAACGTGGCGAAACAATCCTTGCCCAGCGCAAGGTGATGACCGAGCAGAAGAGGTACACCGTTTCCGGACTAGCCAGAGCGCTGGGGATAACGCGGGACACGCTCATGTCCTACTCAGAATGCCCTGAGTTTCTCGACACGGTAGAGGCCGCTAAAGAGCGCTGCCACGAGTGGGCAGAGAACGCCCTCTTTACGAAGAGTGCCACTGGCGCTGCCTTCAGCCTGAAGAACAACTGGGGCTGGAAAGAGCGGCAGGAGATAGACCACACGACTGACGGTAAGCCGATGCAGGCACTTGTGGAGTTCATGCTTGCCCGAATAGGCGCTGATGTCGTTATCCGAGTAAACAGCCACAACCAGTCCGCCCAAGCGTTCAACAAGCTCGCGGCAGTCTGCCTCCTGCCGCTCCACACCTAAGCCAGCGCCTATGCGGTCTCTGGAAATTCGGGTGTAGATGGCACATCTCATGACCGTCGCCCAATGATGTTCAGAAAAGCGAAATCACCCTGCAATTGGATGGCGGCGATATCGTAGGCAACTGCAGCATCCTCTACACAGCGGAAGCGTCCCAGGGGATAGACGTGCCATAGATCCGGATCTTCGCGACCCAGCCGTTGTGCTGGAAGGATACTCCTTGTATCCATATAGGGATTGAGGTCGCTTATTGGCCTGGTTTTGAGCGTGGGTGGACAACCCTAGGTTTGCTCGCCGGTTATCTGATGTGTCGTGGTTGATGTGGTCCACTTCGAGGTGCGGAGGTGCCTGCATGATCCTACGAGCGAGAACGATGCCTAGACCCAGCGAGGGGCGACCGTCGCTAAACTGCCAACGATAGTTGCGGACATACGGTAAATCTGCGACATCGTCGTCGACTAATGCGAAGTGGCCCTCACTCCCTCGTCCATATAGAGGTATTTTCTTCATCTGATTGCTTGCCTGCATGGGGCGGTTTCTCGTATCGGAGTGGGGTATGTTCTGTGAGTTTGTGCTGATGCCACGGAATACGAAAGGCATGTCCCTAGTACCGCTTAAACCCGTTCAAAGCGGCGACTTGGTCCCCGCTCGGCCGGAACTGCTTCCTGTTCGGCGACGCTCCAGCCGGTTAGGAAGCGGATCCGGATAAACATTGCGCGAGTGCATCCATCAGCCTATGCACGAGGTCATGTAGCCCCACACCACAGTCTCCATGAAGTCGTGAGCCCAAACCACTCATTCCCCTCGACTTCAACAGATGGAGCGCGCGATGTTTCTGGCAGCAGTGGACCCTGGCATCACCCCGAACACGAACTTTCCCTTTCTCGAATCACTCAAGCAGATCGGCGGAGGCATCCTGGTCGGGGCCTTCATTGTGATCGCGATCGTGGCGATCGTCGGAGCCGCGATGCTCCTCGCCGGCAAGCTCAGCCAGTCATCGAGGCTCGCCTCGGGCGGCGGCATGATCCTGCTTTGGACAGGACCGGTGGCCGCGATACTCGGCGGGATCAATGGCTACATCCTCTGGTCCCAGTCGGCGTTCAATCTCGGATTTTAGGTCCAGTCAGTCATGCCGGTTCAGTGCGACCTGGACGGATGGTGGCCGCCCGGTTGCGGTCTCGTCTCGCAAGCGAACGACGGTGTCCAAGGTTCCATCACGTCGTTCTTCGCGAACATTCTCCAGAGCACCGCATCCTGGATCTGGTCCTTCATCACCGGTGCGTTTAGTGTTTCTGACGTCGATGATTCTCAGTGGACGGCCGTTGAAGGGCTGACGAGTTGGTGGGTTGTCGTCATGATGACGCCGCTGGTCGTGGCCATGATCCTTCAACTCCTGTCCGGTTTGATCAGCCAACAGCCCCGGCGCTTAGTGCGCGCCCTGGTTGGCGGCGCGACGGCCATTCCCCTGGTGGCCGGTGCCGTCTACCTTGTCCGCCAGCTCACCAAGGTAGGCGATTCCGCAGCTACGGCACTGCTTGATTCCATGGGGACGGATCCCTATCTGGTGTTCATGCGGCTCTTTGGCTTCGAGCGGGCCCCGGCGGACTCCGGCAGGGAATGGAACGTCGTTTCGTTGGCCCCGGGAACCAGCGGCGGTGCGGCCGGGGCCGTCGTCGTCACCGTGATGGCTGTCATTGTCGTCTGGATCCTGGCCTTCATTCTGATGTGTTCGATGATCTTCCGATCCTTTGCGCTCATCGTGCTCGCCGCTGTTGCTCCGGTCGCTCTCATGCTGATGCCGTGGGAGAAGACGAAAACTTGGGCCCGTCGGTGGTGCGAGATCGTCGTTGCCTTGCTGCTCGCCAAACCTCTTGCAGCAACCGTGCTGGCCGTGGCCATCAAGCTCTTTGCCGACTCGAAGTCATTCGCCGGGCTGGCCGCTGGTGTTGTGGGCATGGCACTGGCCTGCGGTGCGCCTCTGATGGCATTGCGGCTCGTGAGTTTCGCCGGAGGCGAGCTGGCCGCTGCCGCGCAAACTGCCGGTGGTGGACACGTCCTCACTCGAACCTCCAGCTTCACCGCCCGGCAGATCAGCCGGCAGACCGGTGGCCGCTTCACTCTGGCAGGGATGGCTGGCCGTTCGTCGATGACCCGCCCGATCCAGTCGAGTCGTCACCAATTTCCCACCCGCACGCTGCCGACCGGTGCCCCTCTTCCGGGAAGGCCAACGAGTGCAACGCCGTCATCCACGCCAGCTGGCAACGCTGGTGCGTTGATGCTCGACGCCGGCACCTCGGCCGCCAGCCCGGCCCCGCCTCAGGCAAGCAGCGCACAGCCAAGCCAAGCCCCAGATGCATCGGCATCGGGCAGCAGAAATGGG
Organism: Arthrobacter sp. SPG23; assembly: GCF_000876655.1. GTDB lineage: Bacteria > Actinomycetota > Actinomycetes > Actinomycetales > Micrococcaceae > Arthrobacter. The sequence continues at coordinate 234,313 of NZ_JYCN01000015.1, forward strand.
GGCAAGGCCCCCAGCGAGCCACAAAGGCCGTCGTCGTCGAAGCTACCGAACGACGCGCCACCGATCGCCCCGACGGCCCAGCCTCCCATCCACCGGCCAGGCGTCATCCAGCCCCCAACCGACGGTGATTTCCATGTCTGAAACTTCACACACCCTCGAGGCAGTAAAATTCCCCCGCTACGAGCGCCGGGGCTTGTTCATGGGCCTGAAGTGGTACCAATTGCTTTTGCTCGCGGCCGGCGTCGTCGTGGCAAGTCTGGCATCGGCAGCTCAAGGACCGATCGGCCTGTTCGCTTCGGGACCGCTGTGGCTGGCGCTGATGCTCCTCGGCTTGCTGCAGTATTCACGGATTCCGTACCCGGTCTGGGCCAGCCACGCCGTCCTGTTCTTCTACCGATCGGTGGCCGGACAAACAAGGTTCCTCACCAGACCTGAGCGAGCAGTCCTGGCTGGACGGCTGGCGCTTCCGGGAGGACTGGGGAACCTGGAATTGCGACGGACCTCGCGAAGGGAGTGTTTCATCGTGGACGCCCGCGGCAGGGAGGCGATAGCCGTACTTCGCTGCAGCACCCGGTCATTTGCGCTGCTAGACAGCGACGACAAAGCATGGGCCGTGCAGGCCTGGTCGCGGGTACAGGCGGGCATGGCCCAGCGAACAGGTCTCGCGAGAATCGTCGTGCAGGACTTCACGGTTCCGTATCCGTCCACCGCCCTGCGGTCCTTCTACGAAATGGCGTCACCGCGGCCGACGGGCGTCTCCAGCGAACTCACTTGGGGTCAGCGCGCGTACGAGGATCTGATTTCGGCAGCGGGATCCACGATGAGCCACGATCTCCTGATCGCACTTGTTGTGGATGTGGCCAAGGCCCGACGCCGGATCAGAGAGTCGGGCGGGGGACTAGTCGGTCTTGAACGGGTGCTTCGGCTGGAGGTCGAGGCCATGACCACCGCGCTGGGGACGCACAGCGTCAAGGTAGAGGAGTGGCTGCCGGAGGGCGGGATCCTCGACGTCGTTCGGGGCGCCTTCGATCCTGCCGCCGTCGCAAGCGGGGCGGGTAATCCGGCCAACAAGGAATCACAACCCCGAGACTCCATGCCCCGCAACGTGCCCGCGGGGCCCATGGCCGTGGAAGAGCACTGGACATACGTACGAACGGATTCCGGCTTTCATCAAACGTTCTGGATCGCTGAGTGGCCACGGCAAAAGGTATTTCCGGGTTTCCTCCATCCGCTGATTTATGTGGGCGACTTCCGGCACACGGTGACAGAGGTGATTCGGGCCGTGCCCACAACCGAGGCGCTGCGGGACATCCGCTCCGCCCAGGAGGCCCATGAAACCCGGCGCCGCATCAACACCCGCTTCGACAGGCCCCTGACCCGGGAGCAACGGGCTGAGGAAGAAGAGGTCGCCCAGCGCGAGGAGGAGATCGTCGCAGGACACGGAGACGTAAGGCCCGCTGCCTACGTGACCGTTACTGCAGGGACCCTGGAGGACCTGGCCCGCCACCGGCAGGAACTGGAGTCGGCGGCCGCGGGAGCCTTCGTCGAATTGCGCCTACTGGCCGGGCAACAATGGGCTGCATTCGTCGCCGGTGCGCTCCCGTTCGGACGGGGACTGCGATGACGCGTACAAACCAGTCGGTTGAATACGTGCCGTCGGGCGCGAACCGCAAGGAGAGGAAGGAACGACGGCGGCGCTCGGCTGCCGCTGACAGCCGACCATGGGCGGCCGCTCTGAACCGGGCTGGCGAGATGCTCGGCACCCGGTTGGACACCGCCGAGCACGGAGGCGATTGGGGGAGCCGGGAACCCGCCTCGCTGCGTGGTCCGCACCGCCTGCGGCCGGCACCCCACCGCGCGTCCACCCTGACCTTCGCCGCGGCGTATCCGTTCATCACAGAATCGGGCCTCGGCCACGAAGGCACATATATCGGCACAGACGTCTTCGGCTCGGGGGCGTTTTCCTACGATCCGTGGATTCTCTATGACAAGGGCGTCATCAGCGGACCCTCGATCGTTGTCATCGGCACCGTGGGGACCGGTAAATCCATGTGCGGAAAGTCCCTGGTGGCCAGGTCCATAACGCTGGGGCGGAAGGCCGCCGTCGCCTCCGATCCCAAAGGCGAATGGGTTGCCGTCGCCAATGCGGTTGGCGGCAAGGTCATTTCCGTGGGCCCCGGCCGCGCTGCACGCGTCAATCCACTCGACGCGGGGCCGCGTTCCAGCGCCTTGAGTGAGGCGCAGTGGCAGGCCGTGGTGCGCCAGCGCCGTCGCTACCTGTTAGTGGCACTGGTTTCTCTCATGCGGCAGGGCATGCCCCTCCGTCCCGTGGAGCACACTGCCCTGGACATGGCTCTAATGGAGACGGTAGCCGAGAACTCGAATCCGACGCTGCCGATGGTTCTGGACCATCTGTTGAACCCGTCGAAGGAAACGATCGGGCTGGTGGGCAAGGATGGGGGACTGGCGGTCAGCCACTCCCTGAGGCGGACGGTCTCCGGCGATCTGGAAGGCATGTTTGACGCCCCGTCCACGGTCGCTTTCGACGCCGATGCGCCCATGATGGTGATGGACACTTCTGCGCTCATCGGCGCCTCGGAGCAAGCATTGTCCCTGGCCGCCGCGTGCGGTGCCACTTGGCTGGAGGCAGCCGTCACCAATCCCGACGGCGGAAAACGGCTTGTGGTGTACGACGAAGGCTGGCGCATGCTGGCCGACCCGTACATGCTCGCCAAAATGAGCGAGCAGTGGCGGTTAGCCCGCACCTACGGCATTGCAAACCTGCTCATCATGCATAAAGTGGCCGACCTCAACGAAATCGGAGACAGCTCCAGCGGGCACCGTCAGAAGGCGCTCGGCCTGCTGACCGAGGCGGACACCAGGATCATCTACCGGCAAAAGCACGACGCCATGCGACTGACGAAAGAAGCCCTGGGCCTGTCGGAGGCCGAATGCGAGCACGTAGAGAACCTCCCCAAGGGTGTTGGCCTCTGGAAGGTCGGGAACCGTTCCTTCATCGTGGCGAACCGGGTCACGACCGATGAGCTTGAAGTCTTCGGCACCGACGACCGGATGATCTGAATGCCACCCATGAGTTCGCGGCGAGGCACCGACAGCCCGTTGGTCACGGCCGGGCTTATCGCCGTGGCCGGCTATGTCTGTCTGTGTTTCCTGGTCCAAGGGGCAGCTAACGTCGTGATGGCGTGGCGCTGCGGCGGCAGTCTGCCGTCGCCGTTCAACCCGGCCGCCGCCGCCGGACTTTTCATCGGCCGGATCAACTGGGTGGTCCCGGTACCGCAGGGATGCGACGTCGGGACCGGCAGTATCTGGTGGATCGTTGGCCCGGTCCTCCTTCTGGCTGCTGCGCTCGCCGTGGGCTCTGTGTTGGCCTGGCGGAGGTGGAAACAATCGGGCTCATGGCTGCGCCAGGACATCCTGAGCCGCGAGGGCATCGCGCGCCGTACCGAGATCCTCCAAGATTTCGGAGCCAGGGCCGTTCTTAAGCGCGGCAAGTTCACGCGGCCAGGCCTCGCCAAACCGCGGATCCAGGACGTGGCCTGGACATTGGGCCGTTCCCGCGGTGTCACGATTCATGTCTCCACGGAGGAATCTATGGTCATCCAAGGTGCACCGCGCTCCGGTAAGGGCCTCTACGTGGTCATCAATGCCATCCTCGATGCGCCGGGTGCTGTTGTCACGACGTCCACCCGCGCCGACAACTTGGTGGTCACGATGCAGGCCCGGGCTACACACGGCAGGCCGGTCACCGTGTTCGACCCACAGAGCATGTCCGGACTGCCCTCAACACTTCGCTGGTCTCCTGTCCGCGGTTGCGAGGACCCAGATATAGCCACTCGCCGCGCTCTGGTTATCACTGCTGACACGGAGATGAAGGGAGAGAACGCTGCATGGCAAAAGCGCTCGCTGATCATCCTGCAATGCCTCCTTCATGCTGCGGCCCTGTCCGGCGAGGGCGTCCGCGCGTTTCGGCGCTGGTCTTCGAGTCCGGTCTTGGCACGTGAGGCGTTGGAGGTCCTGAGCCAACCGGCGGCGGCGCTGGGGTGGCAGGCCGATCTCATGGGCATCCTCGAGGATGACCCGCGGAACACGTCAAACTCCTGGATTGGTGTCTCGGCTGCCGTCGCACCGCTGTCGTCACCGAAAGTGCTGGGCGCACTGGATCCCCGGGACGAGTCGGAGGAATTCGACCCCAAAAGTTTCATCCGGGGCTGCGGCACCTTGTATCTGATCGGCACCCGTGCCGGAGCTGCTGCGGCGGGGCCGTATCTGTCTGCTCTGATCGACGACATCGACAACGCCGCGCGCGAACTGGCATTTGTCGCTCCGGGGGGAAGGCTGGATCCGCCGCTGTCCTTGATTCTTGATGAGATTGCCAACCTGGCACCGTGGCCGGGCCTGCCCATCGCCCTCTCTGACGGCGGCGGCATCGGAATATCAACGCTGGTGGTTCTCCAATCCCTGTCCCAGGCCCGTACCGGCTGGTCCATCGATGAAGCAGCCACTATCTGGGACTCGGCCATCATCAAGGTGATCTTCGGCGGAGGCTCCGACGAACGTGACCTGCGCTCGCTGGCCGGGCTGCTGGGGGAGCGGAGCTTGACCTTGAACACCCGTTCCTGGTCTGCACAGGGCCGGCAGGACGGCGAACAGATCAGGGAGAGCCCGGTCCTGCCGCTTCATGAGATCAGGCGCTTGCCCGCAGGCACGGCCCTCATGCTGGGGCGTAGAACCCGGCCTATCCTCTTGGACTTGCGCGAATGGCACAAACGCAAAGACGCCGCCGAGCTCGGCCGGTCAAAGCTGGAGCTTGAACGGACCTTGGCCGATGGGCACCGTCTGCGACAGGCAGCAGTTGAGGAGCCGGCCGATGGCCAGCCATGACGACGTCGAACGCTTTGAGATCCCTTCAGCCGGAGCTGACGACGATGAGCTGACGGCGGAGCTCTTCCGCTCTGCATTCCGGCCACCGGGGCGGGCATCCGGCGTGACATACCGTTGGCGGGAAATGACAGCTGAGCAGGCCGGCAGCGTTTGGCGTTCTTTGGCGGTCTGGGTCCGCTGGCTTGTTGCCACGTACCAGCTGACGACGTCGGTGGTTCCGGACTGCTGGTGGCGCCATTCCGAGATCGTGGCCGAGCTGTATGCTCTGCAGCGGGCGGAACTGGCCTCTTACGCCAGCGACGATCCCGGGTTCGGACCCCTGGCCTTTCACGAACGGCTGCCGCACGCTGTCGAGCGTCTGCGGATCCATACCCGGACTGCCGGGTGTGTCGGCCTACAGACGCACAAGGAGTCCGCAGTGAGAACCCTCCGGCTCGACCTGGCGGGCTTCGTTGAGTGGCAGGCGGCTTCCCACCAGGTCGGGGGCGAATTCTGAAGTCATGCTGTTGGCCCTTTCTCAGGACATGAACAAGTATCCGCGGGGTGGTCCCGGCCGGATTCCAAGAAGCATGAAGGGCGGCTGTCGTGGCCCCTGAATCTGAGGACGTATCGAGTGCAATGGCGGCAGATGCTGCGCCGGGCCGGAGTGAATCGGGCAATTCCCGCATGACGCCCGAGGAGCGCATCTCTGCCTTGACGGATGGCCTCCACAGGATCCTGGAAAAGGCAGTCGAATCTCCGTCGCAGTGGCAGACGCTGTTGGATGCTTCCGCAACGTTGTGGCGTTACTCGGGCGGCAATGTCGCCCTTCTCAAGATGCAGATGGCCCAGCGCGGTACCGACGATCCCACACTGGTGGCCGGGTACAAGGAATGGGCCCGCCACGGCCGCACGGTGCTGAGAGGTGAGCATGCACTCTGGGTGATAGCTCCCCGCACAGCCCGACTCCAGCAGGTCACGCTTCCTGACGGTACCCGGCAACGGATCCCTGCAGGTGAGCATGTGCCCCATGGCGCCGTCGACGATGGACAGAAGACGGTCATCACAGGCTGGCGGGGCCAGGCAGTCTTCGACGTCTCACAAACGCAGGGCACGCCGCTGCTCGTTCCCCGCGGCGGTGCCGAATCTGTGCTGGACGTAGCTGGGCTGTGCGGATCTCTGACCACGGTGGCGGGCAGCCATGGCTTCAAAGTCGACGTGACAGGCGCCCAGTACGGGCTGACGAGCGGATTCACGGATTTCACCCACCGCCGGGTCCAGGTCGGCGCCTGGCTCAGCCCGGAAGAGCGTGCAGCTGTCCTTGCACACGAACTTGGACATGTGCTGCTTCATGGTCCCGACGATGCGGTCGGCCGGCTGTATGGCAGCAGCGCAGATCATCGGGGACTGGCTGAGGTGGAAGCCGAATCCGTGGCTTACACGGTGCTTAAGGCCCACGGGATCGACCGCGCACCTCAGTCTGCAACGTATCTCGCCGGATGGGCTGACGTCGTCATTGACGCGAAGCAGGATGCGATGGGGCGCGACGCTGGCAGCAAGCTGCCGGTGTCCCGCGCAGACATTGCGAAGTCCGTACTGGGTCGCGTTACCGCGGCCAGCAAGGGAATTCTCGAAATCACACACCCGCCGGGATTCGGCGGCAAGATCACCGCTGTCGACGCGGCCCCGCGGTTGAGCCCGGCAGCGTCCTATGCGGGCGTGCAACAACCTTTGCGGTCGCCTGACGGACCAGTAATGGCCGGGCCTTGAACCCGGCTGGCAACAATCTGTCCGGCGGGAGAGTCCCGCCGGCTTTGGAAAGGACAAGAACCATGGGCACCAAAATCCCGATCAGCATCGCCGGCAACCTGGTTGCCGATCCCGAACTCAGCGTAGGCGAAAGCGGAGTGGCTCACGCTAAGCTCAGGGTCGCCGTCAACCAGAGAATCCAAGGCGCGGACGGCGCTTGGCAGGACGGAGAACCTGTCTTCCACAATGTCTCTGCATTCCGTGCGCTGGCCGAGAACTCGGCGAGTTCACTGCGAAAGGGCGACCCGGTAACGGTGGCGGGCGAGTTGGAATTCCGCGCATACGAGAAGGACGGCGAACGCCGCGAAGCCCGACGCATTGTCGCCGACACCATAGGCCCGGATCTCCGTTTCGGGACCGCAGTGTACCAGCGCATGTCTCATGCGCAGGTTGCGGCGCCAGAGGCTGACATGCGTGCTGGCCTCGAATCGCCCGTTGCAGCAGAGGCTGCTACGCCGGCGTATAACGTCAGTTCGAAGAGCCCGGTGGTGGTGCCCCCTTTCGGGGCCACGGCGGGGAATGAGATGAGTTTCTGAGAGCTGCAGGGCAGTCCGCATGACGGGCTTGAGGCACTTAAAGCGGGTTGGTGAGCAACCAACCCGCTTTACCGTGATGGCAGGCGCCGGAGTACTGGTGGTCACCGACGTCACCCCGGCTGCGAAGGGATGCTTGCCGTGGCGTTCTCCAATCAGTACGGGACGGAGCGCACCCGCCTCGTCCGCCCCAACCGTAGTTTTCTGATCGCCTGGCAAGGGAATCCTGCTTGCCGAAGTTACTTCCCGACCCCCTCGGGGCGGGTGCGCGGCGCCCCTTAGAGTGGTGGGGAGAACTCACACCGATCTGGGGGAACCATGGCTATCGACTGGACCAGGCTGCTTCTGCAAGCCTCAAAGCGCGGGCTGAAGGCCCTCTACTCAGAGAGGGGTGGCCACGACCGTCCCAGCGGGCCCATGGTGAAGCAGATCAAAGGGGATTTCCGCAACGTCGCCGATCATCACCACCGCCAGCACCAAGGCGACTGGCTGACCGTGGTGGACATCGAGACGAGGGTCGGAACGCGGTACCTCTGCCGCTGTCCCGGCGGTTACGGTGTCTATGTGGACGCCGAGAACGTCACGAAGACCCGGCATGTCCCGGAGCCCCCGGACGGCTTCCGAGTGAACAAGGCCAGCTGCGAAAAAGGGCTGTAGGTCCGGGCCGAGTCTCAATCGTCGGTGTGGCCAACCGGCGTGTCAGGATGTTGCCGGCCGGGTGCCCATGCGTCCTTCAGTCTTCTCGCGCCTAGGAACGCCGCAACAGGTCTTGCTTCTTCCATTCGAACTCTTCGGGTGTGACTATGCCTTTGTCGCGCAGGCGGGCCAGTTCCTCGATTTGGCTGGCTGCCGTCGGCATCGGATGAGCTGCGGGAGTGGCAGCTCGGGAAGCCTGCGTTGACCGGAGTATCGCCATGATGATGGCACTGGCGAGGATCAGGAGGACACCGATGAGGATCAGGGCCCAAACCCACACGGTCGCGGAGGCGATGCTTTCCTTGCAGTCGGCGGCGTACGTGGTCCGTCCAAACCCGCTGTCCTGGGCGATAGCATCCATGTACTCGGCGACGCTGTTCTCCTTGAATGGTGCGCCACAGTTGTCCCCTGCATTCGTGAACCCGTTCGTGATTCCCAAGAAGATCAGCAGGACACCGGCGCCTATGCCGAAGAGCCATCCCACGCCGGCGGGCTTAGGTTTGCGTGGGGCTGCAGCCGCATTCGTCTCGAATGGCGCACGGGGTCCGGGGTGCCCTGGTTGCAACGGGGAAATGGTTGCCTGGATGTCCCGGGTCAAAGAGAAACGATCCGTCTCAGGCCCCCAGACGGTCCCGTCGAAATAGGCGACTGTTGTCGGTTCCTGGGTGTCTGCGTACCAACCCTGTTGCATTTGTGCCCCCCAATAATTCGAGCGGGGGAGTGCCGGAAGAAGTGTGACTGGCAGGACCCGCTTGTTTGCAACAGGGTACATGGACGATGCTGCAGCAGAGGCTTAGCTTCAGCGCAGTTTTGGATCAAGATTTACACGGTGATTGAGACGCCACCTGCGCAGGTGATCCGGGACCTCCACGGTGCCCGGATCCAGTTCGGGCCTGGCGCGCAGGTATCGGCGCGGATGGCGGAACGCCTGACCGGACCAGGCGGTGTCAGCGGCCACCTCAACAACAATGGGCTCGACGAGCGCGAGGTGGATCGGCTCCTTGTCCTTGGTGAACCGGTCCATCTCTTCCGGCCACGGATGATCCTGGCGGGGATGTGTAGTTGCGCCGCGAGTGTCTTCGCCGCCGACTTCCTAAGGGGAGAGGTGGATCCGACGATCCAGAGCCGCCCGAACATCGGCAGACCGGCGACGATGGAGGAGGGGAGTCCCGCCGACTAATGACGGCAGCGCAGACAACGTCCAGGGAGCTTCTATGCCTTCACCGTCAGCCACTGCCTGCACCATCGCAGGTGGGTCACGAGGCAGTCGCTTCACCGCGGCTCCGTAAGATGGCAGCTGAAAGACTAAATGGCGAAACCCATGCCCTAGACCATGCGTAGAACAGGCCCCCGCTGCTGAGAAACCCCATATGCGGGATAAACGGCGTTCTGGATTGCCGGTTTGGTTATGGAAAACCCGCGTATCCCCGGAAGCCGGGATCGGGCCCCTCACCCCCGCTTCAGGCCTCTCCTACGTGTGGTTTGTGCAGGATAGGAACCCTCATCTTCTCGGGCCGCGGCTTGTACCAATCCTGTGTGCGGCAGCCCTCGCAGAAGAGCAGCGCTGCGCGCCGCTGGCCTCCCTCCCCTTCGGTGGCCGGGCTCCGCCCTCAGCCTCACCTGTCAGGGTCCTCCGGCCGGCCTCCATCCGACGGGACTGCGTCCCGGCCCGTCAGCCTGCGGCCTACAAGCAAAGGGGCTCCGCCCCCGGGGGTGCCCCATCCAGTCCCGGCCTCGGCCTGCAGTCAGCCGGACAGGGAGCGCTGCGCGCAGGCTCGTCGTGGAACGGCCAGTGCCCAGTGACGAGATGGTCTTCGGGTGGTAGGGGCTTCGCCCCGGGAAGGCAGGGGGCAACGTCGCGTGGAACGCCAAGTCATCGGACAGTCATCGCGCTGCGCGAGCAGCGAGGAGAACCTCACCGTCATCTCGGAGTGGCGCGGACCGGTACACGATCCGCCTCCCCAACGACCAGCTCTTCGGACGGACGAAGTCCGGCTCCAGGCCGAAGGCCTTGTCCTTGAAGAAAGGTTTCTCATCAGGAGGCCCGCTGCGAAGCAGCCGGACCACGGACCGACAACGGGAAGACCAACGCACAGGAGAACAGCCCGGCGGCAGCCGGGCAAGGACCACTCCACGTGGAACGCACAGACAACGAGACGGGGACACGAGACGCCATCCTTGAGGGCCACCCCCGGGCGCGAATCGCCTACCCGCCAACCAGCAGCCCAGGCTCGACGAGAAGACAACGACCAGTGCACGCAACGGGCGGCGCAGCCGCCTAGCCTCGCAGGGAAGGCCAGTCCCATGAGAGAAAGCAGCAACCAAGGGGGAGCGGAAGGAGCGCAGCACCGGGCGCGCAGCGCCCTGGCCGACGAGGCCGACGCAAAGAGAACGGACAGTGAAGAAGGAGAACTCAAAGGGAAACGAACAGCGGGAAGGGAAAACGGGAAGGAGAACGCAACGGTTGGGGCGAGGGCGCTTGCCCGATACGAGTCGTTGGAGCCGTACGCGCTGAGCGAGTTGGCCAGGGGTTGTTCGTAGACCACGACGACTACACGCTATATTCGGTCACGAAGGTGAAGTACGCAGGCAAAGCCGGCGCGTGGGACAAGAACCGCGTCATCTACAACTCCCGCATCACCCTGTTGTCCACCCCAGCCGAGGCCCGCCGCTACATGCCGGGCTAACAGCCTGCCGCGGATTGGATCCTCGAGCGCTATCAGGTCAAGACCGACAAGCCGTCGGGGATCGTCAATGAATCGAACGACCGGTCCCGTGAGCTCCTCGCCAGGTCGACGAATGCCCCGCAAGGGTACGGCTTACGGGTACCATGCGCGACATTTACCGCCGCCAAATGCCGCCACTTGTCGCTGCGATTCACGGCGCGGTTCCTAAAAAAGGGCTTGAAGTGTCTCACGAACGATCGTCATCGTTCGGCAACCGGGGAGGGGTTATTAGCGCCACTTTTCCGCGCAGTGGTCCTCGACCCCCGATTCCGTTGGGGCGAGAGTAACGGCAGCGTGGTTTGCAGGCGGGCGCTCCCCTTCACTTCATGACAGCCAGGATCATCTCGAGGGCATCGTCAGGGCCGGCACCGGGAACGTTGCCAATCGTTGAGGCAAATGCGTGAGTGGGCGTGCAGACCCCGGCTTGGTGTACGTTCACGTTGATGCCCTTCCAAGCGGACCAGCCTGGCCGTGAGGCGAAAGAGTCCACTGACGCCATTCCCGGCGGGACTTGGAGGTTCGCGCCACAGTTTGCCGTCATACCTGGGGAAGCCTGGGCGTTAAAGACGGCGATGTCCACCACAGTTAGCAAAGCCAGAGGTGCCGCGCCCGAGGCGTCTACAGTGTAGCTGCAGCCGGTCGCTCCAGGTGCGGCCTGTGCGTCGTTGTTGTGGTGAAATGTAGGCAGCCCGGAAAACTTTGTCAGGTACCTTTCCCCTACAGCGCAAAGGTCCGCGACGGGAACTCCGGATGCCGCCGATGAGGCAGCCGGCGCCGCCGTCGGTTTGCTGAGTTGTGCCGACGGCGTTGATGACGGACTTGCACCGGAAGCTATTGCGCTGAACGGTGCCGCTTGTGGCTGCGGGGTTGAACATCCGGAAACGGATGAGAGGATGGCCGCGATGACGCAGAGTCTGGCAAGCGAATGGTTCATGATGTCCCATTGTGTTCTGTGTAAAAAGGCCCTGTACGGCCTGCATCTGTACATACCGTGTCCGCAGCCGAAGTCGCCCGGCCGCGCAGAAGAGTGCCTAGGAGATCTAACGGCCGGGACTCTCGACAGATGCGCAGGGTCACGACGAACAACTGATGCAGCTTTGGCTACGGACGAACCCATGACTCAGTTGACGCTGCTGAATGCCGCATCTTCGTCTATGTTCCCCACAGTGTTATGCATGATGTCGCTACGCCTATTGWCGAAGAATGCAATCTGCCGGTAGATCACATGCACGAACCCGATGCGGTCCTCCTGGCCTCGGAGCGCGCGATTGGTGTGAATTGTTAGCGCGGAGAGTCGTACAGCAGAACCACGGCATCCACTTAGTTCTCCCAAGGTGCTGCAGGAACTCTTCGAGCTAGGACACGCCCGGGAGCGCAAGGCGAGCGTACAGTCCTTTCAAGCAATTTTGGCTTCGTGACTTTCGATATTGATGCTGCGCAGCCGCATCAGCCCAGAATATGTGGGCTCATGTAGTGGGGGTCTTCGGCTTTCCACCCTCGAGCTCATTGGACTGTCTTACGGGAAGGTGCTGAAGGAAACTATGTGGAGTCCTAGGGGCCCATTCGTCCCCCCGACGCTGCGTGTTATGTAGTGGTGAAATTCTTTTAGCTTCCGTGCTCGGTGTGGGCGAGTCTCGACTTGGAGGTGTCAGAAGGACCATTGGGTGGCAGCTGGAGTTCGAGAAAGCGAATAGATAACCCTCGCTCATCGGTAACTCGAATGTCCTGGTCGTTGTCGTGCCACAGAGGGGCAAATGCTAGGAACTGCTGGAGGTCGTTGACGCTAACGCTTTCGCTTAGATCGAGTACGACTGACATTGTCATAGAACGTCCTTCCATAGGTGCAACTCAAGTGATAGTGATCTCAATTGTGCTCCATGTTGCACTAGTACGACAGACAAGCTTGTTGTTTGCTTGTGACATGGAACGTGCCCACGAGACCTACCGAGACTTCCCCAGCTCGAACCCAGCACTGGCTTGACCGCCGCAGGCAGGTGGGAGCCAGAATTCGCGAGCTGCGCCTGGCACAAAACCTGAGTCAGGAAGCGCTCGGACTAGAGGCCGGTGTCGATCGGACGATGATTATTGGTATCGAATGGGGCAAGCGAACGATTGCCTACGAGCGGCTTTGGGATATCGCGGATGTTCTTGGCGTACATATTTCGGAGCTTTTCGAGACTCCCTCTGACAACGCAAGTGTCAGTCCCACCCGTCGCGGTAGTGCTGAGAGTAGCGCGCGCCTTCGCAAGTCGGCTCCACCGTCCGCAACGTAGTGAGGGTCACGCCGTGGGCGGCCCGGCTTCTTGCTCTACGCGGCGAACCAGCTGCAGCCGATGTTCAGCACCGTACACCAGAGCGTTAACGGACCAACCGAATTGAGCCATCGATACTGCGCCGTGTGGTCAGGCCGTCTCCAGATTTCGCGGGTCAAACCAGATGCCAACCTTGGAGTATTCGGGTGGTGTTCTTGCCTTGACCCTGGTTACCCACGCCTTCGAGGGTGAAGGCAGGGCAGTGGCCACCCAATCTTGTTCGAGCTTCTTCGGGTTGGTCCACGCGGGTCTGTCAATGAGCAGGTGCTCGCATTCGATACCTACTGCGACTGCAAGTAAGGTGTCCCATTCTATGGATCCTGTACTGCCTGGGGGCTGCAGAAAGTCCTCGTATCTGCACCCAGGAAGGCTTCGAAAATGAGATATCGCCATTGCCAAAATGCGAAGGGCGAAGTCTTGATCGCCGCGTTTGAGTTCCTCGCCGATCTCCGTGGCAGCAACTCGGGCGGTTAAGCCCCTGTGCCCAGACTTCATGAAGTCATGCTAATGCAGCTTGGCCAAGGCGTAGTCGACCCACGACCGAACAACGTTCTAGCCCGAAGCTATGACTGTGTGCACTCTTGATTCGTAATAAGGCTCGAATTTGTCGGCTGAGTTGGTGAACATTGCTAAACCGAAACAAATGCCCGGTATACCCGATGACACGCCATGACGACATATGATTCTCCATGCATCATCCGCTTTTCTATTGGGGGAATCCTTGAAGAAGTTCACCGTCTCTCTGGCTCTCGCTGCCATTCTGGCCCTGACCGCTTGCGGCGGGGCTGCCAACACCACGGCAAATGCTGGCAGCTCCAACTCGCCTCAGGAGGCTCCGAAGGCTCCTGACCTGGCCGGCGCCTGGAAGCAGGGCAACCCAACCAGCGATAAGTCGTTCCAGCAAGCCACCATCACAGCCGACAAGATGACCATCGAGTGGGTTTCCGACGGTGGCAATACGACGTCGATTTATTGGGTTGGATCTTTTACGGGGCCGACCAGCGCCAGCGAGCCCTACACTTGGACGTCACAGCGTGATGTTGAGGCCACCAAGTCGGCACTCCTTGCGTCTAGTGACGCGACTAAGGAGTTCAGATATGAGGGCGGCCTCATTAGCTACAAGGTGAGTGCACTTGGAACCACCACGACCGTGAATCTCAAGAAGAATTGATGCTGGCAGACATATCGTTCTGAAGCCTGTAATACGGGCGCCCCGCATTACCGTGGATACTTCTGCGGCCACCGCCGAAAGCGCTTTGGAAGAAGGGACGCGCGGATCGCCCAATCCGGCACCGCTTGGCTGCATCGGTGCTCCGAGAGCTGCCCTTGGTCCAACGCATGGAGCGGTGGTCGGAGGCGTGCGATACCCTCCAAAAGATCTTTCAACCCCCCCCAGTGGCAAGATAACCTTTTCAAATTGCTGCCGCCACCGGGGATGGGCCAATCTATTAAGCCGCCGTCGACTCGCACCCGATGGTGGCATTACTGCACAAATGGGGACAGATGAAATACCCAATTGCGGCTGCCGTGGCAGCTGTTCTACTTGCCGCGCTAACCGCCTGCGGCCCCGCGGCAACACCAGCCGCGAATACGTCGGCAACTGCCACGACCAAACCCACACCTACGGCGGCGCCCACGCCGTCACCCACACGGACCTCTACAAAGATCCCGGACGTATCCGGCCTGGCAGCGTCCCAAGCCAGCATCAAGCTCACCGACCTGGGCTTCCGAACCATGTATGTCGATAAGGACGGAAAGCCTTGGGGCAGGGCGTACCCCAGCAAGGACGTTGTGATCCTGGGAACAAACCCGGCGGCGAACTCATACAGCGGCGACGAAGTGGTCAAGCTGATTACGAGCGTGACTGAGGAAGAGCAAAAGGCTGGGGTCACGAGGTCCGCCGAGCAGGCCAAGCTCGCCAACAGGTACACCTACACCTGCGGCATCAGTATCAGTGCGACATCCAAGAGCACTGACTTCAAGTCTTACAAGGACGTGTGGAAGAGCAAGTTCTACGAGAGCTCGGACCGCTGCCTGCTCTACATCGACGGGGAAGTGGCATCCGACCATCCTTTGCTGTCCAAGGACGAGGAGGCCATCGTGGACATCGTCGCCAACAACGGCGGGGATGCAAGCCTGCGGGGCTACGCATTTGCAGACGTTTTCGCGCTCTGCGCACAGAACAAGCCCGGCTACGCCGACGAGCTACCCGCGAAGCCCCAGTGGAAGAAAGCCGAAGCCAAAGCCGCCCTAGCCCTTTGCCCCGACGCTCCACATGCCGCAGTCCTGCAGGAAGTAGTCGACTCGGTGAAGATCAGCGATGGCAACAAAATTGTTGGTAAGGATATGGATCCCGGCACCTGGAAAACAAAACCCGCGGTCAAGGACTGCTACTGGTCTCGCAATACCGGTGGAGGGGACATCATCGCCAACGACTTCGTGGGCTTCGCCCCGGATGGGGTGGCCGTGACTGTTCACGCCGGAGAAGGCTTCGAGTCTGAGCGCTGCGGCGTCTGGACCAAGATAGGGTGACCACATCCGCCTGGGCCCCGTCAAAGGCTCAGGCGACCTGGGGGCCGCAATGGCTGCGGGCCCCAGCAAAAGCAGAAAGTTGGGGGACATGAAAGCACGCATCCCTGCCGCGCTGGCGGCAATTCTCATCCTGAGCCTCACGGCCTGCGGAACCAGCAACCCATCCGCATCAGCTGAAACACCGTCAGCGTCCGCCTCGCCCAGCGCCAAGCCTCCCAAGGTTGTCCCTGACCTCGCTGGGAAGCCCTACCCGGAGGCGAGTAAGGCTTTGACGGGCATGGGTTTCCGGACGACGATCCCTGTCGGCCCTGACGGGAAAAAGTGGGTGACGCTCAATCCCGGGAACGACGTCCTCGCGGTCTCTTCGGATCCTGGCGCTGGGGTTTCCACGTCGGAGGAGTCGGTTCGCATCACCGTGAACAGGAACGAAGAGGATCAGCGCGCCAAGAACATTCTGGCCAATGAGGAGACGATGCTGAAGTCTCGGTACACGTACCAGTGCCCGGCCTACGACTCCAAAGCCCCCACGCTGCGTTCCTACCAGGAAGTGTGGGCGAGCAAGTACTACACCGGATCCACCACATGCTCGGTAGCCATCGATGGGAAACACCCGAGCACCAGGCAGCCCCTCTTCGCTAAGGAACAAGCGCTCATCGACCTCATAGCTTCCAAGGGCGGGGACGTGAGCTTACCAACCGCGACCATCGGGGCGGTCATGCTCATGTGCGCGAAGATCGCCCCGGACTTCGCTGACGAGTTCGTCGCCCGCATGGACTGGCGGCGCGCGGAGATCGAAGGTGCCCTCTCGGTGTGCCCGGACGCCCCGCATGCCGGTGTCCTGAGGGAGGCGCTGACGGCTGTGAAGGTCTTCGACGGCACCAAGGTTGTCGGCAAGGACATGGAGCCTGGCACGTACAAAACAAAGCCCGGCATCAAAGACTGCTACTGGGCCCGAACCAATGGCGGGGGTGGCATCATCGCCAACGACTTCGTCAGCTTCGCCCCGGACGGCGCCACCGTCACCGTGTACCCCGGGGAGGGCTTCCAGTCCGAACGCTGCGACGTTTGGACGAAGATCGGGTAGCTGCCTCACACCCGACTGCCCGCGGCCCGGCCGCTAGGGTTGTGCCATCACCAACGAACCTGCCCTGCCCGGGCCTGAAATCATCACCGCACCTGAACAGAAAACTGGGGGACATGAAGCTCCGAATCCCTGCCCTTGCGGCAATCCTGGCCATCGCACTCACCGGATGCGGGGGAGGTGAAAAGCAGTCATCAACACCGACCAAGACGGCTACTGCATCAGCATCCGCAAAGCAGCGGGCCATCGTCCCTGACCTTGTCGGCAAAACGGCCCTGCAGGCCAAGTCCCACCTCAATCAGCTCAGCTACTACCCCCGCTTCATCGGCCCTGACGGGAAGAGCTGGTCCGGCGCGACGGAGATCGACGACACGGTTCTGATCGTCTCCACCCAACCGGCGGCAGGCGGCTTCTCCGGAAACGACGTAGTGGACGTCAAGGTCAACACCAACGAGGCGGAGTTCCTGGCGGGCGCCAAGGAGCGCGCCGCGGCCAAGGAAACCGCGGACGCGGAAGCGAACATCGCCACGCGCTACAAGTACAGCTGCGGCGGGTACCCCAGCCATGAATACAAGAACTACAAGGAAGTCTGGGGAGGCGGCCAATACAAAGACGGAGGAGCGGCCTGCACCGTGAGGGTCGTTGGCGCCATTACATCGAAATCCGATCTGCTGCCCACCGAACAGAAACTTGTGGACGTTGTGACCTCCAAAGGCGGAGAGGTCAAGGACCCCGGGGACACGATCACGAGGATCATGGGTCTCTGCGCGAAAGTCGACAACACGTGGGGTGCCACGTACATGGATAAACCCACAACGCCGGTATCGAGGGCGGAAGCGGCCGCGGCTCTCACAGTATGCCCTGACGCCCCGCACGCCGCGGACCTGCAAAGCACCGTCAACTCACCGAGGATCGTAGACGGGGCCTTCGTTGTGGGCCAGACCATGGAACCCGGCACCTGGAAGACCAAGCCCGGCGTCAAGCTCTGCTACTGGTCCCGGAACACGGGCGGCGGAGCCATCATCGCAAACGACATCATTGACTTCGCCCCAGACGGTGTGACCGTCACTGTCTACCCGGGAGAAGGGTTCAAGTCCAGCAGCTGTGGTACTTGGTCGAGGGTTGGCTAAACACCCCTTGGTACTCACTAGGAGTGGGCAGCAAAGGACTCCGACCTCGGATGAAGTGCCTATCAGCCGCCTCACGACGAAGTTCTGCCGTGTCGGTGTGACATGAGTATTGAGTTTTAGGATGTTTTAGGGTCTTTAGGATTTGGAATGTGAGTCAGCTTCTTGTCAGTTTGGTCTTCCAGGCGGCCTCGTTTTCTACAGCCTGACGCGTCCACGCAAACTAGCCGTGCCGTGCCTGCTGAGTCCCAAGTGCGCTTTGAAAATGCATTGCCTTTTGGCACTAAGTTAAGCTCATGAAAATGGGGGTAGGCCGCTTCGACTTGACTTTTCTATTGGCTTCGTGCATGAGCACGAATGATCGTGAAAGCGGTACAGATGGTGATCCGTTGGGACGAAATCAACCCTAACAAGGGCGCTAAACTCACTCGGCCGAGGGAGATTTATGCTTCGCTACAGGGACGAAAATGGGCTCGCCTGCGTCCGGAGCAAAATGAAGTTCTAGAAGAGTGGTACCGGCGGCGGCAGGAGTCCGACCTCGTGCTCAAGCAGAATACTGGTGGCGGCAAGACGCTCACGGGACTTCTTATAGCACAGTCAAGCTTGCATGAGGGTGTCGGGCCTGCGGTTTTCCTCGTACCCGACAGTTTCCTCATTCAACAGGTGGTCGATGAGGCGCATGAAGCGCAAATTCCCGTGACCGTCGACGTGGATGCGGAGGACTTCCGGTCATCTCGTTCGATTCTCATAACCACCTTTCATAAGTTGTTGAACGGCCGAAGTGCCTTTGGCGTGCGAGGCGTCAAAAGGGTGCGTCCACTCGGAACAGTCGTCGTGGATGACGCACATGCAGCTTTAGCGGCCACGAACGGTCTTTTTGCTGCCGTAATCCCATCCTCAGTACCCGCCTTCACCAAGCTCCTTAAGTTGTTTGCATCGGAGCTTCGCCAGCAAAGCCCCAAGGCTTTTTCTGAGATCGAAGCAGGGGAGCATGGCGCACCCATCCGTGTTCCCCCTAAAGCTGTGGCGGACAGAGCCGATGAAGTTATGAGCATAGTCAGGCCGTATGCGAGCGATGACAGCATCAAGTCTTTGTACTTCTCGTGGCCATTTGTTGCGGACTCATTGAAGCTTGCAACCATCACTTTCACTTCCGGTGGTGTCGAGATCAAAACTCCTTGTCCTGAGGTTGCAATGATTCCTGCCTTTCGGCAGGCCAAACGCCGCATATACCTCACGGCCACGCTTGAGGACGAAGGGGTGCTGGTAACGGAGCTTGACGCAGATCCGGATGCCGTCAGGAAACCCATCACACCAAATCAGGCATCTGACTTGGGTGATCGACTAATCCTGGCTCCGCTTTCCATCAACCCGAGGCTTGACAGTAGCGCAATAACCAAACTGGCACGCGATTTCGCTGACGGGGATCGTGACGGAGACGGACGGCCCGAGTCCGTCCCCGTCAACGTCGTGGTTCTTGTCCCTGGAGACTACGCCGCTGAGCGCTGGCGCTTGGTAGCCGATGCAACGCTCCATGTGGGTGACATGAGGCCCGTGATTGAGCGCATGAAGAACGGTGAGCACATTGGCCTGGTTGTTCTCGTGAATAAGTACGACGGAGTTGATCTTCCCGGAGACGCTTGCCGTTTATTGATAATCGATGGAATTCCCACCCCTTTGACGCCGCATGAGCAGCGAGCGTCGGCAGCCCTCACGGGATCGGCATCGTTCAAAGCTCGCGAAGTACAACGTATAGAGCAGGGAATGGGGCGGGGAATTAGAGATGTCAGCGATTATTGTGCTGTTCTTGTCCTTACCAGTGACGCCGCCCTGACTCTTCTGGATGCCCAGTCGCGTCAGTTTTACTCCCCGGCAACCCGAGCCCAGATAGAACTCAGTCTTCAGATCGCGGAACAGATTGAAGGTGAAGGAGCCAGCGTGATCGCCGAGCTGCTTGACACATTCCTGGAGCGCGCGACTCAATGGGTGAGTAAGAGCTTGGAAGCAACTGCCGACGTCACCTACGACAACTGGGGCACGGTTACGACCCTGGCCGAGGGGCGCCGCAAAGCCTTCAACCTTGCTATGGCTGGTGATGCTGACAGCGCCGTTCAGGTCCTACGGAAAGCAATTGACTCGGTCACTGACCCGTTGGTCAAAGGTTGGTACCTTGAAGAACTAGCCACTTACGAGCATTTAGTGAACCCTATGTCCGCGCAAAAAACGCAGGCCGCGGCGAGAAAACTTAATTCGGCAGTACTAAAACCTGCCGTATCTCCACCACGGAAAAAACTTTCAGGGCACATGGCTCAGGGTAGAGCGGCGGCAGAGTACCTGGGAAATCTGTACCACGACGCCCGCAACATGGAACTTGCAGTGGCGTCTCTGTTTGACAACATTGCGTGGGGGGTCGAGCAGGGTGCTGACCTTGCTGAGGAGCAGATGCGACTCCTGGGGCTTCACCTCGGATTCGGTTCGATCCGTCCTGAGAAGGAAAACCGAGACGGTGGACCGGACAACTTGTGGGCTCTCGCTCCAAACAATTACGCAGTTATTGAGCTGAAAACAGACGTGTCGCGTAGCAATCCGTTGATCATCAAGAGTGAAGCTGCGCAGCTTGTTCACTCTGTGGTTTGGTTCGGTAAACAGTACCCGGATTCGGGACAGCCAACACCTGTTCTAGTGCACCCGTCAGACACCTTGGACTTTGAGGCAAAGGTCCCTCTGGGGACTCGAGTGATCACTAAAACCAACCTTCTGGACTTGAGGGTAGATGTTGAGGCATTCATAAGTGAACTGGCCTCTGCAGCCTCATGGGCTGACGCTACAGCGGTCGCGAGCCAGTTGGAGCGCAACCAACTGACCGCAGCCCACGTAATCCACCGGCACAGCAGCAAACTTTGACGGCAATGAACACGGCGCGAGCGAAGGGGACCTTATGAAAAACAAGCGGAACGAGCAGCTAGTGAAGTCCGTGATCAAGGTCGTCTACTTCGACGAAGATTCTGCCTCGGACTACCTTGACGTCTCATCGGGCGGAAAGATTGTCGCAACTGCTGAGGACGTCACAGAGCGGGCAAACAAGCTTAGGGCAACGATGGAAGGAAAGCTGCTCGCAAAGCTAAGCTGGCTTCCGTTTATCGGGGTGTCCGCAGAAGCTGGGCTTGGCACTGAAAGCTCAATTGCAGGGCAGAGCATCCTGCGTAAGACATTGTCGAACACCATTCTTACCGATTACCTGGGACAGGCGGATGAAGAACAAATCATTCGTCTGCACGGATTCCGCGTGACTGCTCCTAAGGAATCTATGGCTTACATGAAGATGTACACCCCCTACATGATCATTGCAAAAACGGAGCAGCATGGGGTTGACCTCGCCCGCATGGACGAGGCCCTTACAAGCGCCAAGGGCTACTACGAGATGCTGGCTGAGAACCGTGCAAGTGGGGAGAAATGCATTCTCCGCTTCAACATACGCGCCTTTCGAAATAGCTACGGACTGGCAGATTTGGGGCGCATGGACCTCACCTACCACGGGATACTTGTGGGGAAAGCAAGTGAAGACGGGCTGAACTTCAATACTGAACTTATTCAGGAAGCTACTACTGAACCCCTGTCAGCCGCAGACGTCCTCGATGGCGTCCAAGACGGCGACGGGGGCCTGCTGGACGTATATGACGTTCTCTTCGCAGGTGTGGAACATGTCAGCTGACACCACTGTTTCGATCTTCTACGGCCCACTGTCCTGGTTCAAACAAGAACTCGGCGATTTGGAGCACGAAAGCCTCCTCGAGCTTGTCCATGAGCTTGACGAGGAGCGTCGCCAATTTCGACTCGTTGGGCACGGGCAACAGGAGCCCCTCGAGTCTTCTCGCCAGAGGCCCGCATTGGTGGTCGCGGAATCTAATGACTACGCCAGCTTCAACGAACATTTCATCACCAACTTCGCCGGCCAGATTCGTTCCATTGATCCTGAGGAGCTCTGGCTGCACAATCCGCCTGCGATAGTGCAAGCTCAGGTACAGCGCCTGTTTGGGGTAAACGTAGAACGCTACGACTATCCAGCTGTGACGGTGGAGACTCTTGTCA
This sequence comes from Arthrobacter sp. SPG23, assembly GCF_000876655.1. Lineage (GTDB taxonomy): Bacteria > Actinomycetota > Actinomycetes > Actinomycetales > Micrococcaceae > Arthrobacter. The sequence continues at coordinate 256,099 of NZ_JYCN01000015.1, forward strand.
AGATCAATGAGGGGTTCGCCGCGCATCTGGTCGGCCAGAACGCGGTGAAAGAATCCCTCCTCGCTGCGCTATATCCGCTCACGGCCTCGGGACGAACCAGACCCGTGGTGCTTATGTTTTTTGGCCCTTCAGGCGTTGGGAAAACAGAGACTGCACAATTTGTCAACAGTCTTCTGGGTGGGGAGCTGATGCGAAAGCAGTTCTCCATGTTTCACAGCGACAAGTTTGCTTCGTACCTGTTCGGTGGGCACCACTCGGAGGGCTCCTTTGCGAGAGATCTCTTGGACCGGGACTCAGGCGTCATCTTGATTGACGAGTTCGATAAGGCTAACCCCATCTTTCACAGCGCCTTCTACCAGTTGTTTGATGGCGGCTTATTCGAGGACAAGAATTATCACGTCGAGGTCGGTCCAGAGGTCATCATATGTACCTCAAATTATGAGTCGGAGGATCAGATTCGCGAGGCGCTTGGTGATGCGTTGTTCTCGCGTTTCGATGCCCTGATTCGCTTCAGACAGCTCAGTCGCCCGGAGACGGTCCGAATCATTGACATCATTCTGGACCGGCGTCTCAACGATCTGACGGAAAAGGAGCTTGAACTGCTGGATCAGGACGGCCTAAGGGAAAAGTTGCACGGCATGGCATCCAATGTGAAGAACGTCCGCAAGCTCGCCAAGTTTGTTGACGAGGTCCTCTCACTGCAGCTTGTTCGAGCTCTAATCACTCGGCCGTCTAACACAGAGCTTTCCGCTTCGGAATGATTGTTTTACGACTCTTGCACGGCCGCCGGCGCACCTCTCAAGCTGAAGGGCCGCTGCGTCGCGCGGGGAGCCGGGACAGGGCTCCCTGCGGCCCCCCGATAGGCTTTCCGCATGAACAACCCGGCCGAGGCAGAACCACGCCCCCTCGACATTTACGACACCACCAACGACGGGTTCGCCCCGGCACCCCTCAGGGAAGCCGCGGAAGCCCTGCAGGCCGCCGTCGACGCCCTCGGCAAAGCCCAGGACGCCCTGATCGGCTGCGCGACACCGTTGAACCTCACCAAGATCGTCGATGACATCAAAGCCTTCACACCAATGCTCGATACCCACCAGGAGCACATGAGCAAGGCAGTCGAGTACATCGAGCGGGACTTCCCGCTGCCCCGAAACTTCGAGGACGGCGAAATGCCGTGGTTCGAGCGGCACCAAAGCCCGGTACTGACTCCCAAGCAGGTCGTATTCCTGGCCGAAACCGCCCATGAAGTCATGCCCAGCGAACTCGTCACCTACCGGGCCGTGATCAACGCCGCCGACGAAGTGCCGGTACCCACCGTGATTGCCAGGGCGCAGCGGAAACGCAGGAACGACGAAGCCAGGGAGAACGAGGCGCAGCTGGTCGACAAGATCCTGCAAGACATCGAGTCCAGACCCTGCCCGTACTGCCGAGTGGAGGCGGGGGAGTACTGCCGGACCGGAACAGGCCGCATCGGAGGTCCCCACGCAGGCCGCCGCGACCTCTCACCGTATGCCACAGAGTACCCCCGGGAAGCCAAGCAGGCCAAACGCGAAGACGACTCCTGGAAGACGCAGCAGGCGCCATCCCAGGAAGCAAGCCAGCGTGCCCAGGAAGACAAAGAAATCCTGGCGGACGTCATTACAGAACTCGCTGAAGGGTTCAGACCGAAGTACGACTGAGGGACACGGAAATCACCTGTCCTAGAACATCGCATGACGCCACATCAAATGGCGAGAATAAGGGGGAATTACATGCAAGCAGCAGAGGAATCCACAATGTCCGGGGGATCGCCAACCGCCGAGCTGGAGGTGCCGTGGTGGAGGCGTAAGTCCTGGTGGAAACTCGCGGGGAAGGTATTGGGAAAGTATGCCGTCGGTACCGCCGTTGCCGTTGGTTTGGCAATGCTTGCAAGGTGGCTAATCGTCCCCGTCGCGCCAGCGGCCGACGCCGAGGCGAAGCCGTCAGATACCTATCCGTCGCTTGTCACCGCAATGGGGGCGATCCTGCTGCTGGTTTCGATAGCTTGGGAGAGGGCAGATGCTGTGACGGGGCGTGGCAGCCTCCGTCCCGCGGACGTGAAGTTCTTCCGAATACTGCTGGTTACGTCCGGGTTTGTCGCCACTATGGCAGGAGTCCTCGCGGACGAGACCCTTCGGAACAACGGCGGTATTTATCTGGTCGTGGTCGGCGTTCTGGTAATGCTGATTTTGATCGGCGTGGGCTTGTTCGGAACCTCCGCCAGTGCTTCTCACCGGAAGCTGGATGAGGGGGCGAAGGAGGACTGACTGCATAGTCCCTGACGCGCCGTCGAGATCACACTCTCGGGTGCCTGTTACTACTCGGCGGTAAGGGAGAATGTAGCGGGCGTTGTGTCGCTGACACGGCGCCCGCTTTATAATTCACTACACGCACGCTTCCCCAAGTGGTGTTACGTGTCTGATGATGGCGTGAATCTATGGCACGCGCATAATCCGGACCGACAAGAGCCGCAGACGCTCCGGGCAGGGAGTAAAAAAGCTGGAGTCACGGCGGGACCCTGAAGGCCAGTAAGTGTGTCACGCAAAGCCAGGATTCAAGCCGCGATAACCTATCTCTGTCACCACACCTTCCGCGATAAGAGGCACTTGCCTCTAAACGTCAAGAAGGTAACTCATGCATAGTCCAGATCCATCGGATGCTCCTGTTGGGAGCTCCAAGCAATTCACAGCCCGCACCACTGTCGGTGACTCGGAGCAAGATAGGCCCACTTGGGTTCTTGCCACCACCGGTGGGCCACCTCGGGTAGATCCTGATTTCCATCCTCTCGCTAAGGCATGGCGAGATATCGATGCAAGGGAGAGCCACGCAGGCATAACAGCGGGCATGCCCATTCTCTTGTCGACGAGATTCGTCGACTATAGGTTAGGGGACTACTTCAGAACCGCGTTTTCTTCTGACCGCCATTCGACAGCTGTGACCTACGCAAGAGAGTTGAGCATACTGCTGACCTTTCTTGATACACGCGAAATCCGCTGGGATGAAGTGACTCCCTCCGATATAAGAGCGTTCCAGGTCTGGCGTGTGTACGACGCTAGAAACCCAGCCACTGTTTCTCCGGCTACGTGGAACAAGGGATGGGCTGCGCTTCGTCACTTCTATCGTTATGCCGAAAGAAATGGTTGGGTCGCACAGAATCCCGTGGGTGACCAGCTACGCCTTCATGATGCCAACCGCGTGGGTGGGCACAGAGAAAAGAATGCAAGGACTTCGCGGGACCGTTGGATAACTCCTCGTGACTATCAGTTTTGGCGGGACGTGGGCTTGCGAGGGTATCGGGCTGGGCTGAGCGATTCGGGAGTCTTCTCAGTTGGACAGCCGGATGACGCCGCGAGGTCAAGGAACACGTCGAGGAACGCGGGATTTACTGACTTCGTCATGATGACAGGGCTCCGTCTAAAGGAAGCCGGTTCTCTGCTCATTCCCGAGCTTCCCACCTCTGTCGGACAAGAAGTGCCGATCATCGGCAAGGGAGGTTTTCGGCGTCACTACAGAGTGATGAACGAAAGAGCGCTAATTAGCCTCCGGCAGTACATGGACGGGGAGCGGCGAGACATTGTAAGTCGCGCCCAGCGAGCACGGCGGTTCGACGAAGTGCGGGGGCGTCTGGACGTTGTGGAACTGGTTCCAGGTCGATTTCAGCAGAAGGCAAGACTCGTAAACGGACGTTTGCTTCCACTCGATAGACTCTCGATTCTTGAACGGCAGAAGCTGTTTCTTGTGGTTGGAGGCGAAGTCGAGCCGGCTTGGTTGTGGCTCACTGAGCATGGTAAGCCTCTGCAGCCCGCTTCCTGGGACAAAGTTTTTGATGCAGCGAATGAGCGGGTCACCGGATGCCGGGCTGCCCTTGGCTCTTCGTCGCCTACAGTTTTGGTCACCCCACACTCCCTGCGCTTTTCGTTTGCCCTATACGTGCTACTTGCTGGAGTACAAGCGATTGACGAGCGTCTGGGCAGTGATGCTTCAACGCCTTTCTTGGCGAGGATGTATTCGCAAGCCTTCGATGAGGTGCGAGACCTGCTAGGTCACTCCACTGTTGAAATTACTAAAAATATCTACCTGGAACCTGTCAAGGGACTAAGGCGTTCTACAATGCTCCGCGGCTCCAGTTTTGATGAGTTTTGGACAAATTTGGCCGTGGAGAATCCTAGGATTGGATTTGGTTCATGAATGGGCGAAAGGCATATCAGCCTTCTGTCGGCTTGCCAATCGAGGTCGTTCCCATTCGAGAACACGTGAGCACGGTGGTCCTGTCCCTCGAAGATGCACCTCATTACGAGCTTGACCTAACGCGGCTGCGGTTGTCTCAAGGCATGGCCTACGAACTGGCCATGGGCTTCTTGGCATGGACGACCAGCTTCAACGGTGGTCGTCGTCGTGCCTCGGTTGAGGCAATGAAACGAGCAGTCTCGGCATTCGCCCGATGGCTAAACAGCCAAGAAGAGGAGAGCTTCGCTTCACTTGGCGAAGTAACCCCATTTCATTTACGCAAATATCAAGAGTTCCTGCGCGTGACACTGTCTCCGGCTACTTCAGACGGGTATTTCAGAGATCTACGAACTCTTTTGAGGCAGTGTCCTGAGCTTCCAGAACTGACACGAGTAGAAGCACGGCGGCGTGTCGGGATCGTGCCCGCTAAAAATCCTATACAGAGGTACTCACCGCAAGAATTTTCGGCCATCCGCAACGCGGCTCGACGAGCTCTTGAAACTGCTCATGAACGAATACATTCGGCGCACTTGGAGGCCCTTGCCTACAAGAATGATCCCTCCACGGCAACAGAACGTGAGAGGGTCCTCTACGAGATTATGCGCTTCGGTGCGCCCCAAAACCGAAGTGATTACGCGCATGTTGTTGCCTGGAGAGTGGGTGCTAAAGTCACCTGGGCGACCCGGCGTCTGCTTTTTCCGGACGCTACAGAAGTAATGGCTGCCGCAGTCCTGCTGGCATGCCGCCGGGGTGTAAATCTGTCGCCGCTAAGCACTGCGGTGGTGCCTTCGTACCATGGTGCCCTCGCCCAGCTGGACTTGGACAAACCGCGCCGTGGCCCGTCTCAACGATTTTGGCCGGAGCTGGTCTCAGGCCCCATAGAACCGGACGAGGAGGACGCCGGTGACTATGCCAGAGCTGTGCTAATGGTCGCTGAGATGACGGAGCCGCTGAGAACGTGGTTCAGCAATTCCGGTGAAGAAACCAATCGGCTTTTCATGTGGTGGGGCAGCACAGGTTCGAAGCCAAAGCTGGGAATACCACTTCGTAGGGGCGGAACTACTATTCCGTGGCTTCCAGAAGGCGCGGTTATTGACTTTCGTCGGCTGAGACGCAGCGTTCCCAATGAAGGTGTATCCAAAGAGCCAACTGATCACGATCCCGATACGTATCTGCGCTACGTGCTTTCCGACCCCGTTTCGGTCAAGGCGCACCAAATTTCAGCGTCGCTTGGCATACAAGATGCGATGGACCGGGCACGCCAAGTGGTCCACAGTCGACTCCAGCTAGGAAATGATACTGGTGAAGGCAATGACGCTCTTATCGTCAACTGTGAAGACCCAAGCCGGAACCCGGAAACTGGCCTTGCATGCGATCGAGGCTATTTCACCTTTCTCGACTGCCTTGACTGTCCAAATGCTGCAACGGTTAGTCGACTGTTACCCAGACAGCTTGCGGCACTGAGCGTGCTCTCTGAACTGCGTGGCGTTCTATCAGAACTATGGGAGAAGAAATTCGCGCGGCACTACTACATGTTGCGAGCTATGACTGAACGGCACTCGGACGAAGAGCTGCGGGCGGCGATGCAAGAAAGCGAGCGATATATTCCCACGATCATGGCCGCTCTCCGGAGTGAAAGCCCGACCATTGGTTGAAGGTTCACAGGCCACGCGCGGCGACGATTACGGGGACGGGCCTGCTCTCCGACTTCCCTCTGCCGCAACGCCTTCTATAGGTGCCCACCGAATCCACCAGCAAAGCGAGGTTGTTAGCTTCAGCGCAGATGTCTGGCCGTTGGACGCTCTAACTGATGATTCGTCTAAATCCCGTGTGAGGTTGCGCTTCGATTAATGGACGCCTGGGTTCCGGCTATTCGCAAAGCATGTGGCCTACGTGTTGATCAACCACGGCAACCCTCCGAGTTTACTCGATCTTGCATCGGGCAATCACGTGCGCTGGCCGAGCGGAGGCACAATCCACAAGATTCTCCATGGCCTTAAAACGCAGATTGACTGGCTGGTTGGCAAATGGTCTGATGCCCATCCGGAGGTTCCTGTGCGAAACATTGGAGATCTGGACTCAGGGCACCTAGATGACTGCAGACGTCACATCGAACAAAGCGACTATGCTGCAACCACAAAATTTAACAAGCTGGAACAGCTCGTGCGTATGTGGCACTTGAACCCGTGGTTGCCTGAGGATCAGCAATGGCCAGAACCGATTTGGCGGGAGGAAAAGTGGAAACCTCAGAGGAAAGCCATTGAAAACTCGACTAAGAGACTGACTCAGGATGCGATGGGTCCTCTGCTTGAGTGGTCAATAGCCTTCGTTACGCGATTTGCCGACGACATTTTCGCAGCTCATGATCGCTTTCAGGAGCGAGAAGGTCGGATTGCCAAGGCCGGAAATGCTCGGCGACTGGCGCAAGAAATCCTGCAGGATCACGTAAATCGAGGGCTTCCCGTCCCTGCCCAATCCTCCACAAGTCGTAGGGGAGACCCTGACAGAGTAAGTTGGGGAGCACTCGCATATCAACATTTGATTCACGAGAATACGTTCAGTGCTGTATTCGGTCAGATGCCTGTGAGGCCTGTGCTTTCTTCCGACCCCGCCCTGACAGCGATCGACTGCGACATCACCGCTCACTTTCACCAGCAACCGTGGATTCCCTACATTCAAGCGGAAGATCTAAGACCGAGAACCTTCCACAATCACCTGCTGCCGGGACGTCTATTAGGGCACCTCAGAACAGCCTGCATGATCGTCGCCGCATACCTGACAGGAGCTCGTTCCGAGGAAGTGAGGGCCTGGGAGTTCGGTGCTGCGCCGGATCCATTAGAGGAGCCGGGTGGATCTTGCGTCCACCTGATCAAAGGGAAAGTATCTAAGGGTTACAGCGCAAGTGAGGACGGGGCTCCGCGCCAAGGAAGGGAAGCTGTCTGGGCGACTGTCCCAGTAGCCACAGAGGCCATAAGAGTGGCTGAACGAATCGCAGAGGTTTCTGGAACCCCTGCTGGTTTGCTGTTCACAGACACTGGGCGAATGATTGCAAGTGGAACGTCTACGACTTGGATAACAGATTTCATCACATTCGTGAACGAAAGACTGGTGCCCCACACCGCGAGTCCTCAGGCCTTCCTAATCCCTTCCGATCCGGAAGGCACCGTTACACTGGGCAGGTTTCGCAGAACGCTCGCTTGGTTCATAAGGAATCGACCAAACGGTGAAGCAACAGCCGCGATCCAATACCAGCACCTCTCAGTGGTGATCTCTGGCGGCTACGCCGGTACTAAAGAATCTGGCATGCAAGATCTGCTGTTGGAGGAGGACTGGCTCCATAGGAAGCAGACGATAGCCCATCTTCAGGACATTTTGGCTGAAGGTAGAACGCTGAACGGCCCTGCGGCCGAAAGAGCCGTAGCGGCAGTGCAAAGGGTGCCAAGGCAGTTGACTCCTGGTGACGAACGGCGGTTACGAAGGGACAAGACACTTCTCATTTACGAGAACCCTGGAGCGGTTGCCTTATGTGTCTTCGATGAGACCCGAGCCCTCTGCCACAAGCTAAAGCAAAGTGACCGCGACGACAGGCCCGACTTGCTGGGGTGCGTCGATGGCTGCCACAACTGCGCTCGGACCCCTGAACACAACCGGATATTGCTTGCTGATGCTGAGAACTTTCAGCGTCAGGCAAAACTATCGCCCCTACCGCTGGCTCAAGCCTTCATCGCTCGAGCGGAGCGCAACTTACGAGTTGCTGGCGATAACGAATCAAGTTCTCAGTCGATTTGACGTGAAGATAGGGCAACAATCATGAAAGCTACGGTTCCCAGCAACAAAGACATTGATTCCGAAAATGTTCCAGCTCGGAAGGCCGTCCTGTCAGCCATGCAAAGGATGCTCTCCGGGCAGCCGAAAAGGGTCGTTGCTGGCGCTATGACTGTGACTGACCTAGCCAAAGAAGCGGATGTCCCGCGCCAAGCGCTTTATAGAATGCCGGATCTCAAGCAACGGTTCGAGTTCCTTCGCGACAAATCTCAGCAGCCAACGGCTAACGAGGCAAAGGCTCAGACTCGAATAGCGAAGCTCACAGACGAGGTCCAGCGCTTGCAGAGTCTCCAACTTCGCACTCAGAAGAGTGCCCTGCAGTGGAAAGACCTGTCGCTCCTCATGGAGCGCGTTGTCAATGTTCTGCAGGAGGAGCTCCGACTGGAACAAGTCAAGTCAGAACGGTTAGTGAACCGGCTCCGTCAAGTGGATCGGAATGGCATTCACGAAGTCGTTGTTCCGATCCGGAACAGGGCTGATCGAGGACACCTCTGAACCCTCCAAAGAACCGGTGTGTCCTGATGATGCGATGGTGTTGGCGGTTTGGCTCATGCCGCCCATGGGCAGACGGCACCACGTGCTGCTGCACGTCAATTCAGTCGATGACCACACGAATGAGGTTTAGAGCGTCGTCTTGAGTGGATCCTGCGACGTTGAGAATCGTCGAGTTATACAGATGACTGCCCGTGCACAGCTTCGCGTAATGAATGCCTTGGTTTGTGGAAACGAAAGCCGACCATCCCGGGGCCTGAATCCAGGAGTCTGTGACCTTGACGAACGGTGCGGGAATCTCTCTGGCCTCACATTGACCTTTCGAAGTAGCAGCGAGAGGACCGGTGGTCAGGCTGATCGCGCCCAGAAGTACCGCTGGCTTACTGGGGTCACCGCCACCAAATCCACAGCCACGGCTGCCCTGCTGTTCGCTACCGGGGCCACCGTCGCCAGGTATGGCCGGGAACTTGCTGAGATAGCCAGCAGCCGCAGCGCAGAATGATTGTTTCGGCGTCCCTGATGATGGCGTGGTGCCGGGCGGTTCAGCCAGACTGCTGGCCTTGGAGGTCTCTTGAGGTGCCGAGGGTGTGAAGTTTGCAAAGGCAGGTACCGACGGAGAAGACACTCGCGCATCAGGGTTGGACTGGGCGGCGGAGCACCCTGAAGCGGCAAGTGTTACTGCAGTGAAGATCATGACGCCGGTGTATCGTCTGTGCATTCGTCCCCCAATAAGCCATGACGCGGATGGCTCACAGTAACACCGGTGAATCGGCAAGGGCGCTAAAGGTGGCTGGGTCAACTCTCATGCCTCCAAAAAGTCCCTATAGGAATCCTCGGATAGGGATTTCAGTGAAACTGCTGGGACATGGGTTGGTTCACGAATCAGGCCATCTCAGTGACCAAATTGGCATTCTCATCAAATCGGGTTTGTGGCTGTTTGTTCGGCCAGCCGTTGGCGGTAGGTCGTGGCGAGGCGTCGTTTCGGATGAGGCCTCGTTCGAGGCGGGATAGGGGCTTGAGGGCCAATGCTCGGGAAAGTCACGCTGAGCCGGTGGGGGCCAGATGGGCACACGAGGATCGCTGTGCATCACCTGGCGTGTACATGTCAAAGTTGCGGTTGTCTCCCTTTGCGATACGCCACGCGGTGAAGGCCAGCGCCATGGTTGGATCACCCGGCCATACCGCAGGAGCAATATCATCGCCACGCTGACCGCACGCCGCACGACGGCAGCCGATTCGATCCACGCCTCACTCGTCCCGTCGGCGTGCCCCGACGACGAGCTGGCCACCCACTCCCTGCGACCGCTACTGGGACCGGCTCTGGGCACCCGGCTCCCAGGCAACCTGGTCCGACCGGCCGCTGCTGGCACAGCGCAAAGGCGCCAGGCCTTCCTTGGTGAACTCCCGGTTCCTGATGGATGAGGACGAGGCGATGCGGCTTCTCACCGTCAACCAGGGCCGCCGCGAACGCCTGGCCGCGTGGGGTGTCATCGATTCCTGGCGCATCGTCTCTGCCGAGCAGCTGGCCGCCATGACCGGTCCCGGCCCTATCTGAACACGGCATCGTCCAACCTGGCCGACTCCATTTCGATGCACCTGCTCGACGTCGGTACCTACATGCTCATAGCCATCGGCGAGGGTGGTATCGACTAGGACGCCGTCGCAGATACCTCCTTCCGGTGCAGGGCCATCTACTCTTGGCGTGGGAAGATCGACTTTGCGACCATCTGACTGCCTGGCCAGATGTACATTCAAGACTGGGCCCCGCAGGCCGAGAGATCTAGCAGAGGGCTCCCTTGACTGTGCATGATGAACCCGCGACGAGAGTGATCTGATCGGGGGCTCCGTAAGCTGCGCGGAGTTGCTCTACGGCCGACTCCGCGACCGGAACGGGCAGGTTTAGGCCCGAAGCCGCCCGGTACGTCACTGAACCCCCTTCGGGGATCTGCTTTGCTTCAACGCCGACCTGGAAGGCACGGCCGCACGCCCCGTTGGGCAATCCGCTGCTGTTATCGGCAGACTTCTCGAAGAGGGTGTCGCAGGCGATGCCGCCCTTCCACGCCGTCATGAAGTTCAAGTCCTTGGGCACAGGGGCATTGCGTCCCGGCGTCAGGTTGTAGATCGTACCGGTCGTAGAATGCATGAAGGAGATGACCGCCTCTCCGGGCGGCGAATTCTTAATGTCCGACGTGAACTTATAGTCCACGGGGCCGTTGATGACGATCCGGTATCTGTAGCCGCTACGGTCGGTCCACTCGCCCTCAGCGGCGACACTGGTGGCGGCCGGCGCCGTCGTTGCCGGCGGCTGCACCCCCAGCGGCGCATATTCCGCCCCGCACTGGGCGGCTATGTAAGCGTTGACCCTGGTGATCGAGCCGGAGTTGAGGAGAGCGTTCCCGACGGCCTCGATCTTATTGCCGCTGACTCCTGCGGACTCGGCGTTGGACCAGGCGTCCCGGGTGGCATCAGCGTCGCTCTTGATTTCAGGAGGTGCGACGGCTGCGATGTCGGTCCACATTAGCTTCAGGTCCCCGACCGCCGAGATCGTGGTGACGAGTTTAGCCAGGTCACTCCCGGTCCGCTGGTTCATCGTTTCCAGATAGCGGTCCCGATGCTTGCCCACGGTGCCGCAGAAGTCCGTTGCCTGATCGGCGGGGCTTGTGGCTGTGATGCTGGGAGCGGGTGTTCCACATCCAGCCAGACTGGCCGCGAGGCTGGCTGCCATTGCGGCACCGGCGAGTGAGTGTCGAATCATGGTGTCCCCCTGTCCGCTGCACCGGACAGGTGCGCTGTGTCGTCTGATACTAAAACAGCGCCGTCCGAATCTGACCTTCGTCTCGCGTACTTGAGATTTGTGTCGAGGGACCTCCTTGGCCCTGCAGCGAAGATTCTGATCGCAGTCGGCCCCACCCTCGCCGCTATCCGCGGCAGACCAGCTTTGCTCTGGTTGAACGCGCACAACCGCTGATATAACGCCAGTCCGAAAGCGCTAGAGGCGCCTGCTCGGACACAAATCTCGGGTGCTACTGGCGAAAGACTCCTACAGGTTTCGCAACACCCTAGCGCCGGGCCGCCGCCGATCTCGGTCTGTCCTTGGCGTCGGCCGTACCCTGAGGGATAGAGGCGGCTCAGCAACTCGGCCTTCGGCGTCGAACTTTTCGGCGGTGAGGACTCCTGCGTCCCGGAGACCGGCAAGCTGGGCGATCTGGTCCAGAACGGTCGGCGCGTAGACCTTCGCGCCGTTCTTGAAGATGGACTTGCCGCCGGCAGGTAGACGTCGCAGGTTCGTTCGGCCGTCGGTGGCGGAGCGGGCGTGGAGTCCTGGATGGCGGAGTGGACTTTGAGGTCGGTGATGCCGAGCCGTGACAGCACAGCACCTGCCATACCCGACCTGTTGCGCGCCAGGCCGGCGAGCAGATGCTCCGGTCCGATGTGGTTGTCGCCCAGGATCATGGAGGAGCGGAGCGCATACTCCAGAGCCTGCTTCAGGTTCGGCGTGAAGGGCAGGTGTCGGGGCACCGGGCCGCTGCCGAACGTCAGCACCGGAACAGTCTGGCCGATGATGGCTTCCGCTGTCGTGCCCAGAGCGGCGATCACTGCCGCTGTCTTCGGGGAGATGCCTTGCCAGTTCTTCCAGTGTGGTGTCGCGGCGGGGTGGCCGACGATGGCGAGCAGCATGTGTCCGGTGCTGAGGTGGTCCATGCCGCGGTACTCGGCGATGTCCTTGGCCATGAGGATGGCGGCCCGGGCGGTGTCGTTGAACTTCTCAAATACCGGCGGTCTCCTTGCTGCAACGGACGACGACGGGGAGCTGGTCGGCGAGCTCATCCGTTCGCAGCGATACCTTCCTGAGGATGGTGCGGGTCGATTTGGTTTCACCGTCGACGGTCTCCTTGCTCAGGCCGCCGTGGGCGCGGGTCCGAATGAAAACCCCGTCCTCCAGGGCGTCGGTTTCCGCAGTGGTGCTGACCATGGCGTCGGGAACGGGTTCGCCCAAGGTGAGTTCGACAGCCGTTTCGATTTCCGCGTCGCAGGCGTGCAGGTGGTAGCCGCCGACCGGGTAGGCGCCGTGCCCTTCGATGACGGCGACATACCAGCCGCCGCCTTTGAGCTCTTCGAACGGGACAACGACCAGGCCGGCGCGGGGGAACAGCAGGACGCGGCCGCGGGCTTCGTGCGTGTACCGGCGGCGGGGCAACAGCGCGCAGTAGTCGACGGTGGAGATGCCGTTGGCGCGGGGGTCAGCTGTATGGCTCATGCTCGTCATGTGTACGGAGCGCCGCACTGCCCTCATCGCCTACGATTGCGCCATGGGATTCTCGGACGGAACGGCAGCCTTCGAAGCGCGGCAGCAAGCAGCACGCGAGAAGGCAGCAGCAGCTGCAGGTGCAGCGCCGCCGGTCGGCGGCTTCGACGGCGTGATGGCTAGTGCCAGACGCTCGGTTCAAGAGAAGATCGATGATGACGCGCAGGCCGCAGAGGGATGGCGACGAACTGCGGCCACAGCCATCGAACGAATGACTGAGCTTTCTAGCGAGTTCAGCCACCGGGCAGACGCCATGGGTTACCAACCACTGACGATTGTCATTGCGGGGAGCGTTGAGAGGATAAGAGAAGCCTCTGGCCATTCGAAGACGATTCACCGCTTCCAGGAGCTAATCGGTGAGGGATGGGAAGTTTCTGACCCAGACAACGTCGATGACTGGGGAGTTTCACGCACAAGATTTGTGGTGATGAGGGAGGGGCCGTGGATCAATCTCTGCTCCGGGGGGACTGGCATGTGTTCGGGTGAAGTGGACGGGCTGCCGCGTAACGTCGACCCGGGTCGCGTCAGAGGGTTTATGTATTTACAACATGTGAATTCCACGTATCTGCCCCGCAATGCCGAAGAGATTCTGGCCAAGACGCTCGTCCGCGCCGAACGAGGGGACGACTGACCCGTAAGGCCAGCCGTGCCCCGGCGCCTGACTGAGGGCTAGGCGACGACTTCAACCCGTGTTTCGAGCGGTACGGGTTCCCAGACGATGTGCTCGGCGAGAGTCACTTCGATTCCGGCAGCTGTCTCGGCGGTGACAGCTTTGACCGGGGGTACGACGATGTGGACGCGGGCGCCGGCGGCGTCCGCCGCGTTGCGTGCCCGGTTGAAATCCAGATGGCGGCCGGCCGCGGTCACGGGAAGCCCGCCGCGGTTGACGGCGACGAAGTACTCATGTGTGCGAGAGTGGGTGTTGAAGCTCCCCAGCTTCACCTCTGCCGTTTTCAAAGCGGACTCCCTGGCCGCATCAATTCATCGGAGACGGCAATAGAGTCAAGGAATGGGCCGATCCTGCAGCCTTTGTTCCAGCGGTCGTTCAGGGCGGGGATGGCGTCGTTCAGTGACTCCAGGAACAACGGAACATACGCCTCATGCACTGGCTGTCCGGGTCCATTCCTCGTCGCGCGCGTAGGCGTCGTGGAGTTCCATGGATGGCGAATCCGCTCAGCGTTTCAGGCAGGGGCCAATCTTCAAAGGGAAACTTGAGGCACCTCTGTGACTGTCCCCCACGCGCGCGATCGGGCGTCGTTCGACGGGGTGGACCTTTCTCGGAACATGGGCGACCTGGGATTCCTCGAGGTCCAACCAGGTAGAGTCCCACCCCAGGATGTGCCGGTTGTGGTACTCACAAGGCGCTGCCTCGACTACTTGCACGATGATATTCAGGCTGCCGAGCAAACCATAGAAATCGGGGTTGGGCGAGGAAGCATGGCGTGCAAGGAGGCTCTCCAGCTCGGCAATTAGTTGTTCCATGCTCAACATGTGTGCGGAGAGGAACGCGGACCTCCCCGCTCTATTGTTCATCCCCTCAACCAGCGACGTGGTGCGGAGATTTTGTGAGGATCTACTTGTCTGCCTTCTCCTCGGACTTGCCCTTGTCCTTTGCAGGTTCTTCCTTTGAGGCCTCTTCTGCCTTCTCCGCCTGCTTGTTCGGGCTCCACTCGTCCAAACCTTTCAATGGCCGGCCGATGAGCAGGAGGGTCGCTGGCGAGACAGCCATCAAAGCAAATACGAAGGCCAAGACCGCCATCTCCCATCCGCTGATGCGGCCGACAAAAACCAACCCGAGCGAGGCCAGTACGAATACACCGGCCGCGATGGTAGTTGCTATCAACAGGGGTAGGACACTCCCTGAAAGGTCCCGCCACTTGATCAGATGCTCATTAATTTCACCTGCGGCCGCGACCGCCTTTTTCATGAGTTCGACACGCTGTTCTTGGGAGTCGTTGACCAGCGTCTCGCCCCTGACATGCTGAGCAGTCATGCCGTGCTTCTGTTCGAGGATCTTCTTTGCCAGGTTTGCCCGTTCCCCGGCTTCCGTGTGGACGAAGAGGGCTGCATCCTCAAAGCTGCTAGCGTATGCCGCCGCGTCCGGCCGGTTGATGGTGTACTCGACAAGTTTCTTTGCGAGCTCATCCTTGGTGTCTGGCTTAAGGGATTTCCAAACGTACTCCGGGATGGCCGGGAAGGTTTCTGCGTGTAGAGCGGCCGCTTTCTTTGGCTTTTCGTCTTCTTGCGCACGCTTTTCGGCAGCGTCGTCTGGTTTTGGCGGGTCTCCAGGCTTCCCCGGTGCCTGTGACGCTTCAAAGAGGTCCTTAAAAAAGGCCCCGGCCTCTTCTGGCCTTGTTATGTAGGCATAGCCTCGCGAGTTTTCAAAAGGCGTCCATACGAGGCCCCGTATTCCTGACAGGCGTACGTCCTTGATCAAATCTGCAAACTGGCCGACAGCCTCGCCCTCGTCGCTCTGGGCTTGTCGAAAAAGAAGACTCGCAGGATGGTCTTCTGATGGGTTGGGCACTGGCTCCCACCCATGCTCGGCCAACGCCCCTAACTGCTCTGTAGTGAGGGATGACTCGGTCATAACGGTCGCCAGGAATATTTTGTCGCCCATGTTCAAAGATCATGGCCTTACTATCCTGATTTTGGAAGGCGTTTTTACTAATTAATCAGAATCGCACCATTTGTAGGTTGCGGTGCACAGGGCAAGGAAGGCAAGGCATTTGAAGAGGATGCGAAAGATGAATTTGGTGATGTCCATGGGTCAGGCCGCCTCGAGTGCTGCGAACAAGATACTGCCTTCGCGGACGTGGACGGCGGTGCGCCACGGGTGTCCGAGGGGGTCGGCGCCGGCCGGGACGGTGATGTTGTCCAGGACGTGCTGTCCGTTCACGTAGCGGGTCAGCTTGATTGCGATTCGGAGACGGTCATCCATGAGCTTCGCGTCCTGGATGGTGCCGGAGACGGGGCGGCCGTTGTGGTCGGTGGAGCTGGTCTGGACGTGCAGGCCGGACAGCTGCGGTCCGAGGGTGACGAGGTCGTCGTTGGGGATATTGCGGATGTGGATGCTCATGCCAGCTCATGTGTGCGGCGGCGGCCCAGCACCTCCCCGCGCTTCCGGGCGAGTCGCCGGATCCCTCCGTCGATCACGGCCGGTATCGTTGAATCAGGGGGAAGCGGACTATGGAAAACGGCATGACTGATCGTCTGTGGGACAAGGACGTACAGGAGTTCATTGAGGCCTGCAAACACGAGAAGCTGGCCGATATTGAAGTGGGCTATTCGGGCATCGGCAGCACTTTCTTGAGCGTTTCCGCCCAGTACCGCACCAGGCGTGGTCGTCTTATCCCCATTGGCTATCGGTGGGTGGAGTCCAAGAAGTGGGGCACTCACGCTGAGGTGTACGTGGGCACGGTGTCGGCGCCGGCAGCACATGACGCGAGGGATTTCTTCCGTCTCGCTTGGAAGAGGCGGCTTTGGTGGGAGCGCAAGCATGTCGCCTATGCACTTCTGGCAGTGACAACTTTGTATTTCAAGGCCCACTCCGTCCGTGACAGGCTGCAGCTTGAGCACCTGAAAGACCTGAAGAAGGACCAGGAGTTCTCGGCCGCACTGCTGAAAGGCGGACTCGATGACGGTCTGAACGTCGAAGAGCGGAGGGATGCGATCTCTCAGGCCCGGGACATGGCCTTGCAGACGCTCAACGACCTGGCACATCTCTACGGTGCCCACTCGGAGTCAGACGGGAAGTAGGCAACGGCCCGGCGTGTTTCGGCGGGCTGTCTTTTGGTCGGCTTCGAGGATTTGAACCTCATCTTCGCGACTACTCGCGGTGTTCTGGAGCTGGCAATGTCGGCGGTGCCGTGAGTGTCTAGAATCCGGCCCTGTGCCCTGCTTTGCCCTCGCCTGGTTGAACTATCAGCCGTTGGGTGCCGCCGGGTTGGGCCGGCGGCCGGTGGTGCTTAC
Source organism: Arthrobacter sp. SPG23 (assembly GCF_000876655.1). GTDB lineage: Bacteria > Actinomycetota > Actinomycetes > Actinomycetales > Micrococcaceae > Arthrobacter. The sequence continues at coordinate 272,939 of NZ_JYCN01000015.1, forward strand.
TTGCTGTCCCGGGGGATGAGCCGGACCGTTGCTTCCCAGCCGAAGTAGTCACTCAGCGGTTCATACCGGGGCGGCAGGTACCGGATGTCGTCGTAGTCGCCCGCAAGCTCCGCAATCTCCTCCAGCAGGGCGCCCGCGGCGATCCGATCGTGGACGTCCTGTCCTTACGTTTCGGCTGCGGTCAGGATCCCTGACAGGTGGAGGCGCCCACCAGAAGACGAAGAGACGATCACCGATTGGAACTCCAGGGAAGCCAGGAGGCATCGGTCCGCGTCTGATTCCACGACCCCGGGCGGAGCGTAGGAGTTGAGCTCGAACATGCTTCGGCCCTCCCGGAGACCACCTTCAAGGTCCGTACCTTTCAGTGACGCCGCCTGTGACAGCTGTTCATGGCACTGACAGTTCTGCCCGGCAGGTCACAGGCTGCGTCGAGTGAAGTGGCTCCCGTCCCAGCTGATCACAACTGCTCCGGCATCGCTGGGCTCTGTCAACGACAGCAGTTCGTCCATCGCCTGCGTCGCTGTAGCTTCATCGATGTTTTCCACCAGGCTGAACGAGGGCGGATTCCTCTCGATATTGGGGAAAGCAGCCTTGATCCATGACTGGTTTCCATTGCGATGGATGACGAGCATTTCAAAGCTTTGCAGGGGGTAGTACGCCGTCATGTCACCAGCGTCCTGCTGAATGTATACGCGCATGGTTGAACGTAGCAGCCGATTCGCTTTCGCGGAATGCGCTATGCAGCGCAGCCTGTCCAGAGCCACTTGTATTAGGCACTAATCAGGAGTCACCTTGCGGAGTCCGCGCGCCTGCCGGCCGCGAACAGTGCGCGATAAAGCTTCGGCTGCAAGGGGCGGCTCGAAGTCACTGCCCGGATCGTGGCATCGGACGAGGAGCTTGCTCGCAGAATCGCCGAACGCTCAGTCAAGCCCAAGGCCGCTGCCTAGGAACCTGGATGGTCCTGGAAGAACTCCACCATGGCGTCCCCGAGCATGACGTCCACCTGGGATTCGTAGGGCCAAATGCTCTTTACGACGTCGTCAACATGAGGCTTCCGGGGGACCCAGGTGACGATTCGCTTTGCCCTCATCTCGGCCTTGATGAAAGCGAACCTGCTCGTCCCATTACTTTCCTGGGGGATAAGATTCATTCCCGATTCTGTCAGGTAGTAATGAAACGAGAGACCGTCGGGGTAGGCGATGGATTTTTTACCTAACGGTTGCCCGCCCAGATGCCAGCAATTTGTTGTCGTCCTGTCCAGAATCTTTTCCGACTTAAGGTATGCGGTCGAGTCCAAGCCGCCACCCCCGGCCCAGGTCTGTTCGACTGAGCCAAGCAGCCGGTGGGTGGGTCGAATCTGAAGCTTTCTGGCCCGTGCTATAAACTCCCTGACCAGCTCTGAAGACTCGCCGTCGCGGGAGTCCCGGTCGGCTTGTCGGGCGGCAGCCTCAGCAGCTGCCCTTCTTTCCTGCTCGACTTTTTTCCGTCGCGCTTCCTCAAGCCTTGACTCGAGGGCCCCCATGCCATCAAAACTGCCCATACGGTGATTGTAGATCCCGGCGGGCACCGATCAGTGGACTGCGCAGGCTGCGGCGTCAACCGGCCTGTTAGTCCTGCAAGGATGTCGGCGGCAGGACGGTGTACTGCGCCTCGTCCTCGGGAATGAACATGCGCCCCGGGACAGCGCCGCCAAAGACGACCCAGACCATGGTGCCGCCCTCGTTCAGGTCATCCACGATGCGCGTCCCCAGGTTCACGGAGCCGACCCGCACCCCGCACGTCCTGGCCGCGCAGCAGGGCGCTCCCGTCGACAGTCAATTCGGTCATCTCAGAGGTGCTCACGTTGATTTCTTTCAGTCGTCCCTGATTGTCGTCCCTTCAGCGTATGGTCCTGACAAGGCGTGCCAGTGAACGAGGCCCTCACAGGCGTGGCGCCGGCGGCCGCCGCTGCCGTACATATCATCAGCGTGGAAGCAGACGCTTCCCTTTGTATCCCTGAGAAGACCTGCCATGCCTGCCCTGAAGAACCGCCACACCCACGTCACCGAACCTGCACCAACGCGGGGGCGGCTTGCCGGAGCGGGTGCCGCCGGCGTCCACGCGAACCAGAACACCCGCCACCATAAGGTGGGCAAGACCAGCCGGGTCAGCACCCGCAACGCCCAGCTCCGTGCTGTCCTGCGTCACGAATACAGCTGACCGATGGGGTTGGAGGGCAGCGGCGCCAGGGGCGCTGACAACAGCCGTGAATTTGCTGTCCTTGGCATTGAGCTCAAGGCTGTCTGGACTGGCAACTCCCGCCCTCACGTAACCTTTGCCGCCCAGGGATGAGGCCCACGGTTAGTGCCGTATGATCAGGCGAAAATGCGCTTTCGTTGCCACATCAAGCGCCGGCGATGCTCAATGGGGGAATCAATGAGAGACCGCACATCCTTGCGAGGAAAGAGCATCCGCGTCGGATGCATATTAGTTGTTCTTGCTGTAGCGCTTACCTCTTGCTCTTGGCCGTGGGAAACCAAAACATCGTCAAACGCTGATGAGCCGAAGGTCGAGGTGGTGTTCCCCGGGGCACCCGCGAGCTTGAAGGCAAAAGTCGAGCCCCTGCAGAGCAGCCACGAGATGACAGACGCCCTGCCGTCCGGAGCCCAACTGCATGAAGGAGTCTCCCTGGCCATGGCATCAGGGGACTTCCCGGAGAGCGGGGCGGACGTCACGTTCAGGCTGGATGCACCCCTCGCCGAGGACCGTGTCGGAACCGTTGTCTACTGGAACCCTGCAGACCAAGCCTGGGAACCCATCGAGAGCTCTCTGTCCGCGGACAGACTCACCCTGACCAGCCATGTGAAGCACTTCTCTGACTACAACTGGATCGAATCCTTATACAACGGCATTGGCAAGGTGACCGGGGACAAAACCGACCCGCCAAAGTGCAGCGGCGGTGTGCCGGAGTGGGCCGACCCGTCGTATTCAGAGGACAACATCAACGCCCCGATCCTGTGGTGTGTCGGGACCGACGGCAACAACCGCGACATCATGGAAGTCCGGCTGAAAATGAATCGCCCAAGCGCCGGGTCACTCATGACGGCAATCAAACCGGCATGGGCATGGAGTGACCTTTGGCAGAACCTTTCTCCACTAACTTGGACCCAAATGGCGGCCCAGACAGCGACGTCCTCGAATCAACTTGGGGAGAAGTACCTTCTACAGCCACTGGGCGAGTACCGCTTCGGCTTTGACCGCGAGCAGCTCATGGAGTTCTACAGCAAGAACCAGAACACGCCGCTGATACAGGTCGACTCCACCATCACCTACACAGTGGCCGGGCTGATGTACCAGGCAGCCGAAGGAAAAGCGGCTGGAAACATGGCTGGGGTCTTCATCATGACCTCGCTCCTCGAATGCGGAGGCAACCTTGTCGGGTCTGCCGGGGAATCCGTACCCAACGCCTTCGGCGCCTTGCTGCCCTGCCTGAACGACCGGAAAGATGCCATCGCCGTTTCCTCCGCTAAAGCATGGCTGAAGATGAATCCGGCGGCGTCGTGGGATGAATCGGTCGCTGCGGGGAAAAGGATTGGGGGAGTGATCCGCGCCGCCGGCGGCTGGTACGCCCTCATCAAGGGGACGTACTCGATTGGGGCAGTCATAGGCGACCTCACCTTGGATCCTTTCTTGCGACAACTGACCTTCAGCCCGTCCTTGGCTGAAATCAAGAGTCAGATTGAAGCTCGGAAGAAGGCTGAGGGAAGTTTCCTCGATAAGACCTACGAGTCAGCTACACAGGAGCGGTACAACAACGCGTCTCAGAAGTTCCGGATGCCGTACAGCTTCAAGCACCGAAGCGACTGGCGGGTCGTGCCCGACCAGTATGGCAATTTGAAGGTCAAAGACTCAGCCGGACAAGAAATTGCCGCATTAGATTTTCCCTTGGACTTTCAACCGGTTCGGAACATGATCGCTCCTGTGCGACTCCTGCAACCGCCAGCGGTAGGAAGTGTGGACCTCAAGACATCGATGAACGGATGCTCCCCCTGCCAGCTGCGGCCTTACACATTTGCCCTCGACTACCGCGAAGCTACACCTGTGGCTGGACAGAGCCTCGAAAGTTATCCTGTTTTTGATCCAAAATGGGACCCGCCGGTCCGGGTGATGACCATCCTGGGAAACCCCTCAAAGCCCCCCACCTCCATGCAGCTCGCTTTGGTCGAGACCGTCGTTAATGTGGAAAGTGGAGACGGGAACTCAGCTTGGTTCGCGTGGCGTGCGGTAAAGTCATTCGCCTCGATGGGTGAAGCGGAAGCTTGGATGAAAACGTCAGACCGTATTGCCGTCGAGCAAATGATCATGTCACTGCAGGTCGATTAGGTCTGAGGAACTTCGGCCGCGCGCGATCCGGTCTGCAATCAAAGTCGCGGAGTGACCGCTACCTTGATGCCAGGCAGGGAAATGCGGCCGTAATCGAGTTCGAGTGGGTCGCGGCGGCGACGGTGACGTGAGGGTGAAGCGCCGCACACATCAACGGCATGAGAACCCGCAAAGCACTTCAGATCCTGATCCTCGCTTCCGCACTTGCCATCGGCATCAGCCAGCCGGTCTTCAACGGACTGTCGCTGCTGGCACTCCTCGCGTTCCCGACCGTGTTCTTCCTCCAGCCCGGCGCGCTTCTCCGGTTCCGTCGCCCGGCACTGCGCCTCGTCAAGTAGCCTGAGCGGCGGAGCCCTAAACCCCTACTAACCGTTGCGACCACCGCTGGAGTCTGCCAACTCTAAGTCCGCTTTCTCAAGCAGCCTCACCAAAAGCACCCCCATATTGTAATTCTCAGAAGAAAGCCGGGATCAAGGTCCGCGTGATCGACGACGGCCAGGCGGACGACTTCCTGCCCGGCGCTAGTGAAGGTGTAGAAAAGGTCAGTTGGGGAGGTGGCGATGATTTCTTTGGCCTGCCAGTAGGCCTGGGTGAAGTCCTCTGATGCCTCGAACGGTGAGAGAACTGCATGCCCGTGCGGGGCCGGCCAGACCTGTCTGATCACCAGTTCGTCGCTCACAGGATCAATCTAGCCCCGGCTCGCCCTGCCTGTCCGGTGCGGGACGCGCTTTTCTGCCCCGGGGCCGGCCAGCGGACCAGCCCGGCACAGCTGCGTCCAGGGCCTTCTCCTTGGCCGGGTCGAGTTCGCCGCGACGTAGCTTGTACCGATGGGCGTGCAACCACACGCCCAGATGATGCTCCGTCTCCGTGTCCGTATTCTTATGGCGGGGCCAATCCTGGCCCGCCGCCAGGTATTCGGCCAGATCGCACAGAACCCGCTGCCAGCGTTCCTCGTCGGCGACCGTGCGCGGGATGCCCGGCCATCCGGGTAGGCACGCCAGCCCGTCCCGGACCTCCGGGGCGAGGCGTCCTTCGGCGGCGTCGCGGCGGCGCCGCTGCAGCCATACGGCCAGCGACCGTTCCGCCGCTGCATCGGCTTTGGAGGAGGGGTATCTGCCTTCGGTCCGGACCATGGCGATGAGATCGTTCATCCGCTGCATCGTCTGTACGGTGACCCGGGCCGCCGGCGCTCCTCCGGCCGCCACTTCGTGCGCCTCCTGCAGCCCCGCATCCTGCGCCCTGGCGACGGCGAGGTGGTAGGCGACCGTGCTGATCGGAACCTTCTCGAGCTCAGCGATCCGTGCACGGGTGAGTCCCTTCCGGTACATCAGAACCCACTCAGCATCAGGGGCGCGTCGCTGGCTTCTGCTCGTCACAGATGCCATCCTGCCACCGACCTGTAATTCGCGCGGCGAGCCTTGCCGTGTAAGGGCCAGTTTGAACTTTGCATGAGGGGTTCCTCGCCCGCCGGGGGCACGACCCGTTTAGCGCACTGCACGCTGGCCGCGAGGGTACGGCTGGGCTGCCCCGCTGGGCGCGCCCGGCCAGATTTGGTCTGTTCGCCGCCTGTTGTTGAGCCTTCTGTCCGGAACCCCCGGGTGTTGTGGCAAAGCCGCGCACCGCAGCGGGATGTTCCTCTCAGGCCTCACGTTGCGTGAGCATGAGCGGAACTGCGTCACGCCTTAGCCTCCAGCTGCCGGTTACGTCGGGCCATGTCTCCCACGCTGCCTCGGTAAGATTTTCTCTGGACGGCGAATAGCGATGCTGGTCGAACAGTATCGTTTCCGGAATCCTGCGCCTGTCCCTGAAATTCGTTCGGGTTAGCCCAAGCCACCGCGCCACCGACGCTCTTGGTTACGACCAGCGCAGCGAAGTTAAGCACCAGCCCCCACCACAAACTACGAGCGCGGTAATGGCCGTCTGCATTGTCCTGCGCGACGTCCAAAGCATCGTCGTCCTTCTGTGAGAATCCACTGCCGCTAGGGAACGGCCGCAGCGGCGCAAATCTGGATCGCGAGTGGTCCGTCATCCCGGGCAACGGTTCACTTCGAGGAGGGTGATCTCCTAGTCTGCAGGCTCGGTCTCAGCTGTTAGGCCCCGGGCGCCAGTACGGACTACGGCCACGACGCCGGGTGTAAGACGCCGGGCATCCGGCGTAAGGGCGGGAAGGGTGGCAAGGCGGCGGTGCCGGCTTCCGCCATGGAGGCACTGAACGCCTGTCTTGGAACCACGGACCGGGAGCTGGCAGGGCAGGCAGTGGGCATCACCTGAGGCGTTCCTACCGTACAACGGCTGGCGCGACCGGCTGGCATCGAGTGGCGGGTCAGGCCACACACGTTCGCGACACTGGCATTGGATTCAGGGACCGCCCTGCATGACCTCCAGAACAGCATGGGCCATGCTGGCCCTCGCAGCACACGACGTGGCGACGGTCGGCAGCTACGACGTCGGGAGGGCACTCAGCTACGACGTGCCGAACTCCACCCGTGCAGTTAGCCTACAGGCATGTACGAAGCTTTTTGGCTGCACCGAGCCGGTCCCGCGTCTCTGCCCTGAAGCCTTGGAAGCAGTGACGAAAAAATGACGAAGACGTTGGGAATCGCGCGAAAATCGAGGGAACTCTCAGGAATCCACATTTGTCAAGAGCCAGCGAAAAGACCCCCCCAAAAACCATGGTTTCTAGGGGTCTATCCCGAGCTTCCTATCAGAATCGAAGTGATGACCTTTTCATTACGAGTGAGACGATTCCAATGGCGGGCATAGCCTAATGATCTAGTACACGTCATGATTGCACTATCCCTGATGGTGTCACCAATGTCTGCACTCTCCCACTGTCGGCCGTTCCACGCCAATCTTGCCCATGCATCCGGTGCGCTTGGCTAACTGGGACCTCACCCCCTGAGCACGAGGATGATAATGACGGCTCCAGCCATTCACGCGCTCCGAGGGTCGGGCTCGAGTCTTGATCAAGCCTCGCTGCCAGGTGCCCAGGCCAGGGAATCTGAAGCCCGTATGTAATAAGTTGACGGCCATGGTGCTCCAGGTCGGACTTGTGCCGGATCCGGCGAAATAAGCAGAACCGATCCAGGCCAGATCGGCTCCGGCAGAGCTGCGATCCATGCTGGCTGAACGTGGTCGAAGCGGTTCCATTTGATGGTGATCCACGACCCTGTGGGTTCGAGGGCGTCAACGCTCACAACGGTGACCTCTGCCGTCGTGCCACTGCTTCGCTTCATGTCGTTGAAGTGATCCCACTTTTCGGTAGCGCCAGCCACCCATGAACGCCGCCGCCGTGCTCGGACCAACCAGACCGCCCCGGCGACTGCGGCCGCGAGGAGTGAAATAGCTACGATCAGTAGCAAGAACAAGTTAGTCGGCCCATGGGCGGCCGCCGCTCCGACGAGATAGACGACGCACACAGCTATCGCCACGCTGCTCACAAGCAAAGCAGGTGTCGCAAGTTTCGGCTTCAGGACTGGGTTCGTATCCATGGATTACCTTCTCGACCAGTTTAGAGTTGCCAGCCGACATTGATAAGGCGGGCCTCCCAAGTCTTCGGGTCATCCGTCCACGTCGGAGCCTCCACAGGACTGGGGGAGGGAAGAGCTGCTTGATCGATGAGGCGACCCATATCTGCTCGCTGCGCCACTTGCTCCCACTCGTAGGCGGCCGGAAGCGGACCAAGGGGAAGGGACGAATCCTGGATGCCCCAACGGTCCCTGTAGATGGCGACTTGCCGGATGACAGCAGTTGCTTCATCTGGATAGACGAAAGGACCCAGACCTTCCAGCAGGTTCCGTTTCCAAGCGGCGTCGTTCATCAGTGCGGATCTGATGACATGATCGCGCCTGTGCTGCATCCGGTCCCGTACTTGGCTGACCATGTCGGCGACGTCGGGACGAGCAGTCCGGAGAACCTCGGTCAATGGATCAATTGCGCCGGCAGACATCGCGGCAATGAACTGCCGCAGCCGGGAATGGATGACTGCCGCGGTATCTCGGGCGGACGCATTTTTATCCAGTGCCGCAGCGACAACACGCTGGGCACTTGGACGGCTGACTCCAACTGACCTGCGCCACGCAGCTACAGCTGCGCCCCACGAAGTAGATTGCTGAAGCGCTGAAGCTCCGCCAGTTGAGTGAGTCTCGATGAACCCGGCCAGATCATCAGAGGCGGCCATTTGCGCGAGATGGTCGTACTCAGCACTCAGGCGCTCCAGGCTGTCCGCCTTCGAAAGCTCGGCATCACGGACTTCGTGGGCCGTCCTTTCGGCGCCTTCGGCCGCAAGGACCTCGCCCAGGATCTCGCGCCACGACGCTTGCAAAGCGGGATCCAGGGGCTCGTCATCCAGGGGGTCATTCTCGCTGACATAGGCATGGTTCCCTGCGCGTCCCCGCGTCATGCTCACGTACAGCAGTTCACGCGTCAGTCGGCCCTGTGTCACTACGGTGTGGCCGGTGTCCACGGTGATGCCCTGCGAACGGTGGGCCGTCGTCGCATAACCCAGCTCAACCGAAGCCTCAACATAGTTACGGCTCAAACAAATCGTTGCGCCGTTGTCCCGGCGAACCGCCGTGAGTGAGCCGTCGCGCCGCCCCGTACGGACGACGTCGAGCATGGCTCCATTCCGGATGAAGTCACCGCAGCTGTCGGTGATGCTGCGGTCATTGAGGCGGGCAATGACAGTGTCGCCAGCACCGGCGTGAAGTCCGTCGCTGAGCGCTACCGATTTCTCCGCATCTACGGCACCTTGGACGACGCGATCTGCTTGGGCGCGCTGGTTGAGCATGCCGACCGTATCATTGTCGGCCGCGATGAGAATCGACGTCTTGCCGCTGTGGATGTCGGCCTGCCATCGGAGGTACGCCCGGTCAACCATCTCGAGATACACGCCGTGCTCAATGCGCCCGTGGCTGTCGTAGTCGGAAATGGCGGCGAAGTCCCCGGCACGAAGCTTCAGCGATGCGTCTTGCTCCCAAGCCTCCTTGAACCGCCAAATCGTGCTCAGCCGCACTGTTTTGCCTTGTCGGTCCAGCCAGCCGAGGACACCGCCGGCGTCGATGGCGTCCAACTGCCCCGGGTCTCCAACCAGGAGCAGCTTAGCCCCGGCGTCGCGCGCCTGCTCTACCAATGCCGCCAGTTGAAGGGTGGACACCATGGAGGCCTCGTCCACGACCACGAGCTGGTTGGGATGAAAACGCCACCTGTCCTGTTCGGCAGCAAGCCGGGTGGCTCTCTGGACGAGGCGAGTGGCGTGCGGGCCTCTGGGCGCCACGTGATTGGCCAGCCGCTGCTCGGTGTCGAAGAACTGTGCAGCCCGGTTGCCGGCGCCCTGGCCGACAGACTCGTACAGCCACTTGGCGACATTCTCCGTAGTCAGTGCAAGCTCCCGCCCAAGGACCTCGGCGCTCGCAGCCGCCGGCGCCAGCCCGACCACGGTACCGGCGCCAAACGCAGCTTCCCAGGCAGCCTTGACCGAACCGAGGGTGGTCGTCTTGCCGGTTCCGGCTGGACCGACGACGGCGTCGAGCCGGTGGCCGCTGAGCAGAACGTTTGCTGCCGCCGACAGTTGGTCGGAGTGCAGATCGAGCCGGCCGCCGTGTTTGTAGCTGGCGAGTGATTCCATGGCGACGACGGCGCTCACTGCCGGGCCGTCGTCGTCGTTCCTTGCTTCCAAGATGATGTCCTCATTGGCGAGAGTGGCAGCGTCCGTGTAGAGGCGGGAGCCGTGGAAGTCGAAGATGCTGTGGCCTGCGAAGCGGAGATCGGCCTGGGCGTTCGCAGGGAGGGTGTATCGGTACTCATTGAGTGGGACGGACTGGGTTTCGGCAGCGGTGGCGATGGCATCGATCAGGGTGTGTCGGTCCGCCGGTGTGTGGCAGCGGATTTCGGCGCAGACACGTTCGGCTTCTGCCAGAAGGTTCCACCGATTCCAGGTGGCGCGCTTCGTGGCGACGCGCTCGCGGGTCAGGGAGCCCACCGCGTCCACCCAGCTTGGTGTGAAGTCGCAGGTGCGGAAGGGCGCTGCCCGGGAGCACCTAATGGTGTTGGCGAGCACTTCTCGGGATTCGAAGCCCTGGGCGGCCGCCCGTGCGCTCCACTGGGCGGAGAGCTGGCGGAGGGGGATGGCTGTTTCCGGTTTGGCGGTCCGGGTGGAAAGTGTTGCCTGCTGTCGGAGCTTGATGGTGGTTGTCGCGGTTGGGGGAGTGCCGTGACTGGCGGTCCATTCGGCCACGAGCCGGTCGGTTTCGAGATCGATGAGACGCGAGCGGTTGGAGAATTCGCGGATCAGCGCATCGTCGACGCCGGTCAGTTGCTGGCTGGGGTTGCGGCTGCTCGCGGCCGGCAAGCGGATGTCCGTGTCGGTGCCGAGGTTACGGTGGAGGGCGTCGAAGAGGAGACCGTTGTAGTGCTCGCTGGCAGCTACCGCGGCCTTGTACAGAGTCCGTGAGTCGAGCGTGACCCATGCGCCGTCAGTGATGCGCTGGATGCGGTTGGCGATGACCATGTGCGTATGGAGCTGCGGATCCCCAGCACGTGACTCCCAGTGGTCGAAGGCAGCAGTGATAGCTCCACGTGTGCCGAGGTGGGCGACACCGTTGCGGCCGGCCCTTGTGTGGATGACGTAAGTCTCCAGCCACTCAAGGGTGGCATTGACCGCCTGGTGGTGGGTCTCGAGGATTTGGTCTTGGAGTGTGCGGGGGCTCAGCGCCCAGAGGACGGACACCGATTTGGGGACGCTGAAAGTCAGGTCAAGGCCGACGACGGCGTGCCGCGTCTCTGTGCGACCCTGGCTGTTTTGCACGATGGTGGGGTGGCCGTGGGGGCGGCCCAGAGTTGCGCCGGAGTCCGGGTGAGTGGCGTGATCGAAGATTGCCTTGGCGTCCGATTCCGTGACGACGTCCCCGGCAGTCCGGTTGATGCCTCGCACGCCGGACCCGAGCCAGCGGCCCTGCGGTGTTCCGGCTTTCATGTAGTACGTGGTCGCGTCGGCTGGGGTGATTGTCAGATCGTCCATCATGGTGGTCTTGAAGAGATACTTCAGGCCCGACTGAGCGGAGAGCCGGGCGATGGACATGGTCATTGGCTTTGGCTTTCTGGGTTCCGTTTGGTGGCCGTCCAGCCTCGGCGGCGGAAGAGTGCTTTTGTGCTGTCGTGGAGCTCGACTCCGGTTGCCTGGGTCAGGGCCAGCAGCTTGCCGCCGAGGTGGACCAGATCATGAGCATCTGTCTGCTGAATAGATTGAAGGCGCGCGACGTCGGAACGAAGGTTTCGGATGACTTCGCGATGCTCGGTGTTCTCGGCTTCGAGCCGGTCGATGTCTACAGCTTGGGACCGGAGTTGGTTGCGGAGGGATTCTTGGCGTTGTCGGCTGCTGGCCAGATCAGCAGCCGGCCTTACCGACGCCTTGCGGTGAGTCTCCATTTGGCCGAGCTTCGAATCGAAACCCCGGCGTCGAACTGCCGCAGCAGGAACCGGGCCCATTGCGGCAGCCGCCTGCCGCCGTCGTCGATCGCGTTGTCTGTTGGCGCAGCGCGTGGAACAGAAGCGCTGAGACGAGCGCGACGGCTCGAACCTCTCGCCACATTCCCTGCACTTCTTCCCGCTCACGTTGGTTCATCTTTGAGATCTCTACTGACGACATGACTTGCCGTGAGTCCGCGCTCACGGTGAATGCCTTGGATGCCAGAGGTGTGAGGTTCGTGGGGGCCGGGTGCCGTCCGAGGCTTGAGTCGCCTGGAGCAGCAGGCCAGGGAGTCGATCGGTCTGATGGGCTCTGGACATGTCCAGAGCCTGGGCGTTCAATGGAACTGAGGCGTCTCTTGATGGTCCAGGACGAGCGGACCGATAAATCAGATGGCGACCGTGCGGCAAACGCCGGCGGCCGCAGGATGGGGTTCCGATGGACGGCACAGCTTCCGCCAAATATTCGCCGGCGCGATGCGCTGTAGAAGGCTTTTTGGCACTCAATCTGCCGAGCCGTCTTTCGTTGGAGCGGCTGATATCGATCGTTGAGAACCTCCGGCGTCGGCGGATTGAGGTCGACGTTTCCGAGTCCCTGAACGGAGGGTCGGTCTGCGGGCTGTGGCTGTCCACAGACAACACGGAGATCATCCTGCACGCGCCGACGTCGTCGCCACTACATCGGCAGCAGTTCATCCTCCACGAACTGGGCCACATGGTGCTCCGACACGATGAGCTCGTGGTGTCCTCAAACTATGCGGAGACGTTGTTTCCCAACCTGTCCGGCGATAAGGTGTCGCGGATCCTGGGGCGAAGTGACTTCCTGGACCATATCGAGGCCGCTGCCGAAACCTTGGCCGATCTCTTTGCCGCTGCAATCCGGGACAGCAGCCTCGAGCCGCGGTCGTTTGAACGGATCTTCGGATGATTCAGGACATTGCAGCAGCCGTGATCTGGTGTCTGGCGTTGTGCCTCCTGCCGGATCTGAAGCGGCGCAAAGACAAGAGCATCCTGGTGGCGGCCCTAACCATCGCCACTGCACTCACGCTCAACGTTGACAGCATCTATATCGCGGGAGACCACGTCCTCGGCAGCCGGAATCTCCTGGATCTCATAGCCAATATCTTCATGGTTGTCGGTATCTACTTCCTGTCCCGTGCGATCCTTCGCGCCGCCGATGTTAGCGAGACGGTGGACATTCACAGCAGAGCAGGGCTTTCGGTTCTCGGGATTGTGGTTGTGGCCCTCATCGTCAGCTTCAGTCTGGTTGATGCTCCGCGGACCTCCACTGCATTCATGAGGGACTTCGGAAGCCAGTGGCCGGCGGCCGTGTACTCAAGTGTTCAGTTCCTCTACATCGGCGTGGTTGTGGCCATCACCGGCTTTACCTGTTTCAGGTTCCGCGGCGAGATGGCGAGGCCGTACTTCCGTGTCGCTTTTGTGTTGATCGGCCTGGGCTGCGCGTTGGCTGTAGTGGTGGTCCTTGCCGTGTTGGGGATGAACATTCTTCATCTCCTGGGGGAGCTTGAGGCCATGACGCGTCTCTCCTACGTCTACGACGCCGCGCTGGTGGGGGCCATGGTTTTCCTTTGCGTGGGCCTGGCCTTGCCGCCCGTCGCACGTCGGCTAGAGCGGAGATCGGATGCCCGGGCCGCAGCTGTTCTCGTCGAGCGGCTGTTTGGTGTCTGGGACAGAATCACGTCGGAGCGATCCGAGATCCGGTTGGATTTGGCTCAAACTACTATTGACCGCCACGATGCACCCCAGCGGCGGCTGCATCGGATGCTGGTGGAGATCCAGGACGCATTATTCGTGGACCCGCACCTTGCCCAATCGCTGAGTCAGAATGATTTGGATGTTCTCCGAGAAGCGGAGCGGCATCTCGGGACCCGGTTGGCAGCAATGGGGCGCCGACCACTGTGGCTTTCACGGAAGGGGGACACGACGCCGTGACCGACAGCGACGCTGGGATCCCCGAGCAGCCGCAGGCGAGACTCGCGCGGAAGTTGAATCTCCTCCTGGATCTTTTTGAGGCCCAGGGTTCAGCGCCCCTGACATATCCGCAGATAAGCAAGCACATGTCGGACCGCGGAACACCGTTGTCTCGCTCCCGCTGGGCCTACATGCGTGCCGGCGACAGTTCCATGGCCACGGACCCGCAGCTTTTGAGGAACCTCGCCGAATTCTTCGGCGTTGACCCCGGATACCTTTTGGACGACGACGGCGAGGTACCCGACTTGGTGGAGGCACAGCTCGAACTACTCCGCACCCTGCGGGAAAACCGGGTGAGAAACTTCGCTGCAAGACAACTGCAAGGGATTTCTCCGGAGACCCTACTGCGCCTACGCAAGGCCATAGACGAACGCTTGAAAGCTCCCGAGGGCGACGCCGATGCGTAGGGCCGCCATAGCTGTGGCCATAGGCTGTGGCATCGCCGGCGCTGCCGCCATCCTCGTGGCGGCCTATTTTGCTCGGGAAGTTGTGGTGCCAAAGACGCTGCGGAAAGAAGATCTGGAAATCCGTCGTGTGTTCCACGACGCCGACGAAACGTTGATGGTGGAATTGTCGGCATCGGAGCGGACCACGGCACCAGGCCGCTACAGCATCTGGTTTGCCAACGGCACAGGGCATGCCTGCATCGGAGAGATCGTCTCCTCTGACGATGCGGCGGGGACGGTAACCCGCGTCGTTGAACGGGTTGATTCCGGCGATCTCTGGACTGCAAAGGCCGGCATTTGGAGCGGATACGTCTATTCGACGCCGGAACCGTTAGGGCTGCCATACTCTGACGTTCAGATTCCAGTGGAGAACGGAATTGCGCCCGCCTGGAAGTTCACACCGACAGACGCGTCGCGGGATGCTTCCACGTGGGCCATGCATATCCATGGCTTGGGCGGATCGAAAGCCGGCGCACTCCGGGGCGTGCCCGTCGCGGACCGGCTGGGATACACATCTCTGGTTGTTTCACTCCGGAACGACCGCGATTCGCCTGCATCGTCGGATGGTAGGTATCACCTGGGGCAGACCGAATGGCGCGATGTTGAAGCTGCGGTGTCGTATGCCGTCGGGCAAGGTGCACACCAGATAGTGCTTTTCGGCTGGTCCCTCGGTGCCTCGATCGCTCTCCAGCTGGCGGCATCTTCGGAGTTCCGGCACCTCATTTCCCGGCTCGTGCTCAATGCCCCCGTTATCGACTGGAGCAGCACGCTGCTGGCCAACGCCCGGTCCGGTGGACTTCCCGGTTGGGTTGCGCGGCTTGGACTGCAGATGCTGAGTTCATCCAGGATGCGTTGGATCACGGGCTTGGATGCTCCGTTGAGCTTTCATGCGCTGGACTTTTTGGCGCGGGCGGATGAACTGAGTGTTCCACTCCTTGTCATCCACAATGAAGCGGACCGCTCGACGCCCTTTGCCATTTCCCGCGAGTTCGTGAGCCGGCGCCCTGAGCTGGCAATGCTGCTCACTTTTCCTTCCGCGGAGCATACGCAGGAGTGGAATTCCGACCCGGACGGCTGGGACGCAGCGGTGGAGAACTGGCTCCTGAACGTCCCGCCGTCGTCGTCCATATTCCTATGATCCTGCGGGCCTATGAGGCTTCGAGGCCCCAAGGGCGGAAGGCCCGGTCTTTGTCCATGTTCCAGCCGGCCACCATTCCGGAGCCGATCATGAGGTCGCTGAGTCTGGCCAGACGGTAGGCGGGGTCTGCTTCGAGGGCGAGTTGCAGGAACTGGTGGGCTTTGCTGCCGCGGCCTTCCCACCAGTTGACGAAGGCGATGGCGGTGAGGATGGGGGCGGAGTGTTTGGTGCTGCTGTGCGTGTAGGCGTGGAGCAGCAGCTGCTGTGCCCATTCGACCCGGGACCACTGGGGCGCGCCGTGTGTTTGTGCCAAGAGAACGCGGTCCATCGGTTCGTCGATTCCCGGGATGTCGGCCATGAGCTGGTCGCGAATGGCGGGGGCCTGGAAGTTCGCAATCAGGTCGATGGTCTGATCGTCGTTGGGATAGGAGATCGCGTCCAGCATGCCGTCCCAGAGTGTCCTGGCTTGTTCGAGGGCCTCGCCCGGGTTCATGCTGTGTATTGCTTTCACGCGGTCGTTGACGGCGTCCGCTGTGCGGCCTTCTTTTGTGGAGGCTGGCAGGGTGATGTGGTTTGTCGGTGCGATGGTGCTGCCGCGGTAGATGAATTCGGCGTTGATCTGGCTGGACTGGGTCGCGTTCAGCGGGAGTGTCAGTCCGTCCTGGGGGTCGCCGTCGTACGGGGAAACGGTGTTGTCTCCGACGAGGAGCCCGTCGCGGATGGTCATTCCGCGCTCGGCCAGCGCGCACGTCAGTGCTGCGATGGTTGCTGCATGCGGCTTGGGCTGTCCGGGTTTCTGGGGCTCGGAGGTGTACACGGCGAAGAGCACGCTGGCGGCGCTGGCGTCGTGGGCGAGGTAGTCGGCCACGGTGCGGGCGTAGCTGAGTCCGCCCTCGCGGGTGGGGAGGTCGACTCTGAGGGTTGCGCCGACGCGGTTGGTGTCCAGGGTGATGCACACGAGGCTTTCTTGCGGCCAGAACCCGAGGGTGTGCCCGACGAAACTGAGGACGTCGGCTGGGGTTTTGATGGTGAGCGGTTCCATGTTCCTTCTCCTTCAGCGACTGGCGGCACCGGATGTGTCTGTCAGATTTGTGCGTCGTTCTGATACACGGAGTCACCGCTGGGTTTGAGGGTCCGGAACGCAACTTGGGGAACCGGGAGCGATTCAAACTTTCGCGAGGAAATAAGCGACGCAGGAGCGCCGAACGAAACTTTGAATCGAACCCGGCGCGTGGCGCCCTGGTTGCGTGGAGGACCCGCCCAGCGACGATGGACGATCAGAACGACAGACAGCGAATTGCTTCTGGCGGTTCATGGAGGCGGGGGAGCGGGACGGCATGATTTCAGATGTCTGCCGCCGTCAGTGAAGGGCACGCGCGACTAGCCGGATGCGAAGGCAACTATGCCAGCGTTAGTCGATGCCACGAGGGCTGGGTCGGGGACCATGACGGTCTGCCGCGATCTGGCTGCCGCGTGTGACGCCTGCGTAGGGGTATTACTTCCCGGTGAACCGCGGCTCGCGCCGGCCGTAGAAGGCGGCTTTTCCTTCGGCGAAATCCTGCGAAAAGTACAACGCCCGCTGGATTCGTTGCTCGGCGGCGAGAGCGTCGTCGACGTCCAGCCGCCCGGCCGCGAAGAAGCCCTTGATCGCAGCCAGCGACCGCGGCGCGCGCCCCGCGAGCACGACGGCCACATCCAGGGCCCGCTGCAGCGCTTGGCCTGCGGGGACCGCCTCGTCCGCAAGCCCCAGCGTGAGCGCCTCGCTGGCGCCGACAGGGTCGCCCAACATCAGTACCCGCTTGGCCGCAGACCGCCCGATCCGGTGAGACAGAGAGCCCATCAAACCGCCATCGGGGAGCAGTCCTAGACGTGTAAACGGAAACAGCGCCTTTGCACCTTCTGCCATGATGACGATGTCGCAGGCCGCCATCAGCCCAACACTAATTCCGGCAGCCGGGCCCTCGACGGCGGCGATCACGGGTTTCGCGGATCCGGCCACCAACTGCACCAGCGTCCGGATCCGGCTCATCCGTTCATCGCTGTCTTCCTTCGTCGCAGGCGGCATCGCGGAAAGGTCTCCGCCTGAACTGAACGAACCGTCAGCCCCCGTAAGGACAAAAACGCGGACGGCGTCGTTCGCAGCAGCCGCAGCGAGGGTAGCGATGAGTTGTTCACGCATGAGTGTGGAAACGGGGTTGCGGCGGGCCGGATCGTTCAGCGTTACCACCAGCACGCCGTCGTGCAGTGCCGTAAGCACCAGCCCATCCGTGGGCATCAGTGCCCCGACAATCGTTGCCCCGCACTTCGGGGGACAAAAAGACAAGTCATGCGCGGGCTGCAATCCCTGCGCTAAGGCGTGACCGGATCAGGTCCTCGGCTTCCTGGACAATCCTGGCCACCAACTCTGAGCAGCCTGGCACATCGTAAATGAGCCCTTGGACCATACCAACGGTCCAGACACCGGACTCGGGATCGCCCTCCGTATAGACCCGTCTGCCCCGGGACCCAGCCACCAAGCTCCTGACGTCCTCGAAAACACCGCCGTTCGCCAGGATCCCCACTGCCTCGCGGCTGACCGAGTTGCTTGCCACGCGCGAAGTATTGCGCAGGGGGCGAAAAATGAGTTCGGTGTCTAACTCGGTGGCGGCAACGATCGCGTCTTTGATCCTTGGATGAATTGGAGATTCCTGGGTGCACATGAACCGCGTCCCCATGCTGATTCCTTCGGCTCCAAGCGCCAGCGCCGCGACCAACCCGCGGCCGTCGGCTATTCCTCCGGATGCCAGTACCGGAATCCGGAGACGGGCGGCGGCTGCGGGAATCAGGACAAGGCCAGGGACATCGTCTTCGCCCGGATGGCCGGCGCATTCGAACCCATCGATGCTGACAATGTCCACACCCAGGGACTCGGCTTTGAGCGCATGCCGCACACTGGTGCATTTGTGTATGGTCGTGATTCCCTGTGCCTTGAAGACGTCAACAAATGGGCCCGGATTGTTTCCGGCAGTCTCCACCACGGATACTATTTCGTTGACGATCACATCGCGGTACTCGTCATAGGGTGGAGGACTGATGGACGGCAGTATGGTCAGGTTCACTCCGAACGGGCGGTCGGTTAGTTCACGACAGCGTCTGATTTCACGCGCCAGATTCTCTGGTGAGCCAGTGGTCAGCGCGCTGATTATGCCGAGCCCCCCAGCGTTGGAGACAGCGGCCGCAAGCTCAGCGGTTGCCACCCACTGCATGCCGCCCTGCACCACGGGATGTTCAATGCCCAGAATCTGCGTTGCCCGCGTTTTCATGACCGGTTGTCTTCCCCGGGAATAACGCCGTCCACCCGGCGGCGGGTCCGCGACCCCGGGCGGTCGGGAAGTGCCGGAATGAGCAGGACCTTGCACGAGTCCTGGGAGAGAAGTCCGATGGCCTCGTCGAGAGCGGAAAGCGGAAAGCGGTGGGTGACGAACCTGGACAGGTCGAGTTTGCCGCTGGCGACAAGTTCCGCGATCTGCTCCCAGGTTCCCCAGAGCGAACGCCCAAAGCTGCCTGTGAAAGTCAGCCCCTTCTTGATGAGGTACGTGGCGACGTCCAATTCGATCGGGCTTCCCGGAATCCCCACGGCGACAACCGTGGCTTCCCTGCGGAGGGCGTCGAGGAGCGGCGGGAGTGCGGCCGGAACTCCTGACGCTTCGAAGGCGACATCAAAACCAATCTTGTCGCCCGAAAGCTTCCTGCACGTCCCGACGACGTCATCTTCGGGAGCAAGTGCTGTTGCGCCGAGGTCTTCGATGAGGCCTCTGCGGTAGGCGTTGGGTTCCACAACGAGCACGTTGGCGGCACCCATGGCGCCGACGATTGCGGCGATGAAAAGGCCGACGGGGCCTCCGCCGCTGATTACAACGTCAGCCCCGGAGAGGACGATCTTGGATCGTTGGATGGCGTGCATCGCGACACCGGCCGGTTCGAGCAGAGCGCCTTGTTCGAGCGGAAAGTCATCGGGCAGCTTGAAACAGGCCCCCGCTGGCACGACGAGCCGCTCGGCAAAGCCGCCATCCAAATGCAGGCCGAGGAGTTCCATGTTCAGGCAATTGTGGGCGTCACCGGTACGGCAGGGGTAGCAGTTCCAGCAGGCGATGTGGGACTCGAGAGCCACTCTGTCACCGATACCGAGGGATTCAACCCCCGAGCCGACTTCAATGACAGTGCCGGCACACTCATGCCCCAGCACGACGGGAATCTTGAGGTTGAATGCCTGCGCCATGGGTGAGTACTCGTACAGCGCGCGGTCGGTTCCGCAGACCGAGGCTGCAGCGATTTGAATCTTGACCTTCCCTGCCGAGACCTGCGGTTCGGCATAGGCCGTGACGAACTCGACACCGCGCTCGGGTCTTGCCTTGAGCACGGCACGCATGGTGCTGCCGGCATGGGCGGATTCTGCCTCGGGAGCACTAAGCGATGTCATTCTCGAAACCTGTCTGTTGGGATTTTGTCGCGAAAAGGGGGGATGCTGGTGCAAAAGGGGGTGCCGCCGTCGGCTCGGCAGAGGCACCTCCCTTCCTCACCGCGGGGGCGGCTGCGGTTCAGCCGAAGACCACGCCTCCGTTGACGTGGAGGATCTGTCCTGTGATGGTGCCGGCGTCGGGTGCGAGGAGGAAGGAGATGGCGGCGGCGATTTCCTCCGGCTTGGAGAGACGACCCAGGAGTGACATTCCGGCGATCCGGTCGCGGTCGGTGTCGCTCAACACATCGGTCATCGGGGTTTCTGTTGCCCCGGGGGCGACCATGTTTACGCGCACGCGGTGGGGGGCAAGTTCGCGGGCGTAACCGCGAACCAGTCCGATGAGGGCGGCTTTGGAGGTGGCGTAGGCGCCGTTTCCCATCAGTCCGCCTCCGGTGAACGCGGCGGCGCTGCCCAGGACGACTACGGTTCCCAGGGAGCCTGCGCGGATAAGGTGCGGCCCCGCGGCGGAAATCGTGTTCTGGACCCCGATCACATTAATGTCGAGCACACGCCGGAATTCGGCGACATCGATGTCGAGCAACGGCGACCGGCTGACTATCCCGGCGGCGGCGACGACGCCCGTCAAGCCTCCCCCTTCGGCGAATTGGTCGGCGGCGCGCCGCATGGCGTCGGCGTCCGTCACATCGGCGGCAATCGCGAGGTGCCCGTCTCCATCCAGCGTCGCTACAGCTTCTGAGGCGGCCGTGGGGTTGATATCGACGATGGCTACCCGGGCACCTCTGGCCGCAGCCTGGCGCGCACATGTCAGGCCGATGCCCGATGCGCCGCCGGTGATGAGGACAGCTTCGTCTTTCACAGACTGGGGTTGATTCACGTTACGTGCTCCTGATGTTTCATTTCTTAGAGGATTGCCATTGCGTTGGCGGGGCTGCCGACGCCACCCAACAGGTTTAGCGGCTGTGCGGTGAGGAATACGTCGTACCGTCCCCGCAGGGTGCAGGCGGCGGCAAGTTCGTCGAGGACCCAGAGTTCACCGATGGTGAGCCCCAGCAGCGGGATGAGGATACGGTGTAACATCCCGCTGTGACTGGATTTCGGCATCGTACCGGTGAGTTCTGCGTCGACGGTGAGGTTCGAATCTGTCGCCGGCCAAGCCTCGAGAGCGATGTTGTCCGACGCCGCCACCGAGACCTGGTGATCCCAAAGCCAGGCCGCCGTGTCTTCCGACTGGCGAAGGCCCGGCGAGCGAAGGACACCATCCGAACGATCAGGGCCCTGCCGGAAGTACTTCAGCCATCCGGTGCGGATCATGATGATGTCGCCGGGCTGAATCGAACTCCCTTGCCACTCGAGCGTTGCGTCGAGGTCTTCGACGGGAATTTGTTCGTTTCGTGTCTGGTCGATGGGACGGCCGACCGCCTCGCGGTAGGTGCCCACATCGATGAGTAATCCTCTTCCTGCAATCCCGCGTTGCGCGACCGCCTGGATGCCGAGGTCGGGTTGCCCGGCAACCAGCCGCGTGGGATCGGCGTCGTTGTAGAAGCCACGGTCCGGGTGCCCGAAATGCCGAAGCCCGTCGAGCTGTGTGGACGCCTGCAGGAACAGGTTGTCGATTCGGTCATCGCGGTGAAAGTCATTCAAACCGAACACTATGTGTTCAATTGATCCGCGGTGGGCGATGATCGGCGGGTCGAACTCGGTCAACGGAAGGTTGAGCGGTACGACGTCGCCTGTCACGATGCTCCCGCGCGCGGCGAGCACGCGTTCGGGAGTGAGGTGGTTGAGCGTGCCGAGCTGATCTGCCGGGCCCCACAGGCCCCACGCCGTACCCCGTAGTCGCCCGGGGCGATCGAACAGCCGGTCGAACCGGGGGAACTCACCCCCTGAGGTCTGCGGACGGGCTTGAGGAGTCGTCATCGGCTGGTTCAGGATTCACCCTCGGTCATGACCTGGTGGATCTCGATCATGTTGCCGGCGGGGTCGGTGAAGAAGATCTGGTGCCAGCCTTCCACCGACCAGATGCCCCAGTCGTCGAAGGGGATGTTGTGTTCGGTCAAACGCGCCTTGATCGCCTCAATGTCATCGGTCCGGAATGCGAAGTGCCCTCCGATGAGCGGGTTGACCGAATGCCCTTCCTGCGCCGCAAGGTATGGCTGGCGCTGGGTGGCGTGGATCTGCAGCTCATTGGGGTCGCCGGCGTCGTAGAACTTTGCGGCGCTGTCCCACTCGGCGTCGCCGTCGATGTCCTTGTCCGCGTTCTTGGAAGTGGCGATCATCGCAGGGGAGGGGAGTTGGTTGAGCCCCAGGGCCTTCCCGTAGAAGTCGGTCAGCAGTGACATGTCATCTGAGGTGACGTTGACGTGGTGGAGACGGAGGTAAACCATGATTGATCCTTTGATTGATGGGTTTGGGATTGGGAGTACGGGTGTTGGGCGGTGTCAGAGGTCGACGCGGTAGCGGGCGACCTTCTCCGGATCGAGTCGGACGCCGAGGCCGGGCCCGTCGGGGACCCGCATGTGCCCATTCTCGATCAGGAGTGGTTCCTGGAGTAGTCCGTCGGCCATGTCCAGGTAGTTGGACAGTTCCGCGGCGGACCGTGCGGTGATCTCTTGGGATGCGCCGAACACGAGCGAGCAGACGGTTCCGAGATGTGCGTCGATCTGGTTGCCGATGACTGCTTCGATGCCGAGACCCTCGGCAAGGTGGGAGACACGGAGCGAGTCGGAGAATCCTGTCCTGGCGGTTTTGATGCTCACTGCAGTCGCTGCACCCGAGAGGATTTCGCGGGTGACGTCTGCGGGGGTCGGGGCGCTCTCGTCGGCGACGAACGGGATTGGGCATTGCGAGACGAGCCAGCGCCTGCCCAGTACGTCATCGGCGGGGCAGAGTTCTTCGACGCGGCTGAGGCCCACGTCTTCGAGCTGACGGACCGCTAAAGCGGATTCCGCTGCTGTCCATCCGCGGTTCCCGTCGATGTACAGTTCGGCCTCGGGCCCCAGGGCTTCGCGGACGGCTTTGCAGACCGCCACGTCCAAGGGGATGGGGCGGCGGCCGACCTTGATCTTGAAGCTCGAGATGCCGAGCGTCTCCCGCAGTTGGATGGCTTCCGCGGCCACGACCCCGGGATCATCGAATCCCAGCATGTGGCTGACCTGGAGCTGGTCGGTGAAGCCTCCGAGAAGGCTGTGGACCGGGGTTCCGATCGTTTTGCCCCATGCGTCCCACATGGCCATGTCGATTGCGGCTTTGGCGGTGGGATTTCCGACTGTTCGTGCCAGCCGTGACCGGACCAGCTCGCGGTCGAGGATTGAGAGACCGATGATGGCGGGGGCGAAGATCTGCTCGATCACGGCGACGATCGACGCTTGTGTCTCACCGTAGGTGTAGGGGCGCGGGGGTGCTTCGGCGATACCGACTACCCCGTCGCTGGTGACGATCTCCACAAGAACGTTGTCTGCAATGTCGATTGATCCGCTCGCGAACCGAAGCGGCTTGCGATAGGGGATCGCATAAGGCACGGTGCGTACTTCGAGGATGCGTGCCGCCGTTGACGGCTCATGGCCCGGAGCCGCTGTATGGGTGGCTGTTTGAACTAGCAAGGTTTCGGTCATCCTTCGGTGTGCGGATTGGCGGCGGTCCGTGCAGCCGTTTCGGTATTCAAGGTCCCGCGGAGTCCTCCGGTGTGGCGGTCGGCCCATCCGATCAGGAAGTAGTTGAAAACAGCTGCGAGGGCGAAGAAGCCGGCCATGACCAGCAGGCCGGCGGAAGTCGTTCCGGTGAGGTCGGTCAGCCACCCGAGAATGTACGGGCCAACGAGGCCGCTGACGTTACCGACACAGTTGACCAGAGCGATGGAGACCGCGGCCAGTGCGCCGGCATAGACCTGCGCGACGGTCGCCTGGAACGTGGAGAGGACGGCGAAGAAGCCGGCAGCGGCAACGCTCACGCCGATGAGCGACAGGAAGGGGTTGCCCGAGAGAACTCCGATCAGAAGTCCCAGCGCTGCGGCAACCATCGGGATGGTGAGGTGCCAGCGACGTTCACCCGTCCGGGAGATGCTGCGGAGAATGACAAACATGACGATTGCCGAGAAGATCCACGGAAGCGCGGAGACGTAACCGGATCCCACAGGGTCGAGGTGGAATTGCTCCTTCACGATTGTGGGGAGGAAGTACGTGATCGACCAGAATCCGATCAGGATGAAGAAGTACGTAACGGCGAACGCCCAGAGTGACGGCCTCCGCAGTGCTGCCGGTAGCTGCTTGAGTTCGTGGGCTCCGGAGTCCGCGCGCTGGGTAACGTTCTGGGCCAGGTACGCCTTCTCATTTTCGTCGAGCCATGGCGCCTTTGCAGGCGAGGAGGGAAGGACGAAGAAGATGACGACGGCGAGGAGGATTGCCGGGAGACCTTCGAGGACGAACACCCACCGCCATCCAGCGATGCCGCCGACGCCGTTCATGAGAAGGATCGATGAGGTCACCACCGAGCCGACCGCTAGTGCGACCGGAACAGCGAGGTTGAGCCACGACATTGCCTTCGGCAGCAGACGGGCCGGGCACCAGAGAGCGAGGAAGAGCATCGCCCCGGGAGAGTAGCCGGCCTCAGCCAATCCGAGCAGGAACCGCATGATGTACAGGGTGACATCATTCTGCATCCAGGCCATGGCTATGGTCACGACACCCCAGGAGACCATGATCCGCGCCAGCCAGATCCGTGCGCCCACCTTGGCGAGAAACATGTTCGAGGGGATTTCAAACAGCAGATAGCCGATGTAGAAAAACCCGGCCGCGAGGCCGAAAGTCGCGGCAGTCAGGCCCAGGTCCTTGGACAGCGGGCCCGCGATTACACCGAGATTGGCGCGGTCTATATAGGAGATGAACATCCCGAGCATCAGGAGCGGAAGAACCTTGACCGTAATTTTGCGGAAGACGCGGGCTTCGATGCCCGGGTCCACCGCCACAGGTGTTGTTGTCATCGCAGTTGTCTCTCTTCATTGAGGGTGTGTGAATTGGTGCCTTCAAAAGAGACTAGCTATGGATTCTTCCTAATAGAAATACCAATTACCTCTTATTTGAGATCGAAACCAGAAAGATCCGGGGTTGGCAAGGCCGATTCCGAGACTTTCAGGACGGCCGCAAGGGCAGGCGACTGGTCTTCCTTGCGCCAGGTCAGCGTGGCAAACATGTGGCTGGGGTGGATGTCGACCAGTTCCCGGTAGACGATTCCGACGGACTGCGCCGGCGTGACGGAACTCAGGGTGATGGTGATCCCCGCCCCGGCAGCTACAAGGGCAAGCGCTGTCGCCGAGTCGGGCGATACCTGGACCACCCGTGGCCGGAACCCCGCCGTGATGCAGAGGGCAAACATGGTGGCCTGGAGGATGGATCCCGTGTCGGAGGGAAGGCTGACGAAGTCCTCGTCATGAAGGTCCGCCAGTGAGAGATTGGGCTGGTTCGCCCGTGGATGCCCTTCAGGCAGTGCGCATAAGATCTGCTCCACCTCGACGACGCGCGACTCGAGTTCCGGGTGCGGTGTTGGAAGGCGTGCGAAGGCAAGATCCAGGGAGCCCTCGAGGAGTTTGTCCAGCGCGGTATATACGTAGGTCTGCGATTCCAGCTGCAACTCGATTCCGGGATGCGCCTCCCGCACGGCGCGGGTCAGTAGCGGAAGGGCGCGCTGGCTCGAGGCGCCGGCGAAGGCGATCCGCACCCGGCCCTGGTCTCCGGCGGCGATGGATTCAGCGAGATTCCGGACCGCGACAACCTGGCTGAGCACCTTTCGTGCCGGAATCAGCAGTCTTGAGCCTGCATCGGTCAGCGCAACGCTGCGCGTGCTTCGCTCGAACAGCTGGAGGCCGAGGCTTTGTTCGAGCTGCTTAATGCGCGCACTCAGCGGTGGCTGGGACATGTGCAGCTTGGCGGCTGCCCTGCCGAAATGAAGTTCTTCGGCTACAACGGCGAAGGCCTCAAGATCCTTGATATCCACGACTCTGTGCTCCCTAATCCGATTATTCTGTTCTGTGGATCAGAATAGCCATAATTAGTATGAAAGTCAGGTACTATCCCAGCCTCTTTGGACGGATACTAGAGAGCGTGTGTTGCGCCGAAGCAACTGCGTTCCGCTCATGCCGATGTGTGCGGAGGAAGGAAAATCTCATGGTCGAACGACTTCTGGTTACCGGCGGAGCGTCAGGAATCGGACGCGCAATCGCACTACATGGACTGGAGCAGGGATGGGAGGTTGTAATCCTCGACAGGCAGCACGCAAGCGTCGGTCGCTCGATTATC
The DNA here is from genome assembly GCF_000876655.1 of Arthrobacter sp. SPG23. GTDB lineage: Bacteria > Actinomycetota > Actinomycetes > Actinomycetales > Micrococcaceae > Arthrobacter. Next base: position 299,087 of record NZ_JYCN01000015.1, read on the forward strand.
GCGGACCTCTCTGACGTGGACAGCACGGCGGAAGCCCTGGAGGCGGCCCTGTCGGAGGGGCCGATCACACGCCTGGTCAACAACGTTGGCGCCGTCTTCCCGGCCCCGCTCCGCGAGCAGACTCTGGGCCAACTTGATCAATCGCACGCACTGAACCTCCGATGCGCCGTGCAGTGCACGCAAAGTGTCCTCGACGGCATGACAGAAGCTGGATTCGGCCGCATCGTCAACATGTCCTCACGCGCTGCTCTGGGCAAGGAACTGCGCACCGCCTATGCTGCCGCTAAGGCCGGCCTTATCGGCTTGACCCGGACGTGGGCCCTGGAACTCGGAGCAGCCGGGATTACGGTCAACGCGATCGGGCCTGGACCGATCGCCACCGAGTTGTTCATGAACGCAAATCCGGAAGACTCGCCACAGACCAAAGCCATCATTTCGTCCGTTCCTGTCGGCAGGCTCGGCCAGCCTGATGACATCGCCAACGCTGCCGGCTTCTTCCTCGACGAGCGATCCGGGTTCGTAACGGGCCAGACGCTGTATGTCTGTGGCGGACTTACGGTGGGATCTAATCCAATGTGAGGTCAGCAAAGACCTTGTGAACAGAATCCGGGCGAAACCCTGGCGAAAATGCACGCTCCGGAGCATGACGGTATGCGCCGCGAAGAATGTACAACCCTCGTTGCCCAAGGAGGCGCAATTGACTGGTCATGAAAAGTCGTTTCGAACCACAGACGGTGTTCGCCTTGTCTATGACGACCACGGCTCCGGCCCCGCCGTTCTGCTGGTGCATGGGTTTACGTGCAGTGCTGCGCACTGGGCGTTCCAGCGTGAGGCGCTCGTCGCTGCGGGCTATCGAACGCTGGCCCTTGACTTGAGATTCCATGGCCGTTCAGACTCGCCGGCCAGCGGTCAGCGCGTGTCCCGGCTGGGGAAAGACATCGGGGAATGGATCGAGCATCTGGAACTGGACGATGTGGCCCTGGTTGGACATTCCTTAGGAGTCTCCGTTTGTCTCGCCTACTTTGATCTCTTCGGCACGGAGCGCGTGAGAGCGTTCGCGGCCATTGACCAGTCGCCGAAACTAGTGAATGACGAGACATGGGCCTGGGGCGTGAGATCCGTCGAGTGGACCAATGTGTGGGACGCCGTAAACGGCCGATTTCAATGGGGCAACCCGGCCCTGGAGCCGCCGATGCCGCCGCATGTGGGGGAACTCCTTGCCGAAGCCGGCAGCCCCGCTGATTTCCCCGTAGGGGCAGTGCTCCCGCTGCTGGCGGATCATTTCACTGCCGACTGGCGGGACGTTGTTCCGACCGTCGATGCCCCAGCCTGGGTTGCCACCGGCCGGCACTCGCCATCATTTCCGCTTGAAGGTATGGAGTGGTTTGCCGGGACTCTGCCGGACTCCTCCCTGTCCGTGTTTGAAAACAGCGGACACTGCCCTCACTGGAACGAACCCGAGGAGTTCAATCGGGAACTGCTCGCTTTTCTCGGGCGGCCCCTGCGGTAGGTGGCGCCGGGGCCTCGCTGCCCCCTAAAACGTCTCCGTGGTGATGGCGCGCAGGAAGGCCTTCAGTTCCGCAGCCATGTCCACGGAATTGTTGTCCAGAAGCCATTGCAGCTGCAGCCCGTCCATCAGTGCCACCAGCTGCCGAGACGCTACGGCCGGCACTACCCCCGGCCGCAGGCTGCCACGCCTATCCAGGTCGGAAAACGCCTGGCTGCCGACGTTTCGGACCCAGTCGTAGCGTCGCTGAAAGTACTCATGGGCGGGGTGCGTCGGGTCCGTCGACTCGGCTGACAAGACGCAATGCAGCGCAACCAGTCCCGGTACCGTCGCGTTGTTGTGCACCAGCCGGATAATGCCGTTCAGCGTATCGGTACCGTTGTCGGTCACGATCCCGGCCCCCGCCCAGGAGTCCTCATCGCGAAGGGTGAGAACGGCCTCCAAAAGTGCTTCTTTGCTGGGGAAATGATGGAGAAGGCCGGTTTTTGTAAGGCCGATCTTGTCGGCAATGTCCTGGATGGATCCGGCTCGATAGCCGGACGTCGAGAAAACCTCGAACGCGGCCGCGAGGATCTCCTGACGCCGTCCCTCCGTCTTGGCATAGCTTCCGCGGGGCCGCCCGCGGCGTGGAACTTTGGCGACAGCACTTGCCGCTGTTTCAGTCATCTGAAAACTCTAACAACCTTCTCCGGAGCCCACGCCGCGCCCGTGCGCCGCGTCACAATCGCTCAGGCACTGCACCGTATTTTTAAAAACGTACCACCTAGTCGGTTTTCGTGCTACGGTCTTTCCCATTGGCAGTCCATGGTGGACGCCACTGACCGTGAAAGGGACCAAAGATGTTCCGATCTAAGCGAATGGCCGCCGTTGTTGCCGCCGTTGCCCTGAGCCTCACCGGCTGCGCAGCCGGTGGAGAGGCTCCTGCAGCACAGACTTCACAAACACTGACCCTGGGCACACTGATGGCGCCCAAGTCCTTCGCGGCTGGGGACTCTGACTTCGCCAATGTGTCGCCTTTCTACCAGGCGGTCTATGACACCCTGCTCCGCATGGAGCCGGACGGCACTCTGGTTCCGATGCTGGCGAGCGAGTGGCAGTACAACGCAGCCAAAACTGTCCTGACCCTGAAGCTGCGGGATGACGTAAAGTTCACCGACGGCACCGCTTTCAATGCCGACGCCGCCAAGCAGAACCTCGAGCGCTTCAAAGCCGGCACGTCTGCGGACGCGCAGTTCCTCGCTGCGCTCCAGAGCGCCAGGGCTGTGGATGCCACCACCTTGGAGCTCACCCTCTCGGCTCCGGACCCGGCGTTCCTGGGGTACCTGTCCAAGGATGCTTCGTTCATGCAGAGCCCGGCGTCCTTCGCCAACACGGACATTGCAACCAACCCGGTCGGCTCGGGACCCTACGTTTTGGATACCGCCGCGACCGTCACCGGAACGTCCTACAGCTACAAGCGGAACCCGGACTATTGGGACAAGGACCTGGTTCACTACGACAACCTGGTCCTGAATGTCTACCCGGAACAGACCTCGCTGCTGAGCGCCGTCAAGTCCGGCACCCTCAACGGCTCACTCATCGATATCGCGATGATTCAGGAGGCCGAAGCCGCCGGCTACAAGAACAACCCGTTCGAGGGCAACTGGGTTGGATTGATCCTGTTTGACCGCGCGGGTACTACCAACCCCGCTCTCAAAGACGTCCGCGTGCGCCAGGCATTGAATTATGCCTTCGATACGAAAGCTCTTCTGGATTCTGTAAACCAGGGCCGCGGCACGACCACCACGCAGGTTTTCCCGCCCTCCTCGGCTGCCTACGACGAATCTCTGGACTCCCGCTACGCCTATGACCCCGCCAAGGCCAAAGCGCTTCTGGCCGAAGCCGGCTACGCCAGCCTGACGTTGAAGATGCCTTCCACGCCGCTGGTGAACAGCGCGGTATTTGCGTTGATAACCCAGCAGCTGAAGGACGTCGGAGTCACTGTCGAGACTGTCGACGCCGGTAACAACTTCATTGCCGACCTGCTGGCCGCGAAGTACGCGGCAAGTTACATGATCCTGGAGCAACAGTCCGACTGGCAGTTGATCAACATGAAAATCGCTCCGAACGCGGCATGGAATCCCTATAAGTACGCCGACCCCAAGGTAGACGAACTGGTCAAGAAAATTAACCTCGGTACCGAGGAGGAGCAGAAGTCCTCGGCCAAGGAGCTGAACAAGTACATCGTCGAACAGGCCTGGTTCGCGCCGTGGTACCGCCCGCAGAACAGCTTTGTGACTGACGCCAAGACCACGGTCGAGCTTCAGACGGGCAACGTCTACCCGTTCATCTGGTCCTTTACTCCCGCCTCCTAGCGGAGGGCTGCCGGTCCGGGCCCTGAACCCGGTCCGGCAGCCTCTGTCACCCCCTAAGGATTTTCGAATGTACCGATTCGTGCTGCGGCGCCTGCTCTCGGGTGTCCTCCTGCTGTTCGTTATCACCACTGTCGCCTACCTGCTGTTATATGCGGGCGGCGGTGACATCGCCCGCCGCATCGTGGGCCCTACTGCCAGCGATGCCCAGGTGGCGCTGAAGGCCAGCCAGCTGGGACTGGACCGTCCCCTCGTTGTCCAGTACTGGGACTGGCTCACCGGTGCACTAACTGGCGACCTCGGCCGGTCCTGGTTCAACGGCCAGCTTGTGAGCGCCGGCGTCGGCAGCCGTCTGCCCGTGACCCTCTCGCTGGTCCTAGGTGCCACCATCATCGCGGCGGTCGTCTCTGTCGTCGTGGCGGTCTGGGCCGCGGTCCGCCGCGGCTGGGTTGACCGTGTAGTCCAGTTTGTAGGCGTCCTCGGCTTCGCCATCCCGGGTTTCCTCATTGCCCTCGGCCTGGTCTCCCTCTTTGCACTGAACCTTAAATGGTTCAAAGCCACCGGTTACGTCCCGATTACGACGTCGTTCGGCGGCTGGGCGGCAACCGTCACCCTGCCGATCATTGCCCTCTCCATAGGCTGCATTGCCGCCGTGGTCCAGCAGATCCGCGGCTCACTGATTGACGCGCTCCGTCAGGACTACGTGCGGACGCTGCGCGCCCGCGGACTCTCCTTCAACTGCGTGGTCTACAAGCACGTGTTGCGCAACGCCGGCGGCCCCGCCTTGGCAGTGCTTGCAGTGCAGTTCATCGGTTTGCTGGGCGGTGCCGTCATCGTTGAACAGATCTTCGCCCTGCCCGGCCTGGGGCAAATCACTGTTGCCGCCACCGGCCAAGGTGACATTCCCGTCGTGATGGGAGTGGTCGTGGCGACCGCCGCCATCGTCGTGATCGTCAACCTCATCATCGACCTCGCCCAAGGCTGGCTCAACCCGAAAGTTCGGCTGTCATGATCGAAACACCCCTAGCAGTGCCCGCCGGGGCGGCCAAGGTTTCCTTGTTCCGCAGGCTCCTGACCCACCCGACCGGTGTCGTTTCAATGGTCCTCCTTGTCCTGGTGGCGCTGGCGTCCGTCCTTGCGCCCCTGCTGGCAACCCACGACCCCAACACCGCGAGTGTCCAACATGTGCTGGCAAAGGCTGGCTCCGGGCACATTCTGGGCGCAGACAGTGCCGGCCGCGACGTGTTAAGCCGGCTGCTCTTCGCGGGCCAGTTCAGCCTCGCCGGTGCCCTCCTCGCCCTCGCTGTGGCGCTTGTCCTCGGTGTCACCGCCGGCTTGGCCGCGGGGTACTACGGCGGCTGGTTTGACTCCGCGTCCTCATGGCTCACCGGACTGTTGATGGCACTTCCCGGCATGGTGGTGCTGCTGGCTGCCCGCGCTGTGGTTGGCCCGTCCATGTGGCTCTCGATGATGATCTTCGGTGTGCTGCTGTCGCCGGCGTTCTTCCGACTGGTGTACGCCTCGGTCACGGCGGTCCGCAACGAGCTGTATGTCGACGCAGCACGCGTCTCCGGGCTCAGCGACGTCCGGATCATCGGCCGCCACATCCTTACCGTGGTCCGGGCACCTGTCATCATCCAGTCCGCCATGGTCCTCGGCATTGCCATCGCCATCCAGGCCGGCCTGGAGTTCCTCGGGTTGGGCGACAGGAACATCCCCACATGGGGCAGCATGCTCAACGACGGCTTCATCAACATCTTCAAGTCGCCCACCCTGGTGCTGTGGCCTGCTCTGGTCATCGGGCTGGTGTGCATAGCGCTGACTCTGCTGGCTAACGCAATGCGCGACGAACTCGAACGCAGCCGCGGACCGGTCAAGAAGAGCCGCAAAGCTGCTGCAGCCGGGGCAGCAGCCGACGCCGAAGGTGCCGCCGAGAAACGCGGTGTTGCCGCCGTCGTCCACGCTGACGAACCGAATGAAGACGCCGGCGAGATCCTGTTGGAAGTCACTGACCTGGGCGTCGGCTACGACCAGCCGGACGGTTCCACCACCCACGTGGTGAACCACGTAAACCTGACCGTCCGCCGCGGCGAAGTCCACGGCCTGGTGGGCGAATCCGGATCCGGCAAGACGCAGACCGCGTTCTCCATCCTCCGGCTCCTGCCGCAGGGCGGACGCATTACTGGCGGCTCCATATTCTTTGAGGGCAAGGATCTGGCTCAACTGTCCGAGAAGGAGATGACGAAGGTCCGCGGAAAACGCATCGCCTATATCCCGCAGGAACCCATGTCGAACCTGGATTCCGCCTTCACCATCGGCAGCCAGCTCATGGAGCCCATGCGGGTCTGCCTGGGCATCTCCAAGGCCGAAGCCCGCAAACGGGCCCTGGCCCTGTTGGCGCGGGTGGGCATCCCCAACCCGGAACGCACCTTCGACGCTTACCCGCACCAGATCTCCGGCGGCATGGCACAGCGCGTCCTGATCGCGGGGGCCGTCTCGTGCGAACCGGACCTGCTCATCGCCGACGAACCGACTACCGCCCTCGACGTCACAGTGCAGGCCGAAGTCTTGAACCTGCTCCGCGAACTTCAGGACGAACTGAACATGGGCGTCATCCTGGTGACCCACAACTTCGGCGTGGTGGCCGACCTTTGCGACCGCGTCACGGTGATGCAGACCGGAAGGGTGGTGGAGACCGGACCCGTGCGCTCCATCTTCAACCACGCCCAACACCCGTACACCCGCCAGTTGCTCGGAGCGATTCTCGAGGACACGGCACCCCGCGGGCACTACACCCTCAAGGAATTGAACGGAGTCACCTCATGACAGATGCCCTGCTCGATATTAAGGACGTCGTGGTCGAATACCCCTCCAAGGGTTTCCGTAAGGAACCGTTCAAGGCGCTCAAGGGCGTGTCCTTGGACATCCGGCAGGGGGAGACCGTGGGCCTGGTGGGTGAATCCGGGTCCGGCAAGACCACCCTCGGCCGCGCCGTGCTGGGACTTGCACCGGTAACCGGCGGCAGCATCAAGTACCGCGGCCAGGAAATCTCCAAGGCCACCCGGGCCCGGCGCAGGGACCTCAGCCATGAGATCCAGGTCGTCTTCCAGGACCCCTATACGTCGCTGAACCCGTCCATGACCATCGAGCAGATCCTCACCGAACCGCTCACCGTCCGCAAAGTGGGGCGTCGGGCCGCTAACGAGCGCGTAGCCGAGCTCCTGGACCAGGTGCGGCTGCCACCAGGTGCCGCGCACCGGCTGCCACGGGAATTCTCCGGCGGCCAGCGCCAGCGTGTCGCCATTGCCCGTGCCCTGGCCCTGGACCCGAAGCTGATCGTGTGCGACGAGCCTGTCTCTGCCTTGGACCTCTCCACCCAGGCCCGCGTTATGGAACTGTTCATCGAGATTCAGGAACGCATCGGGGTGGCCTACCTCTTTGTCTCTCACGACCTCGCCGTTGTCCGGCACCTCAGCCACCGTGTGGCCGTGATGTACCACGGCGAGATTGTCGAATGGGGCGGCGGCGAACAGGTCACCGGAGCGCCGGAACATCCCTACACGCAGCGGCTGTTCATGGCTGCGCCGATCCCTGATCCCGACCGGCAGGCTCAACACCGCGCCGACAGGCTACGGCTGCTGGAACTACAGCGCGAACAAGACGTTCAGGCCAGCGTCGTCTGACCGGCATCCACCTGAGCATCGACACGTCCTACGCACCGACAGCCAAGAAAGCCACCATGGAAACCATCACTTCCGATACCCGCGCCACTGATGAGAGCGCAACCGGCGGGCGGCTCACGGCCCTCCTGGCTGAACTCAGCCTCGAGGAAAAGGTCCGGTTATTGACCGGCCGTGACTTTTGGACCACGTGGCCGATCGCAAAGATCGGTCTGCGCCGGATGCTGTTCTCAGACGGCCCCACAGGCGTCCGTGGCGAGGCCTGGGATGAGCGCGAACCGTCCATGAACTTTCCCTCGGCCGCAGCGATCAGCTCTTCCTGGGACCCGGCGATCGCGGACCGGCTTGGTGCCGCGTCCGCTGTCGAGGCCCGTCGCAAAGGCGTGGACGTTGTTCTGGGACCTACCATCAACCTGCACCGCTCGCCGCTGGGGGGCCGGCACTTCGAGGCGTTTAGCGAGGACCCCGTCTTAACGGCTGAGCTTGCCGCCGCCTACGTGGCCGGTGTGCAGCGCAATGGCGTGGCCGCTACCCCGAAGCACTACATCGCCAACGATTCCGAAACGGACCGCTTCACCGTGGACGTGAAGGTTGGCGACCGGCCCCTGCGCGAGATCTACCTTCTCGCATTTGAAAAGGCCATCGTCGAGTCCAAGGCGTGGCTGGTGATGAGCGCCTACAACTCCATCAATGGCACAACCGCCACTGAGCACGGCCTGCTGGAAACCCCGCTGAATAGCGAGTGGGGCTTTGACGGCGTGGTTATCAGCGACTGGACGGCCGTCCGCAGCGTCAACAGCGCCATCGCGTCCCAGGACCTGGCCATGCCCGGCCCCGAGGGGCCCTGGGGCGCGGCCCTGGTGGTGGCCGTCAAGTGCGGCCGGGTTCCCGAGGCCGCCATCGACCGCAAGGTGCTCCGGATCCTGCAGCTCGCCGCCCGTGTTGGCGCACTGGAAGGCTTCGACGCCGTCCAGCCCCATCCGGCAGACCGGGAAGACCTCATCGCGTTTGCCCGCGGAGCTTCCGCAGCCGGGACAGTGATGGTGAAGAACGACGGCGTGCTGCCGCTGGCGCAGGCCGCGCTCGGCAAAGTGGCGGTGATCGGGCACAACGCCCGCTATGCCCGGACCCAGGGCGGCGGCTCCGCCACCGTGGTGCCGGAAAAGATCGTCAGCCCGCTCGACGGGATTCGCGCCGCTTTCGGTCCGGACAACGTCAGTTACAGCGTCGGCGCCGTGGTGCAGGAAGGCATCACGGAGCTTCCCTTGGATCAGATCACCAACCCGGTCACCGGCGCTCCCGGAGTGCGGGTCCGGTTCCTCGATGCGAGTGGCGGAGAACTCTTTGCAGAGCACCGACGCTCCACCGCGTTGGTGTGGTTCGGCGGGGACGCGCCCATCGCGGCGTCTTCCACGGTCCAGTTCCACACTCTCTTTACCCCGGAAGAAACCGGACCGGTCCGGCTGGGATTCTCCACCGTGGGTCACGGCCGGATCTTCGTGGACGGCGTACTGGCCCGCGAAGCAACCATCGAGGCTGCCGGCACGGACTTAGGAGCGGCGTTTCTTGCCCCGCCATCCGCCTCGGTCGAGATCCGGGGGACGGCAGGGGTGCAGTTGCAAGTCCGGATCGAACTCGACCTTGCGAACCGTTCCGGTGCCCTGGCCAACGCGCTGGCCGTCACCTTCGGCGTGGAAGCGGACAACAGCCACCCCGACGCCCTGATCGACGAGGCTGTCGAGGCGGCCCGCGCAGCCGACGTCGCCGTCGTTGTCGTAGGTACGAACTCCAGCGTCGAATCAGAAGGCTACGACCGTACCTCCCTGGAAATGCCGGGCCTGCAGGACCGCTTGGTCCACGCCGTGGCCGCCGCCAACCCCCGCACCGTAGTCATCGTTAACTCCGGCGCCCCGGTCCTGCTGCCTTGGCGGGACGAAGTGGGCGCAATCCTGATCGGCTACTTCGGCGGCCAGGAATTCGGGCACGCCCTCACCGATATCCTGACCGGCGCTACCGAACCCGGCGGCCGCCTCCCCACAACCTGGCCCGCCAGCCTGCGCGATGTACCCGTCATTAACGTCACCCCGGAGGCAGACGGAACGCTGACCTACGACGAAGGCATCCACATCGGCTACCGGGCCTGGCTCAAAGCCGGCACTAAGCCCGCGTACGAATTTGGCTTCGGACTCGGCTACACCGACTGGGCTCTTGACGGCGTCAGCGTCCCCGGCTCCGCTGCTCCCGGCTCCGTCGTCCCCCTCACGGTTACCTTGACCAACTCAGGGGTGCGGTCCGGCAAGAACGTGGTCCAGGTTTATGCCGAAAAGCCCGGTTCCGCCGTCGACCGCCCCGTTCGCTGGCTCGTTGCCTCCACCCCCGTCTGGGCCGAGCCAGGTGAAACCATCACCGCTGAGCTGCAGCTGCCCACCCGGCTCCTGGCCTACTGGGACAACGGCTGGATCTACGAACCCGGCGAATACACCCTTCGCATCGGCACGTCCGTCACAGCCCTGCCGCTCGAAACCACTCTGGAACTGATTCGAAACTGAGCATTTCTCAACGACTGAATAGGGAGAAAATCAAAGATATGGGCGAGAGCAGCACGGAAACCCAGAACACCCTCGACGCCAGGCAGTTGATACGCGAGGTGGAGCTGAATGGACCTCCTCCTGATCTTCGTAGCGACACCGACAACGAGTCGTTACTGACCATTTACCCGGAGCTGGCTGCTGTGTCGACGCTCGATATTGCGGTCCCCGTTTCTGAGGCTGGCGTTCCAGGACGGCTCTATCGTGCACCCGGCGTAGCGTCCGCCGGGTTCGTCTGGGTCCACGGCGGCGCGTTTATTGCCGGAGACCTGAACATGCCGGAGGCCCACTGGGTGAGCCTGCATCTGGCGTCCCAAGGCATCTCGGTGCTCTCGCTTGACTACCGCAAGGCACTTCACGGGATGACGTACCCCGAACCGTCAAACGACGTCCTGGCCGGGTGGCTTTGGGCACTTGAAAATGTTAGTGAGTTCGGGCTGGAAACCGCGGAAGACCTTCACCTCGGCGGGGCGAGCGCGGGGGCCGCCCTGACTGCCGCGCTGACCGGACGGCTCAGGGACGGTGCAGGGAAAATGCCTGCGTCCTTGGTGCTCGCCTACCCCCTTGTCCACGCCAAGCTTCCCCCGATCAGTGAGGAGCTCATGGCGAAGATTGAGGGCATTCCGGCGGAATTGGTTTTTACGCCGGAGTTCGTCCGCGAAGTGAATCTCAATTTCGCTGGCAGCGAGGACAATTTTGGAGATCCTCACGCCTTTGCCGGAGTCGGCAGCCTTGTTGGATTTCCCCCTGTCTACATCATCAATTCCGAGGCCGACACCCTGCGTGCATCGGGAGAATTGTTCGCGGCTCAATTGGAGGCGGCAGGAGTTCCCGTCCGGGTGGAAATCGAACCCGGAAGTACCCATGGACACCTGGACCACCCTCACTCCGCCCCTGGCAGGAATTCTGTCCACCGGATGGTCCGGTGGCTTCGTGAAAGGTACTGAGCTATGCCCGCCGTCACGGCACCAACCCGCAATCAGTCCACAGGCACCGTAGCACCCGGTTTCGAAGCGGTACGCGATGAATTCGATGCATACCTGTCCGAAGACCCGAACTACAGCGCCCAGCTGGCCGTCTACTGGAAGGACCAACTTGTGGTCGATCTGGTTGGAGGAGACGGACTTACTGCCGACACAATCACAGGAACGTTCTCCGCAACAAAAGGCGTCGCAGCCATCACGCTGGGGACGTTGATTGGATCGGGTGAACTCGATCTGGATCAAACCGTGGCTCACTACTGGCCGGAATTCAGTGCCCACGGGAAGGGTGCGATCCTCGTCCGCGAGCTGCTGTCGCACCAGGCCGGGCTCGTCAACGTGGACGGCGGGCTGGCCGATGCCGACATCCTTGACTCGAACCTCGCCGCGCCAAAGCTTGCCGAACAGCGGCCGTTCTGGCGCCCCGGTACCGCTTTCGGCTACCACGGCCTGACCATCGGCACCTTCATGGAGGAGCTGGTACGGCGCATCACGGGCCAATCCCTGCAGGAACTCTACGATGCCGCCGTCCGCGCACCTCGCGCCATCGATTTCTGGCTCGGCCTGCCGGCGTCCCACGAGAACCGGTTCGAAGCGCTCCGTCCGGCGCATCCAACGGCCGAACAGCTGGCAACGATGAGCCAAAGCCCGATGTCGCCGGACGGCCTGGGCGCCCTGATGTTCAACGGTGTCAACAATATTGTGCCGCCGAACCTCGGGCCCTACTCACCCAATCTGCGCGAAGTACGGGCCGCCGGACCAGCCGCATTAGGTGGCATTGGATCGGCGAGAGGACTCGCGCAGGTTTATGCCGCCGCCATTGGCCTGACAGGGGAGGCGCTTCTTGACCCCGATACTCTCGCCGCAATGGGGCAGCAGCAAGTGTGGGGCGTCGACCGGGTCCTGAACTTCCCGACGGCGTTTGGGGTCGTGTTCATGAAGCCTCGCCCCGGCAGTGATTTCGGCAGCTTCCAAGCGGTGGGACATGATGGGGCTGGCGGGGCTCTGGGATATGCAGACCCCCTCTACGATGTCAGCTTCGGCTACATACCTTTGCAGATGCAACTCCCTGGCGGCGCCGATGCCAGGGCGCTTTACCTCTCGCAAACTGTGCGTACCGCGATACGCCAAAGCTAGAGGGCATGTGCCTGCTGATGCGGTGTGTGGCCTTGACGGACCCTGAACAACAGCAAACAGCGACGGCCACCCGCAAAAGCGGGTGGCCGTCGCTGTTAGGTGCCTTCCACACGGATGTTCTTTGCTAAGCTGCCTGCGCTGCCTTGATGGCCCGCATCACGCGGTCGGTGACTTCGTCGATGGCGCCGATGCCGTCAACCTGGGTCAGGATGCCGCGCTCGGCATACTTGGCCACAACGGCCTCGGTCTGCTCGTGGTAGAGATCCAGCCGGTGGCGGATGACGGCTTCATTGTCATCGCTGCGGCCGGTTTCCTTGGCACGGCCCAGGAGGCGGTGCACCAGTTCCTCGTCATCGGCGGTCAACTGCAGGACAACGTCCAGCTTCTGCTCACCGTTGGCGAGGATCTCATCGAGGTAGTCCACCTGCGAAGTGGTGCGCGGGTAACCGTCCAGCAGGAAGCCGCCGTCGACGTCGTCCTCGCTCAGGCGGTCGCGCACCATCTTGTTGGTGACGCTGTCCGGCACGAAATCGCCGGCATCCATGTACTTCTTGGCCTCCACGCCCAGCGGCGTCTCACCCTTGACGTTGGTGCGGAAGATATCGCCGGTTGAGATCGCAACGACGCCGAGGCGCTCGGAGATCCGATCCGCCTGCGTTCCCTTGCCGGACCCGGGAGGTCCGATAATCAACATTCTCGTCATCGCAAAAGCCCTTCGTAGTGACGTTGTTGTAGCTGCGCGTCTATCCGGGCGCTAGATCCATTTGGGTGCTGCAGGCACAGGACTGCCGGCGCTCGACCCGAGAACCTCCACACCCTGGGTGCCGCGGCCGGTGGCCCATTGGGTGATGGCAGCGAGCGGGCCGGAGATGACTGTTGGTGTTGCGGCGCCGGTGTCGCCGAACGTCATCGCGTCCGGCTGGTCGGTGACTCTGATGAGCAGTCCGGTGTCGGTGCCTCGGGTGTGCCAGGCGCCGGTGATGTCTTTGAGCAGGCGTGTCAGGACCGGGGCGGGGATGTCGTTGAAGGTTGCGCCGTTGTCCAGGTCCACGGCGTGGACCCAGACTTCGCGGGTCCGCATCCACACGGTTTCCTCGGCCGGGACGATCCGGCCCTGGGCTGTTTTGACTTTGTGGTGCCAGGCTTCTGCCGGGAGGTCCCGCCATTCGACGTTCAGGTGCACCGCGGAGTGGTCGAACAGGTGCCGCAACGCGATCGGCGGAAGGGTCGCACCGAAGTTGATTTCGTGGTCCCGCACCGACGTGGAGGCGTACATGGGCGTCTCCACGCCGGTCGCTGCCCACTCGATGAGCCGCGCGATGGCCCGCGCGTTGTAGCCGATGTGGGCCGTGACGTGCCGGCGGGTCCAGCCCGGCAGCAGCGAATCCCCGTCAAGGTCCGCGTCGGAGAGCTCGTTGAGCTTGCGGGCAAAGAACGCCGTGCCCCGCCGTGCCTGCAGCAAACCCTCAAGGAGGACCGGGTCCGTGGTCTGGTCGGCGCGGGCGACCATCAGGCTTCCTTGACCACGCGGTTGCTCAGCTGGCCCAGGCCCTCGATGGTGGTGACCAGGATCTGGCCTTCCTGCAGGTAGCGCTTGGGATCCTGGGCGTGTCCCACACCGCCCGGAGTGCCGGTCGCGATCACATCGCCGGGGTTCAGCGTGATGATCGTGGAGATATAGGAGACCAGGAACTCCGGGGTGAACACGAGGTCCCCGGTCGGGGTGCTCTGCTGGACCTCACCGTCCACGGCCGAGGTCATCAGCGGCCCTGCGGTGAACTCATCCTGCGTGACAAGGGCGGGGCCGAACGGGGTGGAGTTCTCCCAGGTCTTGCCCTGGAGCCACTGGATGGTGCGGAACTGGTAGTCACGCATGGACACATCGTTCAGCACCGAGTACCCGGCGATGTAATCCTTGGCGTCGGCTTCGCTGATCCGGCGGCCCTTCTTGCCGATCACCACGGCGAGTTCGGCTTCCCAGTCCACGGTGTCCGATTCCTGCGGCAGCGCCAGGTCATCGTTCGGGCCGATCAGGGATTCCTGGTACTTCGCGAACAGGGTGGGGAACTCCGGGATTTCCCGGCCCATTTCCTTGATGTGGTTGCGGTAGTTGTGGCCCACGCAGATAATCTTCCCCGGGAACGGAACCACCGGGGCGAGGTCCGCGCCCTCGACCGGGTGCGTCGCGCCGTTCGCGGCGGCGGCGATGGACTCCCAGGCGGAATCCTTCAGGAGCGCTCCCACATCGGAGAACCCGTCGATTTCGGTCAGGGTGGTCCCGTCCTGGCGGACAGCCCGGGTCGTGCCGTTCGCGGTGCGGAGGGTGAGGAGTCTCATGCGTTCTTGCGTCCTTCGATGTAGGTGCGGTTGAAGTTCAGTCGTTCGAAAATGGGGGCGTCACTGAACCGGAAGAGGTCGAATTCGCTCCCGGCCTGCAGGGACCACTCGGCCCAGGACGGGACAACGAAAAGGTCGCCCTTTTCCAGGTTCCTAACCTCGCCGTTCAGGACCACGGAACCGGTTCCTTCGAAGACCTGCCAGACGCTGGAGCCGACCTCACGGACGCCCTGGGTGGACGCGCCGGCGCGGAGGCGGTGGAACTCGGCCCGGATGGTGGGCATCACGTCCCCGCCCGTGGTGGGGTTCGTGTACCGGACGGCGGCGTGGCCCTGGGACACGGTGGCCGGGTGGCCCTCGTCCTCAAGCAAAAGCTGCTCGCGCAGGGCCCGGTCGGTGTATTCCCAGCGGTACGCCGCGATGGGGGAGCTGGTGGTGTCATCCAGGCCCGAAAGCGGACGCAGCCCCGGGTGGGCCCAGAGCCGCTCGGAACGGGAAATGTCCGGGGTGGCCTCATCGGTGACCCGCTCGGTGCCGAACTCGAAGAACCCGGCGTCCGCGTAATGCACGAACGGAATGTCCAGCCCGTCAATCCAGGCCATCGGCTCATCAGTGTCATTGTGGTGGCCGTGGAAGTTCCAGCCCGGGGTCAGCAGGAAATCGCCGCGGGACATCCGGACCGGGTCCCCGTTCACCACGGTCCACACGCCTTCACCCTCGACGACGAAGCGGAAGGCGTTCTGCGAGTGGCGGTGCTCCGGGGCGGTCTCACGGGCCCCGAGGTACTGGATCGCAGCCCACAGCGTCGGGGTCGCGTACGGGGTACCTGCCAGGCCCGGGTTGGCCAGCGCAATGGCCCGGCGCTCCCCGCCGCGGCCCACCGGCACCAGGTCACCGGCACGGGCAGCCAGCGGATACAGATCGCTCCAGCGCCACACATGCGGCACCGCCTTCGGGGACGGGACCATCGGCATCAAATCACCGATCTCAGTCCACAAAGGAATCAGGTTCTCCCGGTCAAAATCCCGGTACAGCTCCTGCAGCTGGGCAGCCTCTTCAGGCGTCGGCTCCGGCAGGGCGTGGCTGGCAGCAACTGACTCATGGGTGATGTTCTCAGTCATGGCAATCCTCTACTTTGAGTGGGCGCCGGCGGTAGCCAGGCGTTCAGCGATGTCGGCCCGGAGGTCCTTCTTATTGATCTTTCCGACCTTGGTCGTGGGCAGCTCGTCGACAACGACGAGATGTTCAGGGATCTTGAACGCAGCCACACCGGTCCGGCGCAGCATCTCCTGGATCTGTTCCAGGGTTACTTCGCACCCTGGTTTGACCGTGATGTACAGGCAGAGCCGTTCGCCGAGCATCTGGTCCGGCATGGCGACCGCGGCCGCCATGGTCACGTCGTCGATCCGGTAGACCAGGCTTTCGATTTCCTCGGCCGAGATCTTTTCTCCACCACGGTTAATCATGTCTTTGTCGCGTCCCTGGACGATCAGGTTTCCGTCAGGGCGCCGCTCCACGATGTCACCGCTGGCGTACCAGCCATCCGGGGTGAAAGCCCGGGCGTTGGCTTCCGGCGCGCGGTAATATCCCCGAGGCGTATAGGGTCCGCGGGTCAGGATGGAGCCGGGGACGCCGTCCGGCAGGTCGTCGCCGGCCTCATTGACGATGCGCACCTCGTCGGCTTCGGACACGGGGCGGCCCTGTGTAGTGCAGATGACGTCTTCGGGATCGTCCAGCCGGGTGGTGTTGATGAGCCCCTCGGCCATGCCGAAGACCTGCTGCAAGGTGGCACCCAGGACGGGCTTCACTTTCCGCGCAATCTCGTCGGGCAGTCGTGAGCCGCCGACTTGGAGCACCTCAAGGCTGGCCAGCTGATTGGTGCCTGCTTCCTGCTGGTACTCGATCCATCTCTGTGCGACGGCCGGGACAGCAGTGGAGAGTGTCACTCCCTCGCGTTCGATAGCGGCGAACGCCTTTCGTGGTTCCGGACTTGGCAGCATGATCACGCGGCCGCCGGCGAACAGAATTCCGAGGATGCCCGGGCACGCCAGCGGGAAGTTGTGGCTCGCCGGCAGGGTGCCCAGGTAAACGGTGTCCTCCGAAACTCCCGTGGGAACTGAAGTTGCCTTGATGTTGTAGGCGTAGTCGTTGTGGGTTCTGGTGATCAGTTTGGGCAGTCCTGTGGTTCCACCGGAGAGCAGGAACAGCGCCGGTGAGTCCGGTGAAGGCGCGGCGGCGTCGAGTCTTGCGCGGGCGTCCGCGACGTCCTTTGCAGGGGCCAGAATTTCCTCGAGACGTGCGTTCAGGGGCCTTGCTGCACCGGAAACGAGGATGATCTCCAAGGACGGGATGCTTGCCGCAAGTTCTTCGGCCATTGCCTGGTGGTCAAAGTCCTTGATGACGTCCGGAACTGCGATGGCGCGCGATTCGGAGAGTTCCGTGAGGAAGGAGAGCTCGTATTGGCGGTGTGCAGGCAGAGCCATGACCGGGATAATGCCGGCCCGGAAGCATGCCAGGGTCAGCACCGTGAACTGCCAGCCGTTGGGCAACTGGACCATGATACGGTCATCCGCTTTGAGGCCCAGCTGCAGGAGGCGTTCCGCGGCCGCATCCATTCTGTTGGCCAGCTCGGCGTAGCTGAGCCGAACGTCCCCGTCCACAATCGCGATCTTTTCCGGCAACCGGTCGGCAGTTTCCAGCACGTACGCCCCCAGCGTGCGGTCTTCCCAGTAGCCCTTGCTTCGGAATTCGGCTGCCAGGTCTTCCGGCCACGGGATGGTGCCTTCACTGGTGTGGCTTGTCATTTAATGTCCTCCTCGACATTGATAACTACTGCATCCAGGGCTAGAAGCCCGTCATGGGTGAGGCGCAGGGGGTTGATTTCGATCTCGGCGATTTCGTCATTCGAGACAAGTGCATCGCCGAGCCTGACCAGCAGGCCTGCCAGCTCCGCTGTCTCCAGCATCGGCCCGGAACGGAAACCGTACAAGAGTTCCCGCGCCTGAAGATCTCCGGGCATGCCCTCGGCCACCCGCACCGAAAGGGGTGCGGACCGGATGGAAATATCCGCGAAGACTTCTGCAGCGGTGCCGCCCAGGCCCAGGACGACGATCGGTCCAAATACAGGATCACGGCGTACGCCGACTACCAGGTCGACGCCGGATGGAGCCATTGCTTCGATCAGGAATTCGCGGGCACCTGCGGCCTCCAGGCCGTCCAGGGCCCGGTCCATGGCCTCGGGGGAGTCCACCCCCAGATACACACCGCCGATCTCAGTCTTGTGCAGGACCGCGGCATCAAGCAGCTTGACCGCCACCGGACCTCCCAGCTCGGTGAAAGCGTCGTGGGCCTCGGCTCGGGAGCTGCAGCTGCGCCGCGCAGGCGTGGCAATACCGAGTGCGCCGAGGAGTTCCTTGGCCCGGTTTTCGTCCCAGGGCCCTTCCAGCTCCGGCCAGGTGAACACTCCAGCGGGTGCTTCGGCGCGCTGAAATTGTCCACGCGCGTCGTTGACGAGGGCTGTAATGCCGTGGGCCAGCGATGTCGGTCCGCTGATCAATGGCAGGTCGTGCTGGGCGGCTGACTTCCGGGCACGTTCCAGATCACCGTCAGGGCCGTCGACGCCGATCAGGAACGGCATCGTGCTGGCCACTCCGGAATTAGCCACAGCGAGAGGAAGATCGGCCACGGGTTCGGTCAGTCCGTACACCGCTACGAGATCGATGGCAGGGTCGGCTGCCACGGCGGCCACCACCTTCTCGTACCCGGGTCCCGGCCGGCCGGTGTCCACGGGGTTGGCCTGGAAGGTCAGCGGTGGCAGCAGCGTGCCGATGGTGTCCTGGCTCGTTTGTGCCAGACGCGGCAGGGTTACCCCGGCGCTGTGGAGTGCATCGGCGATCAGGAGTCCGGGGCCCGCCTGCCCGGTGATGAGTCCGACCCCGGGGTCCGCAGCCGGCTTGAGCCGGCGCCCCGCCAGGGCGGTGACGGCGGCAACGAGCTGGTTCTCGTCGTCGACGATCACGGCGCCCGCCTGCTTCAGGGCCGCACGCGTGGTTCGCCAGGATGTGGCCAGGGCGCCGGTGTGGGACTGGGCGAACTCGGACACGTCATTTTGCCCGACGACCAAAGCCACCACCGGTTTGACCGAACTGAGGCGCGAAACGGCGTCGTTGAGTGCCGGTCCGTCAGCGACGGTTTCCAGATGCAGCGCCACCGCCTTGGTTTGGTCATCATGGATCAAGTAGTCGAGGACATCGGGCGCGCTGATGTCCGTGCCCGCGCCGATTCCGACGGCCAGGCTGACGCCCGCTCCGGCTCGCTGCAGGTGGAAAGCGAGCACGTGATTTACTCCACCGCTTGCCGCCACAACGGCCACCGAACCCGGTTCAAGTTCTGCGACGCCGGGGACGAAGCTGGCGCGCAGGTTGCGGCGGGGGACGAAGAAGCCTGATGTGTTCGGGCCGAGCAGCCGTATTCCGGTTTCCTTGACAGCTGCCTCCACCTGCCGGGCGAATTCGACGCCGGGTCCGCCTGCTTCGGCGAAACCGCCGGCGCAGACCAGTGCCGCTTTGGCGCCGTTTGCTGCGCTGTCCCGAAGTGCCTGGGCTGTCGCAGCGGCAGGAACGCAAAGTACGGCCAGATCCGGACCGCCAGGAATCGCTGACGCGGCTTCGGCGATGCTGGTGTGCATGCCGTTTTCACCGCGGCTGTTGACGAGCTCAACAGGAGCCGGGTAGTTGGACAGTGACTGTGCCATAACGGCGCCGAGCTTTTCCGGGCTGGATGAGGCACCAACGACGATGATGCCGCGGGGTGCGAACAGCGGAGTCAGGCTATGCATTGGTTGCCTCCGCGCCTTGTACGGCAACGGCGTCTGCCCGGCCGGAGAGCACCAGCGTCAAAGCCGAAGCCGGGCCCTGGTCATCGACGATGACGCTTGTCAGACCGCGTCCAAGCCGGGCTTCCTCCGAAAGGAGGACGCGTGTGAACGGGTTGCCGCCCTGGATCACAACGAGGGCAGCCTCTGCAGGCAAGTGCTCAAAAGTGGCTGCCAGGCCGGCTTCCGTATCCGGCGCGATGAGCAGCAGTCCGGTATTGGCGTCGGCGTCGGCAGGGTCGGTGGTCAGGGGAATGCTGCCGCCGGGGCCCGTCAAAGTCAGCTTGCGGTCTTGTTCCGCCACCACGAGCTGGCGACCGGTGAACGCGACCGATCCTGCGCCGAGCGGTGTCTCGAGCGGCGTGCTGCCGTGCCTCGCCAGCCACTCCTGCTCCGCAGAGGCAACCAGCTCGGGATCGCGCTGGCGGATCTTGTCGATGTCGATGCTGCGGGAGAAGAAGTGGAAGGTGAACTGCGTGGGCTCGAAGGAGTTGTAGTAACGGGCGAAGTGTTCCCACCAGCTCAGTCCACCGCGCGCCTGGTTTTGGATCTTGGCAACCTGTGGCTGGCGTTCAGCCTCGTAGTTTGTGAAGGCGAGTTCAAGGTCGTCCTGATGTGCAGCGACCTCACGGACCAGCGAGATGGCGTCTTCCATCGCCATCTTCGTGCCGGAGCCGACGGAGAAGTGGGCGGTGTGGACGGCGTCGCCAAGCAGGACGACGTTGCCCTTGTGCCAGGACCGGGTCCGACGGGTGCGGAAATTCGCCCATCGGGAGTTGTTGGCTACGAGGGGCTCACCGGCGATGTCTTCGGCGAACAGTTTCTCCAGGAAGCGCTGGGTCTTCAGGTCTGAGGGCCCGGGCGGCTGGCTGGCATCGAATTCGTCGAGGCCGGCCTTCCGCCAGGTTTCCTCGTCGGTTTCGACAATGAAGGTGCTGAGATCGTCGCTGATCGGGTAGCCGTGGACGGCGAAGTTGCCGAATTCGCTTTGCCGGTGGACGAAGGTGAGTCCGCTGAACTTGTACGTGGTCCCGAACCAGATGAACTTGGCAGTTGCGGTCTCAGCGGTGTGGCCAAGGCTCTCGCCCAGCTGTTCGCGGGTGGAAGAGTTTGCGCCGTCTGCGCCGACGATCAGGTCGAAGTCGTCGAGCTGGGACAGGTCGGGCACATACTGGCCAAAGCGCATGTCGACGCCGACTTCCGCCGCCCGGTCCTGCATGAGCTTCAGGAGGGTCTTGCGGTAGATGGCGGCCATTCCGTTGCCGGTGAAGGACTTTTGTTCGCCTTTGAGCCAGACCTCGATGTCCTCCCAGTGTGTGCCGAAGTCACGGAGGCCGTTGCGGACAACGGGGTCGGCGTCGTTGATCCGGTTCAGCGTCGCGTCGGAGAAAACTACGCCAAAACCGAACGCGTCGGTCGCCTGGTTCCGCTCAAAGAGCACGACTTCAGCGTCGGGAACGGTTTGCTTGAACAGAGTTGAGAAGAACAGTCCGCCGGGACCGCCGCCAATGCAGGCTACGCGAAGTGCCATCGATGCCACCTTCTAAAAAGTTTGGGAAGTCAGTGAGAAAGCTCTCACCGAAATTATGTAACCATTCTACGCTGAACGTCAACTATTTGTTACAAGTAGTGGTCGGCCGTTACCGGAAGGACCTGCCTGCCGATGACTTCCTCGACGAACAGGCGGGCCTGCGGGCCCAGCTGCTCATGCACCCGGCTGAAAAGACTGAATGCCGCAGAGCCCGGCCAGTCCTTGGGCTGCAGCTCGCGCGGCAGTTCAGGGTCGCGAAAGGGGAAGCGGCGAAAATCGTCAGTGATCCGGGTGCGTTCCACCAGTGCCTGTTTGCCGTCTTTGGCGCTGTTGCTTTGTGCGTCATCAAGGTGCGCATATGAGGACAGGAAGTCCGTATAGTCGCGACTCAGGGACTCCAGATCCCAGCACCGCGCCGCCAGTTCGCGTGCCGCCGCCGCGTCATGGGAGCCGCACCAGAGGACGTTGACGCGGGCGCTTCCGTGCCGGGATGCGATCTCCTTTGCCTCCTTGGCGAGATCGTGAGGGGCCAGCCAGGTCGAGGGGGAGAGCTGGCCAAACCCCGCCCATGCCAACTGTTTGCGGAGCTGTTCACGCACCGCGCGGTCGGATTCCGGTACCTGATAGATGACCATGGTCCAGCGGCCGCTCCAGGGCTCCTCCTTGCGGCGGAAGATCCGCGGGCGGCCATTGGCGAGGATGTCGAGCATCTGGCCGCTCAGCGCGTAGACCGTCTCCCGGCCATCCCTGCGGGTGGTAAACCACCCCTCCTGCCTGAGGCGCGACATACTCACCCTCACGGTGCCGGGTTCCATGCCGAAAGCCGTCATGAGCTCGGTCAGTTCGCCGAGCTTAGCCTCACCGCCGGCGTAGCGAAGGTAGTCCCCAAAGAGATTAAGGACCAGCGACCGGGGTGTCTCCACCATGGGGACTCCTGCAATCGAAGTTAATGTAACGTATAGACTAACGGCCTGCGGTAAATTGTTACATATATGTACGCGTATGCAGCCCGAAAATGATCGGCGGGCTGCTTACGCCACGACCTCTTGACCCTGCCCGACGGGCTGGCCGATGATGCCGGAGACGAACTCCGTGGCTCCCGGACCGAGCTGGCGGTGCACTGCGCCAAACAAGCCGTATGCCTCACTGCTCGGCCATCCCTCGGGCTGCAGCTCCCTGGGCAGGTAGGGGTCCCGGAACGGAAAGCGGCGGAAGTCGCCGATGATTTGCATCCGCTCGATAAGTGCCGTGCGGCCGTCCTTGCCTGCATTCGCCGTCTCGTCATTGAGGGCTGAGTAGGTGCGGATGAACCCCTGGTAGTCTTCGCCGAGCTGCTTCAGGTCCCAGCATCGCGCGGCAAGGTCTCTGTCCTCCTCGAGGTCGCCGGTCCCGCACCAAAGCGCATCAACTTTTGCCAGCGGAAACTCGGCGGCGATCTCGCGGACCTCCGCCATGAGATCGTGAGGACTGAGCCAGGTCGACGGCGATAGCTGGCCGAACCCGTGCCAGGCAAGCTGCTTTCGGAGCTGTTCACGGACGGCGCGCTCAGATTCCGGCACCTGGTAAATGGCCATGGTCCAGCGTCCCTCCCAGCTCTCGTCCCGACGCCGGAAGATTCGTTCCCGGCCCTCGTCGAGGATCTCCAGCATGTGGGGAGTGAGGGTGTAGACCGTTTCCCGCCCTACGCGCCGGGTGGTGAACCACCCCTCCTTGCGAAGACGCGAAAGGTTGACCCGGACTGTGGCGGGCTCGATGTTGAAGACGGACAGGAGCTCGGTGATGTCTGCGAGCCTCACTTCACTCCCGGCATATCGGAGGTAGTCCCCGAATAGATCCAGGATCAGGGCTCTGGGTTTCCACTGCATAAGGCTCCTCCACTTCATATCTTTGGCGTCCGAATCAAACCGTCAATCACAAACATGCAACAGACCTGTTGACGAACAACATATTTATGTTACATTCGATTGTGGGTCAGATCACAGACGATAGACCCCCTCATCTCTGGCACAGCCACAAAGTCGTGTATATCACCTGGAGTCCCCAATGGCTTTTCAATCGCCTGCCTCACCTCCGGTTCGCCCTCATAAATCGGCAGCCGCTGTTATCTTTCTCTGCTTTCTGGCCATCGTCTTCGACGGATACGACCTGGTCGTCTACGGAGCCATAGTCCCCAAGCTCCTGGCATACGAACCCTGGGGCCTGACTCCAGTGCAGACCGGCGCCATCGGCAGCTACGCGCTGGCCGGAATGTTCATTGGCGCCATCCTCATCGGCTACCTTACGGACATTGTGGGGCGTCGGAAGATCATGATGATTTCCATTGCGTCCTTCTCGGTGCTGATGCTTCTGACCGCATGGGCGCCGACTCCGGAACTCTTCGGCTTGTTCCGTTTTCTCGCGGGCCTTGGACTGGGCGGTGTGATTCCGACGGCGATCGCGCTGACAGTGGAGTTCTCCAAGACGAACCGGCGCAACTTCAATAACGCCCTGATGTTCTCCGGTTACGCTGTGGGCGGCGTTCTTGCCGCACTACTCTCGCTCGCGTTCTTGCCCGCTCTCGGATTCCAGGGAATGCTGGCGCTGGGTGGCGTTCCACTCGTCGCCGTCGTTCCCTTGCTGTTCAAGTTCCTCCCCGAATCCCCTGCGTTTCTCGCAGTCAAGGGCGACCGGGCCCGGGCGGAACGCATTGTCGCCGATTACGGGCTGGAGCCGCTGCCTGCAGCACGGGTTGAAGGCGACGCACCCGTAGCTGGCCGTTTCCGCACCCTGCTGACCGGGCGACTGCTTGGAGCAATGATCCTCTTCTGCCTGGCCGGGGTCTGCGGCCAGACCCTCGTGTACGGGCTTAATACCTGGCTGCCGCAGCTCATGGTCATCGCCAAGTATTCGCTGGCCTCCTCCCTGACGTTCCTCCTCACGGTCAACATCGGCGCCGTCGTCGGCGTGCTGGTTTCCTCCCGACTCGCCGACCGCTTCGGTCCGCGGCCGGTCACTGCAACGGCTTTTGCCAGTTCAGGCATCGCCCTGGTTCTCATGGGAACGGGTCTTATGCCGCTTCCGGTCATGTATCTGCTCGTCGCAGTTGTTGGCTTCGGGTCCGTGGGAGCGCAGATCCTGGTCAACGGCTTCGTCGCCACCTACTTCTCCGGCGCAACGCGGGCCACAGCCCTTGGCATCACGCTCGGAATCGGACGAATCGGCGCTGTCCTGGCGATCTCAGGCGGAGGCGTTCTGGTTGCCGCCTCGCTGGGCAACTTCATCAACTTCTCCGTCTGGGCCATAGCAGCGGCAATCGGCGTAGTTGCGGTCCTGGCCGTGCCCCGCCTTTCCAGTGCGGCCGCCGCCGGCGCAGCTGCAGCACCTCCCGGACAGCATTCGTCCAGCACCACCGTCCACCACTAAGAACCGCGGAGCCGGTCCATCGCGCCGGCGACGCAGGCCACCAACTAAGGAGTCCACTTGCAGACGCAACTCATCATTGACAACCAGCCCCGAAGCGGCCGCGAAGGCAAGACCTTCGAACGACGAAACCCCCTGACCGGCGCAGTCGTGACCGAAGGCGCGGCGGCCGGAGTGGATGACGCTCTCGATGCGGTTGAATCGGCATCAAAGGCGTTCAGCACCTGGTCAACCACCGGCCCCACCGAACGCCGGGCCGTGATGCTGAAGGCCGCGGACATCATGGAGCGGCGCGGCCCCGAGTTCATCGAGACGATGATGTCAGAAGTCGGGGCGGCGCAGCTCTGGGCCGGGTTCAACGTCTTTCTCACCGCGCAACTGTTCCGTGAAGCGGCCGGGCTCGCCACCCAGATTCAGGGTGAGACCCTCCCGACGGACAAGCCGGGAACGCTCTCGATGACTGTCCGGCAACCCGCCGGAGTGGTTCTCAGCATGGCCCCCTGGAACGGGGCCGGCGTGCTTGCGGCCCGGGCGATCGCTTACCCCATCGTCTGCGGCAACACGGTGGTCTTCCGCGCCTCGGAAACAAGCCCGAAGACCCATGCCATCATCGCAGAGGTCCTGTATGAGGCCGGACTCCCGGCCGGTGTCCTCAACTTCCTCACAAGTACTGCTGAGGACTCGGAGCGGGTCGTGGAAGCGATCATTGCGCATCCGGCGGTGCGCCGGATCAACTTCACCGGGTCAACCGCAGTGGGACGCATCATCGCGGAGAAGGCCGCCCGCCATCTCAAGCCCGCACTGCTCGAGCTGGGCGGCAAGGCTCCGTTCGTCGTCCTCGACGACGCTGACATTGACGGCGCCGTCAACGCGGCAGTCTTCGGCTCCTTCCTTTACCAGGGCCAGATTTGCATGTCGACGGAACGTTTCGTTGTTGACGAAAGCGTGGCCGACGAGTTTGTTTCCAAGTTCGCAGCACGGGCGGCCCAACTTAGCAGTGGAGACCCGATGGTCGACGACGCCTGCATCGTCGGGCCCATGATCCGTGAAGAGTCAGGCGCCCGGATCAACGGACTCATCGACGACGCGCTCTCCAAGGGAGCGGAACTGGTAGTCGGCGACCACGCCGACGGCGCGTCGATGCCCGCCACCATCATCGACAAAGTGCGGCCTGAGATGTCCATCTACGATGAGGAAACGTTCGGACCCATCACCACGGTTGTCCGCGTTTCCGGTGTCGAAGAGGCCGTCCTGGTAGCCAACGATACCGAGTACGGTCTCGCCGCTGCCGTTTTCGGAGCGGACAGCACCCGCGCACTGCAGGTTGCCATGCGCATTCAAGCCGGACACGTGCATGTCAACGGTGCTACCGTGCAGAACGAGGCGCAGGCTCCATACGGCGGCATGAAAAATAGTGGCTACGGCCGGTTCGACGGCAGGGCAGTCATCAACGAATTCACCGAGTTGAAGTGGATCACCGTTGAGCAGTCCGACCAGCAGTACCCGTTCTAAAGCAAAAGCCCCACGCAGCCGTAAAGGATGAAATGACCATGCAAGTAACTGCAGCTGTGGCCCGCGAGCCACGGCAACCCCTGACGATTGAACAGCTTGAGCTGGACGATCTCCGCCCGAACGAGGTACTCGTAAAGATGGTGGCCTCCGGTGTGTGCCACACGGACGCCATCGTCCGTGACCAGGTCTATCCCACGCCGCTGCCCGCAGTCCTTGGACACGAGGGAGCAGGAGTCGTGGAGCGGATCGGGAGTTCGGTGACCACCGTGCAGCCCGGCGACCACGTTCTGCTCGCAGCCGCCTACTGCGGTAAGTGCGACCGCTGCCGGTCCGGCGAAATGGCTTACTGCGAGAACCTCTTCGCGGCAGACTTCGGAGGCCGGAGGCCCGACGGGACCACTGCGCTGAGCAAGGACGGCGAGGTGATCTCCTCCCATTTCTTCGGACAATCGTCGTTCGCCACGTACGCGAACGTCGTCGAAGAAAGCGTCGTCCGGGTCGACTCGGACGTTCCCCTTGAGATCGTTGCCCCGCTCGGGTGCGGTATCCAGACCGGCGCCGGCGCCGTTCTCAACGAACTCAAGCCCGGCCTGAACAGCACGCTTGTGGTCATCGGCACCGGCGCTGTCGGATCCGGTGCCATCATGGCCGGCGGGATCGCTGGGTGCGCGCGGATCATCGCCGTTGACATCCACGCCTCCAGGCTCGACCTCGCGAAAGAACTTGGAGCGACGCATGTGATCAACACCAAGGAAACCGACCTGACGGATGAGATCCTGCGCTTGACGGACGGCCGCGGCGCTGACTACGTGGTGGACACAACTGCACGTCCGGAGCTGCTCCGCAAAGCAGCCGACGCCCTGGCCCTCCGGGGCACGCTGGCTCTGGTAGGCGCTGCTGCGCCCGGAACCGAGGTTGCCTTCGAGATCGGGCTGTCACTGGTCAAGGGATGGACGTTCAAAACGGTGATTCAGGGAAGCTCGGTACCGCAGGTGTTCATTCCCAAGCTCATCCAGTTGTGGAAGGACGGCCGGTTCCCCATGGACAAGCTGATGCGTAACTACAGCCTGAACGAGATCAACCAGGGGTTCGAAGACTCCGCCAAAGGAACAGTCATCAAGCCTGTCATCGTGTACTAGGGAGCGGCTGGTCTTGAGTCGCTGACTTTAGTCAGTTCATACGAAAGCGGACGACGGCGGGGAATTCCCGGCGTCGTCCGCTTTTTGAGTTGGATGTTACTTGGTGACCTGAAGCCCGGTGTCCCAGTTGAAATCGGCGAATTCAGGATTGGCCTGCATGGTCATCAGGACGAACTGGAAGCCTTCGAGTTCGCGGGAACGCTTCAGCGGACCGACTACCAGAGGGCGCATGCCGCCAGCGCTGACGAGGCTGCTCACGGCCGCGTTGGCTTCGGCACTGTCTCCGGCGATAAAGACGTCCAGGGGCTGTCCGCCTGACTCGCCTGCCACCAAAGTGCCGGCGAAGGTAGTGTTGAACGCTTTGACCACGTTGGCGCCTGCGGGGACAAGCTGTGCGATTTCCTCGGCGGCGGAGTTGCCGGGCTCAACGACCAGGGAATCGAAGGTCTCGAAGTTCACCGGGTTGGTGATGTCCACGATGGTCTTCCCCGCCAAGGCGTCTCCGTAGGCGCTGACCACGGATTTGGCGGCTTCGAACGGGACCGCCAGGACCACGATGCCGCCCTTCGGGGTGTCGACGGTGGTGCCTGCGATGACACCGGAGCCAAGCGCGTCGGCCAGTTCCTTGGCCTTGGTTTCGTCTTGCCCAAGGATTTCGACCGTAAGGCCGGCAGTGAGGGCGCGGGTTGCGATGCCACGGGCCATGTTGCCATTGCCGATGATGGTGAGGTTCGTCATGGGAGTCTTCTTTCCGAAAATACGGGCCAGGAGGGTGTTCATTGGATTCTGTTCTCTCAGGGGAGGGATACTTGAAGCTACAACTAAACATAATCCAATAAAGTTGAAGCGTCAAGTAAATGTATCCCAGGATGAGCGTGCCCCGGCTCACGCCTGGCGTTTAGGGCGACTGCGAGGGCAGGCCCAGGGCGTCGCGGGCGAGTAGTTCGCTGGTTCTCATAATGGACGCACGCCTGCGTTCTTCGTCCGGCGTTCCGGTTATCACGAGCGGAACGTTCGGGCTCGATACCCAGGCGTGGCAGAGCGTGACGATTGTCAGTAGAAGGTCTTCGGCCGCCGCCTCGCTTAATGCCGGGAGGGCGTCCCGGATCTCGCTGACTTTGTTCGCTGCGCGCAGGGCGCGGGTCTCCGCCCCTACCGGATGCCCCTGCTCGAGCCCCTCCCAAAAGGTGAGGCGGGCGAGGCTGGGGCGGCCGTTGGATAAATCAAAGTACCGTCCCGCGAAGTCGGCGATCGCAACGGGACCCGAACCGACGATCGGAAGGTCGTCCAGGGCGGTGACGAGTTCGCGGGTAAGTGCCGCTTCGAAGAGTTCGGCCTTGCCGCCAAAGTAGAAGTAAATCCGTTCCCGGTTGCACCCCGAGATCCGCGAAATCTGATGGATGCGCGCACCGGAGAAGCCCCGGTCGGAGAATTCGGTGATAGCGGCGTCCAGGAGCTTTTCCCGTGTCGCGTCAGTGTCCCAGGCCATGGGTCCCATCCTATCTCCAACCGTTCGTTTGCTTTTGCGATTCGTCGCGCAGTAGCATCAATTCCAACCAGACGTTTGGAGATTGAGTGGAACATGAGGGCAAAGCATTAGCAGCCGATGAGACGGATGCGCATCATCACCGAACTGTCGGTATGGCATCCGTCCATGTCAGGGCCGTCATCACCTGGGTGGCGATCTTTCCGCTGGCCGCAATAGGAATGAGTGTCCTGGCCGCACTGGCGCCGGGGTGGCCTCCGGTTCTGCGCGCATTCACGCTCACTCTTGTGGTCGTTCCTATTGCCGTCTACTTCGCTGTTCCCCGCCTTCTCCTGATTCAGACGAAGCTGGGCAACGCTGCGACGCGCACACGAGTGGGTCGCAATGCGAAACGCAATGTGCGGGTTCGCAAGCCACTCCGGGGTGCGCGATCACTCCGGTCACGATGATGAGGAGTTTGCCATGCAGGTAACTGCTGCTGTCGCGCGGGAGCACGACGCACCGTTCACGATCGAACAGCTTGAGCTGGACGGCCTGAGGCCCAATGAAGTGAGGGTCCGCATGGTTGCAACCGGGATTTGCCACACGGACGTGCTCGTCCGCGATGGCGTCTACCCCACGCCGCTGCCGGCCGTCCTTGGGCATGAGGGGGCCGGCGTCGTAGAAGCGGTCGGTGACTCGGTTGTCTCCGTGGTCCCCGGGGACCATGTTGTCCTCGCTGCCGCGTACTGCGGTCACTGTAAGCGTTGCCGGAACGGTCAGATGGCGTACTGCGAGAACCTGATGGCGGCAGACTTCGGCGGGCGGCGTCTGGACGGCCAAACGTCGCTAAGCAAGGGCGGCGAAGCCATCTCGTCCCACTTCTTCGGCCAGTCATCCTTCGCTACCTTCGCGAACGTCGTCGAGGAGTCGGTCGTCCGTGTCGACAAGGACGTTCCGCTCGAGCACCTGGGCCCCCTGGGCTGTGGCATCAACACAGGGGCGGGAACTGTCCTCAATGAACTTAAGCCGGAGATCGGCTCCTCGCTGGTTGTTTTCGGAACGGGCGCCGTCGGCTGTGCCGCAGTCATGGCTGCGCGTATCGCGGACTGTGCCACTGTCATTGCCATTGACATCCACGACTCCCGCTTGGAACTCGCCCGAGAGCTCGGCGCTACACACGTCATCAATTCAAAGACCGAAGACGTCGCCGAGCGGCTTCGTGAAATCACGGCGGGCGAAGGCGTGGACTACGTGGTGGACACCACTGGCCTGCCCTCGCTCCTTCGCCAGGCTGCCGATGCCTTGGGAGTGCGCGGCACCCTCGCCCTTGTTGGCGCGGCCAAGCCTGGTACGGAGGTCAGCTTCGAGATCGGCGCGTCCCTTGTGAAGGGCTGGACTTTCAAGACCGTGGTCCAGGGCAGCTCGGTGCCGCAGGTCTTCATTCCCCGGCTGATCCAGCTCTGGAAAGACGGCAGGTTCCCCTTCGAAAAACTCGTCAGTGACTATGCCCTCGAGGACATCAACCAGGGCTTTGAAGATTCGAAGAGCGGGAAGACAATCAAGCCGGTCATCGTCTTCTGATGCATCGGCAAAGTCCGAATATTGCAGGGACCACGCTCACTCTGAGCGTGGTCCCTGCGGTCACATCGGCGGCATGCGGTGCCTTAGTGGTCCTGAAGATCGGTGATCCAATGCGCAAGGGCCGTGACGTCTTCTTGGCCAATGCTGTGGCCACAGGCGGAGCGGAGTGACATTGTCAATGCGCCTGAGTCCGCCGTGAGGTAGCTCCACGTGGACTCTAAGAGCTCTCCGGGTATGACAGCATCGGCGTCACCGTGGGCGACGAACATGGGAACGTCCTGGAGCCGGCCTGGAGTGGTTGGCACTCCGGCGTCGAAGGGCAACGTTCCGCGAAGGATAGCCGCGCCTGCGAAACGTTCCGGATCGTCGAGAATGAGGCCTCCGGCGAAGGCGGCACCGCCGCTGAACCCTACGAGGATCACCGGCCGCGAGGCAGGCGCGACAGTTTCCAGCCAGCCCCTGAACCATGCCATGGTCTCAGCCAATGACTCTGCTACCGGGCGGCCGATGCCGCGGTTGGCGAACCAGGCGAATCCTGGACCTTCTGCGATGGGGGCCCGTACCGCTGCATAGCTCGGACCGGGCGGGAGGTAATCGGCCAGCGCGAGAATGTCTGTTTCGCGCGATCCCCGCCCATGCAGCAGAACCACAAGGGGCTTGTCTGGACTATCCGGAGATTGCCACGCAACGGCCGGTTCAGGCAACTGGCTCATGCGGATACTCCGGTAACTTCGCCAGTGGTCACGAACTCGGCGATGTTGGTCAATGCGTAAGTCAACGCGGCCCCGTGCCAGTCCGCGTTGATGCTCGACGCCGCGTCCGTGACGAGGACGGCGCGGTAGCCGTGGTCCGCAGCGTCGCGAAGGGTGTGTTCCACGGCCATGTTGGTCCAGACCCCTGCCACCACTACGGTGGTGACACTTGAATTTCTCAGCAGCATGTCCAGGCCCGTGCCATTGAAGCTGCTCATCCGATTGCGGATCAGGACAGGCTCGTCCGCCCGTGCCTCCAAGCCTTCCAGTGCATCTGCCCCCCACGTGCCGAGCTTGAGCGATTCCGGGCCGATCATCCGGAATATGGGAGCGTTGCTGCCGCCGAATTCACCGCCCGGGTAGAAGACGATGCGGTTGTGGATGACGGGAATGGATTTGTTGCGGGCCCACTCGAGCAGTTGCCGAACGTGGGGGACCAGGTCTTGTTCAGCTGCATGGTCGGCGGCGCCGAACGAGGCGAAAGCTCCGTCCGGATGGACGTTATCGTTCTGGAGGTCCACCAGTAGCAGGGCGGTCTTGCTGAGGTCGAGGGGCGTGTTGTCCATGGTGACTCCTGTATTCGCGTCTTATTCGTCCAGATTACTTTAATCTACAACTGTCGTTTCGAGGTATTCTATTCCCTTGGCTTTCGTCTGCAGCCTCCCCTCCCACTTCACGCCGAAAGCCTGGACCTGCAATGGCAGGTCCAGGCTTACGCATTCGGCCGTCAGCGCCGGGGGAGTGCTGTGGTGGATTAGCTTGCCGGGTCGACCAGGAGTTTCATCTTCTGGCCGGCGCGGAGCTGTTCGAATCCCTGCTCGACGACACCGGTGAGAGGGACGTCCTCCACCCAGCCGGTGGTCTTGTAGTGGCCCTTCGCCATCAGGTCGATGACTGCCGAGTAGTCCGCTCCGGTGTAGCAGATGGTCCCTTGGATGCGTCGCTCCCGCAGAACAAGGTTGATGAGGGGTGTCGGCAGGGGTTTCTCGTAGATCGCTACGCTGACCAGCGGGCGGCGTTCTCCGAGGCATTCCAGGGCTGATTGGACGGCAGGGGCAACCCCGGCGGCATCGAAAGCGGCGTCAACCCCGTCACCGCTGGTCCGGTCAGCGATGAGAGCGGTCACGTCCTGGCTGCTCGGATCCAGTGTCCGGGCACCGAGTGCCTCGATGGACCTGCGGCGGGTCTCCGATGGTTCAACGACGTCGATTTCGGTCAGCCCCATCCCGCGAAGAGCGAACCAGAGGCCGATGCCGATGGGCCCTGCGCCGTAAATCAGAGCCCTGCTTTGGTCGTTGACCTCACCCATGGTGGCTGCGTGATAGGCCACGGACATCGGTTCGACCAATGCCCCCATCTCAAGGGAGACGTTGTCGGGGAGTTTATGCACCTGGTTGACAGGCACGACCGTGTATTCGGCCATGCCGCCGTCCGCCATCAACCCGTGGAATCCGATGACGTTGCAGAGATTGTACGCACCCGTCCGGCATGGTCGGCACTCGCCGCAGCGGTAAATGGGCTCGACGGTGACGCGGTCACCCACGTGGACATCAGTGACGTTCTTGCCCACTTCTGTCACCAGACCCGAGAACTCATGCCCCAGGGTCAGCGGCAAGCATTTACCGGTAAGCGGGTGCGGGTCGGTCGGCGGAATGAAGATCGGGCCATCGTAGTACTCGTGGAGATCGGTGCCGCAAATGCCGTTGCGACTGACTTTGATCTTCACTTGTCCTTCGCCGGGCGACGGCTCCGGAACGTCTTCTATCTCAAGTTCGTTTTTGCCGTAATAGACTGCTGCGCGCATGGCGCCTCCTAAATATCGTGGTCAGGTCCCGATGATGCGGATGCTTCTGGGTGCAGCCCGGGACGGACAGTGGCCTACTGTCCGTCCCGGGCTAAGGTCGTTGTGCTGATTAGGCCGGCGTCAGCGCGTCGGCGTCAGTCATGAAATTCGGGTACTTGTTCGAAGCCTCTTCGGCGAGGATGAAACGGTACTGCTTGATACCACCGAGGTAAAACATCACGGTCCGCTTCTTGCCGGGAATGTTGGCTCCAAAGATCCACGACGCAGCCTGGGGGAAGAGCGTCTGGTGGGCGATGTCCGAGCAAGTCTCCGTCCAGTCGGCTTCCGTTTCGGCTTTGGCCTCGATCCAGCCAGTTGCCGAAGTTGAGACGTGGCTGATCGTCTCGCTGATCCATTCCACCTGTGCCTCAATTGACGGCGGAAGGTTGGTGAAGGGGCCGTTGGGGCCCAGGATCATGAACATGTTCGGGAAGCCGCTGGTTGCCATGCCGAGGTAGCTGGTCGGCCCGTCAGCCCAGTGCTCCTTGAGGGTTTCGCCCCCGCGGCCGCGAATATCGACCCGGACGTAGTTGCCGTCCACGGCATCGAAGCCGGTGGCGCAGATGAGCACATCAAGTTCGTGCAGGCTGCCGTCTGCTGTGACGATGCCCTGCTCCGTCACACGCTCGATCGGGTTCTCCTTGACGTTGACGAGGGAGACGTTAGAACGGTTAAACGTCTCGTAGTAACCCGAATCGCAGAGCGGCCTACGGGCGTAGAGATCAGTCGGCGTCAGCTTTCGGCGCGTTTCCGGGTCTTTTACGATTT
This sequence comes from Arthrobacter sp. SPG23, assembly GCF_000876655.1. Taxonomy (GTDB): domain Bacteria; phylum Actinomycetota; class Actinomycetes; order Actinomycetales; family Micrococcaceae; genus Arthrobacter. The sequence goes on from NZ_JYCN01000015.1 coordinate 332,533, forward strand.
CCGCGATCTTCTGGCGGATGAACTTGGCGGCCTCTTCGTTGGCAGCCGGATCTGTTGCGATATCCGAGAACGTCTCGAACATGAAGCGGAAGCCTCCGCCTTCTTCCCACGTCCGCTGGTAAATCCGTTCGCGCTCCTCGGCCGAGACGCTGAAGGTCGGAACGGCGCTCTCCTCGAAGCCCATGGCGACGGACGAGTTCCGGACCTGGTCCCAGTTTGCCTCGAAGTTGTCCCTGTGGGCCCGTTGCTCCTGTGCACTCAGTTGGCGGTTGCCGGCAGGAACGCTGTACTGCGGTGTGCGCTGGAAGGATGTCAGATGTGCGGCGACCGGGGCGGTGGCGGTGATTACCTGGTTGCCTGTGGAACCGTTGCCGATGACGCCCACGCGCTTGCCTGCAAGGTCCAGGTCCTCGGGCCAGGCTCCTGTGTGTACGAGCCGGCCCTGAAAGGTTTCCATGCCGGGGAACTTGGGCAGGTTTGTGGCGGAGAGGAGGCCGAGTCCGGTGACGAGGAACCGGGACTGGAACGTGACGCCCCGGTCCGTCCGTACAGTCCAGGTGCCAGTGGACTCGTCGAATTCAGCTTCAGTCATACCGGTTTCAAGCTGGATGTGTTCGCGCAGGCTGTACCGGTCAACGACGCCGTTCAGATACTTCAGAATCTGAGCCTGGGGAACGTACTTCGTATTCCACGGAGTCTGCTGGTAAAGGTCGCGATCGAACGAGTACTGGTAAACGAAGCTCTCGGAGTCAGAAAGTGCGCCTGGATACTTGTTCCAGTACCAGGTCCCGCCCACGCCTCCGGCGCGGTCAATTGCCACCGCATCAAGGCCGAGCTCGTTGCGCAGCTTGTGGAGCATATAGATTCCACCGAAGCCTGCTCCAACGACGAGTGCGTCGAGCTGGTAGGTCTTCTCCGGGACGGCGTTGTCCATGATGTCTTTTCCTTCGACTAAGAGGGCTCTGTGAGATAATTCACTTTGTAGTCACCAGTCTGTGGTGACAGAACCGGCACTTGATGTCTCAATTTGAGACACTCGCGCCAAGCCCGAGAAGCCGCGATTGATACCCTTTCAGCAATAGTCCCGACCGCTGAGAAGTAGAGATTGGCCACCTGCCGGGCAGGCGATCGACATTGCAAAGGGGCAGACATGGCCGACCCGGTGCGGGAGGCGCGCGACCAGCTGATTCGCGTTGGCCTCACAGGACAGTACGGGGCCAACGATGCGGTGCCGGACATAATAGTGCGAAGCTGGCGCCGTTCGATTAGTAGCGCTGTGGAAAGCACCGTGCCGTCTCAGCGTTTTCAGGACGTGGATACCGACTCCCTGCTGTGCCGGGCCGCCGTCCCCGTTCTTGACCGTTGGCAGCACCAACTGACCGACACCGGAACCACGCTCTTCCTCAGTGACAGGGGCGGCAGCATCGTCGCCCGGCGAACGAGTGACAACAGTGAGCGGCGCCGCCTCGACAGCATGCACGCGGCAGAGGGTTTTGATTACTCCGAGGACTCTATCGGCACTAATGGCCTAGGGACTTCGATGGTCGAAAAGCGTCCGATATTCGTGAAGGGGAGTCAACACTACAATGACGCCCTGGCCGCGCTGGCGTGCGCGGCGGCGCCCATCTATACGCCGGGCGGCTTGGTCGTTGGCTCGGTTTCACTTGGAGGGCCCCTCGAGTCCGCCAGCCCGATCATGTTGTCCCTTACAAGGGAGATCAGCCAACAGATCGAGGAGAGGTTCCGGGCGTCCTCCAGGCCCCAGGATCTCGCCCTCGCGATGTCCTTTATGCGTTTCAGCAGCTCACAACGTCCTACCGTGGTGATGGATCACGAATCCATCCTGGCCAACACGCCGGGGCTTCCTTTCGTTAGCGTTGCATCGCATGTCATGCTCTGGGAACTGCTCAACTCCCACAATTGGGCCTCCAGCAGCACTCTGCGCCGTGAACTGGAGGGTACCTCCATCGAGATCACGGCGCGGAGGGTGGTAGACGGCCCACGCGAGCACTTCGTGGTGCACTTTGCCGAGCTGAATGAAGTTTCGGAAGAACGGGCTGGACTGGCTTTGCCTTCTTATGCCCCGCGCGCGGGCTCAGCTGCGGTGGGTCCAAGTAGGACCGCCCCGGCCGTTGTCCTTGTTGATGGGCCACGTGGTTCTGGACGGACGACAGTAGCCGGGAAACTGCGCACCGAGCGGGGAAGTGCGACACGTTGTGAAGTATTTGTTGCATCCGCTGAGGCGGCCACCCCGTGGAGCACGCTTGAGGACCTGCTGGCGGGTGGAACGGACGTGCTGATCCGCCGGGTGGAAGACGTCGCCGAAAGCGAGGTGGCTCTACTGGCCAGCCTTGTGGAGGGGCACCGGACGGCGTGGACCGCAGGGCAACGAACCAGCTGTCTCTTGCTCACCTCCTCGCGTGACCAAGCTACCCCGGCTGTTCAAGCGTTCATCGACGCCACGGGGCCAGCGGAGCGGACGGAAGCTCTGGCCCTGACACCGGAAAGAATCCCCGGACTGGTCAAGGCCATCCTCAATATTGTTGACCCGGAATCGCGGCACACCATCTCGCCGGCGGCTCTGCAGTCAATAGTCCAGTGGAACTGGCCAGGCAACATCGCCGAACTTGCTGACACTGTAGCCGGACTGATCAGCGATGCGAAAGGTTCGGTCATCGAACGCCGGCACTTGCCGAAGCACTTACAGTACGCGCCGCCACGACGTCACATGAGCATGATGGAGACGGCGGAGCGCGGGGCCATCATCAGGGCGCTCGACGCAGCTGGCGGCAACAAATCCGAGGCCGCGACACTGCTGGGTATGGGCCGGGCAACCCTGTATCGGCGACTGCGCCAGCTTGGCCTCGACACAGGGGAGGGGTCGATATGATCCCGAACTGCGGCAGTCCGTCAAGGCCTTAGTCCGCGGCGGCACCGTCGAGGCTGATGACTTCTTCCAGCACAGCTTTCAGGGCCGGACTTGCATCGTCGCGGCGCCAAGCTACCCGCAGATCGACATCGGCAGTGGAATCCTCGAGAGGGACGAACACGACGCGCGGATCTGTCGCATTCTCCGCGACAGACGCCAGCGTCAGGTGGCATCCCACTTCGGCGCTTACCAGCGCAAGTGCGGTCTGCGTGTCCGGAGCCAGCTGAACGACGTCGGCGACGAAGTCGTTGGCATGGGCGAGCCGCCGGAGCCGGTCAGGCAAAACTGCGCCTTCGAAAGGCGTCAGCGAGATGAAGGGCTCGCCGGCAAGCCGCCGCATGGCCAGCCGACGTGCGCCGGCAAGGGCATGGGTGTCAGGCATAGCTACAACGAGTGAGTCCCGCATGACCACACGGGAAGACACCTCTGCCGGGATGACGTCCCACCGGCCCAGTGCGATGTCCGTTTCCCCTTGCACCAGCTTCTTCATGGCAGGTTGTGCGAAGTTTTGGCTGGACAGCTCAAGTTGGATCCTCGGCCGGTTGGACTTCACTTGTCTGGCGAGCCGTGCGACCAGTTGGTGTGTGGACACGCCGGCAAAGGCAATCCGCACCAGTCCGACTTCACCGTTGTCGGCGGACCGGACGGCCTCTTCTGCTCGGCGCAGGGCATCAAGGACCTCGGTGGCAGGGCCGATTAGCGCCTGTCCTGAGGAGGTGAGTTTCACGGAACGGGTATTGCGGTCCAGCAAACGCGTCCCGAGTTCCGACTCGAGCTGTTTGATGATCCGGCTTAAGGGCGGCTGGGCCATGTGCAGCTGCTCAGCAGCCCGCCCGAAATGGAGTTCCTGGGCCACGGCAAGGAAAGCCCTGAGCTGACCGACGTCCATGTTTACGTCCTTATTTTATTGATTAAAAAGTATCACTGGAAATGGCTTTGCGCGCCCATCGAAACAATGGTGCGGCCTCGCGCGATGACGCCAGGCCGCAAGCTTCCGATTTTGGCATGTGTGGGGTGCTCAACGAGTGCCTCCAATGGTCTTGTACAAGATTTGGACACTTCGTTCTTTGGCGGGTGTGCCAAGTGCAGGATGAGGATGTGCCGCACTGCGGGACGTCCTCACAGCTCACCGAAGAGCTCATGGGTGACTAACAAATATCGTCGGGAGACGGACGGTGCACAGCTGACTAGAAGTGCTGTGAGGCTCAAGGCTTCGCCTTGGGCTCTCCGTGCAGGGCGGCTCCCCGGAGTGGCCCGGTCAGTCTCTGTGCTGCTGATCAAAGTCTTCCCGCTAGAGTCCTTGGAGGCAAAATGTCAGAACGTGTAAAGGGGCGCAGCATCCTTGTCACAGGTGCCGGCAGCGGTATGGGCCGGGTTATCGCGCTCGCGCTGGGAAATGAGGGAGCTAATGTCACGCTCCTCGATCTCAACCTCGACGCAGCCAATGCTGTGAAGAATGAAATCACGGCGGCTGGCGGCAACGCCGTGGCGGTTTCCGGTAACGTCGTCAACCGCGACGACGTAGCAACGGCTGTCAAGACGAGCGTTGAATCGTTCGGCCGGCTCGACTGCATGTTCGCCATCGCGGGCATCATCAAGCCGACACACTTCCTTGAAACCACCGAAGAGAACTTCCGAAGCACGCTGGACGTGAATGGGCTGGGTACTCTCATCTGTCAGCAGGAAGCGGCCAAGCAGATGATCGAGCAGGGCACCGGGGGCAAGCTGATTGTCACGTCTTCCATCGCAGGCCGTCAGGGCTACCCGAACTTCGCGTCCTACTGCGCGAGCAAGTTCGCGGTGACCGCACTGAACCAGTCAGCTGCCCACGCACTGGCCAAGCACAAGATCACATCCAATGCCTTTGCCCCGGGGGTTGTAGACACCCCCCTATGGAAGAAGCTTGACCTCGATCTCATGGAGATGGGTGATACATCGCATCCTGGCGAGGCCTTCGAGTCCTTTTCCGGAGCGAATCTGATCGGACGCAAGGGCGTCGCGGAGGACGTGGTTGGCACAGCTCTATTCCTCGCCTCCTCAGACTCCGACTACATGACGGGCCAGACCATCATGATCGACGGCGGCATGGTTCTCGTGTAGCCACAACGGCTGACCGAAGCCTTGCGTGCCTGAATTGCGGCGTTTGAATTCGGTTCGTTTCCGTATGCAGTAGATGCCAAACGGCGGCTTGCGTAGAACGCAAGCCGCCGTTTGACTGCGACAACTCGATCTCAGTAAAGGCGTGGTCGGGCGGCCCTCTCACGAATGCCTGTAAACAACAGGAAGATGGGCCGGCACAATAGTGGCAACCCTCCCGACGATGATGACCCTTTATTCGGGTCGGTGTGTTCTCGGTGGGCGTTCATGCCAACCCCTGCAGGCAACCTCCACATTGCTCGAGGCGGCGCAAATGTGCCCAGGGCCCAGACGCCGCCGCCGGCTTCCGTTTTCTCGTCGGTGTGGATTTCTAAACACCAGTCACACGCCGTGCGGTCCCTCGCCGGAGACGCTTGGCGGGGCGCCCCGCTGATCAGAGCGGAGCGCCCCGGAACCGGCCCAGCCTGAGCAGCAGTTTCTCAGGTAACGGCCAGGTGAGGCTGGCGCCTCCGAAGAACAGCCTTGTGGGCCACCACCTTTGCGATGACGAATTCCAAGAGGATCACCACCAGCAGCAGGACGCCCGTGAAGAGCTCGGTGACAAAAGCCTTGACGCCGATCGAGGACATCCCCGCGGCGAGGACTGCGGTGATGGCGATGCCGAACGCGACGTTCACCATGCCTCCGCGCCCTCCGGTGAGGCTGACGCCGCCGATGAGGACTGCCGCCAGCGCCAGAAGAAGCATGTTGGCCAGGCCATCCGGCGTCGCAGACCCGCCCCGGAAAGACGACAGCGCCCCGGCTAGGGCTCCGCATCCGCCGGAAATGGCGAAGGCGAGTACCAGACGCGACTTGAGCTTGACCCCCGAGGCGACGGCCTCCTGCCGTGCCCCGCCGATCGATGAAATCTCTCGGCCCCATCGTGTCCGCGACAGGAAGATACCTAGAACGGCGAGTACGGCGATCGTTGTCAGGGACAGGGGTGTGAAGACCCAGATCCGAATCATGAGTGCGTCGCTCAGATTGTAGTTAGTGAGGGTCACCGGGACGCCGCCGGTTGCCAGCCAGGTTGCGCCGCGGAGCAGGATCAGCGTTCCTACGGTGAACACGAGGGAGCTGATTCCGAGCCGTGCAATCACCCAGCCCTGGAGCGAGCCGAGCAACACACCCACGACTGTGGCGATGAGGATGCTTGCGATCAGGCCGAGGCCCCCGAGTTGTACGGCGATCGCGCCCGCAAGGGCGGCCATGGACGCGACTGAGAGATCGAACTCCCCGGCGATCATCGTCACCGCGAGCCCGGCCGCGACGACACCGAGTGGGATGAGTCGTTCAAGCGACGAGAACAGGGCGGCCTCCCCACGGAAGCTGGGTGAGACCGTGGCCATGATGCCGACAACCAGGACAAGGACGACGATTTGGAGCGCGTATTTGAGGAAGAATTCCCTTGCAGCATTCATCGGGTGCTGACCTTTCTGAGAACGTGGAGGGCTACGACGAGCACCACGACGATGCCGCCGACGAGGAACACGCGCCAGCCGTTGTCGAGGCCGTGCAGGAGCATGATGTTTCCCAGTGCCACTATGAGCAGTGCACCGAGCGCGGACCGGGTGGGGGAACCTTCGCCGCCCGATACGGCGGTGCCCCCAACCAGGACCGCTGCGATAACGTCCATCGTGAGTCCGGCAAGGTCGTTCGCCTGCATCTGGTGCAGCTGTGAGGCATTCAGCGCGCCGGCCACTCCGAGGCCAACCCCGAACGCGATGAAGGCCCAGATCGTGGTGGCCCGGGGAGAGATGCCGCTGTTCCTTGCGGTGGCGCGGTTGGCGCCGAGTAAGTGGATATTCCGCCCGATCAGCGTGTGTTCGGTGAGGAACCAGGCAACGGCTATGAACAGTACGAAGATGTAGACCGGCAGAGGGATTTCCAGGAAGTTCCACGTTGCCAGCCACGCCACGTCCACGCTGCCGGCAGTGACCACGGCCCCCTTGGTGGTGATCGCCACCAGGCCGTAGATGACTGAGCCCACGGCGAGGGTGGTGATGACCGGATTGAGTCCGGCTCCGACGATGAGGCCCTGCAGGATTCCTAGTGCCACCGAGAGCATGACGGCGGCGCCGAGCCCTGCCAGCGCCGATCCGGTCAGTCCGGACACGGCGAGGAACACGATCCCGGCGAGCACGGTGGAGGATGCGATGCCGAGCGAGAAGAAATTGCCCGAGATCGTGATCGCGGTCATTGCGACCGCGATGATTCCAACGATCGAGGTATTGATGAGGATCGCGCGAAGATTCGCGAACGTTGCGAAATCGGGTGTGCTGATGGCAGCTACCGCGAACACTGCCGCCACGAGGAGCGGGAGGGTGTAGCTGGTGACGAAGCGAATTACGCTGCCTCGTTGCGACGGAGCAATGAAGTTGGTTGCAATGCTTGCTGTACTAGACATGATTCGCATCCTCACGGTGCATTACTTCGCGAACGAGGGCGGATTCTGTCCACTCGTCCGCTGGTCGGATAGATGTTTGTTCGCCGCGGAAGTAGGTGGCGATCGTGTCAGAAAGGCCCAGGATTTCATTGGTGTCCGAGGAGCTGACGATCACGCCTACCCCCGAGTCGCTGAGTCGTCGAAGCTGGGCGTAGATATCGGCGCGCGCGCCGATATCTACGCCCCGGGTGGGCTCCTCAACCAGGAGAACGCGCGGGTTGATTCCTAGCCATTTGCCCAGGGCAACCTTTTGCTGGTTCCCGCCGGAGAGCGTTCCAACGTTCGAGTTCATGCGCTTGGCGTCGATGGCGAAGTGAGCTGCGAAACGGTTCGTCTCGTCGACCTCCTGCCGGGCGCTGACGAACCCTGCGGCGGACAGCCGGTGCAGCCAGGGCGACGACAGGTTCCGGCGGATCGGGACTTTTGCGAAGATTCCGTCCTTCTTCCGGTCTGCGGAGCAGTACGCGACGCCGGCCGAGATTCCGTTCTGCCTGCCGCGGGTGTTGAGCGTCTGGCCGTCCACGAGAACCTCACCGGAGACGATCTCGCCGACGCCGGCAAGGGCCTCCATCAGCTCTGCCGTTCCCGAGCCGAGCTGTCCCGTCAGACCCAGGATCTCTCCACGCCGGAGAGTCAAGTTGATCTCGGAACGGAGCTCGGGAATCCGGAGTCCGCGCGTCTCCAGCACGACCTCACCGAAAGTCGCGGATTTCCCCGGATAGAGGTGGCCCAGTTCCCGGCCGATCATCTTGGCGACGATCGTCTCGACGTCGAGCTCTCTGACCTCAAGAGGAGCTTCGCTCTTGCCGTTGCGGAAGACGGTGACGCGGTCAGCAATCTCGAAAACCTCGCCCAGTCTGTGGGTGACATAAACGACGCTCCGTCCCTCCGACGCGAGCCGCTTGACGGCGTCCAGCACGCGGACGATCTCGGCGTCCGAGAGGGCGGCGGTCGGTTCGTCGAAGATGATGACCTTGGCGTCCCTGGCCAGTACGCGCGCGATCTCAAGAAGTTGCATCTCCGCGACGGAGAGTTCCTCGACGGGCGTCGACGGGTTGAGGCCGGCCAGCCCGACGCGTTCAAGGATCGCGACGGCATTGTCGTTCAGTTTGCGGGGGCTCCACCACCAGGGCGCCCCCTGCTGGCCGAGTACGAGATTCTGGGCCACGGTCATCGTTCCGACCGTGCTGAACTCTTGCTGGACGACGGCGATCCCGGCCGCCTGTGACAGCGAGACGGTGGAGATATTTGCGGGGGTCCCATCGATTTCGATGGAACCCTTGTCGGGTGAGACGAGGCCTGAGATGACCTTGACGATTGTGCTTTTGCCGGCGCCGTTCTCACCCAAGAGGGCCATGACCTCGCCGGCCCGGAGTTCGAAGTGCACGTCCGAGAGGGCGTTCACTGCTCCGTAGGACTTGAAGATGCCGCTCGCTCGAGCGAAGGGGAGTGCTTCCAGGCATAGTGTCTCCTAGGTTTGCATTGGGTGGCGCAGCAAGGCGCGCACCAGATGGGTGCGGAGCCTCGGATCGCTCCGCGGGTGGGAGGTATCCGAGGCTCCGCGGTGGGGGCTGACTCCAGCAGAGGGGGCCTATTTGCCCATCAGCTTGTCGAACGAGAGGCCCCAGATATCGAACGAGGCATTGTTCTCGGCTGTCACCTGGGGGTTCATCATGTACGTGGCCGCGTGCGGGGCCTCGACTTTGAGCTCGGGCTTGGCCGACGACGATTCAATGGTGACTTCGCCGGACTGCACCTGACCGGTGGCGATGTACTGCGCGGCGGTCCGGACGACGAGGGCGCCCTCGATCACCGGGGACTGCAGGGTGGCCGACCAGATCTTGCCGCTGCGCAGGTTGGTCATGTCACCGGAGGAGGTCCCGGTGATAAGAATGACGTCCTTGCCCGGCTTCAGCCCGTTTTGCTCCAGAGCTTGAACCACGCCGTTGGCCACGTCGTTGCTGTGTGCATAGACGATGTCGATGCCCTGTCCGAGGAACCGCGGTATGACCTGGCTGGCTGCTTTGAAGCCGCCTTGCGCGTCAACGGTCGGGGTGGGTTCGACGGCGAGCATGTTGAACGCCCCGGGCGTGGCTTCGGCGAAGGCTTTCTCGCGGTCGTCACCAGCGGCGTACCCGGCGGTGAACCGGATCTCGACGACGTTGGGCCTGCCGTCGGGACCGTGGAACTTGACCCCTTCAGCCTTCAGCTTCTCGACAGCGGCGAGCGCGTTGGCTCCGGCTTCCTTACCGATGCCGGTGTCCGAGACCCCCGCGTAGGCGGTCACGTACTTGGACGCTTCCGGAGTGACCAGGTTGTTGAACTGGATCACCGGTGCCTGCGCGGAAAGCAGGCGGATCGAGTTCGTTGCGGCAGCGGCGCCGGCCGGCCACATCAGGACCGCGGCTGCGCGCTCACCGGTGGCGAGCCATTCCTGGACCTGCTGGTCCTGTTCCGTCTGGTCCCAGTTGTTCTCGACGATGTTGACGGTGTAATTGAGGGCTTTGGCCTCGTCCTTGATGGACTGCGAGGCGGCCGCCAGATAGACATTCGACGTCGACGGCATAAAGACCTTGAGGAGCGCGCCGCCACCATCCGTCGTGCCGGTGCCCTTGCCTTGGGACGCGGCAGGGGCACCTGGAGCAGCGCTGCTGCTGGTGCTGCAGGCAGCGGTGGAGGTGACGAGGCCTGCGGCGAGGAACCCGACGGCGATTTTTCGCCAGGCGCGGGAAGACGGGAATTTCATTATTTCTATGCTCCTTTGAATAGAGAGAACGGGTGCGTGAGGAAACGGGGCTTAAATGCCCGGTATGTAGCGCGAAGAACGGCAGTCCACCCAGCGACGTTCTTGTCGGGGCGCCTTGGCCGACCGGGCAGGAGTGGGCTCCGTCGGTTTTGGAGCCATCCCGGATCGAACCGGTGCTTTGATCTTTGCGGAGAAGAACGCCGAAATCCGCGGTCCGTGCAGAACTTGAACATCGCTCCGTCATCTGGCATTGCTGATGGGTTGGAGTGTTCAAGGTTTGAACAATCCCGCACGCGAGGCCCGGGCGGGATTGTGGCTTATGTCACACTGGAGGGGGCCCATCAACGCAATGACGCGGAGGAACAACGAGATGTCGGATTCGATCGAGGGGCAGTTGTCGCTCTTGACGGTAGCGCGAAGAGTGATCACTTCGACGCAGGTCGCCCTCGAAGGGACAACGACCTGGCTCGCCCTTACCGATGCCACTGGGAAGGTGACCTACGAATGGGCAGCGGCTCCGAGCTTGCGTCGGCATCTCGCGCGCGCGGATGTCACCGAGGGCGCCGACCTCGCTCAGCGTTCGGCGGGCACCAATGGAGTGGGTGTCGCGCTCGCGACCCGCGCCACCACAGTCGTCCAGGGCACTGACCATCTGGATGAGCGCATGCACAAGCTTGTCTGCGCAGCGAGTCCCGTCTTGCACCCGGTCACCCGGAAGTTGCTGGGCGCCGTCAACGTCACATGTCTTGCGGGCGAGCAAAACCCGCACCTGAAAATTGCGCTGAACATGATGGTTGCCGGGATTCAGGATTCTCTCACCCGTCTTTCACGCGCCCGGCATCAGCGGCTCCTTGACGCACACTTGCGCGTCAAGGCGGGTACGGGAGCTGCCGTCGTCACCCTGGACCGATACACCATGATCGCGGAGGACGGCCTGGGAGGGCTATCACTTGATCGTGAACAGCTATGGCAGTACGTCGAGGAAGCCGGACCGTTTACCCGGGAGTTCGTCCTGCCCACGGGTGTGCGGGCTCAGATCGTGCCAGTGATACCGCCGAAGACCTCTGAAGGCTGTTCGCTAGTGCTCAGCCGTCTGAATGTTGCGGGCCTTGCGCGGGCTGCTGCGAAGGGTTCCGAGGGGCAGCGGACATCAAGTCCGCCGTTGCTCAGTCAGCTTGAACTCGCTGAGCGGGAGATTATCGCGTCTGTGCTGCGTGAGTGTGGCGGGAACAAATCGGATGCCGCTGAGCGGTTGCGCATCTCACGCGGGACGCTTTACGAAAGAATCCGCCGTTACGGATTGTGAGGCCACATCAGTCTGAAGCTATATATCTGGAGTACAGATAACGTGGTGCGGAATTGGTATTGGACGCTGAATGAATTCGCTGGCAAGGTGAAGCAAGAACGCCTTGCAAGAAGGAGTGGTAGTGCCGCGGACACGCAGAGTGACAGCGTCTGATGTCGCGAAAGCCGCCGGCGTGTCAAAAACCACCGTCAGCTACGTGCTCAATCAAACCCCGCATCAGACCATCCCGGAACAAACGCGGCGCCGGGTAATCGACGCCGTTCGTCAGTTGGACTACACCTCGCTGGCAGCGGCGCGGGCTCTCCGTATGGGCCGAAACGATCTCGTCCTGTTTGTGCTGCCAGACTGGCCGCTGAGTCACGCTCTTACCAGGGTGATCGAGCAAGTTACCGACGGACTGGCACGGCGGGGCTTGTCCCTTCTCCTCCAAAGACTGGGCCCGGACCGCTCGTTGATTTCACTCTGGCGTCAACTGGCGCCTGCAGCAGTGATGACGGTGGACGCGATCGACGCAAAGGATGAGTTGCTCATCCAAAAAGGGGGAACATTCATAGCGGCTGCCGCCATATCGGATTTTGGCATCAAACAGGATCGTATCGGTGCCATGCAGGCGCATCACCTGGTCTCACGGGGCCATCGACGTCTTGGCTATGCCCGCAGCAGCAATCCAAGGCTGGATGCACTCAATACCGAACGGTTCGAAGGATTTCGAGGGGCCTGCCTAGCCTTGGGCTTGGATGAGCCTTCCACTGTTGACGTTGACCTCAGCCTGGACAGTGCAATAGGGGCAGTCCGCGGACTGTCCGTGACGCCGGCCAACGTCACAGCTGTGGCGACCTACAACGATGAAATTGCCGCAGCGATCCTGGCTGGAATGCGGGTTGCAGGGATGACGGCCCCCAAGGATCTGGCCGTCATTGGCGTCGACGACGAGCCGTTCGCCCAATTCATGTCACCCGCACTAACCACCATCCGGCAAAATCATGCCCTGTTCGGAAGCTATTTTGCCGACCGAATCGCAGCCGGGATCAACGGGGAAGTGCCGCCGAGCAGTCCAAAGCTTGACGTGCTCGCGCTGGTTGTCCGCAATTCAACCTGAGGCGAAAGCCGCATTCAGAGGCATTTCGGATAACTGATCACCGAATAGATATTGGACGCCGTCAAGAGCCCGGTCTGATACTGGAAACAGGCATCTACTTAATCGAGTCAGTAACCGGCAACCCACATCCCGGCGACTAGCTGCTTTGCCAAACTCCTCAAAGACGAAGGACCAGCCATGACCACCACCCGCACAACATTCTCCCGCCGTGGCTTTCTAGGCCTGACCGCCGCGGCTGCTTCCGTACCCCTTCTGGCCGCCTGTGGCGGCGGCTCCGCTTCCCAAAGCGGCGGGAGTGCGGGTGGAACCATCAAGTTCTGGGACATGCCGTGGGCAACCCCCGCCCTCAACGAGGCATCCAAGAAGCTCACGGAAGGTTTCTCCGGAGCCAACAGCAAGGCCAGCTACCAGATCATCCAGTGGAACAACTTCTACCAGACATTTTCATCTGCCATTGCGTCCAAGACAGGTCCGGCGGTGTCCACCGGCGGCGGCTTCCAGGCCTTCCAGTTTGAGCAGCAGGGCCAGATCGCCTACGCGGACAATCTCATTGAAACTCTGAAGAAAAACGGCATGTACGACGACTTCCTCCCCGGAGTGGTTGAGCCCTTCAAGACCGACAAAGGCTATGTAGCTGTTCCTTGGCATCTGTCCATGCGCGTGATGTGGTACCGCAAGTCCCTGTTTGAGCAGGCGGGGGTGGATGTTCCCAAGGACTGGGCAACTCTACTTGAGGCCGGGAAGGCCTTGAAGAAGATTGGGGCAGTCGGCTTCGCCACCGGTGCCGGTGCGGGAAATAACATCGGCAACCAGGCCATGATCATGATGATGATCAACAACGGCGGCGGTGTATTCACCAAGGACGGCGAGCTCGACGTCCTAAACGACCGCAATGTTGAAGCGACTGAATTCCTGTTGGAATTGGTTTCCAACGGCATCATTGATCCAGCGGCAGTTAGTTATACCAGCGCTAACCTCGATGCGCAGTGGAAGGACAAGAAGGCGGCTTTCGGCGCTCATGTGTCCCAGATGGACACGCGAGTCGGTGACACATCGGGAGATCTCCTCGTGGCGAGCCCTATCGCCGGTCCGCACGGGGACAAGGGCGGCCTCGTGTTCCCGAACAACATCATGATGTACACCAACACTCCGTCGCAGGAGGCATCCGAGGCGTTCCTCGTGTACTATCTGGGCCAGCTCAAGGAACTGTGGAAGCAGAAGCTCATGAACGCTCTGCCGGTGTTCAAGTCCATCGCCGAGCTCCCGGAATTCGCGAGCGATCCGAACAACGTCAAGATCGTGAAGGAATGGCAGCCGATCGCCAAGACTCTGGCAGCCCAGGGCGACAAACTGAATGCGAACCTCGCGGTGCTCGACGGCGGTCAGGCCTTGAACGAGTTCACCCAGACGGTCCTCACCGGAAAGACGGACGCAAAGTCCGCCCTGCAGGCGTTCGAGTCCGGCCTTAAAACCGTCCTTAACAAGTAGGCGGCCAGCATGTCATCCACCATGGCACCGTCCGGCCTCTCCCGGGCCCGCCGGGGCCTTGCCCCCGGCGGGTCCGGGGCCGGATCGCCGAAACCCGGCGGCCCCGCCAACCGCAAGAGCAAGCTCAGCGCGCAGACCAGCCGGACCTTCTTCTGGCTCCTGCTGCCCTCCGTGGTCCTGCTCGTCCTGATCCACGGCTATCCCCTCATTCACGCCGGTGTGCAGGCCACGCACGACGGTTCCCTGATCCAGACCGGCAACTTCGTTGGCGGGGAGAACTTCGCCACCGTCCTGTCCTCGCCGGCGTTCTGGAAAGCCGCCCAGTTCACCCTGTGGTTCACCATCGTGGGCGTCTTCGGCTCCTGGCTGGTGGGCCTGGGCCTGGCCCTGCTGCTCCGCACCAAAATCCCCGCCGGCGCAACGTTCAAGGTCCTGCTGCTCCTGCCGTGGGTGGTGCCGATCGTGGTGTCCTCCACCGCGTGGAACTGGCTCGTTGCCACCCCTGACAGCCTGGTCCCGTCCCTGTTCCGGAACCTCGGCCTGGGCACCCCGCTCTTCCTGGCCGATCCCAACCTCGCCGCCATCACCGTGATGGTGTTCAAAGTCTGGGTCAGCTTCCCGTTCATGATGATGATGATCTCCGCCGCCCTGGCCTCGGTGGACACCACCGTCTACGAAGCCGCCAGCATGGACGGCGCCACCCGGTTCCAGCAGTTCACCCAGATCACCCTGCCGCTGATCGCCCGCTCCACCTACATCTCCTGGATCCTGATGACGATCTTCTGCGTCAACGACTTCCCCACCATCTACCTGCTCACCGGCGGCGGCCCCGTCAGCGCCACCACCTCCCTGGTGGTCCTGGCCTACCGCACTGTCTTCCAGGACTTCGCCACCGGCCCCGGCGTCGCCATCGCCTTCCTCATGACCATGACGCTGGTGGTCATCTCCGTACTCCTGTACCGCCAGATCCGAAAGTCGAGTGTCGAATAATGAGCGCAGCAGTCCACGCCCATCCCGAGTCCGGCCCGGTCCTCGGCGTCGGCGGCCCAGCCAAAAACAAGCGCGTCCTCTCCGAAGCCGGCCACCGCGGCCAGTGGTGGAGGTTCGTCGCGATCCTGGCCATTACCGCTGTGGTCCTCGTCCCCATCATGGTCACCGTGGTGCTCGCCTTCACCCCCGGCCCGACCAGCACTGCCACGGGCCTGACCTTCGAGAACCTCGCCAACGTGTTCGACGGAACCCTCGCGGCCACCTGGCTGCAGAACAGCCTCATCACCACCCTTTCCACCGTGTTGGTGTCCGTGGCCGTCGCCGCCCCCGCCGGCTACGTCCTCTCCCGCGGCCGCAGCAAGGCGGTCTCCGGCTACTCCCTGCTGCTGTTCGTGATGCAGTCCCTGCCCATCATCACGTCGGTGGTCCCGCTGTTCATCCTCTTCGCCGGCATGGGCCTGGTGGACAACCTGCTGGGCATCA